>CAWBDW010000024.1:0-58365 GCA_963787545.1 uncultured Acidobacteriaceae bacterium
AAATCGGCAGTGGTTTCGTCGGATCGAGTCTTTCTGCTATCTCCCGCAAAGGCTGGCGGCCCGCGCTATGAGATGCTGCTGCGCGAGCAGGCGCGCTTCGATCTTGCTATCAAGCTTCGGGAAGGCGCCGCCACGGTTGGCGAGATCTATGCCTTTATCAGCGGCTTATATTTCCGGGGCAAGATGGCCTATGCAGAAGCCTTTCGTGCCGCTCCTGCAGGCATTCCTCACTCTCTCGTCATTGTGCCCGGCGCGGGCCTGGTTCCTCCCGAGACGTCTATCACGATCGATCAACTGCGCGCGATCGCGGAGATTCCGGTAGACGAACGGAACGACACGTATCGAGAGGCTCTCTTATCCGCGGCCAGATTGCTGGACCAACACGCGGGAGTAACCTGCTTGCACGTTCTGCTCGGTAGCATTGCCAGCGGCAAATACACAGGCCCGCTGCTTCAAATCTTTGGCGAGCGCTTGGTGTTTCCGGCCGATTTTGTAGGCCGTGGCGACATGAGCCGGGGCGGATTGATGTTGCGTTCCGCGCATTCGGGAACTGAGTTGCGCTACATCCCCGTCGAAGGAGCGGCGCGCCACGGCGCACGCCCACCCAGGTTGGAGCGATGGCGGAAGCCATAATTTTCATCGGGCTGCAAGGATCGGGCAAGACGACGTACTTCCTGAATCGGCTTGCCGCCACACACGCGCACGTCAGCCGTGACGTTCAACAGACCGCTCAGCGCGAAATGGCTTTCCTTCGGGAATGCCTGCGCGCGCAGCGCTCGTTCGTGGTGGACAATACCAATGGCACTCGAGCCGCGCGCGCGCCATACATCCGCGAAGCGAGGGCGGCCGGCTTCCATGTGGTCGCGTATTTCTTCGATACGCCCGTCCGGACGGCCATTGGGCGGAACAACTATCGCAAGGATAAGAAGCCGATTCCCGTTCCTGCCATTCTGCGCACCGCGAAACATCTCGAGCCGCCGTCGCTCGAAGAAGGGATCGAGCAAATTCGCACGATTACGCCGGGGAGCGAGTAATCAGGCGGATGGCTATTTCTCTGGCCACACCGCCTCCGACTCCCAATCGGGAACGGGTCCAGTCACCTGGGGCGCTTTCTCGTAACCAGCGCGGTCGCGCTCCTCGAGCATCCGTATCTCGAGTCTGCGCAGGTGCTCCCGAAGAGCGGCACGGATAAACGCGGAGCGATTCAAATTCGTACGGCGCGCGGCTCTATCCGTGGCTCGAAGCAGCTTCGCACCAAGCACGACCTGAATCGTCTCCATATGTGGATTGTCCTCCATAAGATCATCGATACGAGCGCAAGCTTTCAGCCGAGCGTAAGCGACCCCAGTCCGGCGCGAGTATCCAAGAAATTACGTAAACGGCATTGGGTTTTCAGCCCTGCTCCATTGCACCAACGAACAGCGTTATTCCTGCCGCAGCGCCACCATTGGATCGACTTTCGTCGCCCGGCGCGCAGGGATGTAGGTCGCGAGCACCGCAATCGCAGCTAATACCAACGCGACCGCCGCGAAGGTGACTACATCCGTCGCGCTGACGCCGAACAGTAGGCCTGCCATGACGCGCGTCAGTGCTATCGCGCCAATCAGCCCCGCGCCAATACCGAACGCCGTCAGTTCGATGCCCTGCCGCAACACCATTCCGACAATGTTTGCCCGGCCCGCGCCGAGTGCTACTCGCACGCCAATATCGTGCGTGCTCTGTGTCACCAGATACGACATCACGCCGTATACGCCGATGGCGGCCAGAATCAAGCCAAACAGCGCAAACGCGCCCAGCATAGTTGTAGAAAAGCGCTGCCGGGCCAGCGAATCGTAAAGGCGGTCCTGCATCGTGCGGATCTGATACACAGCCGCGCTCGGATCGACTGCATGGATCTCGCGCACGACTGCTCCGGAAAGACTCTCCGGATCGGAAGATGTTCGCAACGCAAGAAACATGCCGTTGCCGGGTTGCTGCTGGTCCGGAAAATAGACCACGATCTTGCTCCCGCTATCGAGCCCGTACTGCTTGACAGATCCAACCACGCCGACGATGGTCACCGGCTTCTTGGGATTGAACCAAACGTGCTTGCCAATCGGATTGTCATGCGCCCAGAAGCGGTGTGCGAATCGATCGTCCACAATGGCCACCTGCCGCATGCCGGCCGTATCGTGATCGGAAAAGAAACGTCCTCTTCGCAGAGGAATCTCAAGCGTGTGGAAGTAATCCGCGGACGCGAGGCGAATGTCGACCTGTAATTCCTGTCCCGGTGGTGGCGTGAAGCCTTCAACATCGATCTGTCCCCACCCAACGGCCCCGGTCAGTGGCAAGGCTGAGACCACGCCCTCTGAGATCACGCCGGGCAGGTGACGAACTCGATCTCCAATCTCCCTGTAGAATTGCGCTACGGCCTTGTCGTCGCGATATTTGGGTCCACCCGCCGCAACCTGCATCGTAAGCACATGATCAGTGGCAAATCCGGGCGGCACGCTTTGAATGCGCACAAAACTGCGGATAAGCAGTCCCGCGCCGATGAGCAGCATCAGCGACAGCGCTAATTCGGAAACTACCAATAGACCGCGCAGCCGATGCCGCGTGACCCGCAGGCCGCCAGTGCTTTGGCCGCTCCGTCCGCCGGCTTTCAGAGAAGTATTGAGATCCACGTTCCTGGCGCGGAACGCCGGTATCAGTCCAAACAAAATGCCGGTCGCAAGCGAGACGCCGAACGTGAACGCAAGAACAGTGCCATTGATCGCAATATCGTCCAGACGTGGAATGTTGCCGGGATTGATCGCGCGCATGACGCGAAGCCCGCACCATGCCAGCGCTAAGCCAGCAGCGCCGCCCATCGCCGCCAACAGGATGCTTTCGGTCAACAACTGCCGCACCAGGCGTTTCCATCCCGCACCCAGCGCAACCCGAATGGCGACTTCCTTTTCACGCCCAGCGGCGCGGGTAAGTAGGATGTTAGCCACATTTGCGCAAGCGCTCAACAGCACCAGAAACACCGATCCGAGCAGCACCAGCAAAGCCCGGCGCACATCCCCGACCACTTGATCGAGCAGAGACACCACGCTCATGCCAAATGTGGCGTCACGCTTGTCCTTTTTGCGGATGCGCGCGGCAATAATGTCGACGTCAGCCTGAGCTTGCCGGACCGATACGCCCGGCTTCAGCTTTGCCAACAGATTATAGTTTTCATCGCCGCGGCGTTGAGCCGCGTCGGCCCCGAGCGGCAGCGGCACAAAGAGCTCGACTCGATCCATGGGCTCCTCCGCCGGCATCACCTCGGTGTTCAGCCGAAACTGCGGGCGCAGCACGCCTGCCACCAGAAACGGATTGCCATTCAGCGTGATGCTCTTGCCGAGAATTTTCGGATCGGACCCGAACAGCCGGCTCCATAGCCCGTAACTAAGGATCGCAACCGGCGGCTTGCCGGGCTTGTCGTCCTCAGGCAGCAGCAAGCGGCCCATCAGAGGCTTGGCCCCGAGCATCCGGAACAGGTTCGAAGAGGTCCGCATGCCCTCAATACGTTGGGGCTGGTCGCGGTTGGTGAGCACCCAGCTTCCGAGCCGCGAAATCGAAATCTCTTCGAAGGAGTGGTTCTCGTTCTCGAGATCGACGTACTGGCCCGGTGAAGGCCAATCCCGGAAGATCCCGATACCGGGCGAGTGCAGCCAAATCGCGGTAAGGCGCTGCGGCTGTGGATAAGGCAGCGGCCTCAGCAGCAGCGCATCCACCACGCTGAAGACGGCGGAGTTGGCGCCGATGCCGATAGCCAGCGAAAGCACGATCACGGCGGTCAGTACAGGAGCTTTCCGCTGCGTGCGTAGAGCGTAGCGGAGATCTTGAAGCCAGGGTTGCACGATAATCCTCCTGGGGCTTGCGTCCAGCAAACGGCCACACCATCGGCAAAACGACTCTAACACTTATTGCGGCGGATTTGGCAGATCCTTCTCCGCGAACCCCTGATACGTGTACGTCATTGGCGGCGGTCCAGTAAGGTAGGACGTTTTCAGTTCAGTTATTCGAAACCCTGCTCCGGTAATAAGATCGTCAATTTTACGATTGAGGTGGCAACCGCCCGCGATATGCTTCCAGACCGGCGTGATCCGGTCCTGCCAGACAGCTATCCGGGAATCGGGAGCCCGGCCATGTTCCACAAAGAGGAGACGCCCATTTGCCTTCATAACACGCTTCATCTCCCGGAGCGCCTTCGGAGCGTTCGCAATGGAACATAACGTCCAGGTAACAACGACCGTATCGATGCTTGCATCGGCGAGAGGCAGTTCTTGTTCAGCGGATTGCGACAGGTATTCGACCTGAATCGGTGCGGGCACCGTCTTCTTGCGCGCCATTCGCTGGAGTTCGAGCGACGGGTCGACTCCATAGATACGATAAACGTCCGCCGAGTAAAAGGGTAAATTCAGGCCCGAGCCAATGCCTACTTCCAGCACTTCGCCGCGAGCGCGTGGAATCCAGGCAGCACGCAGCCGAGTTGCTTCCTTATTCCTCATCCCAAGATCAATGAAGCGAGGCAAAACATATTTCGAGTAAAGACCCATAGTGTGCGCTAGCTCAGACCAATGAACAGCATGATAACCGGAATGAGAAAGAACTGACCCAGCGACGTGCTCAAGATGGGGTGGGGCGACGGAACCGCGACCCTGAGGGAGCGGAGACCATATGCTCTTTTCTGCAACTTGGTACTACGCAATAGCCCCGCGCAAAATCTTCTGTAGCAGCGCGCGATAACTTACACCCGCCGCCAGAGCCGATTGCGCGAAATCGTCTTCTTCGGCCAGCGACGGATTGGGATTAGCTTCCAGCACCACCACTTCTCCATTCGGTTTGAGACGGCAATCGATCCGTCCCAGGCCGCGAATTTTCAAGGAACGGTAGACGCTGCGGGCAATGCTGTCCAGTTGCTGCTCGACGCCGTCTGGAAGCGGCGCGGGCGGGCCGTTGCGGATGCCCCACTTCTTGCGGTAAGCGTCGTCCCATTTCGCCTTGTAAGTTGCGAATTTCGGAGCGCCTTCGGGCACATGCTCGAAAAAAATCTCGCGCGGCGGGAAAACCGTTAGACGGCGGTTGCCCATCACGCTTACATACAGCTCGCGGCCCTCAATATATTCCTCGATCAATGCGTCGCTCTGCAGGCTCTCATGGATGAAACGCGCCCGCTCCAGCCCTTCCTGCTCGTTGCGCACGAACGACGATTGGCTGATGCCATCCGACGATTCGCGGCCCAGCGGCTTCACGAACGCCGGAAAACCGTCTCCATCGAGCTTGCGCCGCGGGTTTCCGCGCGCCGAAACCACCGACCGCGGAACCCGGATACCGTGATAGGCCAGCACCTTCTTCGCGAGCGCCTTATCTTTGCACAGCATCAGACCGTCCGGTCCCGATCCCGTGTATCGTACCTTCAGTAGGCTGAGCAGCGCCGGGATGCTTGGTTCGTGTACGCGGCTGTCGTGGAACGATTCCGTCAGGTTGAAGACCACATCGGGAGCGAATGATTTCACCCGCTCCACAATCGGAACCACGTCGTCGAATACGGCGAGTGTTTCGACAGCGTGGCCCAGCCGGCAGAGTGAATGCAAAACGTCGGCCTCGGTTGGCTTGAACTCCTCTTCCCGAAGACTGCGCGGAGAGAAAGATTCGCCGGCTTCAGTGGGCCGCGTCAGATCGAACAAAACCATGACGCGCATTTACACCGACCTCTTGAATCGGCCTGTGTACAAATGGTTGGTCAGCAGCGTGGCGAGATAGGCTCCGACATTGAACGAAAGGCTGGCCGCGTCCGCCGGGGCATGCAAGCCCAGTTCCCGGCAGCGGTTCGTCTGACGGCGCACCATCATGGCGACGGTGTATTTCGGCTGTCCTGTCCAACGAACGATCGAGCCGATCAGTGCGCGACGATGCCGCCGCAGGAAACCAGCCGCTGTTTCGCCAGCCGGGTCCGTGCCGCTGAACAGGACGCGCAAATCGTCGTCATAGGCATCCGGGAAATCTTCTGCAAAACGCCGCCGGCGCTCGGCATAGTAACGCCCCAGGGTCCGCCGTGACTTGCGCGCTTCCGCAATGCGCCGGATTCGCACTTTGGCCGGCTTCGTCGAGACCGCCTCTCGCATGAGTCGATCGACGTACTGTAATTTGTCGAGAGCCTTCCAGCCGCGATACCGCTCGCTCCAAGCTTCCACCGGCATCGATAACCAGACCGCAAACGTTTCGGCGAAATCTTCATCGGGATGCGCCTGCGCGTACCAGTTCGGCAGATGCTGGACGTAACTGCGGCTGTAGGGCCGTGGACGGTAGACTTCCGGGTTGTATTCCTTTTCAGGATTCCCGAAGACTTCAGCCCATTCCGGCCTGGTGGACAAGCGATACGCGTGATCCACCGCGTGACCGCATTCGTGCCGCAACAGCTTCTGGCACCACTCGGGTGTCCCGCCCTCCACTTCGAGCATCTGGTGCAGTTCCAGCGCCTTCAGCCGCGGATGCGCGAGATAAAACGGAATGGCAATGGCGGGCACCCCTGTGGGAGACAGCCATTCATCGCCGAGATAACAACTTGGACGGATGGTCAGATTACGGCCCGCTAATTCGTCATACAGAAGCCGAATCCGTTCTTCGAGTTCGCTACCTTCAATGCGCACGCCGAGATCGCAAATGCGCACCGCGAGAAGGTCTTCGTTTCTTAAACGCGTCCAGTCAGGGTCAACTCCCGCCTCGACGGTAGTAACTCGATCTGTATTGACGCGCTCTGCATTAACGCGATCTGTATTGACGCGATCTGGGCTGCCCATTCCGCAGTTCTGTAACTCTATCGGCGGTTCCAGCGCCGCAGTTTAGGGATCAATGCCGAGCGAACCGGCTACTATGGTGATCTCGTGAGCTCCCGTGCAACAAATACAGCGACTCTGCGCCGCGAGCTCCGCCTGAGAGATCTCGTCTTCTTCGATATCTGCGCCATAATCAGCTTGCGGTGGGTTGCGGCCGCCGCACACGCCGGACCCGGTTCGTTTGTCTTATGGGTAATAGCGGCGCTCTTCTTCTTCCTCCCTTCGGCGATCGTGTTCTCGCAGCTCTCACGCCGATTCCCGGAAGAAGGCGGTCTGTACATTTGGACCAAGCGTGCCTTTGGAGACCGGCACGCTTTCCTGTGCGGCTGGATTTACTTCATCTCCACCGTTCTATATTTCCCGTCGCTACTGCTGGCGGGTATCAGCATGACCGCCTATGCGGCAGGAGGTTTCGGGCAGCGCTTGGCGGAAGACCGCGCGTTCGCTCTGCCGGTTACGCTCGCCGTGCTGTGGGCGGCTTTCGCCGCTAATTTCTTCGGCATGAAAGTTGCAAAGTGGATTTCCACGCTGGGCGGAAGTTCGACATTCCTCATCGGGGCGCTGCTTGGGGCATTGGCAATTGCGCGCGAGCCTGCACTCCGGCGCCGCCACAAAATTCGAAGCGCTGCCGAAAACGAATTTCGCCACGGTGAACTTCTGGTCGCAAATCGCGTTCGCATTTGTCGGGCTCGAGCTGGCGCCCATCGTTAGCGCCGAAATCCGCAACCCTCGGCGCGATCTCCCGCGGGCTGCCGTCATCGGCGGCGGCATATCCGCAGTGTTCTACATCGGCGTAACCGCGGCATTGCTCGTGCTCTTAAAGCCGGAAGAGATCAGCCCCATGAACGGTCTGGCGCAAGCGGGCGTGGCCGGCGCGCACAAACTTGGCGCACCTATGCTTACGATTCTGTTCGCAATCCTGATCGGAATCGCGCTCGTAGGACAACTCGACACCTGGATCGCCGGAAATACGCGTTTGCCCTACGCGATCGGGCTCGACCATTATCTTCCGGCGGCGTTTGGACGCGTTCATCCGCGCTACGGTACTCCCTACGTATCGTTGCTCGTGCAAGCCGTAGCCGCAACGCTCTTCCTGCTTATGGCGCAATTGGGCGAGTCCGTTACGGCAGCGTACCAGATTATGGTGGACATGATGGTGATCGCGACATTCATTCCATTCGTCTACATTTTTTGCGCCGGGTTTCGCTTCGCGAACCGGATTGCAGCCGTATCTGGACTCGCCGTGACACTCATTGCCATTGCCCTATCGGCCGTGCCTCCGCCCGAAGCCGCCTCCGCCGTCATTTTCGAAATCAAGGTTGTGGGGGGAAGTGTGTTTTTTATGCTGCTCGGCTGGCTTGTGTTCAAACGATACGAAGCGAAACGATCGCGTCTAGCGGACGCCTCCTGCCGCGCCATTTAAAAATTCCTCGAGCAAGCGGTGAAAATGATACACGCCGTTTTCACGTTTGACCGAATATCGGCCGCGATCGTAAGTGCGCGATGCCAATCCTTTCTGCACATTTTCGCAGATACGAATGTCTTCCTGCTGTATCTCATCGCTGAATGCAACCGTTTCGGGTGAGATCTCTGTTGGCTGAGCGCTCTTCGGGTAAGTGAACCACTCGAAAATCGTCAGGGTCTGGTCGTGGCCGACAGGAAGAATGATGTTACTGCTGAGATTGTCGGGATACACATTCAGCATGAAATTCGGGAAGATCCAGAAATACAACGCACGCTTAGCGTCATCGCTTGCAGAATAACGTCGCGGCTCATCCCGCCCGGGGCGAGCTGCGCGAATGGGCGCGTATTGCGAGGAGTAGTAGCGGAATGTGTCTACGCGATACGCGTTGTAATCCAACTCCCGGAACAGCGACGGGTGCGCAGCAGGCAAATGATAACCCTCGAGATAGTTATCGATGTAAACCTTCCAATTGCAGCGAATCAGATAATCGCGCCGATACGAAAAATGGAGTTCATCGACCGGGCATCCGATTGCCGCAACCTGGCTCGGAATGTCGCCCAGCACTTCGCTGAGCGCCGTCATTTGCGAATCGACGTTCACGAATACAAAAGGACCCCATTCCTCGACGCGCATGGCCGGGAGCCGTACCTCGCTGCAATTCCAGTTGTCGACGCCCTCGAATTCAGGCGCTACCAGCAGCCCGCCTTCTAGTGAGTAAGTCCAGCCATGATACGGGCAGCGCAGAGATTTCGCGCAGCCGTTGCCCTCGAGAATAGTCGACGCCCGGTGCCGGCACACATTCGAGAACGCGCGCAGGATGCCGTCGTTCCCACGGACAACCGCGCACGGCTCGCCTGCAATTTCGGCGGCCAGATACGATCCGGGTGAAGCAACATCGGCAGCGTGACCAACCGGCTGCCAGGTGTGCCAGAAGATCTTCTCCTTCTCGGCAGCAAGGAACTGCGGATCGGTATACCAGCTCGACGGAATCGTGTGGGCGGACGAAAGGCCCTCGATCATCGAAAGGATAGTAACAAATCGGCCTGGTCCGAATGGCCGGCGATCCTGACTCCTCACCCGCAGCGCCGCGATGCTCTTCTGGTCCTTCGGATTTCGGTTTGAGTAAATCTCGAAAGCGATATCCTTCGTTTAGGGAAAGGAAATCTTGTCATGATCACCCGGAATGTTCGCTCCTGCAACCCGGAAGCACGCATCGATCGCGCACCGGAACGATTGTTCGTCCGGAAGCGCCGCGTTGGATCTCTACTTGCAATTATTGTGATTCCAAGCGTCTTACTCGCGTTGCCGCCGGTTGCGAACGCGCAGGTAAACGGTGTAGGGGAACGCCCTTATTTCGGCTGGAGCACGTTCACCGAGCAAACCATCAACTCGCACTTTCTCACGCAGGCGAATGTGCAGGCGCAATCGGACGCGCTTGCGTCTTCCGGCTTGCAGATGCACGGCATTCAGTACATCGATATCGATTCGGGTTGGCAGGGAAGCTTCGACGCCAATGGCCGGCCCATTCCCAATACCAGCACTTTCCCGGACATTCAGGCCCTGATTGCGCATATCCACCAGAACGGGCAAAAGGCCGGCATTTACTGGATTCCCGGCGTGGAGTATCCGGCAGTCATGGCCAATTCGCCCATTCTGGGGACGACTTATCACATCCAAGACATTCTAGCCGTGCCTTACAGGGCAGGCAATGCCTTCGGCACTCCGGGTACTACTTCGCCTTATCACTACAAGATCGATTACACGAAACCGGGCGCGCAGGAATACACGAACTCGGTAGTGGCGCTCTTCGCATCGTGGGGCGTCGATCTCATAAAGCTGGATGGCGTAACGCCAGGTTCGGACAGCTACAATCTTTCCATCGACAACCGGCTCGATGTGGCGGCCTGGTCGAAAGCGATTGCGGCGAGCGGCCGTCCCATTTGGCTGACAATTTCCTGGGCGCTCGATCAGGATTACCTTAGTGTCTGGCAGCAGTATGCAAACGCGCGGCGTACCGACCAGGACATCGAGTGCGAAAAGCCGCTGCTCCACGCTCACAGATTGGCCACGCATCTATGAGCGCTTTCGCGATCTGCCGGGTTGGGAGAATGCCTCCGGTCCGGCGGTGGGTTGGAACGACTTGGATTCGCTCGATATCCTGAACGGCGCGGCGGATGGTCTGAGCGACCCGGAGAAGCAGTCGGCGCTCTCATTCTGGGCATTGGTGAACGCGCCGCTCATTGTCGGCGGCGATCTCACGTCCGTTGACAGTTTCGCCCAGCAGCTTCTCAGCAACGACGAAGCGCTGGCGGTCGATCTCACCGGCAAGCCCGCGAAACAAGTGCTGGACGGCGATCTCGAAGTCTGGGTAAGCGATCTCGGGGATGGCACGTATTACGTGGGTCTCTTCAATATGAATGCGACAGTTACGAATGCGTACATCCCGTGGAGCCTGCTCGGTTTTGCCCATGCAACTGCAGGTTCGCGATCTGTGGGCGCAGTCCGATCTGGCGCCGTCTCCGAGGGATTCTCCACGGTATTGCAGGCACACGCATCGCAACTTTTAAAGATTAGCGGCGTCGGAATGCGCCCCGCACGTGCCATCCACCAGTTATGAAGCGGAAATGGCCACTTTGAGCGGTAGCGCGGTGATCGCCAACTGCGCGGCCTGTTCCGGTGGCGAGAAGGTTGGCGGCCTGTCGCGCGGCCCGAAGAATACTGTGACCTTCAACAACGTTTCTGTACCGAAGGCCGGCGAGTACCTGATGGAGGTAGATTCGATGACCCAGGGGCTGCGCTCCTATCTTTACAGCGTGAATGGCGGGCCTTATCAAACGCTCAACTGCGGCGGCGGAAGTTTTTTCCTGCCTGCGAGCACCACTGTGCCCGTGCATCTTGGAGAAGGGTGTCAACTCGATCCAGTTTGGGAGTCCTGTGAGCTATGCGCCGGACCTGGACCGGATCGTCATCAGCGGCCATGGAGATTTTCCGCCTCCGCAGTCCGCGACCTATGAGGCGGAAGTGGCGACCCTGAGCGGGTCCGTCCTTGGGGAATTCAGTAACTACTCGTATGGACTCGGAAAGGCAGGCAATATCGGAGGCGGGGCCGCCAACACCGTGACTTTTTCGAATGTTACCGTTCCAGCCGGCGGCACGTATCAACTGGAAATCGATTACCAGACCAGCGGCCTGCGCTCATTCTTCATGAGTGTGAACGGAGGCGCTGCAACAGAGCTCGATTTGAACGGCAGCACCTTCAGCGATCCCGTGCCGGTCGTTTTGCAGGTGCAATTACACGCGGGCGTCAACACCATCCAATTTGGCAATCCAACTGGGTATGCTCCCGATCTCGACCGCATCGTCGTTGCTCCGTTGGTCCCGCCACATGGCGATTAAATGTAGCTCTTTCGCGAGTTCAATGACAGAAAAGGTCAATCTGCAGAACAAGCTCAGCTTATTCGCCGATTACTTTGCGCCGCGAACAGTCGCTCAGTTCAACGGTCATGACGTAATGGTCGTGAAATTGAAGGGTCCGTTCATCTGGCACAAGCACGACCATACGGACGATTTCTTTCTCGTCATCACCGGATCGCTGGACATAGAACTGCGTGGCCGGACGATTACACTCGGACCCGGTGAAATGTACGTGGTTCCTAAAGGTGTAGAACATCGCCCCGTTGCACGCGAAGAGGTGCATCTGCTTCTCATCGAACCAAGCGGTACAGCGAACACAGGCGACGCCGCCACTGCTGCTCCCAGGCAGTTGATCTAGGCGCTCCTCATCTCCAGTGGAGGAGGACTTCATCATATGGCTTCTTGTCAAATTGAAGGCTCAAGATGAACGATCAACAAAAGAACGAGCAGTATTCTGGAGTGCGAGATCAAGAGATCCGTGCGGCACTGGATCAGCATTGGGCGGCGTCCGATGCCAACGATTTTGAAACGGAGCACCGCATCTATCACGAGGACGCGGTGCTGGAATACCCGCAGTCAGGCGAGCGAACCCGCGGTCGACGCAACATACAGAACCAACGCGCTAGTCAGCCCAGCAAAAAGCGGTTTGCTATCCGACGAATCATTGGCGGCAGTGATCTTTGGATCACCGAATTCATCCTGACATATGACGGCAAGCCGTCCTACACCGTGAGCATCATGGAGTTCAGGGACGACAAGGTTGCGCGGGAAACACAGTACTTTGCACATCCATTCGTCGCTCCCGCATGGCGCGCTCCATGGGTCGAACGGATGGACACATAATCTCGAGGCGCGAGAATTCGCAACGACACTGCCATTTGCGGTTTTTGCAGCATAATTGTCGAGAACAGAGATTAACGCCGAGACCCGCTAAGTTTTGATTAACGCGGTCAGCACATCCTCCGATGGAGGGACAAGAGGTGGGTTGGAAACGTTGGTCCAGTTTTCGCTGCTGGCAGTGATTTGGAACGCTATGCCATCCTGCTGGTACGTGTTTCGCTCGGGTTGTTCTTCGCCATCCGCGAAGAATTTCAAACGGCTGCGGAGATAAAATGTCAAGCGGGACTGCGCGAGAAGACGTCATGAAGGTGCCTAAACGACTGGCGATGACTGGACTCACGATTGGAGCTATCACCTCACTTGCGCTGATGCTCCGCGCAGGCCATCGTCAGAGATCCATAATTTTAGTCCTACTCTTCGCGGCATGGGTGCTATCGCCGTTCTTCGGGCTCGGTTATGCCCATCTGAGTTCGAAACGATGGTTACCCTCCGCGCGCCTAGTGTTGTATGCGCTAACGGTTTTAGTCATCGTCGCGTGTCCAGCCATCTATGCAGATGTTGCGTTTGGGGGCACGACTCTGAAGATGGGCTTCGTTTTCCTGGTCATTCCCTTTGTATGCTGGCTACTGACTGGATTTCTCGTCTGCATCGCGCTGCTCTCGTCTCGCAAAGCGTCGCAACAAGGTGACGGAAGCCGAAAGAAATTAGCCTTTCCACACGGATGACCGAGGGGCTTGTCAGTGCGGCTACAGATCCCAAAGTCGCCGAGGCGATGGCAGAGACAATCTTTCTAGCCGCTGCGCGTCGGCAACTGCTCATCGGTGAGCAGCAGACCAACGTGGGTTTAAGAGCTCTCCGATTAGCCGTTCGACAGCTGGCCAACATAAGTGGTGAGCGCCTGATAATCCTTACGTCCCCTGACTTTTACGCTGAGTCTCCGCAGGCGACAATTGACAGACAAGAGATCCTCCAGATGGCTACCGCGCGCGGAATTACGATTAGCGCCCTGAATGATCGAGGGCTTTATACGAGCCAATCCGAGGCTGGCGACGAGAGGCAAACAAGTGGTTCGTGGCGTAACTACGAGCGGCAGAGCGCGCAAGCTGATGAAGGCGTTATGCGGGAATTGACAAAGGATACGGGAGGTCTGTACCTGCACGACAGTGACGATTTTCGTTCAGCTTTTGACCGATTGGCAACGCCGCCCGAATTTTCCTATGTTATCGGATTTGCGGCAACCGGTCCGAAATCTGATGGAAAATTTCACCCGATCAAGGTTCGATTACTTAATGGAAAGGGACTGACTGTAGAGGCTCGGAGCGGCTATTATGCGCTTCGAGAAGACGCAGCAAAACAGTCAGCAAGATTAGAGATTGATGACGCCCTGTTTTCCCACGATGAGAGGCATGAGTTGCCCATCACCTTTCAAACAGGCTACGTGCAACCGAACAAAGGTGACCCGACCATAACAGCCATTGTTAAGGTAAATGTCAATTCACTTCGCTTTCGCGCTTCCAATCAACGTAATTTTGACACCCTGACCGTGGTCGCAGCGATTTTCGCTGACGATGGAAGTTATTTAATGGGGATCTCGAAGACCGTCAATTTACAACTGCAAGACAAAACGCTAAAGACCGACCCAGCGGTAACTTTACCTTTTGCTTTTCACGTTAAGCGTGGAGCATATTTGATTCGGTTGGTCTTGCGGGACTCGCAGAGTGGTGCGATAACGGCAATCACTCGACCGGAAAAGATTACCGCCATTCAGTATCCCCTCCGCGTCAACTAGGAGGACCGAACAGACCGCGGCATGGCGCCTGCGAGCAGAAGAACGGCGCCGCAAAACATCAGTGTATCCGCTACATAATTGAGGCCCTTGTCGAGGCTGGCGAGTTCCACTACTCCGATCGGCACGTAAACCACCAACTCAACGAAGAGCACGGTCAAGCCCAGCCACGTCGCTGCTGCGCGGGTTTTCTTGCCGGCAAGCAACAGGGTACCCGCCACCGCGTAAACCACGGCCGCCAGGTACGTCCAAATCGCGTGTCCGTAGATCCACGCGGGAGTCAGTGGTTCCAGCGGAATGCCGGGAACGTGATCGCCGTGCAGGAATTGCTCGAAGCTGAAAAACAGCACCGGAATTGCAACGAAGTAACGCGCAATCGTGGCAAGGATGTGTCCGCCGCGCTCGCGCGACTGCTGGGTGAGGGTGGCTGCCAACGCCAGAGCGCCGCCGCTGAAGGATGTTTCCCGCAGCATGAGCGTCACCGCAAACCGATTTTGCGGATGGTGTGCCCAACCCGGGGCATCCATCAGAACTACGAAAAGGAAAAACGTCAAAGCGAGCAAACTCGCCGCGAGGCGCGCCCGAATCCCCGTTACCAGGCTCAGCGCGGCTGCGATGAAGCAAGCGCCTACCAGGTACACCCAAAACTGGTGCCACGGAATCCACGCCGGCACGATCGACGCGATGGCCTTTGTCAGCGTGAAATGTTCGGTGCCGAAGGCCGCGACTGGCGCCGCATAGAAAAGCGGCCCGAACAGAATCAGCTTGTCGAGTCCTCGCGCCTTTGGCCAATCGCCGCGAAGAAAAATCGCGATCAGACCGATCGCAAAAACCACTCCCCCCACGAGATACGACCAAATCACCTGGCTGGGAATTGCGAAAAGAACAAGAACTGCCGGCCAATTCACTGAGCTGAGTTTCCCAATTCTGCGCTACCGCGCGAACGAACTCCGCGTCGGAGGCGGCACATCGGCATGCTTAACCGCCTGCCACAAAGCTTCATTCAGCGCATCGTCATCCACCAGATCTTCTTGTGAAAAATTCATGTTGGAAGACATAGCCGCGCCCGGACCATTCGCCGGATTCCGCTCCGTCAGCGACGCCGTAGGTGCAATCACTGAATAAGCCTGTGGATCCGCCTGCCGGCTGAAGCTCGCAAACATCGGCCGCGCCGCCGCATCGAAATGCGTCAGAGGGTGCAATCCGACAATCAGCTCCATGGTCCGCAGCACGCTCGTCTGGTTATACATCCGCGAATCGACAACTCCGCGATGCGTGTACGGCGAAATCACCCAAACCGGCGCGCGATGCGAATCGACATGATCGGGACCGTTCTGCGCATCGTCTTCAATGATGAAGATCGCGGTCGTGGGCCACAGCTTGCTGTGCGAAACCGCGTCTACAATCATTCCCACGCCATAATCGTTCTGCGCGTTGTAAGACAGCGGTGAGAGCGCTCCGGCTCTGGCGCCCATCGTATGGTCGTTCGGCATTCGCATGATAATCATCTGCGGCGCCTGCCCTTTCGCATCGAAATCCTTCCACTCGCGAATAAATTCTTTCGCGCGGTCCAGGTCCGAGTAGTCGAGATCGAAAGTGCGAAAATTCATATCGACGTAAGGCGCCAGCGCCGGATCGTTCACCTTTTCAATTTGCCTCGGCCCTGTCACGGATTTAGGCGGAAGGTTCACCGTCCACTCGCCATAGTCGCGAACCGTAATCCCGGCCTGCAGCGCATTGTCCCAGATGTAGCCCGCGGGTGGAGTATTGGCCGGCTCGCCGCCTTCAAAATCATAGGTCTTCCGCCGCCCCGCATATTGGTTCGGCCACATCTTGACCGTGTAATCGGGCGCAATCGCCGCAGACGCCCAATTATGCCCTTCCGCACTGACGTCCGCGTTCTCGTAAAAATTGTCGTAAAGGATAAACTCGCGCGCCAGTTGATGCAAATTCGGCGTGTACTTCTCTCCAAACAGATTTAGAGATTTGTCGCCGTTGCCTTCCTTCATATCGCCCAGCACTTGGTCGTAGGTGCGGTTTTCCTTGATCATGTAAATAACGTGCTGGATCGGAGACGGATGATTTTCCGTCCGGGCGAAATAGGCTTCCTGCTCGTCTTCGATCGGACCATAAACCATTTCGTCTTTGTACGGCGAATTGCGTATCACGGTTTGCGTATCGTCGGCCAGATTGTCTTCGGTTACAGGCGGCACAAAAGCGGCGGTGCCGGTTTGAATATGCGCCACGTAACCCGGCGCGGTCACTGGACCGCCCGGATACAGCGCCCGATTGCGCTTGGTAGGCACCGGGCCGTCCGGATTCGCATGGCTGCCCAATCCTTTTCCATTCAGCACCACAAGCTGGTCATCGTCTAGCACGCGCACTGAGGTCGGATACCATCCCGTCGGAATGAAACCCAGCACTCTGCTGTGCGCCCCTGAAATATCCACCACCGCAACCGCATTCGCATCCGAGCACACCACATACAGCCGCGTACCGCGCTTATTCACCGCAACCGAAGACGGTGTCATCCCCAGCGAATGCATGGGAGTGAGCGAAACATTAATCGATTCGAGCACGTTGAGCTGCCCGTCGTGCGTCACGCCCACCGAATACACGTTGTTCATGTTCGATGCAGCTACGAATAGCCGCGCCGGATAATTCGATTCACCGCCCTCGGAAGGCACCGGCTTATTGAGCCACAGCATATCGGTGGCATGCGGACCGATGCGTGTTTTCCCGAGCATCTCGCCCGTGTTCGCGTCCTGTTGATAAATGGCGGCATCGGCCCAGCTACTGACAATAAGCTGCCGGCCGTCGGGAGACACTACGATGCGATACGGACGCCGCCCGGTTTTCCACCTGCCAATCAATCGTCCCGATTGCAGATTGATTACGGCGATACTATCGTCATACAAATCCGCCGCGTAGAGCAGATGTGCATCGGGCGAAAGCGCAATGTCCCCAATGAATGCCTCGCCTTTGTGCTGCGGGTCCGCAACGGTTGAAAATTCGCGCACTTGTGTCAGTGCGCCGCTACCGGGATCTAGCGAAAGCTCATAAATTGCGGCGCGGCTGCCCCCGCCCACATAGACTGAATTGCCCCGGGGCGAGATCGCCAAGCCCAGCCACGCATCGGGAAGGCGCGTCCTCCCAATCTCGTGCTTGTTCGCGATATCGATGACGCTGATCGAAGGCGGATTGTAGCCGCCATTGAGCACCAGCAGATACTTGCCATCGTTTGAAACCGCGCTGCTCATCGGAAACGTATCCACCGCAACCTGCTGTCCAACCGGCCGGATGGTCCAGCCGCTGTTCAAAAGAAAACCGCCATCGGGCAGCGGACCGACATGTTCATAAGCCGGCTTCTGAGCGGTATCTTGCAGCAACAGACCGCCTGATGCCGCGACCGCGAGTAACAAAAGTGATTTCATTCAGTGAACCTATGGGCAATCGGAAAACGCCGCCCCAAACCAAATGCTTTGGTCGTGATGCGCAGGCCGGGAGCGGCTTGCTGGCGCTTGTATTCGTTTCTGTCTACCTTGCGAACGATGTCGCGAACCAGATCTTCGGGAATATTTTCTCGCGCGGCTATTTCCTTTACGGATTCATAGCGCTCGATGTAACCCGAAAGAATCGCATCCAGCACTTCGTATTCAGGCAGGCTGTCGGTATCTTTCTGGTCCGGACGAAGCTCGGCCGACGGTGGTTTCGTCAGCGTGCTTTCGGGAATCGGAGCCGGATGTCCCCGTTTCTCTGCGCGCGCGTTCGCAATGCGCGCCAGCCGGTAAACCATCGTCTTCGGCACATCGCTAATCACCGCCAGGCCTCCGCACATATCGCCGTAGAGCGTGCAATAGCCCACCGCAATCTCACTCTTGTTTCCGGTCGTAAGCACCAGCGACCCGAACTTGTTCGAGAGCGCCATCAACACCATACCGCGCAGCCGCGATTGCAGATTCTCCTCGGTAGTGTCGGGATTGAAGCCCTGAAAAAGCGGTCCTAGCGAGTGGACCATCGAATCATAGCCGCACGTAATCGGAATCGCTTCAAAGCGAATTCCCAGATTGTGAGCCAGCGCGCGTGCATCCGTCAAGCTGTGTTCGGACGAGTAAGGCCCCGGCATCCCAACCCCGGTCACGTTCTCTTTTCCAACCGCATCCACCGCGATGGCCGCCACTAGCGCCGAATCGATGCCGCCGCTCAACCCCACCAGCACGCTGCGGAACCCGCATTTGCGAATGTAATCGCGACTGCCGAGCACCAGCGCTTCATACGCCGCTTCGTCCTCACTCAGTGGAATTGAATGATCGTCCCCCTCGCCCGTGTCGCTATCGAAGACAATCAGATCTTCGGCGAAAGACTTCGCCTGCGCCGCGATTTCGCCCTGCGCTGTCATCGCGAAGCTCGAGCCGTCAAACACGAGCTGATCGTTCCCTCCCACCATGTGCACATAGACGACGGGTAGCCCGAACCGTTCCACGATGGAATGAAAAATCGCTTGCCTCTGCTTGCGCTTGCCTATGTCCCATGGCGAGGCATTGATCGAAACAATCAGCTCCGCGCCTTTCCGCACCAGCTCCTCGATCGGGTCGCGCGAATAGCGGCGGCGCTCCCAAAACTGTTTATCGTTCCACGCGTCTTCGCAAATGACAAGCGCGATCTTCTTTCCACGAATGGTGCAGATATCCTGCTGCGCTGCTGGCTGGAAATAACGCGCTTCATCAAATACATCGTAGTTCGGCAGCAGCATCTTGCATTGCCGGAAAACAATCTGTCCGCCCTCAATCACCGCTGCCGCATTCTGCGCGTGGATGGCCACGCTCTCCGGCGAGCGGCCCACATAACCCACTATCAGCGCCAGATCCAGATTGGCGGATTCCCGCGCGATGTTTTCGAGCGCCTCTTCCGTTCGCTCCAGAAACGAATGCTTTTCTACTAAGTCCCGAGGCGGGTAACCAGTGAGAGCCAGCTCCGGAAACGCCACGACGTCGGCTCCGGCGCGCTCCGCCTGGCGCGCGAAATCGAGGATTTTCGCCGCATTCGCCGACAGATCTCCCACCGTGTTATCGATCTGGGCCAGCGCGATGCGCATGAGAACTCCCATTGTAGAGAGCGAAGGTTGCAGGAGCCGTCCAAATCATCGAAAATGAAGAGAGTCCATCCGTGCCTACGCCCTCCAACTCCGAGCAGCGAGCCCAGCCAACAGAAAGCCGATTTACAAGCGCTCGAAGAGCGATTCGAAAAACGCTTCACCCAATTCGAAGAAAAGTTTATCCACCTCGAAGAGAAGCTGATCGAGGCTATGCGCGACATGCAAACCGAACTGCTGCGCGGCTTCGCGTCTCATAACACCGGCCTAACCGTCCGGATGCGCAAACTCGAAGCAGACCAAAGTAACCTCGACGCTGCCGTATCCCCGCGGCTCGCTCTGCTCGAGCAGCAAGTCACGGATATGAACGTCCGTCTGATGAAAGTCGAAATGCGCTAAGCGCAAATTAACCGCATCGCTTGAACCCATAGACCGTGCCAGGCGTCTAATAAGTGAAGGCGCTCCACAGGAAAGAGCGCTAGGCTGAGAGAGGGATTATGCGCTGGCTCACGCGAGCATTTCTGTTCGGCACGTTGGCGGCAGCGCTGGCTGTGAATTTGCCTGCCCAGCGCGGCGGCGGATTGCGCGGCGCGGCTCTACCATCGAGCACCGCCATAGGCGCCGGAGCCGGCCATTTCGGTCCGTCCGCGACAGCTCGCTCTAGCGCGCCCGCACGTGCATCCGGTTTTCGTTCAGGTTATACCTCCTACGGCTACCGCTCTGTGGGCCCACGCTCCGGCGGCACAACTTACCGCTCGCGGGGCGTTTATAGCCGCGATCGCCGCAATTACCCTTTCGCCTACTGGATCGCGCCGTACTATTACGCTCCGTTCGATTACGCCGACAACTCCTATTCCGAGCCTCCTCCTGAAGACAATAGCTACGATCCGGGCGAGCAAGCGGCAATGATGGCGCAGCAGGCCCTAGTCGAGCAGGTCCAAAGATTGAGCGACCAGGTAGCTCAGTTGCAATCCGGCCAACAACTGCAATCGCAGGCAAGCAGCGAATCCGAACCGCCGCTCCCGCCCGAAGTGCCGGTCACTTTGGTGCTGCGCGATGGCCGCCAGCTTCAGGTACGAAGCTACGCCGTCATGGATCAGATCTTCTGGGACTTCAGCAAACAAACGGTTCGAAAAATTCCAATTTCGAATATCGATGTGGCCGCTTCCACTAAGGCCACCGAAGCCCAGGGCGGGGAATTCCCGCAGCTACCGTAATATACCTCACACGTTTCAAGGGTTCGTTTCGTCCGACTCACAGCCAACCGCGGCTGCGGGCGATACGCGCGGCTTCAATCCGATTCGCCGCTCCCAACTTGCTGATCGCCTCCGATAGATAATTTCGGACCGTCCCTTCCGAAAGGTGCAGTTTCGCGGCAATGTCACTGGTCGGCACACCCTCGCCCGCCAAACGGAGCACCTGCCGTTCGCGATCGGTCAGCGGGTCGGCTTCGCCCCAAGCCTCCGCCGCGAGTTCCGGGTCCACCACGCGAAGCCCTTTATGAACGCGGCGCACCGCATCGGCTAATTCTCTGGCCGGACGGTCCTTGAGAACGTATCCGCGCGCCCCGGAATCCATGGCGCGCCGCAAGTATCCGGCGCGAGCGAATGTCGTCAAAACGATAACCCGAGTCGAGAGGCCGCGCGACTGGATTTCGGCCGCCAGCTCGAGGCCCGTCATTTCCGGCATTTCAATATCGGTTATCAATACGTCCGGATTTTCCCGCAGCACGGAAGCGAGCGCTTCCCTTCCGTTTCGCTCTTGCGAAATGACTTCAATATCGCCCGCCATCGCGAGCAGCGCCGCCAGCGCGCCAAGTACCATCCCCTGATCCTCGGCGATCACTACCCGCACACTGCTCATGCGATCGCTTCCCGTTTTCCCCTTTGCGGAATAGTCGCAGATAACCGCGTGCCTCGCGAGCCGTCGCGAGTGAGCGTCCCCCCCAGCGCTTCGACACGTTCGCGCATTCCTCGCAAACCGTTCCCTTCCAATCGCGCTCCTCCGCGGCCGTCGTCTTCAACCGCAACACGGTAATTCTGCCCGCCTTGCTCGAAAACGATGCGGCAAGTCCGCGCGCCTGAGTGGCGCACCACGTTCGTAACGGCCTCTCGCATGACTAGCGCCAGGACTGTTTCCTGCGCCGCTGAAAGCTTGCGGCCGTCGCCGCGGGACTCTCCGCTTTCACAGCTAACCTCGATGCCGGCGGTCTCTAGTGTGGCGCGTGCTCGGGCGAACTCTTCCGCCAGGCTGCCCGCCCGGTACCCTCGAATGGCGTGCCGCACTTCCGCTAATGCCTCGCGCGCAATTTGTTCCACCTCTCCAATCTCCTTCTGCGCGCGCGCAGCATCGTGATCCACCAGCTTCGCTGCCAGCTCGGATTTGAGAACGATTACCGAGAGCGTATGGCCCAGTACGTCGTGCATGTCCCGCGCGATGCGCTCCCGCTCGGCCACTTTGGCGAGATGTTCCACTTCCTCCTGCGCCAGCCGCAGCTTTGCATTCGCGCGCATCTCGCTGGCCGCGTATAGGTTCGCTGTGCCGATAATCACGATGATTAGCAGCATCGAACCCCAGTAATAGGGCGAGATGTGAAGAAACCAGCTCTCGACGGCCGCAGCCGCCGCGCACGCCGCGATCGCAGCGAGCGCAACACGCGGGAGGAACACGAATCCAAACAACGCGGCGGCGTATATGAGGAAAACGAATGCGCCGTTATTTAGCGGTAAGAGGACGTAGCCTAACGCCAGGATGCAGACAGTGGCCCAGCGCCCTTCCCGGCTACTTCGACGCGACCAGGCAATGAAGTACAGGGGCAGGAAGATCGCCACCGCCGCAATGGTCCCGCCCCACATGCGCCAGCCCGCATGGGCAGCAATGGGCTGAGGAAACAGGAACACAATGTAAAGGAGGAAGATGTACGTGATCCAGGACCATCGCCGTTCGTGCTTGGGCCAGGTGCCGCGCATCGCTGTCTCCTAGACTACGCTGTTCTGCCGCGAACCGTCGCGGCGCTGAAGCAGTATCGCAGCGCCCAGGAACAGCAACGTGAATGCAGCCAGGGCTTCCCAATGCGCTAATGCCGTGCCGTTGTGTTGTCCGCCGATCACCGCGATCGCAATCTGGCTCAAATGATACGTCGGCAAAAAGGGCGCGATCTCCCGAACCATTTTCGGTAGAAAATTGAGGGGTATCCACAGGCCGGAGCAGAACGCCATCGGCAGGAAAATCATATTCACAACCGCCGGCGCGGAGGTCGCGGGCGCTATGTATCCCAGCACCAGGCCAAACGCGCCAAATGGGATCGCGCCCGCAATCAGGACACCCAAGAGTTCAACCATCTGCAAAGGCGAGATCTGCGCGTGGCCAAAAGTAAGACCGATCGCCAGCATCAGTACGATCAGCACCAGCGTGAACAGAACGCACGAGGCAAGCTTCGACGCCAAATAGGCCGGCGGCGGCATGGGGCTTGCCTGCTTCAGCTCCAGCCATCCCATTCCGCGCTCGATCGCCAGGCCTACTCCGAAGCCGAAGAAACACACGCCCGCGACGCCGAATACGCCGTAAGTCGCAAGTAAGTAAGTCGACATGCGCATCGGTCCCCAGTTCTGGTTCATGAGAATGCCGAAAAGAACGTAGAACACGAGCGGGAATCCGAGCGAAGATAACGAGTACGCCCTCTGGCGCAACTTCCCGAGAAACTCGTATTTCGCTTCTTTTAGATAAATCGCAGTGGTCATTGTATTTCTCCTTCGTCGCCCGTCAGCGCCAGAAAGGCGTCTTCGAGCGTCGCATCTTTTTTGATCTCGGCGGGCGTGCCGCTGGCAATAATGCGCCCATGATGGATGACGACGATGCGATCGGCAAGCGCGTCGGCTTCTTCCAGATAATGCGTGGTCAAGAGAATGCTCTTGCCACGCGCCAGCAGCGCGCGAATCTGCTTCCACATCGCGCGCCGCGACTGCACATCCAATCCAGCCGTGGGTTCGTCCAGGAACAGCATATCCGGATCTCCGCAAATCGCGAGGGCAAACAGTACGCGCTGTTTCTGGCCTCCGGAGAGCCGCTCAAACAAGCGGTTCTCAATGCCTTGCAGGCTCGCCGCGGAGACGATTTCCGCCATCGGCAGCGGATGCGGGTAGTAGGACGAGAATAGGTCGATATATTCGCGCACCCGCAAGGTTCCCGGAACCCGGCCGACCTGCAGCATTGCTCCCGTGTGCTGGCGGTTCCGCGGCTCGCGCGGATCGAAGCCGAACACGCGAACCTCTCCGGCATCCGGCTTCAACAGCCCGAGCATCAGTTTCACCGCCGTGGTTTTTCCGGCGCCGTTGGGGCCGAGCAGCGCCACTAGTTCCCCGCGGCCGACGCTAAGATCAACTCCATCCAGCGCGCACAGCGGGCCATATGTTTTCGTAACGCAACCGAGAGCCGCCGCCTCGGCTTTTTTCTCAAGAACAAGATTCATTCGTCGCTCCTCAACCTCATATTCCCGGCAAACACAACTTGCCGCCAGTGAAGAGAGTCAACGAAATGGCATGACAACTGTCATGAACGCCCCGTATTACCATCGTCTGAGTTGCCTCCATGTTGGAGCTTTCCGGACAGCCGCTCTCTCTCGAACAAATCGCCGCAGTCGCTAACGGTGGATTGAGGGCCGCTCTCTCAGCGGAAGCGCGCGAGCGCATGCAGCGTTCCCGCGATGTGGTCGAGGCGGTGGTTCGCGAGGGGCGCACCGTCTACGGCGTGAATACCGGCTTCGGCAAGCTGTCCGATGTCCACATCCAGCCGTCGCAATTGGAACAGCTACAGCTCAACCTGGTTCGCAGCCATTCTTGCGGGCTCGGAAATCCGCTCCCGGAGCCTGAGGTCCGGGCCATGATGCTGCTGCGCGCCAACGTTCTGGCCCTTGGCAACAGCGGCTGCCGAGTCGAAGTAGTCGAGACGTTGCTTGCCATGCTCGAGCGCCAGATCCATCCCGTCATTCCCGAAAAAGGATCGGTGGGCGCAAGCGGCGATCTTGCTCCGCTGGCTCATCTCGCGCTCTCCATCATCGGCGAAGGTGAATCGTGGTATCGCGGCGAACGGCTTCCTGGCGGTGCGGCTTTGCAGGCGGCAAGCATCGCGCCTGTTCGTCTGGCCGCCAAAGAAGGGCTGGCGCTGTTGAATGGAACGCAGGCCATGTCTGCTACCGGCGGCCTCGCAATTTATCGCGGCCAGCGTGTTGCCGCGCTTGCGGACCTCGCCGGCGCGATGACGCTGGAAGCGTTGCGCGGCACGCCGGTTGCCTTCGATGAACGGATTCATCGCGCCCGCCCGCATGCTGGGCAGTTGGCCTCCGCCGCTCATCTCCGCTCGTTGCTCGAAAACAGCGACATTCGGCGCTCGCATCTCGCCAATGATCCCCGCGTTCAGGACGCTTACAGTTTGCGCTGCATGCCCCAAGTGCACGGCGCCGTTCGCGGCGCGCTGGAACATGCACGTGCGATAGTCGAGATCGAAAGCGGCTCGGCCACCGATAACCCGCTCGTCTTCGCCGAAAGTGGAGACGTTTTGAGCGGCGGAAATTTCCACGGAGCACCGCTCGCGATGGTGTTCGACTACGCCGCCATTGCATTAACCGATTTGATTAGCATCGGCGAGCGCCGCATCGACCGCCTCGTAAACCCCGATGTGAACGAAGGCTTGCCGCCCTTCCTGTGCTCGCATCCCGGCCTTTCCTCCGGCTACATGATTGCTCAAATCTGCGCAGTCTCGCTGCTGAACGAAGCGAAGGTGCTGGCGCATCCGGCCAGTGTCGACAATGTCCCAACTTCGGGCGACAAGGAAGATCATGTGTCTATGGGCATGACGGCTGCGCTGAAGCTGCGCCAGATTGTCACGAATGCGGAGCAGGTGCTGGCCATTGAGCTGATGGCGGCTGCCGAAGGACTCGATTACCGTGCGCCGCTGGCCTCTTCCATGTCAATTGAGCGCGCGCGCGAGTTGATCCGCGGCATCGTGCCGCGCTTGACCGCCGACCGCCCGCTCTCGCACGACATTCAACGCACCGCGGACGCCATTCAGAAAGGAATTTTCGATGAGTTCCGGGACGACAACCGAAATTAGAGCGCCGCGAGGAACGGCGCTCACTTGCAAAGGTTGGCAGCAGGAGGCCGCGATGCGGATGCTGATGAACAACCTCGATCCCGAAGTCGCAGAGCGCCCCGAAGATCTGATTGTTTACGGGGGCACTGGACAGGCCGCCCGCAATTGGGAGTGCTTCGACGCCATCGTGCGCGCGCTCCGCAGCCTTGAAAACGACGAAACGCTGCTGGTCCAATCGGGCAAGCCCGTCGGAATTTTTCGCACGCACGCGGAAGCGCCGCGTGTTTTGATCGCCAACGCAAACTTGGTGGGCAAATGGTCGAACTGGGATGAATTTCGCCGCCTGGAAAAGCTCGGCCTCACGATGTACGGCCAAATGACCGCGGGGTCCTGGATCTACATCGGAAGCCAGGGCATCGTTCAGGGTACATATGAAACGTTCGCGGCCGCCGCAAGGAAGCATTTCGAAGGCGATCTGAGCGGAAAACTGATCGTCTCCGGCGGAATGGGAGGCATGGGCGGAGCGCAGCCGCTCGCCGCCACCATGAACGGCGCCTGCTTTCTGGGCATCGACGTCGACCCCGCGCGCATCGAGAAACGCGTTCGTACCCGCTATTGTGACCGCCAGGCGAGCAGTTTGGAGGAAGCGCTCTCAATCCTCGACGACGCGCGAGCGCAGCGGCAAGCGCTTTCGGTCGGAATCGTCGGCAATTGCGCCGACCTTATCCCCGAGCTCGCCCGGCGAAAAATCGTTCCCGATATCGTGACGGACCAGACCAGCGCCCACGACCCTCTCAACGGATACGTGCCAAACGGCATGACGCTGGAAGCGGCGCGCGCGCTTCGCAATAAAGATCCGGAGGAATACGTGCAGCGTTCTCTCGATGCCATGGCGCTGCACGTCGAAGGCATGCTGCAGTTGCAGCGCGCCGGAGCCGTCGCATTCGATTACGGCAACAACATCCGGGCGCACGCCAAAAGCGCCGGTGCCAAGGATGCCTTCAACATCCACGGATTCGTTCCCGAGTACATACGGCCCATGTTCTGCGAAGGACGGGGCCCGTTCCGCTGGGTCGCGCTCTCCGGAGATCCGGAAGATATTCGCAGGACGGATCGCCTGGTACTCGAAATGTTTTCCGGCAATCGCGATCTCGTCCGCTGGATTCAATTAGCAGGCGAGCGAATTCAATTTCAAGGTTTACCCGCGCGGATTTGCTGGCTTGGCTATGGCGAGCGCGCCGCCTTCGGGCTCGCCATCAACGCGCTTGTTCGCTCGGGTGAAATCAAAGCGCCCATAGTCATCGGGCGCGATCATCTGGATGCGGGCTCGGTCGCTTCGCCGTATCGCGAGACCGAAGACATGCGCGACGGCTCCGACGCCATCTCCGATTGGCCGCTCCTCAACGCACTCGTGAATACCGCAGCGGGAGCGTCGTGGGTTTCCATTCATAACGGCGGCGGAGTCGGCATCGGTTTCGCCGAGCACGCCGGCATGGTAGTCGTCGCCGACGGCTCAGAAGAGAGCGAGCGCCGTCTCGAGCGCGTGCTCACCACCGATCCCGGAACCGGAATCATGCGCCATGCCGATGCCGGATATCCCAAGGCGATCGATGTCGCGCGGCAAAAAGGCATCAAGCTTCCAATGGCGCATTGATGGCATCCGAATTCGGCTGTTTGGCCGTCGTCAACTGCGGGCAACTTGTCACGCTCGCCGGCCCGGCGCGCCCGCGCATCCGCGATGAATTGAAGGACCTGTGCATTACTGAAAACGGCGGCATGTTAACCCGCAATGGCCGCATCGAAGCCGTCGGCGCCTCAAGCGATATCAAGCCCCGCATCACTACCGAATACGAGGTAATCGATGCAGCCGGACGTGTCGTGCTGCCCGGGTTTGTCGATGCTCATACGCACGCGGTGTTTGCGGGAACGCGCGTCGATGAATTCGAACTCCGCGTAAACGGTGCGACTTACGAACAGATCGCCGCAGCGGGCGGAGGGATTCGCTCCACGGTTTCGAAGACCCGCGCAGCCTCGGAAGACGAACTGCTCAAAGCTTCGCGGCGCTATGCAAACTGGTTCCTGCGAAGCGGGACAACCACCGTCGAAGCGAAATCGGGATATGGGCTTTCGCTCGTCGACGAGCGAAAGATGTTGAAGGTGATCCGGCATTTGGGTTATGTGCCGACCTTCCTTGGCGCGCATGAAATACCCGAAGAGTATCGGGGCCGAAGAGACGAGTATGTCGACTTAATCATCGAAGAAATGCTTCCCGTTATCGCGGAGCAGCGGCTTGCGAAGTATTGCGACGTGTTCTGCGAACCGAATGTTTTCGATGTCACGGCATCGCGCAAAATTTTGAACCGCGCCCGTCAGCTTGGGCTCGAGCTGCGAATGCACGCGGACCAGTTGTCGAGATCCGGCGCGGCTGAACTGGCAGCGGAAATGGGCGCGGTCACGGCGGATCATCTGGAGCAGATCGACGATTGCGGCATTCACGCCCTTGCTTCCGCGAATGTGCAGCCCGTACTGCTTCCCGCTTCCGTTTACTGCCTCGGTCTGGACCGGTTCGCGCCCGCGCGCAATATCGTTGAGGCGGGACTGGCGGTTGTGCTTGCGACAGATTTCAACCCCGGATCGTCCCCATGTGCTTCCATGCCGTTCGTGCTATCTCTCGCCTCCACACATATGCGGATGAGTCCCGCGGAAGCGATCACGGCCGCCACGATCAACGCAGCGTATAGCTTGGGCCGCGGCCATCGGATCGGCTCGCTCGAGCCCGGAAAGCGAGCCGATTTCGTCGTTCACGATTGCCGTGATTACCGCGAGATCGCCTATTTCGCGGGCGTGGAATTGGCGCGCGCTGTCATCGTCAACGGGCAATTGGTATATGAACGGACTTGAAAACGGCTGGACGGCCGATTTCCTCTACCGCAATGGCCGGTTCGAAACCGGTGTCGCAATGTTTGCGAATGAAAACGGAGGCATCGCACGTTTTTTGACGGCGCCGCAGGCCGTGGCAACAGCTCAGAAACTACCCAATCGCGCAATTCTTCCGGGTCTGATCAACGTTCACTCGCACTCGTTTCAGCGCGCGATTCGAGGACGCACCGAACATCGAACCGGCGCGAGCCGCGACACATTCTGGACTTGGCGCGAGGCTATGTATCGCGCCGCCAACCGGCTCTCACCGGAAGACATCTACGATGTCGCGCGAATGGCGTTTCTCGAGATGCTGCTCTCCGGAATCACCACGGTTGGCGAGTTTCATTATCTGCACAACGCGCCCGACGGCTCGCGTTATGACGATCCCAATCTGCTGGCCAGGCAAGTGATTCGCGCCGCCGCCGATACAGGCTTGCGCATCGTGTTGTTGCGGACTGCCTACCTGCGAGCCGGTTTCGAAAAATCGCCCAATCCTCTGCAGGCTCGTTTCCTCAGCCCGTCTGCCGATACGTTTATCGCCGATACAGAAGCGCTGCGGGAATCCGCCTGGGTCGGCGTTGCTCCGCACAGCGTCCGCGCTGTTCCACTCCGCGAGTTGCTCGAAATTGTGCGCTATGCGCACGCTAACGAACTGCCGCTGCACATGCATGTCGCCGAACAACCCGCCGAGATCGCAGAGTGCCTCGCCGAATACGGCCGGCGGCCGGTTGAGCTGCTGGCCGGCAACGTCATTCTCGATTCCTCTTTTACGGCGGTACATGCGATTCATCTCACAGACGAAGAGGTTCAGGCGCTCGGCGCGGCTAGGGTGAACGTGTGCGCCTGCCCCACCACCGAACGCAATCTCGGCGACGGCGCGGTTCCGGCCGACCGGCTCAGCGCGGCGGGAGCGTCTCTCTGTTTCGGGTCCGACAGCAATGCGCAGATCGATATTTTCGAAGATGCGCGCTGCTTGGAGTATCACTTGCGCATGAGCCGCCTGGAGCGCTCTCTTCTCGCTCCTGAAAAATTGCTGCTAGGTGCTACTGAAGCCGGCGCGGCGGCGCTGGGAGTGGCTGCCGGACGCCTCGCGCCCGGTCTGCAGGCGGATTTCTTTACCGTCGATCTGGAAGACGCTTCGCTCGCCGGGGCGGATCGCGAATCGCTGTTGGCAAATCTCGTCTTTTCTACGCAACGGACCGCGATTCGAGACGTCTTCGTCGGCGGCCAAGCGGTCATCCAGGACGGAAGGCATCCGTTTCAAGAAGAGATCGTCCGGAAGTTTGCGGATGTGCAGCGCCGACTGTGGGCCTAAACCGCCCTGCTACTTCGTATCGAGGAACAAATTGCGCCAGGATTCGTCCATGGAGATCCAGTGCTCGGGTTGTTCATCCCAACTCGGCGCCATGTGAGGGACATGCAAAACGCCGTGTCCTTCCGTGCAAAGCAGTTCCGTGCCGGCCCAATCCAGCAGCAAACAACCCGGACAGCCGATGCGGACGGGGAAGCACAGCCAACGCTGGCACACGCGGCAGCGCGCTCGCTGATCCGCTACCGACCAGAAGAAGATACCCATTGCTCCGGCGATGTAGAGCCAGACCAAAAAGGGGCCGCTCGCTGGATCGCGTGTCGCGAAAAGGAGCGAAGACTCCGACCGGCTCCACTCCAGGCCCGCGACGAAAACCAGCGCCAGCGCCAGCGCGGTTTTGGCGAAAAAGAACGTACCGCGGCGCAGCGCAAGCGAGCGATTTTCGCGCCGGAGCGCGGCTCGCACATGCCTCACGCGCACTCCGCATACCGCCAAAACGATCAGCCCCGAGGCGAATATGGCGATGGCAAAAGAGCCGAGCGGCGCTAAAATCGCGCTTTCGAGAAAACCCAGCCGCAATTGCCCGCGGAAGAAGTAATAGCATTTGTCTTCGGCGATTCTGGTCAGCTCCCGGTCGAGTCCGCCCTTCACGGCGCCGGGCCGCATGCGGGCGATCACCATGACGCGAGCGTCGGTAATCTCAGGCTCAACCAGGTAAACGCTCGGATGCCTGCTTAGAAAATGGAAATTCACGGGAAGCACGGCGGCGACTGGAAAGAATTCGCGGCCGACGCGCACTCGCGAGCCGATCGCGTTTCGAGCCGAATGAAAGACCGATGCCCAGGTGTCATGGTCCAACACCACTGCAGATTCGGCCGGCAGTTGCCCGAGCTTCGGCCGCACCCGCAAGACATCGAATAACTGCGGTTGCGTGACAATCACTAACGGAGTCAGAGAAGCATGCCGTCCCGAGTCAAATCGTGCGTGGCTGACGTTAAATGCGGCTGCGTTCTGCAAAAGCTGGCTGTACTTTGCCCACGCAGGCACCACGTCGGGAGGCAATCCCCGGTCGCCTCCGCCGATGGCGGGATGCAGCCAAACGAACAGCACTTGACCACTGGCGTCATGCGCGCGGGAAGCGAGCAGTTGACGCGTCGCCGGGAATCCGGAGGTCAGAAGAGCCAGAGTCAGCAGTAGCGCGGCAAATCCGGCGAAACAGCTCCAGGGCGAGCGTATCCACTCACGCAGCCGCTCACCCGATCGCTCTTCCGATACGAGATGCCAAGCTGCATCATGAAACGCGCCGAAGCAATTGCGGATCAGCCGAATCGATTCGCGCCGATTCCAAGCTTGCGCATGCGCCAGAAATTGCCAGTGATGCCAGATCTCACCCAGCCATTCCCGCTTCCAATCCGGGCGCTGCTCGCACGGGACAAGCATTGCCGCAATGTGAACAATAGCATTGCTGACAACAACCGAAAACGGCGTGTTTCGATGCGCCCGCATAACAAAGCCTCAGCGCCGGACTTTTGAACTGGCGAATTTCGCAACCAGAGGATAACGCTTTTGGGACTGCTCCAAAACCTGCGTGCCCGCCCGCGTGATCCGGTAATACTTGCGCGGCGGGCGCTGTTCCGCGACAGCTTTCTTCGCCGGCTCCCATTGCGAGGAGATCAGACCTTCTGTTTCCATCCTGCGGAGCGCCGGATAAACGGTGCCGCTGGGTAAACCGGTCGCGTCCATAATGTCGAACCCGTAGCTGCATCCGTTATCGACCGTTTGCAGAATCAATGCAGCCGTATGGGACAGTTTTGCAGAATCGCTCATACCTATATCGAATGCTACACCTTTTAGGTGAGCCGTAACAGCTCCAGTTGCGAAGACAGCCGCTCTTCAAAGGCGATACTGCAATTTTCAGCCATCGATTGGCGTCTGTAGTGCTGAAGAATGCCCCAGCAGATAGCGGCGAAAACGGCGCCCCAAATAAAGCGATCGGGCTGCTTCCAACATCCAGCTTTCTATTCCTGCAATAGCGGGTACCGCGAACGCGACCGCAAGCACCAAGCCCAAGACTCGAAATATCAGCCGCTTAACGTCCATTTCTCTGCTGCAGGTAAAAGGAATCTTTCGAAAGTTTATCAGCACCAAATCGATCAAAAGCACTGACAAGATCGCAATTGTGGCGCCATGCAATGCTGCAACCGTCCATCCGTAGCGGTGCGCAGTGAGCGGAACCAATAGAACTATTTCCCAACTTAACGACATCCACAGCATCAACCTCCGCATAATCGCCGCAGGCGACGGCTCCGCCTTTTCAATTGCCAAACGAAACAACCAATTCGCGCTCAGAACTGCGGGGATATCGAAAACGAGCCGCAATCCTGTGATGAGAAAAAACGCAATCAGCAAAGGAACTGCGAGCATGTCCGCGCTCGGCAGAGAAGTGCCGGATTCCGCCGCGGCGCTGCCAGTGAAATTCTGCGCCACGAGTACCAGGCAAATTCCGAGATATCCGCCAAAGAACATCAGATGGCGCTCGCTACGAAACAACACTCTCAGTACAAAGCTCATGCAAGCGTGCTCAAAGGGGGAGCGAAAAAGCAGCCGCTGCGTCCACCGCGGGATTGGCAGCCTGAAACGCCGCCGCGCGCCACCGGCAACGTCCAGCGATTCCGGTAATCGAAGAAACTGCCGCCGATAGACGAGCGAGTACGCCAGCACGGAGATGACGATGGCTACAACCAGCGCGATCAGGGCTTGCTGCCCTAATTGGGCCATCACGGGTTTGGCGGTCCCCAAAACGTTTTCGTACAGTCCTAAAAACCAGAGCGGCGGAAAAAGGCGGGCATACTCGCCGGGATGACTCGCCGATCGTCCAGTCAGCAGACCGAAAAAAACGTTGGAAAAGAATCCGCTAAGCAGACCAACGACGAGCAGCATCCGGCAAAACAGCGACACGGTTCGAAAGAGCCGCTTCGGCAGAACCAGCATTAACACTCCCAAAAATGCAAATACACCGAAGAAACTGAATAAGCTGGCCGAGAACACCGCCGCCGCGTGGCTGATCGCGAGATGAAGAAAGGACGACAGGGTTCCATGGACCATGGTTACGAACAGCGGAAACAGGAACGAAGAGGCGGCATTCACGTCAATGCCGAACAGAAGGCCCAGGCCGAGCAGCGCGGTCAAATTCGCGATAAATACGCTTCGAATCGGGATGGGCAGCACGGCCAGATTTGCAAAGTCCCGCCGGTCTGGAAAGAGGCGATCCCAGCGCAGCACCATCACCAGTCCCGTGATGGTCATCGACAACACCACGAAAAAGTATTCGTCCGAAGCCGAAGCTCTGTAGGGATCGAAATGCCTTTGCCCGCGCAGCCACACTAGCAAAGGCGAGTATTTGTCAATCAGCAGGATCGAAACAAATGCGCCGGGTGACGCCAACAACGCCAGCACGGCTCCCAGACTTAGGCTCATGCTTTCGCCTGCTTGCTCGTCGTCACCGGCTAAAATCCGTTTCGTGAAGTGCGCGACAAGGCTCCAGAATGGAGTGCGGGGAAGGCGATCGCTAAGCGTGCGGCCCTGTGCCGTCATGCGATCACCGCGTCCACGATAGCTTGCGCCGACCGCTCGGGATCGACCTCTTGCACAACGTGAGAAAAGGCCGCTTCGAGCGAGGACGTGGATTGCAGCTCGTTCAAGTCCTTGATCCTTCCGTAAGCGAGTTGCTTTCCTCTTTGAAGAATCGTCACGTGCGAGCAGATCTTCTCTACCACCTCCAGAACATGCGAGCAATAAAAAATCATCTTCCCCTCTTTTCCCAGGGCAGCTACCAGTTGACGGAAAATGAGCGCGGAAGTGACATCTAAACCGGAAAGAGGTTCGTCGAAAATGAGAAGCTGCGGATTGTGCAGCAGCGCCGAGATCAAAAGAATTCTCTGCCGCATGCCCTTCGAATACGCGGCAATCGCAGTGTGGCGATGCATGTACATCGAAAACAGTTTGAGAAGCGCGTTGCCGCGTTTCTGGATCAGGTTCTCAGAAAGGCCGCGCAACCGGCCGACTAACTCCAGGTATTCGAGTCCCGACAGGAAGGGATACAGATTCGCCTCTTCGGGCACATAGCCGAGCAATCGCTTGTATCCAGCCAGATCCTCGTTGATGTTGTGGCCATTGAACAGCACCGTTCCGCTGGTTGGCTCTAAAAGGCCGGTGATGATCTTGACCGTCGTGCTTTTGCCCGAGCCGTTCGGACCCAGGTAACCAAGCACTTCGCCGGGCCGGACAGCGAAACTCACGTTATCTACGGCGGGTACTGAGCTATAGCATTTGACGAGCGAACGGACTTCAAGCATGGCTAAGAGTAGGATACTACATAGCGGAGCGCACAAGCGCTATTGCCGTGGCAGTCGATCGTGCTACGGTAAACCAAGATGAGCGTTGGGCCCTTAGCTCAGCTGGTCAGAGCAGAGGACTCATAATCCTTTGGTCGTAGGTTCAAATCCTACAGGGCCCACCAATTCAGTCAGCTTACGAGCCACTGAGTTCGGTGCCGCGCCGTAAGTGCAGGGATTTTCACAGGGACTACCCCGAATTTGCTCCGATTGGCGCGCCTTTCAAGGTAAGCGTCCGGTTGCGGCCCGTCTAGCGATTGAGCTATCACGAGAGCATCCTTCAAGAGAGCGCGGATCGGGCCTCGGGAGGGATGGATGAGTGGACTCAGTCAGAACAGTGGTGAGCTTTGCGATTCGGATGCGATTAGCGTATCCGAATTGCGCCGCAGAGTGCAGAAGAGGGTAGACGATGCGACTACTCTATGATCCCGCTACCCCATTCAGCAATGCAGCATTCGCGTACCCCTTGTGAGCGACCAAATCACGCAGCATCTCTAGCATGCGCTAGATCCTAACACGTGACGAATGGACACCGCGAGACCCGAAGCTCCTTTTACTAGTGCTTTGAGGTGATTGCGAATATCACGGACCCGGCCCGTGGCTGTGAGGGGATTTACGTTGATGTGTCGCTTATGTAAGTGGACATAGACCCATGAAAACTTTTGGACTTGGGATTTGCTTGCTGCTGGCGACCTTTGCCGCGAGAGCGGATGTGGTGACGACGCTGAGTTTTACCTCCCCAAGCACAACTGAGGCCGGCGGAGCGGTGAGTATTGACCTGGGCGTAAATTTCACGCCCCTGCCGGCGCTGGTATCGACGCCAACCTTCAGCGATGTTAATTCAGGTGCGACCTTGAGCAGTTGCGCTTCCGACCAAAACCCCTGCACGGAGGCTTGGGGCGATTCCAGCGATTCGGTTTTGGACAGTGTGTCTGTGGAGCTGACCGCCGCCGGGGCCAGCACTCCGAATGTTTACGAGTTTTCGAGCACGGGAACGTTCCCGTTGACATTGTCTTATCCGAATCCTGGGGTTTGGGACATTACGCTAACGGGGTCAGACGAGGAACAATTCTCGGTCTCCGATTGCACGAGAGTATGGTTCATGGGGACCGCGCAAGGTCCGCCGACGTGCGTCCCGGTCGCGGTCAATTCGTTTTCCGCATTCGACACGGCGGGAACGCCTGAGTTGCAGGTGAATGTTCTTCCAGCGACGGCTGTGCCGGAACCGGCCAGTTTCGGGCTTCTTCTTGGAGGGGGATTTCTGGTGTTCTTAATCGGTGGCGTAAGCAGGCGTGTTTTGCGGTAGGTTTAGCAACTGCTCACAATCAGCGCAAAGGATGAAAGCCCAATTTCGAGGACTCATAATCCTTTGGTCGTAGGTTCAAATCCTACAGGGCCCACTACTTTTTTGCTGGCCTTACTGTTCCCGCAACGCTGTAATCGGATCTAGCAAAGCCGCCCGGCGTGCAGGCAGGAAGCTGGCTGCTAGGGCGGTCAACAGCAATACTGCCGCAGCGCCGCAGATCAACCAGGGGTCGTTAGACTTCACCTCATAGAGTTGGCTCGAAACAAAGCCGCCCGCAAGCCAGCGCGGCCGGTAAGCCGAGTGCTAATCCCAGAGCAGCCATCGCGAGCGATTCGCGGAGCATCTCACGAAGTATACTCGCCGGCCGCGCGCCTAATGCCATTCGAATTCCGATCTCGTTCGTGCGGCGCACTACGGAGTAGGCGATCACCCCGTACAGGCCCAAGGATGCGAGCAGCAATGCCAGCACTCCAAAGAAAGCAGCCAGCTTGGCCAGCAGGTTCGCCTCGCCGAGTGAGCGGTCCACTTCTTCGGCAAGCGTTGTCACGTTCGAAATCGCCAGATTCGGATTCTCCCCGCGGATCGCTGTTCGGATCTCGCCGATCAAGCTCTCGGGCCTCCGCCGCGCGCGCACTACCAAATCGCTGAAACCGTCCAAATCCCGGTCTTGGTCGTTACAAAGAAAGAACGCTCCGCGGGGCTTTTCGCGAATGCTCTCGTATTTGGCGTCTTTCACTACACCGGCGATTTCGAAATTACTTCCATCTTCTAATGAAAAATATCGGCCCAAGGGCGATTCGTTCGGGAACAGACTTCGCGCGAACGTTTCATTCACCACGGCCACCCGCTGGGACTGCAGCGTGTCTTGCGGTCCAAAGCCGCGCCCCGACAGTATCGGAAGGCCGAGCACTTCAAAATATTGCGCGCCCACGTGGTCCCCGTTAAAGGATTTGGCGTTCGCTTCGGTATGAGGGACGCCCTGCCGCCACACGGAACTCATCCAATGCCCCTCATTGAAGGTCACCTCCGAAAAGCTGACGGCCTGCACTCCGGGCAATGCCCGAATGCGGTCCTCTAACCGGCGATAAAGGGCTCTCAACGCCGGACCCTTCGCATTTGTCGAATTGCTGTCGAGGTGCAGCAGCAGTACTCGGTTCTTTTCAAACCCGGTATTCGTCTGCTCGAGTTTTTCAAGTGTCCTGACGAAAAGCCCCGCTCCGATGACCAGGAAGAACGCTAGTGCGACCTGTCCCGCCACGAGCAATTGGCCCAGCCTGCCGTGCGATTGCGTTCTTGCCAATCCCTTGCCTTCCTGCAGCGCCGGTCCCGCATCCGCTTTCGTCATACGCAGTGACGGAATGGTGCCGAAGATCAAACCTGTTACTAGCGAGAGGGCAAAGGTAAACAGCAGCACGCGGCCGCTCGGTCCGACATCCAGCGGGACAGGATTCGGGCCGGTTGAAACCATCGCGAGCAACAACTGTGCGCCGCCGACGGACACCGCTAAACCCAAGACGCCGCCCATCAACCCCAGAAATAGACTTTCCGAGAATAGCTGAACCATCAACCTTCCCCGTTGTGCGCCGAGCGCTATCCGAACGGCCATCTCCCGCTGCCGTCCCGCAGCTCGCGCCAGCAGCAGATTTGCGATATTTGCGCAGGCGATGAGTAATACCAGGCCAACCAGCACCATTAGGATCTGCAGAGGACGCGAAAACTCTCGCCGCAGTCGCGAAATGCCGCGCGCCGCCTCGGTCAGCTTCACGCGTGCGTTACGCATGTCTTCAATGCGTTCCGCCGAAGGCGGCGACCCAGCGAACTCGCGAAGCCACTGCTGAAATCGCATATTCGTGTTGGCCTGCGCGGCGCCGACACTGACTCCGGGCTTCATCCGGCCAATCAACCAGAGCGATTGTGTCAGCGCGCGGAACGGATCGTCCAGCCACGGCTGAACTTGTGCCTGCATGGCCAAGGGAATCCAGAAATCGGGAGGCGAGCCAACCTCCGTTCCGAAGAATTCCGGAGCCGCGACGCCCACAATCGTGAAGGCGGTGCCATTGAATGAGAGCGTCCGGCCAATGACGGCCGGATCCTGAGCAAAGCGCCGTTTCCAATACGCGTACCGCATCACCGCGAAGGGAGCGCCTCCTGGCGTCCGATCGTCTTCCAGCGTCAATGTGCGGCCAGCCGCTGCTTGGACGCCCAGCATGGCGAAATAGTTGCCGGAGACCAGCCGTATTTTCACCGGCTCCAAGTCCGCGCCCGCGCCGCCGAATCGTGCGTGTACCTCGGCCGCCATGCTTTCCACAGCGGCAACATCGGAGAAAACATCGCTCTTTGCGCGTATCTCCCCGTAGAAGGATCGCGAAAATAGGTCGGGTTCGCTGTGCGGAAAACCGTCATTTACTCCCGATGCGTGGCCTTCGCCAAGCAGCACGAGTTGCTCCGGATTCTTCACTGGCAGCAACCGAAGCATCAGCGCGTCCATCACGCTGAAGATGGCACTGTTCGCGCCGATTCCCAGCGCCAGGCAAACGACGACGACCGTGGTGAAACCGGGATTACGGCGCAAGAGGCGCAGCGAAAATCGTAAATCCTGCGCGGTACGCTCGACCCATCGGGTTCCACGCGCCTCGCGGCAATCTTCTTTAAGCTGTTCCAGACCGCCAAACTTCAGACGAGCGCTGCGCCTCGCTTCCTCCGGCGTCATTCCGTCGCGAACGTTATCGGCTACTTGCTGTTCGAAGTGAAACCGAAGCTCTCCATCAAGCTGCCGTTCGAGTTCTCGACTTTTCAGAAGCCGTTTCCACCAATTCACATCGCACCCGCTAGTTCTTCTTCCTACTGTAGCCGAAGCATATGTAGGAGGTCAAGGCATTGAATTGCCCTCAATTCGACGCTTGATAGACTCGATTCGAACCAAATGAAACTTGCGCTCTTATTCCTTGCCGCGTTTGCGGCCATCGCCGCGCCGGCAAACGTGGACATCTATTCGGCCACGCAATTACAAGACATGAGCCATAAACTGGCGCAGAAGGGAACCCCATTCGCCAGTCAGGATCTGGTCCGCTACGGCAATCACTACACCATGCTGGCTTTTCGCGGGGCAACTGGATCGTCCGAGCTCCATGAGCACGAGGCGGACATTTTCGTCGTCGAAAGCGGCCAGGCCACGCTCGTGACCGGCGGAAAAATGGTGAACCCGCACACCACAAAAGCCGGCGAGATTCGCGGCAGTTCTATCGCGGGCGGTGAGCGCCACAATCTCGGGGCCGGCGACATCGTTCACATTCCGGCAGGCACGCCGCATCAGCTTCTCGTCCAAAGCAGCAAGCCGTTCACCTATTTCGTGATCAAAGTAAGCGCGCAGTAAATGGCGGCCGCGTGGCTTTTGACCGTGCTCGCCTTCGCCGGCATTGTTACGGGCGCGCTGATGGGGCGGGTAACCGTGCTCTCTTCACTGTTGGGCGCGGCAGGCGGCGGCCTGCTTGCGGGAATTGCGCTGTTCTGGTTACTTCCGGAGATTGCCGCAAGCGTGGGATGGACAGCCGCGCTGCTGTTGGCGCTGATCGCTTGCATTGTGATGCTGCTGCTCGATAGATTTCTGGAGCATTCGGATTACCGGCACGGCCATAGCGTCATTGGACCATTGCTCGCGGCGGCGGCCCTGCACAGTTTTCTCGATGGTTGGAGTGTGCGCGCATTTTCCGGCCAGGCCCTCGCCGATGTTGCGGTGCCCGTCGGACTCGCGCTGCACAAAATTCCCGAAGGTTTGGCGCTGGGTTGGATCTCGCACAAATCGCTCGGTTCGGTTTCGAAGTCAATCGCGGCCAGCGCGGCGGCGGAATCGCTGACCATCGTGGGAGCATTGGTCGAGCCGCGAACGAATCAATCCGGCCTGCTCGCATTCGGCGCGTGGTGGGAGGCGACCGTGCTGGCAGTGATTGCCGGCAGCTTTCTATTTCTCGGCTGTCACGCGCTGTTGCCGGATTGGAAGCGTCCCCGCATGTTGCTAGTGTTCCTGGCGACCGTAGCGCTGGCCGGGCTTCTCAAGCGCTGAGCATGGGTGGATGCTGCTTGTGAAAGTCGCTGCGGCGCTGAAATTCGCGCCCGAAGGCAATTACGCGATTTTCCGAAAACGGCGGTCCCACGATCTGTAATCCAATAGGAAGTCCGTTCACGAAGCCGCAGGGGATGCTCAACCCGGGAAGACCGCACAGATTACTCGCCTGAATGAGACCTGCGCCAACACCTTTCTGATCCGGTCGCGGAGGCGGCGTTTCCTCGAACGGACGATCGGCGCGATCGGGCAGACTGAAACGCGTGGGAGCAACAATGAGGTCGATATTGGCGAAGGTGTCGCGGAACGCGGATTGAATCTGGCTGCGCACGCGCATCGCCTTCAAATAATCAAGCGCCGAGTAATTCATGGATGCCTTCAGGCCGTCAATCTGGCTTTGATCCGCTAATTGGTCCACGCGCCCGCTTCGAATGAGCTGCTCGAAAATCGACACGCCTTCCGAATCGATGATCGCTCCGATGACCGGACCATACGGAAAGTCGGGAAGGCTGCTCGCGACCATCTGGCTTCCTATCGACTTCACAATCGAGAGCGCATTTTGAAAAGCAGGGCGCAGCGGCTCATCGGGCCACTGGCCGAAATCGATTTCGTTGAACGCAATTTTTAGGTCGGTGAATCCTTCGTAGTACTGGGGTGAATAATAAAAGCTCTTGCGAGCCGATCCCGGATCGTTGTCGTCTTTTCCGGCGATGGCGTGGAGGACGAGACCGCAGTCATCGGCGCAATGCGCCAGCACTCCAATTTTGTCAAGCGTCCACGAAAGCGCCATGGCGCCATGCCGGCTAACCAGCCCGTAAGTTGGACGAAGCCCAGTAACGCCGCAGAAACACGCCGGAGTCATGATGGAGCCCGATGTTTCCGAGCCAAGCGCGAATGGAACCAAGCCTGCGGCAACCGCTGTGGCGGAACCGCTCGAAGAGCCTCCGGACCAATACTGTGTATTCCAGGGATTCAGGCCGGGCCCTTGCAGCGATGCGGATGCCGAACTGTAACCACCGCCGCCGGCGAGTTCCACCATCGATAATTTGCCGATCAGAACCGCCCGGTTTCGATTCAGGCGGTCGACAACCGTTGCATCGTAGTCGAACACTTGGTCCGCGAACGGCTTTGCTCCCCACGTGGTCGGAAAATTCGCCACTGAGAGCAAGTCCTTCACGCCGTATGGAATGCCTTGCAAGGGGCCGCGGAAGCGCTCGCGCTTGAGATCCCAGTCCACATCTTTCGCGGCTTTTTTGGCTTGCTTGACAAGCGAACAGGCCAGCGCGTTATATCCCGGCCCGAAGTTTTCCAGGCGTTCCCCGAAAATTTTCGTCAGCTCGACAGAGGAAATCTCGTGTTTCCGCAAAGCCGAACTGAGCTCGCCGATGGTGGCAAACGCAATGCTCGCCTCGCCCAGCTTTTTCGTCGAGCCGTTCATGAGCCGTCAGACATGGAACGCGAAAGCCGGTTCGACGTCCATTGGCACTTCAATTTGCGACAAGCGATCGCTGAGCTTTTTCACGTCCGAATACGCCTTCTGCAGTTTCTGCTCGGGCGTGGCGGCAGGCTGTGCGGGAGCGGGCGCGCCTTGCGGCGGAACCTTCGACGTGACTTGCGCGATTGCGGGAGCGGTTCCCATTGCGGCCGCAAATCCGGCGGCCCAGCGGCGGCGAGTGATGCGCATCGGAGCGCGGCGTGAACCCATGCGCACATTATTGCGCACACTGACGAGCCGCGCGCGCCTATCGATTGTGTTGCTCGAGCGCGCTCTGCATAACCGCTCGTGGAGCCGATTCGCCCGTCCAGATTTCAAACTGCCGCGCGGCTTGCTCCAACAACATCTCCGAACCGTGAATAACAGTGCAACCTTGTTGTTTCGCGCGCTTGAGCAGCAGAGTTTCATACGGGTTGTAAACCATGTCGAGCACGACACGTGCCGGAATGTTATCGCAAAACAGGCATTCGCCGGATTCAGGGTACATGCCTACCGGCGTCGCATGCAGCAGCGCATCGTACTCGTGGGTTTGGCATTCTTTTAAACTGGCCACGTCGGCGTCGACCACGCTTGCGAGCGCCTGAGCTCGCTTCATATTACGGCCGGTGATGGTGATCTGCGCGCCCGCATCCCGAAGCGCGATGGCCGCCGCGCGCGCGCCTCCTCCATAGCCGGCGATCAAAACTTTGGCATGCGCCAGACGGATTTGCCGGCTGAGCGGTTTGATTACTCCTTCAGCGTCCGTGTTTGTGCCGCGCCATTTTCCCGCCTTGCGCCACACCGTGTTGACCGCGCCGATTCGCTTGGCGATCGGTTCTACCACATCGAGATAACGCAAGATGCGCTGCTTGTGCGGAATCGTGACGCTAAAGCCCGCCACCGGAAGAGTGGAGGCCAGCTTCATCCAATCGCCCAGTTGCCCCGAAGCAATCCGGAACGGAACGTAAACCGCATCGAGACGGCGCGCTTGAAACGCCCGGTTATGCAGAAGCGGAGATTTCGAGTGCGCGACGGGGTCTGCAATTACCCCATACACGTGTGTCTGTCGGCCGAGTTTTTCACAGTGGTAGAGCGAGCGCAGATCGTGCGCCGCAACCTGGCCCGGAGCGGTGCCCTCGGCATCCGAAGGCGCAGCGTAGGTATAGAGGCAGCCTAACCCAGGTGTCAATACGCGCGTCGCCGTTCCAAGCTCCGACATGCCGAAGACAACCAGCGGGCTTGCGTTTGAGCGTTTGCGCGCGAAATCCAGAATGCGCAGATTGTCGCTGGGTTTGCGCGGGGTGCATGCGATCTTGTACCCATCGGCTGGAATGCGCTGCAGGCGGCGAAAGACCGCATCGAGCGCGGGCGTGCTCTCGAAATTGTGATAAGAGATCAGCAGCGGAACGGAGGCGCGCAGCTCGCGAACCGCGGATTTAGCGCGCTCCACGGATTCAATTTCGAGATCCACCGCCACCGCGCCCGCCGTGGCCGCATTCTGAAGATGCGCGATTTGTTGACTTACGCTACCGGAGAAGCGCCCTTTGTTCTGTTTGTGGCGGCATGTGGCGAGAATCTGCGAATCGGGATAGCGCTTACAAAATGAGCGGATCAATTCCGCGCCCGCCGCCGGATCGCTCAGGTAATCGAGCCGGAATTCGAGGAAAGAATTGCCGTCCTTGTATTCGCGTTCCGCCGCGCGGCCCAGTAACGACGGAGCCGGTAGGCCCAGAGCCACACAGATACGTGGGAGAGATCTGGGAAGTGCGGGCATGCGATGGCCGCAGGAGCGGCGATTGCATCAGGATACCAGGGAGCGCTCAGTTTAAAATCCGGTGTGGATGTTCAGCGCGGGGGAGTAAATACATGATTCTCGGAACCGGCCAGGCAAGCAGCGATTTATTGCAAGAGTGGCCTGATTTATCGGAGCCGGCACGCTTGCACGCATTTCAACAATTGCCTCGCGGAGAGGCGGACGATTTTTTTCTGAAGCTGAGCAGCCGGGATCAATTCGAACTGATTGAGCTTCTTCCGGAAGATGAGCGCCGCATCTGGCTGCGATTACTTCCGCCCGACGATGCCGCCGACCTGATCCAGTGCGCGCCGGAAGACGAACGCCCGAAACTCATCGCCGAGCTCGACGATCTTTCCCGGCGCGAGGTCAACGCGCTCTTGGCTTATAAAGAAGACGCCGCCGGTGGATTGATGAACCCGCGTTTCGCGCGTCTGCGTCCGAATATGACGCTCGACGAAGCCATCAGTTATCTGCGCCGCCAGGCCGCTCAAGTGGAAACGCTTTACTACGCATACGCTCTCGACGACGCGCAGCGCCTGCTCGGCGTTCTCAGCATCCGCGAGTTGTTTGCCGGCGATCCATCCAAGCGAGTCCAGGACGTCATGCGTACGAAGTTTCTGTCGGTCTCCGCGCAAACCGATCAGGAAGCAGTTGCCCGGCTGTTCCGGACCTATCATCTGCTTGCGATTCCGGTGCTCGACTCGGCAGGAATCATGCAGGGCATCGTAACTGTCGACGACATTGTCGACGTCGTTGAACAGGAGACCAGCGAAGACATTCAGAAAGCGGGCGGCATGGAAGCCATGGAAGGCCCCTATCTGCAAATCGCCTTCTGGCGCATGGTGAAGAAACGGGCGGGATGGCTCACGGTTTTATTCATTGGTGAAATGCTCACCGCAACGGCCATGGGTTTCTTTCAGAATGAGATCGCGCGCGCCGTAGTGCTGGCATTGTTCGTTCCGCTGATCATCAGCAGCGGCGGCAACTCAGGTTCGCAGGCCAGCACGTTGGTCATTCGCGCCATGGCGCTCGGAGAAGTGCGGCTGCGCGATTGGTGGAAAATTCTGGTGCGCGAATCGTCGGCCGGCGTGGCGTTAGGGTCGATATTGGCGTTAGTCGGAATCAGCCGCATTCTCATTTGGCAAGGCATCTGGCGAACGTATGGCCCGCATTATTTCGACATCGGTCTGACGGTGGCGTGCAGTCTTATCGGCGTCGTGCTCTTCGGAACGCTTGCCGGGTCGATGCTTCCGTTCGTGCTGCGGCGCGCACGCCTCGATCCCGCCAGCGCATCCGCACCGTTCGTAGCGACGCTGGTGGATGTGAGCGGTCTGATCATTTATTTCACCATCGCAAAAATCATTCTGCGCGGAACACTGCTTTAGGTTTGTTATCCTCTGAACTTCAAAGCATGACTTTTCGAGCAAGCAGGAGAGCATTCTTAAAGGCTGCGATTGCGGCGTCCGCCGCGAGCCGTGCGGCCGTGGCGCAGCGTGGCGCACCGGAACAATCGACGGGTCAAAGCGGCGGGATGCCTCCCCCGCGTGCCGCGCGCATAACCTCTTCCGTAATGCTGTGGACGCTGAAGGGCACCATGGAAGAGAAGTTCGCGAAAGCCGCGCACGCAGGCATGCAATCCGTCGAACTGGTCAGTGAGCATCTGCAATGGTCTGAAAGCGATGCCGAAAAATTCAAAAATTTAGCGCAATCCTATAATCTCGGAATCGATGCGCTTCTGGCGCAACACGACTGGACGAAACGGCCGGTTACCATGGTCAATCCGGCGCATCGCGAAGCGTTCCTGAACGATGTGCGGGATTCCATCGTCTGGGCCAAGAAGTTGAATGCTGCGCAAATCATCGTATTGAGCGGCAATGAGCAGCCGGCCATGAGCCATGAAGCGCAATACGCCAGCATGCTGGAAGGCGCCAGGCAGGCCGCGCGCATCGCCGATGAAGCGGATGTGAAGCTGATTCTCGAAAATCTAAACAGCAAAGTAAATCACAAAGGCTATTTCCTGACGAGCGCCAAAGAAGCGCTCCGCTGCGTCCAGGAAGTGGACAGTCCGCATTTCCGGTTGCTGTTCGACATTTATCACGAATACGTACAGAATGGCGATCCGATTCCGGTCATCGAGCAAGCGTGGCCGTTTGTGGCAGTCTTTCACGTCGCGGATGCGCCCGGACGGCACGATCCGGGTACGGGCAAGATGAAGTGGGATGACATCTATAAAGCGATCGGCAAGACAGCGTATTCGGGGTACATCACGATGGAGTATTTGCCCGAAGGCGATGAGATCGACAGCCTCATCAAAGCTGTTACCGAGATGAGGAGCGATCTGAACGCCGTTGCCGGGCACACGCCGTCGGCATCTGCGGCATAGATTTCATCTCTTTATCGCAAGCACTGTGTCCACCAAAGATCCGCTGGTATGCGAGGTAGCATCGGTGAATCCAGCCGCTTCGAGCAGCGCGCGGTATTCCGCAAACGTGCGCTCGCGCCCTTCCGTGCATACCAGCATATTCAGATCTTGCATCAGCGCATACACCGGCCCCGTCCGATCGTCGTTTACGAGCGCTTCGACGATCAGCACGCCGCCGCCCACCGGTAAAGCCGCGAAAATCTTCTCAAGCAGCTTGTGAATTTGAGGATCGGGCCAATCGTGAAGAATCCGGCCGAGGCTATACAGATCGCCCGCCGGCAAAGCCTCGCTAAAGAAATCGCCGCTTACAAATTCAATTCGGTTTGCGACGGCGGATTGTTCGATGTGAGCGCGTGCGAACGGCTCGACGCGCGGCAAATCGAGTACGGTCGCGTGCAGCTCGGGATAGGCTTCGCAGGCCGCGATAGCAAGGTGACCGGTCGCGCCGCCAACATCGACAAGCTGGCGAAAACGGCTCAGATCGAAGCCGCGGACGATGCGCGGTGACGACAGCCTGCCGAAGCCGTTCATCGCTTTGACAAAGCTGGCGGTCGCATCCGGATCGCGGAAATAATAATCGAACAGCGCGTCGCGGCTGCCAAAGGTCTGCGGCCAGCGGTTCGTTCCTTCGCGAATGGCGTCGTCGAGGTGCGCCCACAATTGATAGAGCGATTGATCGGAGTAAACAATGTATCCGGAAAATGTATCCGGGCTCGTGCTGGTGAGATATTTCGACGCGCGCGGCGTGTTGTGGTAGGTCTGGTCTTCGCGATCGAGCAGGCGTAGCGCCACGCACGCGTCTAAAAGACGAGTCAATGCGGCGGCGTTCAGATTGAGCTGCACCGCCAGCGATTCGGCCGTTTGCGGCTCGCCTTCCAACCGATCGAAAACGCCCAGACGCACGGCGGTGAACATCGCCTTGGAACGCCGGAATGCTTCAATCAGATCGAGAATCGGAGCGGGGTCGTCGTGAACTCTCATGAAAGTGATCGAATCCTTTGGGCTTGAGCGGCCGGCCGTTGAAGCGAACCTGCCCCGCCCGGCCTTCGCGGATAGCGCCGATGCGTGTGATGGAAGCGCCGTCGATTTTTTGCGGAATCCACATGCCCGGCGAGGCGGTAAACAACAGTTCGTAATCTTCGCCGCCATGCAGCGCTTCTTTGAGACTCGCGCCGGCAGCGATGGGCAGAGTGGAATCGAGATCCGCGCTCACATCCGACTCAACACAGAGCCGCTGCAGATCGAGAGAGAGGCCATCGCTCAGATCCAGCGCCGCACAAACGCCGAGACGGCGCAAAGCGATGCCGGCCCGGATGCGAGGTTCCGGCAGCGAGCGCGGGGAGCTGCGAATCCCCGCGGCCAGAGCATGGGCCGCCGCGCCGAGTGAGCCCGTGACGTAAATTTCGTCGCCCGCTTTCGCGCCGCTGCGAAGCATGGCCTTCCCCCGCGGCACGCGTCCGCAGCAGGTCACATTCGCAACCACGCGATCGAAGCGCGCCAGATCGCCGCCCGCCAGCTCGATGTTGTATTTCGTCGCCAGCTTCAACACGCCGCGATAAAACTGATCGATCCAACGTATGCCCAACTTCGCCGGAACAGCCAGGGCAATCAGGCAAAAAACAGGCTCGCTGCCCATCGCCGCCAGATCCGAAAGGCTGCGGGCGAGCGCCAGATGGCCGATCTCCGCGGCCTTGTGCGTTTCGAGTGTGAAGTGTCTGCCCTCCATGGCAAAGTCGCACGTGAAGACCAGATCTTCCGCCGCGCGCGGGCGCACAATTGCGCAATCCTCGCCGATGCTTTGAACGATTTCTTCATCGTGATGGCCCGCTCGAGCCAGCCGCCGGATTTTTTCGACGATTTGCGTCTCGCGCATGCCTGCTATTGTGCTACGGGCTGCGCAAGAATCAATCCGGCCGGCAGCTCTTCTCCGAATACACGGCTGGACGATTCGAGATCGCTCTCTTCGCCGGAGAGTTCGCGCAGCAGAGCGGCTGCTCGCGGACTCGCCTCGCAAGCGCGCCGGACCAGATCGAGCGTCGCGGGAGGAACATCGCGCGCCACATCCGCGGTCTGCTGCGCAATGTGTACAACCGCTTCGAGCAGCGCCGGCCTGTGCGGAAGCTTCAACAGCGCCTCTACCCAACGGCTCGCCGCCACGAGGCGAGAGCACCAGATTGATGGGTCCGCGAAATAGCTTGCGCGCGCCGAGGCGCGAAAGACACCACGCACCCGCATCCACCATCTCGCCGTGCCTTACCATCTCTAAAACCGAATCGCCAAGCTGTGTCTTCGTTTGTTGCGGCAGAAGCTCCAGGCTCGCCGCGGTGCGCCACATTTCGCGATACAAGCTTTGATTCATGCGCTGTTTGCGTTTCTGTTTGGGAAGAAGAATCGGCGAGAGGCGTTGAAAAATGTCCGCTTGCTGATTACGATTGAGCCCGCCCGCGATGCGCCCGCAGAATATCCACCAATCGATCTCGCACTGCACGTGATTGCCGAACGCTAGCCCGGCGGCATAGACCCGGCGCGCCTGCTCAATGCGGAAATCGTCGCCCGGAAAACCAAAACCGGGGCGTAGGCAGAAACCGGTGAGATTCAGCCAACGCGCCTCGTAATGCGCGTTCTTGCGCCGGCCGTCCGCGAACGCGAGCAGCTTGTCAGCCAAAGCGCGGATCGCAGGCAGCGGCCAAGACAGGCGGCCCAGCGCGAGCGCCTGCTCCAGGCGCGAAGGAAGTTGCTCGGGCGGCAGCCTCGCATCCGATTTTCCGAAAACCTGCTCGACAAGCGATTCCGCATGTGCCTGCGCTTCGGCGCTGATAACTGCGCTCGACCGCACGCCCGCGAGTGCCGGAGCCGCGTCGGGCAGTTCAGCCGCTGCTTTGCGCAGTTGGAATTGTAGACGCCAGCGATGTTCGCTGACTTTCGATTCCGCCCATGCTTCCAGCGTGCCCACTTCACTAAGCCGCGCACCCAGAGTCACTGGGACGCGTCGCTCGCCGCCCTTGCCGAAGCGAATCACGGCCCGCAGCGGCGCATGCAGGCGCGGATCGGCGGCGGGATCGAGCATATTGCCCGAAGGGTCGAATCCCACCAGATCTCCGGCCGCATCCTCGGTGCGGCTCAACGAACTGTACAGCCGGAAAGCGACCGGTGTGTTGGCCAGCAGCTCCAGCTCAGGTTTCGCAAGCCGGATTTCCTGTCCTTCTTCCGTCCCGCGAGGCACCAGGCAAACCGCGCTGATCGAAGAGGCCCCGGGCTCCTGCAGTCCGACAAAATACGCGCGCGGAAGTCCGCCTCGCACCAGCACGCCGCTGCCAGATGCGCGCACATACGAATAATAGGATGCGCCCACCGCAACCGCCAGATCCAGATCGTGATTCTCAAACAGCAGCGGCTTGCGGCCGAACCAATGTTCCACCACATCGCGCACGCGCTCGCGAAAAATCGCCGGAATAAAAAAACCGCCGTTGAACAGAACGGCGTCGATTCCATGTTCCGCCGCAGCCGGTGAATTCTGCAAAAATTCAGCCAAATGCCGCGTGATCGCCGGATCGGAGACATATGGGAGACCAAGCTCGCGAAACACGCTTTGCTTTTCCTGCTGCGGCCGGTCCGTTAACTGGCAGGGCGGAAGAAATCCTCCCAGCGCGAGCTCTAAAACTTCTTCGCGCGTAATGCTGGTCTTGAACGTTCCACCGATGAGCGTAGATCCCGCGCCCACCACCGTCACATCCACGCTTCCCGGGCCGCCTTCGCCGAGCAGCGTTTCCTTAGCCGCGGAACATTGCCGCCGCAGCGCGCTACGTTGGCGAAGCGAAAGCGTTTTGCCGAGCTTCGATTCCGCCAGCCAAGAAATCGTGAGATCCAGATTGTCGCCGCCCAACAGCAGATGCCGTCCGACGTTTGTGCGAGTAAATTGCACGCGATCGCCTTCACGATCAACCCGCACCAGAGTGAAATCGCTGGTGCCGCCGCCCACATCGCACACCAGCACGATTTGCCCGTCGAACAATTCCTTGTTGGAGCGCGCCAGATGGCTCGAAATCCAAGCGTAGAAGGCGGCCGCCGGTTCTTCGAGCAAACTAAGATTCTCGATTCCCGCCTCGCGAGCAGCTTCCACCGTCAGCTCGCGCGCTTCTTCATCGAAGCTCGCCGGAACCGTCAAGACCACCTGTTGCGCGGCGAGCGAAGTGTTTTTGGCGCGCTCCCAGGCATCGCGCAGGTGTGCAAGATAGCGCGTCGACGCCTCCACCGGAGACAGCACGCGCCCTTCCTCCTGCGAATCCCAAGGCAGAATTTTGGCTGTCCGGTCCGCCTCTGAATTCGACAGCCACGATTTCGCGGAATGAACTGTTTTCGTGGGAACCAGCGCCCCCTGATCGCGGGCATAAGCGCCCACCACAGGCGGATCGCTCAAATACAGGAACGACGGAAGCGTGCGCAACGCCGCGCTGCGGTTCGCATCGACCTGCTGCTCGATCGGCAGCACATGGATGGGCGGAAAATCCGCCTCGGCCGCTTCCTTCGGGTCGATAAAAGCAAGCGCGGAATTAGTAGTGCCAAGATCGATGCCAACGTTCATGCGGATTTCAGCAGCTCCAACAGTTCGCGTGCGTTCACTACCCGAGTACCTTTCCAAATCTTCGGAAAATGCCGCTTATTGCCTGTGACCAGGAAATCGGCTCGCCCAGCTTCGGCGCACTCGAGAAACCGATTATCGCTTTCGTCGGGAGAGGTCGAGAAGCTCGAGCCAGCGGCTTCACGAACACTTCCCTCCGAGAGTAATCATCCAAGGAAGAGCTGATTGACCCGCTCCGGGATCAAGCCGAAGTCGTGGACGAGCAAGCACACTGCCGGTACTCGGCAACAACAGCTATCGATAACAAGATTTGGATCTGACTGGTTGGCGATCAAGTCGAGCACGAAAGCTTCATAACCGGTAATTTCATCGAAGCCGACACCAGCACATTGGTATCAACGACAATTTTCGGCCGGAACATTCCGGCTAAGAACGATTTTCTTGCTCCCGGTTTTCGCCGGCGATACCAGCAATTTCTTCGATAATCTCTTCCATCGTCATCTTATCGGTACCCTTGGCATGGGCGTCTTCCCGCAGAAGTTGCAAGGCTTCTTTGAGAGTTTTCGGCTCCGTGGAAGTGCATTCTTCGTTCGAAGATTTCTCGTTAGTACTCATGAACGCCTCGCGTGTCACATCACGAATCTAGCGTTAAAGTATAACCGATCCCACCCTACGCTGCCGCAGCCCGTTCCCGCACATTAAACTCGAGCTTCCAACGCCGCCCATCGGCCGCTACGCACCACAGCTCCAGCATTCCGGTTTCCGTCACCTTGCTTTCCAGCGTGACCGGAACCACTTCCTCGCGAGTCCCGTCCGCGTGCGGCGGCAAGAAAACCTCAACCGGCGAAAGCTCTTCCATTTCTTCGCCGATCTCTTCGATGAGCGCGCCCGGCGCGTCGCCCTTGCGCGACAACGAGGAGAAGAAACGGAACTCCGCCGGCTCGCCCACCACTAACGCAAATCTGCGCTGCGGCAGTTCCACCGTCGATCCTTCTTCCAACCCGAACGGCACCACCACCAGCGCTTTCATCGGAGCGGATAACCCGGGCACAGCGGGCAGGGAACTCTCGATACCCACATAGTAAGTACGCGGGACGCCCCCGCGGATACGAACTCCTTTGCCGCTCCGCACCGAGCCATAATAAGCGGCGCCATGCGCCACCGCGTGCATCAGATCCGCCCGCTTCGATTCGTTTACCAGTTCAATCAGAGCCGGCGCGCCCGCTGCCTGCAGCCAGCCGTTCACTACTTCAAAAATCCGTTGCTCGATCGCTCCGGCTTGCAACACGCCGCCATTGAGCAGCAGATGAGTCGGCCGTGCAAAACTGTCCGCGCCGGCATTTGCTCCGGCCTGCCGCAGAAATTGAGCCAGATGTTTTGTAACGGCAGGATCGGCCGCATAGTTGAGTCCCACCTCCAGCAACGCGGCGCGGCGCTGACGCTGCGGCGCGGCATCCGCGGGCACGACCGGAAAAAATCCGTCAAGCAGTAGAGACCGCAGCTCGTCGCGCGAGATCTTACCGCGAATCGTGCCGCCCACGACGCCCGTCCCGCGCCCCAGAATCGTCAGCGGCTGCTTCTCCGGCCCGGACGAATCGTTCGCCAGCAGCAGTTCCTTGGCCGCCCGGCATTGCTGCCACAGCGAATGGAACTGAATAGTATCGAGCTTGGTGCCCTTCTGCGCGAACTGCTGCTCGGCATAGCGCGCCGCCGCCAGATCCATATTGTCGCCGCCCAGCAGCAGGTGTTCTCCCACCGCCACGCGCTCGAGCTGCAACTCGCCCGCTTGTTCGGTCACCGCGATCAGCGTGAAATCCGTCGTCCCGCCGCCGATATCCACCACCAGAATTAAATCGCCGGCTTTCACTTGTTCGCGCCAATTCGGGTTGCGCTCGATCCAGGCGTAAAATGCCGCCTGCGGCTCTTCCAGAATCGTGACTTCCGGATAACCGGCCAGCTTCGCCGCACGTTGCGTCAACTCACGGGCCGCCGCGTCGAAAGACGCCGGCACCGTGATGAGAACCGTTTGCTTTTCCAGCTTCGCTTCCGGGTGAGCGTAATCCCATGCCGAGCGCAGATGCAGCAGATACTGCCGCGACGCTTCCAGCGCGGAAATCTTCTGAATTCCTTCGGGCGCGGCGAGCGGCAGAAACGGCTGCGCCGGATCCGTGTTCTGATTCGAAAGCCACGATTTTGCGGAGCTGACCAGACGCGTTGCGTTCTCCACGCCCCGCGCGCGCGCCAACTGCCCGGTGATAGCATCCGGCCGCGCATTCCAGGGCAGCGCCAGCGCTCCTTCCACAAATTCCTTCGGTCCCGCCAGATACAGCGACGATGGCAATAACTCCAGCTCCGCCACCTCGCCCGGATTCACAAGCTGCGCCACCTTGAACAATTCCACGTCCGGCAAATCGCCTTCGGGCGTGCTGGCACTTGCATAAGCCAGCGCGCTATTGGTTGTGCCGAGATCGATACCTATGATGTAATCCGACATGGAAACGACCGGCAACTATTCGACTTCAATTTCCGCCGGCGCAAGCACGGACGCCTCCTGCTTGCCCAAGGGCGGAAGATTCGCCGACGATGCTAACCAGCCGCGATGCCGCAGAGTCCCGCCCGCCACTTTTCCACTAGCGGGTACGTTGCCGATCAGCTTCACGCGGTTCGGGTCGGGAGCTTTCGATCCATCCAGCTTTTGATAGGTTCCTTCCACCCCGTCAATTACCGGAACTAGCGTGAAATGCCGCGTCAGACTGGCTTTGCAATCGTCGTGTAGGCTGCGGACCGCGGCGCCGATTTGATCGTCCGTATACCCACCCACGTCCTCCATCAAAAAATCGATCAAACGCGAATCGCGCTGCAATATGTTCAAAATCTGCAGCGCTCCGTCGCTGAGTTTTGCTTTAGGCTGTTCCGGAATTGCGCTCACGGGAGCGGTCTTGGCTTTCTTAAAGCCAAATTCGGATGTGATGTCCTCGGGCAGAACACCCTTAAAAAGGATGAAAAAAAAGCTGCGGAATGCGGCCAAAATTCGAGACAATCCTTACCTCTTACCTAGTCAGGATATCAACCGCGACTGCATTCGATTGAAACAAATCGGGTTGAGCCTGTCTCAAGTCATTAGGAGGAATTGTTAGTGCCCACTAAGAAAAAATCCGCTTCGAAGAAACGAACTTCATCCGGTTCCGGCCCGAAATCGAAACGCACAGTCAAAAAGAAGATGCAGAAGACCATGCATGAGTACAAGCATGGCGAGTTGAAATCCGGAGGCAGAAAAAAAGTCAAGAACCCGAAACAGGCGATCGCTATCGGACTCAGCGAAGCCCGGCGCTCGGGAGCGAACGTTCCGCCGAACCCGAATGAAAAAAAGCGCGCGAGTAAAAAGAGCTCCAGCAGGAAGAGCTCGAGTTCCAGAAAGCGAGGCGCTTCTAAAAAATCCTCGTCTAAGAAATCTACGAAGAAGCGCTGAGCGCCGTGTCGGCGGAAAGCTTCATGCTATTCACTAATTGCCTGCCTCGCGGGTGATTGCGAACGCCTCGCCAGAACGGATCGGTGGCGACAAACACCGCCATGGGGTCGCGCTCTTCAATCGCTTTTTCTAAGTAATCGACGGCGCGGTCGAACTCCGAGCACGCAGTACAGAAGAGCGCGAATCCCAATGCAGCGCCGTTCGGACGCGATGCGACGCGCTCCATCAACTCCGTCGCGCGGCTGTCCTGGCCCATGACTTTGCAAACCCCCGCCAGCAGGCCCGCCGTCCAGGATTGCCACGGCGCCACCGCGTGCCCTTTCTCCAGCGTTGCAACCGCTTCGCCGATTCGGCCCTCCAGTGCGTGGGTCAGGCCAAGGTTCCAGTAAGCCAGCCATCGGCCGCCATCGAATTCGATCGCCTTTTCCAGTTCCGCCCTTGCCCGTTCCGGAAAACCGCCCGTATAGAAACTGTAAGCCAGTAACGTAGTCGCAAGACTCGAGAGCGGATCCTGCGCCGCCGCGTACTCCATTTCCCGAATCGCCTCCGGAATTTTCCCCGCAACCAGCAAACTGTAAAGCGCGCATCGGTACCGAACCCGTGGTGAAATCGGCTCATTGGCAAGCGCCGTTTGGAAATGTTGCTTCGCCGCCTGCGAATCGTAATCGTAGGTCACCGCGATAGCGCCCAGACTCGCGTGCGCGTCCGGCAAATTTTCATCGAACTGCAAAGCTGTTTTGAGCGCCGCTTTTGCCAGCGGCATCAGCTCGCGCGCCGGCTGCACTCCATTCAAGGCCAAAACGAAAAAGTAATCGCCCAAGCCCGCGTGCGCCTGCGCATAACCCGCATCCAGCGCGATCGCCTGTTCGAAATGCCGCCGCGCTCGCAATGAGCTCTCCGGCGTTTGCCGCGCCAGGTGGTACACGCCTTTCAAATATTCGTGATACGCCGTCAGATTCGTCGTGGCTGGCCTGCGCGGCGCGGCTTCTCCCGCCAGTTGTGGACGCAGCTTGGAAACAATTGCCTGTGCGATCTCGTCCTGCAACGCGAACACATCCGTCATTTCGCGCGCGTAGCGCTCGGCCCAAAGCTGGTATCCATCCGCCGCATTGATCAATTGCGCGGAAACCCGAATCCGGCTCCCCGCTCGCCGCACGCTGCCTTCCAGCACCGTTCGCACGTTCAGCTTTTCCGCAATTCCGCGGATATCCTGCTCTTTGCCGCGAAATGCAAACGCCGAAGTCCGCGCCGTGACCTTCAAACCTGGAACGCCGGTCAGCGCATTGATGATTTCTTCCGCCAACCCATCGCTGAAATATTCATTCTCTTTATCTGCGCTCAGATTCGAGAACGGCAGAACGGCGATCGACGGCTGCGTCTGCAATCGAACGGCAGCCGCGTGCTCCAGCGCCACTCTCACTTCCGCCATGCTCTGAAAACGATCCGCCGGCGCCTTTTGCAGACAGCGGGCAATGATCGTCTCCACTTCCGGCGCCGCATGCAATTTCGGAGCCTCGTCGCGCAAAATCGCCGCGAATGTCGAAGCACGCGACTCCCGCTCGAACGCGCCGCGTCCGGCCAGCATCTGATAGAGCACCGCTCCGAAACTGAAGACATCCGAGCGCGCGTCCACCGCCCCACCTTCCGCTTGCTCCGGAGACATGTATTGCGGCGTGCCCGCAATCACGGTTTTTTCGGTCAGGTGCATCGTCTGCGTTTCGCCCATCGCCTCGCTGTCCCACCGCATTTTTGCCAGCCCGAAATCCAACAGCTTCGCGCCTGCATTCGTAAGCAGAATATTGCCCGGCTTCAGGTCGCGGTGCACGATTCCGCGCCGATGTGCAGCCGCCAGCGCATCGGCGATTTGGATTGCGTAGCGTAGGCCTTCTTCGAGCGGCAGCGGACCCTTCGCCGGACGGCCTTCCACATACTCCATCACCAGATAATCGTCGCCGATATCGTACAAAGTGCAGATGTGCGGATGGTTGAGTGCCGAGATCGCGCGCGCTTCGCCGTGAAAATGCGCCGAAAAGCCCTCCTTTAAAAACTTGATCGCCACCGTGCGGTCCAGCCGCGTATCCCGCGCCCTCCACACTTCGCCCATGCCTCCCGCCGCAACGGGAGCTACCAGTTCGTATGGGCCAACGCGCATTCCGGCAGAAGCGGCAATCACGACGGCTTATTCTAACTTGCCAGACTTCGCAAGATACAAGATAGAAAGAGGAGCTCTACATGAACCTATATCCCAAACTGATTGCCGCAGCCGCCTTCGCCGGTTGCTTTTCGCTTTACGCGCAGAATGTGAACTTCGCAAACGAGGCGAAGCAGGCTTACGACCACGTCAAGAACAACATCCTCAAGGGCGCCCAGGAAATGCCGGAACAGGATTACAGTTTTCAGCCCACGCCCGAGATCCGCACCTTCGCCCAATTAGTTGGCCACATCGCCGAAGCGCAAGCTCACTATTGCTCTGCCGTCGAGGGCACGCACATGCAGTTGAATATTGCTTCCAAAACTTCCAAAACCGATCTGGTCGCGGCACTCGAGCAATCGAGTAATGAATGCGACAAGGCATATGATTCCATCACCCCGGAGAATCTCAGCCACACCATGGGAAATGGCCGCATGCAGCACTCTATGCTCGGCCTGGTGTATGCAAACATCATCCACGATAACGAAGAGTACGGATACATGTCCGTCTATCTGCGGTTGAAAGGCCTGGTCCCGCCATCCAGCCAGCCCCACACCATGCCCGTGCAGCATTAATACCGAAACAGAACCGCGAGCGTGAGGGAGCGGATTTTAAGAGCGCTTCTTCCCCAAAAAACAAAGCCCGCCCGGCTCTGTCTTACCAGAGCCAAGCGGGCTGAAGCCAAGCGGGCTGAATAAACTAGCGTCTAGATCCGGACTTAGTAGTCCATCTCAGGGCCGCCGTGACCAGCGGGCGGACCGCCGGCCGACTTCTTCTCCGGAATCTCGCAGATCATCGCTTCGGTGGTCAGCATCAGAGCGCTGATCGAAGCCGCATGCTGCAGAGCCGAGCGGGTCACCTTCGTCGGATCGATAACGCCCGACTTCACCAGGTCTTCGTACTGGCCCGTCGCCGCGTTGAATCCGTAATTATTGTCGCCGCTGGAGCGAACCTTCTCGAGCACAATCGCGCCTTCAAAACCGGCATTGCCGGAGATCTGGCGTACTGGCTCTTCCGTGGCGCGGCGAATGATATCGATGCCGATCTGTTCGTCGCCCTCGGCCTTTAGGTTCTGCAGAGACTTCCCGGCGCGCAGCAATGCCACACCGCCGCCCGGAACGATCCCTTCTTCTACCGCCGCCCGAGTCGCGTGCAAAGCGTCTTCGACACGCGCCTTCTTCTCTTTCATCTCGGTTTCCGTCGCAGCGCCAACTTTGATTACCGCTACGCCGCCGGCCAGTTTCGCCAACCGCTCCTGCAGCTTTTCGCGATCATAGTCCGACGTGGTCTCGTCGATCTGCGTGCGGAGCTGCTTGATGCGGCCCTCAATGTTCTTCTGCGTACCGGCGCCATCCACGATCGTGGTGTTGTCTTTATCCACCGTGACGCGCTTGGCGCGGCCCAGATCTTCCAGGCGAACGCCTTCCAGCTTGATGCCGGTCTCTTCCATCAGCGCCTTGCCGCCCGTCAACACCGAAATGTCTTCGAGCATCGCCTTGCGCCGGTCGCCGAAACCAGGAGCCTTCACCGCGCACGCATTCAGAGTGCCGCGCAGCTTGTTGACCACCAGCGTCGCCAGCGCTTCGCCTTCCACTTCCTCGGCGATCACCAGCAGCGGCTTGCCCGAACGCGCAATCTGCTCGAGCAGCGGCAGAAGATCTTTCATGTTGCTGATCTTCTTTTCATGGATCAGAATGTATGGATCTTCCAGAACCGCTTCCATCCGTTCCGGGTCGCTGACGAAATACGGCGACAGATAACCGCGGTCGAACTGCATCCCGTCCACAGTCTGCAGCTCGGTGACCATGGTCTTCGATTCTTCCACCGTGATCACGCCGTCTTTGCCGACCTTCTTCATCGCCTCGGCAATGATATTGCCGATGGTCGCATCGCCGTTCGCCGAAATAGTGCCCACCTGAGCGATGGCATCACCCGAAATCGGCTTCGAGAATTTCTTCACTTCCTCGACCACCGCCTCGACCGCTTTCTCAATGCCGCGCTTCAGCGCCATCGGATTCGCGCCCGCCGCCACCGACTTCACGCCTTCGCGGAAAATCGATTGCGCCAGAATCGTCGCCGTCGTGGTCCCGTCGCCCGCGATGTCGGAGGTCTTCGAAGCAACCTCGCGCACCATCTGCGCGCCCATGTTCTCCAGCGGATCTTTCAGCTCGACTTCCTTGGCGACGGTCACGCCGTCCTTGGTAATCGTCGGTCCGCCGAACTTCTTCTCCAAAACTACGTTCCGGCCCTTGGGCCCCAGCGTCACCTTCACAGCATCGGCGAGCTGATTCACGCCGCGTAGAATCGCCTGGCGCGAGTTTTCGCTATATACAATTTGCTTTGCAGCCATATTTTTCCTTTCCTTCCTACTTGCTCTTGCCCGAAGCGCCGTTCGTCAGCACGCCGAGAATCTCGTCCTCGCGCATGATCAGAAACTCGTCTCCGAATTGCTTCGGGATATCGCTTCCAGAATATTTGCCAAACAGAACCTGATCGCCCACCTGCACGTCCAGCGGGATCAGCTTGCCGTCATCGCCGCGCTTGCCTTTGCCAACGGCCACCACCTCACCCCGCTGCGGCTTTTCTTTCGCCGAATCCGGGATGTAAAGACCACTCTGCATGGTCTCGCTTTCTTCGATCCGTTTGATCACGACACGGTCGTGTAGCGGTCGAATATCCATACTTAAAACCTCCAGTACTAACACTTGTTGTGGATTGGATTGAACTCGGCCCGGCTGCTTATTCCGCCCGGCCGCCCAGAAACTGTTTTAGCACACTCGTCCACCGAGTGACAAGGGCATTTTGTAAACATTGATGCCAAACGGACTTAGTTCCTATTCGCCTGCGCCATAACAAAAGAGCACTCAAATTCTTTAGAGACCTGCCCCTCAAGTGTGGCAAGGCTTTAGCCTGTG
>CAWBDW010000025.1:0-28504 GCA_963787545.1 uncultured Acidobacteriaceae bacterium
TTCGGGCCCGCGCTCTTTCCAACTCCCGGACACCACGTTATAAGCGCATCCGATAATCGCTTGCCGTTTGCACGATCGAAACCCGATTCAGGCTAAGCGGATATGTTCTCAAGAATCTGGCACTAGTCGATAGCGGTTCGGCGGAATGCGGGATACTACGAGAACAACCCAATCGGTTATGGAAACAATTCGTCAGATGTGCTCATATTCGCACAAGGATCGCTCACTAATGATGCGGCTTCACGAACATTTAAGTGTCTTGCGTCGTGAGAAAGTTATCGTTCACTGGTGGGACCGAGAAATTGGCCCAGGCAAAGAATGGAAAGGAGCCGTCGACGAACATCTTGAGACTGCTCAGATCATTCTCTTTCTTGTCAGCCCCAGCTTTCTCGCATCGGACTATTGCTATGGGTCGAAGTAAAGCGGGCAATGGAACGGCAGAAAACTGACGGATGCAAGGTGGTTCCGGTGATTCTTCGGGCCTGTAATTGGAACATGGCGCCGTTCGGGCATTTGCAGGCCTTACCTGAAGGAGCCAAAGCCATAAACACATGGCGCCCAAAAGATATCGGATACAAAAACGTGGTCGACGGTGTTCAGGAACTTGCTTTTGCCATGAGGGGACGACAACCGGGATAGCCCAACGAGTAGGGACTTATCAGCAGTGATGTACGCAATCGGGCGATATTGATAGGGCGAACACTTCTGCGATATGTCCGTAGATACCTCGTGTGCCACATTCCACGCGTGACGTGAAAGCACGAGTTGCCTGACCAGTCCGTTACAGTCATACCGTGGTTTTCAACTACGGGGCTCGGCAATCGACAAACCGCCAAGTTCGTGGTTTGTCCGTGGCGCTTACCGTTACCTGGCGAGAACAGCCCATAGCACCAACCTCTGAGACCGTCCAGAAACGAGCTTCGAGTTCCCAACCGCATTTCTGGTGCCTCTCGTATTTGTCAGGAATGTGGATTAAGAGACAATCGGAACATGGGTTTTGGAAATCTAAGTCAGTTAGCCGGGTTGGGGGCTGCCGCTCGAAAGCCGAAATGTCTCTTTATCGGCCCAATGAAAGGGGAAGACACACCGACTAGAGAGCGCTTCGAGATTGTCTACGAGAGGATCGTGAAGGCAGCTGCAGATGCCGTTGGGATGGAACATGATAGCGCTCTTTCAGATGGCCCCGGCATGATAACACCCGGCATTTTCCGACAAATCCGGCATTCGCACGTCATCGTAGCTGATATGACTGGCGAGAATACCTGCGTCGGATACGAGCTGGCATTTGCGCACACCCTTGCCCGTTGCACGGTGCTTCTCGTCAAGGGAGATGGTAAGTTGCCGTTCGATTTGCGCGACATGAATCGAATCAAGTACGACCATGAAAACGCTGCGAGCATCAGAAAGGCAAAAGACGACCTCATAGGCCACCTGCGCGAGTTCGGGAAAACAGGTTGGGCGAGTGCCAACAATCCCATCTTCCACGCGGCCTTTGCACCACCTGATGCCGCATCAATCAATCAGTACGAGAATTACTTTGGTCTGTTGAGTGGATTTGCCCCGCCATCCAGCCCTTTTGCCAAAAATCCACCTTCTACCGGGTTGGAATCTGGGGACCTGGGATCTCCGACGCCGTTTGACGAGCCGCCTTCCTTCTGGCGCATGAAAAAGTAATCTCATACCGCTTTTGCGGTTCTCCGCAAATTCTGGAAAGTGGTGCGGCTTCGTCTCGCTCTCGCTCTTTCTTCCAGTCAAGGTGCTTTCCGGAAAAGTTTGTGCCGGGCCATAAACGGGCTTCGAGGCCTTTGGGAGGTCGGCGCTGAAAGCCACTTTCCAACACGCGATTTTGTCGCAAGTTGCTGAGAGCATGAGCTTTGCTGTTCGGACGATTACTAACGAAAGACGCGCTTGCATCCGCGAATCCACCATTACTAATGGCGTGCGTATTCGGCTTGATCGCGGGTTGAGAGTTGCAAGAGGAGCCGGCGGAGTCAGCCTCAGGAGATAGCCGCGCCATCCAATCTCTTAATCCGAGTGAAAGGCAAAGGTCGAAAGCAAGGGACGAGTATCAGCGCGAGCCTAGCTTGCCCTGCAGATCCTGGAAAAGATTCTGGAGCAGAACCTGATCGTAGCCGCGGTAGGCAGCCTCAAGTTTGCCGCGCCGCGGATTGACGTCGACGATTTCACCTGCCACCTGAATACGAACCTTTTGCACTACTGCGGGTGTAGGCGGATTCGCTCGCGGATCGGCTGGCACATAGACCATTTTGAGGCTCACTTGAACCTTGTAGGCCCAATTGCCATTCAATGCAACTACACCTTCGTTCCACGTCGTCCGAAGGTACCCAGATTCCTTGTCCATGGTCGCGACATCGAAATTGTTCTCGAGAACCGAGTTGACCGCCATCTGCCAACACTTATCGTATTGGCTTTGAAAGTCGTCGCGAATTGGCAGTTCTCGCCACACTGGATCACCCACTATAAATCGCGATTTTAATGGCTTCGGAATGCCTCCGGCGAAAAGAGTGCCTAAGCCCAACGCCAACGCGCAACTAACTGCTATACAAATTTTGCCGGTGCTATAAACCGATTTCATATCAACCTGTATAAGTTATCGTCAAATAGTCTCTGAACAGTAGGTTTTTCGGCCAGAGCGGCGCCGGAAAATCTGAATGCGCCCGTGCGCCCGCTCCGGCAATCACGCCAGCATGCTTCGCCGGCAACTTCCCGCACTCGTGCTGGGTTGTAAGGCGAAAGGCGCCGTGCGCTCCAGGATTTCCGGAACCTGAAGAGCGATCATGCTTGCGCCCCTTACATCAAATCCGCTCTGCCAAAACATCGGCTTCTGAGCGTAAACTGAAATGCAATATGCCTCTTGGCGCCGGCACGCACCTGGGTCCGTACGAGGTTTTGAATCTGCTCGGCGCCGGCGGAATGGGCGAAGTTTATCAAGCACGAGATAAGCGGCTCGATCGCTTTGTCGCCTTGAAGATTCTTCGTTCCAGCACGGCAGGCGATCAGGATCAGCAGCGGCGCTTTATCCATGAAGCGCAAACGGCATCCCGCTTGAATCACCCCAACATCGTCACTATCTATGACATTTCAGAGCACGAGGGCCTTTATCTCATCGTGATGGAGTACGTCGACGGCGAGACGCTCGATCAGAGACTCAAGCAAAAGTTAAGCGCCCGCGAAGGATTGCCCGTCTCGGATGCCATAAAGTATGCCGCGCAACTGGCGGACGCTCTCGACAAAGCGCACAGTGCCGGAATCGTCCACCGCGATCTGAAACCGGCGAATATTATGATCACCGAAGACGGCCGGATAAAGGTGCTGGATTTCGGACTCGCCAACTTGCCGGAGCCCACGCCGCCTCTGGCGCAAACCAGGACCCTTGGCGCCGACCTCAACACGACTGTGCACGCCGGCCCTCATTCAGGAGCAGGCCTGATCATGGGCACTCCCGCGTATATGTCCCCCGAGCAAATGGAAGCTGGGCCGGTGGACGCTCGCTCGGATATCTTCTCCTTCGGCGTAGTTCTGTATGAAATGCTCTCCGGCCAGAACCCTTTCCAGCGGGAAACGTGGGTCTCAACCTTAGCGGCTGCTCTATATGACGAGCCCGCTCCGATTCGAAAAATTCGCCCGGCGGTACCTCCTTCGCTTGAGCATTGTGTAATGCGCTGCCTGCGCAAAGAACCGAACCGGCGATTTCAGAACATGGGAGAGGTCAAAGCGGCGCTCACGAGTCTAGCTGTTGTTGAGACCAGCAAACCCAAGATCCCCTCCATTGCCGTTCTCCCATTCGCGAATTTCAGCGGCGGCAAGGAAAACGAGTACTTCAGCGACGGTCTCGCCGAGGAGATTTTGAACGCGCTCGCCAAGCTTCCTGGTTTACGAGTCATCGCTCGGACCTCTGCCTTTGCCTTCCGCGGCCGCGAACACGATCTGCGCGCCGTCAGCGAGAAGCTCAACATCGAAAACATTCTCGAAGGCAGCGTCCGCAGCACCGATAATCGCGTTCGTGTCACGGCCCAGCTCATCCGCGCAAGCGATGAATCGCACCTCTGGTCGGAATGTTACGACCGCGAAATGACAGACGTGTTCGCCATTCAGGATGAGATCTCACAAGCGATCGCGCATGCCTTGAAAATCAAGCTTGCCGCGACTTCTCCGCGCACCACCAGCGTAGAGGCGTATCACAACTACCTGAAGGGGCTGTATCATCATCAGCGTTATTCGCAGGATGGACTCGAGAAGGCCAAGCACTTTTTTGAACAGGCACTCGCCGAAGACCCCACTTATGCTCCCGCCTATGCTGGACTGGCGGGGCAATATTACACTCTCGCGTTGCTCGGCATAAAGCGTATGACCGACGTCGCGCCGTTAGCCAGAGCCGCGGCCCTCAAAGCCCTCGCAATCGACCCTACGCTCGCCGATGCACATAGCATTTTGGGCGTAATTTCCGCGATCGTCGATTACAATTGGCAGGCTGCCGAGCGCCACTTCCACACAGCGCTGGCGATTGAGCCCGTTCCGGCTCTGGTCCGCGTACGCTATGTTCTTTTCTTCCGCGCATGGCGCACCGAGTTCGACGCGTCAATAGAGCAATGCCTGCTGGCTTTGCAAACAGACCCGCTCTCTATGATCGTCCACTTCGCGCTGGTGCTATCCCGCTATTGGAAACGCGATTTCGAGGGCGCGATACAGCTAGCCGCCAGGGGACTCATGATCAGTACCGATTTCATTTTTGTCCAATTCGCGATGGGGATGGCAAAGTTTCATGCGGGCCGCCTCGATGAGTCGATTGACCATTTTAAGAAGGCATTGGAACTCGCACCCTGGTACTCCGCGAGTGCTGGTTACTTAGGCGCTGCCCAAGCGCGCCTTGGCCATCGCGAGGCGGCCGAAACGTTGATTCGGCAGTTTGAGGAGCGCAGGAAGACAAGCTACGTTTCCGCCATTTCATTCGCGGTATATTACGGCTCTGTTGGCGATTTCGACCGGGCTTTCGAATCCTTGCAAACTGCCTTAGACGATCGTGACCCCAACCTGGTCGGGGTCATGGGAGATCCGCTTTTAGACCCCTTCCGCGACGATCCCCGGTATGGTGCCTTGCTGGCGCGCATGAATCTCGCCTGACGCGGATTAGAAGCTGCGGAACAGTTGGTATAAGTCGGAATTTCGTTCGATGCCGATGCCTGGCGCATCCGGCAGGCGAACATATCCGTCTTCGATGCCCGGCTCATCGGCAAAGCCGCCGAACGGCAGAAACACGCCTGGATACGATTCGTTACCGCCCAAACCCATACCCGCCGCGACGTGCAGCGCCATCTGATGTCCGCCATGCGGAATGCAGCGCCGCGGCGACCAGCCATTCTCGCGCAGCATCTGCAAGGTTCGCGCGAACTCCACCACGCCATAGCTCAGGGCGGGGTCCATTTGCAGGAAATCCCGTTGTGGATTCATACCGCCATATCGAATTAGATTGCGCGCCTCCTGCATGGCAAAGAGATTCTCACCGGTGGCGATTGGAGTCGTCGATGCGCTCGCCACTTCCGCGTTTAACTTGAAATCGAGCGGATCGCCTGGCTCTTCATACCAGCGGAGTTTGTATGGCGCAAGCGCTTGCGCGTACTCCAAGGCGGTTTTCAGATCGAACCGGCCGTTCGCGTCTACCGAGAGCCGGTCTCCCGTTGGCAGCAACTTCAATACGGCCTCAATGCGATGGAGATCGTCGCCAAGCGGCGCGCCGCCGATCTTAATTTTGACCTGCGTGTAACCCACATCCAAATAAGATTTCATCTCATCTGTTAATGCCGCGACGTCTTTGCCGGGATAGTAGTAACCGCCCGCCGCATACACCGGCACGCGATATTCAATTTGGCCGTTGTTATAGCGATCCGCCAGCAGATGATAAAGCGGACGCTCTTCGATTTTTGCCGCGGCGTCCCATAACGCCATGTCCATAGCGCCCACTGCCACAGATCGATCGCCATGGCCACCCGGCTTTTCGTTCTTCATCATCACCTGCCAGGCTCTTTCCGGATCGAGATTGGTCCCTTGCTCATTCAGAAGCGAGGCAGGCGCCGCCTGAAGCAGGCGGGGGATTACTCGTTCGCGCAGAATGCCTTGCTGCGCATAGCGGCCGTTGGAGTGAAATCCGTAGCCGATCACCGGCTTTCCTTCGCGCACCACATCCGTATGCACCGCAATGGCCGAGACCGTCATCTCCGAAAAGCTGATAAAGGCGTTGGCGATGGCCGACTTGATCGGGACCACTACGTCGCGGATTTCGACAATTTTCATTTTGATGAGCTACCAGAATCCAATAATCTTCCACCAAGTGAGGCCGATTCCAAACCAGATCGCCAGGTTGACCAGAGAGATCACAAATCCGATCTTCCACCAGTCCGCCTGACTTACATAACCCAGGCCGAAGTACACAGGCGCCGAGCCGGTGCCGTAATGCGTGATGCCCGCATTCAAGTTGGAAAAATAGGCCAAGGCGAGCGCGCAGATCAGCGGTGGAGCTCCGGTCGCCAGCGCCGCGGCAAGAAATGCCGGATAGAGCGCCGTAATTTGGGCCGTCATGCTCGCGAAGCCGTAATGGATGTATAGGTAAGTAACGAGTAAGAACAGGAGCGCCAGCGCCCAGGGCAGCGCTCTGGTGTAGCCGAAAAACGATTGCGACAGTTTCTGCGTCACGCCGCGTCTGCTCAATTCGCCCGCCATCATAATTAGCGGTGCAAACCAGATGAGAGCGTCCCAGGCTTTGGATTCGCCGAGCAAATCGCTCCAGCTCAGCACGCGCGTGACTGCGATCGCGCATACACCGGCGAGCGCCACAAACGCATTCGGAATGTGATGCCACGGACTCGTCACCCAACCTGCCATTACGGCCATCATGATGAGCGCAAGCCGCGCCTCGGCGCCTGTTAGTGAACCCATCCGGTGTAATTCCGCCCGCGCATGATGCCGGGCTGCATCCGTGTTGGTCAGCTTGGGAGGATACAGGCGATAAATGAGAAAGGGCACGACGAGGAGCGAAACAAATCCAGGCACAGCGGCCGCTAAAAACCAGCGAATCCAGGTCAACTCCAGGTGCCCCAGCTTGGCGGCAAAGTCCGCCATCAGCGGATTCGACGCCATGCCGGTCAGGAACATCGCGGACGCAACGTAAGTCGTATGGAAGGCCACCAGAACCAGAAAACCTCCCATTCTGCGCGACGGTGTTCCCGGCTCGGATCCCAGCACCTCCGCAACTGAGCGCGTAATGGGACACACGATGCCGCCGCCGCGCGCCGTGTCCGACGGCACGAACGGCGCCAGCGCCAGGTCCGAACAGGCAATCGAATAACCCAGCGTCAGCGCATTAAATCCGAACCTGCTGATGAAGAAGTAAGCCACGCGTAATCCGAGATTGGTACGGGTGACTGCGTGCGAGAACAGAAAAGCTGTGAAGATCAGCCATACAGTCGGGTCGCTGAATCCCGACAACGCCGCTGGCGCGCTCAGGGTGCCGGTGAGAACTAGTCCCGTCATCGCGATTAGAACCGATATCCCCATCGCTACCGGCTGTGTCACGAGAGCGAGAATGGTGGCGACGAAAAAAGCGAGGATGTGCCGTTGAACCGGCGCGAGGCCAAGAATTGGAATGAAGTAGATGAATAATCCGGGCGCCAATGCCGCTATCCAGCGCCACGCCAAAGCGGATTGCGCTCGTTGGGCTGGCGGAGGCAATGCGGCTTGTACGCTCACGAGACCGGCTCACTGAATAGGATGACCAGAAGCGCGAGACGCGTCAAGGCGGTTTGATCTTCCAAAGGGGAACAGATACGAGTCCGCTTCGATCCGGCCAAATCGCACTTCGAACCAAACTGCGTGTTGTGAAAGAGCCCGGTAAAGAGGGCTGTTCAATGGGATCGTTCGGCCCTTGCGTGGTCAATCCCGTTTGTGTCTCTTGGCCGCAGTTGGATCATGAAGATCCAGCGACGGAAAGAGCTTCCTATAGAAGCCACGATCTCGCGAGAGCAGGCGTGCAGCCTGTTTCTGGGCCTGAGCGGCAATCAGAAAATCCGCCAGAATTCGGGTCCGCGTCCCTCCTTGTTGCCGATATGTCCGCCACGCACGGCTGGCCAGGAAATGCGCTTCGCGCGTCAAACCTTGCACGCGAATCTCATTGCTTTGAAGGAATGAATCGCACTCCCGCTGGGTTTCGAAGTGAATACAAAGCTCCGCATAGACGATATCGCTGATCACAATGGAACCCTCGGCGGCCGCTTCTTGTAGTGCATCGGCTGAGCGTTCATAGAACTGCTCATTGGGAACCAGGATATCGAGCAGGATATTGGTATCGACTGCGGTGATCATCGACCGCGCACATCATCAATGAATTTGTCCACGGAGGAGTAGCCCAGCTTCGCGAACGTGTCGCTGCAACGGCCTTTCCATTTCGCCAGGTTCAGTTTCTTGGGCGCCTTCTTCAGAACGATGTTGCCGCCTACGACGCGGAACTCTATTTCTGTTTCCGGCCCTATGCCGAACCGATCGCGGATATCCTTCGGGATTGTCACCTGACCGCGTTCCCCGATTTTCATACTGTTGAGTATGATTCGATTTTCCTATCCAGTCAAGCTCAAGACTTCCAACCGTGCGATTATTTGAGTTTTGGAATTCCGGAATGCCGTTACAAAACCGCGTGGACCCCTGCGGGACGATCTTTGCCTGTGCCGCCCGTGGAACCTTCATGGGCAATCGTGGGGGAGCACTGCACAATGAGAAACGCGAGATCGTTCGGCAATACGCAAGCCGGCGTTGGATTACGTGTCTGTTGGAATTCAAAGGCCGGCGACGTTCGGTGATGTCTGCGGGCCGTTACACAGAGCTGTTCTTTTTAGACGAAGCCGTAGCGCTTGCGGCGGGCCACAGACCCTGCGCTGAATGCCGGCGCGAGCGGTTCAACGCGTTCAGAGATGCTTGGATACGGTCGGGCAACCCACGAGTAGGGAGCCTTCCTCTCGCGGATCAAATGGATGCAGAACTGCATCGCGCGCGAATTGATCGGCGGAACAAGGTCACTTACCAAGCGTCGTTGAATTCGTTGCCCGATGGCTGCTTTGTTCAGATGGAGGATTCTAGCTACCTCGTGTGGGATGGCGCGCTACTTCTGTGGTCGCCGGAAGGATACTTGAGAAAGGGCCGCCGGCCAAACGAGTTGACCGTCACAGTTCTGACGCCGGAACCAATTGTCAGGTGCATTCGCGCGGGATACAGACCTGAAATACACAAATCGTCACTGGGAGCTTGATGAAAAACGCGTGTTTGAGCCCGCGCGGAGCTTTAGCTCCGCAACGCGGTTGGAGAAATCGCCGATCCTCAGCGCACGATTAGTACGCGTGAGACGCTATCGCCGCCGCTTGCCACACTGGGACGCGCCCGGATTGCCTGTCTTTGCCACCTGGCGGCTCTGGGGAAGCCTGCCGCAAGAGCGCGTCTTCCCGCGCGAACACCTTAGCTCGGGGGAAGCATTCGTCACCTGGGACCGGCTCCTGGATAGCTCTCGAAGCGGACCGACGTACTTGCGGCAACCGAACATCGCTTGTCTGGTGCTGGATCAAATGCAGACGCTAGCCGCCAGCCAGCGCTGTTCCCTTTACGCCTATGTGGTTATGCCCAATCATGTCCACGTGCTCTGGACGCCTCACATCCGGCTCGCCGATCTGATGCGCCAGATGAAGGGGCCGACGGCCCGTCGGGCCAATCAACTTCTGGGTCGAAACGGCAAACCTTTCTGGCAGCAAGAGTATTTTGACCGTGTTGTTCGCAGCGATGCTGAATTTGCTCAAATTCAGCGTTATATCGAGTGGAATCCGGTCAAAGCTGCTCTAGTCGCCCATCCCACGGAATTCCCGTGGTCCAGTGCGTATCCGGCGGAAGAGCGGAGCTAAAGCTCCGCGCGGGGTCAACCCCGCCCTCCATGAGCGTCAAGCTCTAGCCAGCGCGCATACAGCGCATCAAGCGCAGACTGCGCCTGCTCGATTGCGCGATAGGTGTCCACGAGGCGTTGCGGGTGGCGGCCAAGCTGCGGGTCTTCGAGCAGAGCGCGGGCGGCGGCTAGCGCTTGCTCTGCTTCTCCGATGCGGCCCTCGAGGGTTGAGAATTCGCGGTTGTCCAGATAAGACAGTTTCTTTTTCGCTGGCCGCGGGGGCGGCTTTGGCGATGGCGGATTTGGGCTTGCTCTTTTTGCGATCCGCTTGCCAGTTCTCCCATTGCGAGTAGTCCGCGAACTGTTCGGCGGCGCCGGCGCCGTCCAACCCTAAGACGACGGTGGAGACGCGATCGAGCAGATAACGGTCGTGCGTCACCAGAACAAGCGCGCCCCGGAATTCGAGCAGACTTTCTTCCAGAATCTCGAGTGTCGGGATGTCGAGGTCGTTCGTCGGCTCATCGAGCAGCAGAACATCCGCGGCCTCGAGCATCAAATTTGCGATGAGAACGCGCGCTCGCTCGCCACCGGACAGCCGGCTTACGGGTTGGTTGAGCTGCTCGCTGGAGAAAAGGAAGCGCGCCGCCCAGGAAGCGACATGAATGGGGCGGTCCTGATAGAGGACGGAATCGCCATCGGGAGACAGCGCCTGGCGCAGAGTGAGGTCGAGATTGAGCGGGCGATTTTGATCGAAGTAGACGATGCGGAGCGACGGGGCTCGCCGGATCTCGCCGGTGAGCGGCGCAATCTCATCGCGCAGCAAACGTAGTAGCGTGGTTTTCCCGCTGCCATTTGGGCCGACTAATCCGACGCGCGCGTTCGCGGTTAGAACGAAGCTGAGGTTCTCAAACAACAGGCGGCCGTTGAAGCCGTAACTGGCGCCCACCAGTTCAATTAAGCGCTTGGTTTGGCGATCGGAGGCGGAGAACTCGATATCGGCGGTCGAGGTGCGGGTGCGGGCATTCAGATCGGCAAGCTCACCGATCAGTTCATGCGCATTGTCGATGCGGGCCTTGGCTTTAGTGGCGCGGGCTTTGGGGCCACGCCGTAGCCAATCCATCTCGATACGCACGCGGTTTTCGAGAACTTCCTGGCGCTTGGCTTGGGCGGCGAGAAACTCCGTTTTCTTTTCGAGAAAGGCGCTGTAATTTCCGTCTACGCGAAACAGCCCTCCCGGGTAGATGCGGTTCAGCTCGGCCATAGCGGTGGCGGCATTTTCCAGGAAGTAGCGGTCGTGGCTTACTACGATGCACGCGAAGCGGGCGGTTTGAAGAATTTTTTCGAGCCATTCGATGCCGGCGAGATCGAGGTGGTTGGTGGGCTCGTCTAAAAGCAGGATATCGGGATCGGCCACGAGAGCCTCGGCCAGCGCCAGGCGTTTGCGCCAGCCGCCGGAGAGCGCCGCGGCTTCCTGATCGAAGTCTCGGAAACCCGCGCGGCCGAGCGTTTCGGCTTCGCGTGCTTGCTTCTCGTTCTCGGGCGGCGTGGATTGGTCGAGCGCGCGCCGGACGACTTGCCTGACCGTTTCCCCTTTCGCGAAGCTTGAATCCTGCGAAACGTATCTAAGACGCGTGTTCTTGCGAAGCGCGACCTCGCCGGCATCCGGCTGACGGCGGCCGGCCAGAATTTCCAGCAGCGTCGATTTGCCGGATCCATTCGGGCCGATCAGACCGAGGCGGTCACCTTCCGAAATATTGAGTGAGAGATTGCGGAAGAGTGGATCGGCTCCATAGGATTTGGCGAGGTTTTGGGTATTTAGTAAAAGAGCCACTCATCACTATCGTCCTACGGGGCTCGCGGATGGGGACACGCCTGCTACTCGGACTCGGGCAGGTTGTCTGGGCTTGGCCGGGGAGTCCCCAAAGTGGCTTTGTCGAGCCATGCTGGTCCGAACCAGGTGGTTAGCGCGTTAGCAAGCCCGACCTGGGTTCGGTCTCCCACCCAGGCCACATATCCGTCGGGCCGAACCAAAACGGCGGTGGGAGCCGTGACCGCGCCGATTGCCGGAAGCTCCCACGTACCCGCGTATTTGCCGTCGATCGACTGAACGCGGTCGGCCCATGGAGTGATGTCGAAGCCGCCGGGCTCACCGAAGTTGAGGAGCACCGGCCGGGCGCCATGCAGCAGCGTGAAGACGCGTAGCGGGCCGTTGGCAGTGACCAGGTCGAGATCGGGCATGCGCCGCCCGAGCAGTGGATGCCCCTCACCGAGATCGTAGTGAACGCCCAGACCAGACATCTCCGCGGCCAACCGTTTGCGAGGCTCGTCCATGCTGAGGAGTTCGGACATGGTGTCCCGCAAGGCCTTGATGCGGTCGTCCGGGCGGCGCAGCAGCGCGACTTGCGCCATCGTATTGCGCAGCGCGCGGGCAGCGACGGGGTGGCGCTCGGCATGATAGGTATCGAGGAGGCTTTCCGGCGACCTCCCCTTGACCACCTGAGCCAGCTTCCATCCCAGATTCACCGCATCCTGTACGCCGATGTTGAGACCCTGTCCGCCCGCCGGATAGTGCACGTGCGCGGCGTCGCCCGCTAGCAAGATCCGCCGGTCGCGATAGGCGGCGGCCTGACGCGCCGCATCCGTGAACCGGGAGATCCAGGTTGGACTGTGCACCCCGTAGTCTGTCCCATACACGGCGATGAGCGCGTCGCTGATATCGCGCAGGGTGGGTTCGGTGGTCGATCCAAGGTGCTGCTCGGTCACCAGGACCCGCACCGGCCCCCCATCCTGCAACCTGCTTAGGGCGTGGATGCCGAGGGCGTCGTGGCGGATGCCCCATTCGGGCTGCTCGGCGATCTCGACCTCGGCGATCAAGTGGCTGGTTGTTGGATCCGAACCGGGAAACGCGATGCCGGCTGCTTTACGGATCAGACTGCGTCCTCCGTCGCAACCGACGAGATATTGCGCTCGTAGCGAGTTGCCGTCGGACACCTCGACATCGACACCGGTGTCGTCCTGCGTGAAACCGGTCACCTCGCGGCCGCGGTAGATCGGCACGCCGAGCTCCTCGACCCAGCCGGCGAGAATGCGCTCAATGTGGTTCTGCCACAGCCCGAGGCCGTAATTGTGCCGGGTGGGAAAGTCGCTGATGTCCAAACGGATCCAGGCGAACCCAGCGACCTGCGCCACCTGTCCCTGCGAGAGGAACCGATCGGCGATTCCGCGCTGATCGAGGACCTCGATCGTGCGTGAGTGCAGACCGCCCGCGCGCGAGCCGGCGAGATTCTGGCTGGTGCGCCGCTCGACGATGGCAACGTCGACGCCCGCCAGCGCCAACTCGCCCGATAGCATCAGCCCTGTTGGACCTGCTCCGGCGATCACCACCGCATGCTCCGTCATTGCCACGCTCCAATCGGTGTTGACAACAACAACATATACATTTCGTGCCTCCCATTTCCGTAGTTTCCGGCTTCGGTTGACGATTATGCGGCACGACCCGGGTCTTGCCGCAAGCCCCCCGGTGCGCGATATCCTGAAAGTGGGTAGGACGGGGACTCTCCTGGGGCGATGGATATTGCAGGCTGGGAGGAAAAGTATCGCTCCGGCGACCGCGGAAAAGAAGAAGCACCCACCATACTGGTCGTAGAGATCGCCGACAAGCTCGCTCCCGGAACTGCGATGGATCTAGCTTGCGGAGCCGGTCGCAATGCTCTCTACTTGGCAGAACGAGGGTGGGCGGTAACGGCCGTGGACGGGTCGGAAACAGCGATTGAACTGGTGCGACTGCGCTCCGCCGCGCGTGGTCTCGAAGTGCAAACGAAAGTGGCGGACCTGACGGCTCCAAACTTCACAATGCAGCCGGACTCGTTCGACCTTATCCTGATTGCCTACTATCTGCAGCGCGATCTGTTCGCCAAAGTAAAGGCGGCGGTGCGGCCGGGAGGCGTGGTGGCGGCGATTGCGCACACACCGGAAGCGGGTGAGAAATGGAATGAGAAGCGGGCGCGGCCTGGTGAGTTGCGCGGGTTCTTCAAGGACTGGGAAATTCTATGGGAGTACGAAGGACCATCGCGCGATCCAGCGCATCGCCGGCCGGTTAGCGAGATCGTGGCGCGGCGAGTTTCCAGTTAAGCTTCCAATGTCCGCTCCCGAAGGCATGGCCGCGTCCCTCCGAATGCCCGGCCTCTATGCTCAAGATGCCACCCGCGCAAATCAGCACCGTTCCTATTACCGACATCCAATCGGGAACATTGCCGAAGAACCACCAGCCCAGAAGTCCCGAAAAAATCACTACGCTGTAGTTGAACGGGGACAACTCTGTCGCGCTCGCATAACGGTACGCGCGAATGATCAGATATTGCGTGAGCGCGTAGAACACGCCCACGGCAATCAGCAGCAGCCACTCTCTCGGGGTTAGCGGCTTCCATGCCCAAATGCAAAGCGGTATCAGGAGCAATGTCGAAAATCCAAAATTATAAATGAGGATGCGCACCGGCGGCTCGGTCTCGGCCAGTTTGTTGGTTGAGACCAGCGCCAGAGCAGAAAACAATCCCGCGACCAGCGCGATCAGCGATGCCGGGTTGTGAAACAACTGCGGACCCGGTTTGATGATCATCACTATCCCGGCTAAGCCGATCAACAGACTTACCCAAACTAATGGCTGTACCGTTTTGCGAAACCAAACATAGACGACCACCGGGATAAACAGCGGAGCCGCATTCGAGAGCAAAACCGAATCGAGCAACGGAATCGATCCCACGGCGATGAAAAACAATAACTGGCAAACGGATCCTGCCAGGCTTCGAAACAAGTGTAACCAGAAATGTTGAGTCTTTAGATTCGCCGGTCCCGAGGCGACGGCCGAAGGCACGAACACCAGAAAGCTGATTGCGTATTGCAGGAACAGTATCAGCAGCGGAGGCGCGCCGGATGCGGCCTTGCTAAAGGCGCTCATCACGGCAGAGCAGAAAAAGGCCAGCACGATCAGCGCAATCCCGAGCGAAAGCTTGTGACCGGCGGTTTGGGCGCGTAGATCCACGGGTCCTTTACTTACGGCGAGTTCGATCTTGCTGCCGCAAAGATGCCGAGTTTTTTGAGCAAGCGAATAAGTTCAAGACGCTCACGAGCCGTCAACACGGACATAGTTTCCTCCATGTCGCTCGCGTGCCGGCGAAATGCCTCCTCGATGAGCCGCTTACCCCGATCCGTTAATTGAACGAGGCGGGTGCGTTGGTCTTCTGGATGAGGCGTTCTGTGAACCAGCTTGCGCAATTCCAGCCGGTCTATTGCCGTGGTTATGGAACCGCTGGTCAGCAAGATCTTTTTGCCGATTGCATTCACCGGCTGAGGGCCTTTGTGGAGAAGCGCCTCCAATACAGCGAAATCGGAGAGGCCGAGATGCAGACCGGATACGCTGGCCAGCGCGTTTTGTTCGACCGCGCGCGCGGCCTTCCACAAAACCAGCCACACATGCGCGGCGCTTGAATCCTTTTGATTGCCACTCACATCTATCTTGATGTCAAGATATATTCTGGCACAAATCCAGCCGGAAAAGGAGATCCCTTGAAAACAACCTACAAAATCGATCCGGCGCACTCGAGTGCGCACTTCGTGGTTCGTCACATGATGATCACCAACGTTCGCGGTGGCTTTAGCGGCGTCCAAGGCACTATCGAATACGATCCCGACGATCCAAACGAATCGCGCATTGAGGTCGCGATTGACGCCAGCAAGATCAACACGCTGGACGAGCAGCGGGACGCGCATCTGAAAAGTCCGGACTTTCTGCACGTCGAAAAACACCCGGCCATTACCTTTAAAAGCAAGAAAATTACGCGAGCGGGCGAGGGCGAATGGAAGGTCACCGGCGATCTGACTATTCACGGCGTGACCAAAGAAGTAGTCTTGAACGCGGAAGGGCCTACGCCGGAAGGAAAGGACCCGTTTGGCAACACCAGGATAGGCGCGTCGGCTTCAACGAAAATCAAGCGCAGCGATTTCGGATTGACGTACAACGCGGCGCTCGAAACAGGTGGAATGCTCTTAGGCGACGACCTCAAGATAGAACTGGAGATTTCCGCTATCCGGTCCGAATCGGCAGCCACGGTGTAAGCGGAACAGGAACAGGAGAAAAGTATGTCGTTACGTCCAATCAAACAGATCATTCAGACTACGCCCACTATCGAAGGGGCTGGGGTGAAGCTGCAGCGCGCCTTTGGATTCGGCAAAACGAAAGATTTCGATCCCTTCCTGCTGCTGGATGACTTTCGCAATGAGAACCCGGACGATTACCGGGCTGGATTCCCGTGGCATCCGCACCGCGGGATCGAGACGATCACCTACGTGCTCGCGGGCTCAGTCGAGCACGGCGACAGCCTGGGCAACAAGGGCAAAATGACCGCCGGCGACGTGCAATGGATGACCGCGGGCAGCGGCATCCTGCACCAGGAGATGCCGAAGGGAGACCCGCACGGCCGCATGCACGGCTTTCAGTTGTGGGCTAATCTTCCGTCGTCGCTAAAGATGACCAACCCACGCTATCAGGACATTCCGTCGAGCGCGATTCCCGAGATCACGGACGATGACGGCACACGCGCGCGCATCATCTGCGGCGAGTTCTGGGGCAAGAAAGGTCCGGTGGAAGGTGTGGCAGCCGATCCGATTTACGTCGATGTTTCCGTCCCACCCGGCCAGCGGAAGCGGCTCAAAATCGAGACCACGCGTAACGCTTTTGCGTACGTATTCGCGGGTTCCGGCACGTTCCGCGACGCCTCGGATCCGCGCGCGGTTCTAACCGAGCAGGTCGCTCAACCCGAAGCGGCGCCGGTGTACGACGTCAAGAATCACTCGCTGGTGCTGTTCGATCGCGGCGATGAGATCACGGTGCAGGCCGGGCCAGAGGGAATTCGGTTCCTGCTGGTATCGGGCAAACCGATTGAGGAGCCGGTGGCTTGGTACGGTCCGATCGTGATGAACACGCAGGAGCAGCTCAGGCAAGCGATGGCCGAGCTGCAAGACGGCACGTTCATCCAGCAGGGCTGATTTGCCGTTCAACCGCCGTTCTAGTGGACGGGGACACGCCTGCTACTCGGACCCAGGGAGTTATCTGAGCTTGCCCGGAGTGTCCCCAAGTGGCTTTGTCGACCATGGAAGAAGGCGTAGACTGTGAACGGACTGCGCTTGTTCTCCTTCCGCTACCTTCTTCTGCGGCACGGCTATTTGCTGCTTTTCGTGTACGTGTTTGCCGTGGCGCTCGGGGTGCCCATCCCCGCCGATCCGCTTTTGCTCTTGATGGGCGCCATGGTGGGAAATCATCGCTATGTTTTTCTCACGTCGTTGTTTGCGGCCGTAATTCCAGCGCTCCTCGGCGACATTGTCTGGTATGAAGTGGGGCGTTTTCGAGGCCGCGCTGTGCTCGGGCTGTTATGCAAGCTGTCGCTCGAACCCGATACTTGTGTGCGAAAGACGGAGGCAGCTTTCGCCAGACGCGGCGCGGGCGCGTTGCTGTTTGCAAAATTTGTTCCCGGTATGGGTCTGGTCTCCATCTCGCTCGCGGGTATTAGCGGAATGCGATATTGGCGTTTTTTGCTCGCGGACGCAGCGGGCTGCAGTCTCTGGGCGGGCGCCTATCTTTTCCTTGGCAGTGTTTTTCATCGCCAGGTAGATTCGCTGATTTTGCTGCTGGGACTCTTCGGCCGCAGGGCAGGTCTGGTGATTCTCGCGCTGATCGCTCTGTATGTTGCAACGAAGTACTTACAGCGCAGGCGATTCATACGGAAGCTGCGCATTGAACGCATCACGCCTCAGCAAGCTCGCGAGCTGATCGAGAGCGGCGAGCCGATCACCGTTATCGATTTGCGCCACCCTGCCGAAGTGGAGCGCGAAGGAAGGAAGATCGCGGGGGCGCTGGTTCTTCGACCCGATGAGTTGCGCTCACGCTCCGGCGAAATTCCCGGAAATCAGCAAATTATCCTCTACTGCACTTGACCGAACGAAGCTACCAGCGCCCGTGTGGCGCTTCAATTAAGGAAAGCGGGAATTCAACGCGTTCGCCCCTTAGCGGGCGGTTTCGAAGCTTGGCGTGACCTCGGTTTCCCCACAGAAGCGGTGGGCGAAAATATTCCCGCGCATCGCGCTTGAACGCACAGCACCAAATCTGCCTCCCGCCGCATCATTAGTTATTTGGGAGTCCAGTTCGCGAGGAGGATCGTACCGTGGCAATTCCGACACAAGAGGATCTAGATCTCTCGAAATTGCTTTTGCCCGTTCAGCCGGACGATCACGTGCAGGGCGCGCCCGATGCACATTACACATTGGTCGAGTATGGCGATTATGAATGTCCCGACTGCGGCCGTTTGTTCGAGACCCTTCGCGATCTGCACGCCCGGTTAGGAGATGAGCTTCGTCTCGTTTTCCGGCATTATCCGCGATCGGGGATTCACCCGCATGCCGAGCAGGCAGCCGAGGCAGCCGAAGCGGCTGGCGCACAGGGCCGCTTCTGGGAAATGCACGACCTCCTGTTTGCGAATCAGAACGCGCTAGATACGAAAGACTTGTATCGATACGCCGAGCGGCTATCGCTCGACCCGCAGCGGTTTCGTAAAGAAATGACGAGTCGAACTTATGAGAGCCGCGTGCGCGAGGATTTTCGCCGCGGAGTTACGAACGGAGTATATGGAACCCCGGGTCTGTTCATCAACGGCATTCGGTATAACGGTGCGCTGGATCCGGATTCGTTGTTTGCTCAACTCAAAGGAGCGGGCTGAAAGAAAGGCACTCTTGTGGCGAGACCGGTTATTCTGACCATCGACGACGATCCGGATGTTTTGCGCGTGATCGAGGGGGACTTGCGGCAACGCTATAACAAGACCTACCGTATCTTGCGCGCCGACTCCGGAATGAGTGCTCTCACTTTGCTGCGCCGCTTGCAGCAAAGAAACGATGCTGTCGCGCTGCTGCTTGTGGATTATCGAATGCCGCAGATGAATGGCATCCAGACGCTTATCGAGGCGATGAAGCTCTACCCGGATGCAAAGCGCGTTCTGTTAACCGCCTACGCGGATACAGAAGCCGCGATCAAAGCCATCAACGACGTCCAGCTGCATCACTATCTTTTGAAGCCGTGGGACCCGCCGGAGCAGCAGCTCTATCCAGTGCTCGACGATCTCTTGGCGGAATGGCTTGCAAGACACAAGCCGGCGTTCGAGGGCGTGCGAGTGCTGGGCACGCGCTGGTCGCCGAAGTCTTACGAGACGCGCGATTTTCTGGCGCGCAACCAGGTACCGTTTCAATGGCTGGATGCCGATGCTGCTGAGCGCGACGCTGAGGTGAGCCGTTTGGTCGAAAGCCTTGGCCCGAATGAACTGAAACTTCCATTGGTTTTCTTTCCAGATGGGGATCGCCTGGAACAGCCAGGTTGGCAAGAGGTAGCAGCCAAGCTCGGCCTTCGCATGCGCGCAGGCCTTGAGTTTTATGACGTCGCAATTGTGGGAGGCGGGCCGGCCGGTTTAGCGGCAGCCGTTTATGGAGCGTCAGAGGGTTTAAAGACCCTGATCGTGGAACGGGAAGCGCCCGGTGGCCAGGCTGGCCTGAGTTCTAACATCGAAAATTATCTCGGCTTTCCTGCCGGATTGAAGGGCGCCGACCTGGCGATGCGAGCGGTAACTCAGGCCCGGCGTTTCGGAGTGGAGATTGTTTCACCGCAGGAAGCCAGCGCAATTCGTGTCGACGGCGCCTATCGTTACCTCAAACTCAGCGACGGGACAGAGGTTTCCTGCCACACTTTGGTGCTGGCCACTGGTGTGCAGTGGCGAACGCTCGACGTGCCCGGCATCGAGCGCTTGCAGGGGGCGGGCGTCTATTATGGCGCGGCGGCAACGGAAGCCATCTCCTGCCGCGATGAAGACGTATACGTCGTAGGAGGCGCCAACTCGGCTGGGCAGGCCGCGATGTTCTTTTCCAAATACGCCCAGCGCGTGGTGATGCTTGTACGCGGGCCATCGCTGGCCGCCACCATGTCGCAATATCTGATCGATCAAATTCAAAAGACCGGGAACATTCACGTTGAGTACCGGAGCCGCGTGACGGGCGTTCAGGGCGACGAGCGGCTAAAATCCATTTCGATCGCCTGTGATGTTACGGGCGAGACTCAAACGGTTCCGGCGAGCGCGTTGTTTATCTTCATCGGCGCCGAACCTCGCACGGGTTGGCTGGACGAAGTGATCGAGCGCGATTCCCGAGGATTTATTCTGACGGGCCCCGATCTGATGCGCGACAATAAGCGCCCCAAAGGGTGGTCGCTCGAGCGCGATCCAGGGCTTCTTGAAACCAACGTTCCTGGAATTTTCGCGGTAGGCGATGTCCGCCACGGCTCTATCAAACGTGTCGCTTCGGGCGTTGGGGAAGGTTCCGTCGCGATTCAGTTCGTTCACCAATATCTGAGTAAGGTTTGAGATGGGCACGACCACAAATAAATTGGAAGCACCTCCGCCCGCAGGCCAAAATCCGGCGGTGGATGAGTTGCAAGCGATCTCTGTTTTTTCCGGCCTTCCCCGCGAAGGGCTCGCGTGGCTTGCGAGTCAGATGAGTGTCTTCGAGATGCAGCCTGGCGAAATACTAGTTCGGGCCGGCGATCCAGCCGATCATCTGGTTATTCTCTTCCGCGGTGAAGTACATGCTGAGCGCGGAGACGGCCGCATCTATATCATGCACACCGGTCAGGTCACAGGGCTGCTTCCTTATTCACGCCTCACACACTATCCGTCAACAGCGCGCGCCATCGTTGAGAGCCGCGGAGCAAGACTCCACAAAAGCAAATTCGAAGAGATGCTGGAACGCATGCCGGTCCTGCACCAGCGGCTTGTAAGTGTATTGGCGGACCGTATACGCGAAACCACGGCGGCCGATCAACAGCGCGAAAAGTTGATGGCGCTTGGGAAGATTTCGGCCGGCCTTGCACACGAGCTGAATAATCCCGCCTCCGCGGCCCGCCGCGCCGCCGATAGTCTGCGCCAAGCGTTCACGTCTGTGCGTACTGTCGCTCTCCAACTCGAAAAACGCGGTTTGCCCCTTTCAGCGCGTCTGTTCATTGCGCAATTGGACCGCGAATGGATCGAACAGACCGGCGCCCAGTCCGCTCTCGATACTTTGGAGCGCAGTGAGCGCGAGGAAGAGTTTGCCGGGTGGCTCGAAGATCACAATGTTCCAAACTCCTGGGATTTGGCGGCCTCGCTTGTCGATGCGGGTTGCGATCGAAGTACGCTCGAGCGAATCGCCGAACAGATTCCAGCGGAATTCCTGGCCGACGCCTTTGTCCGCATTACTGCCTCGATCACCATAACGCGGCTGATTGAAGCGATCGAAAGCAGCACCGCCAAGATCTCGGAACTCGTCCGCGCCGTGAAGGAATATTCGTACATGGACCAAATGCCCGAACAGGAGGTCGACCTCCACGCGGGGCTGGAAAACACATTGATCATGTTGCGTCATCAGTTGAAGAACGGCATCGAAATCGTCCGCGATTACGACCGGACCCTGCCGGCCATCTGCGCGCGCGGCAGCGAGTTCAATCAGGTCTGGACCAACCTGATTTCGAATGCGGTCGACGCGATGAAGGGAACCGGAAAGCTCCGCATACGGACATCCCGCGAGGGAGACTGGGCGGTCGTCGAAGTAGTGGACAACGGGCCGGGAATTCCACCGGAGATTCAGACCCGGATCTTTGAGCCTTTTTTCACCACGAAAGCCGTCGGCGAAGGAACCGGTCTCGGACTGGACACGGTTTACAGGATTATTCAGGGTCATCGCGGCAACGTCAGTGTTGAGTCGCATCCAGGTGAAACTCGATTCGTGGTGCGAATTCCACTTGCGAAATCGAAAGAGGCGAAAGATGTCTCCTGAGCTTCCCGAGCGATCAGCATTGCCTGGGGAAAAAATAGGCAATGGTCAACATCGCAAAGCCTCCTTGTGACGAAGCTACGATTCTGACCGCGTCGCCGGCTCCTGCTAGCCGCTGTGGCCGTTGGGTGCTCGCTGCCACGATACTCGGCTCGAGCATGGCTTTCATCGATGGTACGGTCGTGAATGTCGCTCTCCCGGCACTCCAGTCCGCACTTCAGGCGAGTGTATCCGAAGTGCAGTGGATAGTCGAAAGCTATGCACTATTTTTAGCGGCGCTTCTCCTGGTGGGTGGTTCGCTCGGCGACCTCTATGGACGAAGAAAGATCTTCACGGTTGGCGTAGCTCTCTTCGCAGGCGCGTCCGCCTGGTGCGGTCTTGCTCCTAGCATCAGCCAACTGATAGCCGCTCGCGGGCTCCAAGGTGTCGGCGGCGCGCTTCTTGTACCTGGAAGTCTCGCTTTGATCAGCGCCTCGTTTCCCGCTGAAGAGCGAGGGCGCGCCATCGGAACCTGGTCCGGTTTTACCGCCATTACCGCTGCTGTGGGTCCTGTTCTCGGGGGATGGTTGGTACAACATGGATCCTGGCGCTGGGTGTTTTTTATCAATCTGCCGATCGCTGCGGTTGTTCTTGTGCTCACTACGCGCGTTCCGGAAAGCCGCAGTCAAGAACACGGTCACGAACGCCTCGACTGGATGGGTGCGCTACTAGCCACAGTAGGACTTGGGGGCGTCGTGTTCGCCCTAATCGAACCTTCTTACGCCGTAATCGCGGGCCCAATCGGTGTTGTGGTCTTGGTCGTTTTCTTTTTCGTCGAGAAGCACTCGCGGGCCCCGATGCTTTCCCTCGATCTCTTCCGCTCGCGCAATTTCACCGGAGCAAATTTACTTACTCTGTTTCTCTACACCGCGCTGGCCGGAGTGCTTTTTTTCTTCCCTTTGAACCTGATTCAAATTCAGGGATACTCGGCGACTGAAGCCGGCGCGGCGCTCTTACCGTTCATCTTTTTGATGTTCGTTCTCTCGCGCTGGTCGGGCGGTTTGGTCGAGCGCTATGGCGCCAAGCCGCCGCTTATAACGGGTCCCATCATTGCCGCGGCTGGCTTCGCCCTTTTTGCCAGGCCTGCAATTGGTGGAACCTACTGGGCCACCTTTTTCCCGGCCGTAGTCGTCCTTGGATTGGGAATGGCCATTAGCGTTGCACCGCTCACCACGACGGTGATGGATTCTGTTTCTCAGATGCGCGCGGGAGCAGCCTCGGGAATCAACAATGCCGTATCCCGAATCGCGGGCTTGCTTGCAATTGCGGTTCTTGGTTTCGCGCTGATTAACGTCTTTAATCGAGATCTCGACCGTCGCCTGGAACGCCTCTCTGTTTCGTCCGAACTCCGCCAGCAGATCGATTCGCAACGGTTCAAGCTTGCGGCGATCCAAACAAGTAATCCTGAGGCGCGCAACGCTGTGGCTGAATCCTTTGTTGCAGGTTATCGCTGGGTATTATGGATCGCCGTCGCGCTCTCGTTGGCAAGTTCTCTCAGCGCGGCTCTATTCATCGGGCTGAAAGAGCAGCCGCGCCAATGAGGCGCGGCGTCTGCACACGGCGACGAGCGGCTTACGCGGTCTTTTTCAATCGCCGTCCTGCCACAGCACTCATGCCCTTGCGCTTAGTGCCGGCCCGGCGCCTTACCGCGGCGAGGGGAGCCGTTTGCTTGCGGTTTGCCGCCACACGCGGTTGCTGCGCGATTTCAGCTTTTGCCGGAGTTTTTTTGGCAGCACTCGTCGACAGTTGAGAATTCACTGTCTCCCTTGCCCGAATTACGGCCGCTTTCGCCGAATCGAGCAACTCTCCGAATTCCTGCTTACTCGCTGGAAACTGGTCAATAATGTTGGATAACAGCGCTTCCACTTTGTTCAGGCGCTTCACGGCTTTCTTGGCCTTCATTCGCACGCTCCTCGGATGTCCATATTACTACGCCATTCCGCCGAGCGAGTGAACTTCAGCAATAAAGCCGCGTTGATCTGTTCCGAATTGGTCGCATTAGTGCGAGGAATTGAGCGCGTTTGCCGTTCCGGTGCGCCGCGCACTCGCTGAAAGCCGAACGGTCTCTAGATTCCGGGAGGACACCGCGTCAGCGGTTTGTTGAAGAGAGATGAGGAGCGAATTCTTCGATACGCGGCGAACGATGGGAGTGGCGATCCAGCGAAGAGACAGCGGTATGTCGCGGCTCAGGGCGAAAGCTTCCAGCTCGACGTAAACACCGCCGTCGCGCTCCTCAAAAAGCGTAATGCTGGACAGCTTCCAGATAATACCGGCCCCTTCATTTTCAGGTAACATGTGCTGCTGTGCCCCTCGGTAATTCTCAATTTCCTGTATGCGGGTTGTATTCGAAATACTGTACCAGCGGTGATCGTCGACACGGACATACGAGGTTTCGTAATCGCCATCCAGCGCCATCTTTGAAAACAGAGATCTGTTCATCAGCAGCATGGAGAAGCGATCTTCAGGTCCGTCATTCTGGGATCCCTTCGAATTCACCACGGCCGGATGATAGAACTCTGAATAATGCTCATAGTCCCGAACGGTGGACAGAACATCAGTCATGTTCGCGTTCGGGATAAAAGCGATTCCAACCCAATCGTGAATCAGTCCGGAGGGGACTTTCTGAGGCGTCCTGCCAAATGGAAAGATGAAGGGTTCTCCTTCCCGGATCCTTTCGGCCCTTGCTTCCGTTTCGTCGATGGAAAGAAAGCGGCGTCCCGGCTTCAGACGCTCCTGCATTCGGGAATGCGCTGCTTGCAGGTATGCTTCCCATGCGGCCAGGGTGTCAGACCTCAAGGTTGCGCCGCCAGCGACGGTCTGCGTCAACACGAGTGGGAGCACCGCAAGCCATCTTACGCTTGGCGAGAAAGAATGTTCAGCGTTCACGGTCCTTCGATTCACTTTGAGGTGAGTGCGATTCACCTGCGAGTTCATCGAAGACATGCGGGGCCGATGGATCGCAGCGATTGCACGTCTGCCCGACATCCCGGTAGGTGCAGAGGTCCATAGACCGCTCAGCACGAATGCGGTTCGCCTTCACGCCGGAATCGCGCTCGCCCTTCGCCGGAAATCCGCAATTCCCGCGGCGAGACCCGAGCGGCGTTCCTGAAGTACGGCAGCGAGCAAAAGAGGCTTAAGCCAATTATCGAAAGATTAGATTGTAAGCGCCAAATCTTTCTCTTGAACTGATCGATCGGAAAAGGCTAAACTCCTCTTTGAAATCAGTTCATTGGAGCAGGCTAGGTGATTGATGCGTACTGTCATCTTGATTTCAGAAACTCAATCACCCCTAGCCGATATCGAGCAAAAGTTAGCATCGGCACGCCTTTCCGGCGCATTCCTGGTCAAACATGGGATGGCCGGAACCGTCCGGTGCTCGAGGATGTACTGCGACGAGAACAACTGCAGCAATTCTATGTGGCTCTTTGCTATCGCAAGAGTTCCAACGAAGATCTGCTGCGCATGGCCAGAACTAATCGAATCGCCGGCATTCGGATGTCGAGTGAGAACCTTCGGGCCGATCAATCATTCTGCGGGAAAATTGCGGACCTCAGGTTGATGCTAGTGGCCCATGCAGAAAACGGAATAGCTTCTTCGCCCGGGAAATAATTGCGTGTACAACTGGCATATCCTCATATAGTATTTACATTCCGCACTTCGGTTGGCCTACGGCGGACGGGAAGTTGTGTGATGGCTGGGAGCCCGCGGTGAAACGGTTAGCCTCAATGCAATCGACGATATTTGGCATCTCTGCAATTAGTCATTTTTCCACCGAACCATTTCCGCACGAAGATATCCGCGATCTTGCGCTCAAACTGATCTCACAACTTCCTTCCTCTCGCATCATGATTGGCAGTGATTATCCGCTTTGCGCGAAAAATCGTTACGCTGATTATATTGATCTCGCTCACGAATGGGTGACATCGATTCATCCGACTTGGGCGATGAGGGGGTTTCCAACTGGCTTTTCTGCAACAAGTACCTTCAACATTTCAAATCAGAATTCGGAGATAGCGTGATGAGTGACCGGCGACAATTCTTTAGAGAAGCAGGGGTATTGGCTTTAAGTCCGTGGCCGAGAATCGCCGCTCAGCCACCAGCCCAGAAAACCGACAATACTCAACAGGTTCGCAACAACGACGCGCAACCGGTTCTCTCGAGAACGCTGAAATGCGTCTCACGATTGGCGCCGGCGGTACCCCGATTCGCCTACTTCACAAGAGAAGCGGTCAGGAATGTCTAGCAACGGGTGTCGATGTGCCGATGTTTACGCTAACCCAATACAGACCGTATGACGATGAGCTGCAGCTTTCGTACCCCGCTAAGGCAACTGCATTTCCGGCCGACAGTGTGCGCCACGATCGAGATCGGCTTATTGTTTCATTTGCACTGGTCGGTTATGAGGCCACAATCCAGTTAAAAATCACAGATGCGTACATCGGCTTCACGCTGGAACGGCTTGAATACAAGGGTTATACGAGTTTGCGGCCAAAGCGCCAAACGCCGATCGACGAATGTGTGTTCTTCCAGATTCCAGTACGCAATCGAAAGTACTTTGGCGACTGGCTTAACGTGATGTGGGATGAGCACGTGGCAGTGAACGTCGGGAAATGACCACTATGCCAGGATCGATGCAACGCCGCGCGGGGACTATCACTTACTTAGAGTGGCACTGTTGATTCGGTTAAGACTGAAGGTGTTGGCGGGGCCTTAATCACCACGGCAACCGCTCGACTGTTGGACCGAATCGCTCAAGTGGAAGAAGATTACAGATTGCCACGGGGCGTCGAGAGCCGTCGCAGTAAGGAGTACAAGCAATCGTATTACGAGTTGCTAAGCACTACACCTGCAGATGCAGATCGGCATATTAAGCACGCCGGCAGGGGGGATTCCGAACACTGGATTTCTATTACCGATCCTTTTCGAAAAGCTCCGGCCATTTTCCCCTACGGCCCGATTACCCGAACGGCATGAAAGATGTGAAGCAGATCGTCTCTAAAATAGATCAGGCGGGCATAATTCCCGGGATTCACATTCACTACAACAAGGCGGATAAGGGAGACGAATACGTTACTCCGGTACCCGATCCTCGCTTGAATGTTCGCAATAGCTTCACACTGCGGGAAGCGCTAGACAGCACCTCCAATACGATTTCTATAGAGGAAAATCCGCGACAATGCACTCTAGATAAGGACCGGCGAATCCTCAAAATTCAAAACGAGCTGATTGCGTATGAAAACTATACGACGACTGCGCCCTACCAATTTCTCAATTGCGAGCGAGGAGCGCTCGGGACACAGCCATCTTCGTATGCTGTGGGTTGTCGAGTAGTTTTATTGGATGTAGACACGTGGCCTCTTTTTGTGCGATTTACTCAAGATACGGACATTCAGGAAGAGGTCGCCCAGCGCCTTGCCAAAATTTATAGTGAAGCGGGATTCAAGTTTGTTTATTTCGACGGGGCGGAAGACGTTCCAGGGCCCGACTACTGGTATACAGTGTCGCGAGCACAATGGATCGTGTACAAGACCTTAAATCCAGCGCCGCTGTTTGCCGAAGGAGCCTGCAAGTCACATTTCAGTTGGCATATTCTGACCCGCGGAAATGCCTTTGATGTATTCAAGCCCGAAGTCTTTAAGGCGGCGATTCGAGCTTACCCTGCTGCGGAAGCGCTTCAGGTAGCGAAAGACTTCACAAGCATCAATTTCGGCTGGATTGGTTATTGGGCGCCTAGCCACGAAACCATTGGTACACAACCGGACATGATCGAATATGCTACCAGCCGGGCCGCCGCATGGGATTGCCCGGTCTCGCTGGTCGGGAACCTGCCGCAATTGGATGCGCATCCTCGAACGCCTGACAACCTGGAAACGATTAAAAGGTTGGGATTATTAGCTTTTAAGAACTGGCTAACGGCTAAGCAGAAAACAATGTTAAAAGACCTTGACCAAGAGCATACGCTGCTAATTGATGAGCAAGGCCAACTCGAAACTCGTCCCATACAGCCAAATAACAAATGTGGCTGGCAGCGATCGTCCCGCACGAGCGTTTGTCTTTCAGCGCTCTCACAAGACGTATGTCGTATATTGGCACACATCGGGAGCGGCGCAACTGGAAGTTCCTCTCAAAGGCGGTGTCATTCAGTTGATGGCGAAGTTGGGAAAGCCTTTCAACATGCGGCAGACCAATGCGGGAATAACCATACCAATCGAAGGGCGCATGTATCTTGATTGCGGCGAAGTGCCACGTGAAAGTGTTTAACCACCTTTCAGAACGCTAGGATAGTTGCGAAATAACACGAACAGGCAAGAAAGCGCCGCCGCATGAAGTCAACGAGACAATGGCCCGCGGTGGCGTTATTGTCAGTAGGCATCGCGATCGCATATTTAGACCGTACCAACATGTCGATCGCGCTCGCCTCGACCGAGTTCCGCCGGACCTTTGCTCTCAGCGAATTCGACCGCGGTTTGATAAATTCGGCCTTTTTTTGCTCCTACGCGCTTTTGCAAATTCCGGCAGGAATGCTAGTGGATCGTTATTCGGTCCGAGTTCTTTACGCCATCTCCTTCGCCGGTTGGAGTCTTCTATCGGCAAGCACAGCCTGGCTTAGCTCGGTGGCCGAACTCATCGTGATCCGGATAT
>CAWBDW010000026.1:0-19846 GCA_963787545.1 uncultured Acidobacteriaceae bacterium
TTGAACGCATCACGCCTCAGCAAGCTCGCGAGCTGATCGAGAACGGCGAGCTGATCACCGTTATCGATTTGCGCCACCCTGCCGAAGTGGAGCGCGAAGGAAGGAAGATCGCGGGGGCGCTGGTTCTTCGACCCGATGAGTTGCGCTCACGCTCCGGCGAAATTCCCGGAAATCAGCAAATTATCCTCTACTGTACTTGACCGAACGAAGCTACCAGCGCCCGTGTGGCGCTTCAATTAAGGAAAGCGGGAATTCAACGGGTTCGCCCGTTAGCGGGCGGTTTCAAAGCTTGGCGTGACCTTGGTTTCCCCACAGAAGCGGTGGGCGAAAATATTCCCGCGCATCGCGCTTGAACGCACAGCACCAAATCTGCCTCCCGCCGCATCATTAGTTATTTGGGAGTCCAGTTCGCGAGGAGGATCGTACCGTGGCAATTCCGACACAAGAGGATCTAGATCTCTCGAAATTGCTTTTGCCCGTTCAGCCGGACGATCACGTGCAGGGCGCGCCCGATGCACGTTACACGTTGGTCGAGTATGGCGATTACGAATGTCCCGACTGCGGCCGTTTGTTCGAGACCCTTCGCGATCTGCACGCTCGGTTAGGAGATGAGCTTCGTCTCGTTTTCCGGCATTATCCGCGATCGGGGATTCACCCGCATGCCGAGCAGGCAGCCGAGGCCGCCGAAGCGGCTGGCGCACAGGGCCGCTTCTGGGAAATGCACGACGTACTGTTCGCGAATCAGAATGCGCTAGATATTAAAGACTTGTATAGATACGCGGAGCGGCTATCGCTCGACCCGCAGCGGTTTCGTAAAGAAATGACGAGTCGAACTTATGAGAGCCGCGTGCGCGAGGATTTTCGCCGCGGAGTTACGAACGGAGTATATGGAACGCCGGGTCTGTTCATCAACGGCATTCGGTATAACGGTGCGCTGGATCCGGATTCGTTGTTTGCTCAACTCAAAGGAGCGGGCTGAAAGAAAGGCAATCTTGTGGCGAGACCGGTTATTCTGACCATCGACGACGATCCGGATGTTTTGCGCGTGATCGAGGGGGACTTGCGGCAACGCTATAACAAGACCTACCGTATCTTGCGCGCCGACTCCGGAATGAGTGCTCTCACTTTGCTGCGCCGCTTGCAGCAAAGAAACGATGCTGTCGCGCTGCTGCTTGTGGATTATCGAATGCCGCAGATGAATGGCATCCAGACGCTTATCGAGGCGATGAAGCTCTACCCGGATGCAAAGCGCGTTCTGTTAACCGCCTACGCGGATACAGAAGCCGCGATCAAAGCCATCAACGACGTCCAGCTGCATCACTATCTGTTGAAGCCGTGGGACCCGCCGGAGCAGCAGCTCTATCCAGTGCTCGACGATCTCTTGGCGGAATGGCTTGCAAGACACAAGCCGGCGTTCGAGGGCGTGCGAGTGCTGGGCACGCGCTGGTCGCCGAAGTCTTACGAGACGCGCGATTTTCTGGCCCGCAACCAGGTACCGTTTCAATGGCTGGATGCCGATGCTGCTGAGCGCGACGCTGAGGTGAGCCGTTTGGTCGAAAGCCTTGGCCCGAATGAACTGAAACTCCCATTGGTTTTCTTTCCAGATGGGGATCGCCTGGAACAGCCAGGTTGGCAAGAGGTAGCAGCCAAGCTCGGCCTTCGCATGCGCGCAGGCCTTGAGTTTTATGACGTCGCAATTGTGGGAGGCGGGCCGGCCGGTTTAGCGGCAGCCGTTTATGGAGCGTCAGAGGGTTTAAAGACCCTGATCGTGGAACGGGAAGCGCCCGGTGGCCAGGCTGGACTGAGTTCTAACATCGAAAATTATCTCGGCTTTCCTGCCGGATTAAAGGGAGCCGACCTGGCGATGCGAGCGGTAACTCAGGCCCGGCGTTTCGGAGTGGAGATTGTTTCACCGCAGGAAGCCAGCGCAATTCGCGTCGACGGCGCCTATCGTTACCTCAAACTCAGCGACGGGACAGAGGTTTCCTGCCACACTTTGGTGCTGGCGACTGGTGTGCAGTGGCGAACGCTCGACGTGCCCGGCATCGAGCGCTTGCAGGGGGCGGGCGTCTATTACGGCGCGGCGGCAACGGAAGCCATCTCCTGCCGCGATGAAGACGTATACGTCGTAGGAGGCGCCAACTCGGCTGGGCAGGCCGCGATGTTCTTTTCCAAATATGCCCAGCGCGTGGTGATGCTTGTACGCGGGCCATCGCTGGCCGCCACCATGTCGCAATATCTGATCGATCAAATTCAAAAGACCGGGAACATTCACGTTGAGTACCGGAGCCGCGTGACGGGCGTTCAGGGCGACGAGCGGCTAAAATCCATCTCGATCGCCTGTGATGTTACGGGCGAGACTCAAACGGTTCCGGCGAGCGCGTTGTTTATCTTCATCGGCGCCGAACCTCGCACGGGTTGGCTGGACGAAGTGATCGAGCGCGATTCCCGAGGATTTATTCTGACGGGCCCCGATCTGATGCGCGACAATAAGCGGCCCAAAGGGTGGTCGCTCGATCGCGATCCAGGGCTTCTTGAAACCAACGTTCCTGGAATTTTCGCGGTAGGCGATGTCCGCCACGGCTCTATCAAACGTGTCGCTTCGGGGGTTGGGGAAGGTTCCGTCGCGATCCAGTTCGTTCACCAATATCTGAGTAAGGTTTGAGATGGGCACGACCACAAATAAATTGGAAGCACCTCCGCCCGCAGGCCAAAATCCGGCGGTGGATGAGTTCCAAGCGATTTCTGTTTTTTCCGGCCTTCCCCGCGAAGGGCTCGCGTGGCTTGCGAGTCAGATGAGTGTCTTCGAGATGCAGCCTGGCGAAATACTAGTTCGGGCCGGCGATCCAGCCGATCATCTCGTTATTCTCTTCCGCGGTGAAGTACATGCTGAGCGAGGAGACGGCCGCATCTATATCATGCACACCGGTCAGGTCACAGGGCTGCTTCCTTATTCACGCCTCACACACTATCCGTCAACAGCGCGCGCCATCGTTGAGAGCCGCGGAGCAAGACTCCACAAAAGCAAATTCGAAGAGATGCTGGAACGCATGCCGGTCCTGCACCAGCGGCTTGTAAGTGTATTGGCGGACCGTATACGCGAAACCACCGCGGCCGATCAACAGCGCGAGAAGTTGATGGCGCTTGGGAAGATTTCGGCCGGCCTTGCACACGAGCTGAATAATCCCGCTTCCGCGGCCCGCCGCGCCGCCGATAGTCTGCGCCAAGCGTTCACGTCTGTGCGTACTGTCGCTCTCCAACTCGAAAAACGCGGGTTGCCCCTTTCAGCGCGTCTGTTCATTGCGCAGCTGGACCGCGAGTGGATGGAACAGACCGGCGCCCAATCCGCTCTCGACACTTTGGAGCGCAGCGAGCGCGAGGAAGAGTTTGCCGGGTGGCTCGAAGATCACAATGTTCCAAACTCCTGGGATTTGGCCGCCTCGCTTGTCGATGCGGGTTGCGATCGAAGTACGCTCGAGCAAATCGCCGAACAGATTCCAGCGGAATTCCTGGCCGACGCCTTTGTCCGCATCACTGCCTCGATCACCATAACGCGGCTGATTGAAGCGATCGAAAGCAGCACCGCCAAGATCTCGGAACTCGTCCGCGCCGTGAAGGAATACTCGTACATGGACCAAATGCCCGAACAGGAGGTCGACCTCCACGCGGGGCTGGAAAACACATTGATCATGTTGCGTCATCAGTTGAAGAACGGCATCGAAATCGTCCGCGATTACGACCGGACCCTGCCGGCCATCTGCGCGCGCGGCAGCGAGTTCAATCAGGTCTGGACCAACCTGATTTCGAATGCCGTTGACGCCATGAAGGGAACCGGAAAGCTCCGCATACGGACATCCCGCGAGGGAGACTGGGCGGTTGTCGAAGTAGTGGACAACGGGCCGGGAATCCCACCGGAGATTCAGACCCGGATCTTTGAGCCTTTTTTCACCACAAAGCCGTCGGCGAAGGAACCGGTCTTGGACTGGACACGGTTTATCGGATTATTCAGGGTCATCGCGGCAACGTCAGTGTTGAGTCGCATCCAGGTGAAACTCGATTCGTGGTGCGAATTCCACTTGCGAAATCGAAAGAGGCGAAAGATGTCTCCTGAGCTTCCCGAGCGATCAGCATTGCCTGGGAAAAAATAGGCAATGGTCAACATCGCAAAGCCTCCTTGTGACGAAGCTACGATTCTGACCGCGTCGCCGGCTCCTTCTAGCGGTTGTGGCCGTTGGGTGCTCGCTGCCACGATACTCGGCTCGAGCATGGCTTTCATCGATGGTACCGTCGTGAATGTCGCTCTCCCGGCACTCCAGTCCGCACTTCAGGCGAGTGTATCCGAAGTGCAGTGGATAGTCGAAAGCTATGCACTATTTTTAGCGGCTCTTCTCCTGGTGGGTGGTTCGCTAGGTGACCTCTATGGACGTCGAAAGATCTTCACGGTTGGCGTAGCTCTCTTCGCAGGCGCGTCCGTCTGGTGCGGTCTTGCTCCTAGCATCAGCCAACTGATAGCCGCTCGCGGGCTCCAAGGTGTCGGCGGCGCGCTTCTTGTACCTGGAAGTCTCGCTTTGATCAGCGCCTCGTTTCCTACTGAAGAACGAGGGCGCGCAATCGGAACCTGGTCCGGTTTTACCGCGATTACCGCTGCTGTGGGTCCTGTTCTCGGGGGATGGCTGGTACAACATGGATCCTGGCGCTGGGTGTTTTTTATCAATCTGCCGATCGCTGCGGTTGTTCTTGTGCTCACTACGCGCGTTCCGGAAAGCCGCAGTCAAGAACACGGTCAGGAACACCTCGACTGGATGGGTGCGCTACTAGCCACAGTAGGACTTGGGGGCGTCGTGTTCGCCCTAATCGAACCTTCTTACGCCGTAATCGCGGGCCCAATCGGTGTTGTGGTCTTGATCGTTTTCTTTTTCGTCGAGAAACACTCGCGGGCCCCGATGCTTTCCCTCGATCTCTTCCGCTCGCGCAATTTCACCGGAGCAAATTTACTTACTCTGTTTCTCTACACCGCGCTGGCCGGAGTGCTTTTTTTCTTCCCTTTGAACCTGATTCAAATTCAGGGATACTCGGCGACTGAAGCCGGCGCGGCGCTCTTACCGTTCATCTTTTTGATGTTCGTTCTCTCGCGCTGGTCGGGCGGTTTGGTCGAGCGCTATGGCGCCAAGCCGCCGCTTATAACGGGTCCCATCATTGCCGCGGCTGGCTTCGCCCTTTTTGCCAGGCCTGCAATTGGTGGAACCTACTGGGCTACCTTTTTCCCGGCCGTAGTTGTCCTTGGATTGGGAATGGCCATTAGCGTTGCACCGCTCACCACGACGGTGATGGATTCTGTTTCTCAGATGCGCGCGGGAGCAGCCTCGGGAATCAACAATGCCGTTCCCGAATCGCGGGCTTGCTTGCAATTGCGGTTCTCGGTTTCGCGCTGATTAACGTCTTTAATCGAGATCTCGACCGTCGCCTGGAACGCCTCTCTGTTTCGTCCGAACTCCGCCAGCAGATCGATTCGCAACGGTCCAAGCTTGCGGCGATCCAAACAAGTAATCCTGAGGCGCGCAAGGCTGTGGCTGAATCTTTTGTTGCGGGTTATCGCTGGGTATTATGGATCGCCGTCGCGCTCTCGTTGGCAAGTTCTCTCAGCGCGGCTCTATTCATCGGGCTGAAGGAGCAGCCGCGCCAATGAGGTGCGGCGTCTGCACACGGCGACGAGCGGCTTACGCGGTCTTTTTCAACCGCCGTCCTGCCACAGCACTCATGCCCTTGCGCTTCGTGCCGGCCCGGCGCCTTACCGCGGCGAGGGGAGCCGTTTGCTTGCGGTTTGCCGCCACACGCGGTTGCTGCGCGATTTCAGCTTTTGCCGGAGTTTTTTTGGCAGCACTGTCGACAGTTGAGAATTCACTGTCTCCCTTGCCCGAATTACGGCCGCTTTCGCCGAATCGAGCAACTCTCCGAATTCCTGCTTACTCGCTGGAAACTGGTCAATAATGTTGGATAACAGCGCTTCCACTTTGTTCAGGCGCTTCACGGCTTTCTTGGCCTTCATTCGCACGCTCCTCGGATGTCCATATTACTACGCCATTCCGCCGAGCGAGTGAACTTCAGCAATAAAGCCGCGTTGATCTGTTCCGAATTGGTCGCATTAGTGCGAGGAATTGAGCGCGTTTGCCGTTCCGGTGCGCCGCGCACTCGCTGAAAGCCGAACGGTCTCTAGATTCCGGGAGGACACCGCGTCAGCGGTTTGTTGAAGAGAGATGAGGAGCGAATTCTTCGATACGCGGCGAACGATGGGAGTGGCGATCCAGCGAAGAGACAGCGGTATGTCGCGGCTCAGGGCGAAAGCTTCCAGCTCGACGTAAACACCGCCGTCGCGCTCCTCAAAAAGCGTAATGCTGGACAGCTTCCAGATAATACCGGCCCCTTCATTTTCAGGTAACATGTGCTGCTGTGTCCCTCGGTAATTCTCAATTTCCTGTATGCGGGTTGTATTCGAAATACTGTACCAGCGGTAATCGTCGACACGGACATACGAGGTTTCGTAATCGCCATCCAGCGCCATCTTTGAAAACAGAGATCTGTTCATCAGCAGCATGGAAAAGCGATCTTCAGGTCCGTCATTCTGGATCCCTTCGAATTCACCACGGCCGGATGATAGAACTCTGAATAATGCTCATAGTCCCGAACGGTGGACAGAACATCAGTCATGTTCGCGTTCGGGATAAAAGCGATTCCAACCCAATCGTGAATCAGTCCGGAGGGGACTTTCTGAGGCGTCCTGCCAAATGGAAAGATGAAGGGTTCTCCTTCCCGGATCCTTTCGGCCCTTGCTTCCGTTTCGTCGATGGAAAGAAAGCGGCGTCCCGGCTTCAGACGCTCCTGCATTCGGGAATGCGCTGCTTGCAGGTATGCTTCCCATGCGGCCAGGGTGTCAGACCTCAAGGTTGCGCCGCCAGCGACGGTCTGCGTCAACACGAGTGGGAGCACCGAAAGCCATCTTACGCTTGGCGAGAAAGAATGTTCAGCGTTCACGGTCCTTCGATTCACTTTGAGGTCAGTGCGATTCACCTGCGAGTTCATTGAAGACATGCGGGGCCGATGGATCGCAGCGAGGTGCCGAATATTCTGCCCGACATCCCGGTAGGTTCAGAGGTCCATAGACCGCTCAGCACGAATGCGGTTCGCCTTCACGCCGGAATCGCGCTCGCCCTTCGCCGGAAATCCGCAATTCCCGCGGCGAGACCCGAGCGGCGTTCCTCAAGTACGGAAGCGAGCAAAAGAGGCTTAAGCCAATTATCGAAAGATTAGATTGTAAGCGCCAAATCTTTCTCTTGAACTGATCGATCGGAAAAGGCTAAACTCCTCTTTGAAATCAGTTCATTCGAGCAGGCTAGGTGATTGATGCGTACTGTCATCTCGATTTAGAAACTCAATCACCCCTAGCCGATATCGAGCAAAAGTTAGCATCGGCACGCCTTTCCGGCGCATTCCTCGTCGAAACATGGGATGGCCGGAACCGTCCGGTGCTCGAGGATGTACTGCGACGAGAACAACTGCAGCAATTCTATGTGGCTCTTTGCTATCGCAAGAATTCCAACGGAGATCTGCTGCGCATGGCCAGAACTAATCGAATCGCCGGCATTCGGATGTCGAGTGAGAACCTTCGGGCCGATCAGTCATTCTGCGGGAAGATTGCGGACCTCAGGTTGATGCTAGTGGCCCATGCAGAAAACGGAATAGCTTCTTTGGCCCGGGAAATCATGCGTGTACAACTGGCCTGTCCTCATATAAGTATTTACATTCCGCACTTGGGTTGGCCTACCGCGGACGGGAAGTTGTGTGATGACTGGGAGCCCGCGGTGAAACAGTTAGCCTCAATGCAATCGACGATATTTGGCATCTCTGCAATTAGTCATTTTTCTACCGAACCATTTCCGCACGAAGATATCCGCGATCTTGCGCTCAAACTGATCTCACAACTTCCTTCCTCTCGCATAGTGATCGGCAGTGATTATCCGCTTTGCGCGAAAAATCGTTACGCTGATTATATTGATCTCGCTCACGAATGGGTGACATCGATTCATCCGACTTGGGCGATGAGGGGGTTTCCAACTGGCTTTTCTGCAACAAGTACCTTGAACATTTCAAATCAGAATTCGGAGATAGCGTGATGAGTGACCGGCGACAATTCTTTAGAGAAGCAGGGGTATTGGCTTTAAGTCCGTGGCCGAGAATCGCCGCTCAGCCACCAGCCCAGAAAAGCGACAATACTCAACAGGTTCGCAACAACGACGCGCAACCGGTTCTTCTCGAGAACGCTGAAATGCGTCTCACGATTGGCGCCGGCGGTACCCCAATTAGCCTACTTCACAAGAGAAGCGGTCAGGAATGTCTAGCGACGGGTGTCGATGTGCCGATGTTTACGCTAACCCAATACAGACCGTATGACAATGAGCTGCAGCTTTCGTACCCCGCTAAGGCAACTGCATTTCCGGCCGACAGCGTGCGCCGCGATCGAAGATCGACTTATCGTTTCATTTGCACTTGTCGGTTATGAGGCCACAATCCAGTTAAAAGTCACAGATGCGTACATCGGCTTCACGCTGGAACGGCTTGAATACAAGGGTTATACGAGTTTGCGGCCAAAGCGCCAAACGCCGATCGACGAATGTGTGTTCTTCCAGATTCCAGTACGCAATCGAAAGTACTTTGGCGACTGGCTTAACGTGATGTGGGATGAGCACGTGGCAGTGAACGTACTGGGAACTGACCACTATGCCAGGATCGATGCAACGCCGTGCGGGGACTATCAGTTACTTAGAGCTGGCACTGTTGATTCGGTTAAGACTGAAGGTGTTGGCGGGGCCTTAATCACCACGGCAACCGCTCGACTGTTGGACCGAATCGCTCAAGTGGAAGAAGATTACAGATTGCCACAGGGCGTCGAGAGCCGTCGCAGTAAGGAGTACAAGCAATCGTATTACGAGTTGCTAAGCACCACACCTGCAGATGCAGATCGGCACATTAAGTACGCACGGCAGGGGGGATTCCGAACACTGGATTTCTATTACCGATCCTTTTCGAAGACCTCCGGCCATTTTCCCCTACGGCCCGATTACCCGAACGGCATGGAAGATGTAAAACAGATCGTCTCTAAAATAGATCAGGCCGGCATAATTCCCGGGATTCACATTCACTACAACAAGGCGGATAAGGGAGACGAATATGTTACTCCGGTACCCGATCCTCGCTTGAATATTCGCAATAGCTTCACACTGCGGGAAGCGCTAAACAGCACCTCCAATACGATTTCTATCGAAGAAAATCCGCGACAATGCACTCTAGATAAGGACCGGCGAATCCTCAAAATTCAAAACGAGCTGATTGCGTATGAAAACTATACGACGACTGCGCCCTACCAATTTCTCAATTGCGAGCGAGGAGCGCTCGGGACACAGCCATCTTCGTATGCTGTGGGTTGTCGAGTAGGTTTATTGGATGTAGACACGTGGCCTCTTTTTGTACGATTTACTCAAGATACGGACATTCAGGAAGAGGTCGCCCAGCGCCTTGCGAAAATCTATAGTGAAGCGGGATTCAAGTTTGTTTATTTCGACGGGGCGGAAGACGTTCCAGGGCCCGACTACTGGTATACAGTGTCGCGAGCACAATGGATCGTGTACAAGACCTTAAATCCAGCGCCGCTGTTTGCCGAAGGAGCCTGCAAGTCACATTTCAGTTGGCATATTCTGACCCGCGGAAATGCCTTTGATGTATTCAAGCCCGAAGTCTTTAAGGCGGCGATTCGAGCTTACCCGGCTGCGGAAGCGCCTCAGGTAGCGAAAGACTTCACAAGCATCAATTTCGGCTGGATTGGTTATTGGGCGCCTAGCCACGAAACCATTGGTACACAACCGGACATGATCGAATATGCTACCAGCCGGGCCGCCGCATGGGATTGCCCGGTCTCGCTGGTCGGGAACCTGCCGCAATTGGATGCGCATCCTCGAACGCCTGACAACCTGGAAACGATTAAAAGGTGGGAGGATGTGCGGGCTAAGAACTGGCTAACGGCTAAGCAGAAAACAATGTTAAAAGACCTTGACCAAGAGCATACGCTGCTAATTGATGAGCAAGGCGAGTTCGAACTCGTCCCATACAGCCAAATAACAAATGTGGCTGGCAGCGATCGTCCCGCACGAGCGTTTGTCTTTCAGCGCTCTCACAAGACGTATGTCGGATATTGGCACACATCGGGAGCGGCGCAACTGGAAGTTCCTCTCAAAGGCGGTGGCATTCAGTTGATGGCGAAGTTGGGAAAGCCTCTCAACATGCGGCAGACCAATGCGGGAATAACCATACCAATCGAAGGGCGCATGTATCTTGATTGCGGCGAAGTGCCACGTGAAAGTGTTTTCACCGCCTTTCAGAACGCTAGGATAGTTGCGAAATAATCCGAACAGGCAAGAAAGCGCCGCCGCATGAAGTCAACGAGACAATGGCCCGCGGTGGCGTTATTGTCAGTAGGCATCGCGATCGCATATTTAGACCGTACCAACATGTCGATCGCGCTCGCCTCGACCGAGTTCCGCCGGACCTTCTGCTCTCAGCGAATTCGACCGCGGTTTGATAAATTCGGCCTTTTTTTGCTCCTACGCGCTTTTGCAAATTCCGGCAGGAATGCTAGTGGATCGTTATTCGGTCCGAGTTCTTTACGCCATCTCCTTCGCCGGTTGGAGTCTTCTATCGGCAAGCACAGCCTGGCTTAGCTCGGTGGCCGAACTCATCGTGATCCGGATATTCTAAGAATGTGACCAAGTAGATGACCTTTGTTATCTTGCCTCTATTGACCGCTCATATCTAAAGGTGAGACGTCGAGCGGCGTCAATTTCAATCGGGCTTCCAATGCCGTGTTCGTTCGAGGAGCAGTTTGGCAGTCGTGTCCAACGAACAGAAATCGGAGGCGTAGGTCAACACACTCTCAAGCAGCACCCGCATCAGAGTCGAGCAAGCCGAAGCTCCCCAGGTCGGCTTCTGGGATAAGTAGTTCAGGGCGCTGGCCAAGCTGACCATGTGTCGTGTACCACCGCGCCCATCCCCGGCCTCGCCGTCCCACAGCCCAATGAGCGTCAGGTTCTTCGGCGCGAGGCAGAGGGCTTCACTGAGAGGTTGATTCGTTGCCAATGTGATATGGCCAATGCCGTTTACACAATTTGGTTGACACAGTATCCGACATTTAGAGCTAAGCCGGTTGCGTCCCTGCCCACAAACCATGATCGGCGCAGCAGGCACAAGGAGGGCACAGCTGAACGCGGCGGTCTGGGGAGACAAAGCCCAAGGAACAGAACCGAAGGGCTGCAGGACCGCGAATCAACAAGTTAACCGCGTCTATGACCTTGTCGGGTTTGGGGAAGAACGTTACTACGCTATAAATGATTGAAGCTAAAGTACTTGGCTCCCCAGTCTGGACGCGTTTCGAACTTATGCTAACCAACTTGCGCTCTGATCGAAACAATGGACGACGGAAAGCGGCAGGCGGTTCGCCGTCTGCGGTTTCTTATTTAAATCTATCGCTGGGGAGATCCACGCCCGCTGATATTTCGGATAACACGACATAGCTTCCGATAATGCGGGATATCTTCACTTGGATGCTGGTTCGCGGTTCGACTTGCACGCTCGAACGACGGGTCCTATCATTTAAGCGCTGAACAGCAATGGCTTGACTCCAGGCGTGGCGCAAAAGCAGTCAGGCAATATGTTTGTGGATCACTATGGACTTCAACAACCTGCTGCCCACCAAACCCTATGACTTAGCTCAGCCCTACTTTGTGGGCATGCCGCATTTCCCGACCCATCCGCCGTTTCTCTACAGCTTGACCAAGAAGCACGGGGATATTCTGTACACCGGCGGCGCCACATCTGCGGCCGACGCCATCGCGCTCGGAACTCACGTTGGAACACACATCGACGCCCTCAGTCATTTCTCATGCAGCGGAGTGTTCTACGGCGGCCGAACTGTGGAACATAGTTATGAGCAAGGCATGTCGGAATTCGGTGCAGACGCAATCGACCCGATTGTGCGACGCGCCGTGCTTCTCGACATTGCGAGACTCGAAGGGGTCGATGTGCTTCCAGAGGACTTTGAAATCACGGCTGACCACCTTAGCTACGCTTCCCAGATCGAAGTGACTCCGGGTGACATTGTGTTGATCCGCACCGGCTGGGCACGGTTCTTTTCCGACGCAAGACAATACATCAACAACGTGGTCGCACCGGGTCCGGGAATCGAAGCGGCCAAGTGGCTCAGTTCCCGAAAGATCTTCGCTGCAGGATCGGACACCGTCGCTTTCGAACGAACTCCAAGCCCAGCGATGTCCGTACACGCGCACCTGCTGGTGGAATCGGGCATTCACATTATTGAAGTTTTGAATCTGGAAGAGTTAGCCCGCGACCGGATATATGAGTTTGTGTTTATCGCTGCCCCAATGAATATTCGCGGGGCAACGGGAGCACCGATCAGACCATTGGCGTTTCCAATATCAAACGGCGCGTAGCGCGAAACTTGGCCGAGAGTGCCGGCGTGGAAAACCACAACATTGCTGAACGAGAGCTGTGGTTCCGAGCAAAGCCACTCGCCGTGCCCAAGAGCCGATTCACCGTATTGTATTCCCTTGTTGGAAGTGTTCGATTAAATCGCGGATCCGAATCGCATCCACTTTACGGTGCCCGCGGCTCACAATGGGATCCGTTCCGCCGGTTGAATCGATTTGAATTGTGGACCAGATGAGACCCGTCCGAATGCTCACAGATGCCACTTGCGAGATTGAAATGCTCTCCTCGTTGGAACCGATGAGGCGAGGTTTAATGCGAGATACACGTTGAGGCGTTACTTCGATTCGAAGTGGAAACCAAAGATTTCCGGCAGTCCAGCGACTGGCCTTGAAAACATACGGTTCTTCAGGCATGGTGCACAGGTCGTGAGAGGCTTCCGTCGGTCGCCAAGTCACCGACCACCATACTACGGCTTAAACCTGAACCAACCAACCAGCGTGGGCGTGGCAAATTAGTTTCCTGTCGGAAGGCAAGCGCTGCTCTGTAAGCTGCCTTCGCAAGCGCGTCTTTGGCTCCGCTGGACTTTCCCGAAATTCCAGCGCCGCCAGGGCATGTTAAAGACGCCTGCCGACGGAAGCGAGATGGAAGAGAAAATGCACGGTTCACGTAACCGGATGCAGGTTGCAGAGTATAAAGAGCTGGCACGCGGTACGGAAAGGATGTGAAATGAGCGACTGGTGGCGAGATTTGCGGTTTGGGTTTCGGCTGCTCGGGAAGAACAAAGGATTTACTTCTATTGCGGTGCTGGCGCTGGCGCTGGGGATCGGGCCGAACACGGCGATTTTCAGCGTCATTTACGCGACTCTGCTGGCCCCAATGCCATATCCGCAACCGGACCAGTTGGTGATGGTGTGGTCGAAGATCCAGGGCGGCCGCAATGGCGTGGCGGCGGGAGACTATCTCGATTGGAAGAACCAGAGCCGGTCGTTTCAAGGCTTGTGGGCGTGGACGGGTTTCAGCGCGAACCTGGGCGGAACGCAACAACCAGAGCAGGTGCGGGGCAGCCAGAACATGCCGGGCATGACCGACGGAATGGGCATCAAGCTAATGCTAGGGCGCGACTTTCTACCGGAAGAGGCACTGCCGGGGCATGACCACGTGGTGATTCTGCGACACAAGCTGTGGGCGCGGCGGTTCGGCAGCAGGCGCAACATTATCGGACACCAGATTCGCATAAACGATCAGCCGTACACGGTGGTGGGGGTGATGTCGGCTGGGCAGCAAGATCGGATGCCGAACGACTTGCTGGTTCCGCTGGCATTCAAGCCGGAGCAGATCAACCACGATTTTCACTGGCTGCTTGTCATGGGGCGATTGAAGCCGGGCGTGACGATCAAGCAGGCGCAGGCGGATATGGACGCGGTGACGAAACACATCGGCGAGGTTTATCCGCAGGACAAGGGATGGGGAGCGACCGTCGAGCCGCTGCGCAACGATTTCCTGCCGAAGGAGCGGATCGCTGGATTGTGGCTGCTAATGGGCGGCGTAGGTTTTGTGCTGTTGATTGCGTGCGCGAACGTGGCGAATCTGCTGCTCGCGCGAGGGACGGCGCGGCAGCGTGAGATTGCAGTGCGGGCATCGCTCGGGGCGTCCCGTCGGCGTTTGTTCGGACAACTTCTGACGGAAAGCCTGGCGTTAGCGCTGGTGGGCGGGGCGCTTGGAGTGGGGCTGGGTTGGGGAATTCTGAAGGCGGTGGTTGCGTTCATGCCGGACCAGACACTTCCATCGGAGGCGGATGTGAGCTTGAATGTGCCGGTGCTGTTGTTCACCCTCGGCGCCACGCTGATAGCGGGGATTTTAGCCGGATGCGCGCCCGGGTTCCAGGCGGCGCGGCTCGATTTGAACGAGACGCTGAAGCAGACGGGGAGATCGTTGAGCGGCGGACGGCACTGGTTGCGAAGAGTGTTGGTGACGGGTGAATTTGCCCTGGCGCTGACGCTGCTTGCAGGCGCGGGGCTGGCGATTCACAGTTTTTGGAAAATTACGCAGCTCGATTTGGGCATACGAGCGGACCACATCCTCACGTTTTACTTGCCGGTGCCAGATGGACGGTTAAAGGGGGCGGACCAGATCCGGAATTTTTATACGCAGATGCTGGCGAACATTGAGGCGGTTCCGGGAGTTTCGCGCGCGACAGTCACGACGGGAATGCCGGTGCAAGGGACAGGCTTCGGCATGCCGTTTTACATCGAGGGAAAACCTTTCGGCAATCCGGCAGATCGTCCGGGCGCGGGGTTCCAGATGGTGACGCCGGGATATTTCGATACGTTCGGCGTGCGCGTGGTGAGGGGACGGCAGCTCAATCAGCGCGACACAGCGGGTGCGCCGCGCGTCGCGATGGTGGACGAGCGTTTCGTCAAGAAGCATTTCAAAAAAGTCGATCCGCTGCGCCAGCGGGTGATGGTCGAGGAACTTGTGCCGGGCGTGACGAAGCTGGGGGCGGCGGTCGCGTGGCAGATTGTGGGGGTTTTCCATTCGGTCCAGTATGGCGACCGGCCGAACGATTTTCCGACCATGTACGTACCGTTCGCGCAGAGCCCGTGGCCGCAGGCGCAGATTGCGGTGCGAACGACCGGCGATCCGGAGGCGATGACGAAGAGCATTGCCGCAGCGGTGCACATCATGGCGCCGACGTTGCCCCTTGCGGGCACGGAAACGATGGACCGGATTGTGAACGAATCTCGCGCCGGGGACCGCTTCGAGACGTTTCTTTATGGCAGCTTCGCGGCGGTCGCGCTGTTGCTCGCGGCGCTGGGAATCTATGGCGTGATTGCGTTTTTGGTGGAGCAGAGGACCCACGAGATAGGGCTGCGGATGGCGCTGGGGGCGGGACGCATGGCGGTGCTGAAGCTGGTTATTTCCGAGGGCATGGCGCTGGCTCTGGCCGGACTGGTATTGGGGCTGGGGGGCGCATGGCTGGTGGGCCGCGCGATGCAATCGATGCTATATGGGGTGACGGCGTTTGATTACCGCGTGTTCGCCTCGGTGGGCGCAGTGCTGTTGGGCTCGGCACTGCTTGCGTCCTATGTGCCGGCGCATCGGGCGGCGACGGTGGATCCGATGCTGGCTCTTCGGCAGGACTGACCCGGAGTACGCGGTAAGCGTCAATTGGGCCGTGACCACGGTGCCGAGCGACCGTTCTGTTCCAATTGACACTAGCGATATTGCACCTTAACGGCAGATTGTCGGGCTAGTTTCCGCCATGCGATGTCCTTGCGTTGCTGGAGCAAATGCAGAGCCCAAGTGCTATCTTTGCCACTGCTCCAAGCGTCGGTATCCAAACCGCGGCCGTTCGCTGGCCAATTCCACAAGCCGCTCGCGTAACGCCTCGTTGCGATCCGCTTTCTGCTGATACCGGCAGCTCGAGCGCCACACATCCATCAGTCGCAGGCTCTTCGTTCGCTGATCTCGAACGTCTTCACGGCAAACCCTACAGCTTGCCCCTGAGCCGCCAGCCCCAGCCGTTTTTTGAGATCACGGCTTTCAGGACCTCGTTGTCCAGGCTCAGATCGGCAACCAAGTGCTTTAATCGCCGGTTCTCATCCTCCAGGCTCTTCAGGCGCTGCGCTTCGCTTACCTCCATGCCGCCGTACTTGCCCTTCCAGGTGTAGATCGTGGCCTCGCTGATGCCATGTTCCCGCGCCAGCTCGGTCACCTTCTGCCCGGCTTCATGCCGCTTCAAATCCCGATGATCTGCTCTTCGCTGAATTGGAGTGAACCCCAAAAATGAGACAGCGAGTTAAGGGAACAAATACATTGAACGGAGAGAGGAATGGATTTGTCCCGAGGTGTTTACAGCCGCGATCTGAAGATCACGGCCATGCGTGCGTTGGATGCGGGATCGACCAGCACCGAGATCGCACGGAAATACCAGTTGAGCCCGAAACTGTTGGAGCGCTGGCGTGGTGAGTGGCGGGCTAAAGGCGAGCTTGCGTTTCCGGGCATTGGCCGGCGCGGGCTAGAAGCGCCAGGGATGGATGATGCGCGGCGGATCGCAGAGCTGGAGCGCAAAATCGGCCAGCTCACGATGGAGAATGACTTCTTAAAAAAAGCCTTACAGCATTTCAGGGATCATCACCCGCCAGCCGTCGTCAGTGGCGCGGATGCCTGTTTGAAGAAATCCGCCACGCCGCGAAAGAGGGCAAAGCCGTGATCGCGTTGTGTGCCATGACAGGACTAAACCGGGCTGGATTCTACCGGTGGCGGTTGCCACGCCAGGGCATTCCAGTCGAAATGGAACTGCGCGACGAAATGCAGAAGATCGCCTTGGAGTCGCCCAGCTATGGCTATCGCCGTATTACCGCCGAACTGCGCAGGCGCAACTACGACGTCAATCACAAGCGCGTGTTGAGGATGATGCGCCAAGACAATCTGCTTTGTGTTCGGCGCCGCTCGTTTACCAGAACGACAGATGCGCGTCACAGCTTGCCGGTGTATCCGAATCTGGCACGCGAACTGGAGCCCACAGCAGTCAATCAGTTGTGGCTGGCCGATATCACCTACATACGATTACGCGAGGAGTTTGTGTATCTCTCGGTCGTGCTGGACGCTTACTCGCGCCGCGTGATCGGATGGGCTCTCGGAAGAACGTTGGAGGCCGAGCTTGCCGTCTCTGCCTTGCGCATGGCCTTGTTTTCCCGGTGCCCAGCACCCGGCCTGGTACATCATTCCGATCGCGGCATCCAGTACGCATCGCACGATTACACAGAGCTTCTGAAGGAACATGAGGTCGCCATCAGCATGAGCCGAAAAGGCAATCCATACGATAATGCCGCTTGCGAGTCGTTCATGAAGACGCTCAAATATGACGAGGTCTACAGGAATGAATACCGGGATTTCGATGATGCACGGCAAAGCATTGGTCAGTTCCTGAATGTCGTTTACAATCGCTACCGGCTGCATTCGGCTCTGGGATATCGCGCACCGGCTGATTTTGAGAAAGGCGCACAATGAGGAACTCGGCTTCTTTTATCAGGGGCGCTGCCCCTCAAACCCCGAGATTTATCGCTGTTGCGCCAGAATCGCTCTGCTACTTCGGGCGGCTTCCACCGCCCCGGCCATTCCGGCATCTGAGTCGGCGCTCGGGTCGCATCTCTGCGTTGCCCTACCCTCCGCTCGGGTGTTTTCAGAATGGACGATATCAACCCAGCCGTGCAATGATTTTTCATTGGACGGCAACTACCCCCTTAACTTGCTGTCTCACGCCAGGGGTTCACTTCACAGCATGTCCCTTCTTTATACCCCTCTCTCCTTGTCCGAAATCGTAACTTAACTTCGGACCAGTTTTCGGGGTTCAGGTCAACCGCCCGCGCGTATTCCGCTCTGTGAGTCACAAAATTAAGGTCTGCTTGTAACTAAACCGATTCTGCTCAGTATTGCAACTGAGAAGTGCTGCGAAGAATTTGCTAACCGCGCGCCTGTGCGTTCGTATTTAAGACGAGACCTAGAGCGTGGGCGACGGGCGGCGGCACCAAACGCAGTGAAAGGAAACGAAATGGCGGATTTGCAGGAAGGGCTTCGGCAACTCAGAAAAGCACCCGGATTTACCACCACCGCGGTGATCACGCTCGCCTTGGGTATTGGCGCCACCACCGCGATCTTCACCCTCGTTCACCAGGTGATGCTCAAGTCTCTGCCGGTCACTAAGCCCGAAGAACTCTGGCGCGTGGGCGACAAAATCCGCTGCTGCAACTGGGGCGGGTACACGCAGGGTAGCGATGGCGATTTGGAGTGGACCCCAAAACTGAGACAGCGAGTTAAGGGAACAAATACATTGAACGGAGAGAGGAATGGATTTGTCCCGAGCTGTTTACAGCCGCGATCTGAAGATCACGGCGATGCGCGCGTTGGATGCGGGATCGACCAGCACCAGAGATCGCGCGGAAATATCAGTTGAGCCCGAAGCTGTTGGAGCGCTGGCGCGGTGAGTGGCGAGCTAAAGGCGAATTAGCGTTTCCGGGCATCGGCCGGCGCGGGCTAGAAGCGCCAGGGCTGGATGATGCGCGGCGGATCGCGGAGCTGGAGCGCAAAATCGGCCAGCTCACGATGGAGAATGACTTCTTAAAAAAAGCCTTACAGCATTTCAGGGATCATCACCCGCCAGCCGTCGTCAGTGGCGCGGATGCCTGTTTGAAGAAATCCGCCACGCCGCGAAAGAAGGCAAAGCCGTGATCGCGTTGTGTGCCATGACAGGACTAAACCGGGCTGGATTTTACCGGTGGCGGTTGCCACGCCAGGGCATTCCAGTCGAAATGGAACTGCGCGACGAAATGCAGAAGATCGCCTTGGAGTCGCCCAGCTATGGCTATCGCCGTATTACCGCCGAACTGCACAGGCGCAACTTCGACGTCAATCATAAGCGCGTGTTGAGGATGATGCGCCAAGACAATCTGCTTTGCGTTCGGCGCCGCTCGTTTGTCAGAACCACAGATTCACGTCACAGCTTGCCCGTGTATCCGAATCTGGCACGCGAGCTGGAGCCCACAGCAGTCAATCAATTGTGGGTGGCCGATATCACCTACATACGATTACGCGAGGAGTTTGTGTATCTCGCGGTGGTGCTGGATGCTTACTCGCGGCGTGTGATCGGATGGGCTCTCGGAAGAACGTTGGAAGCCGAGCTTGCCATCTCCGCCTTGCACATGGCATTATTTTCCCGGCGCCCAGCGCCCGGCCTGGTGCATCATTCCGATCGCGGCATCCAGTACGCATCGCATGATTACACAGAGCTTCTGAAGGAACATGAGGTCGCCATCAGCATGAGCCGAAAAGGCAATCCATACGACAATGCCGCTTGCGAGTCGTTCATGAAGACGCTCAAATATGACGAGGTCTACAGGAATGAATACCGGGATTTCGATGATGCACGGCGAAGCATTGGTCAGTTCCTGAATGTCGTTTACAACCGCTACCGGCTGCATTCGGCTCTGGGATATCGCGCACCGGCTGATTTTGAGAAAGGCGCACAATGAGGAACTCGGCTTCTTTTATCAGGGGCGCTGCCCCTGAAACCCCGAGATTTATCGCTGTTGCGCCAGAATCGCTCTGCTACTTCGGGGCGGCTTCCACCGCCCCGGCCATTCCGGCATCTGAGTCGGCGCTCGGGTCGCATCTCTGCGTTGCCCTATCCTCCGCTCAGGTGCTTTCAGAATGGACGATATCAACCCAGCCGTGCAATGATTTTTCATTGGAACGGCAACTACCCCCTTAACTTGCTGTCTCACTCCAGGGGTTCACT
>CAWBDW010000027.1:0-119520 GCA_963787545.1 uncultured Acidobacteriaceae bacterium
AGCGGCCGCTGGTCTAAAATCCGCCCGCTCGCCAGCCATCCCGCCAAATTCGCCAGCAGCGCCGTCCCCGCCATCGCAATCAATACCGAAGTCCAATTGAAATCAAACGAAGCATCGATAAACTTCTCCGATATCACGCGCGTAAACACGTTTGCCAGAATGCCGCCAACCAGTCCGGAAATCGCGCCCAACGTCGAAAACTCAATCGAAAAAATGCTTCGGATGCGGCGCTTCGTTCCGCCCAGCGTCTTCAGAATCGCGACCTCGCGGATCCGCCGGTAACGCGTGCCCGCCACGCTCGATGCAAGAATAATCACGCCCGCCAAAATCGCAAACAGCGCCAGAAATCGCACCACCAGCGCCACTTGATCCACGGCCTCCTGTATGCGCTTCAAAACGTCTGCCAGATTCATTACGGTGACAGTCGGAAAACGCTCGAACAGCGTTTCCTCCACCTGCGGAATGCGCGCCGGATCCACATGCGCCGCCCCGTAATACACCACCGGAAGCCTCTTCAGCGCCTGCTGTGGAAAGACCAGATCGTAGCGCACCGGTGCCCGCGCCTCGCGCCGGAATACCGCCACCAGCGGAGCCGTTATCTTGCGCCCGGCAATCTCAAATTGCAAAACATCGCCGATCTTCAGCCGAAAATCGCGCCCCGCCTGCTCCGATACCGCCAACTGCGGTTCTGCGCTCGCCGCATTCCACCAGCAGCCTTTTTCGAGCGCCAGCCCGTACGGCAAACTTTCCGCCGTCGTGATCCGCACCGCGCGAAGCTGATTCAGCCGCACTTTGCCCAAATCAAGCCGATCCGCCGGCACGCCATTCTTCTCGAGCATTCGCGAAACGACATACCCGACCAGCTCCACTTTCCCCGTTACTCCCGGCTGCGCTTCCACCAGCTTCGTAACATCCGAAGAGTTGCGCACATCCAGCAGAAATAAATTGCCTTCGCGCCCCGGCCCCTCCAGTTGCACCTGCTGCAAAACCGTGCGCTGCAGCAGATACGTGCTCACCGTGAACATCACGCCAATTCCCAGCGCCACCAGAACGGAACGCGCCTGATTGCCCGGCCGGTACAGATTTGCAAATCCGTGCCGGAACGACGGCGGCAATTGCCGGCCCCACATCCTCACAATCTTGCGCATCGCGTAAAGCAGCAGCGCCGCCACTCCCGTCAGCAGAACGATGCTCGCACTCAAACCCGCGATGAAGTACGCGCCCATCTTCCACGATCCGCTTAGCCACATTGCGATTCCCGTAAATCCAGCCAGAATCAGCAAAGCGCCCACCCAGCCCGGAACTTTCTCGCGCCAGCGCTTTCGATTCTCGATTCCCGCGTCCGCCATGTTCCTGCGAAGCACCAGGCTCGGCCGCACGTTGCGGATGCTCAACAGCGGCGGCACTGTGAATAGAAGGGTCGCGAGCACGCCCAAACTCATGCCTTGCAAACTGAAGGACCAATCCCACGGCACCTGTGGCAGCAGCGAAAAAACGCGTTCTATCATCCATGGAAACGATTTCTGCACCAGCGCTCCCACGGCCACGCCAATCACGCCTCCCGCCAGCCCCAGCCACAGCGTCTGTATCAGGTAAATCTGCATGATCTGGTGCGAACGCGCGCCCAGCGCCTTCATGATTCCGATGGTGTCCATGCGTTGCTGCAGATGCGAATACATCGCCATCGCCACGCCCAGCGAGCCGACAATCAGCGCGATGAGGCTTATCAAGCTCAGGAACGTAGTCGTGTTATCGATCGCTCTGCCCACCGCCGGACTGCCTTCGCGGTAATCGCTGAGGAAAACGCGCGGCAGCACCGCCTTCAACTGCGCCTTCATCGCATCAAGATTTACGTTCGGCTTCAACTTGAACAGAAACCGCTGCCCGGCGCGGCTGCCGAACTGAATCAAGCCGGTGCGATCCAGCGCGCCGCGGCTCATCAGAACTCGCATGCCCGGCCCGAATCCCGAGGCCAGCCGGTCCGGTTCGCTGACCAGCGTTCCCACAATGCGAAATTCTTTCCCGCCCAATCGAATCGAATCGCCGCGCGCGACCTTCAGCCGCATCAGCAATTCCGGCGTCACTACCACCGAAGAATCGTCCTTCAGCAACATCCTCAACGGCTGCGCCGGATTCACCGTCAAGGTTCCGTAGAACGGATACACCGCCGGATTGATTCCTTTGACCGAAACCATCTGCGGCACTTTCTCGTTTTGCGAGGCAGCCATCGAGATGGTCTCCGTCGCGCGTGTCATCCAGCCGTATTGCCGGGCAATTTTGCGCAATCCGTCAATTTGCTCCGGCGTCGGATCATTCCAGGTCTGCGCCTGCACGTCGGCCGCAATCAACTGTTTTGCATTGCGCAGCAGCATGCCTTTGAATGCATAGCCGAATCCTTTGACGCCGCTCAGCGCCGCTACGCCGACCGCCACTGCAAGAATCACGAACAGGAATTTAGCGGGAGCGGCATTCAGATCGCGCCAGGCAATCTTGGGAGCGGTTCGAAGTGCGAAATCGGAGCCGCCCGAATCGCCTCGCTCAGTCTCTAAGAGCATCAGACTTCTACCGCGCGGGCAACGGGCTCATCGCTCACCACACGGCCGTCGCGCAACGTAAGTATCCGGTCCGCATACTCGGCCAGCCGCTGGTCGTGTGTTACCAGAACCAGCGTGGTCTTTTCCTCGCGATTCAATTGCACCAAAAGATCCAGCACGTGCTGCCCGTTCGCGCTGTCCAGATTTCCTGTTGGCTCGTCCGCCATCAGAATGGGCGGCTGCGTCACGAAAGCCCGCGCCAAGGCAACCCGCTGCTGCTCCCCGCCAGATAGCTGAACTGGATAATGATGAGCGCGCTGTGAGAGCCCCACGCGATCCAACAGTTCCTTCGCGCGCCGCCGCGGTATCCCGTTCTGTCCGCTTAACTCGGCCGGCAAAAGAATATTTTCTTCCGCCGTGAGTGTCGGCACCAGTTGATACGACTGAAAAACGAAACCGATTTTCCGCCCGCGCACGCGAGCCAATTCATCTTCGCGCAAATTCGTAATGTCGACGCCATCCAGAACGACGCTTCCCGAAGTCACCGTATCGAGCCCGGCCAACAATCCGAGCAGAGTGCTTTTTCCGCTTCCGGAAGCGCCCATGATCGCGAGAAACTGCCCGCGCGGAACTGCAAAGCTCACATCGAGCAGGATCTCCACCCGGCTCGGCGGATTCTCAATAATCTTTGAGAGCTGGCGCACCTCAATGACGTCGCTCGGGGCGCTAACTTCGTGCATGTGATTCGTGCATGTCAATCTGGAGTCGTGGCGGGAAGACGTTCTGTTTCTATCTTTGCAGCTTGCCTGCTTTGCGTCCTACTGACGCCCGGCTGCAACAGCAGCTCCTCCCATGAAGAACAACGCACAGAGACTCCGCCGAGTTCCACTGCACCCGCAGCTTCTCAAGCGGCGCCGGACGATCGCCCGGTCATCGTGGCTTTCGGCGACAGCTTGACGGCCGGGGTAGCGGGAAGAAGTTATCCGGACGATCTTCAGGACTTGCTCGATGCGCATGGCGATGGTTATCGCGTCGACAATCAGGGCGTAAGCGGCGACACAACCACCGACGGATTGGCGCGTATCGAGAACGTGCTGGCCGCGCATCCCGCGCTCGTGCTTCTCGAATTTGGCGGCAACGATGGACTGCGCGGCGTTCCGGTTGCCTCCACGCGAGAAAATCTCGAACAAATGATTCAACGATTGCAGCAGGCTAAAATTCCAGTCGTCCTGCTCGGCATCACGCTGCCGCCGAACTACGGCGTGGATTATGTCAAACCGTTCACCGCCATGTACCCGCAACTCGCGAAGAAATACCATCTCCGGTTTCTGCCCTTCCTGCTGATCGATATCTACCAGCATCCCGAAATGATGCAGCCCGATGGCATTCATCCGAATGGAGCAGGCAATAAAATCGTCGCCCAGGACGTATTTAAGCTGATTCAGCCGCTGCTGTGAGCTACCCCGAATCCGTACGCTATCTCTATTCGCTTGGCAATGAAGTAAAGGTCGGGGCTAAGTTCGGCCTGGAGCGCATGCAAACGCTGCTCGCCGCCCTCGGCAATCCGGAACGCGGCCAAGTCTTCGTTCACGTAGCAGGCACGAACGGCAAAGGATCGACTTGCGCCATGATCGCAAACGCGTTGCGCCGCGCCGGTCTTCGAACCGGCCTCTATACCTCGCCGCACCTCATCGAACCCGCGGAACGAATCCAGATAGACGGATCGCCGGTCACTTACTCAGATTTCAACGCGGCATTTGAAACCGTGCATGCGGCGGCGGAGCGATTACTACGCGAAGAGCGCCTGGATGCCCATCCTTCGTATTTCGAGACCGTAACCGCCATGGCATTTTGCATCTTTCAAAGCCGCTGCGATATTACGGTGCTTGAAGTGGGATTGGGTGGCCGCCTGGATGCCACCAACGTCGTCACGCCGGAGCTTTGCGTCATTACGCCCATCGCCTTCGATCACGAATCGTTTCTCGGAAACACGCTCGAGGCCATCGCCGCTGAAAAGGCAGGCATTCTCAAGCCTGGCGTTCCGGTCATCGTGGCGAAGCAGCCGGACGCGGCCGAAGCGGTGATCTGCGATCGCGCGCGTCAGCTCGGGTGTGAACTTATCCGAACCGCCGATACACCCGTTTCCAATATCGCGGCGACCGCTTACCACTCGATTTTTTCCGTCGAAGGCGAGCAGTACGAATGCGCCCTGGCCGGCAGGCATCAAATCGACAATGCGGTTGCGGCAATTCTCGCCTGCCGCGAGTTAAACATTGCAGCTCCCGCCATTCAATTCGGCTTGAAAACCGTTCGCTGGCCCGGCCGCCTCGAACTCGTCGCACGCAATCCCGATTTTGTTCTCGATGGCGCGCATAACCCCGCCGGAGCCGCGGCCCTGGCCGCCTACATTGACGAGTTCTGCAGACACCGTCCCGTGTGGCTCGTCTACGCGGCCATGCGCGATAAGGCCATCGAAGAAGTCACGGGCCAGCTTTTTCCACTCGCGCGGAATTTGATCGTGACCGCGCCGAACTTCCCAAGAGCGCTGCGCCCCGAAGCCATTCTCGCGGTCAACGATCATCCAAACGCCACAATTGCCCGAACCGTTCCCGAAGCCATCGAACTCGCGCGCAGCCGCGCCGCCGGAAGCGGTTGTCTTTTTCAGCGGCTCACTCTTTCTGGTCGGCGAAGCCAGAGCTTTGCTCCTCGCAAATTCCGCCGTTTCGTAGAATGGACAATTCATGAAATGGCTGCGCGGGGCCTTATTCGCCGATCCCGCCATCGTTTTGGCGACCATTGTCTTCGGCAGCATCAGCCTGCTCGTTTCGTTTTTCGATAGCACCGGCGTCATCCAGATCCGCGTCGCTCGCCTCTGGGCGCGTACGCTGCTGGCCGTCAGCGGAACCCGCGTGCGCGTCGAAGGACTCGAACAAATCGATCCCGAAGCGAGCTACGTCTTCATTTCGAACCATCTGAGTTATATGGATACGCCCGTGGCGCTGGCCCATATCCCGGCCCAGTTCCGTTTCCTCGCCAAACGCGGTCTCTTCCAGATTCCATTCCTAGGCCAACATCTTAGCCGCGCCGGACACATCCCGGTGCCACGCGGAGATCCCCGCGCCGCGGTTAAAGTCATGCAAACCGCCGCAGAAACCATCCAGCGCAAGAAAATATCTCTGCTGATTTTCCCGGAAGGAGGCCGCTCGCACGATGGCCGCCTCCAATCTTTCAAAGAAGGAGGAGCTTACATCGCCATCCGCGCAGGCGTGCCGGTAGTGCCGCTAGTGATACTCGGCACCCGCACAGTACTGCCGTACGGCTCCGGCGTGGTGAAATCCGGCGAAGTAACGCTGCGCATCCTGCCGCCCATCGAAACCAGCAATCTCACGTCGAAAGATCGCGGCCCGCTAACAGACCGCCTGCGAACACTAATCGCGAACCAACTGGAAATTACAGAACCGCGACCATAAGGGAGCGGCCCTCAGCAGCAGCCCGTCTTCGCCATCACAATTTCTTCGATCTGCACCAGCGTCGGATATTTTCCGGTGTAGCACGCATAGCAGAAGTGCCGGTCCGAATCCTTCACCGATTCGCGCAGCGATTCCAGCGACAAATAAGCGAGCGAATCCGCTTCCACAAAGTCCCTGATTTCTTCGATGCTGTGGTTAGCCGCAATCAGCTCATGCCGCGACGGCGTATCGACTCCGTAATAGCAAGGCGAAACGGTAGGAGGACACGAAATGCGCACATGCACTTCCCGCGCGCCCGCGCTGCGCACCATGCGCACGATTTTGCGGCTGGTCGTGCCGCGCACGATGGAATCGTCCACCAAGATTACGCGCTTGCCTTCCAGGAGATGCCGCACCGGATTCAACTTCAGCTTCACGCCGAAATCGCGAATGGCCTGCGAAGGCTCAATGAACGTGCGGCCCACATAATGATTTCGAATCAGCGCCTGCTGATAAGGAATACCGGATTCCACCGCATAGCCAATCGCCGCGGCCACGCCCGAATCGGGCACTGGAACTACAGCATCCGCATCCACCGGGTGCTCGCGCGCCAGCAATCTTCCCATCAGTTCGCGGGATTCCGCCACCGGCTTTCCGAACACCACCGAATCCGGGCGCGAAAAATAAACATGCTCAAACGAGCAGTGCGCCGGTGCTTCCGGGGTGGTGTAATGCTCGCGCGTGATTCCTTCCGGACCCACGATCACCATCTCGCCCGGTTCGACATCTCCCGTATACGTCGCGCTGATCAAATCGAAAGCGCAGGTTTCCGAAGCAAAGACGATCGCGTCGCGCTCGCCTGGAATCTCGAGCCGTCCCATCGCGAGCGGTCGGAATCCGTGCGGATCGCGTGCAATGATAATCCGGTCTTCGGCCAGAAAGACCAGCGAGAAAGCGCCTTCAATCTGCAACAGCGCATCCCGCAGAGCGCCGGACAAAGTTCGCTCGCGCGACCGCGCCACCAGGTGCAGAATCACTTCCGTGTCGCTGGTGGATTGAAAAATGGAGCCGTCCGCTTCCAGGTCCCGCCGCAGCTCAATCGCGTTGGTCAGATTTCCGTTGTGCGCTACCGCAACTTGCCCTTTGCTGCACGCCACCGATAGCGGCTGTGCGTTGCGCAGCGTAGTATCGCCCGCAGTCGAATACCGTGTATGGCCGATCGCCAGACTGCCCGGCAACTGATTCAGCACGTCCGGCGTAAAAATATCCGCGACGTGGCCCATTTGGCGAACGCTATGAATTTTGCGCCCGTCGCTCGAGGCCATGCCGGCGCTCTCTTGCCCTCTATGCTGCAGCGCATACAAGCCCAGATAGACCAGGTTTGCGGCCTCCGGATGCCCGTAGAGCGCAAACACTCCGCACTCTTCGTGGAGCTTGTCAAACATTGGTGTTCACCAGCACTGGATTATCGAGCAGGTGTTCCAGAGCACCGCTCCAGACGTTCTTCAACTCCGCTACGCGGCTGTCGATCAGAACCCGATTCCGATTGCGAATCGTCACTCCCGAATCGAGTGTAACGCCAATTGGGACCGCTTGGACGCCATTTCTATCCGCCGCCGCGAAAATTCGCTCGGGCGTCGCCGTAGAAACCAGAATTCTCGAAGGACCCTCATGGAAAAGCAGCAGCTCCGGCTCCAAATCGGAGTCGAGATCGATCGCGGCGCCCACATTGGCCGGTCCGAATGAGCATTCCGCCAACGCCACCGCTAATCCGCCCTCGCCCAGGTCGTGAGCCGATTCCACTGCCCGCTCCCGCACTAATTCCCGAATCGTAGTTTGCACGCGCTTCTCATAATCCATATCGAGCCGCGGCGCTTCGCCCCATAGCAAATCGTAAATCGCTTTGGCATATTGAGTTCCGCCCAATTCGTGGCAATCCGGATTCCCCAATCCGCCCAGCAAAATCACCGGAAGTCCCGCTCGCTGGAACCAGATCGGAATCGGCGGCGCGGTCTCTAGCGTTCCCACGATGCCCACCACCGGCGTCGGAACAATCGGCGCGCCTAGCGTTTCGTTGTACAGACTCACATTGCCGCCCGTCACCGGCACTTCAAAAAAGCGGCAAGCTTCCGCCAGCCCCTCAATCGATTCCACGATCTGCGCCATGATCTCCGGCCTCTCCGGATTACCGAAATTCAGATTATTCGTGGTCGCAATCGGCAGCGCGCCGGCCGTCGATAGATTGCGGCAGCACTCCGCCACAATCAACTTGGTTCCTTCCCGCGGATCGAGCGCGCAGTATCGCCCGTTGCCGTCGAGCGACATGGCAATCGACGTATTCGTCCCCTTGATCCGTACCACCGCCGCTTCCGCTCCCGGACCGGCGAGCGTATTCGTTCGAACCTGGTAATCGTATTGTTCCCAAATCCATCGCTTCGAGCACAGATCGCCCGATGACAGCAGCGCCTTCAGATCCGCCGTCAAATCCGCGCTATGAACATCGGGTCCATGCAGCGGCGCGTTGCGTAACGGCGTCGTGAACGGGCGATCGTAGCGCGGCGCTTCGTCCGCCAGCGCGGGGTTTGGAATCTCGGCGTAAATCTCGCCATGATGTTTCACGCGCAGCAGGCCGTCCGCCGTCACCACCCCAATCTGAACCGCATCCAATCCCCATTTCCGAAATACACGAACCACTTCGTCCGCGCGTCCGTGCTCGGCTACCAGCAGCATGCGTTCCTGCGATTCGGAAAGCATGATCTCGTAAGGAGTCATCTCCGGCTCGCGCTGCGGCACATACTGCAAATCGATTTCGATGCCCGTTCCCGCGCGGCTTCCCATCTCGCAGGTGGAGGACGTCAGCCCGGCCGCGCCCATGTCCTGGATGCCCACTACCGCGCCGGTCTTCATCGCTTCGAGACACGCCTCAAGCAGCAGCTTCTCCATAAACGGATCGCCCACCTGCACGTTCGGCCGCTTCTGCTTCGATTCTTCGGTAAACTCCGCCGAGGCCATCGACGCTCCATGTATCCCGTCGCGCCCGGTCTTTGCGCCCACATAAAGAACCGGATTGCCGACGCCGCTCGCCCGCCCGAAGAAAATCTCGTCGTGGCGAAAAACGCCCAGCGCGAAAACATTCACCAGCGGATTGCCGTCGTAGCTCGCTTCGAAAACACATTCGCCGCCCACAGTCGGCACGCCGAAACAGTTTCCATAATGCGCAATCCCGGAAACCACGCCTTCCAGAATGCGCCGGTTGCGCGCGCCCGTCTCGGGATCGTCCAGCTTGCCGAAGCGGAGCGAATCCAGCACCGCAATCGGCCGCGCCCCCATCGTGAAGATGTCGCGCAGAATGCCGCCCACCCCGGTCGCCGCTCCCTGAAACGGTTCGATAAAACTCGGGTGGTTGTGGGATTCAATTTTGAAAGCAATCGCCAGCCCGTCGCCGATATCGATGATGCCTGCGTTTTCGCCCGGTCCTTGCAGCACCCGCTCGCTCTCCGTAGGCAGCTTCTTCAGGTGAATGCGCGTGCTCTTATACGAGCAGTGCTCGCTCCACATCACGCTGAAGATGCCCAGTTCGGTAAACGTCGGCTCGCGTCCCAGCAGGCTTAAAATCTTCTGATACTCCTCAGAAGTAAGCTGATGAGCGGCAATCGCTTCAGCCGTGATCTGGTTCATGAATTGGAAACTGCAACACCGGCTGCAACCATCGAGCCTAAAATTACCAGACCGTCCGTTCCGCCCATCAGCGCGTCGGAGGCCCGCTCGGGATGCGGCATCATTCCCATCACGTTACGTTCTTCGTTCAAAATCCCCGCGATGGCTCGCATTGATCCATTGCAGTTTTCGCGATAGCGAAGCACCACACGGTCCTCCGCCTCCAGCCGGTCGAGGACCTCTTCGCGGGCAACGTAAAAACCTTCCCCATGCGCTACTGGAAGTTTCAACGTTTGTCCCTTCGCCGCCTTATGCGTAAAGGGAGAATCGGTCGAAACCACTTCCAGCGGAACCGTGCGGCACACGAAGCGCAAATTCTCGTTGCGCACCAGCGCCCCCGGCAGCAATCCAGCTTCCGTCAGCACTTGAAATCCGTTGCAGATGCCCAGCACCGGTCCCCCTTCGCGCGCGAACTTCCGCACCGCGGCCATTACGGGGGAAAACTTCGCAATCGCGCCGCAGCGCAGATAATCGCCGTAGGAAAAGCCGCCGGGCAGAATGACGGCATCTACTGCGCCCAGCGATGTGGAATCGTGCCAAACAAATTCGGCAGCGTGGTGCAGATTTTCCGAAACCGCGTACCATGCGTCGTGGTCGCAGTTACTTCCAGGGAAAACTACAATGCCGACCTTCATTCAACGGTTCGTAAAATCGAGACTAACCGCCGCTTGCCGCCGGTGCCGCCGCTTTTTTCCGGCTCGCGCGCCTTTTCTCAACAGGCGGCTGCCGGTCGCTTTTCTTCAAAGCCGGTAAAACGATGGGCGTGACAAACTTCTTCTCGCCATGATCATCGAATTTGATTACTATGTATTCGTCGTTACAAGAAAGCACCGAACCGAGCCCGAATTTCCCGTGCTCGACTTGGGCGCCTTGGGCAAATGCCGGTTTGTTGGCCATGGCGGACTCGTCTGTTTCCTCTATAGATCATTGTAACAATTCGACTTATGCTATGTCGAGGAGACCAAAGCGGTGGGCTGCAACTACTTCCATATAATAGAGTAAGCGCATGGAGGAACTGAAAAAGAAACTGCAGGACGAGATCGCGGCGCTCGATTACGAACTCCGTACCGAGCTGCCGCGAGAGATCCTTAAGGCGCGCGCGCATGGCGACTTGAGCGAGAACGCTGAGTATCACGCGGCCAAGGAGCGGCAAGCCTGGGTCAGCGCGCGGCTCGGGCAACTACAAGCTCGCCTCCGGGAATTCTCAATGGTCGATCTTTCCAAGATCCCGCACGATCGTGTGGGGCTTGGCTCGCGAGTCGTCGTGCTGGACCTCAAGAAAGATGAAGAAGTTACTTATAACCTGGTCACGAGCGAAGAGACTGATGTCGCAAGCGGCAAGATTTCCACCAGTTCGCCGATTGGCCGCGGCCTGCTTGGCAAGCGCGTAGGCGACACGGTCCGGATTCAGATTCCGGATGGTGTCCGGGAAATGGAGATTCTCACCCTGAAGACGATACACGATAACGCCGCTTCGTGAGGTTTAACGAATGACTTACACCCGTGCCATCGGCGTCGCTTCGAACAAGATTATCCGGATGATCGTAAAGGGGCTGGCGCTCTCCAAGATCAACCCCAACGTTCTTACTTTCTTCGGGCTGGTCATCAATATGGTGGCCGGGGGCTTCCTCGCGTTCGGCAGGTTCCGGACCGCCGGATTCGTCATCATCTTCGCCGGGCTATTCGATATGGTGGACGGACGGGTCGCGCGCGCTACCAATCAGGTCACGCGCTTCGGAGGCTTCTTCGATTCCGTACTGGACCGCTATTCCGATCTCGCCCTGCTCGTCGGCCTGCTGGTTTATTACGGCACCATCAACCGGCCGTCGTACGTGGTTCTGACCGCCATCGTGATGACCGCCGCCGTGATGATCAGCTACACGCGAACACGCGCGGAGAACTTGATTCCCACCTGTAAGGTCGGTTTCCTCGAGCGGCCGGAGCGTATCGTGCTGTTGATCATCGGCGCGCTGTTCGATCGCATGGCCCCGGTCTTATGGGTAATCGCGGTGCTCGGCAATCTAACGGTGATTCACCGCATGATCTTCACCTATCAGGAAACCAAGCGGCTCGAAGACGCACAGCTCCGGGCCCGTTCCGTAGCAGCATCTTCCGGCCGCGGCTAGCTGCGTATCCGCGTCTTAGCTCCGCCACTCCTCGCTCTCCAGAATCACAATAGCCAGCGCCATCTCGGCCGTATGTGTCAGTGAAAGCGAGATGCGCCCGACGCCCAGCTTGTCCGCCACCTCCCGCGCCACGCCAGTCAGCAGCAGGGTCGGCCTTCCGGAGCGCTCATTGAACACCTCGAAATCCTGCCAGCGAACCCCGTGCCGCCAGCCCGTTCCTATGGCTTTCATGCCGGCTTCCTTAGCCGCGAAACGAGCCGCATAACGTTCCGCCGCATTCGCTTTACTCGAGGAGTACGCGCGTTCCGCTTCGGTGTAAACGCGATTCAAAAAGCGCTCGCCATAGCGCTCGATGCTGCGGCGGATACGCCCCACCTCCGCCATATCGGTGCCCATCCCGACAACCATATCTCAATGATGCACACAGCCAGTTACTGGCACCTGCGGCCAGTACTCTCAGCCGGTTGGGGCGATTAATGGCGCGCGGCGAAATCCCCCGGGACAACGCCCGGCAGTTCGCCTGTAAATCGTTATTGCTGATTTTTTCGGAACGCAGCCCAACGCTTCTTCTGGGCGGCTGCAATCCTCTTCCGCGCTTCGGCGCTGAGCGGCCGCCGCTTTCGAGCGCCGGCTGCCGGAGTTCGATTCGTTGCGCCGCCGCTTTTTTTGGAAGGCCGTCCGCGCCTGCCTCCTAGCATGCTGCGAACTTCTGAGATCTGTTCGTCTAGCTTCTCTTTTTGCGCTTCCAATCCGTGAAGTGCCGCTTCCAGAATTTCTTTACTGGGCGTTGACTGTTTTGCCATATATCTCTACTTACTAACACATAACAAATAAATTTGCAGCAACTTCTTCTACTCTTCCGACCCGCAAAGAATAGTTACAGGCCCATCATTTACTAAGCGCACCTGCATGTGGGCCTGAAAAACGCCGGTCGAGACCGGCACTCCAGTCCTCCGGCACTGGTCCACGAAATACGAATAGAGTTCGTACGCCAGCTCTTTATTTGCCGCATCGGAGTACGACGGCCGGTTTCCTTTTCTGCTATCCGCATACAGTGTGAATTGGGATACAACGAGCAATTCGCCCGATATTTCGAGCAAACTCCGGTTCATCTTACCTTCTTCATCCGGAAAGATACGCAGGTGGAGCACTTTTTGAGCCAATTGCTCGGCGCGGGCACGCGTGTCGTCATACCGGATACCTACTAACACCAACAATCCTGTTCCGATCTGCCCGCTAACCGACCCGTCGACGGTGACGCTTGCTTCTGAGACGCGTTGCACCAATGCGCGCATATTCCCTCCCCGCAGTATTCATAGCAACCATTGTGTGGGACAGGCCCTTTCGCCTGCCGCGATCCAAGAGTTTGGGAGTTTTTAAAATACTCCTAGGCTAGCTAAAGCCTTCTATGGACAAGCAGAGCATGTATGAACTGCGCGATCCTTCCCGCGCGCCGCGGCTGATGATGGCTGCAATTGCGGCTGTAGGAGTTGCGCTGGTGTGGTGGTTACTCGTTGGCGGTGGCCTCGAAATCGTGGGCCGCTGGTTCGGTCGAACCTGGACACCCGGAGATATCGTCCGCAGGTTTTGTCTCGCTGCCGGGCTGTCCATTTACTATGTGCGAATTCTCTTCACGCAGTTCGTTTTTCTGAAGCGCGCTGTGGGCTGGAAGGAAGCATTCACAATAGTCCCCTGGATATTATGCATTTACCTTCTGCTGGCAATCGCCGGAGGCACAAACCCGGAAGCCTTTGGTCTAGTTGCGAGTATCGGCGTGATTCTATATCTCTTTGGATCTTGGATGAACTCGTATGCGGAGTACACTCGGCACGTGTGGAAACAGCGGCCCGGCAATTCCGCGCGGCTTTACACGCAAGGACTATTCCGATATTCCAGACATCCGAACTATTTTGGAGATCTACTCTTGTTTTTGGGATTGTGCCTGATTTCAGGCGCGTGGATTGCGGCTGTGATCCCGTTGTTGATGCTGGCAGGTTTCGTGTTCGTGAACATCCCAATGCTCGATGCCCATCTGCACGATCGCTATGGCGCGGCGTTCGATAGTTATGCGAGCCGAACGCGGAAGTTGATCCCGTTTTTCTACTGAGCCGAAAAACCAGGCGTTCGATTTTAACTCTGAAGGCGTCTATCGTGTGCATACCTCAGGAGGGCATATGCGTACGTTTGTTCGAGCAAGTTTTACTGCCGCCTTCGGATTGGTTCTCGCGGTCTCTCTTCCCGCGGCAACAGTTTTTTCAACCTCGCTTTCTGGCGCCAATGAGGTGCCGCCCAATACATCTGCGGGCGCCGGGTCCGTGCTGCTCACGCTCGCAGGCAACACGCTGGATGTCTCCGTTATGTTCCATTCGTTAAGCTCGGCTGATACTGCCGCACACATTCACTGCTGCGCGCCGCTCGGAACCGACGCGGGCGTTGCGCTTCCGTTCACCGGTTTTCAAACGGGCGTCACGAGCGGCACATTTACAAGCACGTTCGATTTAACGGACTCAGCGGTGTACGAGTCCGCATTTCTGACAGCAAACGGCGGAACAGCGGCCAGCGCCGAGAACGCTTTGTTAGCCGGAATGAACGGCGGCATGGCTTATGTCAACATTCACACCAGCCAACGTTCCGGGCGGAGAAATACGCGGCCAGCTCGCGGGTGTTCCCGAGCCGGCCAGCCTGTTTCTCGCGGGAAGCGCGTTATTGGGACTAGCGTTCCTGCGGCGCAGAGTCGTTCGAAATTAAACCTGCTCCGGAACAACATACGGAGCGCGGTAAGTCCCTTTCAGCAGTTCGGTCGCTTCCGAATCGCCTATCACCGATTCAGTTTGCGGATCGAAGTGGATAGTACGGCCCAGCCGGTAAGATGCGTTCGCCAGATGTACCAGTGTGGTCGAGAGATAACCTTCCAGAATGGGTGCATGCAGATCCTCTGCCTTGCGGCTGCGCACGCAGTCGATAAAGTTGACGAAGTGCTCGTTCTTCAAAGGCAGATGACTCTGTGGCCCCGGTTCATTGTCGGAACCTAGGAACGATTTGTAGGAGTTGTAATCGGCAATAGCCAAGTAGCCCTTAGAGCCGTAATATAAATTGCCGATAGTGCCCGGTTTGTGGGAGGCGGGGCCTAATGTATTTTTCGCCTGGGGGGCCTGCGGCGAGAAAGACACCGGTTTCAATCCCGCCTCGGGCACGCCGCCGCCCGAAAATTCCCGAGTGCCGATTCCCGCTTCGTGGTTCGTCATCCAGCCGCGAACTTCAAAGTTCATCACTTTGGTTTTGCCCTCTGGCGTCTTGAATTCATAGGCGACAGTCAGGATGTTGGGCGTCTGTTGATCGTCGTCGAATAAGACATGGCCGCCGATCGCCGTAATCTTGTCGGGTAGCGTCACCCCAAGACCCCAGCGCGCCAAATCGACTTCGTGAATGCCCTGATTTCCCAAGTCGCCGTTACCGGTATCCCAGATCCAGTGCCAGTTGTAATGGAAACGATTCCGCGTAAACGGCTTGAGCGGCGCCGGCCCGGTCCACAGGTCATAATGGACGCCTTCCGGAACGGGTTCCTGCGGAGCGTGGCCGATCGTGTCGCGCCACTTGTAGCAAAGACCACGCGACATGTAAACGTCGCCGATCAGACCGGAACGCATCTGATTCATCGCGTCCAGAATCGCGGCGCTGGAGCGGCATTGGCTTCCGTGCTCGCAAATCACTTTGTATTTATCGACGGCGCGAACCAGTTGGCGGCCTTCCCACCAGTTATGCGAGCATGGCTTTTCAATGTAGATGTCCTTGCCGGCTTGTGCGGCCCAGATCCCGATCAGCGAGTGCCAGTGATTCGGCGTCGCAATCGAAACCGCATCCACGTTCTTGTCTTCCAGAAGCTTGCGAACGTCCACATACGTCTGCGGTTTTGGGATGTCCAATTTTTCGGCATCGGCCAGGCGCTTGCGAAGGACGTTTTCATCGACATCGCAGAAATAGGCGATTTCAACGCCCGGAATCGGCTTGTAGCCTTTGACGTGATCCCATCCTCGGCCTCGTACGCCCACAACGGCGATGCGGATCCGGTCATTTGCTCCCAAAATTTTTCGCGCCGACGATGCGGTCGCAAGTCCCGCCGCAATCGCGGTCGATTTCAGAAAATTACGGCGCTCCGGCTTTTGCAAACCGTCTTGCATGATTGTGCCTCCTATCGGTTATGCGCGCTGAGATTATTTTCACTCTCGACTCTAATCATAGAACTGCTGATCATTGAAGTGCGGGGGCCGTGCCCATCTACATTGCTCCGGCAATCGCTTCCGGAGACGATGCAGGACAAGCGGCCCTGATCTTTGCGCGTAGCGCCTAATCGTGATCTCGACATCTTGCCCCATCGCGGTGGGAAATTCGATTAAGCGCTCGATCGAGATGATGCACTCGTGCGGCTGCCGGATGCCGAGGATTTTCCCCGCCTCCACCTGAGTGAGTCACGCGCGCCTTCGATTGGCCCCACCGTAGCTTCGATTAAGTGCTCGACTGGGAAAATCCCGGATAAGCCGCGAAATCAGAGCGAGATACCGTCCCGCTGCCGGTGGCGACCACATTCGCGCCCACCTGTTCGAGCGTAATATCGAGGGACGCATTGGCCGCGGGGCCACAGAACAGCGCCGCCAGAATGCAGCTTATCCACATTGCCTTGGTTTTCATTCTTGAACTCCGAAGTGCCGATTGAAATGCACGAACGCGTTTATCACGTTTTGATACGCCCTTTTGCGAGCGAGACGAATAACGTTTCGCAGTTTTGGGTACTGTCGGCACCGGGAGCGCACGTTTGCCTGCCCAGTTTTTGCGGATGATCAGAACTTAAACGCGCACAACGGGCAGCAAAACGCGCGTCACTAAGCGCTCTTCTGAGCTTGCTCGAAAAGAAAATGCAGCGTCTTTTCAGTCCGGATGTGGTCGGCAATGCGGCCCAGCGTGCCTTCTTTTTCCAGCCGCGCGCGCGTCACCGGCACCGGCTCGTGCTGCTGGCGCGCGATGCGCTGCACTTCGCGATCCACCTCATCGCGAGTGGCATGGATACTCTCCCGCTCGGAAATTTTCTCGAGCAGCAGCGAAGCTTTCACATTGCGAACGGCCTTGTCGCGCTGCGTCTCCTTCAGCTTCGTCCAATCCAGATTTAAAGTGCTCGGATCCACGTCGCGCCCCGTCAGGTTACTAATCTGCATCCGAACCTGATTTTCAATCTGCCGGTCGACATAAGCTTCGGGCAGCGCGAAATCGGCGTCGGCCGCGAGCTTGTCGATCAGCTCTTCCTTCGCGGTCTGCTGGGCGGCGTACTGCTTTTCGTGGAAAATCGTCTTGCGAACCGCTTCCTTAAGCTCGTCGAGTGTCTGATAATCCCCTAGGTCGCGCGCGAACTCATCATCGAGCGCGGGCAATTCTTTGCTCCTTAGAAACTTCGGCGTGAGTTCAAAAGAAACTGTTTTTCCGGCAAGCGACTCCTGCGCGTAATCTTCCGGATACGTGACGTCCGCCTGTTTCGTCTCGTCGGGAGTCATCCCCGTGAGCGCTTCGTTGAAAGCCGGAAGCGTGTCTTCACCTCCCACATGGATCTGCACGTCGCGATCAAGCGGCTCCGCCAGACCGGCGAGCGATTTCAAATGCACCAGAACATAGTCGCCGCTCTCGATGGGGCGCGGGTCCAGATTGGGATATTCGGCCTTGTTCTCGCGCATGGCCTCCAAGCGCTGGTCAACCTCTTCGTCGCTCACCGCGGGCTCTTCGTATTTGACCGGAATGCCGCGATACTCGCCCAGCTCAAATTCGGGCGCGATTTCGAATTGCGCTTTGAAACGGATCGGCTGCCCAGGCTCGAACTGAAGGTCTGAAACATCGGGCGTCCCGACAACCTTCAGTTCTTCCTTCTCGACGCGCTGACGAAAAGCCTGCGGAACCAGCGCTTCCAGAATTTCGTGTCGGATCTCGCCTTCAAAGCGGGATTGAATCATGCCCACCGGCGCCTTGCCCGGCCGAAAGCCCGGAAGACGCACACGCTGCTTGATGGAATTGGTAACGCGCTCTCTGGCCCGCTCTACTTCTTCCAGCGGAATCTCGATTTCAACCGAGCGCTTGCAATCGGCTGTGGCTGCCACTTTGATTCCGGCTAAACGGCCGCCGTGGCGAGCTGGGAACTCTCGCGCAGCGCCTCGGATTTATCGGTCGCTTCCCAGGTGAAGGTGTCTTCCGTTCGTCCAAAATGTCCGAAAGCCGCGGTAAGCCGATAAACCGGACGCCGCAGGTTCAGATGCTGGATCATGCCCGCGGGAGTGAGCGCGAAAGTTTCGCGCACGATCTCGGCCAGCCGCGCATCGTCCAGTTTGCCCGTCCCGAAGCTGTCAACCATTACCGAGACCGGCTCCGCGACCCCAATGGCATAGGCGAGCTGCACTTCGGCGCGCTTGGCCAGCCCGGAAGCTACCAGGTTCTTGGCAACATAGCGCGCCATGTAGCAAGCCGAGCGGTCCACTTTGGTCGGATCTTTGCCGGAAAACGCGCCGCCGCCGTGCCGTCCCATGCCGCCGTAGGTGTCGACGATAATCTTACGGCCTGTCAGACCCGTATCGCCGTGCGGACCGCCAATCACGAATCGCCCGGTGGGGTTGATGTGCAGCCGTGTCCGCGAATCCACCATGGCGGAGGGAATCACGGGATCGACGATATATTTCTTGATGTCTGCGCGGAGCTGCTCGGTCGTGACATCGTCATCATGCTGCGTCGAAACCACCACCGCATCGATGCGCTTCGGCTTTCCATCCACGTATTCGACGCTCACCTGGCTCTTGCCGTCCGGGCGAAGATAGGGCAACTGGCCCTCCCGCCTCGATTCGCTCAGCCGGCGAACCAGTTTATGCGCCATCATGATGGGCAGCGGCATCAGCTCTGCGGTTTCATTGCAGGCGAAGCCGAACATCATGCCCTGGTCGCCCGCGCCGCCGGTATCGACGCCCATCGCAATATCCGGCGATTGCGCCTGGATCATATTCACCACCGCGCACGTCTTGCAATCGAATCCCATCGCGGCATCGGTATAGCCAATATGGTTGATAACGCCTCGCACCAGCTTGGGGACATCGACATACGTTCCGGTGGTGATTTCGCCCGCAACTATGCAAATGCCCGTGGTGACGAGGGTCTCGCAAGCGACGCGGCCGCTGGGATCGTCGGCCAGTACAGCGTCCAAAACGGCGTCGGAAACCTGGTCCGCAATCTTGTCCGGGTGGCCTTCGGTGACGGATTCTGAGGTGAAGATGGATTTCATAATTATACGTGTGGTTAAACGTTCAGTTTAGCAAGCGGAGACCCCGCTTTGGCCTCTAGGATAGGCTGGCTTCGGTGACCCCGGATTCCATCCCCCTCCACATCGTCCAAACCGCCATACGTCTCAATCTTCCGTTTTTCGGCATCGCCAGCGTCGTTTTTATCGCGGGCATTGCCTCGCTCGCGCTGGCAGGGCTTCGCTCTCGCGACCGCCTGCTGCTCTGGCTGGGTATTCTTTCGATTCTGTACGCCAGTCGCCTCTTCCTTAAGAACGGTCTGGTCCATGTAGCGATTGGCGGTCCCCATCGGGACGTTCTCCTGTGCTCTCTTTGTCTCACGTATGTGATCTCAATTCCGTTCGGGTTATTTGCTCGCGAACTGCTCGGCTCCGGTTGGAAGAAATCGATATCGGCCTGGGTTTGGATTGCGGTTTTGTTTGCTCTCGTCGCCATCCCTGCCACCCTATTTGGGCCTCGATCGCACTGGATCGATCCCGCAAACGGCATTCTTGTCATGGCCGGAACTCTCTTGATTCTGCTTCATATCGTCTTCCGGCGCGAGCGCCCGGACTCCTTTTCAAAAGGCCTGAAATGGCCTCTCATCGTATTCGGCCTTTTAGTCCTGCTAAGAAATCAGGGCATTCAGCCCGGCGGAATCGATATCGAGCCGATAGGCTTTCTCGTCCTGCTCGGTGGGCTCGGCTTCACGGCGTCCCGGCACGCTGTCGCCCGCGAGCGGAAGCTAACCGAAGTCGAACAGGAACTAACCACCGCAAGACGTATCCAAAGTTCAATCCTCCCTGACTCCTCGCCGGATTTCCCAGGCCTGCGCCTCGCAACCCGCTACCAGCCGATGACCTCCGTCGCAGGCGATTTTTTCGGCTTCCTCAAAACCGGCGAGAAATCCCTGACGATTCTGGTAGCCGATGTTTCCGGACACGGCATTCCGGCCGCGCTGGTCGCTTCCATGCTGAAGGTCTGCTTCGAGGCCCAGCGCGAACAGGCACACGATCCGGCAAAGATTCTCGCCGGGCTGAATGCCATGCTTCGCGGAAGCCTCGGAGGCCAGTATGTTACCGCTGCCTGTGCCGCCCTCGACACTGAGGCACAAACTGTCACCTATGCCGCCGCCGGACATCCACCCGCTCTGCTGCTTCGAAGGCAAACCGGCGAGGTTATGCCGCTTGCCGAGAACGGACTCTTCCTCGGCCCATTTCCGCAAGCAACCTACGCAAACCTCTCCGTGCCCTTTGAGCCTGGCGACAAGTTGCTCCTCTACACCGACGGCATTCTGGAAGCGGCCCGACCCGACGGCCAGGAATTCGGGCAGAAAGGCCTCGAGCATTTTTTGCAAAACACAAAGCATCTCGAACCGGCCGAGTTCATCGAGCAGCTCTTTCGAAAAATCTCGACGCCGCCCCAGCAGGACGACCTGACCGCCGTCTTAGCCCAGTTTGCTTGAACTGAGCCGCGCCCCAACAGAACCGCGACCGTCAGGGGGAGCGGCAGGCAGCGTGATTTGACCCGATACTTAGGTACACAGCTCAAAATTGATCATCGGGCTATAAATACGAGTAGCCGATCCAATCTAAGCGTTATGACGCGCGCCGTCGAAGGAGTGCCAGGCCTGCGATGCCGCACGCTAACAAGCCCCACGTTCCAGGCTCGGGCGTCGCCGCCCCTGTTGGAACAGGATAAGGTGCCAAGCCATAAAAGGAGCCAGTAAAACTTGACGAGGGGCTCGGGCCAGCAGTCGCAGCTCCCGTGCTTATATTGATAACGTCCACTCTGCGATTCGTGTCATCCCCTCCGTAGAGGTTGCCACCTTCAGCGAGCAGCACTCCCATCTCCGCCGAGCCGCCAAAGGCCCCTACCAGCGTTGCCGCGCCAGTGGTTGTGCTTAAGACATAAAGGTCAGGTCCATCACCGAAGTAAAGCGTACCCGAGTTGGTCGACAGTCCTCGCCACGATCCGTAGCCGATCCCAGTGGGCCCAATCAGTGTCGCTGCCCCCGTGGAAGGATTAATGGAATACAGATCCTGCACAGACCCGAAACTGACTGCGTAGAGTCCGCTCGTGGTCGAACCAAAGTCATCGACGTCTATGCCCGTCCCTCCAATGCTGGTCAGGCTTCCATTCGCTGGATTTACCTGGAATAACGTGCCGTTAGTAGCGTGATACGAGGTAGCAAAAATCGAACCGTTGGCCACAGCCATGCCGGCGAGAGTCTGCGTCGAATTGCCGAGCAGAGTAAACGCCCCCGTGCTCAGGTCCATGGTTCCGAACACGCCTGTATCCGAGCCCGCGTAGGCGATGTTATCAGCCTTCAGATTGCCGGCGCAGAACGTAAGCAATGCCGCAGAGCACAAAGCCAGCCGAGATGTGATATCGAGAATACTCATTTACCCCTCCAGGGTTCAATGAAAACAGAGTTATTCTACACCTGATTTTTCTATTAGAGTGTTTTCCAGAGAGCGTTTCCAGTACCGAAAGTACTTCCATCCAGACAAAGCCACTTTCGGGACACCCCGGGCAAGCTCAGACAACCTGCCCGAGTCCGAGTAGCAGGCGTGTCCCCGTCCACAACCCTCGGCCTGGACCTCAAAGAGAAAGCCTGAGAAAAATCGCGCCCGGCGTGGGATGTGGCGAATACGGCGCCACCTCGGAAAAGCCGCTCTGGCGATACATCTGAAGCGCCGATTTCATAGAGGTCAACGTATCGCCATACATCTCTCGATAACCGGCCATTCGCGCTTCTTCCACCAGCCGATTCAAAAGAGACCTCCCGATCCCTTTGCCTCGATATTCCGGCCGAACGTATAAGCGTTTCGCCTCGCACGAACTTGTGCTAAGCCTGCGAAATGCAGCCGTCCCCGCCGCGTCGCCCTGAACTCGGGCAAGCAGTAACCGTCCTTCCGGAAAAGCATACGCGCCTGGAAGCATCCTAAGCTCTTCGGCAAAACTCTGGAAGTCCTCCGGGAGCCCCAACGAATCCCAGTACTCGCGCCAGAGGTTTTGAATCGTATCGATCTCTTCGCGAGACGCCACAATAATGTCGACTGGCACTTCAGCCTCAAACTAACATTCGTGCTCAGCGGCAAACATTCTCAGGTGGAGCAAACGCCGGATGTGGCGGCAGAGGCAAGCGACGTTCCGCCATAACGCCTTCCAGAGAATCAGGCCCAGGCGGAAGATTGAGATCGGTATCCTCGGCATAGAATGGATCGCTTTCCGCTTGCGTGAGCGTCACGAATTGAAATCCCTCGGATCGATACACGCCAAGCAGCCGGGGCAGCATCTTCGCATCGAAGGCTCCAATGTGCATCAACAGCACATACGGAATATCGCGGCCGTACAGCGTCTTCGAGAGACTTCGGTAATAAGCGATGCTGTCCTCTGCGGCAGCGAGATAACTCTTCTCGAGTAACGCTACGCCTTCCGCATCGCCTTTCGACTTGCAGCGCGCGTATGGGCCATTCCATTCGTAATCGCTGAAGCTCATCGTGACACCGGCGATCTTGTATCCGCGCCGCAAAAGGAACCGCCGGATTTCAGCTCTCTTTTCCGGCGTGTTGCCTTCGGCGAGAAACGGGAACCGGAACCAATGCCAATCCTGGTTTGCCATCCATCGAATCAGCACCGGCTCATTGCTAGTCACATCACTCTCGAACTCTTCTACGGTGTGCTGGTTCAAATTCATATGCGACCAGCCATGATTGCCCAGCGGGTTTCCCGCCTTGCGCCACGCCTGAAGAACCGAGGCGTCCTCAGGATGCTCTTGGATACGCACCCCGTTCACGAACCCATATGTTGGCGGCAGCCGGGCCGCGCGGAGGGCTTCAATGATTTGTGAAGCAACGTCGAGCCGGGATTCACCCGGAGGAAGATCGCCATGCGCGGGAAGATCGTCGAAGGTGAAGGCGATCTGCGGCGCCGGACCGGTAGAATCTTTCCGCGCCGTGAATAGCGGCAATCGGAATCGCGTCAGCCATGGCGGCATATCCTGCCGGAGACGGGTGAAGATGGTCGCCGGAATCGAACGCTGGCAGTAGCCGGTCGGGATGGGCAGGGTCCCGAGTCACCTGGTCAAAATCGATCACCGCATCGAAATGCCCTGCAGCTCGAATCCATTCGTTGACCTTCTGTCGGGCTGCCTCATCGACGGGTCCGGGGTGATAGTAACTAGAGCCCGTGTACGGCGTGATTGTGGCGCCGATTGCCTGTATGCCGTGTGTATGTGCGCGCGCGATGAGTTGCTCATAGGCAGCCAGGATGCTGTGAACTAGCGCCGCGTGTTCAGCGGCGCCAGCCTCGCCGCTGCGCGCCAGCCCACCCAGATCGTTCACCCCCTCCAACACAATCAGGTAGCGGGCGCCTGCTTGTGCCAGTACGTCGCGATCGAAACGCGACAAAGCGTTCGGTCCCAACCCATCCGTCAGAAGATGATTGCCGCCGATGCCTTGATTAAGAACTCCGATGTTGCGCGAAAACGGCGCACCTTGCAGTCGCCGCGCGAGCACATCCGTCCAGCGATCGTTCCCATTCGTGGTTGCGCCGTGGCCGTCGGTGATCGAATCGCCTAGCACGACCACCGAAGCGGCGTCTTCCGGCGCAGTTACATCGATTCCGGAAAGTTGATACCAGTGATCCACTTTTTTTGCATCCGGCAGGTCTGCGGCTGAAACCAGATCGCCGTGCGCCAGATAGGAAGTGGCGCGAGAGCCTGGATGCCCGGTCTGCTGCTTCGGCGGAGTATCGAAATACATACTCACCGCTAGATCGCTGAGAGGGGCCACGGGATAGTCGATCGGATCGGAAAGGAACTCGGCCCCGGCAGGTATCGTAACGTCGCTGCTTCCATCGAAACGGAGCGGCTTGTCCGTTCCAGCATCGATAGCGGCTGACGAGGTCGAGACCGGGCGTGCGATATGCACAGAGGCCAAATGCAGCGGCGCGCTTCCAAACGCATTCGACAGATGCACGCGTAGCGTCGGGCCTCCCACCGACAGGTGAACAATCTGCCGAAGTGTAGCGTCGCGTAGATCGTCCGGCGAGAGCGAGTTCTGTAACTCGGGCGCTTGTTGCGAGGCGGCCCAGGAGCCGACCCAATCGAAAGGTGCACCGAGTGCCACACCACAGAAAACCGAAGCAAAAAAAATGGATTGCCTGATCTTCATTTAGTTGGGGTTAAAAACAAACTACCACGTGAACATCCCACGCCTCACCACGCGATCAACGCCGAATCCGAGCCGGAAGCGTAAGCGACCGAGTTTGGTCCCTCAATCGGACGATTGACTTTCCCACGAATTCGGTATATTGTTCGAATCACGTACAAAATGCCCCAAGTCAATCTGAACCAGCGCTTCATTGCTTCAGAAGGACCTTCCCGCAACGCCTCCGGCCGTACACAAGGGGTTAAGTATTTCAAGGAGAAGCATTCTATGTCGATATCGCAAACCCAAGGGGTCTCCTGTTTCACTTCGTTGTCTCGCAGCCTGCCCATCGTGCTTTTGCTGGCCCTCGTACTCGCTGCGTCCGCAGCCAAAGGCCAGGTCCTCTATGGCTCGCTAACTGGGAACGTGACTGATCCGTCTGGCGCGGCCGTATCCGGCGTTGTCGTACAGGCGCTCGACCAGGAAACCAATATTAAGCGCGAAACGAAGACCGACGATCACGGTGTCTATCGCTTTACCGATCTCCAACCTGGGCTGTATACGGTCACCGTTGCGGCCCCGTCGTTCCAGACCTTTTCGGAGACCGGTGTGCAAGTGCAGGCGAACGGCGTTCGGCGTGTGGACGTGCAATTCCAACTTTCAACCGTCAGCCAGAAGGTGGAAGTCGCGGCCAACGCCGTGGTGCTGCAAACCGACAAGGGCGACATCCATACGGTAATTTCCAAAACCGAAGTGGAGCAGTTGCCCTACAACGGAACGGAGGGCAAGAACTTCCAGTCGCTGCTGCTCTTGCAGCCCGGCACGGCTACGCCACCCTCGGGTAACGGGGAAGCTAATTCTGCTGCCGGCAACCCTCAGCGAGCCATCACGGTATTCCAGAACGGCACTTCTTCGCAGGCCGACAACACTCGCATAGATGGAGCGGTCGATGCGTATCCCTGGCTCCCGGTCAACATTGCTTACGTGCCGTCGCCCGAAGCCATCCAGACGATCGATGTCAGCACCAATGCATACGATGCCGAGCAGGGCATGGCCGGTGGGGCGGCGGTCAATGTCGCGATCAAAAGCGGTACCAATCAGTTGCACGGCTCCTTCTTCGAGCGCAATACCAACAACGATTTCTCCGCCGTGAATAACTACTTCTCGCACCCCGGCCGCCTCGCCAAGAACATTCAGAACCAGTTCGGATTCACTCTGGGCGGCCCCGTCTGGATTCCCAAAATCTACAACGGTAAGAACAAGCTGTTCTGGTTCATGTCTTACGAGAGCACACGGCAGGTGCAGTTTGCTTCGGATCCGAATCTGACGCTGCCCACCGCGGCGATGCGCGGCGGCGACTTCAGCGCCACCGGCGTAACAATCTATGATCCGCTGACCGGCAATGCCAATGGCACCGGACGAACGCCGTTCCCTGGCAACGTAATTCCGGCTAACCGCATCGCTCCCGCGTCCGCCACTCTCACCGCGCTTCTGCCGGCTTTGACCAGGACTGGCCAGTACGTCAACAACTACGATGCCTACGGCTCCACGACTTACACCGTGGATCGCTACGATTGGAAAGTCAACTACAATCCCACCGATAAAGCCATGCTCTGGGGCCGCTACAGCATTTCCCCCATGGACATCTTCGCTCCGCTGGTTCTAGGAAAGGCGGGCGGTGATGCCTTCAACGGCGGTAATCCGGGCCATGCCGGCGGACGCGTCCAGGTGGCCGCGGCTGGACTTACCTATACTGCGTCGCCCACTCTGGTTTTCGATGGCAATGTCGGCTACACGCGGCAAAACATCGGCGCCGACGGCGATCCGCAAGACGGCGATTACGGGCTGGACGTGCTGCATATTCCCGGAACCAACGGCGTCGGACCGAATTATGAAGGCATTCCCGGCTTCCAGGTCGCGGGCGTCGCCAACATCGGCAACACCAATACCGGCAGCCCATTCCAATTTCGCGACAACCAATACACGACCGATTTCAACGCCACCAAGATCACAGGACCGCACAACATTCGCGCGGGGTTTGAGTATGTTCATTCTGCGCTGAATCATTTTCAGCCGCAAGGCGGAACTTTCGGTACAGCTCGCGGAACGTTCGGCTTTGACGGCTCGTTAACCGCGCTCAAAGGCGGCGCGGCCATTAACCCCAATAATCTCCCCGCCAATTCGTGGGCCCAATTCCTTCTCGGCTTTCCGTCGGAGACCGGCAAGGTAACTCAGGTCAACAATCCCATCGCGCTGCGGTTTTCTACCTGGGCCTTTTATGTGCGGGATAACTGGCAGGTGTCGAGTAAGTTGACATTCGACTACGGCTTACGTTGGGAATACTATCCCATCTACTCCCACGATCATTACGGCGCGGTCCGGTTTGATCCCGCAACGGATAACATTTACATTGGCGGCGAAGGCGGCGTCCCCGGGAATGCCTACTCTTCCGCCAGCAAGAAGGGTTTTGGTCCCCGCCTGGGCGCGGCTTATCGCCTTACCGAGAAAACCGTGGTTCGTGCCGGTTACGGCATCAGTACCGATCCCGACAACATGCGGAATCAGCGCAATCAATATCCGGCGATTGTGAACCAGGTTTATCAACCGGCGAACACATATCAGTTCGTTAGCTATGCCGGCGTGCCGAACTCCGATGGGGCCACGCGAGTATCGCTCGCGGACGGTGTTCCTTCTCCGACCTTCCCGAATATTTCCGTCGGCATCATAAAGCCATCCACTACCGCTTCCCCCACAACCTATCTGCCGAGCACTAGCACTTCGACATTCCCGTCCTACTTCAACCGCGGATACTACGAAAGCTGGAATTTCACGCTTGAGCACCAATTCTCCCCCACGCTGTTGGCACAGGTGGGATATGTTGGAACGCACGGAGTGCGTATAGACATGGGCGTCAACATCAATGGAGCGGCGCCTGGTAGCGGCACAGCCGGGCGTCAACTTTATCCCTACCTCACCAGTGACCTGAACGACTACGAGCCGTTCGGCGACATGACCTATAACGCGCTGCAGGCAACGGTCAAAAAGCGCATCGGCTCATCCATCATCGGGGCCAGCTACACGTTCTCTAAGGCGATCGACAATATCAACGGGGATAACGATGACGGCACAATTTGGCGCGCCTACCCGGTCTCTTACGCATTGGACAAGCAAATATCTGGCTTTGACCGGCCCAATAATTTTCAGTTTTATTACGTCTACGACTTGCCCTTCGGCAGGGGACACACCTGGCTGAATCACGGGTTTGCCTCCTATATCGTCGGGAATTGGGAGCTCTCCGGCACTCTTTCGCGCGAAAGCGGACTACCGTTTGGCGTCGGTACCACCTCCACCTTAAACGCCGGCGGCCAAGCCAACAGCGCCAACCAGATTAATCCCGTCGTGCAGATTTACGGCGGCCATGATCCCAGCCATCCTTATTTCAACGGAGCGGCTTTCGCCAATCCCCCCAACAACGTGCTTGGAACGACCGGCCATTACCTCGGCGGCGTGTTTGGCCCCGGCTTGTTCGCTTGGAACGCGAGCATCTCCCGCATCTTTCCCTTCAAGGAAGGCAGGATCAACTTCGAATTGCGGGGCGAAGCTTATAACTTGACGAACACCCCGATATTCGCGAACCCCGGTACTACAACTGGGGGCACTGCCAACTGTTGCTGGACAACGGGCGCCAACGGTGCGACCAACTATAACAACTTCGGCGTCATCACAGGAACCCAATCTACCCCGCGCTATCTGGTGGTGGCCGGCTATCTGCGGTTCTAACCAAGCTCGGCAAGCCGGCATTTTGCTGGCCACGGTATGGTTACTGGCTGCTGTGCCGGTCTGCGCTCAATCGCAGCCAGTCTCAAGCGCGCCGCACCTCGAACGCCGCGGAAACGCTACGCAACTGATCGTCGACGGTAAACCATTTTTAGCCTTGGCCGGCGAGTTGCACAACAATTCCGCCACCAGCCTGGAATACATGAAGCCGATATGGCCCCGGCTCAAGGCCATGCATCTCAACACCGTTCTTGTGCCGGTTTCCTGGGCGCTGCTCGAGCCTGCCGAGGGTAAATTCGACTACACGCTCGTAGACGGCCTTATTCAAGCTGCACGGGCTCAGGACCTTCGCCTCGTGTTGCTTTGGTTCGGTAGCTGGAAGAATACCTGGTCCAGCTATGCGCCCGATTGGGTGAAGCGCGATTTCGAGCGTTTCCCCCGCGTCGAGTTACGGAACGGTTCGGGAACGGAGCGCCTCAGTCCCTTCAGTGCGGCTAACCGTAATGCGGATGCGCGCGCTTTTTCGGCATTGATGCGGCGTATCCGCGAAGTCGATAGCGGCGCTCACACCGTCATCATGGTGCAAGTCGAAAACGAAGTAGGTGTCATCCCCGACGCGCGAGACCACTCGCCGGCGGCGGACGCCGCATACGCGCAGCAAGTCCCAAACGAATTGATGAGCTATTTACAGCGCCACCGGGATACCCTGAATCCCGAGCTTCGCGCCAGGTGGCAGGCCACAGGCTTCCGAGTCTCGGGAAATTGGGAGGCCGTGTTCGGTTCAGGCTTGGAGACCGAGGACTTGTTCATGGCTTGGCAGTACGCGCGCTACATCGGCAAGGTTGCGGAAGCGGGCAAGGCTGAATACAACCTGCCCATGTACGCCAACGCCGCTCTTATCCGCCCCAGTTACGCACCCGGACAATACAATAGCGGCGGTCCGCTGCCGCACTCGATGGATATCTGGAAGGCCGGCGCACCACAACTGGATTTCCTCGCGCCCGATATCTACTTTGAATTCAAGAAATGGTGCGCCGCCTACGACCGCTCCGGCAATCCCCTGTTCATACCTGAGGCGATCGGCGGCGATCAAGGCGCGGCAAACATTTTCTACGCTGTCGGACAGCACAACGCCTTTGGTTTTTCACCATTTGGGATTGACACACCAGAGGCCTCCGCTTCGGAAACCCAGCTTGCTCGAAGCTACGACATCCTCTCGCAACTTACGCCGCTGATTCTGGAAAACCAACCCAAAGACCGCGTCGCCGGCGTCCTGTTGGAGGCGCTCACGCCGTCTCAAAAGATCCGCCTGGGGAATTACACGCTAACTGTGTCGGGAACTGGTGCGCACACGCCTCACGGTATTTTCATCGCAGCGGCGCCAGATGAGTTTTACATGGCAGGCAGCGGATTAAGCATCACGTTCTCACCCGACACGCCAGGGCCGCCAATCGCGGGCCTCGCCACCGTTGAGGAGGGCCGCTTTCAGGACGGACGCTGGCTTCGCGGACGCACACTGGCAGGCGACGACACCGGCCAAGGAAATAGCATTGGGTTGCACGGCAATCGCGACCCCGGAATCCTGCGCGTCACCCTCTACCGCTACCGCTGACTTCCCGCCCAAAGTGGTATATCTGCTATACCAGTGTGAGGGTGAGATTCCGTTTCAGCAAAGCGAAAAGCGAGGCACTGCGAAAAGATCCCAACCGCGGTGTCGATTTCGAGGAAGCGCAAGCGATCTTCTCTCACCCGTATTATCAGGATCAGCGATCCGATGACCCTGAGCAGTACCGTGCTATCGGCTGGGTCAAAGCGGAATTGTATTCGCTTGTCTTTGAGATCCGCGAGGACCGGCTCGGTGAGTATTACCATCTCGTAACCCTATGGCGTGCAACTCGCGAGGAAAGGGAACTGTATGAAGCGAACCAGTAAGAGCAAAAGAATTCCTTCCGCCGAATCAATCGCGCGGATGGCCGATAGAGGTGAAAATGTGTCCCGATTCTTCACGAATGCGGGAAAAATGCACCAGCCCGTGCAACGGGTAAACGTCGATTTCACATCCTCGATGTTGAATGAGCTCGATCAAGCTGCCGGAGAATTAAACGTCAGCCGTCAGGCTGTGATTAAAACCTTTGTCCGCCAGGCTCTCGATCGGCACTATCTAGCGCGGCGAGCGCGGAAAACAGGATGATGTGCGAAAGTCAGCCTTCACTGCTTCGCCTAACCAGCACTTGCCCGCCTTCCACCCGCACCTCCAGCTTGGGCTGTGGATGAACCGCCGGGCCATCCAGCACTTCCCCGGTCTTCATGCAGAAGCGCGAACCGTGCCACGGGCAAGTGACCGTATCGCCATGAATTTCGCCTTCCGCCAGCGGCCCGCCCATATGGGAACACCGATTCGCCAGCGCAAAAATTTCGCCGCCGCGCTTCAGCAAAAAGACATCGACCCCATCCACCGTGGCTTTATATGCCTGCCCTTCGACCAGCTCGCTTTCGGCTACTACCGCTTTGAAATCGCGCGGCAGATCGTCATCGGGATCGGGGCTATGATCCACGCCAATGCGCTGGCGATACGCAAGGACGCCGCCCAGATAAGCGCCGGCGCAAACCACTCCGTAGCCGAGGAAACCCAAAGCCCGGCCCAGCCCGCGATTCCGTCTCTTCCGCGCAATATAGGAGCCGGTGTAGAGAGTGGCCGCGGCAATGTTCAGCAGCCCGTGCAGCGCGCCCACGCGCTGCGGACTTCCTTGCGTATCGCTCCAATCGGTGAGACCCGTGACAGCGGAGCCGGCCGCACCCACCAATCCGATCGCTACCGCGGCGTCCGCGCCGGCGGCATATTGGTCCTGACCTCCGCCTTCCAGCAGATCGAGAACGGCGGCAGTGGTCCAGCTTCCCAGCGGAATATCCGTGATGGCGCTATGCAGCGGGTGCCCGAGCCATACTCCGTTCAGCGCGTTCTTGATCGGCTGGGCATTTTCACCGGCGGATTCGAAGGCTTTCTTGACCAGCTTCTCGCCAACCTGCTGAACGGGGGCCAGCCACTCCTGCTGCTCGACCAGGGAAAGAATAGGATCTTGACTCATGCCCCATAGATGCGAACTCAGAAGCGGACATTCCGCAATCGCGCCCAAAAACCGAATCCCACCAGGGCTAGAAAACCAATTCCCCAAAAGCTATAAAACGCATCGAGCCAGGACAGCAGCGGATTCTGCGGCGAGAGATCCCGCAGCACGATTGCGATTGGGCCCGCAATAAGCCCAAACGCGAGCCAGATCAGCAACAGCAGCAGCAGGGGCGTCCGCACCCACAATACGGCCGTGACAGACCGCGCGCGTTTGCGCATGGAGGCCCAAGCGTTCTCCGCGTTCCGCCGAAGTGCGCGTTGGGAGGCTGCCTCCAGTGGCACGGCGTTCGGCGTGCGGATCAACTGGTCCGCGATGGCCTGCGCAAGATAAGCCGAGCAAACGTAATTTGCGTATCCTCCGGTATCGAACAGGGTTTGGGCGGTAGCGAGCAGCACATCGGGCCGCGTCTGCCAGTTAGGCAGCGCCCTGACGCCGGCCGATTCCAGAAAATGGCTCGCACGCGTGAGGCTCATGTCCGCCTCGATCCTGGCGAGAGCAGTGACACGATCGAGCGGATGAAACTGTCCGGCTTCCGATACCTCGAGCCTCCCCAATACCGCGTTCAGTTTTGCCAGATCCGCGGCCGCGATCCCGGCCAGCACGGAAGCGCTGGCATCAGTGTGGACATCCCGCGGCGGATTGGGCGTGGCATTCACCCGAACCGCTGGAGCAGCCGCGGCCGCAATCGATTCAAGCGGCGGGAGTGGAAGCAGATTTCGGGCCGGATGAATGGTCATCCCAGGCTATATCGATCCGCCGGTCCCCTTTTTCTCCGGTATTTAGGAGCCCAGCCCTGCTTTAGCCAGCAGACGGCGCAACAAACCTTCACCCCCGGCTCCATGCTGGATGCCCGCCACATTACCCTCCCGATCGATCAGTACGTAGAGTGGATAAGTGCGCGCCTCGCAGATAGCCGCCAGCGTGGTGTCCTCCGCCAAAACTACCTTAGAGGAACGCGGCGAGCTTTCGAGATACTTCTTCACCTTGCGCTTCGGCTCACCCATATTGACGGCCAGCACCACCAGGCCATCCTTCTGGAAATCCCGAATCACGCTTTCGACCGCCGGCTCATCGCTCTTGCAAGGCGGGCACCAGGTCGCCCAGAACTCGATGAGCACCACTTTGCCTTTCAGCGATTCACTGCTGAATTTTTCGCCATCCAGCGTTTTGGCCGAGAAATGAGGCGCGGGTTGATGCAGCTCAATCGCGAACAGTCCCACCGCCGCAAGGCAGAGCGGGAGCAGACGCACGCAACTCCGCAGCATCTAATCCTTTTTTGCGGATTCGGTGGAAGCCTTCGAATCGGTTCCGAGTTGCAGGATGCGCACCACCTTAGGCGAACGGTCGTACTGGCTCAGCTTGCGCCTATCGCTCAGCAAAGCATTGTGCTGCGCGGCAAGCTCGTAGTCGATCGTGAAGCTTACGTCCTCAAAGCGATAAGCGCCATCTTCCTTGGTAAAGAACTCTCTTTTTTCGTGCGTCTTGGTATTGGTGAGCGTGACGATAGCGCCTTTGACAGGCTGGCCGTTCCCGTCCACCACCTTGCCGGTGACCGTGCGAGAGGTGGGCGCCTTCTCTTTGTGCTGAATAAGCGGCCGGTGGTTGTCGAGAAAAACGCTCTTAGAATTGTCGCCCGTACTCGAATCGGTAGCCTGCCCCCGAGCGGAAACCGAGCCAAAAACCGCCGCGCACAAGACAAACAGCAAGAACTTACTCACGATTCCTCTTATAATAGCGCGATTCTGGCTACCTGCCATCAGGTAGTGTGCGCTCAATCTGTGTTGAAACCGGAGCCAAAGTCCCGCCAGTGCTACTTGGACTTGCCCCCATTTTGAGACAAATGGCTAACACTCAAAATTCATCGAATGGAGAATTGAGTCAATGGGATTGTCTCGCAGGCAGTTCACGAAAGAGCTCAAGTTAGCGGCCGTACGGCGGCTGCAGCAGGGCGTGTCAATCGCGGAAGTAGCGCGGCGCCGTGGAGGTCAATCCGAACGTGCTGCACCGCTCACGCCAGGGGCAGGTCCGGTTACTGTTTGATGTGTCAGAGGCGATCGGGTTCGAGCCTTTCTGAACGCGGATCGTCACCTCTTCGAGGTTATTTGCTGATAATCATAGTCAGCATTTTCCGCTTTTCCCGCTGAATCTCTGAGAATTGTGCACTTGACGCAGGGGCAACATGAGGGCGGCAAGTGAGCCGCCCTCATGTTATGCCGCCTTTCTCCTAAATCGTTCATGCGTGGAGATATGGTGCGCGGGTTGTACCAACGTAAAGCGTGGGTGTTGACCGCAATGGTTGCACGGCGGGAAGTGCTCACCGATTACTGCGGTGACTTCGTGCTCTTCCCGATGGATGAAATCATGAATTACTCGATAAATGCCGGATTGCGGAACTTCATCACCCGGCTTAAATAATTGATTCATAAAACCTTTCCTAGTCCCCCAAAAAAGTGGGGATGGCTGGGGCTGCCGACTAGACACACATCGAGCAGCCAGTTTCCTTTAGCCCAATTTCTTGACAGGGATCCCCTTAAGGGGCTAGAATGGTATTGTCTGTAGCCGTCCGTCCCCGCCAAAACGGGTTTATCAAAGATCAAAAAAGCGCTCCAGGTGGTACTGGGGCGCTTTTAGTTTATCAGGTAATAGAACTAGGATCAAACGGACGTACCAGTCAGGGGCCATTCTTACCCACCCCACTAGGCCCTTCAGATTTAAGGTATCCGGCCTGTCACGACACCCCAGCCTGGCTTTTCCGCTTGGGTCCGTAAGTGCACAATTCTCGAATCTTTCGCCTAATGCCGCCTTGCGAGCGTCGTAGGGCCTGAAAGTCCGCGAGTGGTCTCCCAGGGGCGGGTAGTCCGTCCTTTGAAGGCCTCGCCCGAAAAAAGCGCGTCCGTGAGGGGAATTGGCCGGCAACAGCGCTTACAGGAGTGAGCACATAAAACGGACTTCAAACATGCGCATACCTTTGTTCAGCAATTTCACTTTGGCCGCAATGGCCGTCCTCCTGGGATCATTCGCGATGAACGCCGACACCATTGACACTTTTGATTTCACACAGGGCGGTTGGGAGAACGGAACCACCGGCCAGCTTACCGGCGTGATACTAACCGGAACCTTTGCGGGAACACTTGAGCCATCCGGACTGATTGAAGCGGCGGATCTGACGCATTTCTCCGCCCAATTAACCGTGCCCAACGCGTCGACTGCGGTGTTCGACACGATCGACCCGCTTTCAACCGGAGGGCAACCCTTCTTTTCCTACAACATCAACGGTGGCAACAGTTCGCTCGACTTCGTCGCCAGCGGACCGGGCGGACTTATGTGTGAAGGCGCCGTAGTCGAGCTAGACCCCGCAGCGTGCTTTGCCTCAAGCGCATTTCCCAACGCATTCGGGTACAGCCAAGACTTTGGAGTTAGTTTAGAGCAAGCTACCGTCACACTGGTCTCCTCAGTGACTTCGAATCCCTCCAGCCCCAGCGGTGGCGCGAATACGCCAACCAACCCAGTCCCTGAACCCGCCAGCGTGGCCCTATTAGGAATAGGATGCCTGGTGCTTGGAATGTTACCGAAGCGGAGTTGTCGCACCGCGGCTCGATCCATACGCCAGCCAATCAGTCCATCAGCTCGGCTGTAGGAAGTCTACAATGCCCAACGGCTTCAGCCCGAAGCTCCCGAAAGCTGCGGCGTTTGATGTTCCGTCATCCTGACGTCAAAACATCAGCCCAAGGTAAAAACCAAACCATGAGGACGACACTCGATCTGCACGAAGACGTTCTACGGGTCGCCAGGCATATTGCGCAAGAACGCAAGCAGAGCCTTGGCCGTACGGTCTCCGATCTTGTGCGCCAGGCGCTGCAGCGATGCAGAGCGAAGCCGCGGAGCTTACCGGGTAGTTCTTCGTCAACTTAGCGCTGGGCCAGCTCCCTACGTGGCGCGCACTGGCCGGCGCGTCGGCGCAAGTCTCCTGCGAGACTTGAGGGCCTTTAGCCGCGTTTCGCCGTCAGAAAACGCTGCACCGTGAGCGATATGTATCAGCCTGACCTGCGGCACTTCTCCCAATGCGGCGAGCGCTCGGATGTATTGCTCCGGTTTGCTTTTGTGTTTGGGATTCAGCATACGCCGAATTACGGTCTCGCCTACCTGCAGTTTTTGCGCAAGCTTTACATTTGAGATGTTCTGCTCGCGCATAACTTGTAGCAGCGCCAGCTTCGGGGCCAGATCCAGCGCTACCGGAATGATGATCTGATTCTTGGCGCGCGAGCGGCTCGGACCAGGAATGTCCTGCTTTTCCTCGAGGCGCCATTCGATTGCGGTGTGCAGACAATCGATCGCCATTTCAATTGCTTCTTCGTGCGTTTCTCCTTGGGTGTGTGCTTCCGGAAAGTCGGGGAACGATACACTGAATCCGCCCTCCGCCTCCATCTTGAAGATCGCCGGGTACGAAAGATTCGTATTTTTCATAATTCTTCTTTCCTGATGCCGAGGTCTTTCAGAATTGCGTTCAGCGTTCCAGTCTTCAGTTCCGCGCCATGCATCGGAATGATAGTGCGAGCTTCGCCGACTCTAACTTTCTGATGGCTTCCCTTTCCTGGCTCAACCGTGAAAGTTGTCCTGCGCTGCCTTGCTACGCTTTTCAGCTTTCGGAGCAACTCGGCGCTGGTCACCTTTTCTATTATCGTACAGAAGTGTACGAATGGTCAACCGTACAACGACAATCCTCGTCAGCTTCGACCGTTCCCTCCCGTGGCAAGCGGTGCGCGGAGGATCGGAACGGCTTATCCATCGACCCTCCAAGCTCCTCATTAATTCTCCCGACAAGAAACGAACCCAACCGACAGTTCGTTCGGTAAAACCCCCAAACCCCCTGGTGGCGCGGACGATCGTTTGCGTCTTCCCAATTTTCAAAAATAATTTTTCCCGAATCGAATCCAACACTTATCCCGCTCTTCCCCCTCTCCGCCGCACGCCGCCGTGCCATCCTTCGCACGAAAACCAATGTCGAAACATCGCCAGACAGACCAGCCGAATCGTTCAGGCGGACCAACTTCGCTCGAAGGTAAATCCAACTCCTCGAAAAATTCTCTCAAGCACGGCTGCCGCTCCACCATCCTTATCCTTCCCGGCGAAAACCGGCAGGATTTCGAAGATCTATATGACCGCTGGAAGCTTACCTACCAGCCGCAAGACGACGCCGAACTCGAATTAGTCGAAAAAGTGATCCTCGAAAAATGGTTCCTGCTGCGCAACGAACGCCGCTATTCGGAAATGGAACAGGATCTCGCCGGTTCCTCTTTCGTAACCTGGACCGATCAGCAGCACAAGAATTATCAACTCGCGCTTACGCTACAAAACCGCAGCCGAACGCTCCACCGCCCGAGCCATAACGCAACTGGAAACCTTCATGAAAAACCGCGCGCAGGAACTGGAAAAAACGCTTCGCCTCGAAACTAACTCAGTGCGTAACAGCACGCAAATTCGCAAAGAAATCGGCCACGCCGAAGAGACTTACAAAATCAATCTCTCCGCCGAAAAAGCCCGGCTCGACCGTCACGAGGCCGAACGCCTCGCCCTCTGCAGCATCAAGACCCGCTCCGAAACGCTCTTCCAAGGCCAGAACAGCCCCAAAAAACTCTGCGAAATTCCCATCCTCGATCAATGGATCGAAGTCACCATCGAAGACGGCAAAACCATCACCACGCTCCATCCGCCCAACGAGCAGCTCCTCAAAGAAGGAAACGCCATGCAGCCGCCGCCCGAAATGGTCTATCGCCGCTTCTATTTCTCTAACGGAGTCCCGGAAGAATACGCCTGGACCACCCGCAACGACGAAATTCGCAAATACGGAGGCATGGCCATCCAGCGCATGACCGTCGACGCCTGGCTCGCCCTCATCCAAAAAGAGAACAACCCAACAGAACCGCGCGCGTAAGCAAGTGGCGATGCGCTACCATTTCCCACGATGCCATTCCATGGCGCGAACGTCCTGGCCTTTGAGAGCCGCCGGGAAAAAGAAATGGCGGAATTGATCCGCATGCAAGGCGGCGAGCCCTTTGTCGCGCCCGCAATGGTGGAAGTCCCCGTCGAAGACAACGGCGAGGCATTCGCCTTCGGAGAACGGCTGTATCGCGGTGATTTCGACATGCTGATCTTCCTCACCGGCGTGGGCGCGCGCTATCTGCAGCGGGTGCTGGCTTCGCGTGCGCCGGAAGAACGTTTTTTCGAAGCCTTGCGAAAATTGACCATTGTGGCGCGCGGGCCGAAGCCGGTAGCAGTGCTGCGCGAATGGAAAACTCCGGCGACAGTAGTGGTTCCGGAACCTAACACCTCGCGGGAACTGCTGGCGGCCATCGAAACTAGGCCGGAAAAATCAGTCGCGGTGCAGGAATACGGGCGCGCCAATCCGGAACTGCTCGATGGATTGCAGCGCCAAGGCCGAACAGTGACGCGCGTCGCGGTGTATCAATGGCGTCTGCCGCCAGATACCAAACCGCTGGCCGAGGCGCTCGAAGGTCTAATCGCGGGTCGCTTCCAGGCGGCGCTGTTCACGACCGGCGTCCAGATCGAACATTTTCTGGAATTCGCGCAAAGCGTGGGAAAGCGCGAGGCCGCGCTGGAGGGCTTGCAACGGATTTTCCTCGCCTCCATCGGGCCCACGTGCAGCGAATCGCTGCGCGAGTGCGGGCTCTCGCCCCAGCTTGAGCCGACCCATCCGCGCATGGGCATTCTAGTACGCGAAGCGGCGATTTGGTATGCAGAAAGAGAGATGGGAAAGGCGCCTCAAAGATGAAACGTATAGCGGCGGCGGTAGGAATGGGGCTCGCGGCGGCCACCTGCATCACGGCACTGCGCGCGCAAAGCAGCACCACGGAAGAGACGATTTCTATCGATACGGCCGCGCCCTCGCATCCGTTTCCGCATTTTTGGGAGCAGATGTTCGGCTCCGGGCGGGCGGTGCTGAGTCTGCGCGCCGATTACCGCGACGATCTGCAGATGGTGCGCGAGATCACCGGTTTTCGTTACGTCCGTTTTCACGCCATTCTGGACGACGAAAACGGCGTCTACAGCGAAGACGCGCAAGGCCATCCGGTTTACAACTTTTCCTACGTCGATCAGATTTACGACGGCCTGCTCGAAAACGACGTGAAGCCGTTTGTCGAACTGAGTTTCATGCCGCGCAAGCTCGCGGCGAATCTGACCCCGCATCCTTTTTGGTACAAGCCGCTGCCGTCTCCCCCGAAAGACCCGGCCAAGTGGAGCGCCCTGATTGAAGCCTTCACCCAGCATCTGCTAGAGCGCTACGGAAAAAAAGAAGTGGAGCAATGGTATTTCGAAGTTTGGAACGAGCCGAACATCGATTTCTGGGATGGCGTTCCGAAGCAGCAGACCTATTTCGCGCTCTACGACGAAACCGCGCGCGCCATTAAGAAAGTGGACCCCGCGCTGCGAGTGGGCGGCCCGGCGACCGCGCAGGCGGCGTGGGTGGATGCTTTTATCGCGCATTGCACGCGGGAACATGTGCCATTCGATTTCGTTTCGACCCACGTGTACGGCAACGATACCGCGCAAGACGTGTTCGGACGCGCCGAATCCATTCCGCGCCGGGACATGGTGGCGCGCGCCGCGAAAAAAGTGTACGACCAGGTGAAAGCCTCGGCCGCGCCCCAGACGCCCATCATCTGGTCCGAATACAACGCCACCTACATGACGCAGCAGGCAGTTACCGATAGCGCCTTCATGGGGCCATGGCTCGCTAACAACATCCGCGAATGCGATGGATTGGCCGCCATCATGTCGTACTGGACGTTTTCCGATGTCTTCGAAGAGCAGGGCGTGGTGAAGACGCCTTTTTACGGCGGGTATGGATTAATCGCGGAGGGCGGTATTCCGAAAGCCGCGTTCCATGCTTTTCAATTGCTGCATGAGCTAGGAGACCGGCGTCTGCCGCTCGATTCCGAAAATGCGCTGGCGACTGAGCGTCCCGACGGCACGCTCGTGATCGCGTTGTGGAATTATGCGGAGCCGGGCGAGACTGGTGCACCTAAGACATTCCGGCTGCAGATTAAAGGCGCGGCCGGCACCCAATACCGGCTGCGATTTGTCGATCCGAATCACGGCTCATCACTCCAGGCGTGGAAGCAGATGGGCGGTCCCGTGAGCCCCACGCTCTCGCAGGTGCAGCAGATTGAAAGCGCGTCGATGCTTTCGCAACCCGAGCAGCACGCGATAGGAGATCCGATTATTTTGCAGCCGCGAGGCTTGGCGGTGCTGGAACTGCGGCCTGAGTAAGGCGGCGGCGTAGCGTCACGACTTCGCCGATCACGAAAACAGCCGGGCTTTCGACCGGAACTTCGCCGCGTGCCACTGCTGCCAGCGTGCTCTCGAAAATCCGTTCGCCCGGCAGGCTGCCGCGCTCGATAAAAGCGACGGGCTCGGCAGGATTGCGGCCGGCATCGATTAACGCTTGCGCGATCGCGGCGCGGTTTGCGACGCCCATGAGGATGGCGAGCGTATCGATAGCGGCATATTTGTGCCAATCGGTATTGAGACCTTCGCGGCAATGGCCGGTCAACACCGCGAACGATTGCGCGACTCCGCGATAGGTGAGCGGAATGCCGGCCAAAGCGGGAACCGAAATCGCGGAGGTGATGCCGGGGACGAGTTCGACAGCAATGCCGGATTCGAGCGCAAGCGCCCACTCTTCGGCCCCGCGGCCGAAGACCAGCGGATCTCCGCCTTTGAGCCGCGCGACAGTTTTTCCAGCCAGGGCGTGCTGGCGGATGAGCTCGAAAATCTGGAGCTGCGTGTGATGCTGCTCGCCTTCGTGCTTGCCCACATATATTAGCTCGGCATCGGAACGAGCAAAGGAGAGAACTTCAGGACTCACCAGGCGGTCGTAAAGAATGACATCGCAGGTAGGCAGCAGGCGTGCGGCCTTAAGCGTCAGTAGCTCCGGATCGCCGGGGCCGGCGCCAATAAGATAGAGCTTGCCCAGCCTGTTCACTCTACCTCCAGCTTAACGGGGCGCCGAAACTGTATCGATGAACGGATCGCACATGGACGGCGATGAAAAATCTTCGGGAGACGACGCATTCGACCCCCGTTTGAGACCGCCGAAACCGAGCCGGGAGCGTAAGCGACCTAGTATGGGGCTTGTTTTTTCGAGAGTGAGCCGTGACCAAAGGAGCGGCGCAGGTCAAGCGTGCAGCAAATCGCTGACTACTTCGAACGAGTACCCGCGGTCCTTTAATACCGGGACGATCTGCTGAACAGCCCGCAACGTGGCGCAGATATCGGGCTTGGGATTCACTCCGCGGCCATCATGCAGGCACAGAATGCCGCCCGGCGAGGAACGTGCCAGCAGATGCGACGCAATGCGATTAGCGGGCCAGCGCCAATCGTATCCAATGGCGGTCCACATGACGCCGAGCAGCGAAAGTTTTTCCTGCACTTCGCGCAGGCCAAACCAACGGAAGCCATAAGGCGCGCGCAAAAGCATGGGTGCCATACCGGTTTCGTGCGTGATGATTTTCTGCGCTTCCGTAAACTCGCGGTCAATGAACGAGGACGATTTGAAAGGGAGTTTCGGATGCGAATAGGTGTGATTCCCGAGCTGGTGGCCGGCAGCGGCCACTTGTCCGGCAATATGCGGCAAGCGGCGCACGTTCATGCCGCATTGAAAGAAGGTAGCCCACACTTTTTCTTTGTGGAGGTAATCGAGCAGCCGGAGCGTGCCTTCGCTGGGGCCATCGTCGAACGTCAAGGCGATGGAGCGCCGTCGTCCGGGGCCGCGGAAAACGGAAGGTCCGAAGAACTGGGACGATCTGGAGACACTTCCATACGCGGCGGTTGCAGAGAGACCTCCAATAACCGCTCCAGCCGTTAAACTCGCCATCGTCGTGGATCGCATCGAGAACAGACTACCACTGCTTTGTAGTTTCCGGAAATTTATTGGTAATGGAGTGCTTCGAGGGGATTGGTACGCGCGGCGCGGCGCGCGGGCAGCCAGGTCGCGGCTAGGGCGAAGGCCAGCAAGATGGAAATCGCAGCGAAATAGGTAAGCGGGTCCTTGCTTTCGACGCCATACAGCACGCTCGAAGCAAAGCGGGCCAAGAGCAGGGAAGGGACCACGCCGGCGGCGATTCCAATAAGGCACAGCCACACACCCTCGCGAAGTACCATGCCCAGTACTTGAGAGGGGCGCGCCCCCAGCGCCATGCGAATCCCGATCTCGCGTGTCCGCCGGTCGATAGAGTACGCTATAACGCCGTAGAGCCCGAGCGATGCCAGCAGCAGCGAGACCACGCCGAGAACGGTTAACAGGTTCGCGCCGATTTTTTGCGCAAAGTACGACGCGCTCATATATGCTACGAACGGCGCGGTTCCGGTGATGGGAAGATTCGGGGCGGCCGCCCGTATTTCGGAGCGGAGCCTACGCGCGAAAAGCTGCGGATCGCCTTCGGTCCGGACTGCCACGCCAACGCCCATGGCGGAGGAAAAGAACTGAGGAATGGGGGCATAGAAATAGGGAGTGGGAGCTTCCGAGAGGCGGTGGTATTTGCTATTGCGCGCGACGCCGACAATGGCGATATCCTCGCCAAAGGCGTGAAACTTGCGGCCCACCACAGGCCGGCCCGCGAAGAATCGCTGGACGAAGGTTTGGTTGACAATCGCAACCGGCTGCGAAGTTTGTGTGTCGCGGTCGTTGAAATCTCTTCCGGCAAGCAGCGGAATTTTGAGCGTCTCGAAGTATCCGGGCGAGACGAGATTGCGCCATAGCTTCATGTTTTCACCGGGCTGCGGAGTGTATCCGGGGACACCGATTTCCTCCCACGAGCCTTCTGAAAAGCCGAGTGGAACGTCTTCGCAGAACGCAACGCTACGCACTCCGGGCAGCGATTGCAGGCGATGGCGCAGGCGGCCCAACAGGGCGATGGTTTGCGCGGCGGGAGCGTGAGTTTGCGACAAGTCCAGTCCGGCGAGCAGGACGTGTTCGGGATCGAAGCCGGGATTCGCGGTTTTCGCGTTTCGAAAGCTCTTGATGAAAAGGCCGGTGCCGATCAAGGCCACCAAGGCCAGCGAAAGTTCGGAAACCACGAGCGCGCGGCGAAGAAGCCGTGAACGCGTGCCGGGCGAGAGCGCGCGGCCCGCTTCCTGAAGCGCGTGCTGCGTGTCGCGCCGGAAGAGCTGCCACATCGGCGCAAGCGCGGAAAGAATGGCGGTGGCTAAACACACGCCGATGAGGAACAGGAAAGCGAGCCCCTGGAAATGGCCGGCCAGACTCGTGAACGGTAAATCGGTGGGCGGAATGAAAGCTTCGATGGCGCGCGACAGCCAGGTCGCGGCCAGAAAACCAACTGCGCCGCCCGCGCAAGTGAGCACCAGCGCTTCGGTAAATATCTGTTGCAGCAGCCGGCCGCGCGTGGCGCCCAGGCTCACCCGGATCGCGAACTCGTTCTGACGCGCCACGGCGCGCGCGAGTAAAAGATTGCCGACGTTAGCGCAAACGATAAGCAGGACCGCCACGCCGATCGCCAGCAGAACCTGCAGGAGGGTCCCGAATATTTTCTGCACGCCATCGGGAGAGTCTGCAATGGTGAGCAGGGCCGCTCCCAGCCGCCGGTTGCTTTGCGGGTAAGCAGTTTGCAGGCGCGTGGCGATGGTGCTCACCTCCGCCTGCGCTTCGTGCAACGTGACATTCGGCCGCAAGCGGGCCATCAAATCGAGCGGTCGTGAGTTGCGGTCCGGAAGCCAGTAGGGTGAACCGGTGAGTTGGGATTGCATGCTCAACGGCACCCACAAATCGAAATGCAGCCCGTTAACGGTGCCCTGGAAACGCGCGGGAACGACGCCGATTACAGTGAAGACCTGCCGATTTAGTTTGATGCGCCGTCCGATGACGTTCGGGTCGGAATGGAAACGGTCGCGCCAGAGCGTCTCACTGAGCACTGTGACGGGCGCCGCGCCGGGACGCTCCAGCTTCTCTTCGGGATTGAAAGTCCGCCCCAAAATGGGTTTGACCCCGAGCATGTCGAAGAAATTGCCGGAGACCATCTCCGACCAGACCCGCTCAATATCCGGCGGGTTGCCGAGATAGAGAGGCCGCTGCTTGAAGGCGATCACGCCGGCGAGCGTCTTCGATTGTTGTTGAAAATCCTGGAAATCGGGAAAGGAGGAATCGAGCAGATCGCCGTTGGGCGCGACAGTTTTTAGCGAGACGATTTCAGAAGGATTCTGCACGCCGGGCAAGGGCCGCAGAAGAATGCGCTCGATCCACGAAAAGACGGTGGCATTGATGGCGATTCCAAGAGCCAGCGATCCGATAGCAACCACGGTGAACCCGGGTTGTTTTCGAAAGGTGCGAAGCGCGAACTGAACGTCTTCGATGATGGAGCGCATAGCCTGTACCCGGCAAGGCGAGTTCCAATTTCGAAGCTTAGCAGGAAAGGTGGTTATGCCGAATCGGTTGTCCGCTATCGGGAAATAGGGGTGCGATTCTGCTATTCGCGCGCTTTATCTTTGGCTGGAGCGGAAGCATGAAAATCGCTGCGGACGCGCTGCGTGTAGAGATCGAGCAAGTGGCCGACGCGGTCATAATCGGGCGATTTGAGGATGAAGCCGATATGGTGCCGCTTGTGCATGCGCCAGACCAACTCGGGGTCTTCAAAACTGGAGGTGTCCGGCCACTCATGGCGTGCCAGCGAGACCAGCAGGCCGGCGTAGTCGCCGCGGGCAGTCGGTGCTGTGTAATCGGTCTCCAGTGCGGCCGCGACTTCCACTTTGGCCCATTCGGCCCACATGTTGATGCCGGTAGCGGCTTCGATCAGCTCGGCGATATGCGCGCCGCCGACGCGGGCTGAGGTTTCGAGGAAATAGAACTCGCCGTCTTCGCGCGCGCGGATGAATTCGGTATGCGAGACGCCGTTCTTCAGGTTAAAAGAGGAAAGGACTTTCTCATTGAGCCAGCGGAGAGCTCGGTCGGCTTCCGAATCATGCTCGACCAGGCGCGTCGTGAAAATACCTCCCGAATGAGTAACATCGAGCGGCGGCGTGCCATACGCGCTCGCAACCGCGAAGAGCATTTCGCCGTGGAACCAGATGGAATCGACATGGAAAATATCGCCGGGAATGTAGCGTTCCAGTACGAAGTACGACTGCTGATCGCCGAGCGAGTGAATGCGTTCCCATAACTCCTGCTGGTCGTGGTATTTTTTAATTCCAAGCGCCCCTGCCATCAGGCGCGGCTTCAAAACCCACGGGCCGGGCACTGTTTCGAGATAGCGTGTGATGCGTTCGTAATTGATGGTGGAGGTGAATTCCGGAACCGGAATGCCGTGCTCGGCCGCGCACATGCGCATCGCGAGCTTATCCCGGAAATAGCGCGTGGCTGTTTCGCCAAGGCCGGGAAGCCGCAGATGCTCGCGCAGCAACGCGGCCTTTTCGAGATCGAAATCGTCCAGCGCGACAATACGGTCCACTTGGATGGTGCGGCACAGATGGGCGACGGCATTGAGCATGTGCTGGAGATTCCATTCGTGCTCCTGGTCGGGCATGTAATAGATGTCATCCAGGCTCTCGAGAGGAAATTTGGCGCTGTGCTCGAGGGTTTGCGAGGTGAGCAGAAAGACGCGGCATCCCTGGCGCTTGGCTTCTTTGAGGAAACGATGGCCTTTTTCGTAGCTCGCCAAACAGAAGAGCGTTAGGGGCGGGATTCGGCTCGTTGCATCGGCGGACATGAGGGGAACGAGTCCAGAATATCGCTTCCTTTTATAAACGTCTCGATTGATGACATCATAGAAGAAAGAAGTAAATGCAGAAGCTGAAGTTAAAACACCTGGTGGCCATCCGTTGGTTTCACTGGATCAATTTCCCGCTACTCGCGCTGATGATCTGGAGCGGGTTTCTGATCTATTGGGCTTACCCGATTTACCATATCGGCCCGCTGCATTTCTTCCCGAAGGGGATGTTCAAGGCATTTAACATGGAATTCCGGCTGGCGGAAGGAATGGCGCTGCATTTCTTCTGTATGTGGCTGTTTGTAATCAATGGCGTGCTGTATGTGGCGTATACCCTGTGGTCGGGGGAATGGCGGCTGCTGGTGCCGCGCTCCTGGAGCGCGTTTCGAGATGCCTGGCACGTGGCGCTCTACGACGCGCATTTACGAAAAGAGCGGCCAGCGCAGGAGAAATATAATGCCGCCCAGCAGATTTCCTATAGCGCGATTGTGGTGATGGGCATCGGATCGGTTTTGACCGGATTCGCCATTTACAAGCCCGTGCAGTTAGGCTGGCTGACGGCGGTATTCGGCGGCTATGCGGGAGCGCGCTGCGTGCATTTCGTGCTGACCATCGGATATTGTTTGTTTTTCGTGGTGCACGTGCTGCAGGTGGCGATCGCGGGCTGGAATAATTTCCGCAGCATGGTGATCGGATATGAAGTGGCGGACCAGCATGAGTGAACGGCACCCGGAGATCGTACTGCCGGAGCAAGATGTAAAGCGCGAGCTGCGCCGCAGGACACGGCGCGATTTTCTGATTGCGGGCCTCGCTGCTGCGGGAGCGATCGGCGGCTATGAGTGGGTCACTAAAGCCGGGGATGTGAACGGAGCGCCGTGGCCGCAAAGGCAAGTGCTCAATCTAAACGGAAAGCTGTCGCATGGATATTTGAGTGACTCGCATCGGATGCCGACCTATCGGCGCGATCAAGTCGGATGGCTGAAGCCGAACGGCAATGAAGGTCTGCAGCAACCGGTTGACGTTAAGAGCTGGAATCTGCAGGTGGAGGGTGGGCCGTCTGCGCCGCTGACGCTTCGCTTGCCAGACGTAATGAGCCTGCCTAAAGTGGAGATGATCACGCGCTTCTGCTGCATCGAGGGCTGGAGCACGATCGCGTATTGGGGCGGCGCGCGTTTTTCCGATTTCACAAAGAAGTATTTTCCGCCTGGGCGTAAGCTTCCGAATTTCGTATACATGGCGACGCCCGGCGAGGATTATTATGTTGGATTAGATATGAAAAGCGCGCTGCATCCGCAAACGCTGCTCGCTTACGAGCAAAACGGGAAGCCGCTCGAGGCGCGGCATGGCGCGCCGCTTCGCCTGATTATTCCAGTGAAATACGGGATCAAAAGCATTAAGCGGATTGGGCTGATTCGCTACACCAACGACAAGCCCGGCGATTATTGGGCGGAAGAAGGTTACGACTGGTTCGCCGGTCTCTAACGCATGGCGGAAGGCAAGCTGTATTGCGGCACGTCCGGGTTCTCCTATCCGAGCTGGAAGCCGGATTTCTATCCGGAGAAGCTGCCGGGCGCGAAATTTCTAAGTTATTACGCAACACGGCTGAATGCGGTGGAAGTGAATTATACATATCGGCGGCTGGCCTCGGCGGCAACTTTCGAGAAGTGGATCGCAGCGACGCCCGAAGGATTCGTATTCCTGCCGAAGGCGCACATGAAGATCACGCACGTGCTGAAGCTGGAGGATGCGGAAGAGTTCACGCGGGTGTTTCTAGAATCTTTGAATCCGCTGCGCGATGCCGGACGGCTGGGGCCGATTCTATTTCAGCTTGCGCCGAGTTTCAAAGTGGATCGCGAACGGCTGGCCCGGTTTGCGGCGCTGCTGCCGAGAGGATTGCGGACTGCATTCGAATTTCGCAACGCAAGCTGGTTCGCCGAAAGTGTATATCAGGTGCTTCGCGACGCGAATATCGCACTATGCCTAGCCGAGAATGAAAACCTTGAAACACCACACGTAATCACGGCGGATTTCGTGTATCTGCGATTGAGAAAGCCGGACTATTCGCAGTCTGAGTTGAGCAGCATAGCGTACCGGGTCGACCAATATCGCGCGAACGCATATCCGACCTATGCGATTTTCAAACACGAAGATACGCCAGCAGGCGCGTTAAATGCGGAGAAGCTGCTCATAGCGCAGAAGCAGAAAGAACCGGCTGCGTAGAGAGTCAATTGTTCCGGCGACCGAGCGTGGAGCCCGGAGCGGTAAACTACTCCTAATCGGCCTCTCACAAGTAAGGACTCGATTTTTGTCTTCAGGCAAGCTCTTTTCAAGCAGGCTTTCGGCGCTCGCGTTTTGCGTGGCCGGCGCTTTGTACGCGCAGTCGAGCGCCTATCACAGCTTCTCCGCGCCCGGCAACGCCATGACCGAAACTGGCGCGTTGATCCAGCCGAATGCGTTTCCCACCGCCGAATATTGTGCTCACTGCCATCCGCAAGCGTACGCCGAATGGCGGCAGGCGCTGCATTCCAACTCCTTTCGCACGCCCTTTTACCGGACCAGCGTCAACATCCTCATGCATACCAAGGGCATCGAGTTCACGCGCCATTGCGACAGTTGCCACAATCCCATCGGCGTCGTGAGCGGCGCGCTCGCTCCCGATTCGCACATCGACCGCAAATTCGACCAGGACGGCGTCACCTGCATGACCTGCCATGCGATCCAATCGCTGCAGCCGCCGACCGGCAACGGCAGCTACGTGATGGGCGTGCCCGCCGTAATAGTGGATGAAAACGGAAAGCGCATTCCAGGCGAAGTCCCCGACGACGAAATCATGAAGCATCCGGAGCGCCACGCCCAGGCTGTCATGAAGAGCTTCTATCGAACGCCCGAGTTCTGCGCGTCCTGCCACAAAGCCAATCTGCCGAACGCCTTGAACGGCTATAAATGGATTCGCGCCTTCACGGCTTATGACGAGTGGCAGAATTCCAAATTCTCCCAGCGCAATCCGCTCACGTTTTATTCCTCCGATTTCTTCAGTTGCCAAAGTTGTCACATGATGCGCGAAATCGCCAAGCCGGACGAATATGGCGCCAAGCGAAACACGTTCGCATCGCATCGCTGGTTGGCGGGCAATACTGCCGTGCCCTTCTATTACGGCTTTGACGAACAACTGCGCCAGACGATCGAATTTCTGAAATCGGGCATGTACCTGAACGTGGATTTATTCGCCCTAAAGAAAGTAGCGGCAGACAAAATGGTCGCTCCGCTCGGCTCGACCGCGTTCAGTCTCGCGCCGAATGATCTCGTGCAGGTCATGGTCGTCATCCAGAACAAAAATATCGGACACTCGCTGATTCCGGAGGTACGCGATCTCTATCAGGCCTGGGTTGAGTTCACCGCCAAGGATGGAGCCGGTAAAGAAATCTATCACAGCGGATTTCTAACACCAGACGGCATGTTGGACGAGCGGGCGCACTCCTTTACCAATCGCCCGGTCGACAGTACCGGCAATTTTGTCGATAATCACAAGGTTTGGACCATTCATTCGGTGGCCTATGACAACACCATTCAATCCGGCCGCTCCGCCCTGGTGCGCTATCAGTTCCGCATCCCGCCCGGCGCGAAAAGTCCTATAACAGTTACGGCGCAGGTCAACTACCGCCATCTGCGCCAAAGCTATTTGGACAACGTTTTCGGCAAAGATCATCCCGCCTATCCGGTTGTGGAACTCGCCTCGCGCAGCCGAACGCTAAATTTGGGAGCGAATGGGGCGGCCGCTCCGGACCCGCACGACAATCCCGATTGGATGCGCTGGAACAATCTGGGAATCGCTTACCTCGACGAGCTGCAATACGCCGATGCCCTCGCTGCCTTCGAACACGTTCTGAAGCTGCGGCCCGATTACGCCGACGTCTACATCAATCTCGCGCTGACCGATATCGAATGGGAGAAATACGAAATGGCGCGCCCGAGTCTCGAAAAGGCGCTGAAGCTCAGCCCCTGGAATGCGCGCGCGCTCTATTATCTCGGCCTGATTGAAAGGCGCGCGGGAAACTGCGAATCGGAGCTGGCCGACCTGGAAGAAGTGGTGAAGCAATATCCGGAATCGCGCGATGCGCGCCGCGAGCTTGGCATCTCCTATTACCAGCAGCACCGTTATGAAGATGCGCGCCAGCAGTTCGAAGCGCTGCAGCGCATCGACCCCGACGATCTCGCCGCCCACTACAATCTCGCCGTCATCTACCGGCGCATCGGCCTAAAGGAAAAAGCCTCCGAGCAAGCCGCGCTCTTCGCAACCAAGCAAGTCGATCCTGGCGCACCAGCGTACTCGCTCGATTACCTGCGCAAGCATCCCGAGATTTCAGTAGAAAGCGTTCCATGGCACCTGCATGAACAAGCGGTCGCCAATCACCCTCTTGGAGTCATACCGTGAATAACAACCGCCGCCGCTTTATTCGTTCCCTAAGCCGTTCGGCGCTGGTCCTTCCATTTGCAGACTTACTGGCCTTAGCCGCTCCGCAGCAGATCAAGTTACAGGGTCCCATCGAGCGCAGTTACGACGCCAAGCCCAGGCCCGCGCCCAAAGGACCGAAATCGCCCATAGAAGGCACGCCGCTAGGCGTCAGCTTTGTCGACGTCGTGAAGCCGGCCGGATCTGGCCGTCAAAACCATCTACGGCGGCGAAGGGAAAAATAAGTATCTGCTCGAAACCACCGGCTGCGGGCTCGCCTTTTACGACTACGATCAGGACGATTGGCTGGACGTTTTTCTGGTCAATGGCTGGCGCCTCGAAGGTTTCCCGAACGGCCAAGGAGCCCCGCGCTGCCATTTGTTCAAGAACAACCGCGACGGCACCTTCACCGACGTGACGAAAGGCTCCGGCCTCGAGCACCGCACCGGATGGGGCCAAGCCTGCTGCGTCGGCGATTACAACAACGATGGCCATGACGATCTGTTCGTGACTTACTACGGGCAGAACGCGCTCTACCGCAACAATGGCAACGGCACGTTCACGGATGTGACAGAGCAGGCAGGCCTTCATCAGCCCGGCCCTAAAACTCGCTGGAATACCGGCTGCACCTTTGTCGATTACGACAAAGACGGTCATCTGGACCTGTTTGTCGCTAACTATGTCGATTTCGATCTGAAAACCGCCCCTCCGCCGGAAGCCGGCCCATGTACTTACAAAGGATTGCTGGTGGCCTGCGGACCGCCCGGATTGCCCGGCGGGAAAAATATTCTGTATCACAACAACGGCGACGGAACGTTTTCCGACGTCAGCGCCAAATCCGGCATCCTGAACACCGCCGGAATGTACGGCCTGAGCGTTGCCGCTTCCGATCTCGACAACGACGGCTGGCCGGACATTTACGTCGCCAACGATTCCAGCACCGCCACGCTCTACCACAATCAGCAGGACGGTACCTTCAAAGACATCGCCATCGAATCGGGCGCCGCTTTATCGCCGGAAGGAAAGCCGCAGGCCGGCATGGGCGTCTCGATCGGCGATTACAATCGCGACGGCAACCTGGATGTAGTCAAGACAAACTTTGCTGGCGATACCGACTCGCTCTACACCAATCTCGGAGACGCCACGTTTGAAGATCGTACTTATCCGAGCGGACTCGGCGTCAACACCCGCCTGCTCGGTTGGGGCGTCGGTTTCTTCGACATGGATAACGACGGCTGGCTCGACATTCTGATGTCGAACGGCCACGTCTATCCGGAAGTCGACAAATCGAATGCCGACCTGAAGTATGCCGAACATAAATACCTTTACCGCAACCTGCAGAACGGCCGTTTCGAGGAAGTAACCAACCAGGGCGGGCCGGGCATTCTCGAGCGGGCTCCCGCGCGCGGCTGCGCATTTGGCGATTACGATAACGACGGCGATATCGATGTCGCGGTGAACTGCGTGAATGCGATTCCGCAACTGTTGCGCTGCGATTCAACGCTCAACCGGAACTGGATCAAGATCAAGCTCGTAGGGGTCAAATCGAATCGCACCGGTATTGGAACGCGCATCATTGTTACAGCGAAAACCAAGCCCAACGCGCCAAAAGCGCTGGTGCAGATGGACGAGCTGCGCAGCGGCGGCAGTTATTTCTCGCAAAACGATCTACGCATGCACTTCGGCCTCGAGCATGCGGAAAAAGTGGATATGGTTGAGCTTCGCTGGCTGAGCGGCCAGATAGACCAGTTGAAAGATCTCGACGTCAACCGGCAGTACACCATTCAGGAAGGCGGCAAGATCCTCAAATGCGACCCGCTGAAATCGGCCTGACCCTCGGGCTACTTGCTTGCTCCTGGATGAATCCGAGACTGCCGCGGGAATTCTGGGAGGAGCTGTCAATCATACAGCAGCCTGTCAGTTCGAAACCCGGGCTTCACCTCCCTACACACTGCGGATCGAAGTCGGAAAGTCTCACAAATGCCGCCATGCTGCAACACCGCTCAAAGGAATCGGCAATGAAGCGATGGCCTGCAGCGAGGAAGGTGCAAACGGCGAGCGTATCGAGTTCGTCATCGGCAGAGTGCGAGACCAAACCTTCGAGATTCGCATCACCACCAAAGATCGTTCCGCAACAGCAGCCTCGCTCTTGGAAAAGGCGCGTCTAGCCGCCGACCAAGTGTCCGGAAATCTGTTCTGAGCTATCGCTCCACGCGCGCCGCGCCCTGCTCCAGTTTCTTGCGCTTCTCCTGCGCTTCGGCTTGCCGCAGCGCGGCGGCCTTAGCGAACGCTTGCTTTGACCCATCGATATCGCCTTTGCGCCGCAGCAGCAGACCCAGCGTGTTGTACGCCCCGGCATCGCTGCCGTCGAGCGCGACCGAATGTTGCAGAGCATCGATAGCCCCATCGGCATCGCCTTGCTCTTTCAAAATCGTGCCCAGCTCGAACCACGCATCTGCATAACCCGGACGTTGCGCGACAGCGGCGCGCAACTGCTGCGCAGCCTTGGCCGGCTCGCCTAGATCCACGTAAGTAGTCGCAAGAACATAATGCGCCTCGGCCAGCGACGGCACCAGTTTCACCGCCTGTTCCAGCTCCGCGCTTGCCTTCTGCAGATCGTCGCTCTCCTTATACGCGATGCCCAGATCATAGTGCGCGTCGCCCGCTTCCGGATGCTTGCGCACCACTTCAGATAGCTCCCGGATCGCCTGTTTGTAATCGCCGGCGCCAATGTAAGCCCAACCCACATTTACTTGAACGTTCACATTGTCCGGATCGCGCGCCAGGATCTTTTGGAACTGCGCCAGCCCCGCCGTGGGGTCGCCGGAGTTCACCAGCACATAGGCATAGCTGTTGCGAACGGGTGTGCTATTCGGTTCCAATTCAACGGCGTGCCGGTAAGCGTCTCGCGCTTCCTTGAACCGCTTTTGACGCTGCAGCGCCAACCCCAAGGTTTCCCAGACCCGCGCATTCCCCGGCATTTGCCGTGCTGCTTTTGCCAACTCATCCGAAGCTTCCCGATAGCGTCCCGTATCGTTCAACGCCGAGCCAAGCCGGAAGCGATAGTCGGCGTGATCGGGCGCAAGAGTTACTGCTTTACTCAGATCCCGTACGCCCGCCCCGCTGCGCCCGCCGATCAGCAGCGCCACTCCGAGGTGAAACCAGGCTTCCGCCCGTTTCGGGTCGAGCTGCGTCGCACGCTGGAAATACGGAACGGCTTCCGAAGTCCGATTCGTCGCGGCCAGCAGAAACCCGATCTGATCCTGATACGCGGCAGAACTCGGAACCAACTGCGCCAGCTTCTCGTAAATCGCCAGCGCGCCGTTCACATCGCGCGCCGCGAGCCGCTGCTGCGCCGAGGCCTCGAGCATCTGAATCGAGGCAGGCGGCTGCGCAAACAGAAGTAGCGCGATAAGCAGCCAAGCCGTAGGCATTACTTACTAAGTTCGCGCACGTGCGCTTCGGCCGCCAGCGCCAGCCCCTCGAGATTGTAGCCGCCTTCCAGAACGGAAACAAGCCGCCCATCGCCAACTTCGAGCAGCATGTCTGTAAGCTCCCGAAAATCGTCGTCGGTCAAGAGAAAATGGCCAAGCGGATCGCCGATACGCGAATCGAAACCGGCCGAGAGCAGCACGAAGTCCGGCTGGAACGCTTTGGCCGCAGGCAGCAGAACATTCTGAAACGCGCCAACGATCTCAGCTCGCCCTGCGCCCGCCGGAAGCGGACAGTTGATCGTCTTGCCGGCGCCTTCGCCCTCGCCGCGTTCGGACGCTGCGCCGGTGCCCGGATACCAGGGCGATTGATGCGTGCTGAAAAACAGCACCGACCCATCGTTATAGAAGACGTCTTGCGTGCCGTTGCCGTGATGAACATCCCAATCGGCAATCAGCACCCGTCCAACGCCGTGCTTCTGCTGCGCATAGCGCGCAGCCACAGCAACCGTATTGAACAGGCAGAATCCCATTCCTCGCGCAGCGCTGGCGTGGTGACCCGGAGGCCGAACCGCGCAGAACGCATTGCGAACTTTGCCGTCCCAGACCGCATCCACAGCGGAAAGAGCACAGCCCGCCGCGAGACGCGCCGCTTCCGCCGAATGCGGGCCGATATCGGTATCTCCAGTGCTCAATTGATTGCGGCCTTCGGCGACCTCGCGCTCGACCAACTCGATGTATTCGCGGGTATGAACCAGCGCCAGATCATCATCACTCGCGCGCCGCGAATCGACGCGGACTAAATCGCGTAGCAAGCCGGACGATTCCAGCCGGTTCATGACCGCGCGATACCGAACAGGCTGTTCCGGATGGCCGGGTCCGGGATCGTGCCGCTCGACTTCGGGATCGGCCGCAATGCCGGTCAGCAGCATGCCGGACTAATGTCCAGCGCCCGCAACTTTGATGGAAACGAGCTGCTCTTCCGGCACCGGCTCAACCATGCGCGTCTGCTTGCCGCGGAAGAAATCGAAATACGAAATCTGGTGGACGCAGGAGATGGTGCAAAACGGCGCGCACGACTTCTGGGTGATGTACTCGCGGCGGATATCGTCCACCGTGTAGTTCTCGAGCGGCTTGGCGGGAAAGCCGCGCTGCTGGGAACAGTAATGCACCAGCCCGTCTTCGCAGATGTAGAGATAGCGCGATCCCGCGCGGCAGCGCCAATCACTCGGCTGCCCCTTGGCGATATTCTCCTGGAAATAGTTGATGCGCGAGAAGTGCTTCTTTTCGAACTTCTTCATCTCCAGAAACACTTCGCGCTCGCGCGCGGCGAGCGGGCGCAACTGGCCATCGCCGTCGTGAATGATTCCAACCGTCGACGTGAAGCCCAACTCCATGGCCCGCCGGCCTACCGTCAGCGCGTCTTCCGGATCGCGAATGCCGCCGCCCAGCACGGAATTGATATTCACGTGAAAGTGCGCGTGCTCGGAAAGGAGCTGCAGCTTCTTGTCCAACACCTTAAGACTCTTTTTGGATACGTCGTCCGGCTTGACATTGTCGATGCTGATCTGCAGATAATCCAGACCGGCATCGTTCAGCCGACGGATCCGTTCTGCGGTCAGCAAATAGCCGTTGGTAATCAGGCCGGCCAGAATGGCGTTTTTCCGAATGCCGCGGATGACTTCATCGAGCTCCGGATGAAGCAGCGGCTCGCCCCCGCTGATGGTAATGACTCCGGTTTTCAGCCGCCCGAGCAGTTCCAGCCGGTGCAGCATGGTATCGAGCGGAACTGGTTTCGAAAAGGTATCGTATTCGTTGCAATAGGAGCAGGAAAGATTGCAGCGCCGGATCGGAATGATATGCGCCATTACTGGATGAGCGGTGTTAAGGGCACCCCTCACCAGCAGCTTGGCTTCCCGCAAGCGCCGATCTAACATTCGGCGGCGCCGCTCACCCATCAGGTTCCGTTCGGACATTCGGCGAAGACACTTTCATTTAAGCACAACTATCCCCCTCAGGTTTACTGAGAAGCAGGTAAATCGCCCAATAACTGGCTGAATGTAGGGAATTTACGGGCGAACGGTCCGATAAGTGCTTCGTAGACCATGGCTGGCTTTTCCTCGTGTAAGGCGCTCCGGCGTCTCCTATTGTGCTGCGCATTCGGCGTGGTCACGATTCTGGGGGGCTGCCACCGGACGCCTCGCGAGATTCATAGCGTGGCGGAATTGCGCCGGCTGGGGTTCGACGATCTGCGGAATCAGGTCGTGGTGCGCATCCGAGGATACATCACGATGTCCAACCGCGGCTGGAACGTGATGATTCTGCAGGATGAAGCCGGCGACGGAGCGCGCCTGGAATCGACCGATTTTTCCGTGCCGGTAGATCAACTGGTGGAAGTAACAGGTTTTGCGGCGGCCAGCGGGAACACTCCTGCCATCGCGAAGCCCAAAGTTACATGGCTTTCCAGCCAAAAACCTCCGCAACCGCGCCGCATTCAGCTAAGCCAGATTCTCGATCCATCCCTGCAGTACGCCCGAGTGGTCGTCCCCGGGGTGATTCGCAGCACTGTGATGGATCTCAGCAATCGTACCTCGGCGCTGGTAAAGTTCGGCGATACGACCGTACACGTTCGCGCGTTGAATCATTTCGCCGATGATCCCGATTCCCTGGTGGACGACGATGTGCAATTGACAGGAGTGGTCGAGGCCAGCTACGACGTTTACGGCAAGCCAACCAATCCCACATTATGGGTTTCTCGAGTGGGCGGCATTGTGAAAGAGCGCACGGCGCCCCCCATTTACACGCTGCCGGTCCGAACCATCGCGGAGTTGGCGCGCTACGCGGTCGGGACACTTCCGCGGCATCGGATTCGCCTGCAGGGGCGGGTATTTACGGACGCAAGCGGCGCGAAGATTTTTCTCAACGACGGCACCGGCGAGCTGCCTCTCACGCTCGCTCCTCTCAACCCGCTTTGCACCGGAAATGGCGTGGACGCAGTGGGTTTTCTCATGCGCAAGGATGGCAAGCTGGTGCTGGACGACGCCGCAGTAAGCCGCTTCTCACAGTCTGGCCCGAGTGCCACGCACTTGCGCGAACTGACCACGGTAGCCCAGCTTCATGAGCTTATGCCGGCAGTCGCGGCCCGTGAGTATCCGGTTCACATTCACGGTGTCCTCACCTATTTCGATCCCAAATCCGCTCTGCTATTCATCCAGGATGCTACCGGCGGAACCTTTGTAGAGGCGCAGGATCTCGCAAACGAGCATCTGCGCGCCCGGAGAGCTCGCCGACATAACGGGAACCAGCGAAGACGGTATCTTCGCTCCCGAAATCGGTCATCCAGTTGTGCATGTGAGCTGGAATGGGGCACCTGCCCGCGCCACACGGCGGGGATCCCGACGATCTGTTCACCGGCAGACTGGACAGCGATTGGGTGCGGACGCAAGGCGTGGTTCAATCCGTCAGCCGGGAGGCTTTGCATACTCTGCTGCATATCGAAGCCGGCGTTCACCGCTTCGACGTAGAGGCGCAGGGCGGCGCTCCCTGGGCGGATTCTCTGGTCGATTCCACGATTTCCATCGAAGGCGTGGCAGGATCTCGTTACAACGGGCGGAGACAGTTAACCGGTATCATTGTCTGGGTTCCGGGCCCGAAGTATATGCGCGTGATCCGGCGCGCTCCCGATTACTCGTCGCTCGCCTACACGCCCATTGGACAGCTCTTGCAGTTTTCGCCTTCGGCAGACCCTAATAGTCCAGTGAAGATTCGTGGAGTGGTCACGTACTCGGCTCTGCAGGGGCCCACTTATCTCCAGGACCCGACCGGAGCGGTAATGATTTCGAATCATAACGCTGTAACTCTGCGGCCAGGCGATCTCGTGGAAGCGTGGGGATTCGCGCGGCTGGCGGGATCGGGCGTTCTGATCCAGGACGCCACGCTTACACGGTTTAACTCTGTTGCGCCGCTGCCGCCCGTTCCAGCGAGCGCCGACGAAGCCTTTGAAGGGGAATTCGATTCACGCCTCATACAGGTCGATGCCGTTCTGCTCGATCGGGTGACCAACCAGACCGGGGAAATCTTGATGCTGCAGGCAGGCAGAACACTTTTCAACGCGACGGTTGGGCCGGGAGTCCGTCTGCCGTCTTTTCAGAGTGGCGCGGTTCTGCGGGTAACGGGTGTGTGCTCGCTCGATTTCAGCACGGTACGCGGGGTCTCGGTTCCGCGCGCATTGATGCTGCTGGTGAGGGCTCCGGCAGACGTAACGGTACTCAAACACGAATCGTGGTGGAGCCTGGAACACGCGCTGGAGCTGACCGGTGTATTGGCGGGTCTCGCGCTGTTGGCAGCCATCTGGGGGCTGGTGCTGCGGCGCCGCGTGCAAAAGCAGACGCACGTGATCTCCGAAAAGCTGGCGCAGGAAGAAAGCCTCAAGATCGCCGCTCAGGAAGCCAGCCAGGCAAAGAGCGATTTCCTCGCCACCATGAGCCATGAAATCCGGACGCCGATGCACGGCGTGCTCGGCATGACTTCGCTGCTGCGCGACACACCGCTCAACGCCGAACAGTTGGAGTTTGTCGAAACCATCCAGAGCTCCGGCAACGCGCTGCTGACGGTGATCAACGACATTCTGGATTTCTCGAAGATCGAAGCCGGCAAGCTGAAGCTGGAATTGGTAGCTATCGACTTGCGGCAACTGATTCACGATTCGCTCGACGTGATAGCTGTTTCGGCTAGAGAAAAGCGCCTCATAGTCGAGACGCATATCGACCCTCAGGTCGATTGCGCACTTGTTGGCGATCCCGCCCGCCTCCGGCAGGTTCTTTTAAATCTGCTTTCGAACGCCATCAAATTTTCGCAGCATGGAAGCGTTTCGCTGCGCGTCGAAAGCGAACGTTCGGAGCCAGGATGCCAGAGCCTTCGTGTTGCCATCAGCGATACGGGCATCGGGATCAGCCCCGCTCAACAGACGCGCCTGTTCGAAAGATTTTCGCAGGCCGACAGCTCTACCACCAGAAAGTTTGGCGGAACCGGCCTGGGTCTCGCGATCACAAAACGCCTGGTCGAACATATGGGCGGAACGGTCGGCGTCGAAAGCGAATTGGGAGTGGGCAGCACCTTTTGGTTCCGTGTCACCCTGGCGGTGCGCGGCGGCAGCGAATCTGAGGCGAGCAAAGCAGTCGAAGAGCAATTGGCGCACGTCTAGCGCGATCGAAGTGCAACAAGCTCAGAATGCGGCAGCGCCGGCTTCCGCCACAGCCTGGTCCTGCTTGCCCATCCCGCCGCTGACGCCGATGGCGCCCATCACTTGATCTCCGCGCTTGAGCGGGATGCCGCCCGCGAAAATCATTACGCGGCCGTGATTCGAGGCGTGAATACCGAAAAACTGGTCGCCCGACTGGCTGTTCTCGGCAAGAGCTTTGGTTTCGATGTCGAAGGCCCGTGCGGTCCAGGCTTTGTTGATTGCAATATCGACGCTGCCGATCCAGGCGTTATCCATGCGCACGTGCGCGATCAGGTTGCCCCCTTGATCAACCACCGCGATGTTCATGGGCTGGCCGATTTCCTGTGCGTGCTGTTCGGCTGCGGCGATAATCCGTCTTGCATCTGCCAATGTAATCATGTTGAATCCTCTATCCGAGTAGATTTGACTTCTACTGCAACGTGTACAAATATCCGGCGATATCGGCCGCATCTTTGTGGGTGACGCCCAGATTCGGCATCACCGTTTTGTCGTCCACTGCTTTGGGATTTTCAATCCAGCGCATCATGTTTTCGGGCGTGTTCTGAAGAACGCCGGCGATGTAGATTCGACTCGCGATTCCGGATAGCGGAGGGCCGGCCAGCCCGGATGCGCCGGAGATTCCGGGAATGATATGGCAGGAACCGCAGCCGTAATATTGGATCATGCGGGCGCCGCGGTAGACGTTTCCTCCCGTGGTGACTTCCGACACCTGCTGTGGCTGGCTCCCGCAAGCGCAAAGTGATAGCAGGGCCAGCAGCACACCGCAGCCGATAATCTTACTTCGCACTGCGCGTCCTTTCCAGCATGGCGTCGCTCTCTTTGAGCCAGGCGGCAAAAAGCCATAACCCGGCGGCCAGATAAACCAGGCTGGCCGGAACCCACATAATCAATCCGCCGATCTGCTGGTCTTGCAGCGGCGTCAGTCCCCAGGCTTGCGTGGTTGTTAAATAAGACGAATACCAGACGTGCGGAGCGAACGTAAGCAGCGCGCCGAGAATGCCGGTGTGTACGGCGGTGGTGAAGAGATAGAAAACACCCGCGCCATAAGCCTTGCGGCCCTGCGCGTAAAACAGCGCCCACCAGAACAGCAAAGCGGAAAGGAAGAAGCTTAAATGCTGGGCGGTGTGCGCAAGCTCGCTCTTGAGCGTGAGATCGAATAAGAAAGGCGCGTGCCAGCTCCAGATGGCCGCGGCATGAATCCACCAGGCGGTGAGCGGGTCCGTCAAAAAAGTCCAGGAGCGGTGAACGTAATCGGTTTTGGCCCATTGGCCGAGGCTGCGGCGCCATTCGAAAGGCATGCCCCACAAAAACGTCACCAGCGGGCGGGAGAGGACCAGCAGCGGAGCCGAAACCAGCATCAGAATTTCGTGCTGCACCATGTGCGCGGAAAACAGCACTTCGCCGACCGGATGCAGCGGCGAAACCAGCGCGATTACCAACGAGATCCAGCCGGACCAAAAGAACACATGCTGGCGCGGAGTGGAGATGCGCTGCACGCGCGCGCCGCGAGCATAGAGCCAGGCTGAAACGGCGAGCGGAATGACCACGCCGGGATCGAATTCCCAGGCTCGCCAGAGATCGTCCGGCTGGAGCGGCTCTCCGGTGTGGGCCAGCGCCATAGCCGGAAGAAGCACGCCGGCTGCAATTAGTGAAGTGCGCCTCACTGGCAGGCTCCGAGGATGGATTCGACAATCGCCTGCGCCACTATGATGAGGCAACTCAACGAGCTGAGCATGACGCCGCCGAAGGCCATGATGCGGCTGCGGGACAGCGTGTCTCCACCGCGTGGGTCGGCTTCTCTGCCGAGTTCGCTCCACTGGCGCCACGCGAGCAGGCCCGCAGCGCCAGCTATGACGAAAGCGGCCAGAGAAACGAGATACAGCGTCAGTTTCCCTTGCCAGATGCAGGTCCAGGGCACCAGCGCGAAATTCGCTTCGAAGCTGAACAGCCATGCGACGGGCCCGGCGAAAAGTCCAATCCACAATGCGAGGTCGCGATTCATAACGAGCGTTCGCCTATTGGCTTCCAAAGATGTGCGGACCCCAATAAATGACGATGTAAATGGGAATCCAGATGGCGACGATAAAATACCAGACCACGCTATCGACGTGAACTCCGAGGCGCTGCTTTTCGCCGCATCGCCCAATCAGAATCAGGACCAAAAGCACCAGCGTGAAGATGGCATCGGCAATGAAGTCGAAGCTATGCAGCCCGAGGAACGCCCACACGTAGGAACCCTGCGCGTCGGCCTGCCAGTTGAAATTTAGCGAATGCCATTCGAAAATACGCAAGATAAAACAGAGAGCGGCGAAGACGAGATTCAGGAATAGATTGCGGATCATTCCGGCGCGATCGTTTCGCTTGGCTGCCTCGCTGGCGAAATACGAGAAAGGAGCGCTGATTATGAGCGCGATTAGCGACAGAGTGGGCAGCAGCAGGTGCGGATATTGATCGCCCGGGGGCGGCCACACATCGACCCGCAGCCGCACGTATAAAAAAGCCGCAATAAGGATGCAGAACATCGTGCCTTCGATGATGTCGACGCACAGTTGTCCCCACCACAGCGGCGATTGGTTGGAAATATCATATGGCGGCAGATGACTGACGTCGAGCGTGTTCATGGCAGCATCTCCACCGGACGCTTGGGCCAAAACCAGCCAATCAGCGCGAGGCCGGTGAGAATTGAGCCCCACACGATATACCAGTTGTTGAACACCGAGCCGGCGAATCCGACCGTTGTGCCGATCGCCGTAAGCAGCGGCCAGATGCTAGGACCGGGCAGCACGTAGCGATGGTGCGGCTGGGCGTCCATCAGAGTAGTGGCCAGAACTTCGCGGCGGTCGTTACGCAGGCCTGTGACAACTGTTAGATCTTCTTTAGGAACCCACAGCGGATAGCGGCTGGTGGCGACGGGCAGGTGCTCGAAATTATAATTTTCGGGCGGGGAAGAGGCGGCCCATTCGAGGCTGTCCGCGTCCCAAGGATTATCTCCGGCGAGCTTCCCGGCTTTCCGGCTCCACAAAAAGTTGATGAGGAACAGCACACCGCCGAGCGCAATCACACACGCTCCGTAGGTTGCGAGCAGATTGAGCGTGCCCCAGCCCATCTCCGGCGGATACGTGTAGACGCGCCGCGGCATGCCTTTGAGCCCGAGGATGTGCATCGGGAAGAATGTCAGATTGAACCCGATAAACAGCACCCAGAAATTGATTTTTCCGAGGGTTTCATTCATCATGCGTCCGCTCATCTTCGGAATCCAGTGATAGAAAGCGCCGAAGAGCGGGAACACCGCGCCGCCGATGAGCACGTAGTGAAAATGCGCGACCACGAAAAACGTGTCGTGGACTTGCAGATCGAGAGGAACGGAGGCAAGCATCACGCCGGTGAGGCCGCCCAACACAAAAATGGCAATGAAGCCGAAGACGAAATGCATGGCCGTGGTCATGCGAATGCGGCCGGTCCACAGAGTGGCAATCCAGCAGAAGATCTGCACGCCGCTCGTGATGGCGATCATCAGGCTTGCGGCGGTGAAATAAGATTGCGCGATTTGGGGCAGGCCGGTGGCGAACATGTGATGCACCCACAAGCCAAAGGCGATGAAGCCGGTGGCGACCAGCGATAGCACCACGGCGGGGTATCCAAAGAGCTGCCGGCGCGCGTGCGCAACCACGATGGAAGACACAAAACCGAGCGCCGGAATAAAAATGATGTAAACCTCCGGATGCCCGAAGAACCAGAACACGTGCTGATACAGGAGCGGGTCGCCGCCTTCGGCTGGATTGACGAAGTTAGTGCCGGAAGTACGATCCACCAGGATGAAAGAACTGGCGATCATAATGGCCGGCATGGCGAAAATCACCATGAAGGATTGCACCAGCATGGACCAGCAGTACATTGGAATGCGGTTGAGCGACATGCCGGGTGCGCGCATCTTGAAAATCGTGGCGATCAGTTCCGCGCCCACGCACATCGCCGATACTTCCGTGAAGGTGATCATCTGGCACCAGAAGTCGACCCGCTTTCCGAAATCGAATTGAGGACCGGCCAGCGGCACATACGAAAACCATCCGGCATCGGGAGCGGAGTTGCTGAAGACGCCCCAGTACAAAAAGATGCAGCCGCCGAGATACATCCAGTAGCCGAATGCGTTGAGCCGCGGGAAGGCTACATTCCTGGTGCCGAGCATAAGTGGCACCAGATAAATGCCCATGCCTTCCATCATCGGCACCGCGAACAGGAACATCATGGTGGTGCCGTGCGTGCTGAAGATTTCGTTGTAACGATCGGGGCTGAGGAATCCGGAGTTGGGATGCGCGAGTTGAAAACGCATCAGCAGCGCTTCGATTCCGCCCACGAGGAGGAAGACGAACGCCGTGACGATGTAGCGCATGCCGATGGCCTGGTGTGTATCGTAGGAGAACCATCCGAAAATGCCTCCCGGATGGCGCCAGGAGCGGCGCAACGCGGCAAGGGCGTCGGATGCGGTATCCGTCGTGGTAAGAGTTTCTTCGACGCGATTCATTTCAAACTCTCCAGATACTCAATCAGCGGTTGCAGGTCTTGCGGATTGACCGGCACGGTCGCCATGTGATTTCCGGGCTTGACGCGCTGCGGGTCCACAATCCAGCCGCCCAGATTGCCCAAGGTATTTGGTAGCGTGTTCGCCGCAATACCCCGGCGGCTTCCAAAATGCGTGAGATCCGGCGCCTCCTGCCCCGCCGCAGTGGTGCCACGAATTGCGTGGCAAAAAATGCATTCGTGATTCAGAAACACTTGTTGCCCGTGCTGTTTGACTGGGTCGGCGGGGGCGACCGCGGGCTGCAGTTGAGCATTCAGCCACGCGTCGAATTTGTCCTCCGGCTCGGCGATCACCCATATCGACATGTGGGCGTGCTGGAGACCGCAAAATTCGGCGCATTGCCCCCGGAACGCGCCCGGATGGTCGGCTTCAATCCATTCCGTGGTTACGCGTGAAGGAATCAAATCGCGCTTGCCCTGCAGATTGGGAACCCAGAAACTGTGGATCACATCGTTCGACCGGCCCATAATCTCCACTGGGCGGCCGACCGGAATATGAATCTCGTTGGCAGTGAGAACAACGCGGCTGGGATCGGGATTGTCGTACTGCACCTGCCACCACCATTGGTTCCCGGTGAGTTCAATGACCATGGGCTTCGTCCCGCTATTGCCCAGATCGGCGACTGCCTTCCCGGTCAGAACGCTGTTTACCAGCAGGATGAAAAGAATGACGACCGTAACGATAGTGGCGCCGGCGACCACGCGAGTGAGTTTGCTTTCGGTCTGTTCCGAAGGAAGATGCGTGACCTCGAGCGGTTCCTGTTCGATGCCACGATGAGGCCGCGTAAGCGTCCACAGCGTCAGCGCTAGAACGATGATGAAAATCGTCGTGAGCAGCCAGAAAAAGAACCACCAGAGATCGGCGATTCTATCGGCCCCGGGACCACCCGGATTGACGACCGACTGCTGTTGCCCGGCACAGCCCGCCAGCGTGAGGATGCAGAAAACTGCGACGCCCGTGGCTATGCGTTTGCCGGCAGAGTTCATTTCGTAGCCCCGGTAGTGCGGCTCTTCAGCGTTTGCGGATTGGTCTGGATGGTATCGGAGCGTCCCGGCGTCGCCGATTTAGGTTGCTCTCCGTTCAACGAACGGACGTAAGCGACAATCTGCCAGATCTGGTATTCGGGAATGCGCCCGCCCCAGGACGGCATGCCGTTCGGGCGGCCTTTTACAATGGTGTCAAACAAATTCTCCGGCTCGCCGCCATAGATCCACGCTTTCTTGATTAGCGGTGGTCCGATGCCACCGCCGCCTTGCGAATGGCAGCCCGAGCAGTTGTACCAGTTAAAAAGGCGCTGGCCTTCCGCGATGTCGTACGAGCTGCCGTTATACGGATTCGTGACGACTGGCTGCGGTTCCACCGGACCACCGGGCCGCAGCGGACTCTCGCGCGCCGCATCGCCGAAAAGCGCCACGCGCGTTGGCGATGGGCGGAGATCGCGCTTCTCTCGCTGGCACGCAGCGAGCGCCAACAGGGAACAGCAGCAAGCGATTGTGGCAGAGGTTCGCACGGCTATTCTGCCCTCACCTGGGGAACACCATATCGATCCAGGATTCGCTGGATCGCGGCAGATTCGCTCGCGATCGCGTTATCGATTCGCGTCCGTAACTCGCCGTCGCTTTTTCGAACGCCCGCGGCAATGTCGTACGTGAACGGGATCGCAAAAAACGTGGCGGGCTCAACGGGGACGATGTCGAGCGCAGCGTTTTCCTGTTTCGCGAAATAACCCGCGAACGGCCCCCAAACGATGGCGACGTCGATTTGCCCGTTTGCGACCGCATCAATCAGCTTGCGCGCGGGATTCAAGTCTCCATACGGACCGAAGAGGCTGAAGCCGACGACATTGCTCGTAATCCCGCGGCGCGCCAGCGCGGCAGCGGGCGGCGCATAATCGTCACCGACTACATGCACGCCCACCCGCCACTCGGAAAAGCGCGGATCGGCGAGAGACGTGATGCGCAGGTTGCGGTCGCGGCGCGAAACGAAAACATAGGTGGATCGATAGTACGGCTTAGTTGTTGCGACCGAGGCGAGCGACGTGGGAAGGCCCATCACCACGTCGCAGCGGCCCGCCTCCAGCGAATTTTTGAGGAACGATTTTCGTTCCGCCCACCAGGTGTATTCGAGCTTTTCTCCAAGCTGCGCGGCCAGCAATCTCGGCCAGTTTGTTTTCAAATCCCTGGCCCTGCTGATTCGAAAACGGCAGATTGTTGGGATCTGCGCAAACGCGTAATGCCGGCTGATTTGCGGCGAGAATCACAGCGGCGGCGCACAAGAAAAGGCTAAGGAAGCGAAAAGACATAGAGCATTCCGCCTTTGGTGGTGTATTTGCCCAGATCTGTCATGGCGTTCGTGAACCCCAAGCGCCGCGGTTCCATCCACAGTGTTGACGCCGCCTGCAACCACCGCGCCCGCCCAGCCTCCCACACCCGAAAGCACCGCGACGTACTGCTTGCCGTCCGGACCTTTATAGCTGACCGGCTGCCCGATTATGCCGGAGCCCACTTTGAATTCCCAGAGCAGGTTCCCGGTGCGGTCGTCGAGCGCTTTAAACCAGCCGTCCATGGTGCCATAGAAAACTACGTCGCCAGCCGTGACCAGCGCGCCGCTCCAAGCCGGGAACATCTCTTTGACCGCCCAAACCTTTTTCGCTTTGACGGGATCCCAGGCGCAGAACTCGCCGCGATTTCCTCCGGGGCCGGCGTACATGCGGGCGAGCATTCCAACATAAGGCGTTCCGGCGATATAGTTGGCCTGCGTGCCCTGGCGTTTCGTAGCAGAGATTATTGTGTGGGATGTAGAGCAAGCCGGTTTTCGGCGAATATGCTGAAGGCTGCCAGTCCTTGCCGCCGGGCGGAGCGGGACAGGCATCGCGAATGGTCTTGTAGCCGGTCGCTTTTTCTTGATTGAACTTCAGCACGCCGCTTTTGAGATCGACACCGAGGCTGGTATTCGTATAGGCGAACGTTTCGGCCGAGAGCACCTGGCCGTCGGTCCGGTCCATGATGTACATTCGGCCGTTGCGATCCGGATGCGCCAGAACTTTGCGCGGCTTCCCGTCGATATTCAAATCGAGCAGAATGTTTTCGTTCACTCCGTCGTAATCGTGCTCGTCGTGCGGATTGAATTGATACGCCCAGATGGCTTCTCCGGTCTCGGGCCGACGCGCGAAGATGCTGGAGGTCCATTTGTTGTCGCCCGGACGCTGCTCCGGATTCCAAGGGCCCGGATTCGAGGTGCCGTAATAAATAAGATCAAGATCGGGATCGTACGAAATCCAGCTCCAGCCGGTGCCGCCGCCGATCTTCCACTGATCGCCGGTCCAGGTGTTCTTGCCGAGATCCTTGGCGCGGTCCGCCTGATAATACGGCTTGAAGTTTGCGCCGATCAGCACTTCGGAATCGGGCCCGGTGGAGTAAGCGCGCCACGCGATTTTACCGGTATCGGCATCGAGCCCCGCCATCCAGCCGCGCACGCCGAATTCGCCCCCGCTATCGCCGACGATGACTTTCCCTTTTGCCACGATGGGCGCCATGGTCATGGATTCGCCAAGGTTGATGTCGCCGAGCTTGGTCTTCCAAACCTCCTTGCCGGTGTTGGCGTCTACAGCAACGGTCTGCACGTCCAGCGTGTTGTAGTAAATGCGGCCGTTGTAGTACGCGGCTCCGCGATTCACCACATCGCAGCACGCTACACCTTGCGAAGCGGGCGTCGGATTGGGTTGATAGACCCACTTCATCGGCGCGCCGGGCTTAGTGAGATCGAGCGCGTACAGGTAATTCGGCCAGGGCGTGACGATATACATCGTGTTATTCACCACCAGCGGCGCGGCTTCATGGCCGCGGGTCACGCCGGTAGAAAAGGTCCAGGCCATTTTGAGGTTCTTGACGTTCGTGGTGTTGATCTGGTCGAGCGTGCTGTAGCGCGTGCTGGCGTAATTCTTGGCCGGCATGATCCATTGCCCATCATCCGGCTGGTTTTGGATCTGCGCGGAAGCGGGCGCAATAAGAAGCACGGCGAACAGCGAAAGAAGGCACTCAGTTGTGAGTCGCACGTTTTAGCGTTCGTTTGTAGACGTACTCACGACGGCGTACTATCGCTCGTAAGATTATCAGTCATGATCGGTCGCGAGTATGTGCTCTTCGGCGTAGGCCTGAAATATAGCGCCGGGATCGTCCGAACTGGCGTGAATAAAGCGGCGCGACAGAACGCGAGCAAGACCTTCGAGCGCCTCTTGCAGCGTGGCGGCGGCTAAGCGGACCCGCTCTGGCGCATCCGGCTTCGAACCGCTTTCCGCGAAGCGCAGCAGATCCGGCAGGGAATGCGCGAGTGAGGATCGCCGGCGGTCGGAGTGGAAATAGTAAATGATCGGGAAATGGATGAAATCGACGCGAGCCTGAATAATATCCCTGACAAGATCGGCGATCAGGCGCTCCGCGCTACCGGAAATGACATCGACGCCGGTCTTGCGCGCGGCTTCTACCAGGATTTCCGTTCGCCGGGCGAGAGAGCGGATGCGGCCGAGAGCCGGATAGATCAACACAATGGAAGAAACACTGGCGGTGAGTAGGGCGAAGCCGACCAAGGCTTGAAATGTCGCGAGCAGCCGGAGCCAATTGGCCTTCGGCAGCACGTCTCCCAGACCCAGCGTGGTCAGAACCTCGAGCGAGTAATACAACATGATCCAGAAGCCGTGCGCCGCCGCTGTTTGATCGCGAGGATTTAGCTGGAAGCCCTGGGGAAAAGCGGCCCAATAGATGAAGGCGAAGCCGAGCGCCTGAAAGAAAGCCCACGAAAAAATGACGGTGACCATGGTAAGCGGGCCGGCCATGGAGAGCAGGGACGGCCGGTGGCGGCGGAACAGACGGAAGGTCGAGCGCCCTACCCAATCGCTGAACGAACCGCTCAGAGTGGGGTGAAACAGGTCCTGAAATATTTCCCAAAACGCGAAGGCTACCAGGCAGGCACCCGGTACTGCAGTCCACAGCCATCGCACGTGAACGAGATCGCGTTCCGCGCGTAAAGGTTTCCAGCCTGCTTACAGATCCAATTTCTCGTGAGCGTATTTCAGGCACGCGACCACATTTTGCTCTTCCAGGCGAAGCTGCTCGGCATGGGAAAGCTGCGCAACGCGCGGAAGCGGTTGTGACGGATGCTCTTTTTCGACCAGCTTCAGCGTGCGCGCCAGATAGCGCCCGTTCCGGTCCGGAAAAGTAATCCAGTATCCATCCGTCAAGCAGGGCACTTTCAGCGGGTCGCGTGTAATCATTTCCAAAGAAAAGTGCGTGGCCGGACGCGCTTGCCGCACCAGGGCGATCATTCGCGGCAGATCCAGAAAGCCTTCGCTAAAGAGGACTTCAGACAGCAGAAATCCGTCGTCATAGGGCGCCACGCCCATATCTTTCACGTGCGTGCAGACCGCGTAGGGCGCCAGTGTTTCGACTACATACATCGGATCGTCGAGCAGCGAGATGTTATTGCCGAAATCGAGGCAGGAACCCAGATATTCGCTGGAATGCCGCTTCAGGAGGGCGGCCATTTCATCGGCTGTCCAGTCTTTGTGATTCTCCAGCCCGAGCGGAATTTTGTAGCGTTCGAGCACCGGTACGGCAGCTTCGACCGACTTGTCGCTGCGCGCAACAAATTCCTGCCAATCGGCCAGCGACTTGAATGTTTCGTAGCGGCGACTACCGAGACATGCCGAACGCAATGCAGTCGCGCCGACGGTTTGAGCGTCCTTCACAGCCGCTTCGAACGCGGAAGTATCGGAGCCGTGCGGCAGGGGAACCATGACCTCGATATACATTCCGAGCTGCTGCGCGCGGTTCCGGATTTTTTCCAGATCGCCGTGGAGCGGCGCCTGAATTCCCGCCGCTCCCAGCGCATGGCAATGTTCCAGGAATTCGTAGGTGTCGCGCGGCCGCCACGCTGTCAGATAGGACGTTGTGGCAATGCCCATTTTGCCGGGCGGTGCGGTATGCGCCGATGTTTGCGCCATAAGCGGAAGTATAAATGAGCCTGCGCCAGCTATCGTTGTGCCGCGAAGAAAAACGCGTCTGTTCATCGGTTGCTCAAATCTCCCCGCGCCGCACGGAATCGATCAGATAATCGCAGCCGCGAGCCGTTAACGCCATCATCGTGAGCGTGGGATGCTTATCACCGGTGCTGACAAAGCAGCCGCCGCCGAAAACGAAGAAATTCCGGATATCGTGCGTCTGGCAGAACGAATTTAATACACTTGTTTTCGGATCGGCGCCCATGCGGCAGGTGCCGACCTCATGAATGAGCGAGCCGGGCGCGGCCAGGAACGGCTTTGCATGCACAATTTCGCCGCCCGCAGCGTGAAACAGTTCCTGCGCGCGTTCGAAAAAATCCTCGTAAAGGTTGCGATCGTTGTCGCAATGCGTGCAGTGGATTTTGAGGACGGGAATGCCCCACTTGTCGCGAACTTCCGGGTCGAGCTCGACGAAATTCTCTTTGCGCGCGAGCATCTCACCGCCCGATAGCCACACGCGCGCGTAAGAGGGATACAGTTTTTTGACCTGCTTCTTGAAATCGGAGCCGAAACCGGGCAAGCCCGGCGCGAAAGCGGGAAACTGAGCCGCGCCGCCGCTGGCGCTCATCGCGTATCCGCGAATAAATTTACCGGAACCCGGGCGAACTCCGATATTGGAAAAATTCGGGATGTAGAGGCCCCCCGCCTTGCCGTCATCGTTGCGGATCGCGGTCCCTTCCAAAATTGGCAGAAATCCGTTCGCCCCCGCGCCGCCGATTTGATCCATCAAGTACTGCCCCAAAACGCCGCTGCTATTTGCCAGACCGCCCTTTTGCGAATTCAGCAGCAGACGCGTATTTTCGAGCGACGAACCGGCCAGCACCACTACATCGCTCTCGATTTCGACGGGGCGATTGCGTATAGCGCTCGATGTAGCGAACGCCGCGAGCGCGCTGCTCGCCGTTCAACAGCACTTCGCTTACAACCGAATCGCACAGCAGGGTGAGCTTGCCCGTTTTGAGAGCTGGCGGAAGAGTGGAAACAACAGTGTTGAACATCGCCCCCACATCGCAACCATTAATACAGTTGCCGCAATAATGGCACGGCGGACGGCCGTTCAACATGCGCGTGAGCTGTGCGACGCGCCGGGGCGTGGCAGGCATGCCGATCTTGCGGCAAGCAGCATTGAAAATCGTTTCCGAACAGTTGAGCGGCATGGGCGGAAGAAACGCGCCGTCCGGAAATTGCGGAAGATGGGCCGCCGCTGCGCTCACGCCGATGAAGCGCTCCACGCGCTCGTAATAGGGCGCGATGTCGCGATAGGAGATGGGCCAATCCTGCCCGTAACCGTCGCGCGAAGCCGCTTTGAATTCCAGATCAGACATGCGATCTGAAGCGCGCGACCAGTGCAGCGTGCGCCCGCCGAGCACGCGCGACCGTCTCCACTCAAACGGCATGTCCGGCGGAGTCGTATACGGGTTCTCCCGGTCGTCGATCATGATCCGGTAATTCGCTTCGATGGAACCCTTGAAATATTTCTGCAGCAGGCCGGGCTGCCCGCGCCCGCGGAACGGCAATTCATACGGCCAGCGATGTTTGAACTCTTTGATCCAATCGATGTGCGAACCGGCTTCGAGCAGCGCGACTTTAAAACCGCTTTCCGCCAGGGCCATCGAGGCCCATCCGCCGCAAGCGCCGGAGCCGACAATCGTCACATCGTATTTCTGCATTGCGAATCAAACCCGATGATGCTCGGCGTGGTTGCAGCCGGGAAATTCGGTCAAGTACGCGAGGCCCTTGTACTCGAGCACGTCTACCAGGCCCACGCGCGAGGTGTAAAAAGCGTGGATGGTCATCTCCTTCAGCAAGCGATACACAACGAAGCTTTGCTGGGCCTTCGAGCCGCCGCGTTCCGGCGCCGCCATTTGCTCGACGAGCGAAACGCGTTCTTCCGCCGAAAGCTGCCCAAACCGGCGCGCGCGCAGCCAGCGCATCGCCGTACGCCAGCGATCCTGCATTTCCGGCGCATATTCGGCCGCGGCGTTCACCACGAAATCGATAAACGGCGCGACATGGGCTTCGCGCGCTCCCGGAGTTTCATCGCTCGGAATCAGGATGGCAGTGAAGGCGTCCAGAATTTCGAACTCCTCGGGCGGGAAAAACTTCGGCTGGTAGTGGCTCCAGCGGTCCGGCGCAGGCGGCGCTGTCGATGTCGACGCCTGCAGCCAACTCGCGAAGAACTCCGGGCCGCCTGTTACAGCGGCTGCCCGCAAGATCATCCAGCCTGCTTCTCGACGTGTCATTGGCAAGCTAACGCGCGCACCACCCGCCGTCGATCAAGATATCTGTTCCCGTGATAAACCCGGCCGCTTCGGAGCAGAGATAACAAGCCAGCGCTCCAACTTCTTCCACTTTTCCCCAGCGTCCCGCGGGCAGACTGGCAAGAAACTGGGCATTGGCCTCCGGGTTCTGCATAATTGGCGTGTTCATCTCTGTCCCAAAAGGGCCAGGGCTGATCCCGTTTACCGTGATCCCTTCGCCGGCAAGCTCCAGCGCCAGAGCGCGCGTGAGTCCCAGCAGCGCGGCTTTGCTGGCCGAATACGCGCTGCGGCCGGGAAGCGAGACGTGGCCCATGATGGAGCTCATATTCAAAACCCGCCCGTAGCCCGTCCCTCGCATACGCGGCACGAACGCGCGGCACATCAGAAACACGCTGGTCAGATTCGTATCCAGCACGGTTTGCCACTCGGTCAGCGAAAATTCGGTCAAGTTCTTGCGGATGTTCGTCCCCGCATTGTTGATGAGAATCTGCACCGGGTCGAAGCGCTCGGATACCTGCGCGGCCAACCGAACCACGTTTTCTTCCAGGCTTACGTCGGCGATAAACACTTCGGCCTTGCCACCCTGATTTTCGATCTCGTGTTGTACTTCGCGCAATTTTCCCGCATCGCGCGCCACCAGGGCGATGCGCGTTCCCGCCGCGGCCAGAGCGAGCGCCATTGCTTTTCCCAATCCTTTACTCGCACCCGTAATTACCGCGCTCTTGCCCGCAAAATTCGATTGCGGTTGGTCAGCCATTCCAATTCTTCCTTCGCCTCCGATTGTATTCTGTCGTTGTGCGTCCATAATTTTATGCAGCGCCTTTCTGGAAAAATCGCTGTAGTTACCGCCGCCGCTCAGGGAATCGGGCGCGCGACCGCGGAAGCCTTCGTGCGCGAAGGCGCTCACGTGATCGCGGTCGACATCGCGGCTGAAAAGCTGAAAAGCCTGCAAGGCGCCGAGATCCGCCGCGTCGATCTGCTGCAAGCTTCCGAAATTGAGGCTTTAGCAAAGTCGGTGGGCGGAATTGACGTGCTCTTCAACGGCGCGGGTTTCGTGCATAACGGGACCATTCTCGATTGCTCAGATCGCGACTGGGATTTCAGCTTCGATCTCAACGTCAAATCCATGCACCGCGCGATCCGCGCGTTTCTTCCCGGCATGTTGGAGAAGCGCGCTGGGTCTATTATCAACATGTCGTCGGGTGCTTCCTCCATTCGCGGCATTCCCAAACGATACGTTTACGGCGCGACGAAAGCGGCAATCATCGGCCTGACCAAAGCGCTAGCTGCGGATTTTATTCACGACGGAATCCGCGTGAACGCGATTTGTCCGGGTACGGTGGAAAGCCCTTCGCTCGAAGAGCGGATCGCAGCGCAGGCGGTGGAAAACGGGCGCGATGTCGAATCGGTTCGACAGGAATTTATACGGCGGCAGCCGATGGGGAGACTGGGACGCGCGGAAGAAGTGGCGGCGCTGGCGGTTTATCTCGCCTCCGACGAAAGCAGCTTCACAACAGGAGCGATCCACGTTATCGATGGTGGATTCAGCCTGTGAGCCGTAAAACGCTCCCTCACGGTCGCGGTTCTGTTCTGCCCGTTGTACAACTGAACCGCGCGCGTGAGCAAGCGCTCCGGCTACGCCAGGCGCGCGAGTAATTCTCGAAGATCGACCGCACTGCTATCCTGCACGCCGCGCCCGAGCGCCGGTGAAATCGCCAGCGCTTCTTTGTGACCCTCAAACCACGCCAGAAATGAACCGTGCTCCGCGCCCGACAGCCGCTGCTGATTGATCCATGTGTAGTAGGCGCCCATATCCGCATCGATCAGCGAACCCTCCGGGTCTAACTGCGGCGTCTGCCATTTCCCGGCCAGCACATCCCGCATGGACTGCTCCCGCTGCCGTGGCGTAAAGCGCGCCAAGCAGCGTCACCGGTTGCGCCCGCCGCAAGACCTCACGCGCCGACCATTGTACAAACGTGGTGCTGAATAGTTGCGTTCCGGAGCCTTCCGTCAACACGCTCACCTGGAAATGATTTAAGATTGCCTGCTCGCCCGTGCCCTCAAACCCCAACTCTTCCGGACGCATCTGCGCCAGCATGCTCGCGAGCGCTTCCGGTCCGGTGCCATCCGGCTGCATCGCTTTCCGCATTTTCGCCATCAAAGCTTTGCGCGCCGGATCCAGCGCCTGATACGAAATACACGTCAGTGGACCGGGGGATGCCGCATTCGCCGCTCCCTCGATATACCAATGCCCGAACGGAATCGAATGAGCTTTCGCGCGTGCCGCAACCGCTTCGACGAGAATCTGCAGGCCGTTGGCGGGCTGCACGTTGTTGAAATAAGTGCCGTGCGGCCGTAGCTTGCGGAACAGCGAGGAGCGGTCTTCCGCCACGCCTTCTCCAATAACGGCAATTCCCAAGCGGGCTATCGGGACGGGCACGGGCGGCCGGGCTGCATTCAGTTTGCGTACGTACTCGATCGACGCGCTTCGAAATCCATCCACCTGCCGCGTGGACCAGAGCAGGGCGCTGAGCCGTTCGGAAAACGGAACCGGCTCGTTCACCCAATCCATTTGCTCCAGATCGGCGGAAAGGCGCAGTTTTGCGAACGGCTCCATTTCCCGCTGCAACTGTTCGGAAGAAAGAGAACTCAAGTAGGTGAATTGATCGTCTAGCTCTTTTCGTTCGGCCGGAAACTTCCAGTCGTATGCGATCAGCTCGCGCAGCAGCAACGGCAGAAAACCGAGCGGAAGTTGCCGGAGCAGCGCAATTTGCGCCGTCGCAATTTCCCGCGCGCGCGGCGGATAACCGCTGAACTGGGCGGCCTTCAGTTCGCTCGGAAGCATAACGCTTACAAGATTTCCGCGAGCGGCTTTCCTTGCGCTCCTCCGGTTGAGAACCCAAGCAGGGAGCCGAGCGTGGGCACCAGGTCCGTCGATTCCACTCGCCGGTCCACCACTCTGTTCTGCCGAACTCCCGGTCCCATCGCCATTACCCAGGTCGTGCGCGAAAGCGCATCCCCCGTGCGATGATGCTGAAACCCGTTTCCTCCCGCGTCGCCATCGGAATCGCGCCCGAAATCCGGCAGGATAAACATGTTGGTCTTGCCTGCATATTCCGGCTCGCTTTGAATCGCGTTCCATAGCTGAGCGCACAGCCTGTCCGACCGCCGGATGCCCTCCAGATAGAGCGAATAGCTTCCGGAGTGCGCAACATCGATATCGTGCAGCGTGATCCAAAGCATGCTGGGCGCAAGCTGCCGCATAAGCTGCCGCGCGATATAGACCGAAAGTTCGTCGGGACTCGCCAGACTGCGCGCGTGCGCGGTGAAATCCGCGATCGACAGCTTCAGAATTTCGGCCATCTGCTGCAGTTCGATTTCGCTGCCCTCCAGCTTGGGCGTATAGAGCGGCGTTTCGTAGTTGTCGCGCAGCAGGTGCTCATACTGGCCCTGGCCGGCCGACGTCAAAGCCGCCGCCAGCAGGCGCTTGGGCAAAATCACTCCCGCGCCCATTCCCGGTCCTTGCCCGCTGTCGCCAATGCGGTTGAAGCCATTGCTGGGGGCGACCACCCAGGCGTCGCTGGCCGGCCGTTTCAGATCTTTGCGGAAATATTCGAAGACGGTCGGGTGATCTGGAGGCACTGCGGCGAAGTTGTTGAACGTTTCGTAAACGCCTGTCGCGAGACTGGCGGTTGCAACGTAGTGCCCCAAGATGCCGCGATTCACAACTTGCGTAAAGAACGTCGATTGCGGGATTAATTCGTTCAGAAGGTGAGGAATATTTTCCTGCCCTTCCGGCATGAACGTCTCTTCGTCGCGCGCGCCTCCGCCGAAGGTGACTACTACCGCCTTCTTCTCTCGCGGCAGGGCTCTCCCGAGCCGCGGCGCAAATCCGAACAGAGCGGTTCCCAAGCCCGCGCCTGTTGCGGCGCGCAGAAAATCCCGGCGGCTCGCGGAAAGCGCTTGCGCAATTTCTCGCGGGCTCCCCGCGAGCTTCCATCGAGGGTTAGGAGATATACGTCACCTCAGTACGGCTTCGGATTTCTCCGTTCTACCACGGAGCGGTCGACGAAGGGACGCCGGGACTCGCGGCCTTACCGGACGGCTGCAGGTTGCTTAGCGGCTTGCGACGACGCCACGTCCGCAACCAGCTTCAGTACGTCGTCGATATTGATGGGTTTCGAGATGAATCCATCCATCCCCGCGGCAAAACATCTGTCCCGGTCGCCGTGCGTGGTGTGAGCGGTGAGCGCGTAAATGGGAATCCGCGAATCTGGCGGCTCGGCCGCGCGAATCATTTGCGTCGCTTCCAGCCCGTTTAGGTCGGGCATCTCCATATCCATCAGGATCAGATCGAAAATTTCGCGTTCGAAGGTCTTCGCCGCCTGGTTCCCACTGGCCACCGCCGTAACGTGGTGCCCAGCCGATTCCAGAACCTTGGTGATCAAGCGCCGATTCACGGCGTTATCGTCGGCAATCAAAATTGACAAGCGCCGGGGAGTGGCATCTCGAACGTAACGCGCGGGCTGATCGATATCGGCAGGCGTTTTCTGTTTCTGAAACCAGGCAGTGAACTGAAAGGTGCTTCCGGCGCCGAGCTGGCTCTGGAACTCCATGGTCCCGCCCATCATGGTCGCCAGTTTGCGTGCGATCGCAAGCCCCAAGCCTGGCCCGTCGAATGTTTCATCCGCACTCTGCTCCGGCGGAACGAACGGCTCGAAGATCGATTGCCGCTTATGCGGCGCAATTCCTACTCCTGTATCCGCCACCTGGATGCGCACCAGAACGGCATCGCCCGATTTCGATTCGAGATTCGCCGAAAGCATCACACTCCCGGATGTCGTAAACTTCACCGCGTTGTCGAGCAGGTTGAAAATCACTTGCCGCAACCGCGTGGGATCGCCCAAGATCGTTGGCGGAATCTGCGGGTCCAGCTTCGAGCGCAGCACCAGGCCCTTAGCGGTGGCCTCCGGCTCGACGGTCTTCAATGTCGAACGAATGCATTCGCCGAGGGAAAACTCGACATTATCGAGCTGCGACCCCCCGGCCTCAATACGCGAAAACTCCAGCACATCGTTCACGATGTGCATCAACCATTCCGTCGAAGTGCGAACGGTGTCCAGATAACCGCGCAGCTCCGGATTCGGTTCCGTTCTCAACGCCAGATCCGTGAACCCGACGATGGCGTTCATGGGAGTGCGAATTTGGTGGCTCATGCTGGCGAGAAACTCGGCTTTGGCCTGGTTCGCGCTTTCAGCGGCCTGTCTGAGCTTCACCTGCTCGTCCCGATCCTTAAGAATCTGCCGTGTTTTGCGATGCACCAGCACGCGTAGCGTGAAGGCCCACAATGCCACGACAAACACTATGCACAACAGCAACCCCACGGCCACGGTTGGGGACAACTGGATCGCGTCCAGGCTGGCCAGCGTTCGCGCCACCAAGGCTGACAGTTCGCGGGCGTGAGGAAAAGGAAGAAGGTCCGCGGCAAGCCACGGCATGCAAAACGGATCTGGCATTTAAAATTTGTTATTCCCGGGGGTACCCGCGTATTCCCTTATCGGCAAATCCGGCCGCTTTGGAGAGATGCTGCCGTATTCCGAGTCCTCGATACCGTGGGACTAAGGCCCACGCGCAACATCGCCGGCCCGAGAATTGATGGACTACGCCGGGGCCACAGCATCCTAAATGCGGTGAAAACTTTTCAGGATGTCCTTCGTGCTGTAGCGCAGCGCGATGGGGCGGCCGTGGGGACAGGTCATGGGATATTCGCAGGCTGCCAGGGATCGCAATAGCCATTCGATTTTGTTTGGCTCGAGTCTGGTATTGATCTTGATGGCGGCGCGGCAGGCGATGGTGGCGCACACATTGCGGCGGATTTCGTCGAGCGAGGCGGAGCGCAGCTCGTTTTCGGCAATTTCCAGAATTTCGAAAATGATCTTCTCGAGATCGCCCGCGCCTACTCCGGACGGGGCGGCCTTTATGGCGATGGTTCGCTGCCCGAATGGTTCGGTGTCGAAGCCGTGCGCATTCAGCTCGTCCGCAATGCGCGCATATTCGAACTGTTGCGCGGGCGTGAGCTCGAAAACGAGCGGCATCAGGAGCTGCTGAATTTCGACGGTTCCCGCGGCGCGTTGGCGCAGCACCCGCTCGAATAACACGCGCTCGTGCGCGACATGCTGATCGATGATCCACAGGCCGTCACGTCCGGCTGCGACGATGAAGCTGTCGTGGAGCTGCCCGAGCGGGCGCAGATCCGGCAACGCCGCAAGGCTGTCGACGCGATCCCATTCGGCTGGGAGTTGGTCGAGCGCGCCATGCGTATCGGGAATGCGGCGGAGGGACGACGGAGGGCTGGCGGGCGCGGTTTCCGGTATCACGGCAGAACGCGCGGGAGCGCCGATGGTCACTTCCGGTAAAGGAAACGCTTCGGGTTGGGGCCTCTCGAACGGTTCCGATTCCAGGGCGACGGTTTCGATGGCGGCGGAAAATTCGGAGAGCGACAGTGCCGCGCCACGCTGCGGTTCGACGCGGAATTGCGGAGGCGAGGCGGGCAGGATGGGGACGCTCGAAGCTGGACGGCTTTCCATCAGCACAGCGCGGATCGCATCGCGCACAAAATCGTGCAGAGCGCTGCCGTGGCGGAAGCGAACCTCCGTTTTCGATGGATGTACGTTCACATCCACTTCCGCCGGGTCACAGTTGAGAAAGAGCAGCGCGATAGGATAACAGCCGGGCGGCATCAGGTTGTGATACGCCGATGAGATGGCGTGCAGAAGAACTTTGTCGCGGATTAAGCGCCCGTTGACGAAGAGAAATACGGAATTTCGGTTTAGTTTCTGCACGTGCGGTCCGGAGATTAGGCCTTCAAGGGTAAATTCCGCCGTTTCGGACACGGGTAATTGCAATTCGAAGGTGCGTGGACCAAAGTCGATCAGGTCCCGCATCGCCTCAGACCCAAAGATCTGAAAGGCGCGGTCGCGCAGACTCGGTACCGGCGTCACGCTGACCAATTGGCGTCCTTCGTGATGCAGCTCAAAGCGCTTGTTGGGGTGCGCCAGGCTGTAATGGGTGACCAGCGAACCGATATGCGCCAGCTCGGTTTGATCGGAGCGTAGGAATTTTTTTCGCGCCGGAACGTTGAAGAAAAGATCGCGAACCGTGATGGTAGCGCCGGGTTGGCGCGCGATTTCATCGCACTTCAGCAGCTTACCGCCGGCGATTTCAATGGATGTGCCGGTCTGCTCGTCCGCGGAGCGAGTCTCGAGTATCAGGCGGCTCACGGAGGCGATGGAAGGGAGCGCCTCGCCGCGAAAGCCGAGCGTCGCGATGGCGAGCAGATCTTTCACATCGCTGAGCTTGCTAGTGGCGTGGCGCTCAAAAGCCAGCAGGGCGTCGTCGCGCAGCATGCCGCAGCCGTCGTCCTGAATGCGAATGAGCCGCCGCCCGGCATTTTGGGTGTCGATGCGGATTTCGCTCGCACCCGCGTCGAGCGAGTTTTCGAGAAGTTCCTTTACAACGGAAGCGGGCCGCTCCACCACTTCTCCCGCGGCGATCTTGTTCGCGACGTTGTCGGAGAGAATTCGGATGCGGCCCACTGCCAATTACCCGCTCATGGCGGCGAGAAATTCAGCGTTGCTCCGCGTCTTGCCTAATTTATCGATAAGCAGCTCCATCGATTCCACGGGCGAGAGCGGATTGAGCACTTTGCGCAGCACCCAAACGCGGTTCAGTTCTTCGCGCGGCATGAGCAGCTCTTCTTTTCGCGTGCCGCTCTTGTTGATGTCGATGGCGGGGAAGACGCGCTTGTCGACAAGCTTGCGGTCGAGATGGATTTCCATGTTGCCGGTGCCTTTGAATTCTTCGAAGATCACGTCGTCCATACGGCTGCCGGTATCGATCAGGGCCGTCGCGACGATGGTGAGCGAGCCGCCTTCTTCGATATTGCGCGCGGCTCCGAAAAAGCGTTTGGGCCGCTGCAACGCGTTCGAATCGACGCCGCCCGATAGCACCTTGCCCGAGGGCGGGACAACCGTGTTATAGGCGCGCGCCAGGCGCGTGATGGAATCGAGCAGAATCACGACATCGCGCTTATGCTCGACCAACCGCTTGGCCTTTTCGATCACCATCTCGGCCACTTGCACATGGCGCGAAGCGGGTTCGTCGAAAGTGGAGCTGATTACTTCGCCACGCACCGAGCGCTGCATATCGGTCACTTCTTCGGGCCGTTCGTCGATCAGCAGAACGATCAGATTGATCTCGGGATGGCTGGTGGTGATGGAATTGGCGATGCTCTGCAGCATCATCGTCTTGCCGGTACGCGGAGGCGCGACAATCAAGCCGCGCTGCCCTTTTCCAAGCGGCGTCAGCAGATCCATGACGCGGCCCGAGAAGTTATCTTTGCTGGTTTCGAGCTTCAGGCGCTCGTCCGGATAGAGCGGCGTGAGATTGTCGAAAAAGATTTTGTTGCGCGATTCCTCCGGCGGTTCAAAGTTGATCGCGTCGACTTTGATGAGCGCGAAGTAACGCTCGCCCTCTTTGGGAGGCCGGATCTGGCCGGAGACGGTGTCGCCGGTACGCAGATCGAAACGCCGGATTTGTGAAGGCGAAACATACACGTCGTCCGGGCCGGGCAGATAGTTGTACTCGGGCGCGCGTAGGAACCCGAACCCGTCAGGCAGGCATTCGAGCACGCCTTCGGAAAAGATCAGGCCGCTCTTTTCGGCTTGCGTCTGAAGAATCTTGAAAATCAGCTCCTGCTTGCGCAGACCGGCCGCGCCCGCGACACCGAGATCTTTCGCGATCTGGTTGAGAGCCTGAATACTCATATCCTTCAGCTCCACCAGATCGAGCGTGGTGGTGCCGTTCTTCTGTCCTTGCGCGCCGGTATTGCCGATGGAATGCCGGCCGCGGCGCTGTTGATGTCCCGGCTGCTGAGCGGCGGGCTGCGTGACGGCAGCCGATTGCGCGGCGTTCGGCGGCGCGGCACCCGAAACAACGGCGGCGGAGCTATTCTCGGGAGTGCTTCGCGTCTCGTTACTTCTCGCCTCATTGAGCGGTTTTCGCGACGCATCGCCCGGGCGATTTCCGTTGGGCCTGGCTTCGGATGCGCCGGTGGTTTTCGGCCGGACGGGCACACCACGTTCCAGCCGCGTCTCCGGCGCTTTTGCTTCGGCGCCGGTATCAGCCGCCTTGGCTTCGTTTGCTTCTTCCGCAGGTTTGCCTTCGCCGTTCGTTTCTGATGGCTTCTCGCTGGGCGTACCTTCGGTGGCCGCCGCGGGGGCTACTGCTTGTTCTGTATCTTCGAGATGGTTTGCCAAATTTCCCTCACTCCCCGGCCGTCTAGGGCCGAGAACGGCACTGGCTGCCGGTCCTGCAGATTCCGCTGGACCGCCGCCAATCCGGCTTTCAGTTGGTTATTACTTTTCAGTTTGTCGATCTTGGTGACAATCACCAGATATCGGCGGTTGTGGAACTCCAGCCATGCTTTCAGTTCCAAGTCCATTTCCATCCATCCACGCCTGGCGTCGATGAGCAGAAGCGAGAGCGCGAGATTCTGACGCTCCACTAAATAACTTTCAATCAGCTCCTTCCAGCGCGCGCGTTCGTCGAGTGAAACTCGCGCGTATCCGTATCCCGGCAGATCGACGAAATGAAGTTGTTCGTCAATCTGAAAGAAGTTGATGAGCTGCGTACAGCCGGGACGGGCGCTGGTAAACGCCAGCCCGCGCTGTCCGACGAGCTTGTTGAGCAAGCTCGATTTTCCAACATTGCTTCGGCCTAAAAAAGCGATCTCGACCGGTCCGCCCAGCCGCTCCGGCGGAAACTGGCGTGAATTCGCCGCGCTGATTATAAGATTCGGCGCTACTGCTTCGGTTACCACCACGGCTTATGGTCCGCTCTCTAGGGTCGCGGCTCAGTGTGTCACGTTGTCTTCGAGACGCTCAACCAACTCGCTTGCGGTCACCGACGTCGCCAACGGCAGCGCCACGATCTCGCGTTCCAGAGCCAGCTTGAGCACTTCATCCATGGAGCTGATGAACTGGAGTTTCATCTCTTTGCGGATGTTCTCCGGGATCTCGGTCAAATCCTTTTCGTTGTCTTTCGGCAGAACCACTTCGAAAATGCCTTGCCGGTGCGCGGCCAGCAGCTTCTCTTTCAATCCACCTATGCCCAGCACGCGCCCGCGCACGGTAATCTCGCCTGTCATCGCGATATCGCAGCGAACCGGAATTCCGGTCAGGGCGCTGCAGATGCTGGTGGCGATTGTGATTCCCGCCGATGGCCCGTCTTTCGGAATCGCGCCTTCGGGCACGTGCACGTGAATATCCAGATGTCGATAGAAATCTTTGGGCAGGCCGAGATATTGCGCGCGGCTGCGGACGTAGCTCATGGCCGCTTGCGCCGATTCCTGCATGACGTCGCCGAGTTTTCCGGTGGTCATCATCTTGCCGCGGCCTTCCATCACGGTCGCTTCCGTGGTCAGAATGGAACCGCCTACTTCGGTCCAGGCGAGGCCGGTGGTCGCGCCGATCTCGTTGGTCTTCTCCAATTCGAGATCGCGGAAGCGCGCCGGTCCCAGCAGCTCGCCGACCTTCTCCCGCGAGATCACGACTTTGTCGATGGGCACCAGAGGAGCTTCTTCTTTCTTGGCTTTCTTTTTAGTCTTTTTGGGCACAGCTACTCCACTGCCTGCGCTGTTTGCGCCTTCCGCCGCCGCTTCTTCGGGCTGCGCTTCGACCGGATCTTCGATAATTTCGAGTTCGGCCGATTCGGCAATCGGCTCATCGTTGGACGAAGCTTGCGCCTCTACCACTTTGCGCGCGACCTTGCGGCAGAGATTGCCGATCTCGCGCTCCAGATTTCGAACGCCCGCTTCGCGCGTGTAGGACTGGATCAGCGTCTGCAAACCGGCATCCGTGAATTCCACCTGCTCCTCGGTTACGCCCGTATCTTTGCGCTGCTTCGCGATCAGGAAGCGCTTGCCGATTTCCAATTTCTCGAGTTCGGTGTAGCCCGACAGGCGGATGACTTCCATGCGGTCCTGCAAGGCCGGCGGAATGGTGTGCAGGACGTTCGCGGTGGCGATGAAAAACACTTCTCTGAGGTCGTATTCGACATCCAGATAGTGATCCATGAACATATAATTCTGCTCAGGATCGAGCACTTCGAGCAGCGCCGCGGACGGGTCGCCGCGAAAATCCATCGACATTTTGTCGACTTCGTCCAGCATGACGATGGGATTCCTGGTTCCCGCTTTCTTCATCATCTGGATCACTTGTCCCGGGAGCGCTCCAATGTAGGTACGCCGATGGCCGCGAATTTCGGCTTCATCGCGCACGCCGCCGAGCGACATACGGACGAACTTGCGCCCGGTCGCCTTGGCGACAGACATTCCGAGCGAAGTCTTGCCGACTCCGGGGGGCCCGACAAAACATAGGATGGAGCCTTTCGGATTCTGCACGAGGCGCCGTACCGAAAGGAACTCGAGAATGCGTTCCTTGATTTTTTCGAGACCGTAGTGATCGCCTTCGAGCACCTGGCGCGCATAGCGCAGATCGCGAATTTCTTTCGTTCGCTTCTTCCACGGCACGGCCAGCAGCCAATCGAGATAATTGCGGGAGACCGTCGATTCGGCGGACATCGGCGGCATGCCTTCCAGGCGCTTGAGTTCGGCAATCGCCTTTTCGTGCGCATCCTTGCTCATGCCAGCGGTGTCGATTTTCTTTTTGAGCTCGTCGTACTCGCTCTTCTCGCCGCGGCCCAGCTCTTTCTGGATGGCTTTGATCTTTTCGTTGAGGTAGTACTCTTTCTGCGCGCGCTCCATCTGGCGCTTTACATTACCTTGAATTTTGCGGTCGACGTTGAGTTTTTCAATCTCGATGTCGAGCAGGTCGGCAACGCGCGTGAGGCGGTCTACCGGATCGAAGATTTCAAGCAGCTCTTGTTTCTCTTCAATGGTGAGCTGCAGGTTCGCGCCTACCGTGTCGGCCAGCTTGCCGGGATCGTCCACGCGAATAGCTGCGATCATCGTTTCATAATTCAGATTCTGACTGAGCTTGACGTACTGTTCAAAAAGCGTAGTCACGCGGCTGGTCAAGGCTTCAAGCTGGCTGCCCTGCTCCACCTTATAGGCGACGGTCTTGAGCACCGCGCGGAAGTAACCGTCTTCTTCGCCGACCGAGATAATCTTGCCGCGCTCGACGCCCTCCACCAGAACCTTAATGTTTCCGTCGGGCTGCTTTAAGCTCTGAACGATATTGGCAACCGTGCCCACCTGGTAAATTTCATCGGGCCGCGGCTCGTCCACCGAAGCGTCGTGCTGGGTGGCTAAAAAGATTTTCTTATCGCTTAACAGCGCTTCTTCCAGCGCACGCACACTCGATTCCCGCCCCACCACGAAGGGGGTCATCATGTACGGGAAGATCACCACGTCCCGGATGGGCATCATTGGCAATCGCTTGGTGTCCGTTTTATCTTTCGTTGTGACCATTTTTACTTTCCAGGCGGATTGTTCCCAGAAGATGAGGGACCGGAGGATGAAATCGCGAGGCCAGTCGCGCGCGGCAGTCCGCTGCGCGCGAAAGACTCGGTTCTACTGAGGGCCGGTGGCTGGCTAGCCCGCCTTTTCCAAGACAGCCATGTTGATCTTTTGCGAGAGCACCATTTCCTTGGTAACTATGAACTCGCGAACTTTCTTAAATGTCGGGAGATAATACATCAGGTCCAGCATGAGATCCTCCAAAATCATGCGCAGACCACGCGCGCCCACCTTGCGTTCCATCGCAAGCTGCGCGACCGCATCCAGGGCGTCGTCGCTAAATTTGAGCTTAACATTCTCGAACTCAAATAACTTTTGATACTGACGTATGATCGCGTTTTTCGGCTTCGTCAGAATCTGCACGAGAGCATCCTTGGAGAGATCTTCGAGAACGGCGGTTACCGGCATGCGGCCGATGAATTCGGGGATGAAGCCGTACTTGATCAGGTCCACCGGCTGGCACTGGGCTAACAGATCCACATCGCGCCGCGGGGTGGCGCCCCTGCGCACGCTTTCCTTATCGTCCGGCAGCACAAACCCGATAGATTTCGTACCGGAGCGGCGCGCGATCACCTTTTCGAGTCCGACAAAAGCGCCGCCGCAGATAAACAGGATGTTGGTGGTATCCACGGGCGTGAATTCCTGGTGCGGGTGCTTGCGTCCGCCCTGCGGAGGAACATTCGCCACAGTCCCCTCCAAGATCTTGAGCAGCGCCTGCTGAACGCCTTCGCCCGAAACGTCGCGCGTGATGGAGGGATTTTCGTCTTTCCGGCCGATCTTGTCGATTTCGTCTATATATATGATGCCGGTCTGCGCTCTTTGGACGTCCCAATCTGCATTTTGTAGCAGCCGCAGGATGATATTTTCGACATCCTCGCCTACATAACCAGCTTCGGTGAGGGTGGTCGCGTCCACAATCGCGAAGGGCACATCCAGAATCCGCGCCAGCGTCTGGGCCAGCAGTGTCTTGCCAGTACCGGTGGGTCCAATCAGCAGAATGTTCGATTTCGACAGCTCCACTTCGCTGCCGCGCTGTTTGTTCATCTGGATACGCTTGTAGTGGTTATAGACCGCCACGGCCAGCTTCTTCTTGGTGGGGTCCTGGCCGATAACGTATTGATCCAGATATTCCTTCAACTCCAGCGGACGGGGGAGTTTACCGGGTGCGCCATAGCTTTGCTCGTGCCGGTCGTCCTCGATAATCGAGTTGCAAACCGCGATGCATTCGTCGCAAATGTAAGCGCGAGGATAATCGCTGGGCGACGAGATGAGCTTGCCAACAACATCTTGGCTCTTATGACAGAAGGAACAACGGAGGGAGTCGTCGGATCCGGCGCGCTTCAAACTGGCTCTCCTACATAGATAGGGGTCGCAACATCCCCTGGCCCTGATCGAGTGATTTTCAACCTCAGTATAACAACATTAGAGGACTTTGAGTAAGGAAACTGAATTCCGCGACAACAGTATCCCGGAAGCGAACAGCGAAGCATCTACCCTTATTATTAACCTCTTTCGCTATGAACGTGTTAGCCGCGGCACGCAAACTGCAATTTAGGGGTGTCGTGCAGTTCCTACAGGATTTTCGTTTCGCGCTCCGCAGTGCGCGGCGGCGGCCTGGATTTGCGATCGTGCTGGTGGCGGCGCTGGCGCTCGGCATCGGGCTAACGACCTCTGTTTTCAGCGTGTTTTATGGCGTACTGCTGAAACCGCTGCCGTTCCGCGATCCCAGCCGCTTAGTCCTAGTGTTTGAGAGGTTGCCGAAGCTGGTTCCGGTGCCGATCAATATGCCGGCAGCGGAGGCGCTGGAGTTTTCACGCAGCCCGGCGTTCCGCGATGCGGCGATCTTTATTTCCGCTCAACATAATCTCGAAGGAGGAGACCGCCCGGAACGCGTCGATTGCCTACGCGCCTCGGCCAGCCTGCTGCCTTTGCTCGGCCTGTCGCCCGTGCGAGGCCGGAATTTCACTGAAGGCGAAGAGAACCGTTCGCTGCGCGTTGCGCTGATCTCAACGGGACTCGAACGGCGGCGGTTCGGAAGACAGGATGCGCTGGGGAAAACACTTCTGCTCGATGGTCAGCCGTATCAAGTTATCGGGATTCTGCCGCGCGCCTTCGTATTCCCCACGCATGGGATGGAGCAGGCTTCGAATGGCGCTGACGTTTTGGTTCCGCTGAGCCTGACGGCGGCGGAACGCTCCCTCAGGAATGACGATTACGATTATTCCCTAATAGCCCGGCTTCAAAACGGCGTTACTTTGGAGCAGGCCAGAGACGCGGAACAGGCGGTGGTGAACCGGCTGGCGAGTTCCATGCCGCCTCAGATTCGTGCGCAGGTGGATTTGGGAGTCGCGGTTCTGCCGCTGAAAAGCGAGATTGTCGCCGATTCACGGCGGCTGTTGTTGCTACTGCTCGCTGCCGTGGCGGCCTTGCTGCTGATCTCTTGTCTAAACGTATCGAACCTGCTACTCAGCCGTGCCGTAGCCCGGCGCCGGGAACTGGCCATTCGAACCGCGATTGGCGCATCGTCCAGGCGGCTGGTGTGTCAGATGTTGAACGAAAGCCTGTTGCTTTTCGTTGCGGGAGGCGCCTTAGGCATGCTTTGCGCGGTTTGGTCGCAAAGCGTTTTGCTGCGTCTGCTGCCGCCGGATCTGCCGCGCACCCAGGACATCCAGGTTAACGGAACAGTATTGGCTTTTGCGTTCGGGCTTATCGCTGCTCAGCGGCTTATTTTTCGGATTGGCTCCAGCGCTGAGTTCGCTGCATCTCGATCTGGCAACCGCGCTGCAAGAGGGCTCGCGCTCACAAAGTGGAGGCCGCTCCGTTGGCCGGACGCGGCGGTTGCTCGTCATCGCGCAGGTCACGCTCGCCTTTGTGCTGCTCAGCAGCGCGGGATTGTTGATTCGCAGTTTTCTGGCCGTGCTGAACCAGCAAGTGGAGCTGCGAACCGACCGCGTTCTCACGTTTGGGCTGGCGCTGCCGCAGCAGCAATATCCGGAAATTGCGTCTGTCGAGACGTTTGATCGTGAACTAGAGCGAAGGCTGAGTACGCTGCCGGGTGCGTACTCTGCCGGATTTGGAACGGATCTTCCCCTGGAAGGACACTCCGGACGGCTTATTGCACTGGAGCGCGCCGAAAGCGGCGCAAAACCCGTGGTCGACTACAGCGACATCGAAGGCGATTACTTCCGCAGTATCGGTTTTCGACTTATTGCTGGAAGGCTCTTCAACGATCATGACCGGAAAAACAGTGAGCGGGTGGCGATCGTCAATGGAGCGTTCGCGAGGGCTTTCTGGCCTGGCGAATCGGCGCTCGGCCATCGCTTCAAATTCGGCCCTTCCATTATCTTTGGGCCTTGGGTCCGGATTGTGGGCGTGGTCGCGGACACGAACGCGCGCAGTCCCGACCAGCCGGTCGCACCCCATCTCTACTGTCCTTTCGAGCAAGAAGTCTATGCCCCGGCAGTGCGCCAGGCGTGGTTCGTGCTGCGGACGCATGCCGACGCTTTGACGCTTGCCGGTGATGTTCGCGCTACGGTTCACGCTTTAAATCCCACGCTGCCTGTGGTGAAGCTGCGTTCGATGGAGCAGGTGCTGTCGGTAGCGATTGCGCCTCGTAGTGCGAACACCTGGCTGATCACGGTATTCGCGCTGGCCGCGCTGTTGTTGACCGCGCTCGGGGTGTATGGGGTGGTGGCGCAATCGGTGGCCGAGCGGACGCGCGAGATCGGCATCCGCATGGCGTTGGGGGCGCTTCGCTCCGCCGTGCTGAGATCCGTGCTGTGGGATGGAGCGCGGCTGGTGCTGATCGGCCTGGGGCTCGGGATTGGAACCTGCTTCGCCGCTTCGCGATTGATCGGAAGCCTGCTGTATGGGGTCTCCTCGAACGACACATTGACGCTGGCGGGAGTGACAGTGCTGCTGGCGTTGACTGCTTTGGCGGCGCTTGTGCTGCCTTCGTGGCGCGCGATACAGGTGGATCCGTATACAGCGTTGCGCGAGGAGTAAAGGGCGTCGCGTTACTGCGGCATCTCGAAAATATTGCCCTGCCCCAGCAGCCACTGCGGATCGAGCCGCCGCTTGACGGCGCGCATGTGTTCGATCTCTTCGGCCGAGTACATCAGCTTCAACAAATCGGCCTTGTTCTTCCCGATCCCGTGCTCGGCCGCGACTGTTCCGCCGAGCGAGACGACGTACTCAGCAAATTCGTAGATCACGGCTTCCCCGCGATGGGCTTGCTCGGGCGTCGCGGGCAACAGATTTACGTGATTGTTTGCGTCTCCGACATGGCCGAAAATAGTGAACTGTTCGGGAAGCACTTCGTCGCAACGCGTTTTGTAGTAGCGGTACAGCTCGCGGTTTCGAGCCAGCGGAACGGCGAAATCGGTCCCGAACTTCGGGAATCCATTACGCCGCACGGTATCGATGACGGTGGAAGGAAGAGTATGGCGAAATTGCGCGAAACCTCTCGTGGTCGGCGGCGCGAAAGCCGAACCAGGATTCGTCTTCCAAGGCATTTTGCGTGCGCAGGCGCTGCGCCCAGTGCTCCACCTCTTCGTCCTCTTCGGAGGCGAGATTCTGTTCCACCAATAACGCCGCGCGAGCCCCGGCGGGAATGTCGGGATAGCGCGGCCGAAGCAGTGCCAGGCCGTGCTGGTCGACAAATTCCAACAAGCGGAGCTCCGGCGTGGGGCGCCAGACATCGACCGCGGCCAAAGCATCGTCATCGGATGCGAAGAAAACGATTCCGCTGAGCACGGCGGCGGGTTCGGGCAGAAGCTGCAGTTCGGCGTGCGTGACGATTGCGAGCGTTCCTTCGCTGCCGGATAACAGATCCACCCACTCAAGATCCGGCTGCAGATAGTAACCGGCGGAGTTCTTGGTGGTGGCGGGCTGGTGAACCGGCATAACCGGGAAATCGACTCGCTCGCCGCGTTCGAAGCGCTGGGTGCGGCCGTCCATCCACATTACGTCCAGGCTCAATACCTGGCGCCGCACGGAGCCGTAATGAAAACTGCGAGCACCGCCGGCATTGGTGCTGACGATGCCGCCGATGGAAGCCGACGCTTCAGTCGGATTGGGACCGAAGAACTGTTTTGTCCGCGCGGCAGTTTGTTGCAGATCGCTCAAAATGGCGCCCGCTCCGCAGCGCGCTCTGCCGTGCTGGATTTCGATTTCGCGGAAGCGTTCGAGCGAGACAATCCATCCGCCGTGTGGAACGCGTCCGCCTGTGAGACCAGTGCCGGCTCCCGCCACAGTCAGGGGAACGCGCTCAGCGGAGGAGGCGAGAACAATTTCGCGAAGCTCGTCCAGATCGGATGGAACGAAAACCCGCTGGGCGCTGCCGCGATAACCGGAAGAATCCTCGAGATAGGCATCGAGGGCGGGAGAGGAAACAGCCATTTACTCCAAGATTACTCGAAGCGCAGGGCGTCAATAGGATCGATTCCGGCAGCGCGGATAGCCGGGACGTAGCTCGCAACGGCCGCTACTACTATCAACAAGCAAGCGACGATCGTGAATGTAAACGGGTCGAACGCACTGACGCCATAAATCAGGCTCGCCATATAGCGGGTAAGGGCCAGCGCCGCACCCAACCCGACGCCGATCCCGGCAAGAGAATGGAGCAGACCGCGTTTCAGGATATAGCGCGCCACGTTTTTGGGCTCTGCACCCAGGGCGACGCGAATACCGATCTCCCGTGTACGCAGCGTCACTGTATACGCGAGCACGCTGTAGAGTCCCATGGCGGCAAGCGCGAGCGCGATTACGGCAAAAGCGACCAGGACGATGAGGTTAAACCTGCGCGGAGCGGACCATTCACGCAGCGCGGCTTCCTCCGTCATAACGTCCTTGACGGGCTGATCCTTGTCAATATTCCAGACCTGCTGTTTGACGGCATTCGCCAGTTTGAGAGGATCGCCCATGGTGCGTGCCACTAGCAGAAAATTATCGAGATGCTGACCCGGCAAGTAGAGTTCTGCGTCCTGCGGGTGGTCCGGTCCCATTTGGTCCTCGTTGGCCACCACGCCGACAATGCTGTAGGAGGTGTTCGATCCGCGCTCATTGCCGAAAGTGACTTGCCTGCCCAGCGGGTCGGTATCCGGGAAGAATTTGTCGAGGAAGGCTTGATTGACAACCGCTACCGTAGGGTCGGCCGATAACGCCTCCTGGCGAGTGAAGGTGCGGCCCTTTATGACGCGCATCTTTAGAGTTTCGAAATACTGGTCGCTGACTCGCGCCCAGTCCGTTACGGGCAGTTTGTCGGGGTCGCGTGGATGGCCGGGAATTTCAAAGCTCGACTGTGAGACGGATTTCATCGGGAGAGCGGTTGTCAGCGCCGCCGTTTGAACACCTCCCGCATTGCGTACCGATTCGATCAGGCGGTTGTCGAATGAGGCAACTTTTGAAGGCGTGTTGTAAATGTTGGCGGGCAGCGTGACACGCATGACGAGCAGATGATCCACTCGAAAGCCCAGGTCGGTGTTCATGAACACGAAAAGACTGCGAATCATGAGGCCCGCGCCTATGACGAGTACCAGCGAGAGAGCGATTTCAGCGACTACCAAGAGGGAACGCAGCCGGTTCGATGAGCCCGCCACATTGCGCGTACTGCGATTTAGAAGTTCGTTAATGTTCTTTTTCCAGGAGCGCGAGGCCGGGATCAGGCCGAACAGAATTCCCGTTAGGGCGGCAATGATCGCCGTAAAGAGAAGCACGTTGCTGTCAATACGTGGCTCGTGCAAGGCAAAAGCGTCGGGAGGCGCCATGACGCGCAGTAAGCGCAGTCCCGCGAGCGATAAGAGCAAGCCGATCGCCGCGGCCGCGCCGCTAAGCAGCATGCTTTCCGTAAGAGTCTGGCGGAAGAGGCGCCAGCCGCTAGCGCCGATCGCCGTGCGAACCGCCATTTCTTTGTCGCGGCTCACGCGCGTCCGAGCAAAAGATTTCCGGCATTGGCACACGCGATCAACAGAACGAATGCAACGGCAATCTGGAGAACTAAGGCGGCGCTCCGCAGGGAAGGATCCGTATTCGCGTCGCTTAGCGTTTCGACATTGATGCCGAAGCCGCCCTCTTCGAGAGGGGTGTGCGCGAGGCGCGCCTGGACGATGCGCATCTCGGCGCGCGCCTGGGCAAGCGAAACTCCGTCTTTTAGACGGCCAAAGACAAATAGGCTGGACGCTTGATCTGTGTGAATTTCCGGATGTATGTCGAGCGGCAGCCACAGTTGCGGTTTCTTCTGCTCCGCGCCGCCCCAGATGGCAGGGAAGGCGAGCGCGGGCGGAAGAACTCCGATTACGGTATAGGGCTTGCCGGAAGCAAATATAGTCGCACCCAGAATTCGCGGATTAGCGTTGAAGCGGCTCCGATAAAACTCATCGCTGAGCAGCGTAACGGTGCTCTTGCCGTGCTGCATGTCGCTGAGGGTGAAACCACGCCCGATGCGCGGTTGAATCCCGAGCAGCTTAAAGAGGTCGGAAGTTGCGACTCCGGCCTCGACCTGTTCGGGCTTATGGCGGTTATTGTCGGGATCTGTCAGCGTGACGGTCTCGTCACGCCACGCCGCAAGGTAGGAGAAAGAATGCTGCTGCTCCTTCCAGGCGCGATAGTTCTGAGGACGCACCGGCATTTCGTTCGCCCACATGAATGAAAGCGCGGAATTCTTCTCCCAGAGCATGAGCACGCGATCGGGATCGCGCCATGCTCTGAGCGAAAGCGGATTCAGTAACACGGCATTTACTACGCTGAAAATCACCGTGTTTGCGCCAATGCCCAACGCCAGTATGCAGAGGACTGCTGCCACAAAGCCAGGCTGGCGCCGGAGCGTACGCAATGAATATCGAAGATCTTGCCACAGGCTGTCCATCCGCGTCAGACTCTTCTACGAGGATAACGACAGGCCAGAGCACTCTCTCAGGAACATGTTCGCTTGAGTATCCAGCTACAGCGAGGGCCGCGACGTAATCGCTCCGTCGGAGGCAGACCCCCGCGTTCGAAGCGCTGGGTGCGGCCGTCCATCCACATCGCTTCCAGGCTCAACACCTGGCGTCGCACGGAGCCGTAATGAAAACTGCGAGCACCGCCGGCATTAGTGCTGACGATGCCCCGATAGAAGCTGACGCTCCGGTTGGATAGGCGCCGAAGAACTGTCTTGTTCGCGCGGAAGCTTGTTGCAGATCGCTGAAAATGGCGCCCGCTCCGCACGCGCGCGGCCGTGCTGGATCTGGATGTCGCGGAAGCGTTCGAGCGAGACGATCCATCCGCCGTGCGGAACGCGCCCGCCGGTGAGACCGGTACCGGTTCCCGCGACGGTGAGGGGGACATGTTCAATGGAGGAGGCAAGGACAATCTCGCGAAGCTCGTCCAGATCGGATGGAACGAAGACCCGCGAGCGCTGCGATAACCGGAGAAGCCTCGAATGGCTTGAGGATACGTTATTGCAGTCCATCGTGGGTCATGCGGCGCAAATCTGGTCAAAAACCTCGAAAGTTTTCCTGGGAAATAGTACCTAATATCCTTGTACTAATATCCTCCCGGTGATAGTCTGTAGCCCTTAGCCCGAAAAGGAGAATTATAGATGTACGCGCTTCGATCTCGCCTATGGCTGGTCGTTTGTTGTCCCCTCCTGTTTACAGCGTCTTCTCAAGTTGCCGCTGCCAATACTCTTTGCGTCAACCCCAGCGGTTCGCACTCCTGCTATGCCAAGATTCAATGGGCCGTAAACGCCGCTTCAAACAATGACGTGATCAACGTTGCCCCCGGCACCTACAAGGAGGACGTTGCGATTGGAAAGCCGCTTTCCCTGATTGGCGCGGGCGCCGACTCATCCATCATCGACGCCAGCGGTCTGGCGCATGGCATCTTGGTAGACGGCCTCGACCATCCCGGGCTGAACAATGTCACCATTGCCGGATTCACCGTAAAAAACGCCCTATATGAAGGAGTTCTGGTGGTCAGTGCTTCGGACGTCACAATCCGCGATAACCATATCCTGAACAACGACCAGATTGGGCCTGTTTTCGGCTCCGGCCCCGCCTGCAACGGTCAACCGGCCTATGAGACCGATGAAAGTGGTGACTGTGGCGGCGGACTTCACCTGATAGGGACGGTACACTCGATCGTTGCCGACAACCTTCTGTCGGGTAACGGCGATGGCGTCCTGATCAGTGACGAGACTGCGGAAAGCCGCGACAACCTCCTTATCCACAACAACGCCTCGGACAACCCGCCAGAGTGCGGCATTGTTCTTGCATCTCACCCGCCCATGGGTTCTAGTGCACCCAATTATGCTCCTCATTACGGGGTTGATCACAATACGGTCGCCGAAAACGTCGTTTCGAGGAACGGCGTGACGGTTGGAGGCGCGGGAGTCGGCCTTTTTTCCGACGGCAACGGGCCGGGCCGCGTCTCGGGTAATGTAATCATCCGGAACGAACTGACGGGCAACGGTATTCCGGGCGTCGCCCTCCACACGCATGTCGGTCCGGCTTTTGGCGCTCCTGCCGACGACATGGACGGGAACATGATCATCGGCAACTTCATCGCCGGAAACGGCGCCGATACGGACGATACGGCTACCCCCGGCACCACGGGAATTAATATCAATAGCGGGGGCGGCGGCTCTCCCGTTCGCGGCACAATCATTTCAGAGAACGTGATCCGCGACGAGCAAGTGGACGTTGCGGTCAACACTCCCGCCGAGGTTGACCTTCACCTGAACGATCTGCTTGGTAGCGACATTGGCGTGGCGAATGTTTGCGCGCTCGATTCCGCCGCATGCACCGGCCGCGTTGACGCGACCGAAAATTTCTGGGGATGTTTTGCAGGCCCTGAAGGTGGCGGATGCTCCACGACCAGCGGATCCGCCATCCGCTTCACTCCCTGGCTTCAAAATTCCATCGACAAGGACGGTCGCCAGCACTAAACGCGAGCACGTCAACCAAGTTGAGGCTTGCCGAGTGCACCGGCCCGAAGATCCGGCCAGGGCTAGCTTCAGCTTTTCTTGATCCTGCCAACTTCCAAAAAGCCGAGCGGCGGCTCGATCTCGGGTCCTTAACCTTCCGAAGCGACGGATTCATTTCGCGGGTGCCCACCACTTCGCGTGCTACCGCGCGACGTCAGGCTCCGTCAGTAGCGACTCAGCAGTACCCGAGCGGTTTGGTTGAGTATGGAGTGAACCCCTAAACTGGAACACGCGGGAGGGGGACACATTCGAAGCGAATGGAGTGGCGTGTGACAGGGAAGACAAGGAAGTACTCGTTAGAGTTCCAGCAAGCGGCGGTGGAACGAATGAAGGAGAGCGGCAACGTGGCGGCGTTAGCACGCGAGTTACAAGTGCGGAGAAAGTGGCTGTACGCCTGGCGCATCAAGCTGGATGCGGAGTGGGCCGACCGTGGTTTAGAGATCGGCGAGCCGCGGCCAACGGAAGCGGCGGCCGAGCAGCGAAAGCAGATCGCAGCACTGCAGAACCAAGTGAAGCAGTTGGAGCGGCTAACCGCTCAACAAGCGCTGGATTTAAGTTTTTTCAAAGCTGCCTCCCAGGAACTGGAAAAGCTGCGCCGAGCGAACAAAAAGGCCGCCGCAGCGCCGTCTACGCCGCAGTCGAAAAGGTAGTGGCCCAGGGAGGCGCAGCGAGTGTGGAACGAATGTGTTGGCTGGGGAAAGTGAGCCGCACCGGCTATTACCGCGCTTGGCGAAAGCGCGCACCGGAAGCCGAAGAGATGAGTCTGCGCGAAGCCATTCATACGGTTGTGTTCGAGCATCGCTACTACGGCTACCGGCGCGTGACAGCCTTGCTCCGGCAGCAAGACCGGCTGGTGAATCACAAGCGCGTGGCACGGCTGATGCGGCGCGATGGGCTGCACGCACTATGCCCGAAACGCTGGTCCAAGACGACCGATTCCGGTGCTGGTTGCGCCGGTCTTTCCGAACCGCTTGCCGAAGCTGGAGGCCAGTGGTCGGAATCAGATCTGGGCAGCTGATATCACTTACTTGCGCACGCCGGAAGGCTTTCTTTATCTGGCCGTGGTGCTGGATGCCTGGTCACGTCGTGTGGTCGGCTGGGCCTTGAGCTCGAGCATCACCGCCAAATTAGTCAGCGCCGCTCTGGAGCAAGCCGTGAGTGAACGGCAACCGCCGCCAGCCTTGGTGCATCACTCCGATCGAGGCGTCCAATACGCGTCGCAAGAGTACATTCGATTGCTCGCGCGGCATGCCATTGTGCGGCAGTATGAGCCGCCGCGCGAACCCCTATGACAACGCCCGCTGTGAGAGCTTTTTCAAAACGCTGAAGCAGGTAGCCGGCGGTGGCCAGTTGATCTGCGAAAGCGGCGAATGGCACGGACGGCTGAATCAATATCTGACTTACTACAACCAAACCCGGCTGCACTCGGCATTGGATTATCAGAGCCCGGCGGCTTACGAAAAACAGGCGGATGAGAAACACTGGATGGTTGCTGGCTCCAGCAGCCTGGGCGCGGAGTTTTTTCAGGCATGAGGAAATCGAATCCTCCGATGCTCTTTTCATCGATCAGCGAAAGCGGCTCTGAAAGCCGCCTCCGCCGGCATCGTCGGACTGCGTTTCCGGCTGACTATTCCTTGGCGAGTTGCACTCCTGCATTGCTCGCCTCCGCGTCCTCAGCCGTTCACCAGTCTGCAACCCACCATCCCGTTTGTCGAGCTATACTCAGCCAACGGTCAACTGTCCCCTTTCGCCGTGTTCCATCGCAGGGGTTCACTCCAGTACCACGTCGTCTCCTAAGCATTTAAGGCCGCTCTGTGAGTGGAGGTTTGCTAAGTACATCCAGAACTATAGGAACCTACTCAACACGCCGACTGCCAGCAGCGCCCAGCCAGCGCCTTTTCGCGCATCGCGGCTGAGCTTATCGGCAATCAAAAAACCCAAGCCGACGCCAAGCGCAACGCGCGTACCGCCAATCAACATGATTTCAGGTATCGTTAAGGTTCTCTCTTTCATAAACACGCCCCCTTTACAGCGACGGCCGCGACGTAATCGCTCCGTCGGAAGCGGAACTCACCAGCGCTACATATTTCGCCATGACGCCGGTCGTATATTTAGGCGCGGGGCGCGAGAAGGCCGCGAGCCGCTGGTGCAACTCCGCAACCGGAATGTCCAGATTGATCTCGCGGGTTTCGAGATTGATGGTGAGGGAATCGCCCTCGCGAACGGCCGCAATGGGGCCGCCCACGGCGGCTTCCGGAGCGATGTGGCCTACCATGAAACCGCGCGTGGCACCGCTGAACCGCCCATCGGTGACCAGCGCCACGGTTTCCGAAAGTCCCTCGCCTACGATGGCGCTGGTGACGCCCAGCATTTCCCGCATTCCCGGGCCGCCGCGCGGTCCTTCGTAGCGGATCACGACAATGTCGCCGGGTTTGATCTTCCGACCGAGCACCGCATGCATGGCGTCCTCTTCACTGTCGAATACGCGCGCCGGTCCCGTCTGCGAAGTACGATTCAGGCCGGTGACTTTGATGACGCAGCCTTCCGGCGCGAGCGATCCCTTCAAGATCACGAGGCCGCCCGATTTTTTGATCGGGTTCGAGAGCGGCCTTATGACATCCTGCCCCGGCGTTTCCTGAGCGATTTGGACCTGCTCGCCGAAAGTCTTGCCGGTAATCGTCAGGGCATCGGAATGGACGTAACCGCCATCGTGCAGGCGTTTGGCGATGATCGGAATGCCTCCGGCTTTATCCACGTCGGCGGCGGTATATCGGCCGGCGGGTTTCAGGTCCGCTAGCAGCGGCGTTTTAGCGCTCAATTCCTGAAAATCGTCGATCGAGAGCGGCACACCTGCTTCGCGCGCGAAGGCCAGCAGGTGCAGCACGGCGTTGGTCGATCCACCTGACGCGGCCACGCTGGCGATGGCGTTCTCGATGGCCGCGCGGGTGACCACATCGCGGGGCCGGAGATTGTTGCGCACGGCATTGAGAATGACTGCGCCGCAGGCGTGCGCGGCATCGTGCTTACGCGCGTCCACTTGCGGAATCGCATTCAGGCCCATGGGCGACAGTCCGATCGTCTCCATCACAGTCGCCATGGTGTTGGCGGTGTATTGGCCGCCGCAAGCGCCCGCGCCCGGGCAGGCGGCATTTTCCAGCCCAAGCAGATCGTCGTCGCTCAAGCGCCCAGCCGCATTTGCGCCCACCGCTTCAAAGACGTCCTGGATGGTAACGTCGCGGCCTTTATACCGGCCGGGCAAAATCGTCCCGCCGTAAAGAACCACGCCCGGCACATTCAAGCGCAGCAGCGCCATTGCGGCTCCGGGAATAGTCTTGTCGCAGGCCACCAGCGCGACGATTCCATCGAACATATGCCCGCGCACGACGAGCTCGATGGAATCGGCGATAACTTCGCGGCTGATCAACGAGGTCTTCATTCCTTCGGTTCCCATGGTGATGCCGTCGCTGATCGCAATGGTGTTGAATTCCATGGGCGTGCCGCCTGCCTCGCGAATGCCGCGCGCGACGTCGACCGCCAGCTCCCGCAAATTGAAGTTGCAGGGCATGGTGCCGATCCAGGTATTCGCGATGCCGATAATCGGCTTGCGCAAATCCTCGTCACTGTAACCGATCGCTTTGAGATAAGACCGGGCGGGCGCACGATCTTTGCCTTGGGTGATCGTGTAGCTTTGGAGTTTCATACGAAACTCCCATTTAAGCAGGGCGAGTTAGGCGGATGGAGTGGGGCGTGCGCGGCGCCGGAAAAATGCGCAGAGCACAAACAGACCAGCGCCGGTGAGCAGCAGCGGCCCGGGTTCGGGTACGGCGAGCGGTTCGACGGGCGCCGCGAAGCCTAGCGCTCGCGGGAAAGTGGGCTGCAATTCGACCGCGTAGAGCTGGTTATTCAAAGTGCCGACCGCCGCGATGTCGCCATTGTTGTCGATTCCGTAGGCGGCATCGACACTCCAGCCGGAATCGGCCGATAGCAGCGTGTTCAGATCCATCAGGACACCGCCGAGATATACGAATGCATCGGTCGATTGGTTGCCCGCCAGGAAGGAATAGCCGACCACCGTACCGGCATCGTTAATCCCGTAAGCGTAGCTTTGCGATCCTCCCAGCGTTCCGAGGTCGATCATGCCGTTTGCGGTGGATTCGAATGCGTGAAGATAACCCTGCGCCGTCTGGGCGCTCCCGGCAACGGTGCCGCTGTTATTAATCGCCATCCCATAACTATTGGCGCCTCCCAGACTGCCGGCCACCGCAGTCAGTGTGTTTCCGTTGGAAACGAACGCGCTGGAGCGGCCGCCGGCGCTGCTGGTCCCCACGACTTGCCCGGAGCGATTGATTCCGTAAGCTGAACTCCAGCTCATGCCCGGTAAGGTCCCAAGATCTACCAGATTTCCATTGCTCCACAGGAAGGCGTGTAATTGGCCCGCCGGTGTCAGCATTCCTCCGGCGATTTGCCCGGCATCATTAATCGCGGTGCCGTAGCCGGAAAGTCCGAGGTTGGCCGCCTGGCCGTTGGACCATTCGGCGACGAATGGCGCGCCGCTCGAGTACGAGGTGCCCACGACGGTTCCGGCGGCATTTATACCATTCGCTTGCCCGATCCCGGGCAGCGGGCTGGCTTGGCCATTGAACGTGACCGGAACCTGATTCCCCGAAGCATCGGTCGTAAATCCGACCACTGTGCCGGAATTGTTGATGCCAGCCGGTTGCGCGGCGCCCGTACCAAGACTTCCCAGATTCACGATCGAATAGAGGGGATCGGCGCGGAGCGCGGGGAGCGCGACCAAGAAAAGCAGCAGAAAAACAAGCGAGCCATGGGATAGGAAGCCGGAAACCCTCATATCTTGCTTTTCGACCGTACCCAGCTAACCCACAGGAAGAAAATTCCGAACCGCGGCAGGAGTAAGCCTCGTAGCATTCAATAAAGGGCTGCTATATGTAGAAGTATAGAGTATGCAACAGCCTTCCGCCTCGCCGAAATCCGATATTCCGCAGGGCACGCTCGATCTCCTCATTTTGAAAGTGAGCGCACTCGGTCCAATACATGGCTACGCGATTGCGCAGCGTCTGCAGCAGGTCTCGCGAGACGTTCTGCAGGTTCAACAGGGCTCGCTTTATCCCGCGCTGCATCGCCTGGAGAACAAGGGCTACCTGGCCGCCGAGTGGAAGGAATCGGAGACCGGGCGCGAGGCTAAATTCTATCGATTGACTTCGAAAGGGCGCGCTCAACTCAAATCCGAGAAGGCTAATTGGGGACGCCTTGCCGAAGCCATCGGGCTTGTGCTCAAGCTTTCAGAAGGAGACATGCCGTGAGGTGGGTGGCGCCGTCTTCTGAACAAGCGGAAGCTCGAATCTCAGCTCGAGAATGAACTGCAGTTTCATCTGGAGCGCCAGGCGGCCGATTACGCGCGCGCCGGCATGACCGAAAGAGAAGCACTTCGGAAGGCGCGGCTGAATTTCGGCGGGGTTGAGGAAGTAAAGGAAGAATGCCGGGACGCGCGCGGCACGCTGTGGGCGGAATCCACTGTGCAGGATATTCAATTCGCGGTTCGCACTTTACGCAAGAGCCCGGGGTTCACGGCGTCATTCTGCGCGCTCTGCCTTACAAAGATCCGGCGCGGCTGACAGTAGTCGATGAGACTCTCCGCCGCACGCACGGGCGAGTGGCTTGCTTTCTCTTACCTCGATTTCCTCGATTTTGAACGGCAGAGCCGCTCTTTCGAAGCGATGGCGTCGGTGCGCCATCAAGGAGCGAATGTGACCGGCCCGGCGGAACCAGAATACGTTCACACCCTGCAGGTGTTGCACGGTTTCTTTTCAGTATTGGGCGTGAACCCGATGCTTGGCCGGGCCTTTCATGCGGACGACGATCATCGCGGCGCGGCGCCTGTGGCGATCATCGGCTATTCACTTTGGCAACAGCGCTTCGGAGGGCGAAAGGATGTGCTTGGGAGAGCGCTGCTGATGAACGGAACAGCCTACACTGTGATCGGCGTCGCTCCCGCCGGGTTCCGTTACGACGGCGAACGTCAAGTATTCGTTCCGATCGGCGAAATCGACGACGTGGTATTAAGAACCCGCGACTTCCACCCAGGCATTCGCGTTGTGGCGCGCCTGAAGCGGGGAGTCACGCTGCAGCAGGCGAATTTGGAGTGCAAGATCATCGGGGAGCGCCTCGCGCGTGAATACTCTTCCACCGATGCGGCACTAACCTTCGCGGCTGAACCGCTAAAGCAAGAGGTAATCGGCGATGCAGCTTCGACGCTATTTCTGCTCGCTGGGGCAGTGGGGCTTGTGCTTCTGATTGCGTGCGCGAACGTGGCCAATCTTTTCCTGACCCGCTCGCTGTCGCGCGCCCGGGAGTTCTCCATTCGCGCGGCGCTTGGCGCGCGGCGAGGGCGGCTGGTACGCCAGCTCCTTACCGAGAGCCTTTTACTAAGTTTTGCCGGTGGAGCGATCTCGTTGACTTTCGCGCTGCAGGGAACGCACTGGGCGCTGCTTCAACTTCCGGAGTGGCTGCCGCGAACGAATGAAGTTTCGTTCGATTCGCGCATCCTGCTCTTCACGCTGGCAGTTTCAGCATTGGCAGGGATTCTGTTTGGATTGGCGCCCGCGCTTCGGCAGCAATGAGGCTCAATCCAGCGCTGGCGCAGGGTTCGCGGGCTACGGCTCGCGGTATCGTGCGTCTGCAGGGTGCTTTCGTAATCGCCGAGCTTGCTCTCGCCCTGGTTCTGCTGACCGGAGCCGGTCTGATGGTTCGCACCATCATGAGCCTGTGGTCGGTGAACCCCGGTTTCGATCCGCATCGCGTGCTCACGATGGCAGTGGGGATCTCTCCCAAGGTTCTGCGGAATCCGGCACTGATCCGCGCGGATTGGCGGCAGATTTTAGATCGCGTGCGGAGCGCGCCGGCCGTAGAGGCGGCGTACATCGACAGCCTGGTTCCGTTTGGCGGAGATGACGACCAACTCCACTATTGGGCCAGCGCCGTAACTACGCCTCCCAAAGACGCTCAAATGGCGACGCTCTACACGCCGAGTCCCGGCTATTTGAAAACTCTGAAAGTTGCGTTGCTACGAGGCCGGTTCTTTAGTGACAACGATCGCGTTGGAAGCGAGCCCGTCATCGTGATCGACCAGACGCTTGCGGACCGCGTATTTGCTGGCCGGAATCCCGTAGGCCAGACCTTGTCGGTCCAATTTATCGGAATTGCGCATATCGTTGGCGTAGTGGGCGAGATCAAGCACATGTCGCTCGACGAGGATGCTTACGGTCAGAAGCAGGCCACCGTCTACTTCCCGTTTTTCCAGTTGCGGGATGAGTTCATGTCAACTACGGCCGTGGGCATGGGTCTGGTCGTCCGGACGGCTGGTACTCCTCTTTCGGTAATCCAAGCTGTGAAGTCGAGCGTGCTGGGACACGGTCGCGATCAACCGGTACACGATGTCGCCAGCATGGATCAGCTCATTAGCGATTCCATCGGGCGGCGGCGCGCTATGGTGATTCTGCTGGGGACATTCGCGGCATTGTCGCTGCTGCTTGCCTGTATCGGCATCTATGGCGTGATCTCGTACTGGACGGCGCGGCGGGTGCGAGAAGTCGGGCTCCGCATGGCTTTGGGCGCGCAGCCCGCGCAAGTGTTACAACTCTTCCTATCCCAAGGATTGCGGATGGTGGCTATCGGGCTATTAACAGGCGCCGCGGCGTCGCTTGGGCTCATGCGCCTGATGGCAAAATTACTTTACGGCGTGAGCCCGGCCGACCCCGCTACGCTTGCCGCAGTCGCCTTGACGCTCACCCTCGTCGCCTCAGGCGCAATCTATATTCCGGCCCGGCGCGCCGCTCGCATCGATCCAATGACGGCGCTGCGCTACGAGTAGCGCAATTAAGTTTGCTTGGAACGTTCCGGCCGCTGGATGGCAATGTAAGTAACCGTATCCCAGGCATTGTGGATTCCGACGAACAGTAACAGCAGAGTGGTTGCCGCTATCACGAACATCGCCGCTCTGCGATCCCGCCAGAGCAAGATCGCTGCCGCGATTAATGCTGCGTATGTGGCCAGCGGAAGAACGGCGTACCAGATCCAGTCCTCGGCATCCGGGTTATAGGCACTCTTGCGCGCGTGCCAAATGATCGTGCATGCGTAGGCTACTCCCGCCGCGCCACACGCACCAAGACAGAACCCGATACTGGAATGTGAATGCCACGGGACGCTCATGAGCGCCGAAATCAGCAGGGCGGCACAGAAGTGAACGACGGTAGGAGTACCGAAGGCGCGAATCTCCCGCATGCTGCTCGCCGCCTGCGATTCGGCGATGAGCGTCATTACCACGAATTGCAGACCGGTCAAAGCTCCCGCCGACGAGCCGACGATTACATAAAAATTCGCCCAACTGGAGAGGGTCGTAAGTGCGGCTTGTTCCATAGTGTCAAAGCAAGAGGATACGTTATTCTCTTCCTGGTGAATCGGCATGATCGACAGAAACTCATTCAGCCCGCAGCTATCCAACAAAGAGGCGCTAGCTTAGAAATGAAAGCGACGGCGACGGATGACTATGCGTAGATTACAGGTTTGCGTGATAGCTGGGGGACTGCTGCTTAGCTCTGCTATGCCGGTGGTGGCACAGCGTGGCGGCCACGACAACTACTACAACGGAATGCATGACCAAGTTCGCCAAGGGGACTATGGACGTTATTCCCGACAGGATGAGCAGCGGAATCAGCATGACAAGGGAGGCATTGGCCCCGGCAAGGCGGCGCTGATTGGCGGAGCCGGCGGCGCAGCGTTAGGGGCGCTCTTCGGCGGCGGCCTGAAGGGAACACTGATCGGCGGTGCGAGCGGCGCAGGCATTGGAGCGATTGCCGGCAAGCTGGCACAGGGAAACGATCATAATCGCCGAAGCAATGAGCACCCCCGTTAAGGAGCGAAGGAGAACAGCGATGAAAAGAGCGAATCTATTGACGAGGGTCGTGATGGCTGGCGGCTTCGCCGCATCCATGCTGCTGGGCAATGCCGGAGCAGGTTCTCCGTCACCCGGCCAAACGCCATCACAGATGAGCCCAAGTGGACAAACACCTGGAGATGTTGGCCCACACTCATGGACCATGGAACAGGCCGTAACAAGTTCCGTACGGGAAGCATGGGTGCTGGGTGGAAGGACGGAGGACGGTTTTTTTCAGATCGTAAAGGCATTGGCGGAGCTTTCCGCTCAGAAGCGGGGGATTACGCTGCCCGATAACCAGGAAGCGGGTAAACGGGCAGGAGATTGGATTAAGAAAGAGGCGAAGCAAGACCCCGACCAACTCCTTTACGTGATTGTCGATCACGCCGTGCAATACAGCGCTCGTAAAACGGCGGCTAAGCAGTAAGGCCGCTTGTTAGCGGCCGGGAGGTTGGGTTGGCGGCGTTCCGGGCGTGTTGGTGGGCGGCACGCCGATTTTCACACCGATTACTTCGCCTGAGACAACCAGCTCGACTCGGCGGTTGAGCCGGCGGCCGGACGCCGTGTCGTTTGGCGCAACAGGATAATTCTCGCCGTAACCGACCGCGGTCATATTCTGAGTATTAATTCCCTGCTGCATCAGAAAGTCGCGAACGGCATTGGCGCGTTCTTCAGAGAGCTTCTGATTGAACTCCGCCGTTCCGGTACTGTCGGTATAGCCTTCTACCTGAAGATTCAGTCCGGGATGCGAAAGGACGATGCCTGCGATTTTGGCCAGCGCGAGTTGCGCGGGTGTCTTGAGCGTGTATTTGGCGGTGTCGAACAGCACATCCTGCATGTTCACGACCAAGCCCCGTGGGGTCTCGGTGGTGGGAAGCACGGCGTTAAACTGCTGCAGCAATTGTTCTCGCAATTGGTTCTTCTCCGCTTCAGCCTGCTGGCGTAGACGCTCTGCCTCGGCGGCGGCCTGCTGGGCTTTCTCCGCGTCGGCGGCAGACTGCGCGCGGGCCGCATCGGCTTGTTGCTTGGCCAGCTCCGCGGCCTCGCGCCGTTGCGCGTCCAGACGAGCCTGTTCTTCGGCCTGCTGTTGCTGTTGCGCTGCCGCTTGCGCCTGCTCTTGTGCCGTTCGCGCCGCCTGCTGGGCCGCGGCCTGGCGCGCCGCCGCTTCCTGACGCTCCTGGTCTAAGGCCAACTGCTCTTGCCGTCGCAGAGAGATGGTGCGCGCATCTTCGGCCTGCTGCGTCGCCTCTTTGGCGGTCATGTCGGCCGGCTTCCATTGTTTTCGCGTCTGATAATCCTGGGCCTGCGTCAGGAGACTGTCCGCTTTTTGATACGTATCACTCGCGAACTGATCGGCTTTTGCATACTTGGCGATTTGAACCGCATTGATGGCTTCGTAAACCTCGAGCGGACTTTTCTTGCTGGAATTCAAATCAACGGGGCGTAACTGCGATTCCGGCACGCGGTACTCATATTCGCCGCGCGGCAGCAGTGTATATTTCGCGTTCACCGTTTCCCACTTGCCGCGCGTGTCGGTTCGGATGATATTCTCCATCACGACAACGTCGCTCGGCTGCCGCACCGCAAAGTAAGGCTCCGCCGTGATGATCAGCCCGAAGGCCTGCAAATTCGTAGTGACATCGCCGTTGAAGTTGCCATTGGAATCGACCACCACCTCGCCCAGATTCGTCGCATGGCCTTCCGGAGTGATGGCCCACAATACGTAGGTCAGATACAGGGGCCCGAAATTGCGCGCGGCGGGGAGATGCTTCACATCGAACTTGATTTCCATGTGGCCGAGACGGCTGTTTACGTCGGCCGTGCCCTTGGCTTGGGGAGCGAGCGTGGTTCCCTGAAAATCGACTTTGGTCCAGCCGCTGCGATTCCGGTAACTGACCGCCTGGATATTTCGGGAAACGACCTGCACCTTATAAATGGGAACAGTTCCCGAAGGCGATTGGTCGTGCGCGGGCTGCTGGGGAATCGTTTGGGTCGGATTCGGCTCCTGCGCCAGCAGCGCGGCGGGCAGCAATAGCACGAGAGATAAAGCGAGCGATTTCATAGTAAACATAGGCGGTGCAAGCTCAATGCCAAACTGTAAAACCCTGAGGTTTCTGTAAATTAGACGCGAGGCAAGCGGGCCGGTACTTGGTACTTTTTACAGTTGGCTAAGAAAAACGCGCGGCCTCGCTAAGATCGTAGAGTGACTCCGCCGCAGGTGCGCTCCCCCGAGGCGAGGGCAACCAGCCGGTTCGCATCCCCTCTGCTGCCCATTTTTCTGATCGTGATGGTGGATGTGCTGGGCTTCACCATCATCCTTCCGCTACTGCCATTTTATTCCGAAATGCTGGGCGCCACGCCGACGATCGTGGGCGAACTGGTCTCGACTTACGCGGCGTTTCAATTGATTGCGGGGCCGATTCTGGGGCAACTCTCAGACCGGCACGGGCGGCGGCCGATTTTGCTGGTGAGTCAGGCCGGAACGCTCGCGGGATTTCTGATCCTCGCTTTCTCGCGCCACATCTGGCTGCTGTTTTTAGCGCGCGCGATCGACGGGGCGACGGCGGGGAATCTGACGATTGCGCAGGCGTACATCAGCGATGTCACGAAACCGGAGAATCGCGCGAAAGCCTTTGCGCTGATCGGGATCGCGTTTGGATTCGGCTTTCTGGTGGGGCCGGCCATCGCGGGCTTTTTGGCGCATTGGGGATATGAGGCTCCCATCTTTCTGGCCTCGGGCCTGTCCTTCACCGCAATCCTGTGCACGTTCTTTCTGTTGCCGCGCCGCGAAGTGGTTCACCAGCAGAACGAAGCCGCGGCGGCCAATCCCGGCCCGGGCGGCAGACGGCTATCGCTGATTTCCTGGGGAGAGTACCGCAAATATTTTCGCGACAAAGAACTGGCGCGCCTGCTGATGCAGTGGCTGCTGTTTGCCTTTTCCTTTTCGACTTTCATCTCGGGGTTCGCGCTATTTGCCGAACGGCGTTATATGTGGAACGGGCACCCAGTGGGCGTGCGCGAGGTTGGCTATATTTTCGCCTTCACCGGATTCATCGGAATCATCATGCAAGGCGGCATGGTGGGACGGCTGGTGAAGTGGCTGGGCGAACCTCGCGTAGTGCAAATCGGCTTCATCTCTTCGTGTTTGGGCGATGCCGCCATCGGACTCACGAGAACGGTGGGGCAACTGTTGTGGGTGGCAGGATTCTCGAATGTGGGCGGCGCGGGTTTGCGTCCCGCGCTGACGAGCCTGATTACACAAAAAGCGAACAAGCGTGAAGTGGGCGTGGTGATTGGGCTTACGCAATCGCTGACCTCGATTGGGCAGATTGTGGCGCCGATCATTTCAGGGCTGTTGATCGATCATCTCTTCCTGACCACCTGGGCGGTGTGGGCAGGCGCGCTCTCCGGGCTAGCGCTTTTCTTTGGACCGCGAACGCACCGTGCCGATGCGACAACGCTTTGATCCGGTTAGGCCCGTGGTTGAAGCTTCGCGTATCGGAATGGGTGTTGATCGGATTCTTCGCCTACATTGCCGCGGTTTCGCCGTTTTTCCCGGACCGCCCGAATCTTCGTTATCAACCCGTGCTGGTGCTGGCGGGTGCATTCTTTCTTCTGCTGGCGTTGGCGCGTGCCAGTCAGAGGGCCGGCTTCGCGAACGCGATTTCATTTGTCCGCGATTGGCTGCCTATCTTTCTTACTTTCGGCGCTTTTCGCGAGATGGAATTCTTCTTACCGATTCATTTCGATAACCTGCTCGAAGCCCAATGGATCAGAGAGGATCGCGTGTTCCTGGATGCATGGCACGTGCGCGCCGCGATCGAGAGTTTCGGGAAAGTAATCCCGTCCTATTTGGAACTTTGTTATCTCCTGGTGTACGGTGTGGCCGCCTATTGCGTAGTGGTGCTCTACCTTCAGAAGCGCCGCCGATCCGTCGATCTGTTCTTCACGATATATCTGGTCGGGACGCTGGGAGCTTACGCGCTATTCCCATACTTTCCGTCGCGGCCGCCGCGCATCGTTTTCTTCGGTCTGGATAATCCCGGCGTCGTCACCTGGGTCCGCCAGCTCAATCTCTACATTCTGAGCAAGGCTACGATTCATGTGGGAGTTTTTCCGAGCGCGCATGTTTCTTCAGCGTTTTCCGCGACGTGGGCGATGTTTTTGCTGCTTCCGAAGCGGAAGCGATTTGGTTGGGGACTGTTGATCTACGCCATCAGCGTTTCAATCGCAACCATCTATGGCCGGTATCATTATGCGGCGGATGTCTTGGCGGGCTTCGGGATTAGTTTAGTAGCTGCCGCGGTGTGTTTGATTTACTCGGCGCGAAGTGCGGTCATGGGATCTGCTCGCGTCGCTCGCAGGGCCGGGAGATAGCAGGCGAGGGCCGCCACGGCGATTGCGATCAAACAAGTTGCGCCGATCGCTATCGGATCCGCGGCGCTGACACCGTACAGTAAGTTGCCGAGCAAGCGTGCAAGCGCGAGGCCGAGCACGATGCCGAGCGCGGTGCCTGCGATCGCCAGCTTCATCCCGTTCGCCAACACGCTTGTCACCACATCGCGCGGTTTTGCCCCGAGAGCCATTCGAATTCCGAACTCGTGAAGGCGCTGGTTCACGGAATAGGCGATCACTCCGTAAGTTCCGATAGCCGCGAGGACGACGGCGAGAGCCGCGAACAGAGCGACCAGTATAAGAGCGAATCGCGAGGTTGCATAAGATTCGGCAGCCACGCGGTCCATGGTGCGAACGTCGGAAACGGCGAGATTCCCGTCCAGCTCGCCGACAGCGGCGCGCAAGCGGCCGGCGACGAACTTCGGATCTAAATTGGAGCGAATAGCGATCGACGAATTCGCCGCCAACGGCCACGGCTCCTGCAGCAAGGGCCACCAGAACGCAGGCTCAGCGCCCGTGTTCTTCGGAGTATCCTTCACGTCGCCGACAATGCCGACGACGGTGACCCAGTCTTTCTCTTTCGGATGGTCCATGGACGTGAGCTTGCCGCCAAGCGCATCGCCGTGCTTCCAATATTTCGTCATGGCGTGATTGATTATCAGGACGGGCCGGCTATCGGGCCGATCCTGATCGGAGAATGCACGCCCGCGAACTACGGGAATGCCAAGCGCGCGGAAGTATCCAGGCGTTGCGACGTGGTAACGGGCATGAAAAAACTCGTTGGGTGGAGGCACTTCGCCCTGAATCGAAAATCCACCATTGTTCTCGTCCCAACCGGTCCAGGGCAGGTCCGATCCCGCGCCTACGGCGCTGACTTCCGGCTGGCTGCGCAATCTGTCGAGCAGCCTCTGGTAAAAACTTGCAACGGCTTGTTTGTCTTTATAGCTAGCGCTGGGAAGCGAGATGCTTGCGGTGAGCACCTGTTCGGGGCGAAATCCTGGATCGGTTCGCAGCAGGTTCACGAAACTGCGCAGCATCAGCCCAGCTCCGATCAACAGCACGCACGCTAAAGTTACTTCGCCGATAACAAGCGCGTTGCGCAAGCGGAGGGTCGCGCGGCTGCTGCTTGCGCTCCGTCCGCTTTCATGCAGCGATTCGCGTAAATCGGTGCGCGATCCTTGCAGTCCGGGAACAATTCCGAAAACGATGCCGGTTGCGAACGCGATGAAAATGGTGAACAGGAACACCGGCGCATCGACATGAATATCGCCGGCGCGCGGGAAGTCCGCCGGCAGCACGGCCATGAGTGCTTTCACTCCCACTATCGCTAAAACGGCTCCAAAGGCGGCGCTCACGAAGGCAAGCAGGACACTTTCGGTCAACATTTGGCGTATGAGGCGCATACGCACGGCTCCCACGGCGGCTCTCACCGCCATCTCGCGCTGGCGTGCGGTTGCGCGGGTCAGCAGCAGGTTGGCCGCATTCACGCAGGCCAGCAGGAGGACCAGCGCCACTGCGCCGAACAGCACTAATAACATGCGCTCGCTGCGACCGACAATTTCGGTCTTGAGCGGGATCACCATTACGTTCCAGCCGCTGTCGCCATCCGGATGCTCTCGCGCAAGCTGCTGCATGGCGGCGTTCAGCTCTCCTTGAGCCTGTCCAGCGGAGATACCGGAACGCAAGCGCGCAATGCCTTCCATGAAATGCGATCCGCGATCGTTGGGATCGGCGAAGGTAAACGGAGTCCAAACATCTACCGTATCGCCATAGCCGACCGCGTGATACATGTTGCCCGGATGCTCCACTCCCGGCGGCATTACACCGACGATGGTGTACGGCACTGCGTTGAGGAAGATCGTCTGCCCCAGGACATTGCGCCGGGCGCCCAACCTGGTACGCCAGAATTTGTCGCTGACGATGGCGATGTGTCCTTTTCCGGGCAGCTCGTCTTTTCGATTAAATTCGCGCCCCATGGCGGGATGGAATCCCAGCACATGGAAAAAGCCGGCGGTGACGGAGAAACCGGAAAGGCGGATGGCTTCGCCCGAACCAGCAAACTGCAAATCGTTCCGAGTGTACGCGGCAAACGATTCGAACGAGTGCAGACGAGAGCGAAAATCGCGAAAGTCGTTCGGATTAATGGGAAATTTCGGCCAGGAACGATTGCTTGTGAAAATGCGGACCAGCCGGCCCGGATCGCGATATGGAAGCGCCCGGACGAGAACGCCTTCAAGGAGGCTCACGATTGCACTGGTCGCTCCGATGCTGAGCGCCAGACTCAGCACGATCACCAGCGTGAAACCCGGGCTCCTCCGCAGCGTGCGTGCGGCGTAGCGTAGGTCTTGCTGCAGACTTTCGATAAAGTTGGTCCGGCGCATATCCCGGCATTCCTCCTGAATTTGAGCGATTCCACCAATCTTTCTAAGGGCCGCCCTGCGCGCTTCTTCGGCCGATAGTCCACGCGCGCGACCTTCTTCAATCTCCAGGTCCAAGTGGAAGTGCAGCTCCTTTTCGAGCTCGCGCTCCACTTGCCCTCTGTACAGCAGGGTGCGGGCTCGCATCCACAGAACGTCGCGCCACCTGCGTTGTTTCACAGCACGGCCCCTAAACCATCCGGATGACAAGACCGATCGCGTTGGACAGGCGTTCCCATTGCGCCAACTCCTTTTCGAGCTGCGCCGCACCGGCTTTCGTCAACCGATAGAACTTCGCTTCGCGCCCGGTTTCCGTTAGCTTCCACTGGGCTGAAATCCAGCCTTGCTGCTCTAAACGGTGCAGCGCCGGATACAGAGCACCTTGCGTGACTTGCAAAGCATCTTCGCTGACCTGCTCGATTCGTTTGGCAATCGCCCAACCATGCTTTGGCTCAATCGAAATTGTTTTCAGAATCAGGAGATCGAGTGTGCCTTGGATCAGATCGGAAGGACGGCTCATTTCGAGACACCTAAATAATTGACAGTCCTCATGCCTAAATAACTTATACATGCAAGCGAGGAGAGAATCAAGAGGCTATTTCGCCGACCTGAGTTCCCAGACAGTCGCCGATGAAAGTCCGGTGCGGCCCCCGGTTGCGTAGGCTACGATCCCGGCCGCATCCAGCGGCGGGAACACAAGATTTGTCATAGCAACTCTTCCGCCGTTTGCAAACAGCTCTATGGAGCACCGGTCCACGAGGATTTTCGCCCGCCACAAATCGCCTGTGATGGTTAGCGGAGCCTCCGTTCGCGCCGCGAACTCTTTAATGAGTCCATCGGAACGCGCGTGCGTGCGGTCGACGAACACTCTTCGTCGCCGGCGATCATATCCCACGATAGTCGAACTGCCGTCCGCCGTTAACAGCTTCCAACCGGCTTCCTGCGCGCTTCCCATTGCGATGTCCGAACTCAATTCGAAGGTATGGGTTTTGACAATATCAGAGCGCTGAAGTTCACGGTTCATTTGCTCTAACGTCTGATTCGTGAACTCTATGTGCTGCGCACGGAGGCGTTTCAGTGAATCAACGGGCTCCTGAAAGAGTCGAAGGCCATCGGGTGTGTTGCGGAGCGAGAGTCTTCGCGGAATCGTCATCTGACCACGCCAAGGAGCGGTCGGCAACGACGCCGCGTATTGCCAGTTATCCATCCAGCCGATCATCACCGGGGCCTCGTTGGCGGAGAGACCGTTGAAGGTGAGCGCGCAGTAGCAGTCCTTTCCATAGTCGGTCCACAGAGTAGTTGAGCCAGGATTTTCATTCGTGAACCGCGTTCCATCAAATTGCCCGACGAAATACTGCTCGCCGGACCCGCCCTGCAGTGCGCCGGGATTGAGCCCAACCTTCAGCACCCAACGCTTCGCATTGCGATTGCCGTCAACCGGCAATTCAAACAAATCCGGACACTCCCATTGACCTCCGGTTGCACCGGCCGGCCCAAAATCGCTCAGGCGCGACCAATGCTTCAGATCCGCCGATGAATAGAAACGAATTTTATGCTCGTTGGGCAACGCGACGGCCATCACCCAGAACCGGCCCTGCTCAAACCAAAACACGTTCGGGTCGCGGAAATCGGAGAGATGAAGGTTCAAAACCGGATTACCGCGATATTTCGTCCAGGAGCGTCCGCGATCGTTACTATAAGCGAGATTCTGTGTCTGGAGAGCCGGGCGCGAGCCGGCTGCGGGCGTGTGCCCGGTATAAATAGCGACCATGCAGGCGCTTCCTCCTATACAAAATCCGCTCGTGTTGCGGGAATCAATCACCGTGCTGCCCGTAAAAATCATGATTCCGTTCTGCTCCGGCAGCGCAACAGGCAATTGACGCCAATGCAGCAGATCCGTGCTGACGGCATGCCCCCAGCTCATATGGCCCCATTCCTCACCGAGCGGATTGTATTGGAAGAAGAGGTGATACTCCCCTTCCCAGTAAATCAGGCCGTTTGGATCATTTGTCCAGTGCTGGCGCGGGGAGAAATGATACTGCGGCCGGTACGGCTGATCATACCCCGCGGGAATTTCAGTCCCACTGGCGCAAAGCAGGGCGGCAACCAGGAATAGAGCGATGCGAATATAGCGCACGCTATTTACTACGCGGAAGTTGCGCGGGTCGCGACGGCGTAATAGATGCCGTTAAAAATAAATTTGAAAGTTGCCTGCGGCTGACCGCGGAAGGCCACTTCGGGTCCCATGAGGAAGACTTTGCCAGCGCCTAAATTCGCGTCGGCGATGGCAACTCCGCCTTCGAGATATTGCTGGCCCCAGGCCCAGCCGCTATGCAGAGGATGGCCGTTCGGAAACCAGGCAACGGGCGCAGTGCCCTTTAAACCGGCATCGGGGTTCAGGCGAAAGACCGGACTGCGATCGAAGAAGACATCGACCGTATCGGCCATGCCGTAGGCCAACGGATCTTTGTTGTCGACACTAACGGTAAGCAGCGATCCAGGAATGTAAAACTTCTCCGGCGGCAGCGGCCGTTCTTTGCCGCCGGTAGTGTATTCGGTGAGCGCGCTGGTCACCGGCAGACCAAGATAGCCGGCCAGAGCGTTAGACGATCCGATAGCGATGGCCGCGCCTCCCGCTTCGATGAATTGGCGAATTTGCGGAATTGTTTTTTCCGCTGTAATGGTTCCGAGCCAGGAGCGATATTCGGCCGGGATATCTGCGGCTTTGGGCTGGCGATTGAAAAATTCACGGCTGGGTTCGTCCGCGCGCGGCTCGCGAATGGAGCCATCGGTGAATACCAGAACGTCGTATTTACTTTTGAGATCGCCGGCGTCGAGCTCTTGCGGGTAGACGACTTTGAACGGAAATTCAAACTGCTCGAAAATCCAGCGCGTCCAGCCGGAGGGCATCAAGCCGCCATATTGATCGTAAAGCGCGATACGCACCGGCTTGAGCTTCATCATTTTGCCGGCGGGCTGATGAGCCTCCGCATAGACGTTGACGCCCAGTTCTTTCGCGCCGCGCTCCAGCGTTGCCCGCGCTTGCGAGGAAGCGGGAATCCACATGGCTCCGGTACCGGTGTCTTTGCCATCGACTTCCGTTGCGCCGGTCGTCAGCCAGTAGACTTCGCATTTCTCCTTCAATAAACGGTTCATCAGGATGAAGGAATTGTTGACGCGATGGCTGAGCAGATAGCCGGCCGGATGCGCCGGCCCTGTGATGGAGCCGGGGGGAGGATTGAGCAATCCGTCGACAGGCTCGAAGGGGCCGGTGAAGGCGTCGAGGATGCGATCGAATTTCACGCCCATTTGGAAAGCGAGCGTGTATCCGGTGGCATCGTAGGGCGGAACGGGAGGGCCGCCGGGATAGCGAAAATCGTTGGGATGATCCTGCGGCTCGAACATATCGAGAATGTGCGGGCGGAAGGCCTGCGCGCATTCGACGACGTAAGAGCCGGCGGGGTAGCTCTTGCCCGCAACCTCAAAACCAGCCGTGGCACGGTCGACGATGACGCCGTTCTTGATTAGAGCGTTCAGAAAATGGATGGTGGTGGGCAGATCCGGTTGATCGGCGGAAATGATATAGCCGCGCGGATCGCGCATGGCGGGATCGTGCAGCACGGTGTCATAGAGTTTTGCGGGAACGCTTCGCGCGCCGCCAAAACCAACGTGGTGGGAGGCGTATTGGTGAGACTTACTCTTTTCTTCCGCCGCTTTGGCTTCCAGCGCTTCAATGCGATGGGGCGTGATGGTCCAGGAATCGCGGCTGCCGCGATCGATAGAATTCTTTCCCATTCGATAGATGTTGTAAAGCAGTTCCTCGCGATAACGCGAGGCAAAATCGAGCACGGCGCGGTTAGCCGTCAGCGAATATTCGATCGATTGGCGCAAATGCCATTTTTGCGGCGCGATGGGAAACGGAAGATCGCCGTGCGCCAACTGGGTGGCGGGCACCAGCGGAATTTCAATGGGAGTGGGACTGCCGATGATTTCCGTCAGCAGGCCGATGATGTTGTGGAAGTAAGTCGTGGTTCGCAGACCGCCGTTGTACCAAGTGGAATACGTCGCTGCGCTACGCATGCCCGCGCCCGGCTTGTCTTCGGCTTCCATGCGGCTGTGCATCGCAGAGCCCACCTGATCGAGCTCCATCATGATCAGCGGATCGAAGTGGTAATTGAACGGATCGCGAAAGGGCGGCATGAAAATGACCGCGCCCGGGGGTCCGGTCTGGTGATGGTTGTACATGATTTGCGGAAACCATTCCAGATACAGCACGCGGTTGATGTTGGTGGATTCGGGCATGTTGCACATGAAGAAATCGCGATTGTTATCGTGGCCGACGTACTTCTGCCAAAGCCGGGGAACGCCTTGCAGCGAGCGCTTGCTCGGATCGGGATTGCGCATGTACCAGTTCGCCACCAGCTCTTGTCCGTCGGGATTGTCCTGCACGAAAAGAATGATGGTGTCGTTCAGAAAGCGCATGGTTTCGGGATCCGTGCGGCTCACCATCTGATAAACCATTTCGGTGAGAGCCTGGGCACACTCCACTTCGCTGGCATGCAGGCCGCCATCGATCCAAATCACGGCCTTGCCTTCGCGCGCGAGAGCATGAGCCTGGTCGTCGGAAAGGCCTTCGGCCAGCGCAAGCTTCTTCGAGATCTCCTTGTAATGATCGAGCGCCTGCATGTTGGCGGGCGAGCTGACGATGGCCATATATTGCGGACGCCCCTCCGCGGTTTTGCCCATGTCGACCAGCTTCATGCGATCGGATTCGGACGCCAGTTTGTGCCAGTACTCGCTCAGTTGCGTGTAGTTAGTGAGTTGATAATCATCGCCTAAATTGAAGCCGAACTGCTCCTTGGGAGTCGTGATATTGGGAGTGGTGATGTTCGGCGCTGGCTGCGCAGCGGCGTGCCAGATACCGGCAACCGCAATAGTCGAGACAAATAGAGCGCGGCGAATGCCATTCGCGAGTTGCATATTTTTCAGCATTTAAGTTTATCGAGCGGAATTTGAAACGCGCACTTCATCACCCGAGTTTGTGATCTTCCAATCTTTTCCATCTGGGGATTCGGCCTGCTCATAATGGATGTGGTCTTTGCCGGTGAACACGTTGGTGGTGCGGTAATAGGTCGTTTTGCCTCCTTCGTCCCAGGTGCTCGAATAGACCCAGCGGTCGCCTGAGATTTCCAGATCTCCGCGGCCCGTCGCGCGGGCATCCTGCTGGACCGATTGTGTATGGTAATGGCCGGGCGGATTGGCCGGGACGAATACGATCAGGTTCTCCGGCGTGCCATCAACAGTTTGCTGGCAGGCGTAGAAATTGCCGAGCTTGGCGCAGTCGTTCTTGAGGCGTTCGATTTTATTGGGCTGGTCTTTGCGCGTGAGCTGCCAACTCCCTTGATAGAGGCGCAAAGGCGCATACACGGCATCCGAAGGCGGGGCGGCGAGCAGGCACGAGCCGGTAAACGCAAAAGCAATGCAAACGGCCAATCGCATCTCAAAACAGTAACACTCGTCTTGGGATAGCATCAACGGAGCAGACCGTTGCCCTTGCTTACCGGCGAATATCGGTATATATTGATATCGGTAATCGAGGACAACGCCCGATGAGTAAACCTTCCGATCTGGTTCAAGGTACGCTCGATCTGCTTCTGCTCAAGATATTGGCGCTTGAGCCAATGCACGGCTGGGCAATCAGCCAGCGCCTGAACCAGGTCTCGGGCGACGTCTTGCGAGTGAGTGACGGCTCGCTCTATCCTGCGCTCCACAAGTTAGAGCAGGAAGGTTGGATTGCGGCCGAGTGGAAGACAAGTGAACTGGGACGCCGGGCGAAATTCTATTCGCTCACCCGGCTGGGACGCCGCCACCTTGAAAAAGAGGCGGCCAACTGGGAGCGTCTGTCCGGCGCCATTACTTCCGTGGTGCGCCTGAAACGGGCTTGAGCATGCGCCTGGAGCACTGGTTCTACACAATTCCGCTTCGGTTGCGCTCACTATTCCGCCGCAGCCAGATGGAACGCGAACTGGACGAAGAACTCCAGCTCCATCTCGCAAGCCGCATCGAACAAGAGATGACCATGGGCAAGACGCCGCAAGAAGCCAGCAGCGCAGCTCTGCGGGCGATGGGCGGCATCGAGCAGCGAAAGGAGGAGTGCCGCGATGCGCGCCGGGTCCACTGGATCGAGGACTTGCTGCAAGATGCACGTTACGCGGTCCGCACACTGACCAAGGCGCCCGGATTCACGGCGGTCGCTGCGATGGTACTGGCCCTTGGCATCGGCGCGAATACAGCCGTTTTCACGATTGTCAACGGCGTTTTGCTGCGGCCGCTCCCGTTTAGCGAGCCCGGCCGGCTGTTCCTGATTTCCCACATGCCGAAGGACAATCCGTTCATTGGTCCCGGGCCGGCCATGCCGGACCGTGAATACCTCGAGTTCCGGCGGCAGGACCAGGTCTTCGAGAGCCTGGCTACTTTCAGCCAAGAACCCGTTACCTTGACGGGTGCTGGAGACCCCGCGGTGCTGAAGGCATTGACGGTTACGCCGGATTTCCTGCGAGTGTTGCGCATGCATCCCGCGATTGGGCGGGACTTTCTTCCCGAACGGCGAGGCGGCGCGAATGTCGTGCTGCTGAGCGACCAGCTCTGGCAAAGCCGTTGGCGCCGTGATCCCACAATAGTCGGCAAGACCATAACCCTTAACGGCGTCAGCTATGCCGTGGCCGGCGTCATGCCGCCGGGTTTCGCATTTCAGGACGCGAAATTGTGGATACGAATGGAAGTCCGGCTCAATCCGCACAACTCGTTCATCCGGCCGGTGATGGGCAGACTGAAGCCCGGGGCTTCACGGCAACAGGCACAAGCGGAATTGCAGACCTTCGCGGCCAGAGTGCCGCTTGACAAGGGGGAAACCCGGGGTGATTTTGTTGCGCGGATCCTTCCGCTGAGAGAACTATTCGTCGCCGGCGTCCGAACGCTCCTTTTGATTTTCGCGGGCGCGGTTGCGTTTGTTTTTCTGATTGCGTGCACGAACTTTGCCAATCTGCTGCTCATCCGCGGGGCTTCCCGCCGGCAGGAGATCGCAGTTCGGGCAGCCTTGGGCGCAAGCCGATGGCGATTGATTCGGCAGTTGCTCGCCGAAAGCACGCTGCTTTCCCTCGCCGGGGGAGCACTTGGCATTCTGCTGTCAATCGCCGGCGTGCGAGCCCTGTTGGCGCTGCTGCCGGCCGGAAAAATTCCGCGGACCGGCGAAGTTCAGCTCGACCTTGGAGTGCTTGCCTTCACGTTCGGCCTCTCTCTTGTGACTGGCCTGATCTTCGGCCTCGCGCCCGCGCTTCAGGCAACCCGGCGTCCGTTGCGGGAAAGCGTAAACGAAAGTGGGCGAGGCATCATCGGGCCGCACGAACGAATTCGCGGCGCTTTGGTAACGGCCGAAGTTGCGCTGGCGGTTGTCCTGCTTACGGGCGCCGGTTTGCTGGTCAGAAGTTTTCTGCGAATGCGTTCGGTGAATCCGGGTTTCCGGCCGGCCAATATCCTCGCGGCCACGGTAGATTTGCCAGAGTCGCGCTATCCTACCGCCGCCCAGATGCGAGCGCTGGATCAGCGGGTTTTGGCAAGCCTCTCCGTGCTTCCGGGAGCCGAGTCCGTTGCCGCGGTGAACTGGATACCTTTTGGGTCCCGGTTGGTACGTGGAGACTTTCAACTCGAAGACGCGCGGCGCCTGCCCCACGGCTTCCTTGTGGACAAGCTGGTTGTCAGTCCCGACTACTTTCGCACCATGGGGATCAGGTTACTTAGCGGCCGGGCGTTCACTGAACGTGACAATTCGACCGTGCCGGGCGTAGCGATTTTCAGCGAGTCCGTCGCACGCCGGCTGTGGCCCGGAGGCGACGCGATCGGCAAACGAATTTCGGTGGAAGATCATCCAAAGCCTGGAGACTGGCTCAGCATCGTAGGCATTGTTAGCGATGTGAAACAGCAGAACCTGACCGGCACGCTCGCGGCGAGTGTCTATCAGCCGTATCTGCAGGTGAACCAACCGTTGTTTTTTCTCCGCCACATGAGTTTCGTCGTTCGAACGAAAGAGAACCCACTGGCCATGGCATCCGGAATCCGTACTGTTATCCACAAAATCGATCGGGAACTGCCGGCACGATCGCTTACTACCATGCAGGCGCTTATCGCAGATACCATGGCGGAGTCCCAATCTCAGATGCGCTTGCTTGGAATATTCGCCGGCATTGCGCTGCTGCTCGCGGCCATCGGTATCTATGGAGTGCTCGCGTGCTCAGTGGCGGAGCGCACGCATGAAATCGGAATTCGAATGGCGATGGGCGCTCGAGAGAACGACGTTCTCTGGATGGTTCTCCGACGCACCTTGCTGCTGGCCGGGAGCGGCATCGCGATCGGCACGCTTGGTGCATTGGCCATCACGCGCGTGCTCGCAAAGTTCCTGTTCGAGGTCACGCCAGCCGATCCGTCGACATTTCTTGCAGTGACCGGGATTCTTCTGATCGTCGCGCTGGTTTCCGCTTGGATACCCGCGCAGCGTGCGGCTCGAGTATACCCGCTGGTGGCCTTGCGCCACGAATAAATGGGAGGAGGATGGGGCGGAAATGAGGATATCGTGAGTTGCGCACTAGCTTCAGCGCTCGATTTCGGTTCGCCTCGGCACAGAAAAGGTGGTTTACGACGCAGCGGAAGCGCCGATGCTAACGATGGAGGTGGTGAATGTGGGGCGTCGGCCGGTCTATATGTATTCCAAAGCTACGTATTCCAAGGCTCCTCTCAGCGACGCTGCCGGAGGATCGTAGCCGCTCCAGCTCGCCCGTCTGTTAAGCTGAATCCCTATTTCGTTCCAGGCGAAATTGCCGGAGCCGGACCTAATAGAAAGGAAACGATAACATTCGCAAGAAAAGGTTTGTGTTTTCGCCAAGGTGCTGTAAACTAAACTTTCACTTGGTGTCAGCCGATTCCTATTAGAGCCGGATCTTCCCGCATGTCGAAACGCAAACCCGACCGGTTGCTTGCCGAAGAGCGCCGCCGCGAGATCCTCGGCGTTTTGGGCCAGAACGGAAGAATTACCGTGGGCGAAGTGGTGAGGCGCTTCGGCATCTCCGCCGTCACCGCGCGCGGCGACCTGGACGCCCTTTCGGAAAGCGGCGCCCTGGTGCGCTCCCACGGAGGCGGTATCCGCCCGCTCGCCGCCGCCCCAGAGCATCCCTTGCGAGTGCGCGAAGGCATGCACCACGAAGAAAAGGTCCGCATTGCCGAAGCGGCCGTTCAATTGATTCAGCCTCTGCAAACGGTCATTCTCTGCACCGGTTCCACCTCCGCGGAGTTAGCCGCCCAAATCCGCCGCAGCCCGCCCGAAAACGTTACCGTCATCACCTACGCGCTGAACATCGCCAGCAAACTGGCGGAGGTGCCGAATCTCTCGCTTTTCATGCTGGGCGGTTTCTTGCGCCAGCCCTCCACCGCGTTCGTCGGCCCGCACGCGGAACAGATGATGCACTCTCTGCACGCCGATCATTGCTTTATGAGCACGGTTGGCCTGAACGCCGACGTCGGCCTTACCACGCTCGACGTTATGGAGGCCCAGCTCAATCGCAGAATGATCGAATCCGCAGCCCAGGTTACAGTTCTGGCAGATTCCAGCAAGTTTGGCCATCGCAGCCTGTCTCTCATCTCTGATTTCCATTCCATTCGTCGCGTCATCACCGACACTGCCGCCCCCGCCGAAGACGTCGAGAAACTTCGCGCCCAGGGCGTTGAAGTCGTGCTCGTCTGATTTCTTCCATTTTTCTTTCCTTTACTTTCTTTTAGTCTTGACAAGACTTGCGAATGCTTTTACAATTCCGACAAGGTGCTTATAGCTGCCTTAAAGGAGTTGAATATGAGGATTACTGCCCGCCCCCTCGCTTATCTTGCCGCGCGCTTCCTCGCCCCGTGCGCGCTGCTCGCTTTCGCGTTCGCTCTCAGTCCCAGTCCGGTTTCGGCACAAGAAGTCACCGCCACCATTAACGGCGTGGTGACGGATCCCTCCGGCGGGGCCATTTCCGGCGCAAAGGTTACCGCTAAGGATTTGGACCGGGGCACTGTTTACCCCACCACCACCAATAGCAGCGGGCTGTACAACCTACCCGGCTGCCCGTGGGCAATTACGAGTTACGCGTCGAAAATCCTGGCTTCCAAACCTCCCTCCAATCGCCTATCGTCCTCCAGCTCAACAAACTGCCAAAATCGATATCCAAATCGCGGTCGGCAATGTCAATCAAACTTTCGAGGTGAGCAGTGCCGCGCCAGTGCTGCAAACCGAAA
>CAWBDW010000028.1:0-7402 GCA_963787545.1 uncultured Acidobacteriaceae bacterium
GAAAACAAGGAAGTTTACTGAAGCTTGGCATTTTGTCTGTGCCCGGCGTCTGTGCCCAAAAGCTCTTGTTCCTTGCTTTGGAAGTGGATTTCGAGCTTCTGAGTGAGTTGCTTCAGGAGTCTTTCCGAGACGATGTGATAGCGATCAAAAAGGTACCGTGTTTTGTGGCCGCTGATTTCCTATGGTTCCTTTTCGCTGAAGCCGGCCTCGATCATATTCGCGAGCGCTTCTGCTGGCTCCAGATCGTGAAAAAGAGCGTTGTCTCTAATCCGCGCTAGTGCGCATGCGGTCTTCCAGGATCTTTCCCAATCGGCGACACGCTTTCCGTTGTCTTGGATGAGGAACGGGCATTTGGGATCCGCAAGCGAGATCGACATCGAACGTTCGGCTTTGATGTCGCCATAGATGGGCAGGTAACGCGGAGTCTTATTCTTCGTAGTCTTGCCCGGCAGTTGGATGCGGCTGGCTTTGAAAGCGATTTTCTCCAGGCGAATTTTCGGTGTTTCCCTTTGCGCGCGCCGGTGTGATAGCTGATCACCAAGGCAATTCGCGCGTACCGTGGCAGTGAATCGCGAATGGCTCTGTATTGCTGACTAGCGACGATGCCGGTTCGCGCATTGTCGACTGGCAACATTCGAAACTGAGGAATTTTCTCGACTAACTGGGGCTCATGTTGTAAGCCTAGGCGGAATGCACGTCGTATGGATCAAGAGCCCTCGCTACCTGTTCTTCGGCGCGTACTTCGAGAAGCCCGTGCCGTGGCGAAGTCGAAGTCTGGTAAAGTGCCGGGGTGCAGCAATTAATCTGCACGGTCTACTTCCGGGAGCAAACGGGACGCCTGGCCGGTCATGTCACGCAAAGACGCATCGGTTTTTGAAGCCTGCAAGAACGCCTTGATCTGATTTAGGGATCCCTTTTGGAAGGGACCTCAGCCTGAACCGGATACCATCCTCAATGTCACTGTTGTTTCAAAAAAGAAGCAATGGCGCGTCCGAACGCAACGCGTGCTGGATCTGATTGATGGGACGGACGCTCAGGGCGCTTCTGACCCGGGATCGTAAGTTGTCCTAAGTCAGTAGGCCTAACCACCTGAAGCAATTGGCTGCTGCCGCCAACAAGGGATTGCTTTCTAGCCCTAATGGCTATACAGTGCTCTGATCCTGCAAATCGCAGCCAAGGAGCATCCATGTCTCGACTTCTCCGATTCGGCGTACTTATCGTTTCCGGACTCAGCGCATTTAAATCACAGGCGCAATCGCCCATGCCGCAAAACTTCGTCTCCGTTACTCCCTGCCGACTAGTGGATACGCGTACGTCAAGTGGTGGCAGCGGTGCAATTCCAGCGCGGACCTATCAGAACTTCACGGTGGCTGGCAACTGCGGGATTCCCTCTAGCGCCTCAGCTTACTCTCTCAATGTCACCGCGGAACCGTCTGGTTTTTCACTCTATCTCTCTGTGCCGCCAGCGCCATCGAGTACGCCCAGCGGTCCACCAAGCTCTTCCACTCTCAATGATCCGAGTGGGACCATCATCGCGAACGCTGCCGTTGTTTCGGCACGGGCAAATGGCGCGGTTGCAGTTTTCGTATCTGATTCCTCAAATATGATTTTGGATGTCGATGGATATTTCGTAACCGAAAGTAGTACATCCACGGGAAAACACCGCTCTTGGACCGGCGCGCTTGTAGCGAGTGGGGGGGCGAACAACACTGCTGTCGGTTTCAATTCGCTGATGAGCGCGTCCTCGGGCTATGCGAATACGGCTACGGGCTTCCAGGCGCTTGCAAACGATACGTCCGGTTACTACAACACTGCGATTGGAGGAGACGCGCTTCTATCCAATACCAGCGGAGCGTCGAACTCGCCATCGGAGTTCAGAGTTCTGAGAACAATACGACCGGATTCTACAACACCGCAGTCGGGGCATCCACTTTCCGCCAAAATCAAACCGGTTACGCGAATACGTCTGTCGGTGTTTTTGCTCTCGATTCCAACGTTGGTGGAATAGATAACACGGCCATCGGACTTTCGGCGCTGCAATTCTCAACGGGAGCGGGGAATATCGATATCGGCAGCGGCGCTGGTTCAAAGGTGACCAGTGGGAGCGATAATGTTGAGATCGCAAACGATGGAAACTCCAACGACAGCGGCGTCATCCGAATCGGCGACCCGCAAACCAAACTTCCACCTACATCGCAGGTATCGCCGGCGCAACTGTAACGGGTGCTGCCGTACTGGTGAATTCCAGCGGGCGGCTCGGCGTACAATCCTCTTCAATTTGATACAAGAAAGATGTGCATGACATGGCGGATGCGAGCGATGCGCTCACGCAACTCCGGCCGGTTGAGTTCCGCTACAAGCAGGCGGAAGCCGATGGCAGCCAACCGTTGCGATTCGGACTCGTCGCTGAAGAAGTGGCAAAGGTGTACTCGGAACTGGCGGTGCGGAACAAAGATGGCCAGATCGACTCCGTGCAATATCACCAGCTTCCAGCCATGCTGCTGAATGAGATCCAAAAGCAGCATCGCACGATTGAACGGCAGGATCAGGAGATTCGGTCATTGGAGCAACGCTTGGCTGCTCTGGAGGCGCTGGTACCTGCTGCTCCGGCGGCTGTTAGCTCAGTGCACTAGCGCGCTCCTGAAGTAGCACGAAGGTCCACGCCCTCGCGGGGCGCTGCCGCTTGCGAGCAAATACGTTGTCGGACCTGGAATCAGACCTGCGCGCTAAGCCGCTTCGCGTTTCACGTCCATTTTCCGGGCTTCGGTTATGTCCTGCAGGAGTACTGACACGTACACCTAGTCCTTGACCGGGTAATACCCGCACCCTATAATCACTGCACCCAACCAGCTATGACTTTCGCTAGAAAGGCCCTGTTCGCGGTCTTCGGATCCGCTTTACTTTTCGCGACTATCTGCCCCGCCCAGAATCCGCCGGACACATTCCGGGTGAACTACTTCACGGGCCAGCAGGGCGGAGCGACCTTCACCTCCTTGGGTGGACTTTTGTTATCGCAAACCGAAAACGGGAACGCCTACAACAGTGTCACCGTCACGGGCGCCACTACGCCGGACGAACTCGTGGACATCGTCAACCCCGGTACCAATGGCGCGGGCCCCGGCGGTGTGGGCGATCTCTGCGCGCTCATCTACGTTATCGACCCAGATGAAAAGATGCAGGAATGCTGCGGCTGCCTACTCAGTCCGAATCAGTCGCTGGAGCTATCGGTCCAGAACGATCTGGATGCGAATCCATTGAACGGCACAATCCTTCACAATGGGGCACTCAAGATCATCTCGTCGACTCCGACCACCAGTGGCGCGATCAGCGACAACGATAACTCGGTGTGCGATCCCGGCGCGCCCGTTCCGACGCCTACGCTGCGCGCTTGGATTACCCATGTGCGTCAGATTGGCGGTGCCTTTGGCGTAACGGAGACGGCGTTCAGCGACGCTGCGCTTAGCGGATCCCTGGCTTCCGGCGAGGGCGAGTTGGGTTCCTTAGCCAGCACCTGCAGCTTCATCCGTCAGTATGCCTCCGGTGCGGGTCGCTGCAACTGTCCGAATGTATTTACCTATGCGAACACCTTCAGTTACAGCGGTGGACCCAGACCTTCACCATTCCACAATCGGGAACATATCACATCGTGGCGAATGGCGCGCAAGGCGGATCCGATTCGATTGATGAAAAGGACGGGGAACTGGGCGATGAGTTGATTGTCTTTCACCGGTGAGGCGAAGCGGCGCTCTTGTGGGCTTTGCTGATCGCCGCCAGATGATAATTCAGGGTGGATGCTTTCAGCCGTCCAGCTTGCGCACCGAGATACATCGCAATCGTCTCCGGAGATGCCGGCATGGCATCCAGCCCGACAGCGTTGCACCATTTTTGAATTGCTGGAAGCTGAACCGGTAGCCGCGGATCGTGTTACGGGCGCGGGCACATTTGAAGGAGCAGCTGTGACGTGGTCCCCGTTTTGTACGAGGACCGCAATTTGTGGATTGAAGGTAGGAACAAGCTCGCCGCCGCTGAAGCATTGCCTTCCTCGGCGTGTGTTCTTCCTTCCCCTAGGCAAAGGAGCTCAGGATAGTCAAGGTAAAAGCAAATGCGCCTCATGAAGAGCATCGGACCAGTTTTCTTCGCAAACGCCTGAACGTCCTGCATCACGGAGTCGAATCCGGGAGCATAATGAGACGCCGACTTCACCAAAGCGCACGCTAGCTCCTCAAAAGGCGTACCGCATCCTATTTTCCAATACTACGTCGCGATGGGCATTCCACTTCGCGTCCGCATCGACTACTTCTTCCGCGGCGGCGTATCCCAGCTCGCGCAATTGGCGGAGAGACATAGCTTTGAGATTTTTCTTCTTTTCGGCTGACTCTGCCGAGGGCTTGGTCTTCCGATCACGTCCAACCTGGCTGGCGGCGTCAACGTTTGTCGTTATCCTCTTCGATTTGGCCATGGCTACTTCACCTCCTCGCACATCAAGAGATCCCCGAGCACGTCCTCGGTGTCTCTGTCGTCGCTTCGGACCATCAGACCCATAAGCAGCCCGAGCTCCTCCGGCGATGCCTCCTCCGCGAACATCCGCGCTACCTGATCAAATCCGTCTGCAATGGCGAGGCATATTCGTTGATTGACCGCCGCGCGGGTTGAAGCGGATCCGTTTCGGCTTCGGCAGCATAACCACCGCCGCCAGTACACGTTTAACGAGGAGAGCCAATGCGGGATTGTTTTTCTTCGGGCGAGCTGACGGCTGTGGAGATCCGCGCTCTAGCCGCTTCGATGTATGAACCCCGCAAGCGCCTTTGGATGAACGGGTGCTGGGAATGTCCCCAGTGCCGAACTCCTAACAGAAGGCATCGCCGACAGTGTGACTGGGGGATCACTCGCGACGGTCTACCAGAATTTCGCGAACAGCCCGGAGGTTCAATTTCATTGGTATAACAATTCCGACTTAGGCGTGGCAGGTGAACACCTGGATCTGCTTCGTGAGATCCCGGATCGTCCTGAAGAGACGTCGCCTCTCCTCGAGGGTGTCGTCATCCTCATCATCCCCGAAATTCTGCGTTGGATCGGGCTGATCGAATTAGCGTTGAAGCTTTGGGCCAAGCTGTAAGGCTGAAGAGAAAGGGCGGCTCTCGTCAAACCGCCCTCTTCCTGTCCAGTTTGTGTGCAGCCGTCGGTTCGACGCGATGCTAACAATCAAACGGGCCAGGAAACAGGTACCAAGATGCAACGAGGATTGGCTCCCTGCATATGGGCCAGAGGGGAATAGTACGTACCAAATCTGTGCGATGAGGGCCGCCGGTGTGTGGATCAAATCTTCTGATTGTCTGACCGCCTTCTGACTTTAGATAACTATTCGAATCGAACGTCAACGCGCCTGCGCGAGAGATCTTCGCTGCTGTTCACGAATTCGCCGTCTCACGACTCCACCAACTGCCAGTAAGCCGAAAGTGGACAGCATAAGCGATATCGGCTCAGGAATCGGTGTCGCCAGAAAGCCGTACGCCTGAAACGAAAAATCTGTGTAAAAGCCGACTATGTCACCTTCATTATTGATCCCGGTTAGATATGTATTGGTCGCGCCCGGGATGTCAAGCGTGGAAAAGTCGCCCTGACTGTAAACAAAGCCCTGATATCCCTCGTTTCCTGAGAATCTGTATGCACCGACAATTGTTGTCTGGTTATTTATCCCCGTTGGAATTGTCTCCGGTGCTGCTCCTGGGAAGTCGATATCGGAAATCGCGCCATTACTTAACAGGAAACCTTCCGCGGTGCCCCCTACAATTTGCCCAGCGTCGTTAATTGCGCTAAAAAGACCATAAATATTCACGAAAGAAAAGGTTCCCCCAGCGAGAAGGAAAACTTGGTGGTCGCTGAACGGAGACAAAGAAGCGCTCCCTATTATTACTCCGGAATTATTTATGCCATTGACCGTCGCATAAAGGCTCCCGGGAATGCTAATCGTCGAGAAGCTTCCTCCCTCAAACAAAAAATCCATTGGGACGGCGCCATTGGGATAGAAATCTCCCACTATCTGACCCGCATTATTGATGTCCATAAACGCTGTGGACCCGAAGGAAGTATTCAGATAGGAGTAAGTCGTGAAAACTCCGTTAGTCAGCAGGAAACCCTGCCCGAGCGCCGTTTTTCCCACAATTTCGAGCTCATCATTTATTGCAGCGGGGTTCGCACCGACCGGAAGCGTTGTGATTGAATACGAATCAGCGGACATCTTTGGCGAAGCCAAAAACAGCGACGCGAGTAGTGTTATCAACACGTCAAGTTTCATAATGGCTTGAGGGCCTGGCCCCGAGCTCCTCAGTGTATCGCCAGTTTCAAACTGCAATCAAGTAGAAAGTCTAACGGAGGTAAGCGGGCCGCTTACGCAGCGGCCCCTTTGTCCTTCGCGTGACGATCCAGCGTCTTCAATGGACTCGATCACTACTTCCGTAACCGGCCACTGCACCTTCACCGGCCCGCTGTCGGTTTCCACCGTCCGCTCATATTCCCGATAGACCAGCTCGCCTTCGATCAGCACGTGAGCTCCGGTCTGCAGCTTCGCAGCGTACTTGGCTAGAGGTCCATACTCTACGCACGTGTGCCACTGCGTCTTCTCCTGCCATTGTTGCTGTTGGTCCTTGTAGCGTTTTGTGGTGGCAACGGAAAGTGGGGTTACCTGTTTTCCGTCTTGAGTTGCTCCGGTTTTGGCATCACGCCCGGTGAAGCCAGCAAGAATGACTTTATTCATATACATGGGGTTTGTTCCTTTCTGGAAATTGAATTAGGGTTGCGAAATGCAACCCCTGCCCTTGCGGCGAGCAACGGGGAGGCAAGCAACAAGGTTTGCGAAGGGAAGCTTTTCGGGGGAGACCTCTCAGGGGGAACCGATCCCGCCGTTGTGCTTTGGCCTAATCAGCTTTCATACTCCGTAGATCTCATAGCTAAAGCCCCGGTCCCGTCCTCCTATGGCAGCTACACCGAGACCATCACGTGACCCTACCTTCTCGAATTTGTCCTCGTCGGCCATTACGGAGGTCGTCGCGGTACCGGTAGCTTTGGCGTTACGGAAGCCGGTACCGACGTACAGGACGGGGCGTCCGATGATTTCCTTGTGCAAGTTTATAAAGGGACTACACTTTTTAGCCAAATCGAGCAGTCAGCTACCCCAAGTCCGAGCATTACAGACTCCTTCGGCGTTGCGCCCGGCGCCATTTATACTCTGGACTTTACTGGACAGTTCACAGCCACGGCGGCGGAGCCCGCGCCAGAGCCGACATCCTTCGGGCTGATGGGCGGTGGCTTTGTAGCACTGTTTTTAGCCGGCTCAATTACAGGACGTGTCCGACGATAACCCACCGGGCGCGGCTTCTGTTTCCTGAACGCTCGCATTTCGACG
>CAWBDW010000029.1:0-10400 GCA_963787545.1 uncultured Acidobacteriaceae bacterium
GCGCGGCAGTTCCCGACAACGGAATAGTTTGCGGTGAGCCGGTGGCATCATCGGCGAGGTTCAACGTTGCGGTGCGTGTGCCGGGTACCGTAGGCGAAAACAAAACTTGAAGCTGACAACGGCGATAGGAGAACAATGTTTCCGGACACGTGGACGAGACGCTGAAATCGGACGCATTTGGACCGGTTATCGACAGACTGGCTATGGAGAACAGGGACGAACCCTGGTTGCAAAAATAGATATCGATTGGTACGAAGAAAGAGAGACCCCGGTACTTGGGAATTGTAGTTGTTGCGGAGTGAGGGAGATGGACGTAGTAACACCTGTTCCGCTGAGGGTTGTTTGTAGGTTGCCCGCAGAAGAGCTAACTGCGAGTGTCGCAGTTTCTGTTTCAACTGCAGTCGGGCTGAAGGATAGATTGACTGTGCAGCTTTGACCGGGAGCGACAGCTTGCGCGCAAGGGTTCGTTTCCGCGAATGCTGCGGCATTTGTTCCGCTCAAGGAAACTGATGGCGACGAAATGGTGGCATTCCCCGCGTTTGTTAGTGAAATACTCGACGTGCTTGGTTGGCCGCCGACCCCGGCAACGCCGAGGTTCAGCGCCGGTGCCAGGCTGGCCGCGTTCAGCGTTGTTCCGTCCGAGAAATAGAAGGTGCCCGCCGCATCACGAAGCACGGGGCTGTAGATGTTCACAGGGCCATTTTCGACGAACTGAGGAGTTCCTCCGCCAGCGGGCACAAACTCCAATTCGCCGCAGGACAGATAAATATCTCCGGCAGCGTCGATTGCGATACTATTGGCGCTCCCACATGTGCTGGCATACCTGCTAATGATCCCGGTACTCGCGTCGACTTTGCGGACGCCTGTTATGTCCGTAATCAACAGATTGCCGGTATTATCGAACGCCAAGGCTTCCGGATCTTCAAAAGAGGCGGAAGTGGCTGGGCCGCCATCCCCGCCTGAGCCGGGCTGACCATTGCCGGCGTAATCGACGATAGCGCCAGTGGCTGGGTTGAGTTTACGAACCTTGTCCACCGAATTCACAAAGTAAATATTGCCGAGGCCATCAACTGCGATGCTAGTCGCCGCCCTCATGGGAGATTGTTGTGATGATCCCGGTTCGCGGGTCTACTCTTCTGATGGCGAAAGTTTCGGCTATGTACAGGTTGCCGCCAGAATCAACTGCGACTCGGTTGAGGTAGCTCAGAATTGCAGCCGTCGCCGGCCCGCCATCCCCTTCGTCCACAAAAGAGGCAATCGGGAGACCCGCAATCACCGACCATTGGCCGGTTTGCTTGGTGTACTTATAAACCTGCGTGCCCGAGGAGTTGTATGCATAGGTGTTGATCGCGTACAGATTTCCGGCTGCATCGATAGCCGAGAGCCACAATCGCGACTTGGCATCGGAATAGTACCCGTTGCCGCCGGGAGAGCGAACCACTGCGGCGCCTGCCCTACACCGGAAATATAGAGTTGATACACGACCGCTCCGGTCGAGTCGAGGATTTGAACGGCATCGCGCCGAACACCGGGATACTGAGGCGTGAAGATAGCGGTCACGGAACAGGAGACAGTTCCCGTACCGGTGCACGAGACAGTACCTAACTGAAAATCTGTGCCGTATGCCAGTTGCGTCGTTAAGCCGGATGCGTTTCCTGGAAACTGGATGTTAAACGTCTGCGGCGCTGATGAATTACCGGCTGCTACCGATCCCAACTGCTCTGCCGCGGGGCAAACCGCCACTGGATGCTGATACCGGAATGGATTGCGGAGAGGAAGCAGCGTTGTCGCTGAGGGTGACGCTGGCGACCGGCGCCATTTCGGCACCTGGCGCGAACGTAATGTTGAACTGGCAGGTAGTACCCGGTTCGATCGATCCCGGGCAGTTGTTGGTTTAGCTGAAATATTGTGGGGACTGCCCCGAAATTCCGAAAACGGGCTGCGTCAGCGCCGCGGGACCAGCATTCAGCAGGGACACGGTTTGCGATTCGGTCGGACCGCCGACAGCGGCGTACGCGAATTGAATCGGGAGGGAAGCAGTCGAGATCTCGAACAGCAGGTGCTGGTAGTTTAAAGCGATGGCCGCCCAAAGATTGCCGTCGGGATCGAGAACCATCGAACCATTGCCTACGGCTACGCCTAAATTTTGGGCAGACGAAGCACTCCCCACTGCTAGAAACGGATTCTTCGTACTGGCGGTGCCCGTTGTCTGCGCGTTCGCGCCCGCAATGGTTGAGATAAGGCCTGTTCCCGAATCAATGCGTCGGACGTCGCCGAATCCGGTCGTAACGTAAATGTCTCCGACGGCATCGACGGCGATCAGCGATGGAAAATCCAGCCCGGCATTGATAGCCAGACCGCCGTCCCCCACGTCTTGATTGGATCCGCTACCCGCGACCCTGCTTATGTTTCCCGCGGTATCGACCTTTCGCACCCGTTGATTAGCGCCATCGGCGATATAGACATTCCCAAGCAGATCGACAGCAATGCCGAACGGATAAGCGAACTCAGCCTGCAGTGCCGGTCCACCATCTCCTGCATACCCGTGAGTTCCGTTCCCCGCGACCAGGGTGGGCACGCTACTATTCGGCGCGATCTTGAAAACCTGATCGCCCTGCGTGTAAAAAAGAGTCCCGGAAGGATCGACGATCATGTCACCGGGGTTCACGTGGCTTGCGACAACCGAATCCGTTTGTGTGATGGCGTTTATCACGTGAATCTCGGAAGTGTTCGCGATTGTGTAATAAATGTTGGCAGCGGCGTCTACAGCAAGGAGCGTCAGGTTCGGCAGGGGTCCTGAGTCTGTAGACAGCGTTGCAACTGTCGAAAGGTTGTTTGTCGCGGGGTCGAAACGATAGATGGTACCCGTATCGAGGACAAGGATTTTGCCGTCAGCTTCCACGGCCATTCCTTCTATGCCAAGACTGTCCGACGGGGTGATGAGCGATTTATAAACCGCGACAGCCGGACTGAACACCGGGATCGGACCGAGGCCGACACCGTGGAGAAAGATTTCCTCGGCCACGTTCCCGTTGGCGTCCTTCACAATTACTGCGTCTTGCCGAAGGCCGGCTTTGGTGGGGTCGAAGCTGACGCTAAGCGCACATCCATTGCCGTTTGCTGTGCAAGAACCCAGCAAAAAGTCACCAATCGAATACTGCAGCGAAAAGGTGGCCGGACCGGGCGTGATTGCCGGAATCTCGATGCTCTGCTGCACAACGTTGCCCGGCGCATCCTGGCCAAAATCCTGACTGGCGATAGTGGCTGAGAGGCTTGGAAGCGAGAAGAAAAGCGCGAATGCGCCGAAAACGGCCGCACGAGCGCCGAAGGCGCTGCTTAAACGCGCTAAAACAGAGGACATGAAGAGGATAGTCGTTTTTAGCTTACGAAAGGGCTACCGTCCGTACAAGTACTAGCCGTCTAGCGGTATTCCGAGACGCGCGGCCCTAACGCTTTCCGCATTGCCGAACTGCACGCGTGGCAATATCTCCCGGGTAATTTCTTACAATCCATCAGAGGCGCCTTTGCGCGACACTGCGATGGAGGCCAAAACGGAACAGGTGAGCTGCGCGTGACGATAACCGAGCGGAAAGAGTGGAAATTTTTCAGCGTGCTGCCGAAGGCGAGTCCCGGGCTTGCGGCGGCGTGGTGGGCGGGCCTGTTACTGCTTGGAATTCTGCCCGCGGCGTTTGCGGTAGCGATGGGTATTCTCATCGGCGCGGTGCGAAGCGGCCACTCGCTCGCGGCGCCGCTCGGATTCGTGGGCGGGATCTTTGTGCTCCTCCAGATGCTCAATCCGATCCACCGCGCCGTCAGCTCGAATCTCGGGGACCGCACCGCGGCGTGGCTGTATGACCAGCTAACAGAGGCCTGCGTTCGGCCGCCTGGTATCGGGCACTTGGAAGACCCTTCGCTTACCACGGATCTCACGGTCGCGCGCGATTTCGATCTGGGAATGACAGGCCCGCCACTCTCGATTGACATGGATTTCATTGCCAGCAGCATGATCCTGATGGTGACGGGGCTGGCCTCAGCGGCCATCGTTGCGGCTTATCATTGGTGGGCCGGCGTGGTGCTCGCAGGCGCCTGGCTTGCCACGCATTACCTGCTGCGTGAAAGCGGCGTCTGGCACGACCGGAACACCCCCGAGGTGCGGGGAGCACAACGCGACGCCGAGTACGCCTACCGCTTGGCCGTCGATCCACCGCCAAGCAAGGAGCTGCGCTTGTTTGGCCTGGCGCGCTGGACGCTGGATCGTTTTGTGCAGCGCCGCACGCGATTGCACGAGTTGCAGTATGCAGCGACGCGCATGAGAGAGCGTCCGCTGGCGGGCAGCATTTTGCTGGTGGTTGCCGCGAATGTGGCGATTTTCTGGTCGATCTCGAGCGCCGCGCTTGCGCACCAAATCAGTCTCGGGGAAGCGGTGACATTTCTGCAAAGCGCTGTCGGAGTTTCGGCAATCGCGTTCGGCGGTTTGAATTGGGCCTTGGATGGAGCGTCGGCACCGGTCGAGGCCGTGCTGCGCTTGCGAGAAGCGACAGAACGGGCCGGCAAGCTCCCGCTGGGCAAAGAAGCCGCAACCGGAAAACCCGCGCGTGAGATCCGTCTGCGCGATGTGACCTTCGCTTATCCGGGCGGCGCTCCGGTACTGGAACACTTCGATCTGACCATTCCTGCCGGCACATCGCTCGCGATTGTGGGACAGAATGGCGCAGGAAAAACAACGCTCGCGAAGCTGCTGTGCCGTCTCTACGATGTGCAGGAGGGCGGGATTGAAATAGACGGCGTGGATCTGCGCCACCTCGATCCGGAATCCTGGCGCTCGCGGATCACGGCCGTTTTCCAAGACTTCATTCGTTTCGAATTGCCGATGCGAGATAACGTGGCGCCTAGCGGAGCGCCGGATCAGCTGATCTACGAAGCGCTCGAAGCCGCGGGCGCGAAAAATTTCGCCAGTTTGGAAACCGTGCTTGCCAAGGGTTACGCAGGCGGAACGGACCTGTCCGGGGGGCAGTGGCAGCGCGTGGCGCTGGCAAGAGCACTGGTGGCGGTGAAGATGGGCGCAGGTGTCGTATTGCTGGATGAGCCTACGGCGCAACTCGACGTGCGCGGCGAGGCCGAAATCTTCGAGCGCCTGCTGGCGGCCACGCGAGACTGCACTACCATCTTGATCTCCCACCGATTTTCCACCGTCCGCCACGCCGATCGAATTTGTGTTCTGGAGCATGGGCGCGTGATCGAACTGGGCACACACGACGAATTGATGGCGCTGGGCGGCCGGTATCGGACTATGTTCGACCTTCAGGCGCAACGGTTCCAGGAAGCGGATGAGCGGGGTGCAGCCTATGAAGTCCTCTCCTAACGGCACTCAACGCAATGCGGCAAGCGCCATCGAACCGTTGCCGCCGACGCTTTCGTCCATGTGGCGGCTGTGCAAACTCGGGTACCGGCACGAGCGGCGCCTGATGGTTTTCGCTTTGGTCCTGTCGCAATTGGCGGCCTTGCCTGCGGCATTGCTGGCACTCTGGCTGGCGTTGCTGGGCGAGGGCGTCGTTCAGCACCGAAGCGGACTGGTGCTCGGCGCAGCCTTGGGCATGGCCGTAAGCACCGCCGCGAGCTGGTTCATGATCACGATCAGCACGCGCGTCCAGCGGCGGTTCCGCGACAAAGTGACGATATTCCTCGAAGCGCACGTGGCGCAACTGCAAGCCTCGATCGTATCGGTCGCACATCAGGAGCGGCCGGAGTATCTGGATCGTCTCTCGATGCTGCGCAACCAGGTGTTCGTGCTCGATCACATGTACATGTCGCTCTTCACGACGCTGGGATGGCTGTTGCGCCTGGCTGTCACGATGGTACTGCTCGCCTGGGTTCATCCGGCGTTGCTTCTTCTGGGCGTTTTCGCGCTACCGACCGCGATCGCATCGTTCTGGAGGCCGGACATTGAGCGCAAAGCTCAGGAACGCGGCGCTCAGGCGCAGCGGCTCTCACGGCATCTGTTCGATTTCGCAACGACGGCGGCGCCGGGCAAGGAAGTACGGGTGATCGGCATCGGAGATCAGATTGTGCGTGACCGTCGGGCCGCATGGGAGCGCTGGTATGGGCCCATCGCGCGGGCGCGTTGGGGCACAGCTCTGTGGAATGCGCTCGGCTGGGTGATTTTTGGCGGCGCTTATGCAGGGGCGGTGGTCTTCGTCACATGGGGTATTCACGCGCCCGCAGCACAGATACTGCTGGTGCTTGCGGCGGGTGCGGGGCTAGCGGCTTACGTGCGAGCCGCTGTGGGCGAAATCGGGTTCCTGCGCGGGTTCTGGGCCGATGGTTCGCGGCGGCTGGCGTGGCTTGAGGATTATGCGGCGGAAGAGGCTGCCGCGGGCGATCTTGAGGCTCCGGCCGTACTGCACGACGGGATTCGATTCGATCAGGTTTCGTTTGCTTATCCCGGCACGTCGCGTCTTGTGCTGGAGGACGTCTCGCTGACGCTACCACCCGGCGCCGTAGTGGCGATTGTCGGTGAGAATGGAGCGGGCAAGACAACGCTGGTAAAGTTGCTGGCCAAGATGTATGAGCCCACGTCGGGTACGATCTTCATTGACGGCGTGCCTCTTTCGCGCATCGCTGCGAGCGATTGGCGTGCGCGGATGTCCGGTGCGTTTCAGGACTTCTTTCGCTTCGAATTTCGCGCGCGGCACACGATCGGTTTGGGCGATCTCGGGCGGCTGGAAGACGATCCCGCGGTAGTCGCGGCTGCCGACCGCGCGGGCGCCAGAGACGTCATTGCGCATCTTAAGTCTGGACTCGATACCCAATTAGGGCCGACTTGGCCGAGTGGAGCCGACTTGTCGTTCGGGCAGTGGCAGAAACTCGCGCTGGCGCGCGGATTCATGCGGGACGAACCGTTGGTGTTGGTTCTTGACGAACCAACCGCCGCGCTTGATGCCGAAACGGAACATGCGTTATTCGGCCGTTATGCTGCTGCTGCGCGCGACAAGAGGGGCAACGGCCGAATCACGATATTGGTGTCGCATCGGTTCTCGACGGTTCGAATGGCTGACCTGATTATTGTTTTAGACGGGGCCCGGCTCGTCGAAGCCGGCACTCACGAAGAGTTAATGGCCAACCATGGCCCGTACTCCGAGCTGTACACTATCCAGGCCGCGTCCTACCGATAAGTCATGGTTGGTCGTGCGACTGAGGGAACGAACGCGCGGCTACAAGCGCCGAAACACGTCGAGCCAAGTTTCCTAATTGCTCCTGCACGAGGGCCAACCGGTAATAATCCTGCTGGTGATTAAGTCGGGTTCTCTTCCATTGAGAACCCGGATCAGCTATCCAATCGCGGCTCACTATTATTCGATGGTAACGCTGTCTTTGCGCCAGTGACACGGATTCGCTGACGGCCTCCAACCATCGGGCCACCGATGTGGATACTGCCGGCCCGGTGCAAGAATCAGCCGGGCGGAACAGTCAGTTTCAGTTTGCGCAGACGAGCGGGATCGCCAATTACGAGCATTTCGGCGATCTTCCCTTTTTTGATGGTGCAACGGATGACGATACGCAGCCGCCCGCGCGGCGCCACAACGATCCCCACCAATCCATTGACGAGTACCGGTCGCGCTATGCGGGCAATATCGGTGTACGTCAGTGCGTCTTTCGCTACCGCCGCCACACCACGTAATTCTGTGGCCGCACCTGGAGGAGCGGCAAGTTCGTCCGCTCGACGCACGACATCGGGATCCAAAATAGAGAGAAGACCGTTGAGATCGCCTGCGCGCACGGCGCTGAGGAACGCTTCGACCACTTGACGCTGTTCGGAGCGAATGGCATCATCTGGCGTTCCCTTTCCACGTATGCGGCGGCGAGCGCGGCTGGCGAGCTGTCGTGCGGCCGCCGGGGAGCGCCTCACGATAGGAGCAATTTCGTCGAAGCCGATACCGAACGCGTCGTGCAGCACGAAGGCGACACGTTCGCCAGGGTAAGCCATTCGAGAATCACCAGCAGCGCCAAGCCGACTGATTCCGCAAGTAGCGCCTCAACCTCGGGGTCGCTGCGTTTGCCGTTCGCCACGACAGGTTCGGCCGCGCGCTCTCCCAATGGCTCTTCTCGCCGCGATTTTCGCGAGCGCAGCACTTTCAAGCATATTCGCGCCAGGGCCGTCGTCAACCATCCTTCCAGATTCTCGATTGCGCTGCTATCCGCGCGGCTCACGCGAAGCCAGCATTCCTGGACGGCAACGTCCGCCTCGCCCGCGGACCCGAGCATTCGATAAGCCACCGCCCTCAAATGCGCTCGGCTCGCTTCAAATCGTTCTGCCAACCATTCGTTGCCGCTCATCGGTCACGTTCTCTTATCGCCGCGTGTCATGGTAGTGACACGCGAAAGCCATTCTTTATGACAAGAAGGCTTCCAAAATGAAGATCCAGCCTGTCTCGTTTCCGAATTAAGGCAACCAGCCTAACTGACTTCGAAGCAACGGCGAGGAGTCCATTTGAGGGGCCGTTAAGCTGATGGCGGGCTCATACCAACTGAGGAGACCTACATGCTTTTGAGCTATCTGATCATCACCGCCCTGGCTGCCGCCGCGAACATGTATGCGGCCATAAATGACTTCAGACCTCCGGCCTGGATGCTCTCCAACATGAAAATGTTGGGAGTACATGAGCGGTGGCTTACGATCTGGGCGTCCTCGAAGCACTCGGTGCGCTTGGGCTGCTCGCAGGCATTGGTATTCCTCTGATCGGAGTTGCCGCCGCATCCGGCCTCGTTCTGTTCTTCCTCGCTGCCGTCATTACGGCTATGCACGCCCGCTGGTACGCGCATTTGCCGTATCCGCTGGTGTGGCTCCTGCTTGCTGTTGGCTCCATAGTATTGCGACTGCGATCAGCCTAAATACGACCGGGCGATACGTCATGCCTTGGCCTTCTCGCCCAAATTTGCTTTTCGGTCGCGCCCACGTGGGCGCCGCTTCGGGAGAATGTCCATGCCCGGCAGCTCCGCAGCTTCTGCTCGCCCTATTCAGAGCTTAGGAAGTGCCGTTCTCGTCCAATGAGAACGCGGACCGGCAATCCAAGCTTCGGGGGCTCCCGATCTCAGTCGGCGATCACGCTGTTGACCGAGCAAGGATCGGCTGGGGCGAGGAGGCCGATGCGTGGAAGAAGGATACGCTTGACAAATCCGAATAACTGGCCATACTTCCATCGATAGTCGATGGGAAACAGATTTTTGGCACGCTCATTCGGAAGCTGGGCACACATCCCGGTTTTCCAACAACGCTGCGGCCCAGACGGCTTTCGGGTTAAGATGCTTGAAATGCGGAGTTCAGTTGTGGGCATGTTACTGCCGAACAGAGTCTTGTTGACTAGCATCCTGGCGGTGGCTGCCTGGAGTCAATCAGCCCCCGTTCCGCTCACCTCGCTCAAGCCGCACAAAGTAAACATAGAGGAAACGACATACAAGGGCAAGAAAGGTGTTCGAGTAACCGATGCCAAGGCGGAAGGCAATGAGGACCGCGTCGCAGTGCTTACGAATACCTCGTTCCAGGACGGGACGATCGAGGCAGAGATTTCCGGCGAGCCTGGACCAGGAGCTTTCGAGGGTGCGAGAGGCTTTGTCGGGATTGCCTTCCGCATTGCACCGGATGTATCGGGATTCGAGTGTTTTTACCTGAGACCGACTAACGGTCGCGCGAACGATCAGGTCCGCCGTAATCACTCGGTGCAGTACACCTCTTTCCCTGAATTTCCCTGGTATCGCCTGCGCAAAGAGTTTCCGGAGAAGTATGAAAGCTACGCCGACCTGGTGCCGGGCGAGTGGGCAAAGGTACGCATTGAAGTGAAGGGCGAGAGAGCGAGGCTGTTTGTCAACGATGCCGTGCAACCAACGCTGATCGTCAACGATCTGAAGCGAGGTACTGGGGCCGCGGGCCCGATTGGACTGTGGATTGGCCCTGGGACAGTAGCTCACTTTGCGAATGTGACAGTTTCAAGGTAAATCTCACGAGCCGCAACGCGCAGTTGCGCGACTCGGAAACGCCGCTGAAACCCAAGACTCACTCTCGAAAAACAGGTCCCGTATTAGGTCGCTAACGCTTCCGGCTCGGTTTGAGCGGTCTCAAACGGAGGTCCGATGTGTCTTCTCCTGAAAATTTTTCTTCGCCGTCCCCGTGCGATCCGTTCATCGATACAGTTTTGGGGCTCGGTGGTCGCGTCCAGTCTCCGACAATCCTGTTTCCCATTCCTGAAACGGACGCATCACTCGTATTTCAATGCTTCAATCGGCTCTATTTCCGCGGCGCGGCAGGCAGGAAGATATCACGCGGCCAGGGCGACAATGAACAGGCCTAGCGGCACCCCGACGAAGCTGGCGAGATCGGTCGAAGTCCGGGCGTGGGGGTCCGGCTA
>CAWBDW010000030.1:0-46767 GCA_963787545.1 uncultured Acidobacteriaceae bacterium
TGCGAACAACGGTATGGCGATTAAGGCATTCAGCGCGCCGTGAACGAAGGTCTCCTGCGGATCGAACGGCACGATTTGTCCTAAGAGCGCGCGGCGCATAATCCAATAAAAAAAAGCGTGGAAAAAATAAAAAAAGAAGCACAGCACCGCGCGAATCAGCGAGCTTTCCACGTTAAAGCGCATACTGACGGACGCGGCAAAATAGCCAACCAGCGTTTTGGTAATTCCGTACATTCCGATGGGCAGGTTGGCCGGGGAAAGAGAATCTTCCGCCAAACCGACGAACGCTCCGAAGAGCAGGGACGCGATCTGCCCGTGTCCCATCAATCCAAAATAGATGGTGAGCAGCAGCGGCAGTTCCAGCCACTCGGTATGTGGAAGCAGGCGCGGGAGATAAAACTTTCCGATAATGGCGACCAGAGTGAGGGCCGCGAGCGCGACAACCTGAAAGCGGTTGAACCAACTTTCTCTGGCGGGGCGCTCGAGCAGCAGCCGATCTGTAGTTTCGTTCATTGCTGAGGCGGCTGCGTGGAAGTCGCGGTGGAGGTTGCGGGTTTGCGGCGAGGAGCGCCCAGCGGAAGCACGGGCCCGGTGTTGGTGTTCGCCGGCTGCACGGGCGCGGCAGGTTTAGGCGCGGTGGATTTGGCATCGGCCGCATTCGGAGCGGCAGCGGGCGTAGCCGCAGCGGGGTTCGACTGCTGGGGCGGAGGATTGAAGTTTGGAATGTTCGAGGTGTAGCCGCCGTATACGTGGCCTTCCTGCTTGCCGATTTCGTCGTATTTCTGCAGGATTTTATCGGCTTCGGTCTGCGGCTTGGCGGCCGGAGCGCTGGCACCGGAATCGGCCGGCGGCGGAGGTAATTTGACGTCCGCTTCTTCCGCCACGGGCGGGGTGGTGGGGATGGCCTGATGGACGCCGTGCAGCACCACCAAAACCTGCTCCACGGCACTGGGAGTTCCGGTCAGGTGCAGCGTGATGCTTTTCGAGCCTTGCCCGGCGGCGACCGAGGTGACGGTTCCAACGGGGAAACCTTTGGGGAAAATGCGATCCTCACCGGAGGTGAAAAACCACTCGCCCGGATCGACCCGCTCTTCGTTCTGAATCTGCTCCACCACGCAGGCGCCGCTGCCGCAATCGAGGATCCCGTGTACGTGTCCTTTTTGCGATTCGACGCCGACTTTAAAGGTTGGATCGGTCACCAGGAGGACTTGCGAGACGAGCGGATACACCGCCACAACCTTGCCGACAATGCCTTCCGGAATGACCACGGCCATGCCCTTTTCGATACCGGAGGTTGAGCCGCGGTCGATGAAAACGGCTTTGGCGGTGGCTACCGTGCTGTTGCCGATGACGCGCGAGGCCACGGTTTTGGACGGCGATTGCGCCTGGAACAGAATGAGGGCGCGAGCGTGTTCAGCGGTTGCAAGCTGGTTTCGATAATAGACGTTTTCCATTCGAAGCTGGTCGTTATCGGCCTTCAGCTTGCGGTTTTGCTCCCGGACATCGAGCAGAATGAAATAGTCCTCCAGGAAACCGATGGTGTTACGGCGGACTCCTTCCACCACTCCGGCCATGGGCGTGACGGCGGTGACCGCCCAGACGCGAAGCAGCCGCTCGTTTTGACTGTTATTGCTCTTGACCTGGTATGCCAGCAACAGGAGCTGCGCGACTACCACGATCAGCAGAACCGTGAGGTTGCGGTAGCGGCTCAGCAGGACTTCCATTGACTTCTTTTTCTACTCTAAGAGCTATTATCGGGCGTGCCAACTATTCACTTCACTCGATCGCGATCCGGCGCAGGAGTTTGAAGTCGGTCAGCATCTTACCGGTACCTAGAACGACGGAAGCGAGCGGGTCTTCGGCGATGGAAACCGGCAATCCGGTCTCCTCGCGAATACGGCGGTCGAGATTCTTGATAAGCGCGCCGCCGCCGGTCAGCACGATACCGCGATCGCTGATATCGGCACTCAATTCGGGTGGAGTGCGCTCGAGCGCCACGCGGATTGCGTTGAGAATGGTTGCGACGCAATCGGAAAGCGCTTCCCGGATCTCGCTGTCTTCGATGGTGACGGTTTTGGGCACGCCTTCAATCAGGTTGCGGCCCTTGATCTCCATGGTGAGCGGCTTATCAAGAGGATAGGCCGAGCCGATCTGGATTTTGATCTGTTCGGCGGTTCGCTCTCCGATCAGCAAATTGTATTTGCGCTTGAGGTAATTCATGATGGCGTCGTCCATTTCATTGCCGGCGACTCGGACCGAACGCGAGTAAACGATACCGGAGAGCGAGATAACGGCGACGTCGGTGGTGCCGCCGCCGATATCAACCACCATATTGCCGGAGGGTTCGGTGATGGGCAGACCAGCGCCGATAGCGGCAACCATGGCCTGTTCTACGAGATGAACCTCGCTGGCCTTGGCGCGGTAAGCCGATTCGCTGACGGCGCGCTTTTCCACTTGCGTAATCTCACTGGGAACGCCGATGACGATGCGCGGATGCACCAGCATTTTGCGGCCGTGCGCCTTCAGAATGAAGTAGTTCAACATGCGCTCAGTCACTTTGAAATCGGCGATGACGCCGTCTTTCATGGGGCGGATGGCGACGATGTTGCCGGGAGTGCGGCCCACCATGTCCTTGGCTTCGCGGCCCACCGCCTCGATTTCGCCGTTGTTTTTGTTGATGGCGACGATGGAAGGCTCATTGACCACGATGCCTTTGCCTTTGGCGTAGACAAGCGTGTTGGCGGTTCCCAGGTCGATGGCAAGATCCGAGGAGAAGAGGCTGAAAACGGACCTGAATTTCATGAATTGGCGGCTAGCGGTGCGGTGAGAACCCTCAGGGTAACATGGGCCATACACTATATAGTCAGTGGGGGTAGAAGGGTTTATTTCTAATTCTTTGTGAACAGGAAACGCATGACGCGGCGCGAGTGGATGGCCTTGAGCGCGCTGCTGATTTCGAGTGGCTGCGGACCCAAGCGCGGCACAGGATACGCGGGTTATGCGCTGATTGCGACTTCCGGCGACGACAGCCTGGGGGTGGTGGATCTGAACGCATTCCGGGTTCTGGATCCGATTCCGCTGGGTGCGCGGCCGACGGCAGTTGTGCCAGGTATACCTGCCACGCATAGCTATACCCTCACTCCCGAAACAGGCAGCGTGCATGTGCTGGATGGAACGCTGCGGGTGGCTCGATCGCAGAAACTCGGGGAGGAGCTGTCGGAGATTCGGATTACTCCGGACGGCGGGCGTTTGCTTGCTATTTCGGCTACAGGCCGCGAGCTGATCGAAGCGGATTCGAGTTCGCTGAAAGTGCTTCGACGGCACAAATTGGCAGGTGAACCGGTGAGCCTGGACGTGGCGCAGGGGTCGCTTGCCGCCGTTTCGACGGGCGAAGCGGGCATCGTGCAGCTTTTCGACTTGACGCGCGGCAGGTATGGGCAAGCCGGAATGTCCGGGCCGATTGGCGCGGTGCGGTTTCGGGCGGACGGCCAGCGGCTGCTGGTTGCGAATCTGCACGATTGGGGCCTGACGGCGCTGACCGTGCCGTCGCTCGAGAGCATCGCGGAGTTGCCTTTGGCGATGCAGCCGCAGAATCTTTGCTTCAATGCCGATGCAGGGCAGCTCTTCGTTTCGGGCGCGGGCATGGACGGAGTGGCGATCGTGTTTCCGTACACTCCGCTGGAGGTGGAGCAAACGGTGCTGGCGGGCCGGGACCCGGGAGTGATGGCGTGTTCGGCCGAACCGGCGCTTCTGTTTGTGGGGAGCAACAGCGGCTCCGATGTTTGTATTTTGAGCATCGATACACGCAAGGTAATTGGGTTCGTGGACGTGGGGCAGCAGCCTACCTATATAACGATCACGCCGGACAACCAATATGCGCTGCTGCTGGACAGGGCAGCGGGCGTCATGGCGGTGATTCGCATTCCGGCGATTTCGGTGGACCCTTCGATTGTTCGAAGAGTGGAAAGACCGCCGGCGGCGCTGTTTACGATGTTGCAAGTGGGGGATCAGCCGGTACATGCGGCGGTTGTGCCGTTCGCGTAGGGTTCGAAATCCGCTTGCTTGAAAAACCGGCCGCCTGAAGGCGGCTGCAGCCAGGATTGGCTGCCCCACGCGTGATCCTTACTTTTGCCAGGCGGCCTGGAGGATGGCTAGCGCCGCTAGTGCGGCGGTTTCGGCGCGCAGTACGGTTTGCGCGAGCGAACATGGCTGCCAGCCGGCGTTTTGCGCTTGGGTGCGCTCTTCTTCGGTCCAACCTCCTTCCGGACCTAATAATAAAGCGACGCGATCTGTTGCAGTCCTCTCGTTCGGCAGAAGTTGAAGAATCGGCGGGACATCCGGATTTTCGTCGAGCAGTAACCGGAGGTTTGCGGCGGCTTCGAGCGCTTTTTCCAAACGAACCGGCGGGTCGATGGCGGGCAGGTGGGCGCGGCGGGATTGCTGGCTGGCTTCGAGCGCGATTTTCTGCCAACGCGCGAGGCGTTTCGCTGCGGCTTGGGCCAACCCGCGTTCGGTGCGGGCGGTTTCGATGGGTTGCATGCTTGAGACGCCGAGTTCGGTGGCCTTTTCGACGAGCCATTCGAAGCGGTCGAATTTGATCAGGGCGGGGAAGAGCGAGATGTGGACGGCGGGCGGGGGTGGGGCGAGCTTTTCGGTAATGCGGAACGAGACGAGCGACTTGCGGGCAGCTTCGATTTCGGCCAGATAGAGGTTTTGATTGTCGGAGATTTCGAAGACCTGGCCGGGTTCGACGCGCAGGACGCGGACCAGGTGCTCGGCATCGGGGCCGGTTAGTTCGGCTAGGCCGCGGCGGATTTCGGGAACGAAGAAGCGGCGGCGCGCCATGGGGACAGGGCCAATTTACCAAACGAACCCGCGGGGGCGAGGCGCCGTGGCGGATTACCAAACGAACCCAAATTGGTTGTAGTGCCATGTTTTCAGAGGCTTGCGGCGATTTTACGAAACGAACCCGAGGATTGGGTTCGTTTTTTCAAATGCAGTTAAGATTCTTTGGAGGGTGATTGTGCTCTGCGGCGCCGAACAGAACAAGCGCCTTCCGATTGCTTCCAAGCACCTGTTCACTGAGGGCCGAGGCCGCGAACTCGTCGCGAGCTTGGAGCGGCGGTCCAATTGCGGCCCCCGTCTCATTCGGCGGTAACCCTGCTCTAGCGCGCTCTAGCGGCGACGATCGCTGCTGCCATCGCGACCTTGTGATCCTTACCCCAGGGCGACCCGATGGACCTCCTCAGCTGGAGGAAGTGGGCATCGAGGTCCTCGATGCGCAGCGCCTCGCTCGCTGCATTAAACACCTTCTTCGCGTCGTACCAGTGGACGGCCCAACCGCGCGCCTCGGCCGAGGCGGCTAGCGCCTTGCGGTACATCACCCAGTCGGCGACGTTCTGCGCCCGATAGTCCTTTATCCGCTCGGCAATGGTCGGTGGCAGCCGTGGGCACTGGCGAAGCGCGACGCCGAGAATGCCGGGCACCGTCCTTGCGACGGCGTCCAGACCGAGCTTCGCGTGCCGTTCCGCCGACACCCGCACGCGCTCCACCAGCGCCACTGCCTCATCGATCGGAAGCACCTGCGCTTCGCTATGGTGCGGAATCTTCGGCAGGCCCTCGTCCACCAATTCGACACGGCGGCGGTCGAGGAGCTTCCCGTCGCCCGCGACCGTCACGAGCACCGCCCAACCGCCGTGATCCGATACGCCGATGATCGCGCCGCCGCGCGACATGTTTCCCCAGCGCGAGTGCTTTGCGTACCCTTTCAGGCCGATGTTATCAGGCTAGTGTCGTGTTTCAGAACTTGCTTTAGCGATCAACTCCTTTGCAATTGATGCGGCCAAGGCGAGCATTGTGGATGGGAGACACACCTGCTACTCGGACTCAGGCAGGTTATTTGAGCTTGGCCGGGGTGTCTCCAAGTGGCTTTGTCGAAGTATGGAAGAGGAAGGCGCGCGACTTTCTAGCCGAATGCGTCTTTTCGGAACTTTCATCCGTATACCCCAGTAGAATGGGCGCGATCACTTGCTTCTTCGCGGCTATGGCGCTGGACGATACGAAGGTCCTGGCGCGCGCATTGCGAAGACGCGATCCGGAGGTGCTCGATCGGCTGATCGAGCAATATCAGTATCGCCTGTTTCGCTATTTGCTCTACATCTCCGGGAACCGTGAGACTGCCGAAGACCTTTTCCAAGAGACCTGGATACGCGTGCTCGATCGCGGCCACCAATACGACAGCAAATCCAGATTTGATACCTGGCTTTTCGCCATAGGGCGAAACCTCGTCATCGACCTACAGCGCCGCAAGAAGCCCCGGAGTCTTGACGCGCTGACCGGTCCGGATCAGAAGAGTCCAATGGATCTGGCGGAAGTGAATTCTCCTTCGGCTTTGGATCTCATCGTTAACCGTGAGATGGAACTGGGCATTCAGGAGTCGCTTGCTCGTTTACCGGCAATTCATCGTGAGGTGCTGGTTTTACGTTTCCAGGAAGATATGGCACTCGAAGAGATTGCAACGGTACTCGGTGCGCCGGTCTCGACAGTGAAATCGCGGCTTTACCGCGGACTGCAACTGTTGCGCGAATTGCTCGAACGAGGGAATGCATGAACGAAGATGTCCACGCACGCGCCAGACGCCTCATCCTGGAGGATCAAGTGGAACGCATCTCTCCGCATGAGCGCGAATGGCTGGGCCAGCACTTGGAAGCTTGTCCGGATTGCCTCCGCCTCGCCAATGCAACCCAAAACGCATTGCGGTCGCTGCGGGCAGTATCCGTTCCGCTTCCACCTTCACTCGCGAGCCGGGCACAATTGCGTGTTTATCTGCGAATCGACGAACTCCAGACGCGTGAGCGCGGTGGCTGGGCATTCTGGATTTCCTGCGGGCTGTCATGGGGATTGGGTATCGCAAGCGCCCCGTATGTCTGGCGTGGTTTCGAATGGGCCGGTCACCACATCGGCGTTCCCAATGTTGTCTGGGAGATGGGATTTGGGCTTTGGTGGGCGCTGCCTGCTCTCCTTGCGACCGGGGTTCTGCTCATCGAGAAGCTGGGCAAGGGCTCCTCAGAAATTCAATGAACAATCGAGCGAAAAACACGAATACGATCGGGGTAAGAACTATGGCGGAATATCAACAGCCAGTGAGTGAACGTTTCACGGAAAAAGTGCGCCTCATTCGCTTCCGAATGAAGCGGGAACGATTCCGTTTTTTGGATGAGGTTCGGATTGTGCCCCGATGGCTTGTCATTTTGGTCCTCGTCCTCTTTGTACTGGCCGAGGTGATAGCGATCACTATCAACTGGACTGGGGTTGCGAACGACGGCGCCCCTTGGCCCCCAGGATATACGCAGATTCAAGGTGCTCTGATCATGGCGGGCATTGTTGCCGGGATAGGGATCTCGGTTGCCTGCTGGCTGTTCTTGGTCGGTTATGTTAACGCCGATGCCAAGCGCCGGGGGATGCATTCCACGCTTTGGACCCTGCTGGTAATCATCCTCTTGCCGGCTTATGTCGCGACCGGGTTCATCATTTATTTCCTGGTCCGCGAGCCGTTGCCGTACAACTGCCCACACTGTGGATCGACCGTTAGCGCGCGTTTCAATTACTGCCCTGAATGCAAGCACAATCTTCGCCCCACTTGTCCCCAGTGCAGGCGCGAAGTTCGCGACGGCGGCCGTTATTGCCCACACTGTGGGTACGAACTTGGTACGGCGACGGGCGCCGATGCCGTTTGTGTGGGGCAAGCGTAGGCTACGGAGCGAAGTAGCCGAAGATATCCAGAATCAGATGAGTCGAGTTTGAGGTGTAAGCGCTGATCGAGGCATTGGCCGCGGGGACAATCGCCATATTCGATGTCACAGATGCATCGTCGGCATTCAAGGTAGAAACGACCGGTGGGGCTGCGCCTGTGGGCCAGAGACTTAGATATGCGAGGCCGCCCGCTGGAACGACGGTCGCGTTGAGCACGTATGCCTGGGCGTTGGGCACCGCGCAGGCACTGCCGCCGACATTCACATTCATCCCCCCAGTGAACGGCTGCGCCCCCATAGTTCGCGTATCCAAGACGCGGCAGGGCGGAAGGTTGTACAGCAACAGGCCACCTGGACCCAAGGGCGCGAAGTAGCCGTTAACATCGATCACCAGGTTGGTGTCGTCGGTTGCAAACACCGAGATGTTTCCGTTCGTGCCAGCGGGCAAGATGGCCGCGTTGGCTGTGACGGTGCCGGTAGGCGCGTTGAGAGTGGATACGGTTGGCTGCGATTGTCCGGAGGGCCAAGTTGTCAGGAAGCTCAGCTTACCCACCGGGATAACGGTGAAGTTCAGCGAATAGGCTTGTGCGGAGGCCGGGATGTTGCAGGCGCTCGAGAGAATTGGGAAGTCGCGTGTCTGATGCGCCGGCATGTACGGTCCACCGAAATCTCCGGTCTGTGTGCGCGTATCGGCAATACGGCATGGAGGCAACGGGTAGAAAGCCAATCCTGAATTGCTTGTCAACGGGACAAAATAGCCGGTAATATCGAGGACCACGTGCGTATCGTCGGTGGCAAACACGCTGACGCCACCAGTAGCCCCGGCGGGGACGATGGCGGCGTTGGCTTTTATTCGGCCATCGTAAGAGTTCAGGGTCGAGGCCGTGGGCTGGGGTTGGCCGGCCGGCCAAATCGTCAGGAAGCGAAGCGAAGCGCTGGGGACTACGGTGATGTTGAGGGCGTAAGCTTGTGCGCCGGCCGGAATTCCGCAACTGCCATTCGGAATCGAGAAATCGCGGGAAGTCTGACCGGTGATCAACGGACCGCCAAACAGCCCATTCGAAGAACGGGTGTCGATGACGCGGCACGGAGTAACGGGGATAAATTGCAGGCCGGGCGAAGTTTCACCGGCTGCACTCTGCTCAATTGTTACCGTCTCGCCTGCAATGTTTATGATTGCGGTTCTCTCGGTGTTGGCCGGGTTGAGGTCGACAGTGTAAGTGACGGCGCCATTGCCCGATCCAAATGCTGCATTCGAAATCGTGAGCCACGAAACGTTACTCGTTGCGGTCCAGCCGCAATCGGAATCGGCCGTTATCGTGAACGAGCGGTTGCCGCCTTCTGGTGGAACTCTCGCATAATTCGGCGTGGTGTCATATTCGCAGGCGCCTGCGGCGTCCTGATTTATGGTTACTGTCTGGCCGGCAATCGTGAGGTTGGTGGACCGGGAGCTAGAGGCCGCGTTCGGAGCAGCAGTGAAAACTACGCTGCCGGACCCAATACCGGAACTGCCGGATGCGATGGAGAGCCACGAGTCACTTGGGTAAGCTATCCAGCCGCAAGCGCCTGAGGGTGTGACGCCGATGTTCTCGGTACCGCCCGCGGCGCCCACCCAAACAGCATTGGCGCTGAGCGAGAACGTACACTGCGCGGCAGTTCCCGACAACGGAATAGTTTGCGGTGAGCCGGTGGCATCATCGGCGAGGTTCAACGTTGCGGTGCGTGTGCCGGGTACCGTAGGCGAAAACAAAACTTGAAGCTGACAACGGCGATAGGAGAACAATGTTTCCGGACACGTGGACGAGACGCTGAAATCGGACGCATTTGGACCGGTTATCGACAGACTGGCTATGGAGAACAGGGACGAACCCTGGTTCAAAATAGATATCGATTGGTACGAAGAAAGAGAGACCCCGGTACTTGGGAATTGTAGTTGTTGCGGAGTGAGGGAGATGGACGTAGTAACACCTGTTCCGCTGAGGGTTGTTTGTAGGTTGCCCGCAGAAGAGCTGACTGCGAGTGTCGCAGTTTGTGTTTCAACTGCAGTCGGGCTGAAGGATAGATTGACTGTGCAGCTTTGACCGGGAGCGACAGCTTGCGCGCAAGGGTTCGTTTCCGCGAATGCTGCGGCATTTGTTCCGCTCAAGGAAACTGATGGCGACGAAATGGTGGCATTCCCCGCGTTTGTTAGTGAAATACTCGACGTGCTTGGTTGGCCGCCGACCCCGGCAACGCCGAGGTTCAGCGCCGGTGCCAGGCTGGCCGCGTTCAGCGTTGTTCCGTCCGAGAAATAGAAGGTGCCCGCCGCATCACGAAGCACGGGGCTGTAGATGTTCACAGGGCCATTTTCGACGAACTGAGGAGTTCCTCCGCCAGCGGGCACAAACTCCAATTCGCCGCAGGGCAGATAAATATCTCCAGCAGCATCGATATCGATACTATTGTCACTCCAACATGTGCTGGCATACCTGCTAATGATCCCGGTACTCGCGTCGACTTTACGGAGGCCTGTTATGTCCGTAATCAACAGATTGCCGCTATTATCGAACGCCAAGGCTTGCGGATCTTCAAAAGAGGCGGAAGTGGCTGGGCCGCCATCCCCGCCTGAGCCGGGCTGACCATTGCCGGCGTAATCGACGATGGCGCCAGTGGCTGGGTTGAGTTTACGAACCTTGTCCAACACATTCAGGAAGTAAACATTGCCGAGGCCATCAACTGCGATGCTATCGCCGCCCTCATGCGAAATCGTTGTGATGATCCCGGTTCGCGAATCTACTCTTCTGATGGCGAAAGTTTCGGCTATGTACAGGTTGCCGCCAGAATCAACTGCGACTCCGTAGAGGTAGCTCAGAATTGCAGCCGTCGCCGGCCCCCCATCCCCTTCGTCCACAATAGAGGCAATCGGGAGGCCCGCAATCACCGACCATTGGCCGGTTTGCCTGGTGTACTTATAGACCTGCGTGCCCGACATGTTGTATGCATAGGTGTCGATCGCGTACAGATTTCCGGCTGCATCGATAGCCGAGAGCCACAATCGCGTACTTGGCATCGGAATAGTACCCGTTGCCGCCGGGAGAGCGAACCACTGCGGCGCCTGCCCTACACCGGAAATATAGAGTTGATACACGACCGCTCCGGTCGAGTCGAGAATTTGAACGGCATCGCGCTGAACACCGGGATACTGAGGCGTGAAGATAGCGGTCACGGAACAGGAGACAGTTCCCGTACCGGTGCAGGAAACAGTACCTAACTGAAAATCTGTGCCGTATGCCAGTTGCGTCGTTAAGCCGGATGCGTTTCCTGGGAACTGGATGTTAAACGTCTGCGGCGCTGATGAATTACCGGCTGCTACCGATCCCAACTGCTCTGCCGCGGGCGGCAAACCGCCACTGGAGGCTGATACCGGAATGGATTGCGGAGAGGAAGCAGCGTTGTCGCTGAGGGTGACGCCGGCGACCGGCGCCATCTCGGCGCCTGGCGTGAACGTAATGTTGAACTGGCAGGTAGTACCCGGTTCGATCGATCCCGGGCAGTTGTTGGTTTGGCTGAAATATTGTGGGGACTGCCCCGAAATTCCGAATACGGGCTGGGTCAAAGCCGCAGGACCAGCATTCAGCAGGGACACGGATTGCGATTCGGTCGAACCGCCGACAGCAGCGTACGCGAATTGAATCGGGAGGGCAGCCGTCGAGATCTCGAATAGCACGTGTTGGTAGCTTAAAAAAATGCCCGCCCAAAGATTGCCGTCGGGATCCAGAACCATCGACCCATTTCCGCCGCTTACGCCTAAATTTTGGGCAGACGAAGCACTCCCCACTGTTAAAAACGGATTTTTCGTACTGGCGGTGCCCGTTGTCTGGGCGTTCGCGCCCGCAATGGTTGAGATAAGGCCTGTTCCCGAATCAATGCGTCGGACCTCGCCGGTAAGGGCCGCAACGTAAATGTCGGCGGCGCTATCGACGGCGATCAGCGATGGAAAATCCAGCGCGGCATTGATAGCCAGACCGCCGTCCCCCACGTCTTGATTGGATCCGTTACCGGCGACCGTGCTTATATTTCCCGAGGTATCGATCTTTCGCACCCGTTGATTAGCGCCATCGGCGATATAGATATTGCCAACGAGATCGGCAGCAATGCCGAACGGATAAGCGAACTCAGCCTGCAGTGCCGGTCCACCATCTCCTGCATACCCGTGAGTTCCGTTCCCCGCGACCAGGGTGGGCACGCTACTATTCGGCGCGATCTTGAAAACCTGATCGCCCTGCGTGTAAAAAAGAGTCCCGGAAGGATCGACGATCATGTCACCGGGGTTCACGTGGCTTGCGACAACCGAATCCGTTTGTGTGATGGCGTTTATCACGTGAATCTCGGAAGTGTTCGCGATTGTGTAATAAATGTTGGCAGCGGCGTCTACAGCAAGGAGCGTCAGGTTCGGCAGGGGTCCTGAGTCTGTAGACAGCGTTGCAACTGTCGAAAGGTTGTTTGTCGCGGGGTCGAAACGATAGATGGTACCCGTATCGAGGACAAGGATTTTGCCGTCAGCTTCCACGGCCATTCCTTCTATGCCAAGACTGTCCGACGGGGTGATGAGCGATTTATAAACCGCGACAGCCGGACTGAACACCGGGATCGGACCGAGGCCGACACCGTGGAGAAAGATTTCCTCGGCCACGTTCCCGTTGGCGTCCTTCACAATTACTGCGTCTTGCCGAAGGCCGGCTTTGGTGGGGTCGAAGCTGACGCTAAGCGCACATCCATTGCCGTTTGCTGTGCAAGAACCCAGCGAAAAGTCACCAATCGAATACTGCAGCGAAAAGGTGGCCGGACCGGGCGTGATTGCCGGAATCTGGATGCTCTGCTGCACAACGTTGCCCGGCGCATCCTGGCCAAAATCCTGACTGGCGATAGTGGCTGAGAGGCTTGGAAGCGAGAAGAAAAGCGCGAATGCGCCGAAAACGGCCGCACGAGCGCCGAAGGCGCTGCTTAAACGCGCTAAAACAGAGGACATGAAGAGGATAGTCGTTTTTAGCTTACGAAAGGGCTACCGTCCGTACAAGTACTAGCCGTCTAGCAGTATTCCGAGACGCGCGGCCCTAACGCTTTCCGCATTGCCGAACTGCACGCGTCGCAATATCTCCCGGGTAATTTCTTACAATCCATCAGAGGCGCCTTTGCGCGACACTGCGATGGAGGCCAAAACGGAACAGGTGAGCTGCGCGTGACGATAACCGAGCGGAAAGAGTGGAAATTTTTCAGCGTGCTGCCGAGGGCGAGTCCCGGGCTTGCGGCGGCGTGGTGGGTGGGCCTGTTACTGCTTGGAATTCTGCCCGCGGCGTTTGCGGTAGCGATGGGTATTCTCATCGGCGCGGTGCGAAGCGGCCACTCGCTGGCGCTGCCGCTCGCATTCGTAGGCGGGATCTTTGTGCTTCTTCAGATGCTCAATCCGATCCACCGCGCCGTCAGCTCGAATCTCGGGGACCGCACCGCGGCATGGCTCTATGACCGGCTAACAGAAGCCTGCGTCCGGCCGCCTGGTATCGGGCACTTGGAAGACCCCTCGCTTACCACGGATCTCACGGTCGCGCGCGATTTCGATCTGGGAATGACAGGCCCGCCACTCTCGATCGACGTGGATTTCATTGCCAGCAGCATGATCCTGATGGTGACGGGGCTGGCCTCAGCGGCTATCGTTGCGGCTTATCATTGGTGGGCCGGCGTGGTGCTCGCAGGCGCCTGGCTTGCCACGCATTACCTGCTGCGCGAAAGCGGCGTCTGGCGCGACCGGAACACCCCGGAGGTGCGGGGAGCACAACGCGACGCCGAGTACGCCTACCGCTTGGCCGTCGATCCACCGCCAAGCAAGGAGCTGCGCTTGTTTGGCCTGGCGCGCTGGACGCTGGATCGTTTTGTGCAGCGCCGCACGCGATTGCACGAGTTGCAGTATGCAGCGACGCGCATGAGAGAGCGTCCGCTGGCGGGCAGCATTTTGCTGGTGGTTGCCGCGAATGTGGCGATTTTCTGGTCGATCTCGAGCGCCGCGCTTGCGCACCAAATCAGTCTTGGAGAAGCGGTGACGTTTCTGCAAAGCGCTGTCGGAGTTTCGGCAATCGCGTTCGGCGGCTTGAATTGGGCCTTGGATGGAGCATCGGCGCCGGTCGCGGCCGTGCTGCGCTTGCGAGAAGCGGCAGAACGGGCCGGCAAGCTCCCGTTGGGCAAAGAAGCCGCAACTGGAAAACCCGCGCGTGAGATCCGTCTGCGCGATGTGACGTTCGCTTATCCGGGCGGCGCTCCGGTACTGGAACACTTCGATCTGACCATTCCCGCCGGCACATCGCTCGCGATTGTGGGACAGAATGGCGCAGGAAAAACGACGCTCGCGAAGCTGCTGTGCCGCCTCTACGATGTGCAGGAGGGCGGGATTGAAATAGACGGCGTGGACCTGCGCCACCTCGATCCGGAATCCTGGCGTTCGCGGATCACGGCCGTTTTCCAAGACTTCATTCGTTTCGAATTGCCGATGCGAGATAACGTGGCGCCTAGCGGAGCGCCGGATCCGCTGATCTACGAAGCGCTCGAAGCCGCGGGCGCGAAAAATTTCGCCAGTTTGGACACCGTGCTTGCCAAGGGCTACGCAGGCGGAACGGACCTGTCCGGGGGGCAGTGGCAGCGCGTGGCGCTGGCAAGAGCGCTGGTGGCGGTGAAGATGGGCGCAGGTGTCGTATTGCTGGATGAGCCTACGGCGCAACTCGACGTGCGCGGCGAGGCCGAAATCTTCGAGCGCCTGCTGGCGGCCACGCGAGACTGCACTACCATCTTGATCTCGCACCGATTTTCCACGGTCCGCCACGCCGATCGCATTTGTGTTCTGGAGCATGGGCGCGTAATCGAACTGGGCACACACGACGAATTGATGGCGCTAAGCGGCCGGTATCGGACTATGTTCGACCTTCAGGCGCAACGGTTCCAGGAAGCGGATGAGCGGGGTGCAGCCTATGAAGTCCTCTCCTAACGGCACTCAACGCAATACGGCAAGCGCCATCGCACCGCTGCCGCCGACGCTTTCGTCCATGTGGCGGCTGTGCAAACTCGGGTACCGGCACGAGCGGCGCCTGATGGTTTTCGCTTTGGTCCTGTCGCAACTGGCGGCCTTGCCTGCGGCATTGCTGGCACTCTGGCTGGCGTTGCTGGGCGCGGGCGTCGTTCAGCACCGAAGCGGCCTGGTGGTCGGCGCCGCCCTGGGCATGGCGGTAAGCACCGCTGCAAGCTGGTTCATGATCACGATCAGCACGCGCGTGCAGCGGCGGTTCCGCGACAAGGTGACGATATTCCTCGAAGCGCACGTGGCGCATCTGCAAGCCTCGATCGTATCGGTCGCGCATCAGGAGCGGCCGGAGTATCTGGATCGTCTGTCGATGCTGCGCAACCAGGTGTTCGTGCTCGATCACATGTACATGTCGCTCTTCACCACGCTGGGATGGCTGTTGCGCCTGGCTGTCACGATGGTGCTGCTCGCCTGGGTTCATCCGGCCCTGCTCCTTTTCGGCGTTTTCGCGCTACCGACCGCGATCGCATCCTTCTGGAGGCCGGACATTGAGCGCAAGGCTCAGGAACGCGGCGCTCAGGCGCAGCGGCTCTCACGGCATCTGTTCGATGTCGCAACGACGGCGGCGCCGGGCAAGGAAGTACGGGTGATCGGCATCGGAGATCAGATTGTGCGTGACCGTAGGGCCGCATGGGAGCGCTGGTATGGGCCCATCGCGCGGGCGCGTTGGGGCACGGCTCTGTGGAATGCGCTCGCCTGGGTGATTTTTGGCGGCGCCTATGCGGGAGCGGTGGTCTTCGTCACGTGGGGTATTCACGCGCCCGCAGCACAGATCCTGCTGGTGCTTGCGGCGGGTGCGGGGCTAGCGGCTTACGTGCGAGCCGCTGTGGGCGAAATCGGATTCCTGCGCGGGTTCTGGGCCGATGGCTCGCGGCGGCTGGCGTGGCTTGAAGACTATGCGGCGGAAGAGGCTGCCGCGGGCGATCTTGAGGCTCCGGCCGTACTGCACGACGGGATTCGATTCGATCAGGTTTCGTTTGCTTATCCCGGCACCTCGCGTCTTGTGCTGGAGGACGTCTCGCTGACGCTACCACGCGGCGCCGTAGTGGCGATTGTCGGTGAGAATGGAGCGGGCAAGACAACGCTGGTGAAGTTGCTGGCCAAGATGTATGAGCCCACGTCGGGTGCGATCCTCATTGACGGAGTGCCTCTTTCGCGCATCGCTGCGAGCGATTGGCGCGCGCGGATCTCCGGTGCGTTTCAGGACTTCTTTCGCTTCGAATTTCGCGCGCGGCACACGATCGGTTTGGGCGATCTGGGGCGGCTGGAAGACGATCCCGCGGTAGTCGCGGCTGCCGACCGCGCGGGCGCCAGCGACGTCATTGCGCATCTTAAGTTTGGACTCGATACCCAATTGGGGCCGACCTGGCCGAGTGGAGCCGACTTGTCGTTTGGGCAGTGGCAAAAGCTCGCGCTGGCGCGCGGATTCATGCGGGACGACCCGCTGGTGCTGGTTCTCGACGAACCAACCGCCGCGCTTGATGCCGAGACGGAACATGCGCTGTTCGGCCGTTATGCTGCTGCTGCGCGCGACAAGAGGGGCAACGGCCGAATCACGATATTGGTGTCGCATCGGTTCTCGACGGTTCGAATGGCTGACCTGATTATCGTTTTGGACGGGGCCAGGCTCGTCGAAGCGGGCACTCACGAAGAGTTAATGGCCAACCATGGCCCGTACTCCGAGCTGTACACTATCCAGGCCGCGTCCTACCGATAAGTCATGGTTGGTCGTGCGACTGAGGGAACGAACGCGCGGCTACAAGCGCCGAAACACGTCGAGCCAAGTTTCCTAATTGCTCCTGCACGAGGGCCAACCGGTAATAATCCTGCTGGTGATTAAGTCGGGTTCTCTTCCATTGAGAACCCGGATCAGCTATCCAATCGCGGCCCACTCTTATTCGGTGGTAACGCTGTCTTTGCGCCAGTGACACGGATTCGCTGACGGCCTCCAACCATCGGGCCACCGATGTGGATACTGCCGGCCCTGTGCGAGAATCAGCCGGGCGGAACAGTCAGTTTCAGTTTGCGCAGACGAGCGGGATCGCCAATTACGAGCATTTCGGCGATCTTCCCTTTTTTGATGGTGCAACGGATGACGATACGCAGCCGCCCGCGTGGCGCCACAACGATCCCCACCAATCCATTGACGAGTACCGGTCGCGCTATGCGGGCAATATCGGTGTACGTCAGTGCGTCTTTCGCTACCGCCGCCACACCACGTAATTCTGTGGCCGCACCTGGAGGAGCGGCAAGTTCGTCCGCTCGACGCACGACATCGGGATCCAAAACAGAGAGAAGACCGTTGAGATCGCCTGCGCGCACGGCGCTGAGGAACGCTTCGACCACTTGACGCTGTTCGGAGCGAATGGCATCATCTGGCGTTCCCTTTCCACGTATGCGGCGGCGAGCGCGGCTGGCGAGCTGTCGTGCGGCCGCCGGGGAGCGCCTCACGATAGGAGCAATTTCGTCGAAGCCGATACCGAACGCGTCGTGCAGCACGAAGGCGACACGTTCGCCAGGGGTAAGCCTTTCGAGAATCACCAGCAGCGCCAAGCCGACTGATTCCGCAAGTAGCGCCTCAACCTCGGGGTCGCTGCGTTTGCCGTTCGCCACGACAGGTTCGGCCGCGCGCTCTCCCAATGGCTCTTCTCGCCGCGATTTTCGCGAGCGCAGCACGTTCAAACATATTCGCGCCAGGGCCGTCGTCAACCATCCTTCCAGATTCTCGACTGCGCTGCTATCCGCGCGGCTCACGCGAAGCCAGCATTCCTGGACGGCATCGTCCGCCTCGCCCGCGGACCCGAGCATTCGATAAGCCACCGCCCTCAAATGCGCTCGGCTCGCTTCAAATCGTTCTGCCAACCATTCGTTGCCGCTCATCGGTCACGTTCTCTTATCGCCGCGTGTCATGGTAGTGACACGCGAAAGCCATTCTTTATGACAAGAAGGCTTCCAAAATGAAGATCCAGCCTGTCTCGTTTCCGAATTAAGGCAACCAGCCTAACTGACTTCGAAGCAACGGCGAGGAGTCCATTTGAGGGGCCGTTAAGCTGATGGCGGGCTCATACCAACTGAGGAGACCTACATGCTTTTGAGCTATCTGATCATCACCGCCCTAGCTGCCGCCGCGAACATGTATGCGGCCATAAACGACTTCAGACCTCCGGCCTGGATGCTCTCCAACATGAAAAGGTTGGGAGTACATGAGCGGTGGCTTACGACTCTGGGCGTCCTCAAAGCACTCGGTGCGCTTGGGCTGCTCGCAGGCATTGGTATTCCTCTGATCGGAGTTGCCGCCGCATCCGGCCTCGTTCTGTTCTTCCTCGCTGCCGTCATTACGGCTATGCACGCCCGCTGGTACGCGCATTTGCCGTATCCGCTGGTGTGGCTCCTGCTTGCTGTTGGCTCCCTAGTATTGCGACTGCGATCAGCCTAAATACGACCGGGCGTTGCGTCATGCCTTGGCCTTCTCGCCCAAATTTGCTTTTCGGTCGCGCCCACGTGGGCGCCGCTTCGGGAGAATGTCCATGCCCGGCAGCTCCGCAGCTTCTGCTTGCCTTATTCAGAGCTTAGGAAGTGCCGTTCTCGTCCAATGAGAACGCGGACCGGCCATCCAAGCTTCGGGGGCTCCCGGTCTCAGTCGGCGATCACGCTGTTTACCGAGCAAGGATCGGCTGGGGCGAGGAGGCCGATGCGTTGAAGACGGATACGCTTGACAAATCCGAATAACTGGCCACACTTCCATCGATAGTCTATGGGAAACAGATTTTTGTACTCTATTCGGAAGCTGGGCGCACATCCCGGTTTTCCAAAACTGCTGCGGGCCAGACGGCTTTCGGGTTAAGATGCTTGAAATGCGGAGTTCAGTTGTGGGCATGTTACTGCCGAACAGAGTCTTGTTGACTAGCATCCTGGCGGTGGCTGCCTGGAGTCAATCAGCCCCCGTTCCGCTCACCTCGCTCAAGCCGCACAAAGTAAACGTAGAGGAAACGACATACAAGGGCAAGAAAGGTGTTCGAGTAACCGATGCCAAGGCGGAAGGCAATGAGGACCGCGTCGCAGTGCTTACGAATACCTCGTTCCAGGACGGGACGATCGAGGCAGAGATTTCCGGCGAGCCTGGACCAGGAGCTTTCGAGGGTGCGAGAGGCTTTGTCGGGATTGCCTTCCGCATTGCACCGGATGTATCGGGATTCGAGTGTTTTTACCTGAGACCGACTAACGGTCGCGCGAACGATCAGGTCCGCCGTAATCACTCGGTGCAGTACACCTCTTTCCCTGAATTTCCCTGGTATCGCCTGCGCAAAGAGTTTCCGGAGAAGTATGAAAGCTACGCCGACCTGGTGCCGGGCGAGTGGGCAAAGGTACGCATTGAAGTGAAGGGCGAGAGAGCGAGGCTGTTTGTCAACGATGCCGTGCAACCAACGCTGATCGTCAACGATCTGAAGCGAGGTACTGGGGCCGCGGGCCCGATTGGACTGTGGATTGGCCCTGGGACAGTAGCTCACTTTGCGAATGTGACAGTTTCAAGGTAAAATTTCACGAGCCGCAACGCGTAGTTGCGCGACTCGGAAACGCCGCTGAAACCCAAGACTCACTCTCGAAAAACAGGTCCCGTATTAGGTCGCTAACGCTTCCGGCTCGGTTTGAGCGGTCTCAAACGGAGGTCCGATGCGTTGTGTTCCGAACATTTTTCATCGCCGTCCCTGTGCGATCCGTTCATCGATACAGTTTTGGGGTCGGCGGTCGCGTCCAATCTCCGACAATCCTGTTTCCCATTCCTGAAACGGACGCATCACTCGTATTTCAATGCTTCAATCGGCTCTATTTCCGCGGCGCGGCGGGCGGGAAGATAGCACGCGGCCAGGGCGACAATGAACTGTCGTGGCCAGGCCAATCGCCAGGGCAAGACTGGCAATGCTCGCGAAAGTGAGGCTTGGTTCGCGCAATAAGGTCCGGAGAGCGTGGCGAAAGTCGCGCAGCATCAGAGGCATTGGAGCACGTTGGCCTCCATTAGCTGTTAGCAAGTCGCGGAAAAGGCGCGTACGTGGCGCTCCTTCACAGTCGCGGTGCTGTTGTGGAGATCGCGGCAGCAGAACCTTCATATGGTTCGTGGGGGTCGGCTACGAAGCGCTCCGGTAGATCCAGGAGCCGCAAATCAGTACTACTTGTGGCAGCCAGGGAGCGTCAGCGAGTCCGGTGCAAGTAAAATACGTTGGCGCATAGACAGCGCTGCCGCTCCCCGGGATTTATCGGTTATCTTCTTCCTACCGTGCTCGCAGTGCTTGCATAGGAAGTGGAAGAAGCGGTCGCGCCGGCGGCCTGCGGGTTTACCGAGGACTCGGCGATTTGGTTGAGCTTCTCATCGGCGGCCTTCTCTTCATTCAGCGTCTGCTGCAGAAGACTGACCGCCTGAGTCAGGCCTAACCGGCGGGCAAAGGCGCGAGCCGATCCGTAGCCGGACATCTCATAGTGTTCGACGCGTTGAGCGGCGGCGATCAGCGCAGCGTCCTTTATATCGGCATCGCCTTTCGCCTTGATCATGTCTTCGCCTTCGGAGATAAGGCCTTTCATGGCCTGGCAGGTGGCGCGCTTCGGGTCCATGTTGATTTGGCGGAAGATCTGCTCGAGGCGCGAAACATGTCCTTGTGTTTCGGTCAAGTGGTCTTGGAAAGCCTTCCTGAGCTGGCTCGAATGCGCCGCGTCGGCCATCTTGGGCAGCGCTTCGGTCAGACGGTGTTCAGCGTCGTAAAGATCTTCGATCTGTTCGCGGAACAGATCTTGAAAACTGTTGAATTCTGTGTTGAACATAAGTGATTCCTCGTTGCGCCTGCCGGGCGCGCGGCCCGAATATTCGTTTGCAGGCTCACCCTGTGGGACTCATCGCCGCACACGACGTTTCGCCCGCCGGCCGCGTGCTGGGAAAGAAACTAGTTCGCTATGACAGAATCTAATTACGGAAGGGCAGGCAATGGCGAATCTTTCAAAAACCACACAAGATCACGAGGAAATCCGCAGATGGGCCGAGCAGCGCGGCGGCAAGCCATCGCACGTCAAGAGCACCGGCTCGGGCGAGGACGTTGGCATCCTGCGCATCGACTTTCCGGGATACAGCGGCGCAGGCAGCCTGGAGCCGATTGGCTGGGACGAGTGGTTCGAGAAATTCGACGAGGGAAATCTCGCGCTTCTCTACGAAGAAGAAACCTCGGGCGGCGAGCGGAGCAATTTCAACAAGATTGTGAGCGCGCAAACCGCCGCCGCAAACGAAGGCGGCCGCAGCCGGTCCGGAGCGAAGAAATCGAGCCGCAAGGCTATCAAGAAGTCCGCGCCTGTAAAGAAGGCGGCAAAGAAGGCATCGAAGAAAACCGTTTCGAAGAAAACCGCCTCGAAGAAGAAGAGCGTTTCCAAGAAGAGCGCGACTAAGAAGGCTGCCAAGAAGGCTACTAAGGCTGCTAAGAAATCCGCGACCAGAAGTTCCGCGAAAAAGAAGAGCGCCTCGCGGGCGAAGAAGAGTTCATCGAAGAAGCGCCGCTAAACGAGGACCGCGGTGGCGATATCGGCCGCACTACACAAAAAGAGCATTCCCGCTGCACCGCTCGCGGTGGGCATCGTTGTCGCCGTTATTTTGATAGCCGCGCTGATTTATCTGAATAAGCCGGCGCCGAAACCGCCGAATACAGCGGCTTCGCCCGAAGCCAAGGCGTATCTCCCCAGCCTCCACCTCAGTAACGTGAGTATGAAGGCGGCCGAAAACTTCATGAAGCAGCAGGTGGTGGAGATTGACGGCAACATTGCCAACAACGGACCGCGGCGGCTGCGATCGGTCGATGTGTACTGCCTGTTTTATGGCGCGGATGGCCGGGAGGTGTATCGGGAGCGAGTGCCGATACTCGAAGCAAAGGCTGCGCCGTTGAAGCCGGGCGAAACGCGGCGTTTCCGCTTGCCGTTCGATACGCTGCCGGATACCTGGAACCAGGCGATACCGCGCATGGTGATCGCGCAAATCACGTTTGCGCAGTAGCGATGAAAATTCTTGTGGCGGACGATGACCGGGATCAGCTCTTTGTGCGGAGCCTGTTGCTGCGTAAAAACGGCTTCGAGGCGATTGAAGCAGGCGATGGCCCCTCGGCGCTCCGGAAGGCGAAAGCGCACAAGCCGGAGTGCGCTCTGATCGATCTGCGCTTACCCACGGAAGAATGCGGGCTGGAGCTGATCCGCGCGCTCAAGGCGCTCGATTCCAAGATGCACGTTTTCGTGCTGACGGGCGCGGATCGAAACCGCCTCGCAGCGCGCAAAGAGAACGATCTGGTGGAGGAAGTTTTCGTGAAAGGCGCGGCGTCGCGCGATCTCATTGAGAAGCTCAACGCGCTGGCGGCGGCCCGGTGTCCTGACGCGCCCGTTCCACGTCCAACGTGAGCTGATGGGCGACTTTGGCCGCGACATCCGCGCTCGCACCGCGAAATTTCGCGCCCAGGCTCTCCTGCGTAGTAGACCACAAAACATCGCCATCCTTGCTGCACAGGCGAACGGAAGCATAGGCCTCGTGCTTGCGTTCTTTTATATGGTGCGATTCGTTGTCGCCGACCGATAAACCGCCGTAAATGCCGCCCCCGCTGCTTTTCGAGTAAGAAGATCCCGAGCCGGATTTCCCGCCGTTCTGGTGGCTGTTGATGCTCTCATCCGAATCGAACGTATCGGTGAAGGTGTGATCGTCGGCCGCGCCTTTCAAAATGGCGTCCGCGCGAGTCTGATTATCCGTCAGGATGAACAGCTTGGTGGAATCGATGCTGGCGATGATCAACTCGCGTAGCGCGTCGGCCTGCGCGCCCCCCACCAGTGGGGCGACGTAAATGCGCTTGATATGCAGCAGTTCGGAGCTCTCATCCGCGCCGGATTTTTGCGCGCAAAGCATGCCCGGGAGCAGGCAGATCAAGAGAACAGCCAGGAGTCTCATCCCTTTCCGGCGATCCTCGCGTCGTCATCCTGATATTGCACCTGCTGCCCCGTTCGGGCTTCGAGCGCGACCAGAGTTAGACGCACATCGTTTTTGTCGACTTTAAAAACCATCGCCTCCTGCCGGCCATCGTCGTCCTGGAATCCGATGGTCAGAAAATGCTCCCGCTTCTTGGCCAACATGAACAGTGGTGAAATGATAACCGCGGCCATATAACGGCGATCGACCTTCTGGCCGTATTCCAGCAGATTGATGCGTTCATACGGCACTTTTACGCGGGTGTGCTTGGAGACAAAGACAAAGTAAGTCTCGTCCGTTATCTTGATCTCCCCGGAGTTGTTGGCGGGGATGTCGGCCCTGGTGCCGCCGATATACTCGGCGTGGCTTCCGTCGCGGGCGGCCCCGAGTAGAACAACGGACAAGCAAACACAAGCGGCAAACCGAAGAACTCGCATGAGGCGAAGGGATGTTCCGGAAAGGGAGTGGACGAAAGGCGGCCATGTTCTCACCTCCGAAGAAACAGCTATCATCGAACAATGGCTGTCGTCCATATGAGTGAGGCCGAGGTGGTGAAAGACATTGCTGCCGTACTGGCGAAGGTTCGGCAAGGCCTCGAGGTCGTGGTCGAACAGGACCATCGAACGGTGACGGTCATCAAGGCCCCACAAGTGAAAGGCCAAAAGATCTCAGAAGTGATCGCCGCGCTTGAAAAAGCTGGTGCAAACGCGGTCATTGATGAGGATTTTGCGCGGGACGTTGAAGAAGGAGTCAAAGCGCATCGTGAACCATGGAATCCAGCGCCCTGGGAGTAGTCCTCGATTCCAGTATCTTAGTGGCTGCTGAACGGGGCAAGCTGACGACACCGGAAGCCATTCGAAATATCCGTGCTTCTCTCGGCGACGTACCGATTGTTATTAGTGCCGATCCCATCCGGTAACGGAAACGACGGCGGAACTGATTGCAAGAATCGGCGGCGAGCAGGCGGCTAAGGGAATCAAGCTACCTTTGGCAGATCTCATTATCGGAGCGTGCCTTGGAACTGGGTTATGCGGTAAGTACCGGTAACGTTCGGGATTTCAAACGCATCCCAGGCCTGACCGTCATCCAACTCTGAACCGAATCTACGGCCAGATCTTTTCAACCGGAACGCCGCGCTTGCACAGTTCGCACGAAGCGGCATCCTTATAGTAAGTCGCATCCATCTTTGCCAGATAAAACAACGGCAAGTGGCCAAAGCTGGCGATAGTGGGATTGGGCTGAAAGACGGCGACCGCGATACCCACCACTTCCGCGCCCTTTGATTCCACCAGCGCCCGCAAATCGGTGAGGCGTTTTCCGGAGCGCAGAATGTCGTCGACCAGCAGCACTTTTTCGCCCTTACCCGCCTCGACGAATTGCCGGAAGCGCATCGGGGCGGAATCGCCATCGTTTTCGGCCCAGTAGACCTGGTGCGCGCGCAACGCTTCGCAGACGCCGTAAGCGATGGGCAGACCGCCGGTGGTGGGACTGACGATAGACAGTTCGCGAATCATAGCGCGAATTTCGGAATCGGCGCGCAGCCGGCGGCTGAGGCCCACGCTGAGAATCTTGGCCCATTCGTAATAGCGGAATGCGAGCGCAACTTGCAGGAATTCGTCGGCATGCATCCCGTTCGAGTATTCGAAATGCCCGTCGCGGAGAGCGCCGGTTTGGCGCAGCATGGAGATCACTTCTTCATTGGTAGGTATGAGATGCATAGCGACTTAGTGAGCGCCTCGTCCGCCAAGGACGTGCGGAATGGTCTTCAAGATAATCGACCAATCCAGTTTGAGCGACCAGTTCTCAATGTAAGAGATATCCATTCTCATCCAGGCATTGAAATCGATGCGGTCGCGTCCGGCAACGGCCCACAGGCAGGTGAGGCCGGGGCGCATGCGAAGGCGGCGGCGCTGCCAACGCTCGTAGCGGTCGACTTCTTCGGGCAGCGGAGGCCGCGGTCCGACGAGCGACATGTCGCCGCGCAAGACATTGTAAAGCTGGGGCAGCTCATCGATCGAAAACTTGCGAAGCCAGCGTCCCACCGGCGTAACGCGAGGGTCGCTCGAAAGCTTGAACGCGATGTGCCGTTCGCTGAGGTGTTCAAGCTGCGCCTTCATTGCGTCGGCTTTGTCCACCATGGAGCGAAATTTATAGACGATGAAGCGGCGGCCATTCAAGCCGCAGCGCGCCTGCCGGAAGATGACCGGACCGGGAGACGTGAACTTAATCAGGAGTGCGGAGGCGAGCAGCAACGGCGAGAGAACGACTAACGCCACGGCCGAAATGACGATGTCGAGCAAGCGCTTCAGCAGCAGGCGCAAATCGTCCAGCGGGGCGGCGGTAAAGGTAAGCAGCGGCGCGTCTCCTACCCGGTCGAGAGTGATATCGCTGTTCACGTGCGGGAAGAAATCGATCGCGACGCGCGTTCGAACACCTTCTTCGTCGCAGTGCAGAAATACTTCCTCCAGCGCGGGCAGCTTGCTGCTATCGACATCGAAAATCACTTCGTCGACCACCTGCCGCGCGAGCAAACCGGGAAGCAGTTCGGCGCATTCGTCCTCGTCGACGATGGCGCGGATCTGAACGGGAAAAGGAGTCTTCTGGCACAAATGCTGCTTGAGCACCGCGGCTTTTTGCGGCTTTCCGACAATGACGATGTGATACGGCGTGCCGAATCCGCGCTGGAACGCTCCAATCAGATAAGGAGCAGCCCAGCGAAAAGCGATCAACAGCAGCAGGTCATAAATAAAGAAGAGCGACAGGAAGCCGCGGCTCAGCGGAGGATCGAGCCGGAGTAAGTATTGAAATAGGATGACCAGCACTGTGCCGAGCACCGCCTGGCGAAGCGTGTTGAGCAGAACGCGGGTCCGGCCCGCCGAGTAGAGGGACTCATATACGCGCTGAGCAGATCCCAAAGCGACCCAGGTGATCGCGCAGAATGCCACCAACAGGATGTGCGGCGAGGTGTGTAGAAAGAAAGTTCTTTCGAGCGGCAGCCGGGTGCGGGTGAAATATGCCAGCTCGAAGGCAATAACGGTGAGGACAGCGTCGGCCAGCGCAAACAGCAAGCGGATCTTTTTTCGATGGTGCGCGAACACAGACCTTATCCAATCGCTAGCGTATCAATCAACCCTGCCGTAGTGCTTGCTCTAAATCGCTCTGGATGTCGTCCACATCCTCAATTCCCACCGCGAGGCGGACCAGGTTCTGGCGAATGCCCATCCGCTCCCGCATCTTCGGCGAGATATTGCGGTGCGACGCAATCAAGGGATACAGCAGCAGCGTGTGCACGTCGCCGAGCGAAGTTCCCGGAACGATCATTTTCAGCCGGTCCATGAAGGCGAGGACGGAGGCTTTGTCAGCTCCTTTTATTTCCAGGCTGAGAATAGCTCCGAACAATCCCGGCTGGAAGAGCTTCTTGATGGTGGCGGCATCGGGATGATCCGGATTGGAGCAGTAATACACGCGCTCCACCGCGGGATGATGCGCGAGCCATTCGGCCAGGATCTTTGCGTTGCGGCACTGGCGCTCGAAACGCAGCGCGAGCGTCTTAATGCCGCGCATCGTCAAATAACTTTCGAAAGGCCCGAGCACCGGACCGGCGATGCGGGAGAGGCTGCGCACGGTCTCATGATGCTGCTCGTCGCTTACAACAATGCCGCCCAGCACGTCGCCGTGACCCGCCAGATATTTCGTGACGGAATGAACCACTATATTGGCGCCCAGCTCCAGCGGCCGCACCATCATGGGAGTGGCGAAAGTATTATCGACGATCAAGGCCGCTCCCGCAGCCTTCGTCATTGCGGCGATCTTTGCAAGATCGGGAACTCGCAATAGCGGATTGGAGATGCTCTCGGTGAAGAGGCAGCCGGGCTTCATCTCCGCGATGGTTTTTTCAACCGCGGCGAGATCGCAGATATCGACGTATTTAACTTTGACGTCGAAGGGGCAGAGAATCTGGTCGAGCAATCCGACGGTAGCGCCATAGATGGAGTTCGACGCGACAATGCTGTGGGTCCGGTCGACCAATGCCGCCTGAAAAGCGATTTGAATGGCCGCCATTCCCGACGCGGTAGCGAGCGAACCGTGACCCGATTCGAGCGCGGTGGTCAACTCTTCCAACGCTTCATTCGTTGGGCTCGCGTAGCGCGAGTAGCTGAAGCCGGGAAGTTCGTTGCCAAGCACGCCGTCGAGCGTGGCGGCGGAATCGTAAAAAAAAGTAGTGCCGAGATGGATAGGCGTGGTTGACGGAACGGGCCGGCCTGGTTGGCGTTTGCGGTCACCCGCATGCACCACTTGCGATTGAAATTTCATTTGCGTTTCCAGCGGACTCCGTCCTTGGTGTCCTCGAGCACCACGCCCTTTTCCAGAAGAGCGGCCCGGATCTCGTCCGCGCGGGCGAAGTTGCGCCCCTTCTTAGCTTGCGATCGTTCTTCGATGTATTTTTCTATCTCGGCGTCGGCGATTGACGGCGCGGAAGACGGTTGCGCGCCGTTCGGTTTCAGAATATCGAAAATGCTGTCGAAAATTTCCAATACCCGCGCGACATCCCAGCGATTTTCTTCCTGGAACAGATTTTCGTCGATCGCAGTGTTCATAGCGCGCACATATTCAAAGACAGCGGCCAGCGCTTCGGCGCAGTTGAGATCGTCATCCATGCCGGCTTCGAACTCACGGATGGCTTGGTGCGAGCGCTCGGCGATCTCGCGATTACTTCCGGCTGGAAATTTGGTCGAGGTCAGGCGAAGCTCGAAATCGCGCAGCCGTTCAATGCTCTTCGCCGCGGCTTTTAAGCTTTCGAACGTGAAGTTCAACTTCTTGCGATACGGCACGGAAGCCAGCAGATATCGAATGGCTTCGGGTTGATAGCCCATTTCGAGAAGATCGCGCAGCGTATAAAAATTGCCGAGAGACTTCGACATTTTTTGCGATTCGATATGCAGATGCTCGGCATGCAGCCAGAAGCGGGCGAAGGGATGACCGCTGATGGATTCCGATTGTGCGATTTCGTTCTCGTGATGGGGAAATATGAGGTCCACTCCACCGGCGTGGATGTCGAGCGTTTCGCCCAGGTAGCTCATGGCCATGGCGGAGCATTCGATATGCCAGCCGGGCCGGCCTCGCCCGAAAGGAGCGTCCCAGGAAGGCTCGTTGCCGCGCTGCGCTTTCCACAGCACGAAATCGCGCGCATCGGCCTTGTCGTACTCGTCGACCTCAATGCGCGCACCGCTGCGAATGCCGCTGAAATCGTTGTGCGAAAGCTTGCCGTAATCGGGAAACGTGGCGATGCGGAAGTAAGTGGAGCCGTCGCTGGTATAGGTGCAGCCTTTGGCCGCAAGCTGCTCGATAGCGTGCACCATGGTGCCGATGTGCTTGGTCGCGGGGGCGACATGCTCAGGCTGTTCGAGTCGCAAGCGCGCGGCATCTTCAAAAAATGCCTTGGTAAAGCCGGCCGTGTAGTCTTCGATGGACTTACCGGCTTTTGCAGCGTTGGCGATAATCTTGTCGTCGACATCGGTGACATTCATGACGTGTTCGAGCTTATATCCGCGGTAGCGCAGCCAACGGCGCAAAATGTCCTGGAAGGTGAAGGTGCGGAAGTTGCCGATGTGGACGAAATTATAAACAGTCGGGCCGCAGGTGTACATGCGAACCGTGTTGTCATGCAACGGGTGAAACAGATCCAGCTCTTGGGTAAGAGTGTTGTAAAAGCGTAAAGCCATCCGGAGGGATGCCTCAATCGTAACAAGGCGCTTTCGCCTGCGCCGATCCAAAGCTTGCTTCTAGCCGCTCGGACTCGGCAATCCCGAGAAATGTTTCTAATGCGCGGCGAGTCTATCTGAAGTTCGATAGTTTCGAGCGCAGGAGGACGACCGTGAAGACGTGGAAGATGTGGGCGGTTGTGGCCGGGTGTTTTTGCGCGCAGTTGTTATCGGCGCAGAGCGCCAACGATGCTGCCAAGATCGGCCCCAGACTGCCATTGCATACCAGCGGTCAGTGGATTGTCGATCGGAATGGCAATCGATTGAAGCTGGATAGCGTGGCCTGGTACGGCGCTGAAGAGCAGGATTATGTCGTAGCTGGGCTCGAACGAGAAAATATTCAGCTCATCGCGCAGCGAATTCACAGCTTGGGCTTCAACTCTGTCCGGCTGCCCTGGTCAAACCAGATGTATGAGTCAAATCCGGTGGTGCCGAATAGCGCGGTGGAAGCGAACCCACAATTCCGGGGCAAGCACGCCATGGACGTTTTTGACGCGACTGTAAATGCTCTTGTGCAAGAAGGCATCTTCATTATCTTGGACAACCACATGAGCAATGCCGACTGGTGTTGCAGCGGGACAGACGGCAATACGCTCTGGTACAACGCGGATTACCCCGAGTCGAAATGGATCGCCGATTGGAAGGGAATGGTGCGCCGTTATAAGAACGTGCCGCAGGTGATTGGCGCGGACCTCCGCAACGAGCCGCGCGCCGACGCGACCTGGGGCGGGAACGCCGCCACTGATTGGCATGCCGCCGCCGAGCGTGGCGGGAACGCCGTACTCAGCGTTAATCCCAACCTGCTTATCTTTGTTGAAGGCATCAATTACGCAGCCGATTTGACGGGCGTGGCCCAGCTTCCCGTGCAGCTAAAGGTCCCAAACCGGCTTGTGTATGAGGCGCATGACTACTCCTTCTATCACAACGGCCTTCAAAGCGAGAGTGCACTGTTCCAGGCGCTCGACCAGGCTTGGGGTTATGTAACAACTCCTGACCAGACCTATACTGCGCCCATCTGGGTTGGCGAATGGGGAAACTGCCATGACTCACAAACATGCATGGTCGATGCGACGCCTGGCACTGGTGGCTTCTGGTTCCAATCGTTTCGAGATTATCTGGATCAGCGCGATTTCGATTGGAGTTACTGGGCGCTCAATGGCACGGAGGCGAAAGGAACGAGCCGGACGTTTGGTTACGAGGACACCTATGGCGTGCTGGATCCGTTTTGGAATGCGCCCGCTTTACCCAGCGCATTGAATCCAACGCCGACAACCAATCTGGTGGGCCAACTGCAGACGATTATGGATGCGGCGCAAGGTCCCGGAGTACCCTCGATTCACAGCCCGCGCGTTTTGCTGACGAGTCCCGTGCCGGGAACTCTGGTAGCGAGCGGCGCGGCGGTGACGCTCAGCGCCGATGCGTCTGTGCGCGGCGGAGCCATTTCCGCGATTGATTTCTACGCGAACGGTAATATCATCGGTTCGGCCAATACCAGTCCTTACACGTTCGTTTGGCAGAACGTGCCCGCCGGAACTTATCAAATCACAGCGCTGGCAAGCAGCCAAAGCGGAACCCAGGCGAGCACTACAGGTTCCGATGGCCTTATCTCTTTCGCGTACGGCACTCCAGGCGGGAACGGGAGCATTGCCATTGATTTTGGCGATTACAATGTGACACCCATGGCCAGTACAGAGACGGCGGGCGTCGTCGCGCAGCAATATTGGAATGGCGCATACGGCAACACTGGCTTGTTTTCTGGAATGCTGGACAATCGCGGCGACACTACCGCTGCCGAGGTTAGCTGGTCGGCTTCCAATATGTATTACACGAACATACTCGACCAGCCCGGAAACTTTCGCATGATGAAGGGCTATCTGGACGACAGCAATACATCTTTTACGGCAATTCAGGTAACCGGGGTTCCGAGCACTTACACTACCTATGACGTCTACGTGTACTTCGATGGAGGAAACGGATCCGCAACGCGAACCTCCAATTACAGGCTGCTGGCCTCCGGATCGGGGAATGGCTGCGCCGGCTCCAATGGCTTGATCGTAACGTGGAACCGATGCAGCCAATACGGATTTCTCGGGCACGTTTACCTTGGCGAATGCGGGCTCTGCTGGAAATTACGTCGTTTTCCCCGATTGTACGGGAGGAAACTTCACGATCCTCGCCATTCACGGTACTTCGACCGATGGCACGTACCGCGGTCCCGTGAATGGAATTCAGATTGTTTCTCACTAGGGGATGCTCCCATGCCTCACCGGAAGCGCAATGTCATTTACTTAAGGACAACGGCCGGACTATCAAGGTCGCGTTCCTGCGATTCGAAGTCTGGAAACTGAGCCGCGAGCGTGAGCGAGCTAGGATGGTTGGTGCCGAGCGAGCATAGGTCGCTAACGCTTCCGGCTCCGATTCAGCATTTTTGCGCGAACGAAAGGCAAGTCCTGAATCAGGCTCTCGAAGACGCACTCGCCACCTGCATCCTCGTGCTCTGTGGAGCCATGGGCGCCATCTACGCCTAGCGTATTTGAATCGACATGTGGCACACATGTTTTACATGATCGCCGCTCACACAGCGCGCTCCCCATGCATGTGACGACCGGCGTCTGCAGCATCTTTGATGTAATCGCGTACGAACCGGATTGCACGAGTCGTTCGGCGATATATTTTGATCGGGGCGGGCTCGCAGAACCGGGCGCTCAAACGGACTCATTGCCTGGACAGTAGTCTAACGCAGGTGACCTGCCAGGGGGCAGGCGCTTTCGCCTGCTGCCCGCACCCAGTAAACTAAAAGTAACCCCCAAACCTGCATGCCTTCCCCCCCAAACGGGAGTCCCGCGCTCCGCCGTCAGGCTCTTGAAGACGCACTCGCCACCCGCATCCTCGTGCTCGATGGAGCCATGGGCACCATGCTGCAGCAGCGCCACCTGACCGCCGAAGATTTCGGTGGTCCCGCGCTCGAAGGCTGCAACGAAAATCTGGTCCTCACGCGCCCCGATGTCCTTCTAGACATCCACCGCGCCTATTACGAAGCCGGCTCCGACATTGTCGAAACCAACAGCTTCGGCAGCACCAAAATCGTCCTCGGCGAATATGGTCTGCAAGATCGCTCCTACGATCTCAACTTCACCGCCGCCCGCCTCGCCCGCCAGGTCGCCGAAGAGTTTTCCCAACCGGGCCGCCCCCGCTTTGTAGCCGGTTCCATGGGCCCCACCACCAAAGCGATCACCGTCACCGGCGGCGTCACCTTCCCCGAACTCATCGCCAATTACCACGAGCAAGCCAAAGCGCTCCTCGACGGCGGCGCCGACATTCTGCTGCTCGAAACTTGCCAGGACACGCGCAACATCAAGGCCGGCCTTCTCGCCATCGATCGCCTCGGCCGCGAACTCGGTCACCCAATTCCTGCCATGGTCTCCGGCACCATCGAAGCCATGGGCACCATGCTCGCCGGCCAAACTGCCGACGCCTTCTACGTCTCTATCGCCCACGCCCCGCTGCTCTCCGTCGGCCTGAACTGCGCTACCGGCCCTGAGTTCATGACCGACCACATCCGCTCGCTGCACGAACTCTCCGCCACCCGCGTCTCCTGCTACCCGAACGCCGGTCTGCCCGACGAAGAAGGAAAATATCTCGAAACGCCTACCACCCTCGCCACGCAACTCGAGCGCTTCGTCGATCACGGCTGGCTCAACATCGTCGGCGGCTGCTGCGGCACTCGTCCCGATCACATCCGCGCCCTCGCGCAAATGGTCGAAGGCAAGCAGCCGCGCGCCGCCAAACAACCCGCGCATCGCACCTATTTCTCCGGCATCGAAGCGGTCGAAGCCGAAGAAAGCAGCCGCCCGCTCATCGTCGGCGAGCGCACCAACGTAATCGGCTCCCGTCTCTTCAAAAAAATGATCGCCGAAGAGAAATGGGAGGAAGCCACCGAAATCGCCCGCTGGCAGATCCGCAACGGCGCGCACGTCGTCGATGTCTGCCTTCAATCCACCGATCGCGACGAGATCGCCGACATCCCGCTCTTCTACGAAAAGCTGATCCGCAAAACCAAAGCGCCCATCATGATCGACACCACCGATGCGCGCTCCGTCGAGCTTTCGCTCACCTACTGCCAGGGCAAGAGCATCATCAACTCCATCAACCTCGAAGATGGCGAGGAAAAATTCGAGCGCATCTGTCCCCTCGCCCGCGCCTACGGAGCCGCGCTCATCGTCGGCTGCATCGACGAAGATCCCGAGCAGGCGCAAGCCTTCACTCGCGAGCGCAAACTCGCTGTCGCCGAACGCTCCGTCCACCTGCTCACCACTAAATACGGCATCCCGCCCGAAGACATCGTGATCGATCCGCTCGTCTTCCCCTGCGCCACCGGCGACGAAAACTACATCGGAGGCGCGGTCGAAACCATCGAAGCCATCCGCCTCATCAAAGAAAAAATTCCGTACGTCAAAACCGTCCTCGGAATCTCGAACATCTCCTTCGGCCTGCCCGCCACTGCTCGCGAAGTCGTCAACTCCGTCTTTTTGTATTACTGCACCAAAGCCGGTCTCGATCTCGCCATCGTCAACGCCGAGAAACTCGAGCGCTTCGCCAGCATTCCGGAACAGGAGCGCCGCCTCGCCGAATCGCTGCTCTTCAATACGCCGCCGCCCGACATGGCAGGCGTTCCAGACGACTGGCGTCAGCAATCGCGCGAGCAAAAAGCGACTGTCAATCAATTCCACATCGCCGCCATCTCCGATTATTTCCGCGGCGCCACAAAAAGAGAAAAAAAGAAAGCAGCCGATCTCCCGCTCGACGAGCGCCTCGCCAACTACATCGTCGAAGGCACCAAAGACGGCCTCATCCCCGATCTCGATCGCAAGCTCAAAGAAGGCATCGCCCCGCTCGACATCATCAACGGCCCGCTCATGACCGGCATGGCCGAAGTCGGCCGCCTGTTCAACAACAACGAACTGATCGTTGCCGAAGTGCTCCAATCCGCCGAGGCCATGAAAGCCGCCGTCACCCATCTCGAAGGCTTCATGGAGAAAGCCGAATCCTCCACGCGCGGACGAATTCTGCTCGCCACCGTCAAAGGCGACGTCCACGACATCGGCAAAAATCTGGTCGAAATTATTCTCAGCAACAACGGCTACCGCGTCGTAAATCTTGGAATCAAGGTCACGCCGGAAGAGTTGATCAAGGCCTACAAACAGCACCAGCCGGACGCCATCGGCCTCTCCGGCCTGTTGGTAAAAAGCGCGCAGCAGATGGTCATCACCGCGGGCGATCTCAAAGACGCCGGCATCCATGTCCCGCTGCTAGTCGGCGGTGCGGCGCTCTCCGAAAAGTTCACGAAAACCAAAATCGCGCCGGCTTACGATGCTCCTACCTTCTACTCCAAGGACGCCATGACCGGTCTGCGCTTAATGAACGAAATCATGGACCCCGAGCGCCGCGAACAGGTGCTCGCCGCCCACGTCTTCCGCGAAGCTCCAGCCGAAACCGCGCCGCGCGAGGAATCCGCCGCGCCCCCCGGCGAAGTGCGCAGCCCCAAAGTTCACACCGATGTTCCCATTCCGCCCGCGCCCTATCTCGATCGCAAAGTCCGTGCCATCCCCAACCTCGCCGAAGTCTGGAGCTACATCAATCCCTTCATGCTCTACGGCCGCCATCTCGGCTTCAAAGGCAATTTCGAAAAGCTGCTCGCCGAACGCGATCCCAAAGCGCTCGAGCTCTTCCACAACCTCGAAGACGTCAAGCGCGAAGCCGCCACATTCATGAAGCCGCGCGCCGTCTGGCAATTTTTTGAAGCCGAGCGGGAAGGGAACACCCTGCACCTCTTCACCCCGGGCGCCGATTCGCCGCTCGAAAGTTTCCGCTTCGGACGCCAGGCGAAATCCGACGGCCTCTGCTTAAGCGATTACGTTCTCGATCCGCAAGACGGCCGCCGCGATCACATCGCGCTGTTCGTGGTCACCGCCGGCGAAGGCATCATCGCCCATTCTGAACAGGCCAAGCTGCACGGCGAATATTTCAAGGCGCACGCCCTACAGGCCCTCGGTATTGAATCCGCCGAAGCCTGCGCCGAATGGCTGCACCGCCGCATCCGCGAAGATTGGGGCTTCCCCGATTCCCCCACGCTCACCATGCACGAGCGCTTCACCTCGCGTTATCGCGGCAAGCGCTACAGCTTCGGCTATCCCGCCTGCCCCAATCTTGAGGATCAGGCTAAGCTCTGGCGTCTTCTGCGTCCCGAAGAAATCGGCGTCCAACTTACCGAAGGCTTCATGATGGAACCCGAAGCCAGCGTCTCTGCCTTAGTCTTCCATCACCCCGACTGCGCCTACTTCAGCGCCGCCGAAGACATCGCCGCATAAGGCGAACGGCTCCGTTGGCCGGCCGAGCGTCTTAGACGTTGGCTCCGGCTATGCCGGGTTAGGTAACTTGAATGTCGTATGCTCACACCAGCGGAGTAAATGATGTTCCATTCATTTTTGCCGCGTTTATTGGCTACGCGCCGGTTGAAGGAAGAAAGCTACCGCGGCCACGCTCGCTTTCGACGCATTGAAAATATCGGCCGCGACCTCCGCTTCGCGCTTCGCCAGTGCCGCAAAAATCCAGGCTTTACGGCAGCAGCAGTGCTTTCGCTCGCGCTCGGCATCGGAGCCAATGCCGCTCTGTTCTCTTTTGTCAACGCGATTTTGCTGAAGCAGTTACCGGTACCGCGCCCGGCGCGCTTGGTTGTGCTCGAGAACGCAGACAAACCGCTAATTCTGAGCTATCGCCAGTTGAACGAGCTGGATCGGCAGGCAACCCAGATCGACGGCTTATTGGGAACGCACCCAATCGATGTCAGCCTAATGTTCGGAGACCATCCGCAATGGGTTTCGGCCGAGCTGGTGACAGGAGAATACTTCCACACCCTACAGATCAAGCCGGAGCGCGGCAGATTACTGACACAACGCGATCTCGATGATGCCGAAGCAAATCCGACGTGCGTGATCAGTGACAGATTGTGGAACAGCCAATTTCGCGCTGCTGAGGATGTGATCGGACGCACCATTCGTTTGAATACACGCCCATACAAGATCGTTGGAGTCAGCCAGCGCGGGTTTACCGGCGTGGACTTGCAGCGGCCCACAGATTTGCAGATTCCCGCCACGCGCCTCATCGACTACATGCCGGCTTTCGTCGGCATTCCACATTTCGATTGGAAATCGCGGCTCTCCCTTTTTTCTGCGTTGGCGCGGCTAAACCCAGAGGCAACACGGGCCGGCGCGGCGGGGCAATTGACTCGCTTGAACCGCATGTATCTCAAGTCCGCGAAGCTGCGCAATCGCGCGGCGGACGTTCAATTGGCAGACGGCAGCGCGGGACTTCAGTCTTCATCGCTCGCAAAACCGGCATCGATTCTGCTGGCGGTATCACTAGTCGTCCTGCTCATCGCATGTGCGAACCTCGCGACCCTGCTGCTCTCGCGCACATCGGCGCGATCTTCCGAATTTGCCCTGCGGCTCGCGATAGGCGGCTCACGCGGACGGATCCTCGCGCAGGTGTTGGTGGAGAGTGCGTTGCTTGCGGTATTCGGCACGGCAACCGGCATCGCGGTGGCGTATGCCGTCGAGCGAATCCTGCTTTCGTTCCTGAATCGTACGGCTCCTCAAATCCACCAATTGCATATTGCGCTGGACGGGACCGTTCTGCTGTTCGTCGCAGTCACGTCCGCGCATTTGCGTGCTGCTTTTTTGGAGCGGCGCCTGCCCTTCAAGCCGCGCGCACGGCGCCACTCGGCTCGTCTGCCGGAAACACTCGCACCGGAGTGGCCCTGCGTAAGACTTTCGTCGTCGTACAAATCGCGCTGTCGTTCATCGTTGTGCTTTCAGCCGGACTACTCGCCGGAACGCTGCGCAACCTGAAAACACTGAATCTCGGTTTCCGTCCTGACGAAATAGCGGCTATCGACATCAGGCCCGCCACCGGTGGTTACACCGGGGCTCGCGCCGACCAGTTCTACGCGCGCGTTGTTGACCGCGTTCGCACTCTTCCCGGCGTGAAAGCCGCCGCCACGTCGTTCGGGATTGATTTCACAGGCCGTTTCAAAATGAAGCTCGACCCGCTGCTGCCAGCGGGCGCAGCGCAAGAGGTGAATGAGATCGGTGTCAATTCCGGCTATTTCGATACGTTCGGCGCGCGGATTCTGGCCGGCCGCGATTTCAGCGCCGCCGACACACCGGACAAGCGGCAGGTTTACATCATTAGCGAGCATCTGGCTAAAACATATTTCCACGGTGAAAATCCCGTTGGCCGCTATCTGCGGAGCGAGGGCAGGGAACTGCCGGTGATTGGCGTCGTATCCGACATTCGCGACCAGGGCCCACGCGAAACCACACTGGACACTGTGTATTCGGACGCCGGGCAGCTACTGTCATCCAGCCTGATGGTGTTTGTGCGCTGCGATGGCGCATGCGCGCCGCTGCTGCCCACTTTGAGAATCGCCGTTCGGAATGTCGATCCCAATACTCCAATACTTGCCATACGCACCTTGCAGACTGAAATGGAAGGCGCGTTCTCTTCCCAGGAAGTGCTCGGGTTTCTGTCGACGTTGTTTGCGGCGCTCGCTATGCTGCTCGTCGCCGCCGGAATTTACGGAGTTCTTTCCTACACACTGACGCGGCGTACTCGGGAAATGGGAATCCGGATTGCCTTGGGAGCTTCGGCGCAAGATATTGCCGGCTTATTTGTATCCGAAGCGGCCGCGATGATCGCGCTCGGTACGCTCATCGGAGTGCCGGGTGCGCTGGCTGCCGTCACCTTGCTCCGCTCGCAACTGTTCGGAGTCGCGCCGCACGACCCCAGAATGCTGGCCGGCTGCGTGTTGTGCATAGTGGCCACGATTATTCTGGCGTCCATTGCGCCTATCCGGCGGGCGTTGCGTATTGCACCACAGCAGGCATTGAGAATCGAGTAGCTACCTGCCCCATGAGCGTGAACGCGTAATCTCGCCATTGCGGATCGCATCGCGGAGATGGCTCGCGAAAAAGGAGTTACTCCCGCGCAGCTTGCTCTCGCCTGGGTACTCGCGCAACGCGAGGACATCATTCCCATCCCCGGCACTAGCAGCCGCGCGCGCCTAGAGGAAAACGTCCGCGCGGTGGACGTCGTGCTAACGACGCAAGAACTGAAGCTGCTTGATGAGACGGCTCCCACAGGCGCTGTAGCTGGCGACCGCTACTCCCCTGGCATGATGGAGTTCGTCAACGCCTGACGTCGCGAAACGGTCGTTTGCATCCCCGTCACCAGTCCGCCAAGTTCCGAGTGGCGCGTCATCCAGCCGAATATCGAAGTTTCGCGCTAAACCGGCAAGTTGGCAAAAGCTATTCTGCGCGCAATGCCGCAACTGGATTCAGAGAGGCCGCCCGGCGTGCAGGGGCGAAACTGGCGGCAAACGCACAGAGACTCATAATCGCGGCTACCGATAGCAGAGTGGGTGCATCCCACGCGCTGACGCCAAATAGTAAGCCTCGTATTAATCTGGCAGTCCCGATCGAACAGAGGACACCAAGTACCAGGCCGACCGTGATCAACCGGCCAGCCTCCGTCAATATCAAACGGTAAATGGCGCCCCGCTCCGCTCCCAAGGCCATTCGTACGCCGACTTCGCGAGTTCGCAACCCGACAGAGTAAGCTATCACCCCGTAAAGTCCGATCACGCCGAGAAGAAGAGCGCAGAGAGCGAATGCTCCTACCAGCACTGCAACCGATCGATGAATATACGCCGACTGCGAATCGGCTATCTGCGCAGTCATGCTTCGCGGGCGCATGACTCCGAGGTCCGGATCGATTTTGCGAATAATTCCGCGCAATGCGGAAAGGGCGGATGCGTCCGCACCCGAACTGCGAGCGGCAACTGAGAAATACGAATCGGTTTCCTGGGCAAACGGATAATACAGTGTGGGACGGGTTTCCGAATCAAGAGCGCTTTCCTTTATGTCTTGCACCTCGCCAACAATCTCAATTGGCTTAGGCGGGTCGGAAAGCGGTGATAGTTGCTTACCGATCGGATCTTCGCGAGGAAAAAACTGACGCACGAATGCCTCGTTCACAATCACCACTTTTGGCCGCCCTGCGTTGTCCCTATCGCTGAATTGGCGGCCCCGAAGCAATGTAGCTCCGATTGTCTGAAAATAATCGGGCGTTACGGAGATAAAGGGAGTGTCGTTATGCTCCCCGTGCCAAGGTCGACCGATGATCTTGAACCACGTTGTACTACCTGCAGAGGTGACCGGAGATTTAGTCGAGATTCCAGTTGACTCTACACCGGGGAAAGTGGAGACTTCGGCGGTGATCTTTTGTGTTACCGCAAGCAACTGTTCGTCCTTGGAATAACCAGTCGGAGGCACAGCGACGTCGACCAACACAACGTGATCGGGCTGGATCCCCAGCTTCACCCGGAGGAGGTGATAGAGGCTCTGGCCCAGGAGCCCCGCGCCCGCAAGAAGAACGACCCCAGTTGCAAGTTCTACGATGACCAGGCTGGAGCCCAGTCTCCGCCAAACCCGATTGGACGAACCCCGTCCTCCTTCCGCAAGACGCTGCCGCGCATCTGCCAGAGACGAGCTGATGACCGGGGCTAAAGAAAACAACAAAGCCGATAAAAACGCGATCAGGCCCGCAAAAGCGAGTACCCTGCCATTTAAGCCTAGATCGTTCAGATACGGCATGGCGAGCAGCTCGTTCTCCGAAATAAGCCCCTTAAGCAGTCTCATGGCAAAGTCTGCCGAGATCAATCCCAAAGCAGTTCCCAGGCTAACTAGAACCAAACCTTCGATCGCGAACTGGACGGTGATTTGCGACGCAGAAGCGCCCAGGCCGCTACGAATTGCGAGTTCTCGACCTCGGCCTTCAGTGCGCACAAGCAGAAGACTCGTCACATTTACGGCAGCTATGAGCAACAGAAGGCAAGCCCCCGATAACAGCACCAAAAGAATCGGTCGAATGGACCCTAAGATCACTTCGGTAAGAGGCGAAAGGTTTGCACCTTGCTCTCTATTCGTTTCCGGATACTGTTGCTCCAGCCGCTTGGCAATCACAGTTACTTCGGAAAGCGCCGCCGCGAAGGTCGCGCCCGGCTTCAGGCGAGCGATCCCGTACAGGCCATGGCAGCTGCGCCGCAGATCACACTCGGAGCTTGCGTGCATGGTCAGCCAATACTCTGTCGGCTCAGAGGGAGCGAAATGGAAGCTGCGGGGGAGCACGCCGATAATGGTTACGGGCTCGCCGTTCAGGTTCACAACCCGTCCAAGGACGTCATCTTTCCCGCCATAATCTTTCTGCCATTTTGAGTAGCTGAGTATAGCGATATGCGGCGCTGACCTTTGATCCTCGCCCGGCCGGAAGTCGCGTCCGAGGATCGGGCTGACGCCAAGAGTCTTGAAAAAGCCGTCCGTCACACGCGTGCAAAATGCCGGGCGCGTACCAGCGGAAGTCTTCTGCATATATCCCTGATGGTTGTACGCATCAAAGCCGCTGAAGACAGTGTTTAAGCGTTTCCAATCGAGATAATCAGGATAGGAAAGATTGCAGAGTGGGCAGACTTTTTCGATCTTCTCGTAGACCCCAACAAGCTGCTCCGGATTCTTGTACGGGAGCGGCTTAACGAGAGCCGCGTCGACAAAAGCAAATATGGCGATGCTCGCGCACATTCCCAAGGCGAGCGTGAGCACGGTGGTGCAGGCGAAGCCGGGGTTCTTGCGGAGTTGGCGAACAGCGAAACGAAAATCGCGCAGCAGATTCTCGACAAATGGAACAGTCGCCTGATCGCGGTACGCTTCCCTGGTGGATTCCAGGCCACCCAGCTTGAGCATTGCTTCACGTCGCGCAGCTTCGGGAGTCATGCCACGACGCAGGTTGTCGTCAATATGGAGCTGAAGATTCGCTTCGATTTCGTCAGATCGGTCGAGATCCTGATACTTATGGGGGAAAAGGCCTCTCAAGCGCACAAGGAACATCCGAACGGTTCTCATAGCAGGTACATCCCTGATGCTAGAAAACGAGCGAGGATCGCGATCGCCTGCTCCCAGCTATGCGTTTCTTGTTGGAGTTGTTTCTTGCCGGCGCGTGTGAGCTTGTAGAATTTGGCTCGTCGATTATTTTCAGAAATACCCCATTGCGGCGAAATCGCGCCCTCCTGTTCGAGCTTCAAAAGGGCCGGGTAAAGCGTTCCGTAATTTAGCGATAGACGATCTCCGCTCGTTTGCTCGATACGGCGTGCGATGCCATACCCATGCAGAGGTCCCAATGTATCGAGCGTTTTCAAGATCATCAGGTCTAACGTGCCCTGCCATACGTCCGTTTTGTTCTTCGACCGTTTTTCGTCCCGCATGTCTCCTATTGGTGAACCATAGGACAATAGATACCATACAGTTGCTATTGGTTGTCAATAGGAAACAGCGAGCCGCGCGATAATGTCTGTCCAGATCAAGAACCCTTGGAGCCGAGCGTTTCACAGGGCAAATGGGCAGCACCTGAAGGAAATCGCCAACCTGATGCACGAGCATTCTGACCTGAAGATCTTTGTTGTCGGGCATACGGACAATGTCGGCGCTTATCGCCGCGAACCTCGAGTTATCGAAACACCGGGCCGATGCTGTTGTTCGGGCGCTTACGACGGAATACGGCGTGGAGGCTGGTCGGCTACTCGTCCACTACTTGCAGTTTGTGCGCAATGCGCTTCCGATGTGCGCCGAACCCAAGATGCTACCAAGCGTACGGAGTGGATTGTGCGGATATGCCCGTTTGAAGTACACTGCTGAGCGATTGGAGGAACGATGATCAGTGCAAGTATGCAAGACGTGAGGGTCAAGCGTGAAGCCATTGTGAACACGCATATCGAGGCGGAAGCCGTGAAGCATGACGTCGCTGCCGCTGTCGCGACCTTTCGTCACCCTCGTTATGAAGTTCCGGCTGTGGGCGCAATCGCCGATGGACCGGAGGCTGTTCACGGCTTGCTCACGCAACTGCTGGGCGCCTTTCCCGATTTTTGGCTGGAGAAATCAACGCTTTATCACGCCGACGATGCAGTCATTGTGGAATGCCGCTTCGGTGGCACGCATCACGGCACGTGGGCAGGGATAGCACCTTCAGGGAAGCGGATGGAAGTGCAGAGTGCGCTTATTTTTGTCTTCGAAGGTGAGGAGCTAGTCTGTGAAAAAGTGTACTTCGATCACGCCACAATCCTGCGCCAGATTGGTGTCTAGCTCGGTACACCGATTTGTGTCCTGGGTTCCTGGAACGAGTTGTCCTTATTCGGGGATAGATAGCCTATGACAGACTGGTTCGCGCGTCCCGTCCTACACGTGGCTGACGTTGAGGCCTCGCTCCGCTTTTACGTTAACCGGCTCGGCTTCACGAGCCCCTGGCGCTACGACGAGGACGGCAGAGCACATGTCGCACAGGTCGACCGGCAGGGCTGCGCGCTTATCCTCGCCGACACGTGGCCGGAGAAGATTGGCAAGGGTCTGATGTTTCATTTCTCTGAACGTCGAGCCGCAGACGCGCGACGCCGCGATCGCCGCGTTGGATGCGTTGCGCGCGGAACTCGAGGCCAAGGGCGTTCCGGTCAAGGAGGGTTCGTGGGCTACCGGCTCCTGGTGGTCGATGATCCCGACGGCAATCAGCTCTTCTTCAACTACCCGAGCGAGACTGCATCTGACAGGATTCTTAGAGAAGAAGCGTAATCGTCTAGCCGCGACAACAATCCGCCCTGTCTTAACGCGTATGGATATCTACCCCATTCAAACACTGCGGCCCTATACTAGTTTAAAATAGTATATCCTGAAATAGGGAAACAATACCTGTGGCCAAGAATCCTGAATATCGCGACTTGTTTCCGGGAGCGCTCGAGATGATGATTCTGCAATCGCTCCGGCTCAAACCCATGCATGGCTATGCTCTGGCAAAACACATCAAGCAAGTTTCGGACGAGCTGCTGCAAATCGAGGAAGGTTCCCTCTATCCGGCCTTACAGCGAATGCTGAAAGAAGGATGGCTTAAATCGAAAGCCGGAGTCTCCGCGAAAAATCGCCCGATCCGAATTTACAGCCTCACAAACGCAGGCCGCAAACACTTGGAACAGGAACTGTCCAGCTTCGAAAAAATGTTCGCTGGCATCACGCGCGTGCTCGCGCCCGTTCGCTCTTAGGAGTTCGCAATGCAATGGCTCAAACAAATCTTCTCCCGGCGGCGGCGCTATAACGAGCTCGCGGAATCCATACGAGAGCACCTCGAAGAAAAAATCGAAGAACTGATGGAGGACGGCCTTTCGCGCGAAGAAGGCCGCGCACGCAGCTCGCCGGGAATTCGGCAATGTCACGCTCCTCGAAGAACGCAGCCGCGAAGTGTGGCAGTGGCCCACGCTCGAATCGCTTTGGCGGGATGCAAAGCTTGCCGTCCGCCAGTTACGGCACAATTCTGGCTTCACCCTTACGGTGCTCCTCACGCTTGCGCTTTCCATCGGGGCAAACACGGCAATCTTTTCGATCGTCAACGCACTGCTGCTGAAAAGCCTTCCCTACGCTCAGCCGGAGCGCATGGGGACGATATTTCTCCGCACAACCGGCTCTGAATCCTCCGATGCGCGAAGAACTATCGACGGTGAGCAATGGCAATTGCTGCGCGACGAGGTACCTTCTCTGCTCTCCGCTGTTTCCGGTATGCGGACGTCCGGGGTGAACCTTCGGGCCGGTTCGCATCTGCAATATGTTCATGCTGGACGCGTCTCGGCACACTACTTCGACGTGTTGGCGCTCCATCCCATCATCGGCCGCAATTTCTCGGAGGATGAAGATCGTCCGCATGGCCCGAGAACGGCCATTCTGAGCTACCCTTTGTGGCGCACGGCCTTTGACGGGAACCAGAATGTCCTGGGACAAGCCATTCTGCTGAAGGGCGAGCCGTACACCATCGTGGGCGTGCTGCCCGAGAACGCAACCACTCCATTAAACGGCGACATATATATAGCACTCCAACCGAGCCGCGAGGGCGAGGGCCAGGCAGCCAACTTTGTAGCAATCATGCGGCTGCGCGATGGCGCGAACTGGCAGCAGGCAGATGCCGAAATCAATCGTGCGTTGGCGCGGAGCGTCCGCACACAACGTTTCGCGAAGACCAATCCTGGCGCGCGGATAACGTATTACGCTGTGCCCTTGCAAAAAGGCGAGACGAATACGCTGCGGCCTCAGGTGCTGGCGCTGATGCTCGCGGCGGGATTTATTCTGCTGATTGCGTGCGCGAACCTCGCCGGCCTGACCCTGGTGCGCATGTTGCGCCGCACCGGTGAGATAGCCACCCGGCTGGCGCTCGGCGCCTCACGCTGGCAAGTTCAGAGGCAGCTTTGGATCGAAAATCTGCTACTGGCTCTGGTAGGAGGAACCGCGGGCATAGGAGTCGGTTTCCTTGCACTGCGCGGGCTGTTGCTGCTTCTGCCTGAACATTTTCTGCCTGTTGCAAACGTGCCTCTCGACAGCCGTGTCCTCGGCTTCACGCTATCTGTCTCTCTCCTGACCAGCGTGCTATCCGGAATGTTGCCTGCCCTCACAATGAGAAAAGTCGACCTGCGGTCTTCCATCGGCAGCCGCGCCGTCATAGGGTCGGGCAGCGTTCGCCTGCGGCAAGGCTTGATTGTCGGGGAGGTCGCCCTGACGGTAGTGCTGCTGGCCGCCGCCGGGCTGCTCATCCGCACGCTCGTCCACCTTGAGACCATGCCTCCAGGTTTCAATCCAAACGGAGTCATGACCGCTAAGGCGTCTCTCGACGATGTCCGATACCACGACCCGGCAACGTTTCGAAAGCTGCTCAATGAGAGCCTCGCGAGAATGCGGGAAATTCCCGGCGTCCAGAATGCCGCCGTCGGATTGACCCTGCCGTACGAGCGTGCCATGCTCGATTCCGTCGTCTTCAGCGATGGCAAGGAAGTTACAACAAACAAGGTATATGTCACCCCCGGCTATTTCGATACCTTGCAGATCCCTCTGCTCGCGGGCCGGGCGTTCACCGCTGCGGACGGTCCGGATGCGCAGCGTGTTATTGCCATCAACAGGGCATTCGCGCGCAAGTTCTTCCATGGGGCGAATCCGGTGGGGCGTTATCTCAAAAGCAACAACACGAATCTATTGATCATAGGAGTCGTTGCGGACACGGTGCTCTCCTCCGCCGCCGGATTGAACCCAGGGTCGGCGCCCTTAACCGACGAGGAGACCGTCTACATCCCCGCCGCTCAAATCGTCGATGACAAATTTCTCTCCATCGTGCATATCTGGTTTCAGCCAAGCTGGATTGTGCGCACCGCCGGTCCCATTCATGGTTTGACTGCCCGGATGCAGCGCGCCCTGGCGAGCGTCGATCCCAACCTGCCTTTTTCCGGCTTTTACGGGATGAAAGACCTTATGGCCGCAACGCTCGCGACACAAAGGATCGAGGTCGCTCTACTGGTTGCGATGGCATCGCTCGCGCTGTTGCTGAGCGCGCTAGGTATCTTCGCACTGGTCGCGAACATGGTTGCGCAGAGGACGCGCGAGATCGGCATCCGCATCGCCCTCGGCTCCACGATTCGGAAGACGATGATCCATATCGGCACGTCGGGCGTGGGCGCGTCGCTTCTGGGACTGGTTCTCGGATTGATTCTCTGCGCGGGTGCGCTTCGCGCGATGCGTAGCGTTCTGTACGGCGTAGGCGTTTATGATGTCCCCACCATCCTGATCGTGGTGCTGACCCTCTCCGCCGTAACGGGTCTCGCAACGGCAATACCCGCCCTGCGCGTTGCAAGGATCGATCCGGCCAGGACACTGCGCGAAGATTAGTTCGCGCCCCTTAGCCCGCCGCATGCGCCAAGTCCGCCAGATGCCACAAAACTCACCCAAGTCTCTGACTCCAAACAAAAAACAAAAATAGAATCCGCGCGGTGACCGTACCATTGATCGGCGAGGCCGGGCGTCTTCCTCGCCAGCTTAAGCAGTTTCACGGATGATATGAAATAAGATCCTGGCGGTCTCACGGATATGGCACAAAATTCGACGAAGGACGTAATCGTTCGGTATATACAGGATGCGGAGGCGGCGGAGCGGAATTTTGAAGATGCGCTGGCGGCGTTTGGGACGATGGGTGAGCAGAATGCGGTGAAGAGCCTGATGAGCCAGGCGTCGGGGAAGGCAAAAACACAGCACCAGCGGCTGGAACGGCGGTTGCGGACGCTGGGCGGGGAACCATCGACGGCGAAGAGCGTGCTGGCGCATATGCTGGCGTTTGGGCCGACGGTGGCGCAGATCGGCCACGAGCCGGCCGAGAAGAACACCCAGCATCTGATTGTGGTGATTGGGGCGGCGGCGGCCGAGATGGCGATGTACGAATCTTTGGCAGCGGTATCGGCTGCGGCGGGCGACAGCGAGACGGAGCGGCTGGCGCGGGAATTACAGAAAGAAGAGCGCGAGGATTACGAGCTGGCTTGGAATTTATTGAAGACCAGCGCGCGATCGTCTTTCGAGACGGTGGTGCAGCGGCACGCTAGCGGGGCATAAAAAGCACCGGCTGTAGGATATCTACACTGCTTCGTAATCGATTTTTGTCACCGAGGCCTTAAGCGCGCGTTTTTTGGGCTGATAACGAATGCGCCAGATGGCCGCCACGACGATCAACAGCGCACAGATTTCGACGAGTAGCTTCTCGCCATCCAGTGGATCGGGAGGAGCGTTCTTGAGATTCGGATCGATCAGAATTCCGTGTACGAACAGGAAGGCGGCCGCGGCATAGGAGACGTAATGGAGTTTTTTCCATAAACGGCTACCGAGCCGGGCGCGGAAATAAGACGTGACGACGACGAAGATGACGCAGTAAAAAGCGATCGCACCGAAGTTGTTATAGAGAGTCTGCTTAGGCGAGTGGATGGGGAATAGAATGTCGCCGATACCGAATCCCGCGGTTCGCGAGCACCAAAGAAGGAGCGGGTGCAGGAAGATCAAGCCGAGCGCGATGTAAGCGGTCCAGTTATGGATGTCGAAGATGGGGATGCGGCGATGGGGCCAGCGACGAACCGGGCTGTAACGGGCCGATAGCATCAGACCCAGCAGAATATTGACGGTCAGCAGCACCATTGCTACCAGACCTGCATCACTGGAAAGATCGACGGCTGTCATGCGT
>CAWBDW010000031.1:0-173095 GCA_963787545.1 uncultured Acidobacteriaceae bacterium
TATTTTGCATAGTGGCCACGATTATTCTCGCGTGCATTGCGCCGATCCGGCGCGCGTTGCGCATTGCACCACAACAGGCGTTACGAATCGAATAGCGCTGTATCCCTGTTTAAGAATAGTATATTCTGGAATAGGGAATACCTGTGGCCAAGAATCCTGAATATCGCGACTTGTTTCCGGGAGCGCTCGAGATGATGATTCTGCAATCGCTCCGGCTCAAACCCATGCATGGCTATGCTCTGGCAAAACACATCAAGCAAGTTTCGGACGAGCTGCTGCAAATCGAGGAAGGTTCCCTCTATCCGGCCTTACAGCGAATGCTGAAAGAAGGATGGCTTAAATCGAAAGCCGGAGTCTCCGCGAAAAATCGCCCGATCCGAATTTACAGCCTCACAAACGCAGGCCGCAAACACTTGGAACAGGAACTGTCCAGCTTCGAAAAAATGTTCGCTGGCATCACGCGCGTGCTCGCGCCCGTTCGCTCTTAGGAGTTCGCAATGCAATGGCTCAAACAAATCTTCTCCCGGCGGCGGCGCTATAACGAGCTCGCGGAATCGATACGAGAGCACCTCGAAGAAAAGATCGAAGAACTGATGGAGGACGGCCTTTCGCGCGAAGAAGCCGCGCACGCAGCTCGCCGGGAATTCGGCAATGCCACGCTCCTCGAAGAACGCAGCCGCGAAGTCTGGCAGTGGCCCACGCTCGAATCGCTTTGGCGGGATGCAAAGCTTGCCGTCCGGCAGTTACGGCACAATTCTGGCTTCACCCTTACGGTGGTCCTCACGCTTGCGCTTTCCATCGGGGCAAACACGGCAATCTTTTCGATCGTCAACGCACTGCTGCTGAAAAGCCTTCCCTACGCTCAGCCGGAGCGCATGGGGACGATATTTCTCCGCACAACCGGCTCTGAATCCTCCGATGCGCGAAGAACTATCGACGGTGAGCAATGGCAATTGCTGCGCGACGAGGTACCTTCTCTGCTCTCCGCTGTTTCCGGTATGCGGACGTCCGGGGTGAACCTTCGGGCCGGTTCGCATCTGCAATATGTTCATGCTGGACGCGTCTCGGCACACTACTTCGACGTGTTGGCGCTCCATCCCATCATCGGCCGCAATTTCTCGGAGGATGAAGATCGTCCGCATGGCCCGAGAACGGCCATTCTGAGCTACGCTTTGTGGCGCACGGCCTTTGACGGGAACCAGAATGTCCTGGGACAAGCCATTCTGCTGAAGGGCGAGCCGTACACCATCGTGGGCGTGCTGCCCGAGAACGCAACCACTCCATTAAACGGCGACATATATATAGCACTCCAACCGAGCCGCGAGGGCGAGGGCCAGGCAGCCAACTTTGTAGCAATCATGCGGCTGCGCGATGGCGCGAACTGGCAGCAGGCAGATGCCGAAATCAATCGTGCGTTGGCGCGGAGCGTCCGCACACAACGTTTCGCGAAGACCAATCCTGGCGCGCGGATAACGTATTACGCTGTGCCCTTGCAAAAAGGCGAGACGAATACGCTGCGGCCTCAGGTGCTGGCGCTGATGCTCGCGGCGGGATTTATTCTGCTGATTGCGTGCGCGAACCTCGCCGGCCTGACCCTGGTGCGCATGTTGCGCCGCACCGGTGAGATAGCCACCCGGCTGGCGCTCGGCGCCTCACGCTGGCAAGTTCAGAGGCAGCTTTGGATCGAAAATCTGCTACTGGCTCTGGTAGGAGGAACCGCGGGCATAGGAGTCGGTTTCCTTGCACTGCGCGGGCTGTTGCTGCTTCTGCCTGAACATTTTCTGCCTGTTGCAAACGTGCCTCTCGACAGCCGTGTCCTCGGCTTCACGCTATCTGTCTCTCTCCTGACCAGCGTGCTATCCGGAATGTTGCCTGCCCTCACAATGAGAAAAGTCGACCTGCGGTCTTCCATCGGCAGCCGCGCCGTCATAGGGTCGGGCAGCGTTCGCCTGCGGCAAGGCTTGATTGTCGGGGAGGTCGCCCTGACGGTAGTGCTGCTGGCCGCCGCCGGGCTGCTCATCCGCACGCTCGTCCACCTTGAGACCATGCCTCCAGGTTTCAATCCAAACGGAGTCATGACCGCTAAGGCGTCTCTCGACGATGTCCGATACCACGACCCGGCAACTTTCCGAAAGCTGCTCAATGAGAGCCTCGCGAGAATGCGGGAAATTCCCGGCGTCCAGAATGCCGCCGTCGGATTGACCCTGCCGTACGAGCGTGCCATGCTCGATTCCGTCGTCTTCAGCGATGGCAAGGAAGTTACAACAAACAAGGTATATGTCACCCCCGGCTATTTCGATACCTTGCAGATCCGTCTGCTCGCGGGCCGGGCGTTCACCGCTGCGGACGGTCCGGATGCGCAGCGTGTTATTGCCATCAACAGGGCATTCGCGCGCAAGTTCTTCCATGGGGCGAATCCGGTGGGGCGTTATCTCAAAAGCAACAACACGAATCTATTGATCATAGGAGTCGTTGCGGACACGGTGCTCTCCTCCGCCGCCGGATTGAACCCAGGGTCGGCGCCCTTAACCGACGAGGAGACCGTCTACATCCCCGCCGCTCAAATCGTCGATGACAAATTTCTCTCCATCGTGCATATCTGGTTTCAGCCAAGCTGGATTGTGCGCACCGCCGGTCCCATTCATGGTTTGACTGCCCGGATGCAGCGCGCCCTGGCGAGCGTCGATCCCAACCTGCCTTTTTCCGGCTTTTACGGGATGAAAGACCTTATGGCTGCAACGCTCGCGACACAAAGGATCGAGGTCGCTCTACTGGTTGCGATGGCATCGCTCGCGCTGTTGCTGAGCGCGCTAGGTATCTTCGCACTGGTCGCGAACATGGTTGCGCAGAGGACGCGCGAGATCGGCATCCGCATCGCCCTCGGCTCCACGATTCGGAAGACGATGATCCATATCGGCACGTCGGGCGTGGGCGCGTCGCTTCTGGGACTGGTTCTCGGATTGATTCTCTGCGCGGGTGCGCTTCGCGCGATGCGTAGCGTTCTGTACGGCGTAGGCGTTTATGATGTCCCCACCATCCTGATTGTGGTGCTGACCCTCTCCGCCGTAACGGGTCTCGCAACGGCAATACCCGCCCTGCGCGTTGCAAGGATCGATCCGGCCAGGACACTGCGCGAAGATTAGTTCGCGCCCCTTAACCCGCCGCATGCGCCAAGTCCGCCAGATGCCACAAAACTCACCCAAGTCTCTGACTCCAAACAAAAAACAAAAATAGAATCCGCGCGGTGACCGTACCATTGATCGGCGAGGCCGGGCGTCTTCCTCGCCAGCTTAAGCAGTTTCACGGATGATATGAAATAAGATCCTGGCGGTCTCACGGATATGGCACAAAATTCGACGAAGGACGTAATCGTTCGGTATATACAGGATGCGGAGGCGGCGGAGCGGAATTTTGAAGATGCGCTGGCGGCGTTTGGGACTATGGGTGAGCAGAATGCGGTGAAGAGCCTGATGAGCCAGGCGTCGGGGAAGGCAAAAACACAGCACCAGCGGCTGGAACGGCGGTTGCGGACGCTGGGCGGGGAACCATCGACGGCGAAGAGCGTGCTGGCGCATATGCTGGCGTTTGGGCCGACGGTGGCGCAGATCGGCCACGAGCCGGCCGAGAAGAACACCCAGCATCTGATTGTGGTGATTGGGGCGGCGGCGGCCGAGATGGCGATGTACGAATCTTTGGCAGCGGTCTCGGCTGCGGCGGGCGACAGCGAGACGGAGCGGCTGGCGCGGGAATTACAGAAAGAAGAGCGCGAGGATTACGAGCTGGCTTGGAATTTATTGAAGACCAGCGCGCGATCGTCTTTCGAGACGGTGGTGCAGCGGCACGCTAGCGGGGCATAAAAAGCACCGGCTGTAGGATATCTACACTGCTTCGTAATCGATTTTTGTCACCGAGGCCTTAAGCGCGCGTTTTTTGGGCTGATAACGAATGCGCCAGATGGCCGCCACGACGATCAACAGCGCACAGATTTCGACGAGTAGCTTCTCGCCATCCAGTGGATCGGGAGGAGCGTTCTTGAGATTCGGATCGATCAGAATTCCGTGTACGAACAGGAAGGCGGCCGCGGCATAGGAGACGTAATGGAGTTTTTTCCATAAACGGCTACCGAGCCGGGCGCGGAAATAAGACGTGACGACGACGAAGATGACGCAGTAAAAAGCGATCGCACCGAAATTGTTGTAGAGAGTCTGCTTGGGCGAGTGGATGGGGAACAGAATGTCGCCGATACCGAATCCCGCGGTTCGCGAGCACCAAAGAAGGAGCGGGTGCAGGAAGATCAAGCCGAGCGCGATGTAAGCGGTCCAGTTATGGATGTCGAAGATGGGGATGCGGCGATGGGGCCAGCGACGAACCGGACTGTAACGGGCCGATAGCAACAGACCCAGGAGAATATTGACGGTCAGCAGCACCATTGCTACCAGACCTGCATCACTGGAAAGATCGACGGCTGTCATGCGTGTTGCGACACTCTTCATTATGGAGGCCACGACTTTGTATGTATTGCTCGTGGTTTTTTTCGCAACACTGATTCGATCGGCATTTGGATTTGGCGAGGCGCTTTTTGCGGTTCCGTTGCTCGCTTTGCGCCTTCCTCTCGGGGTCGCCGCTCCACTCGCGGTATTGGTGTCGATCACGATCGCCGCCATAGTGGTTGCTCAGGACTGGCAGAAGATCCATTTGCGCAGCGCGGGATGGCTGGTGTTCGCCACACTTTTCGGCATTCCGCTCGGCCTTCTGCTGCTGACAAGCCGCCATCAACGGGCTGTCAAGGTGGTGCTGGCCATCGTAATCATCGCGTTCTCTACATATTCTTTGATTGGCAGGAAGCCACCGGAACTAAAAACCGAGAGCCGGGCCTGGCTTTTTGGCTGCGGCCTATTGGCCGGGGTGTTTGGCGGCGCGTATGGAATGAACGGTCCGCCGCTGGTGATCTATGGAGGCATGCGCCGCTGGTCCGCTCAACATTTCCGTGCGACCTTGCAAGGATATTTTCTGCCGGCAAGCGTGCTGGGGATGGCCGGATATTGGCTTAAGGGGCTGTGGGTTCCGGCCGTGACGCATTATTATTTGATATCGCTGCCCGCCACGCTGCCCGCGATCTTGCTGGGCAGGCTGGTGAATCATCGGCTACGCGGCGAGGCGTTTCTCAAATATATTTACTTCGGCCTCAGTGGCGTTGGGGCGGTCTTGCTGATTCAGGCGCTGACTGGATCAGGATGATCCAGAGATCGTATCGCTTACTGCATGTAGAGGAGCGAGGCCATGGTTTCGATGCCGTCCCAGAGATTTTGCAGACGCAGGTTTTCGTTGGCGCTGTGCTGATTGTCGTCGTGGTTAGCGATAGGGACGATGATGGTGTGGGTCCGCGCCGCCCGTTCCATCGCGCCGAGAGGAACGCTACCACCCATGGTGGGCCATTCGATAACAGTGCCTCGAGCCGCTTCCACGGCCGTCAGCACTTCTTGGGCGATGGGAAGATCCATGGGCGTGCGCGCTGCATTGTAGCCGGCTGAATCTTTCTTGACGAGCGCCACCCTGGGGTGTTGTAACAGAACCTCGCGTGTAGGGACCGTCTCGACGACGAAGTAATCTTGCGAGCGGATGTAATCGACGACGCGGTTTTGCTGCTGGCGCCAATCGATGCCGACGACCAGGCGGAGATCGAGATCGGCTGTGGCGGTGGACGGAATTACATTGGTAGCATGCGTGCCGGTTTGCCCGGAGGAGATGCCGTTAATGTTCAAGCTGGGCAGGTTTAAAAGATCGAGAAGATGCGCGCCGCCGCCATCGACGTGACCGAGCGAGAGTTCCTTGCGCAGCTTGTCGTCATTAACGGGCGCCTGAGCCAGCGCCTTCTTTTCCAGCGCCGAGAGCGGCGTGATTCCGTCATAGAAATGAGGGATGAGAACGCGGCCCTGGCCGTTTTTCATGCCGGCAAGAAGCTGAGCAAGCATCATGGCTGGATTGGGAGCCCAGTTGCCATAGTGGCCGCTGTGCAAACCACGATTGGCGCCATACACCGTGATCTCCACATGCGCATCTCCGCGTGCGCCGAAGACGAGTAGCTGTTTACGGCTCTGATCGACCGGGCCATCGCAGACCAGCCAAACGTCGCCATGAACCAAGTCGCGATTTGCGTCGAGAATCTGTTCCAGGTGAGGTGAGCCAGCTTCTTCCTCACCCTCCCAGATAAAGCGGATGTTGGCGCGTAGCGGGATGTTGGCGGCTTCGAGAGCGTCGAGGGCGACCAACTGAGCGTAGATGGCGGCCTTGTCGTCACCTGCCGAACGGGCATAGATACGCTGTTCGCCATCAACTTCGCGCAAGACTGGGATGAACGGCGGATTCTGCCACTCCGAAGCGGTCACGGGCTGACCATCGTAATGCGCGTAGAAGACGATGGTGTGTTTTGCGCCTGGAGTTTGGCGTTGGCCGAAAACGATCGGGGGCGAGCCGGGAATGGAGAGAAGGCGGGTTTCAAAGTGGCGTTCGCGCAGCAGTGAGACAAGCGTATCTGCGTTGCGGCGAAGATTGGCGGGATCCGCAGCAATGTTAGGAATGCTGAGAAGCGCAGTGAAGCCCTGCAGAATTTCGGACTGGTGCTGGATGCGCCATCCGTGCGCGGCTTCAACAGGGTTCTGCGCCTGGAGAGTGGAAGACGCGAGGACAACGAAGCTGAAGAAAACCGATGCACGCGACGGCATCACTGGAGGGTAGCATTCACGGCACAGCGGGTAGTACGGAGGGGGTGACAGAGAGCGGTTTGAAGTGGAGGATGTAGGCTTGCATGCCTCGTTCGGTGAAGCTCATGCCGTGGCGTCTGGCTTCGGCAAGCGCGCGGCGATTATCCCAATGATCGTGCTGGATGCGGTAGCAGGCGATCACGGTTCCGGTGCGATCTTTGCCGCGGCGGCAGTGCACGTAGACGGTAGTCCCAGTATTCTGGAGCAGCAGCGAAAGCGCTCGCTCCATCTGCTGCTGGCTGGGCGCGGAAAACGGGCCGAAGGGAATCTCAACGTATTTGATGCCCAGCTTTCCGGCCGCTTTCTTTTCGACGTCGGTTGCCGCGCTGGGTTCGCGCAAGTCGATATCGAGCTTCACGCCCATCGCTCCGAGTTCGCTAAGGCCGACCAGCGAAGGATCGCCGCCGCGAAACAGGTGGTCGTTGACGCGATCGAAATTACGAACGTGGGCGGCCGGGGCTTCGGCGGCGAGGGAAAAGGAAATTGAGCAAAAGAGCGCGGCGATGGCGAGCCATGCGGTTCTTGCGCGAAAGAACATCCGAAAGCCTTTTTATTGGGGTGGCTGTTTCGGTGTGGTGGGCGGCTGCGGGACCTGACCGCCGTAAGTGATGGTGGAGTGCGTATTGAAGTCCCATTTCTTGTATTGGTCGTACTTGATGACTTCTTTCACGCGCTGCGACTGGCCGTCCTTGAAATTCAGCGTGTCATCGGCGTAGGTGTAGGTGGGAAACCAATATTTGCCGTCGATCTGCTGGCGATAGGTCTCGAATTTCGGAAACTGCTGGTCTTCGCCGCGGCCTAAATGTCCGGCGGAGCGGCCATACGTTTTCACGATTTGCAGATCCTGATCGTCGACCCAGATCTTTCCATCGAAATAGCGTTTGCGGTCTTTGGTGAGTTCCTTAGGCTGGACGGAAAAAACGTAACAGGAGATCTCGTCGACCTGTTCACGGCCGATGTACTTGATATCGTATTGATCCGCAGTCGCGTTGGTCATCACGAAGGGCATGACGTTCCGAAAATCCTGCTCGTCCTCGGCGGTCATGGTAATGTGCTCGAGGCTTTCGACGGGGGCGTAGGTTACGTGCGAGGTGCGATGGTTGCGGTCGTCGAAAGAGACCTCTTCGACGATTTCGAAGCTGCCGCCGGGAGGATCGACTTCGCTTAGTTTGGTGGTCTGGCGATAGACGTAATTTTCGCGAGCCTGCGCGAAATCAGTTTCCTTTTGAGTGAATTTCTTGATGATGTTCTGGATCTGATCCGGCGTGGGGTCGGGAAGCGCCACCGCGGCGGCGCTCAGCAGAACCGCGGGACCGAGGAGACACAAAGCAAGCGCGCAACTACGTTGAAAACTACGTTGAAACATACTTCTATTTTCTATTGTGACGGATCGAGAGGCGGGAGGCGTTCCTTATTTCACGGGGTCGAGGAGAGCTTTGGCGATGGTGGCGCGCTGCATGTTGCTGGTGCCTTCATAGATTCGTCCGATTTTCGCGTCGCGATAGAGCTTTTCGACCGGGTAATCCTTGGTAAAACCGACGCCGCCGAAGATTTCGACCGCCTGGGAGGCGACCTCTTCGGCGATGACCGAGCAGAAATACTTGGCCATGGCGGCTTCGGTGACAAAAGGCTGGTCGGCGTCGCGCAGCCGGGCGGCGTTGTAGACCATGAGGCGGGCGGCTTCAATGCGGGTGGCCATTTCGGCGAGCTCAAACTGGACGCCTTGAAAATCGCCGATGCGCTTGCCGAACTGTTTGCGCTCGCGCGCGTAGCGGAGGGCGTGCTGGAAGGCTCCTTCGGCGAGGCCTAACATTTGGGCGGCGATGCCGATTCTGCCTTCGTTCAAGGTTTCGATGGCGATTTTGTAGCCTTTGCCGGGCTCGCCCATGATGCGATCGCGGGCGGCGGGGACGTCTTCGAAGATCAGCTCGCAGGTGGAAGAAGCCCGGATGCCGAGTTTGTCTTCTTTTTTGCCGATTTGGAAACCGGGCATGCCGCGCTCGATGAGAAAGCAGGTGATGCCGCGATAGCCGGCGGTGGGATCGATGGTCGCGAACAGGAGAAAGATGTCGGCCTCGGCGGCGTTGGTGATCCAGAGTTTGCGGCCGGAGATGCGGTATCCGTCGCCGTCTTCAACAGCGCGGGTGGAGAGCGCGAAAGCGTCGGAACCGGATTCAGGCTCGGAGAGAGCGTAGGCGCCGACGGTTTCGCTGGCGAGTCGCGCGAGAAAATTGCGCTTCTGGTCGGGATTCGCCCAGCGCTCGATGGCGTTGCTCACCAGCGTGTTTTGCACATCGACGATTACCGATGCGGAGGGATCGACTTTAGCGAGTTCTTCGATAGCGAGAACGGATTGAAAGAAGCTGCCGCCTTGTCCGCCGTATTGCTCTTTGATATCGATGCCCATGAGACCAAGCTCGAACATTTCGTGCAGCAGGTCTTTGCGAAATTTGCCTTCTTCGTCCATGGCGCGAACGTGAGGGGCGAGGCGTTCGTTGGCAAAGCGGCGGATGGAGGATTGAAAGAGGCGCTCTTCTTCCTGCAAAAACGTGAGCGGCGGGGCGGTTAACGTTTCGGCGGCTTGGGGCATGACGGCTATCATAGCTCCGGGGTGTGGCGGAAATGCGCAAAGCTGAGCGTAGCGCTTGAGAGACTCGCAACTAGCTTGGTCCGTGGCCAGGTAATTGCGAGACTTAGGAGGGCAAAATCGCAGGGTCGAGCGTTTATTTCGCGTTTCGGATGATAAGGCGATCGCGATCTGAGTGTTCCAGTTCGGCGATACGGACTGCATGCCGTCGAAGCAATTCCTCGACAAAGCGGGTTTTATAGTTACATTTTTCCAGGTGTACGACCTTGGGCGGTGCTCTCAGTTGCTTGAGAAAGCTTATAAAATCCGAGTCCGCCGTAACGATAACAAATCCGTTTTCTCGCGCGTACTCCCATACGTGCGCATCAGGGGTGAATTTCGCCATGCCAGTGTCAAATACATGGATAGATCCCGGAAACAGTTCTGTTAATCGCGGGACGAGCTTCGGAGAAAGATTCGCGTCAAAGAGAAGCTTCAATGGATGGCGCGTTCACGGCCAAAATGGGAAGCGTAGGCGTAGACAGCCGGGAAATCTGCTTTCTCAAGATAGGGATAGTCTTGCAGAAATTTCATCTTCCGTCATGCCCGACGCAAGCATGTCGAGCACGTCCCAAACCGTGACGCGCAGGCCTCGGATACAGGGCTGACCTGAGCGCTGGCCCGATATTACTGTGATTCTGGACAGGTCTGGATTTACGCTCGTGTCCACAGACACCATTATGTCGCTATTTCCTGCCTGGATTGTCTGAAGAGCGGCAAATCGAGCTGGATTCCCTCGCGCTCATGCGAAGTCAAAATGAAGACGGCACCTCTCGGGGCGGAGAGGCATCAAAGCAAGGTATGGACTATAGACAACTGGGCCACTCTGGTCTTAAAGTGTCGGCGTTGAGTTTCGGATGCGGCACGTTTGGCGGCGGATCTGAATTTTTTCGGGCGTGGGGAGAAACGGACGTCAACGGTGCGAAGAGACTTATTGATGTTTGCCTTGACGCGGGGGTCAATCTTTTCGACACCGCCGATATCTATTCGAATGGTCTTTCCGAAGAAATCCTCGGCAAGGCGATTGAAGGGAAACGCAACCAACTATTGATTTCAACGAAGGCCACTTTCCGCTTTGGAGACGGCCCCAACGACGTTGGTTCGTCGCGATACCATCTCATCCGCTCGTGTGAAGACAGTCTACGACGGCTAAATACGGATCACATCGACCTCTACCACATGCATGGATTCGATGCCGCGACTCCGGTGGACGAAACTCTCTCGACGCTCGATACTCTGGTGAAGAGCGGAAAGGTCCGCTACATCGCGTGCTCCAATTTTTCCGGTTGGCACCTGATGAAGTCGCTCACGATTTCAGAGAAGTATGGATGGAGCCGTTATGTTGGACATCAAGTCTACTATTCGCTGGTTGGGCGCGAATACGAATGGGAGTTGATGCCGCTGGGTTTGGAAGAGAAGGTGTCGGCGCTGATCTGGAGTCCGCTCGGATGGGGGCGTCTGACAGGGAAGATTCGGCGCGGGCAACCGTTGCCGGAGGTTAGCCGCTTGCATAAAACGGCGGAGCAAGGTCCGCAAGTGGGGGACGAGTATCTTTACAAAGTCACGGACGCGCTGGACGAAGCGGCCAAAGAGACCGGGAAATTGGTTCCTCAGATTGCTTTGAATTGGCTGCTGCAACGTCCTACGGTGGCCACGGTGATTATCGGCGCACGGAATGAAGAACAGTTGAAGCAAAATTTGGGCTCGGTTGGGTGGAAGCTGACGGCGGCGCAGATGAAAAAGCTGGATGAAGCGAGCGCTGTTCAGCGGACGTATCCGTACTGGCATCAGGCGCAATTTGCGGAACGGAATCCGGTAGCGGTATAGGCAGTCGCCTTCAGGAAGTTCCCGCTCCACGCCTCAGCAGCTTGAATCCGAAGTCGCCTTGAAATCGTTGCCCGAACTTCAGGTCGATCCATAGGAGGGCGAGCGGTTCCAACATGCGCGCGCTTTTGAGCGGGCCGACGTCCACGGGCTCGAATCCGGCATCTGCGATTAGCGGGCGTACTGCGGTCTTTGGCGCTCGGCGTCGTCACCGCAGAAATAGCCGTCTGCGAGCAGGCCGTCGAATTGCGCGTTGCCGAAGAGCGAAGCTCCGATGGTGTTGAATGCCTTGACAACTCGCGCTCGCGGCGCCCAACCGGCAATTGTCTCTGCAGCGGATGTGGTTGTGCCGACTTCCAGTGCTTGCAGATCGTTCCGCAATGGGTTGGTCGCATCGATCAGAATTTTGCCATCGCAGTCACCTGCTTCGCGAACACTGGCTTGTGCTGCCGGCCAGGGAACGCACAGAGCCACGATTTCGGCCTTCGATACGGCATCCGCCACGGTGGCAACCTGCGCGCCGGTTTCCTGCTTCAATTTTTGCGCTCGCTCGCTTGCGGTGTCGCGCACTCCGGCCCATACGTTGTGTCCTCGACTTGTCCAAAGGCGGGCGAGCGCGCCGCCTACGTTGCCAATCCCGATGATCGCGATTGTCATTTCGCTACGCGAGAGCCAAATTCAGATTTTCAATCGCTTCATCGACCTCTGCAGTGTTCTTGTAGCCGACAGTCACGCTATTAACGCCGGCTTTTCGGAAGGCATAGCGCATCGAGGCTTTACGGTCTTCCCGGTTGGTGAAGGCACCTTCGCCGACTAGTTTCATGCTGATGACGCCCATGCCTTCTTTCCGGGCTTGGTGCACATGCGTGACCACTTCGTTCACATTTCCCAATCCCTGGGTGGCGTAGTTTTCGGCATCCATCGCGACACCCCTATGGTTCATGCGGATCATCGCGATCTGGAGCCATTTGTTTTCCGGAACCTGGCGCAATGCCGGCAACCCGTGCACGGAGGCTCCGTGGGCTATGACCGCCTTCTTCGATTGCGCTTCCAGGATTCCGTCCTGCCAGCGGAGGCTGTCGGTCGGCCACGAGGCAACGTGTTGCCAGTGCAGCAGCATCACATCGAAATATTCGGTATTGGCGAGCTTGCGCAATTCGTCGATTTTTTTCTGTGGATCGACACCGTCGCGCGTGGTGACCTTCGACATGAGCCGGTAACTATCGCGCGGAAGCCCGTTCAACGCTATGCCGAGCATCTTGTGCATCTCGCGGTAGGACTCAGCAGTCTCGAAGAAACGAATGCCGTGGTCGTAGGCATAGCGTACAAGTCTTGTAAAGCCGTCCTGTCCAAGATCGCGCTGGAGCCGGCCACTGAAAGTTCCAGTTCCGAATGCAAGCCGCGTCACTTTCACGTCGGATTTTCCGAGCGTCACCCAATCGGTAGCTGTCCCGTGCGCTACTGCCGGCAGGCCTCCCGTAGCGGCGATGGCGCCTGCTGCGATTCCGGTCTTCAGGAACTCGCGTCTGGAGTAATAGGACATTGGTTTACCTCCTCGTTAGAGCATCACGGGACCATCATAGCCCGGCTCGGTACGAATGCAGCTTCGGACGCTAGAAACGGATCCGCCTCGCTAACGATACTTTTCAGTGTCATCGGCTTTGTCATCGAGTCCGCCCTCGTCGGTTGGTGGAACGAGCATGATCGCGTCAGGCGATGAATGCACCCGAATTAGCGCAAGCACGTCATCCCCCTCATTCGAAGACCAAGCCTTCGCAGTTTCGGACGCTTGCTTGCGAACTTCCTTAAGTTGTGCCCCGCTCAAAACCTTCACATTCTTCAATGCGGTTTCGATGGCGTTGAGTTCGAGACGCTGAGACAGGAACAATCGTAGCAGTAACTTCCATTCTTCGGACGCGGAATCGGTCATCTCTCGCAAGATACCTCGACATGGGTGCGGACCGTTGGCGACCACCATTTTTACAACCAATTGACGCTGAACTGCTTTCAGCTCTAACGTTCAACAATGAATCGGAATGCGAACGGTTATTCCGCGACGGCAGAACTGGTACACCACGATAAAGACCCACAAAAGTCTTCGGAAGTTCCGTGGCGACATTCCGGCAACGCGGCAGACCACAGCGGCTGGTCCGCATGAGACGAAAGCCGCGTGTGCTTCCGCTAAATCTTTGGAGTTTGCTATGACTCAGCTTCGCTAGCCGGGTCCAACCGGCAGCGGCGGTGACGTAAGCTGTGGATAGCCGATGATGCGTTTTTCATTTGTTCTACTTGCTTGTGCCGCACTGGCGGCGGCCGATACCGCGGGTAATAATGTCACTCGCGCCACGCTCGATAACGGGCTGCGGGTGGTGATTGTTCGCGACGCGCTCGCTCCGGTCGCGACGATAGAAGACAACTATCTGGTGGGCGGAAACGAGACGACGGCGGAGTTTCCGGGCATGGCGCATGCGCAGGAGCACATGGCCTTTCGCGGCTGCACGGGTTTGACGGCCGATCAGATTTCGGCGATTTATGCGCAGCTCGGCGGATATATGAACGCCGACACGCAGCAGAATATGACTCAGTATTACGTCACGGTTCCCTCGCAGGATCTGGACGTGGCGCTGCGGGTGGATGCATCCTGCATGGCGGGCGTGCAGGACACGCAGGAGCAATGGGCCCAGGAACGGGGCGCGATTGAGCAGGAAGTGGCGCGCGATCTTTCGAGCCCGATCTATAAGTTCATCACGCATCTTAACGAAGATTTATTTGCGGGGACGCCGTACCGGCACGATGCGCTCGGGACGCAAGCTTCGTTCGATAAGACGACGGCGGAGATGTTGAAGAAATTTCACAGCACCTGGTATGCGCCGAACAATGCGGTGCTGGTGATCACGGGCGATGTGGATGTGGCGGCAACGCTCGCGAAAATCAAGCAATATTACGGCGCGATTCCGCGGCACGCTGTCCCGGCGCGGCCGACTGTGGATCTGCGTCCGGTGGCTGCGGATACGTTTACGCTGGACAGCAATTTGCCGTATCTGCTGGCAATCACTTCGTGGCGGTTTCCGGGAACCGATAGCCCGGATTTCGCAGCGGCGCGCATTTTGAGCGATGTGCTGTCAAGCCAGCGGGCCGATCTGTACGGGCTGGTACCGGCGGGCAAAGCGTTGGGGACGGAATTTGCGCTGCTCGAGACGTATCCGAAGGCGAGCGTCGCATTCGGTTTGGCGGCGCTTCCGGCTGGGGCGGACCCGACCGCAATCAATGCCGAAGTGAAAAAGATCATTACGGATTACGCGACGAACGGCGTGCCGGCGGACTTGGTGGAAGCAGCGAAAAAAGGAGAAATTGCGAGCGCCGATTTCGAGCGGAATTCGATTACGAATCTGGCGGGCGTTTGGTCTCAGGCGCTGGCGGCGGAAGGGCGCCAATCTCCGGATGAAAATGTCGAGGCGATGAAACGCGTGACGGTGGAAGATGTCAACCGCGTGGCGAAGAAATACTTGCTGGGACAGAACGCGGTGGTGGGCGTTCTGAAACCGGTTCCATCGGGAGAAGCGGCATCGACGAAGGGCTTTGGAGGGGAGGAGAAAGCCACCAGCACGCCTACCAAACCAGTCGCATTGCCGCCGTGGGCGGAGGCAGCGGTGAAATCGCTGCGGGTTCCGCAAGCGACGCTGCATCCGTCAGATGTGAAGCTGGAAAACGGCATCCGGCTGATTGTCGAAACGGAGAAGACCAGCCCGACGGTTACGCTGATGGGATCAATTAAGACGCAGACGCAGCTCGAGACGCCGCAAGGGCAGGACGGCGTGTCGGACGTTCTGGAAGGGCTGTTTTCGTACGGGACCAAGACGCTGGACCGGCTTGCATTTCAGAAGGCGTTGGACGATATTGCGGCTTCGGAATCGGCGGGCGCGAATTTCAGCCTGAAAGTTTTGAAGCAGGATTTCACGCGCGGCGTGGAGTTGCTGGCCGATAACGAGCTGCATCCGGCGCTTCCGCAGGATGCATTTAAAGTAGTGCAGCAGCAGACGGCGCAGCTTACGGCGGGCGAGTTGAAGAGTCCCGGGTACCGGATGGAACGGGCGCTGGTGCGGGGCCTGGTGCCTGCGGGCGATCCGTTGTTGCGCGAAACGACGCCGCAGACGGTTTCCGCCTTGAAGTATGAAGATATCGGCGATTTTTTCTCGAAGACCTACCGGCCGGATCTGACAACCATTGTCGTGATCGGCGATATCACGCCGGAGGAGGCGCGGGCGACAATCGAGAAATATTTCGGCGGGTGGCGGGCAGCGGGTGCGCCGCCGAAAGTGGTGCTTCCGCCGGTACCGGCCAATAAACCGGGCGCCATGAATGTGCCCGATCCCAGCCAGATTCAAGACACGGTGGATCTCTCCCAAGAACTGGAGATGAACCGCTTCAGCCCGGATTACTATGCCTTGCAGCTTGGCAATCACGTGCTGGGCGGCGGGTTTTACGCGACGCGGCTGTATCGCGATTTGCGCGAACAAGCCGGGTATGTCTACAACATCAACGATTCGCTGGAAGCGGGCGAGAGCCGGTCGATTTACACCATAGATTATGGATGCGATCCGAAGAACGTTTCGAAAGCCAGGGCGATGGTGGAACAGGAGCTGACCGCGATGCAGAAGACGAATGTCACTCCGACGGAGCTGCAACAGGCCAAGGCGCTGCTGCTGCGGCAGATTCCGCTAGCGGAATCGAGCGAAGACGCGGTGGCGGGCGGAATGATTTCGCGTTCGCGGATCGGACTTCCGCTCGATGAGCCGACGCGCGCCGCTGAGCGCTATTTCAACATGAGCGCGGACTCGGTTCGGGCGGCATTTGCGAAATTTGTGAATCCGTCGAATTTCGTGCAAGTGGTGCGCGGGCCCGCGCCACAGTAAACTCGAATGGCCGAAGCGGAAGCGGATCGGGAAGCGAAAAACCGGCAGCTTGTTGACGCGCTGCGAGCGGCATTTGCGCCGCTGGTGGAACGGCTGACGCCGGAGGTGGAACCGGCCACGGTTTACGTGCCGGCCGAGACTCCGGAAAACGAAGAATGACGGTTCGTGAAATTGGGGCGCTGCTGCGCGCGCGGAAACTTTCATGCGCGGAGTTGATGGAGCAGACCTTCGCGGATTTGAAGAAGCGCGAAGTTTACGGGAGCTTCATTACGGTCACGGAACGGAGCGCACGCGAAGAGGCGGCGGAGCGGGATAAAGAGTTTGCGGCCGGCGTAGACCGCGGACCGCTTCACGGGGTGCCGATCGCGCACAAGGATCTTTTCTACACGCGGGGAGTGCGCACCACCGGCGGGTCGCTCGTGTTTCGCGATTTCGTTCCGCAATACGATGCGACGGTGGTGAAGCGGCTGCGGAATGCGGGTGCGATTTCGATTGGCAAGACGAATCTGCACGAACTCGCGTACGGGATTACTTCGAAGAATCCGCACTATGGATTTGTGCTGAATCCGCGCAATACGGGGCGCATCGCGGGAGGATCGAGCGGCGGCTCGGCGAGTTTGGTCGCGGCGGGGTTTGTGCCGCTGGCGACCGGAACCGATACCGGCGGCTCGATTCGCATTCCTGCTTCTTTCTGCGGCATTACCGGGCTGAAGCCGACGTATGGGCTGGTGAGCCGGCGGGGCGTGCTGCCGTTGTCGTTCAGCCTGGATCATGTAGGGCCGCTGGGGGCGTGCGTGGAAGATTGCGCGCTGGCGATGAACGCGATGGCTGGGGACGGCTTCGATTTGGCGGAGGCGGCGGATTTGCGGGGCGTGCGGGCCGGCGTGCCGGAGAATTTCTTTTTCGATCGCGTGGACGAAGAAGTTTCGGCGGCGGTGGAGAATGCAATTGCGGAAATGGAGCGCGCCGGGGCTTCGGTTCGCCGGATTCGCGTGCCGGACCCGGAGGAGATCAATGCCACGGCGCGCGTGGTGCAGCTCTCGGAAACGGCCGCGCTGTATGCGAATTACAGCGATCCCAAATTGTTTGGCGAAGATGTATGGGCGCTGCTCGAGCAGGGCAGGATGATCGCGGCGCAGGAATACGTCAATGGACAGAGGCTGCGGAATTTGTTCCGCCGTGAGTTCGATCGATTGTGGCGGGAGATCGACGTGCTGGTCACGCCGACGACGCCTATCGCCGCGCCGCGAATAGAGGAAACGACGGTGCGGATTGGCGCGCTTCGGGAAGACACGCGGATGGCGTCGACCCGGCTGGTGCGCGCGATCAATTTCTTGGGCGAGCCTGCGTTATCGATGCCGTGCGGGGAAACGCGCGCGGGTCTGCCGGTTGGGATGCAGCTTATTAGCGCGCCGTTTACGGATGCGCGCTTGCTGCAGATTGCGAAGGTGATTGAGGCGCGGCGGGGAAAATTCTAGGGCCGGACTTTCAGGTTGTTGATCACGTTGGTGACGCCGCTGGCATTGCGGGCGGCGTCTCCGGCGCGGCGCTTCTGGTCGTCGGAGGCGACAGTGCCTTGCAAAGTGACGACGGAGCCGCTGGCCTCGACGCTGACATCCGCGACACTGGAGAGGCCTAGGCTGGTCGCCAGCGCAGTTTTTACTTTGGCGATGATGGCGGCGTGATCGAGCTTTACGGCCGCTTGGCTGCCGGCGGCGCGCAGATCGTCCGCACCCCTTCTGAGCTTTTCATCCGCGGATTGGCTGGGACCCGTGCCGGTGACAGCTTGATGAATGTTTCGGTCGAGCCGGCGGGCGTCCTCGCGCAGGCGCTGGCCTTCGGCGCGAGCCTTCTCCCTGGCTTGCTCGGCTCGGCGATGGGCCTGCTCGCGATCGCTGGGGCCGCAGCCCGTGAGTAGGGTTACAACAACGGTGCATAAGCCAAGGGAAAAGATTCGTCGCATAATTTGTTCTATGGTTCGATCCTCCGGAGGGCAGGGCAGTTACCTGTATATCGCGGAACTCTGTACCGGAATGAACCAGGTTTGGTTAGAGGCGAGAGCAATATAAACCTGTCCGCACTCAAGTGCATAGACCCCCCTGCCGATAAGGAGCCTAGGCACAACATGGACTTGCAGTTAGGAAAGACTAAGAAAATCGTTTCGATTTGCGAAACGCAGCCGTTAACGGTGAAGGGTTTGGTGCACTTGCTAGAGGGCACTGAAGATTTGGCCTTTGGAGCAGCGCATGCATCTCCGGCCGAGTGGATGCTGAGCGCGGGGGCCGAGAAAACCGATGTGTTGATCATCGATAAAGGGCTGGGGGCAAAGACGGTGTTGGATGCCTTGAGCCAGTTGCCGGCCGAGCATGGAGTGGCGCGCTCGACAGTACCGGCGGTGGTGGTTTGGGGCATGTCGATTACCGAAGCCGAAGCTTTGAAGTTTCTGCAAGCGGGATCGAAGGGGATCGTACGGAAATCGGCCGATACCAACACCGTGCTGGCGTGTTTGCGGGCGGTGGCGCAAGGGCGGAGTTGGATGCAAGACTCTGTATTCCGCGAATCGACTAGCATCGAGACGCAAGTCCGGACCGACTTGACGCCGCGCGAGCACCAAGTGATGGAGCTGGTGGAACAGGGATTTAAGAACCGCGAAATCGCCCAGGAGCTCGGAATCAGGCCGGGCACCGTGAAGATTCACTTGAAGCACATTTTCGAGAAAACCGGCGTGCGCGGGCGGCATGGGCTGGCGCTCAACGGGTTGCGGCAAAAAGGCGTGATTTCGCTTCTGGCGTCATAGTTTACGGAGTACGATCCTAGCGGCTTGACAAAAGGCGAATAATAGGCGAAACTAGCTCCTGAGGGAATACTCCCATGGAGCAGATGGTTCGGCTGGTCGGGATCGCGCGCCTTGCTGCGGAAGGTGCGGTTCTGGCAGAAAAAAGCCGGGTGGAATATCGCACTCTGCCTACTCGCAAGTGGCTGAACCGCTGCCATTCCCAGCGCGTTCCGTTCCATTGGTCGATCAATCCATACCGCGGCTGTGAATACGGCTGCAAATATTGCTACGCGCGCTTCACCCATGAGTTTCTGGAGCGCCGCGATGCGAATTCGTTTGAGACGGAAATCTACGCGAAAGATTGGGATGCTGCCTCCTTTCGCGAGGAACTGAAGGCGGTCAAGCCGGGGCACATCCTGGGCATAGGGACCGCAACTGATCCCTACCAGCCGGCCGAGCGCCGCTTCGGCCGAACGCGACAGGTGCTGGAGGCGCTGCGCGGCTTGGCGGGACTTTCAATCTTCATTACCACCAAATCGAACCTGGTCGCGCGCGACAGGTCGCTGTTGAAAGAACTCGCCGAGCGAAACGAGATCGGGGTGACGCTGACGGTCACGACTATGGACCGGCAACTGGCGCGGCTGATTGAACCATACGCGCCGCGGCCCGATCTTCGGATGCAAGCGGTGTCGGAACTGGCGCACGCCGGGGTTGCGGTTGGGGTGATCGCGAATCCGGTGCTGCCGCTGATTACGGATTCGGTTGAAAACCTGGAAGCGGTGGCGAAGGCAGCGCAGCAGGCGGGCGCGAGACAATTTGGAGCACACGTGGTATTTTTGCAACCCGCGGCGCAGCGCGTGTTCTTTCCATTTCTGGCCGACAAATTTCCGCAACACCTGCGCCGCTACGAAGCGAATTTTCGAGATGGCGCTTATCTTCGCGGAGCGTACCCGGAACGAATTCGAGAGCTGGTGGAGGGAATTCGCGAACGGGTGGGCATTGCGGCGCGAGGGCTGGAGACTATCTCGCCACCTGTACCGCGCGAGGCTCAATTGGCGCTGTTCTAAACGCGGTCCGCAGGGACTTCCACGGGCGGTTTCGGCGTGCGCGATTTTCGGTTTTTGAGCACTTGCAAGACAGCCGGAATGAGCGAAACCACGATAATCAACAGCACCACTTTTTCGAAATTCTGGCGAATTACCGCAACACTGCCTAGTTTGTAGCCGAGCAGTACCATCAGCGTCACCCATCCGGCCGCGCCTACGACATTGAATGCCAGGAAGCGCGTGTATTTCATTTTGCCGACGCCAGCGATGAAAGCCGCGAAGGTACGGATGATGGGCACGAACTTGGCGTACAGGATCGTCTTGCCGCCGTGGCGCTCATAGAAAGCGTGCGTCTGGTCGAGATATTCACGGCGGAAGATGCGGGAATTCGGGTTGCGAAACAGACGGTAGCCGAGCGTGCCGCCGAGCAGGAAGCCAATGCCGTCGCCGAGGATAGAGGCTCCGGCGAGCAGCGCGATGGTGGGGCCGATGTGCAGCTTGCCCGCTCCGGCCACGATGCCGACCGTAAAGAGCAAGGAATCGCCGGGGAGAAAAAAGCCCACCAGCAGGCCGCTTTCCGCGAAAACGATAAAGAAAAGCAGCAGATAGCCGGCCCAGCCCGTCATGCTGGTGGACAGCAAAGCAATGAGCTTGTCCGGGTTGGTGAGAGTGTGAAAAAGATCGATCAGGTGAGCGATCAAAACGGCACTTTATCCTTGATAGGAACTGACCAGATGCTCGAGCGCGGCCTGGTTGACTTTGATTTTGCGGCGGCGGCGCAACTCCGAAACGACACTATCGCGGAACAGAGGCCCCTGCAGGCTTTGCTGCTGTTGCGTCAGGTTTTGCACTATGGCGTCCTTGTTTTTGGCGAACTGGCTCATATCCGCGGGAATTTTTTGGGACACTTTGCAGACAAAATCGGCGGATTGGGCGGAAACCGGCCCGACAATGCCGCCGGGATTGTCTTTGAACGCGTCCGCTAGCAGGGAAGCCGATCCGATTCCTTCCGCCGCACCATCGATGGTGAACGGCGCCGCGGTTTTGATGCTTAGGCCGTACTCTTTCGCGATCGCGGCGAGGCTCTCCCCCTTGCGGGCGCGATTGGCGGCCTGCTGTGCGGCCTGGTGAGCCAGCCGATCCGATTCCGCGGTCGTGTAGCGCTGCAAGACATCGTTCTGCACTTCAGCGTAGTTGGCGTTTCTCGCGGGGACGATATTGTCGATGACGGCGAAAGCCTGTTTCCCCTGGTTGGGGACATCGATCACGTCGGTAGTGGAGCCCTTCGCCGCGCCGAAGATCGCATTGACGACTTCCGCCTGCGTATTGACCTGCGGCAACGGGCTGCCGTTAGCGAAGTTATCCAATTTGAAGACTTTCAGATTGTATTTTTTGGCGATGGTTTCGGCCTGGGCCGGATTTCGGATGATTTCGGCGTGGGCCGCGTCCACGGCCTTCTTCAGATCGTCCGCGCCGGCCTCATTGCGTGCTTCCGCGAGGAGTTGCGGCTTCACGTCGTCGAACGATTCCGTGTGCGCGGGCTGCTTGCCTTCAACCAGAATGATGTGATAGCCGTATTCAGTTTCCACTAAGCCGCTTAGCTGGCCGGGCTTGAGAGAAAAAGCCGTTTTTTCGAAATTCGGCACGGTCTGACCCCGTACGATCCAGCCGAGCTCGCCGCCTTTATCTTTCGAACCCGGATCGTCGGAGTTTTGCTTCGCGAGCTCGGCGAAATTGGCGCCGTGCTGAAGTTGCTTCAGGATGTTTTCGGCCTTTGCCTTCAGCTTGGGCGCGTCTTCTTTGGGCTGTCCCTGGGTCTTGATCAGGATATGACGAACCTGCACGCGCTCGGGAAGCCGGTAGGTATCGATGTTGTCCTGGTATTCGCGCCGGAGCTGGTCGTCCGACACTTTGGCGCTTTGGACGAAATCGGCAGTGCTGCCAACGATCAGGTCGAAATCGCGCTTCTCCGGAATCCTGAATTCGGAGCGGTTCTTATCGAAATAGGCTTTGACCAGAGCGGGATCTTTGTTGACTTTAGAGATGAAATCTTTGGGTTGAAATTCGACGTAGTCGAGGCCGACTTTGAGATTTTTGCGCTGGTACTCGGCACGCGCTTCCTGGTCGGTGACGAGCAGAGATTGATTTTCAATCGCCTGGAGGCGCATACCGAGCATCTCTTCGCGGCGTTCTTTTTCGAAATCCGCCACGGTCATGTCCTGCTGCGCAAGCAGCATTTGATACGTCTTCAGATCGAACTTGCCGCCCATGGCCGGCGCCAACTCGGCCTGGATCACGTCGCCAAGCTGCTGATCTGAGATTCTCAATCCCATTTCGCGCGCCTTGTATGCCATAGCTTTAGCCGCGATCATCTGGTTGACGATGGACGGGATGTACATGGCAAGCACGCCTTTGGGAAGGTTCTGCTGCCCGCGCGTGACGTTCTGGATGGCGCGCTGCACTTCGACGGCGGTGATGCTGTCGCTGCCCACCGAGGCGATTACATTTTGATTGGATCCGCCGCCCGTACTGGTTCCTCCGGGGATGAGGTAAATGAGCATGGAAAGTGCTACCAGGCCCAACAGCGCGCCCAGCAGGATGCGCACACTTTTCTCTCGGCTGCGAAACAGATCGAACATAAATAAAAGGCGGGAACCCACTGCCAGTATAGCGAAATGCAGGGCGGATCTGACCCGGCCTGCTACCCGATAGGTGGGTGCCAGTTTGAGTCACAAGCCAAGCAAAAAAAGTTTTCCCACTTTCCCTTCTGCTACTTAGCGGCTCTACCCCGCTGCATCCGGATTCGTTGGTAAACAAGAAAGCGAAAGAACTTTGGTTGACTCCTATGAAATTTGCCGTTTTCTTTTTTGTTTCGGCGGTATGCTTCGCGCAGACCGTTCATGTAACGATCGATAATCCCTCTCCACAATCGTTTTTCGTCACCGGCACCGCCAATTTCGGCGGCTGGGCGGTAGCGGATACCGCGCCGATTTCCAGCGTCTCTGCTTCCATCGACGGCACGCCGATAGGGAACGCGACTTACGGTAACAACCGTGCAGACGTGTGCGCTGCGTATCCGAACCGTCCCGGGTGCCCGAATGTGGGCTGGAACCTCTGGTTCGACACGACAAGGGTCGCTAACGGCCAGCACACTCTCAGCATCACTGCGACGCCGGCAGGGAGCGCGGCGCTCACGGTGTCGGTGAATTTCTTTATCATTAATGCCCCGGTAGGTCCGGTAGGCCCCGCAGGTCCGGCCGGCTCCGCAGGTCCGACAGGTCCAGCGGGTCCGGCGGGTGCGGCGGGTCCGGCGGGTCGCGGCGGGTCCAGCGGGCGCAGCGGGTATGGCAGGGCCGGCCGGCAAAAGCATCGCTTCCGCCTCGATCAACGGCCAAGGCCACCTGATTCTTACGTTCAACGACGGGAGCACGCAGGACACGGGTAGCGTCGGAACCCCCTCCTGTACAAGCAGTCCTACTCTCACGCTTGCGCAAGAATATGAAAATCCGACGGGCACACTCGGCGTGGTCGATGGCACGAACACGATTTTCACGCTGGCATTCCCACCCAGCTCTGCCCCTACACTTTTTGTCAACGGGCTAAAGGCACGCGCCGGGGTCGATTACAGCATCTCAGGCCGGACTATTACTTTTTCGAACGCCGCGACCGTACCGCTGGGCACCTTGCTCGAGGTCGATTACTGGCACCAGTAATATCTCCTTCACTCGATGATTAGCAGGAGATCGCGCGCGTCCACGCTATCTCGAGGACTTACCACGATCTCTTTCACTGTTCCTGAAACGGGCGCGTAGACCGTACTCTGCATTTTCATCGCTTCCATCACCAGCAAGCGCTCACCTTTCGCGATCGGTTGACCGGGCTTTACGTGCAGCATGGTTACCGCGCCGGGAATGGGCGCGCCAACGTCGCCCGGCTTTCCGGGGTCGGCCTTGCGCCTCAGATCCACCGCTGCTTTGATCGACTTGTCGCGAACTTCCACTTCTCTCGGTTGGCCGTTCAGTTCGAAGAAAACCGGCCGCATGCCGTCCGGACGCGCTTCTCCCACGGTCAGCAAACGAACGATGAGCGCCTTGCCCGGTTCCAGATCGATCGTGACCTCTTTGCCCTCTTCGAGGCCGTAGAAAAATTCCGGCGTGGGCAAAACATCCAGATCGCCATACTCGGCGCGGGCGGCGGCGAATTTGGTGAACACATCGGGATACATCAAATAACTCATCAGGTCGGTACGGCTGGCGGATCCGGCCAGTTCGGCAACTTGCGCGGCAGCTTCTTCGAGATCGGCCGGTTTCATGCGCTCGCCGGGCCGGCCCCTCTGCGGCTTCTGGCCGCGCAGGATTATGCGTTGCAGCTTCGGCGGCCAGCCACCCTCCGGCTCGCCCAGCAAGCCCATGAACATGTCGACGACCGAGTTCGGCAGCGTGAGTTGATGATCGTCAGGCAGATTCTCGAGATCTCGAACTGTCATACCGTGGCTGACGAGATATAAGGCCAGGTCGCCGACCACTTTGCTCGACGGCGTGACCTTCACGATATCGCCGAACGCGAAATTCACCTCGGTGTACGTGCGCGCCACTTCCGGCCAGCGGTCGCCCAGGCCCATGGCTGCCGCCTGCTCCTTCAAATTCGTGTACTGTCCGCCGGGCATTTCGTGGATGTAGACCTCGGCGGTTCCCGATTTCGGCGCGTTGTCGAAAGGCGTGTAGTATCCGCGCACAACTTCCCAGTAATCGGAGCACTGGTTCAGCGCATCGAAGCTGAGACCGGTTTCGCGTTCCGTGTGCGCGAGCGCCGCGACGATCGAGTTTAAATTCGGCTGGCTGGTCATGCCGCTCATCGCGGAGATTGCGCCGTCGGCGATATGCACGCCCGCTTCCGCCGCTTTCAAAATGCTTGCGGCGTTGATGCCGCTGGTATCGTGCGTGTGCAGATGGATGGGCAGCGCGATTTCTTCCCGCAGCGCCTTCACCAGCTTGTACGCCGCGTAGGGCCGCAGCAAACCGGCCATATCCTTGATGCACAAAATGTGCGTGCCCATGCGCTCGAGTTCTTTCGCCAGCCGCACGTAATAAGCGAGCGAATATTTCTCGCGCGCCGGATCGAGAATGTCGCCCGTATAGCAAATCGCCGCTTCGCACAGACGGCCCGTCCGCAGCGTGGCTTCCACCGCCACTTGCATATTCGGCATCCAATTGAGCGAATCGAAAACCCGGAAAATATCGATGCCGCAATCCGCGGCTTCTTTGATAAACTCGCGGACAACATTATCCGGATAGGCGGTGTAGCCGACCGCGTTTGAGGCGCGCAGCAGCATTTGAAAGCAGATGTTCGGAATCTTTTCGCGCAGGTCTCGCAGGCGCTTCCACGGATCTTCGAGAAGAAACCGCATGGAAACATCGAAGGTTGCGCCGCCCCACATTTCGAGGCTGAACAATTGCGGCAATTCTTTCGAGACGAACTCCGCGATGCGCAGCAAATCGTAGCTCCGCACGCGCGTCGCGAGAAGCGATTGGTGCGCGTCGCGAAAGGTGGTGTCGGTCACGAGCAGCGGCGATTGGCTGCGCGCCCACTCGGCGAATTTTTGCGGCCCCACGCGATCGAGCAGTTGGCGTGTACCCTCCGGCCGCTCGACGCGATGCGATTGCGGAACCGGCGCGGGAAGAATGGCCGCGGGCGTTGGCCTGCCCGCGATGGCGCTATTGCCATTGACGATAATGTCGGCCAAATAGGTCAGCAGCTTGGTTGCGCGATCGCGCTTGGCCTGGAATTCGAACAGCTCCGGCGTTTGGTCCAGAAACGAGGTCGTCACCGCGCCCGACTGAAAGGCGGGGTGATTCACCACGTTTTCGAGAAACGGAATGTTGGTCTTGATGCCGCGGATGCGAAACTCGCGCAGCGCCCGGTCCATGCGCTGGCAGGCATGCTTAAAATTCGTTCCCCAGGCCGTGACCTTCACCAGCAGCGAATCGTAGTAGGGCAAGATCACCGCGCCGCCATAGGCCGATGCCCCGTCCAGCCGAATGCCGAATCCGGCGGGCGAGCGGTAGGTGTGGATCTTGCCGTAATCGGGCGTGAAATTGTTGGCGGGATCTTCGGTGGTGACGCGGCATTGCAGGGCCGTGCCGTGCAGTGGAATTTCGTGCTGGCGCGGCAGGCCAACTTCTTCGCTAAATAAAGTCAGCCCCTGAGCCACTTGAATTTGGGTGCGGACAATATCGATTCCCGTAATCATCTCGGTGACGGTGTGTTCCACTTGCACGCGCGGATTCACTTCGATGAAGAACCACTCGTGCGTATCGGCGTCCACCAGGAACTCGACCGTGCCGGCGTTGTAGTAATTCGCCGCTCGCGCCAGAGCGACCGCCGCTTCCGCCAGTTCGCGACGCACTTTCTCCGGCAACCCGATGGCAGGCGCAATCTCCACCACCTTCTGGTGGCGGCGCTGCACGGAGCAATCACGCTCATACAGGTGCAGAATGTTGCCCGCGCGATCGCCGATAATTTGAATCTCGACGTGCTTTGCGCGGCGGATGTAGCGCTCCAGGAAGACTGCGTTGTTGCCGAATGCCGCTCCCGCTTCCTGGCTCGCCTCCTGCAGTTTCGCGCGGAACTCACGCGCATTATCGACGACGCGCATTCCGCGGCCGCCGCCTCCGAATGCGGCCTTCACGATCAGCGGGAAACCGATCGCTTCGGCAATTTGTTCGATATCTGTCCCGTTTGGATCGAGCGGATTTTCGGTTCCGGGCACTACCGGAATGCCGGCGGCCTGAGCGAGTTTCCGGGCCGCGGTCTTGTCGCCGAGCGCTTCCAGAATTCCGGCGCTGGGTCCCACAAAGACGATGCCGGCGCGCTCACAAGCTTGCGGAAGCGCGGGATTCTCCGATAAAAAGCCGTAACCGGGATGAATGGCATCCACTTCTTTCCCGGCCGCCAGTTCGACGATGCCGTCCACGTCCAAATAGGCCTGGACGGGGCCTTTGCCCTGGCCGATCAGATACGCCTCGTCGGCTTTAAAGCGATGTAGACTGAGGCGGTCTTCCTGCGAATAAACGGCCACGGTCCGGAGGCGCAGCTCGTTTGCCGCCCGCAAGATCCGGATCGCAATTTCGCCGCGATTCAACGCCAGCAGCTTCTTCATCGGAACAATTGAGCCGGTGCGTGCGTAGTCTGGTTCTGGAACATAGTTCCAGTTTACGGAGGTGCGAGATGCATCGAATCTGGATCCTGACCGGTTTAGTGGCTGCGGCCGCCGTTCTTTCCAGTTGCGACGATTTCGGCGGCTTTGATCGCGCCAAACAAGACTTTCACTATTCCTACTCCATGCAGCCCGGCGGCCGGCTAGACGTCGACAATACGAATGGATCGGTCGACATCGCGGGCTGGGATCGTAACACCATCGACGTTTCGGGAACCAAGTACGCTCCGAGCGACAATGAGCTGCAAGAGGTGCAGATCAAAGTAGAGGTGAATGGAAATGCCGCCTCTATCCGGACGGAAGCGCCGAAGAACTTTTTCCATGGAAATTTCGGCGCTCACTACGTGATTCGCGTGCCGCGGCAGATTGCGTTAGACCGCGCTCAGACCACCAATGGCTCGGTTTCCGCCGAAGATCTGGACGGCGGGGGCCAGGTGCGGAGCACCAACGGGCGTATCTCTCTGGCGCGCGATACCGGCAACTACGAGGTGCACACCACCAACGGCACAATCGAACTGCAGGAGGTGAGCGGCGACGAGCACGCCGAGACCACAAATGGAAGTATTCGCGGCCGTCTGAAGGCGGGAGCCATCGATGCCAATTCGACCAACGGCGCGATCGAATTCACAATCGAGAAGCCGCAGGACGATAGACCGATTCACGTCGAAACGACAAATGGCGGAGTCACGCTGGCGCTAGCGGAACTGCATGGGAACGCTATCACGGCGGAGACAACGCATGGCGGCGTGACGCTGCGGCTGCCCGGCGATGCCAATGCGCAGATCGACGCCCATACCAGCTTCGCGAGAATCACCAGCGATCTGCCGTTCTCATCCACCGGCGACATATCGAAGCACGACCTGAACGCGCGTTTAGGAAACGGCGGCCCGCACATATCGGTGCGCACCACGACTGGCGGCATTCGTATCGAAAAGTACTAAGGACGGGCTAAAATGAATGCGTGAAAATCGCCCTCCTCTTACTTTGCGCGCTTGGATTGGCGGCGCAACAAGCACCCGAACAGCCAGGAGACTTCAACATTCGCTTTGAACCGACTGCCAAGCTCCAGACGGGCGTGGAAGTGCCGTTTCAGATCACGGTTACGGATTCGCTGAACAAGCCGCTCATTCAGGCGAAAGTAACGCTGCAAATCGAGACGCTCGACGGCAAAGATGTGAAGGTATACAAGGCCCCGGCTGTGAATCCGGGCGTGTACGTGGCGAAGCCGATTTTCCCGGCTTCAGGCGAGTGGAACGTTTATGTGGAAGTCCACCGTAATAACCAGATGACCGCCAGGACGATTCAGTTCAGCGTCCAGGAGTAATCAAAACATGTACAACGGCGTGCCGGGCGCCGGCGCGGGAGCGGTTTCTTCGATGCCGCCCGCGGGAACCGGCTGCGGTTCGAGTTCGCCGCCGACCTGCCGGCAATAGATTCCGTTTTCACCCAGATAGACTTCCAATTCCGCGGGGCGGGGAAGTGAGCCCTGAATGAGAGCTTCCGAGAGCGGATCTTCGACGTATTTCTGCAAGCGCGCGCCGCAGCGGCCGTGCGCCGTAGCTGCGATCGCTGCAGGTTTTATCGAGAATGTATTTGGCCGCTTCGGTATCCAGGCGAATCGTGATCTGCTTCGAGACCAGATTCGTGTTGAGCTGCTCCACCAGCAGATCGATGATCTTGATCAGATCTTCGTCCACTAAGGAAGTGAACAGAATCACTTCGTCGAGGCGATTCAGAAATTCGGGGTTGAATGCGCGCTTAACCTCGGCCATTACCTGGTCTTCCACTTTCTGCGGCAGGCCGGTGGTGGACGGCGCGGAAAAGCCGATCTGGCCGCGCTTATCGAGAAAACGCGCGCCCAGGTTAGAAGTCATGATGATGATAGTGTTTTTGAAATCGACCGTGTTGCCGAGCCCGTCGGTCAATTGGCCGTCTTCAAACACCTGTAGCAGGATGTTGTAAATGTCCGGATGCGCTTTTTCGATTTCATCGAGCAGGATGATCGAATACGGCGCCCGCTTGACGCGCTCCGTCAGTTGGCCGCCTTCCTCGTAGCCGACGTATCCCGGAGGCGAGCCGATCAGCTTCGAGATGGAGTGCTTTTCCATGAACTCCGACATGTCGAAGCGAATGAGAGATTTTTCGCTGCCGAACAGAAACTCCGCCAGCGCGCGGGCGACTTCCGTTTTGCCGACGCCCGTCGGTCCTAGGAACAGGAAGGAACCGGAAGGCCGCTTGGGAGACTTCAAGCCCGCGCGCGAGCGGCGAATGGCGCGCGACAACGCGGAGATCGCTTTCTCCTGGCTGATGATGCGCTTATGCAGCTCCTCTTCGATGCGCAGCAGTTTGTTGATCTCTTCTTCTTTGATGGACGTCATCGGCACGCCGGTCCAACGCGCGACGACATCCTCGATGTCGTCCTTCGACACGACCCCGGTAGAGGTGTCGTCGAGATTGTACTTCTCGCGAAGGAGGCGCAGGTTCTCGCGCTCCTTACGCTCCTCGTCGGAATAGAAGCGCGCCTTCTCGAACTCGTGATTGGCGATGGCGTTCTCCATGCGGTGCACGATGAACTTAATGCGCTTCTGGATATCGGCGACTTCGGTGGGCAGGGTGGTCTGGCGCAGCTTGACGCGCGCGCCCGCTTCGTCGATCAGATCAATGGCTTTATCGGGCAAAAAGCGGTCGGGAATGAAGCGCGTCGACGTGTAGACCGCCGATTCAATCGCTTCGTCCGTGTAGGCGACGGCGTGGAACTTCTCATAGCGCTCTTTGATGCCGAACAGAATGCGGATCGCGTCGTTTTCGGCCGGAGGCGGAACCTTCACTGCCTGAAAACGGCGTTCCAGCGAGCGGTCTTTTTCGATGGATTTGCGATATTCGGCCGGCGTGGTGGCGCCGATGCATTGGATTTCACCGCGCGACAGAGCAGGTTTCAGAATATTGGCGGCATCGAGCGAACCCTCCGCCGAACCGGCCCCAACCAGCGTGTGCAATTCATCGATAAAGATGATCGCGTTCTGGTTCTCCATCAACTCTTTCATGATGGTTTTCAAGCGCTCTTCAAATTGGCCGCGATACTTAGTTCCCGCGACGATCAGCGACAAATCGAGCGCCAGAATGCGCTTTTCCGACAGAAACGACGGCACGTCGCCATCGGCGATACGCTGCGCCAAGCCTTCGACAATGGCGGTTTTGCCGACGCCGGGCTCGCCGATGAGGACCGGGTTGTTCTTGGTGCGCCGGCAAAGGATTTGCACCACGCGGTCGAGCTCGGTATCGCGCCCGATCAGCGGGTCGAGCATACCGTCGACGGCCGCCTGCGTGAGATCGCGGCTGAATTCGGCAAGCAGCGAGCTCTCCTTAGGCCGGCTCGCGGAGGTTTTTTCCGAGGCGGAACGCGCAATCTCTTCGCGCACAGCGGAGAGCCGCAGGCCGCGCTCATGCAGAATCTCCGCGGCAAAGCTCTTTTCTTCCCGCAACAGACCCAATAGCAAGTGCTCTGTGCCGATGTGTTTATGGCTCAGCCGCTCGGCTTCTTCCGCGCCGTAAGCCAGCACGCGCTTGCACTCGTGACTCAGCGGAAGATCCACAGAAGTGGAAACCTTCTCGCGCACGGTCGTGTGCGCTTCAATTTGCTTGCGAATCGATTCAATGGCCGCATGCGACCGCAGAAAGCGATTGGCAAGCGCCTTGTCCTCGCGCAAAAGACCCAGCAACAGGTGCTCGGTTTCAATATAAGGACTGCCGAACTGGCTTGCCTCGTATCTTGCAAAGAAGATCACGCGGCGCGCTTTCTCGGTATATCGTTCAAACATAAGTACCACCGTCAAGACGGGTTGCGTCTTGTACTACCCCGGGCTGTCCCGTTCCCATCGTAGATGGGGTATGCAGGGCGCCCTTCCTCAACTCTAAGACCCGGTCGCAGCGAGCTGCGAATTCCAGGTTATGCGTCACGAAAACAGAGGTCAAATCGTGAGACGCATGCAACTCACGCAGCAGGTTCATGATCGTTTCGCCAGTGCGGAAATCAAGATTACCGGTCGGCTCGTCGGCCAGCAAGACTTTCGGCTTGGCCGCCAGCGCGCGCGCCACGGCAACTCGCTGCTGTTCGCCTCCGGATAACTCACCCGCGCGATGTGCCGCGCGATTTTTCAAACCCACTTCCTCCAGGCGTGCCAGCGCGGTTCCGGCCGCATCCTCCGGCGCGACGCCTCGAATCAGCAGCGGCATCATGACGTTTTCGAGCGCCGTGAACTCCGGCAGCAGCGAAGGGTTCTGCCAAACAAACCCCAGTTCGCGGTTGCGGAAATCCGCCAACGAGTCTTCCCCTAGAGATGTGATGTCGCGACTGCCGAAGCGGATTCGGCCGCCGGTGGGCCGCTCCAAGCCGCCCAGCAAATGCAGCAGAGTAGATTTGCCTGCGCCCGACTCGCCGATCACCGCGACGCGCTCGCCGCGCCGCACTTCGAGAGAGAGATCCTTAAATACAACCACATCGACGCCTCCAGAACGGTAGGTCTTCGTCAGGGAATCCGCCCAGATGCCACTGTCCGCGTCCAAACTCCCGCCTTCATCTCTAGAGTAGAACAGCCAAAGCCAGAACAGCCAGAATTAGACCTGTACACTTATCGGCTAATGTAGCAGCGCTCCGTGAGATTACTTCGCGACGATATTGACCAGCTTGTCCGGAATGACGATCACTTTCATCACGCGCTTGCCTTCCAGAAATGGCCTCACTCTTTCGTGTGCCAGCGCACCCTGCTCCAGTTCCTCTTTGGGCGTGCCAAACGGCACATGTAGATGACCGCGCAGCTTTCCATTCACCTGGATGGGAATTTCGGCCAGATCTTCCTTAGCCAATTCCGCGTCGTAGCTGGGCCAAACTTGCCGGAACACAGGACCGCCGCGGCCGAGCCTCTCCCATAAATCCTGCGATGTGTAAGGCGCGAACGGAGCAAGCAGCAGCGTGAGTTTTTCACAAATCTCCGGCGTTGCGGCGCCCGACAGTCCGCTTTCGAGCTGATACAGCTCGTTCAGCAATTCCATCAGCGATGCGATGGACGTATTAAAGTGCCACCGGCTATCGAAATCGCCGGTGATTTTGCGGATGGTCTGATGCAGCTTCCGGAGCGCCTGCCGATCCGCTTCGTTCGAGCCGCCCGTTCCGGATCGATCCGCATTGCGTGTAACGAACCGGTAGACGCGGCTCAGAAATCGATGCTGGCCCTCCACGCCCGATTCGTTCCAATCCATATCTTTCTCAGGGGGCGCGGCGAACAGCGTGTACAGGCGGCAGGTATCGGCGCCGTATTTTTCCACCATCTCGTCGGGATCGACCACGTTCCCCTTCGACTTCGACATGGCGCTGCCACCCATCAGCACCATCCCCTGCGTAAACAGATTTTTTGCCGGCTCGCTGTTTTGAACCAATCCGATGTCGCGCATCACCTTGGTCCAAAAACGCGAATAAATAAGGTGCAGAATGGCGTGAGTAATGCCGCCGATGTATTGATCGATCGGAAACCAATACGCAATGATCTTCGAATCGAAAGGCGCGCGGTCGTTATGCGGATCGCAATAGCGGTAGAAATACCATGAGGAATCGACGAAGGTATCCATGGTATCGCTCTCACGCCTCGCGGCGCCTCCGCATTGCGGACAAGCGACATGCATGAAACTTTCCACCGCCTCAAGCGGCGATCTGCCTTTGCCCGTGATCTTTACGTTTGAAGGCAGCACGACCGGCAGATCTTTCTCCGCGACCGGGACGGCGCCGCATTGCGGGCAATAGACGATGGGGATGGGCGTCCCCCAATACCGCTGGCGCGAAATGCCCCAATCTTTGATCCGGTAGGTGATCGATTCCTCTCCGAAGCCGTGGTCACGGGCGAACGCGGCCATCTTGCGGCGCGCATCGGCGCTCGGGAGACCCGACCATTCGCCGGAGTTCTCTACAATTCCATAGTCGAGAAATGCTTCGGTCATCGACGCGCCATCGGCCAGCGGTCCGTCAACGGGCCGGATCACCGGCACAACCGGGATGCCATAGGCGCGGCAAAATTCGAAATCGCGCTCGTCGTGCGCCGGAACCGCCATGATGGCGCCCGTGCCGTATCCCATCAGCACGAAATTGCCGATCCAGATGGGAATCTTTGCGCCATCGAACGGACGGATTGCGTAATGGCCGGTGAACAGGCCGGTCTTTTCGAGGTCGCCGGGGTCCTGGCGCGCCATGGAATCGATCATTTCCTTGATCTTCAAGCGCGCTTCCTCGTCTTGGACGAGTTCCTCGACCAGCGGGTGCCCGGGCGCCAGGATCAGGCAGGTCGCGCCGTAAATGGTGTCGACGCGGGTGGTGAAGATCCGCACTTTGCGCTGCCCGCCTTCTACTCCAAAATCGACTTCCGCGCCTTCCGACCGGCCGATCCAATTTCGCTGCATAGCCAGCACACGCTCCGGCCAGCCTGCTTCAAGCTGCTGCATGTCGTCGAGCAATTCGCCCGCGTACGCAGTCGTTTTGAGGAACCATTGCTGCATGGCGCGCTGCTCCACCGGCGTGGTTTCGTGACGCCAGCAGCAGCCGTTCACCACTTGTTCATTGGCCAGCACGGTGCCGCATTCCGGGCACCAGTTCAGCAGCGCTTCCTTGCGGTACGCCAGGCCGCGCTCGAACATTTTGAGAAAGAACCACTGGTTCCAGCGATAATATTCTGGCTCGCACGTGGCAACTTCCCGGCTCCAATCGATGGCGAACCCGAGGCGCTGCATCTGCGCTTTCATATGCGCGATATTGCCGGTCGTCCACTCGCGCGGATCGCGCCCGGCCTTCATAGCCGCATTTTCGGCCGGCAGCCCGAAGGCGTCCCAGCCCATGGGATGCAGAACGTTGTAGCCGCGCATCCACATGTAGCGCGCCAGCGCATCGCCGATCGCATAATTGCGCACGTGGCCCATGTGCAGTTTGCCGCTCGGATAGGGCAGCATCTCGAGCACGTAGTATTTGGGCCGCTCGGGCGTGTCTGCTACATAGAGCGAGGCATCGCGCGCCCAGCTTTGGTGCCGCTTGGCTTCGATTTCCTGGTGGTCGTAGGCCTTTTCGGGGATACCAACTCCTTCAGCGCTGTTACGTTGCGCAGATCGTCGCCCGGCTCGTCGATGGGCGTCTCGAGGATGAACGCCTTCTTTCGCAGTTCCGGATGGTTCAGAATGCGGCGGAAGCCTTCTAAACCAATATAACCAGCGCCAATATGGGCGTGACGGTCTGAGTGCGAGCCCAACGGAGTTTTGGCGTCATTGGTATGGATCACGGGCACATGTTCCAGGCCCAGAGTTTCTTGTGCGCAGGCGAGCAAGCTGTTCAGTCCGGTTTCGCGTGCAATGTCGAAGCCGCTCACATAACAATGGCAGGTATCGAGGCAATAGCCGATCGGTATTTCGAGATAAGGTTCGGCAAGCTCGCGAATCGCCGCAAGCTCGTCCAGCTTGCCGCCTAACTGTGCGCCCGCGCCGGCGGTATTCTCCAGCAAAATAGTCAGTTTCGGGTGCTGCTTGAGGGCTGGATCGACCGCGCGCCACGCCAGCGCGACCGCTTCGGCCACGTTGAGCATCCCTTGCTCCACCGTCATTCCCTTGTAATTGCCGGGATGCGTGACCAGATACTCGGCGCCAATCTGCAGTGCGCGCTCTATCTCGCCGCGGAATCCGTCAATCGATTGGGCGCGTATGAGCGAGGGCGGAGCAGCCAGATTGATCAAATAGCTATCGTGAATCACCAACGGCGCCAGATCGTGCTTTTCCCGAAGCTGCCGGAAGCGCTTGACCTGTTCCGTATCGGGCGCTTTGGCGCGCCACATGCGCGGGCTTGCGGAAAAGATCTGGAACGTATTTGCGCCCAGCTCGTGCGCCTTTAACGCGGCCCGCTCCAGCGCGCCTGCCGTCGAAGTATGAATGCCGATCCGCAATTTTCAGCATAAGCAATGACTGGGTATTACGCTGGGGTGTGGCAAGGTTCTTCACTCTACTCGAGGCGGAACGGCTGCTGCCCGAGATCGAGCGCCTTCTGCGGACGCTGATCGATCTCAAGCGGCAATATGAAACTGCCGAGGGGGAGTTGAGCCAAGTGGCGCAGCGTATCGCGTTGGCAGGCGGCATGCTCGCGCCGCGCGAACGGATTGCGCAGCTTCGTTCGCGCAAGGATGACGCCGCCCGGTCGATAAAATCGGCGCTCGAGAAGTTCGAGGAGACCGGCTGCCAGCTCAAAGACCTCGATATCGGCCTGGTAGATTTCCCCACTCTCTACCGGGGCAAAGAAGTTTACTTGTGCTGGAAGCTGGGCGAATCGGGTATCGCGTTCTGGCACCCAGTCGAGGACGGCTATCGCGGGCGGCGCGCCATCGACAACGATTTTCTGGCGAATCACCGCGGCGAAACGTAGCCTATTGTTAGACCTATTGTTAAACTACGCTCGGATGCTGTTGGGCCGAGAATTTATTGGATATTTGTCACGCCAGTTGGTGAACCGTCTGAGTCCCGCCGCGTTTGAGACCTCGAATCCGGCGCTGGCCGCCAGTATCATCGGCCAGATTATCGAAGAAGATCTTTCGACCGAGGACCGGCTGAACGATGAAGTCCGCGATTTGCTGGAAGACTACAGCGACTACATGCGGCGCGAGAACATTTCCTACCAGGAGATGTTTCGCAAAATCAAAAATCAGTTGCTGGCGCAGCGCAAGTTGACGCGCGCCGCGGGCCGCGACACGGGCGACGCGATGAAACTGTCGCGCGACCGGGTGAACGAAATCTCGCACAAGATCGTGGCCGGAATGCGCAAGTCGCGGGATTTCCGCGTCCGCAAAGATCCGAATGAACTGCGCCTGGAGATCGTGCGCGAGATAACCGAGCTTTTGCAGTTGGAAGACCGCATCGACAAAGCCGCGCGCCAAAAGATCCGGACCCAAAAGCGCGACATCGCCGAAGGCGGCGAAGAATACGACATTCTGCACAAGCGCTATTACGCCGAGGAGTTGAAAAAGCTGGGCATTAATTTGAGCAGCTAGTGTGATGTTTCCGAAGTTTCTTGACGGATCAGTTCGACAAAGCCACTTGGGGACACCCCGGGCAAGATCAGACAACCTGCCCGAGTCCGAGTAGCAGGCGTGTCCCCCGTCCACAAAGCTCGTCTTGGCAGCATGAGTTTCAAAGGACTGATCGCTAAAGCAAGTTCTGAAACACGACACTAGGAGCACGCACTGCTACCGCCAGCGTAAGACCTTGCTTTCGGCCGATGGCCTACGGCTTTGTGAACGGACAGCTGCTAGCCAGACCCTTATAGGCCCAGACACTAGCGAAATCGTTTCGCCGAATGGTCGGGGGACCGCCGCAGTCGTGCGGTTTACGCATGTTGATGCTACGGTGCCAGTGCGCTGATCAACGCGCTTCCGTTCGGACTGCCCCAACCTGTTACCAAATCATATCCGGTCACTGCCGAAGTTCTTCCAGCAGGAACACGATGCGAGGGCACAATACGCGTTGATGAATTGAGCCGGAAAATCGAGGTCGTCAGGATTCAACCCGCGATCCCTCCTTAGTGTTATCGGCACTCAACAGTAAGAAATTTCAAAGCAGCGTCCTAGACGGCGAGGCGTCGAACATTGCCGCTGAGAGTGAACAGTTAAGAGGGATGCTGGCCGGATTTTCGCCGCTTGCTTGCAGCGCTTCGGCCATTCGCGTTCAAGGTGTGATCCCGGATCGCTGCTCGGACATGAAACGCCGCGTTCGAATGTTTATCGACAAGTCAGCGGAACGCACTGCCCTTCTTACACGGATTTTCCTGCAAGAGCTGAACGCTATCATCCGTGCCACGGCGGTCATACCTACCGAGCGAACGATAATTCTGATCTCTGACGGCTTCAACCTGGTCCCCGGCCGCGAGCTTTTTGGAATTGCGTCTGCCTATTTCCCAAACGATCCGGAGTGGCGTTTTGACGAACGCGACGCGCAGCCTCAATTGGATGGGCTATTACGGCTGGCGCAGAGAAGCAATGTTGTTTTGTATGCGTTGGATTCCCGCGGATTGTACCCCCCGGCTTCGACAGGATTGGGCGACGCGTCCCATAGGGGAGATGCTTCGTGGAGTTCTGGAAACGCGATGGTCGACATGATGAAGAACGAGGATACAATCGCCTGGGAAAACGGAAGCGCCATGGCTCAATTGGCTTTGGCAACGGGTGGAATTTACTTCCACAACAACAACAACTTGCTTGCCGGCATTCGCCGCGCCTTTGATGACGAGCGCGAACGATATATGATCGCTTATACTCCGTCCAACGATTCCGCCGATGGCAAATACCGCAAGATCAGGGTGGAAGTCAGAGATAAGAATCTTCGAGTTTACGTAAAATCCGGGTATTGGGCAACCGGGAATTGACTCGGGCTTAAACATGGCCAGGCCGGACATTAGCAACCTCTGCGCGCCATTTTCCACTCGTGAACTGGTTAATGCGATATGGCATTTTTATCCCTACTGAGTTGTGCGACCACGAGCGGGAACGATTAATTTACAACGCCCAAAGTACATCTCGCCGACGCGCTTGGCTCAAAGGAAATCCCAAGCTTCGAGGAGGTTCTTGAGGAGGGTGCCCGCCATCTGCATGCGAAATACGGGGCCAAACCGGAATGCGCTCCTAGTTTTTTTGGCCTACTACAGATTCTGTGATATGCTCTCCTCCTGCCGTCCTGCCTGTTCCCAGGAACGTTTGTAACGGCGGCTTTGGGAGGCTTCAATGAAGCTGACGTTATTCGTCGTTGCGTCGCTCGTATCCGCGACTCCGTTTTGGGCTGCCGACAGCAAACAGAACTGGCCGTTCGCGGCCCAATTTTGGAGTTTGGACCAGGGCTCCAAGATCATGCCCTGGGATTGGTTCATGCACCTCGAAAAAGCGGACGGTAGCGGGTTGCTAAAAGATGATTTGGCTCGCTTCGGATTTATCCCCGGCGCCCTGCCGGATACAGGATTGCCCATCGGTTTCGCAAAACACCAGGACAGTACGGGAACGTGGGCAGGGCTGACCTGCGCCGCCTGCCATACCGGCATGTGGAAGGTCGGGGCGGACACCGTGCAGATTGAGGGCGGCCCCAGTATGTTGGACCCGGATTCCTTCTCTGCTGCTGTGCTGGACTCTCTGAACAAGACGGTCGAAGATCCGGGTACGTTTGCGCGCTTCGCGCAGGCAACTCACGCAACGCGCGAAGACCTCGTGACGCTTAGGGATCAGGCGCAAAAACGATTGAGGATTAACGCTCATCCCGTTCCTGCCGGCTTCGGTCGGGTCGACGCCTTTGGGACCATCTTCAACCAGATGGCAATTGTCGCCCTGGGGAACGATGAGAAGTACGCGCACCCTCCGATGGCGCCGGTGTCTTTCCCCTGTTTGTGGGATATCGCTCAGGAAGATCGCGTTCAGTGGAATGGCTCGGCTGCCAACCTCGGTGTGGAAGGCGATGGCTCGAAGTTGCGCAATATCGGCGAAGCACTGGGGGTATTCAGCGAAGTACAAATGTCCCCTGTGATCGGGAGCCCTCCAAAGTTCGCAAGCAGCATAAACAAGAATGGAATCGTGCAAGCGGAGCACTGGATCACGCAGTTAGTTTCGCCAACCTGGCCTGGAAGCCTCGACCCGCAGCTCGTCCAGCGCGGTGCGCAGGTCTATCAATCGGCGAAGTGCGCCGGCTGCCATGAGTTGTTGAATGACAAGGGCGATCGAGGCGTCACGCCGATCCATCTTGTCTCTCTCGACGCGGTAGGGACAGATCGCGGGCAAGCGGACCAGTACCGGCTGAGTCAAGTGCCGACGCTAATGCTCAACGGAAATCAAAAGTTAGTGGATCCACTGCATCCGCTTGCGAGATTCCAACCCATTGATTATTCAAAAGACGTAACTGTGTTCTTCGTGTTGGGCGTGTTCGATCAGCTGTTCAATCCGCAGTTGCCCGACGTTCTTGCTGATTTCGCGAAGCAGGTAAAAGCTGGGCAACCGAATCTGGAAGTGTATAAGGCGCGTCCTCTGAATGGAATTTGGGCGACGGCGCCTTACTTGCACAACGGATCAGTACCAAATCTCTGGGAAATGCTGCAACGGCCCGAAAGCCGCAGCGCCCGGTTCTGCGTTGGCAGTCGTGTTCTGGATCTTCGCCATGTTGGCTACGATCCGGACGATCACACCGCGCCGTGTTTCGTTTTCGACACCTCTTACATAGGGAACTCGAACGTTGGGCACACGTTTGGAGTCGATCTGCCAGACTCCGACAAATGGGCTCTCGTCGAGTATCTGAAAAGCCTTTAAACTTGCGACTAGCATTACAGAACACGATCATGGATATGATCCTGTCGCCTAAAGCTTGACTCAAAACTCTGGAGCGGCATTGAAAGGAGCGATACATTCGAACCATGGCAGTGCGGGCGTTGGGCGACGGTATTGATCATTTCGATTCAAGCGTGCATTCTTTGGGGTCAAGAGCCAATAGCCATCCAGCGGCCAGCCGACACAGGAGGTATGCCGCCCTCGGGTGGTTATAAACCTCCGGCGCTGTCGCTTTCGGAATTGATCCAGAGTGATTCAGCTCTCCAGGAAGCTCTGATGGCGTTTGTCCGAACAGGAGACCAGAACGCTTATCGAAAAGCAACCATGGATGCTGCTCAATCGGGTGATGTCGGTGCGGAATTGATGCTTGGTGAACAATACATTCCCGAAGAATGTCCTGGTAAGCCCAACCAAGACGTACCCGACTGCGGCCAACGCGGGGAAACGTCAGCGAGAACGGGCCGGAAAAACCCATTGGGAATCGATGCTTCTTATGAAGAAGCATCCCGATGGTTGGAGAAGGCGAGCGCCCATGGTTCAGGTGAAGCAAGTGAAGTTCTCGCTCAGTTGATTACACGAATGCAAGAGAATGGGCATACCACAAACTACTCGGCAACGGATTCTGCTCACTTTCACGCGGTCGCCCGTTCCCAGGGGTTCGATGTCGCAGCGATTCGCCTCGAATGCTTCAAATTGATACCCGGACAGAAAGGCATTACGGTCGCTCCTCTTCCAAGCTCACTGGCAGAGGATCCCTCTAATTCATTTTCGGAACAGGAACTGTCGAGTCTAAGGCGGTCTGGCATTGCGGGTGTTCTTCAATTCAATTCAGGCACCGAACCAGGATCTGGCGACTCGGTCTTGCTGAAGCGGCCCGAGCCACCTATAGCTCACGTCCGCGTGATTTTGGATCACGCTCCGAAAGGCAAGACTCTCCTTCCGATACCCGCACGTCGCGACGTGATCTATGTGCAACGAGGAGATGACTTTTTGGCGTTTCCCAGTAGCGGCGCGAATCTGCCGCGCTTCATCCTAGTCGAAACAGAGAGCTACGATGCATCACAAGTCGGAATCTCCATCCAAGGAGTCGATGGAGGGTACTCGGGCGGCGGTTGTGGCAGTTTTCGGTAATTGCCTGAAATCGTCTCATCAACGAGGCAGGATGGGAGACGAGCCTTCCGTGCACAGCGCTCATGTTACCGTGCGCTTACATTTGAAGGCAAGAGTCCTGTAAAATCCTGGCAGCTTACGATGTATCTATCGCCAGACGGGCGTTTTCTGACGAACGAGCTGTTCGACACCACTGTCGATCCGGTCGAGGAGGAGCGCCGGAAAGCGGCGGCCCTTATGGCCGGTTTAGTGCCAAATAAGGGAGCGAGCAAAGGGCTCGACCACGCTCCAGTGACGATAGTGGAGTTCTCGGATTTCGAGTGCCCCTTCTGCCGGAGATTCGCCGACCTAATGAAGCAGGTTCTGCCTGCGGAAAAAAATCAGGTCCGGATCGTTTTCCACCATTTCCCGTTATCAATGCATCCTTGGGCGCGAGCGGCAGCGGAGGGCGCAGCCTGCGCCCGGTTGCAAAGTAGCGAAGCGTTTTGGGCGATGCACGACCAGCTTTTCCAGCACCAGCAGGAAATCAACGCGAATAATGTAAAACAGACGAGCCGTTCGGAAAGACTTGCGCCGTGCATTGAAGCACTAACGTGCGTCCTCCGCTCGCGCTAGCACCAGCGGCTTCCTCGCGCTACGCAAATCGCCTGCATCGTAAACCACGAAATCACGGTTTTGAAAAACCGGCTTGATGCCGCGAAGCTGGTTGCCGCGCTTCAGAACGTAATAATCGACCGGCAGCGGCAGCATGTTTTCTAAGCGCTGCGGAGAAAATCCATCCTGCATCGTGTCCTGCCAGCGCTGCCACCATTCCGCGGCGAAGGATTCGAAATACGGAACCAGGCTGCCGCTGTTCCAATCGACCCAAAGCGCGCGCAGCGATTCGGCGCGAAAAGTTCCTGGATACAGCGCGCGCCCGGCATCGGGAAACAGGAACATGGAACTGCCCCAGGTTTCGTTTTCCGCCCAATTCGCTACTTGCTGGATGCTCTCTCGATAGAGTTCAGGCTTCTCCGTGACGCCGCCGATCACCGGCATCGTGAAAATCGCCGCGACCGGCATCAGCAGCAGCACCGGCTTCCAGCGTGTGCTGCCGAACTGCGCGATCAGCAGCGCCAGAACGCAGGCGAGCACGATTGCCAATGCGAGTTGCCGGATATCGGTAGAGTTTCTGAATCCGGCTAAATCCAAAACCCGCGCGTTCATCGGAAGCGCGAAGATCAGAATGAACCAGAGGCTCGCTTCCAGCATCTTCCGGGCGCGACACGCTCGCACGCCGGCGACGCCACAGGCCAGCGACGCGAAAACAACCGTATAGAGAAGCGCGCGGGCCGGTTGAATTTGTGAAATTAGCGACCAGCGCAGCCGATCCAGCAGCAGATAAGAAAAGAGCACGCCCAGCAGACCGCATACTGGAAGGCCAAGGAAAAACCATCGTATCTGGCGATTCAAAACCGGCCAGATCCGAGCTATCGCCCACAGCCCGCAAACGAAAATCGCCAAATAATGCCACATGTCGCTTGCCCACAGCGATACCCACACAAACGGCGTTCGATATTGCTGCAGCAGTGCGAAGGGGTCCGAAATTCGGCTGAAGAGATTCTGGCGCTCGACGATCTCCGGCTGCAATTGTGCCAGATTCCCGAGCAGCAGTACGAAGATGAGCAGAATCGGCAGCGCCGGCCGCAAGAGATGCCGCGATCGCGCGTCGAAGGCGACGGCGAGCAAGACGACGATCCAGAAGGGCGCCGCAATCGCCGGATCGTATACCGCGGCGATGCCGCCCGCTAATCCCGCAAGCAGCGGTTTCTCCCTGGCGATTAATCCGGCCGCCAATAAAACGAGTGCAAACGCAAACGCGCGCGGCACCGCCTCGCGATCGACGAGCGAAACCGCCGGACCCGTAAGCGTTGCTCCAAGGTTCAGGATGGCGGCAAGGACAAAAGCGGGAATGTCGCCGATACCCGGTGGAAAGTGCTAAAAGAAAAACGCCGAGTAGAGCGGCTGCCCGGCAGACGAGCTGCTGAGCGGTAAGCGCGGTATGGAAATCTAAATGCCCGGCTTCATGCAGAAACAGAGTAAGTTCATCATAGATTGTGTAGCTAACATTCGGGTGCGTAGCGACTAAGTCGCGCGATAAAAAGCCGGGAGCATCCAGCCTTTCCAGCATGGGAAGATAGATCTGCGTATCCGCTTCTAAGTAAGTGTGTCCCGGGAAGCACTCGTATTCGAGCCACGTGATTGCGGCGAGTCCCAAACAGAGGAGAAGCGCTCTCCGCATTTACTGTGCTGGGGTCTTGCTTATCTGCTCTTTGATCCAAAGGCGATTGGGATCGAGGTGTAACGCCCGCTCCAGAGCTTTTCGCGCTTCGGCGTTTTGATTGACTTTGCGCAGCGTTATGCCTTTCCAGAGATAAGCTTCCGCCAAATTGGGATCGAGTGAAAGGGCTTTATCGAGGTCCTTCAGCGCGAGGTCCGGGCCGCCACCCAATCCGGCGGGCAGATAGTAATTGCCGATTCCGCGCGTCACATACGCGAGCGCGAGTTTATCGTCCAGTTGTATGGCTTTATTTATTTCGTCGCGTGCGCACGGGCCATATTTTAACGTTCCAAGCAGCGGATTCGCGGGAATCACCTGCCCGCACAGCGCGCCCAGCAGGCGGTGGTACTCGGCATTCGATTCCTCGTCCGTCACCGCCGCGCGAGCAGGGTCTAAGCCAGCCTCGGCGAGCGCTTCCGCTTTTCGCTTGTCATGAAGCTCGATCGCGACTTCAGCGCCGTAGGAGTAAGCCAGAGCGAGCCGATACTGAGCATCCGCCGATTTGGGATTTTGCTTCGCCGCCTGCTGGAGGCGATCGATGATTCCATTGATCCCTGCCAGATCCTGGCGGTCGCGCGCGTTTACCAGATCGTTGAGCCCGGCTGCCGCGAGGAGCGCACCGATGCAGATGCACAGTGCCCATCGGGCGCGGGTCAATTGAAACTCCGAAGCATATTCGCTTTCATTGTATGGAAGGACGTACTTCGGAACTCAGAGTTTCGATACTTTCCGCTCGATAAGCAAATAGTAAAACGCGAGCACCAAAACGAGCACGCCATTGGCCACCATAATGATCGGCGCCGAGGTCTGCTTGATCAACAGCCCTGAAACGACGCTGCCGAACGGCATGCCTCCGCGGAAGGCGATGTTGTACACGCTCATGACGCGTCCGCGCATGGAATCGCTGACATAAAGCTGAACCAGCGAAGAGTTGACCGTAAAAACAACCATCAACGAAGCGCCCGCTCCAAACAGGAACGCGGAGCTCAATGCCAGGTTTCTGGATAAACCAAAGCCGGCCATTAGTGCTCCGAGAAACAGCATCACCAGCAGCGATCGCCGCGCATGGCCAATTTGATTTTGACTTCCGGCCACCAGCAGTGCCCCGCAAATGGAACCCAAACCGGAGAGGCACAAGAAAAGCGTAAAGGTATTCGATCCGCCATGAAAGACATCGCGCGCCATCACGGGTAAAAACGTGATGAGCGGATAAGAGAGAAACGTCGCCAGGAACGCTAAGGCGACCAAACTTACCATGCCTTCGCGCTTGCGCAGAAAATTGATTCCCTGACGCATGCTCTCGATAACAGACTCGCCGGTTTTCTCGGGCACGAAGTGAGGGTGAATCATCAGCAGCGAAATAATCACCGCGACAAACGAGATCCCGTTAAGAGAGAAGCACCACGCCGCGCCGACGTTGGCCAGCGCGATACCGCCCAAAGCCGGACCCACCACGCGCGCCACATTGAACTGAATGGAATTGAGCGCAATCGCGTTCTGAAGGTCTTTCTTGTCCACCAGCGTGGGGATCAGGGCCGAATAAGCGGGGCCGCCGAAAGATTGCGCCACCCCGACGGTGAACGATAAACACCAGATGTGCCATACGTGTACGACATGCGTGGCCACCAAACCGGCAAGCACGAACGCCGAGCACATCTGGATGACTTGCGAAAGCAGCAGCATCGTCTGGCGGTTCTTGCGGTCGGCGAAAACTCCGCCGAACAGCGAGAACAGGAAGATCGGAATTTGGCCGAAAAAAACGTCGAGGCCTAAGTAAATCGAGGAATGAGAGAGATCGTAGACCAGCCAGCTCTGCGCGAGGATCTGCATCCACGTGCCGATGGTGGAGACGCAGGCGCCCATCCACATCAGGCGGAAATCGGGATAGTGGAACGCTCTAAAGATTCGCTTCAGCAAGCAAATGCTCTTTGTAGCACGTGCGCTTGGCGATTACGGCTCGCGGCGGGGCGCTCAGGCGAATAACGGCTCAGTTTGAATCCGATAATGACGACGCGCTCGAGCGAGGATTGCGTCGGCGCTCTCCGGATAATTTTTTCGCAGCCAAAGCACCAGCGCCTCTCCGCTCGGCATAAAGGCCCAGGATGGCTGGGAATCGGCTTTGGCCAACAGGCGCTGATCCTGCGCGTGCCGCCCGAGCACTTCCTCCATCGCGCGGTTGAGGGCGAGCTCGAGATTTCGATTCGTTTCTCCAGGCACCAGGTGAGTATGGGCGCAGAGAAGCGCATCCAGCGCGGAGGCCTGGAACTCTTTGCCGAAAACATCCATCGAATATCCACAGAAAAGGCTGAACGAGGACCGGCTTAAGAGCTTGTTCCAGAATTGCTCCAAGCGGATGGCGGCGGAAAATTGCCGGCTCTGCCAAAGGATACCGACCATTTCGCCGTACGCGCGCAAACCGGCGGAATCGGCCGCGCGGCGAACTTTTCGCATTGTGGATCCGATGGCGCTCTCAAATAGATCCCAGTCCGGTTGGCCATTGCGCATGAATCGCGCGAGCATTTCTTCCGCATCGAGGAGCGAGAGCTGGCCGCTTTCAATCGCGCGCTTCGGGTCCGCGCCCAGCTTTTCCAGACAGCGGCAAAAAGCTTCGCGATGCTCTTCCGTCGCAATTACCAGCAACCCGTCGCCGCGGTTCAGGCCCTCCAGCAGGTAATGGCTTACATTGTTCGCGAGGGCCTGGCCGTCGACGTCACAAAGTTGAAGAAGGTGTTCGCGCGGACTTGGACGCTCTAGAAGCTTTTGCCACGGCGACATCGGATCTCCCCAAGTTGATAGTAGCGCCCCCTGAGTTTGGGTTTAATGGATTTTGCGGACGGGTATGGCGAAACAGAAAACGGATCCAGCGCCGGGCGCGGACTTGTCCAGCCAAATGCGGCCGCCATACTGCTCCAGAATTCGTTGACAAATTGCCAAACCGATGCCGCTGCCAGGATATTCACTCTGCGTATGCAGCCGTTTGAAGAGCCCGAAGATCTGGTTCGCATACGCCGGATCGATACCGATTCCGTTGTCGGCTACCGAGAAAACCCACCAGTTATCCTGCTCGGCTGCGGAGATGTGGACATGCGGAGCCTGGGTGCTTCGATATTTGAGCGCATTGGCGATCAAGTTCTGGAATACCTGGGCGAGGTGAACTTCGTGCATCAGGACGGCAGGCAAATCGGTGGAGGTGACCGTCGCGTTATTCTGATCGATCTGCGTCCTGAGATTCTGTAAAATATCGGCGAGAACTGCGCCGCTTTCAATCCTGGGCGGCGGACCTTCCGCATACTTCGTCGCTCGCGTGTAGGACAGGAGATCGCGAATCAAGGTTTCCATCCTAAAAGCGCCCTGCACAATCTCGTCGAGCAACCGAGGTGAATCTCCCTGCAGTTCCTTTACGCGCGATCTTTTCAGCAGTTGACCGGCGATCGCGATGTTTCGCAGAGGCTCCTGCAGATCGTGGCTTGCCGAATACGCGAATGTTTCCAAATCCTGATTCGCGCGCCGCAGTTCCTCGTTAGAGCGCTTCAATTCGTTCTGAACCCATTGCGCCCGTTCGAAGAGGCGGGCATTATCCATCGCAATGGCTGCCTGGGCGGCGATCCCGGTGACGATGGCTTCATGCCGCTCGGTAAATTTCGCCGGCATAGAGTGGCCGAAAAAGAGGCCGCCCAGCACTTCTCCGGAGCGTGAGACGACCGACGCCGCTAAATAGCTGCGAACCGGCAGATGTCCATTCGGCATTCCGAAATATGGCGGATTCTTACCGTATCGCGGATCTTGCTTGATGTCGTCGGAGCGAACCACGCCTTCGCCCCGGAACGTGGGGCCGAACACCTCCGTGTTCCGCGGCATTGGAAAACCCTTGAATGCTTCCCGCGAAGCACCGGAAAGCGTGTAGAGCATGTACGACTCGCCATTGCGGTCGATCACATTGTGAAAGAACGATCCAAAATCGGCTCCGGTAAGCTTGGTGGCAATATCGGTAACCGACTGCACGAGTTTTTGCAGATCGAGCTCGGCCGCAAGCATCGGGCCAACCCGGTTCAGAAGCTCCGCTGTTTCACGGGCTTCCTGTTCGCGAGCCAGCAGGAGGGCACGTTCGTTTTCGGCCTGCTTGCGGCCCGTAATATCCCGCACAAACAACATGAGGCCGCCGGCATTTGGATACGCGTCTACTTCGACCCACAGTTGGTTCGATGCGTAGGACGCCTCGAAGCGGGTATGCACGCCGGCGCGCATAGCGTGTTGAAAGTGCTCATAGCTGGGAGTCGTTACGACTTCCGGGAATACGTTCCAGAGGACGCTTCCAATAAGCTTCTCTTTCGGGATGTGCACTAGCGCCTCAGCGCGGCTATTCACGTAGGTGCAGCGCCAATCGCAGTCGAGTATGGCTACTGCGTCGCTGACATTGTCGAGAAGCTCGCGTCCGGGCCCCGCCGTACTCTGAAGCAATTGCTCCACTATCTTCTCTTCGGACGCGGAGCCGGGCTCATGGGCTCAAATGGCGACACGTTTTCATTATCGCTTCGGTCCAAAGAATCAGTCTTCTTCGCGCGCGAAGACGGGTTCTTTGCCGGCCAGCATCAAGCGCTCGTCGAGGGCCATTTTCACCAGCTCTTCTTCTATTTCCGACAGGCCGTGCGCGTCTTTCTCGATGCGCGCGAGAACGCCTTTCATGCGGCCGCGCGACAAGTCCACCGGAAGCGCCAACGCATAGGCAAACAGCGCGTCGGATCGTAGTTGTTCCTCTTCGAAGAGTTTGCGCACGCGATCCAGCTCGCTTCGCAAGCCGTAATAGCCGATTCCCCAGAGCGAGCTGCGCCGCACTTCCAGATCGGAATCGTCGAGATGCTTCGCGAAATAATCGCGGAAACTCGGGTGCACCGATCGCCACATCGCTTCGAGAGCTTTCGCGCGGCCACCCGGCTCGGAGTAAGACTCGACTATGGCATCGCGCACTTCGTTGCGATCCGCTTCCGAGGCCAAGCCGACCAGCAAGCCGCCACGCTCGGCGGGATCTTGCGCCGGAGTCCGCAAGGCCGCCAGCATGGCTTCGAGGACCTCCACCTGTTCTGTCTCATTCATGAGCGCTTCCCAGGCGCGCCCCCGAACCTGCGGCGATTCGTCACGCTGGGCGGCGTTGAGCAGCTTCTTTCGCTGCGCCGCGTTGAGCTCGCGATTGAAGAACGAGTACGCAGCGGCCGCGCGAACCGCAGCCACCGGATGATCCAGCAGCTCGCTGCGCTGGTCTTCATCGAGCAGGTCGACAGGCGGGTCGGAGCGTTCCGGGTAAGCGGACCAGATATCGAGTGGCTCATCTTCCGCCGGGGCTTTAGCCGGCGGCTCGGCGATAGTTTTGAGCGCATCGCCGATATCGCGCTTCATGATGGTCTCTTCGGCATCGAGCGTGGCGGCGGCCGCTTCGAGGGCCGGTTTTGCAGCAGGATCTCCATAAATGCTGAGCAGAAGCGCCGCGTCGGAAATATCGTCTTCGAGGTACTCGATCAGAAGTTTGAGAATCCGCTGATCGCGAACCCCCAAGCTGGCCAGCACGAAAGCGACATCCGATCTGCCTGATTCCGGCAGCTCTTCATAAAGCGCGAGCAGCGGCTCTAAAGCCGGTTGCCCGATCTCAACGAATGCTTCCAACACCTCCTCCGGCACATCCTCGGGATCTTCTTTGATGTAGTCGATCAGGAAGGGAACGGCTTCGGGAGTTTTCCAATAGCGAAATAGCGCGATCAACTCCGGCGCCAGATCGACAGCGTCGGCGCTTCGGTCGCGGCCGGCAAATGCGAGAACAGCCGGCAGCGCTTCGGACTGTCGGTCCGCCAGTGCGTGAAGGAAGCGCTGGTCTACAGCGATGTGACCGCGCGCGGCCGCATCCAGCACGTCCGCCGGCGTTGCTTCGGAAAGTTTATCGGGGTCGAGAAACAAAAGCGCTTACGGCTCCGCTTCTACTATTACTTTGATAGGAGCGGAAACGTCGCGATGCAGGCGCAAGGTAACCTGGTGCTCGCCGAGCGTGCGGATTGGCTCATCAAGCTGAATCTTGCGGCGCTCGATGTGAAACTTCTGCGCTTCGAGCGCGTCGGCGATATCCTTTGCCGTAACCGAGCCGAAGAGCTGGTTGTTCTCGCCCACTTTCTGGCGAAAGGTTAGCGTGACGCCGGAGAGGAGCTGGCCCAGATCCTGAGCTTCACTGGCGACTTTGGCTTCGCGCCGCACATGAGCCTGGCGCTCCTGTTCGACGATCTTGCGGTTCGCTTCGGTCGCTGGGACGGCCAACCGTTTGGGCAGCAGAAAATTACGCGCATAGCCGTCGGCGACTTTGACGAGGGCGCCGCGCGCGCCGACTTTTTCGACATCTTCTCTGAGGATGATTTCCATGGATGTTCTCCTGCGCTACATTCGCGCCGCGAACGGCAACAACGCGATATTGCGCGCCTGCTTGATCGCTTCGCTCAAGCGCTTCTGGTGCGGCGTGCAGACGCCGGAGATACGCCGGGGCGTAATTTTGCCGCGCTCGGACATAAAGCTCGAAAGCATCTTGAAGTCCTTGTAGTTAATGTCGTCGACTTTCTCGACGCAAAAACGGCACACCTTCTTGCGCCGGAAATACTGCTTTTTGCCGGTTGCGAGGACTTTATCGCCGCCGGTAGGACGTTGGGATGCCGCAATCGGACGGCTACTTCTTTGTTCTGGCATGGCTCTCTTTCTCCATTCTCGCTATTCGGTCTTTTCCGCTGGTGCAGGCGGTACGCCGTGAGCACCGGGAGCACCGGGCACGGGCGCCGGGCCTTCGGCCGGCAGCAGGGGCGATGCGAGTGCCGGGGTAGGCGCCGACGGTGGGGGCTTGCGGGCCGCCCGTTTCTCGCGCGCCTTTTTCCGCTTTTCAATCCGCTTCAGCTTCTCGTCGATGCGAACGGTGATGTGCTTCACCACCAAATCCGCAACACGAAGCCGCCGTTCCACTTCCTTCACCGTTCCAGGTTCGGAGGAGAATTGCAGCAGAATGTACTGCCCTTCGTTGTATTTCAAAATCCGGTAAGCGAGTTTGCGAACTCCCCACTTTTCGGTCTTGTCGAGCGTGCCACCCTCATGGGTGATCACATTCTTGAGTTGTTCGAGCAGCGGATCCACTTCTTCTTCGGTGGCATCCGGACGAACGATGAACAATTCTTCGTAGATCCTCATGTATCCTCTTGTAAGCCTCCAGCGCGGCGATTAAATTTCGCCATGGCCCTGCTGGCGCCTTCGGCAACGATGGCTTCGACCGCATCCGCGGTATACGATACGACCTCGTCCATCTCTTTCTTCATCTCCCGCTCCAGAGGAGCGAGCACATATTCCGCCGCATCCGGAATTTCGCGATCGGGGCGTATACCCACCCGCACGCGAATAAAAACATCCGTCTTCAAAGCGGCGATCACCGACTTGACACCGTTGTGCCCAGCCGCCGAACCGTTCATTCTGATCCGCAACGCGGCCCAAGGAAGATCGAGCTCGTCGTGGACCACAATCAGGTTCTCATTCGTCAGGTTGCGGAAGTTCAGCACCTGGCTCAACCCCGCTCCTGAATTATTCATAAAACTTTGCGGCTTCACCAGAACGACATCCTTGTCCCGGATCTTGCCCACCCCGCTCAACGCTCCATGCTCTTTCTTCGCGATCTGAATGGCGTAGCGCCTGGCCAGCTCGTCGACCACCCAGAAACCCATATTGTGGGGCGTCTCCGCATAGCGGATGCCTGGATTGCCGAGGCCCGCGATGCAGTACATGCGGCGCTCGAGCTATTTCTTTTTCGGAGCAGCCGGTTCGGCGGCAGCGCCCTCTTCTTCCTTCTTGCCCTTCTTGATCACTTCCGGTTCGGCGGCAGGAGCAGCTTCGGCAACGGCCTCGGCGGCAGGCGCCTCTTCGACACGCAATGCAACCACGTGCGAGATGACCGCGTCGGGCGGGCTCAACAGTTGCATGGAGCCGAAGATCGGAACGTCTCCGGCGCGGATGCTTTGTCCAATCATGAGTTCGGAGACGTTCACCGTGAACTGCTCCGGAATCTCATTCGGCAAGCACTCGATTTCGATTTCCCGCGTGATTACTTCGTGAATGCCGCCCTGTATCTTGACGCCCTTGGGATCGCCTTCTGTGACGACCGGAATCTTGACGGTAATTCGCTGAGTCAGATCGATTCGCTTCAAATCGACGTGCAGCAGCGAATCCTTGATGGGATCGTACTGCCAATCGACGATCATGACCGGCGTATCGCCGTTATTAGCCAGATTCAAATTAAAAATGGTGTTGTGACCGGCCTTGCTGTGCAAGATGCGTGTGACTTCCTTGGGATTCACGGCCACAGCAGTAGGACCGTCCGTGCCACCGTACAACACGGCGGGCATGGAGCCTTTTGCGCGCAAGCGGCGCGCTTCGTTTTTACCGCGCGAGTCTCGTGGCTCGGCGGCGATAGTTATGTCCTTCCTCATGTCCTTACCTTCAAATCCTTAAATAAACAATCTGCTTACCGATCCACCTTCGTGAATCGATTGAATAGCGCGCGCCAGCAACGGGCCGATCGACAGGGCGCGGATTTTGTCGGATTTCTGTGCCATTTCGCAGAGCGGAATGGAGTTCGACACGACCAGTTCCCGCAGCGGCGAGGCGTCGATGCGTTCCACCGCCGCGCCGGAGAGGACCGCGTGCGTAGCACAGGCCGCCACGCTCTGAGCGCCCTGTCCGAGCAGCGCTTCGACGCCTTTGACCAATGTGCCGGCTGTATCCACTAAGTCGTCCACCATTAAACAATGCTTGTCGCGAACATCGCCGATGATGTTCATCACTTCGGCTACATTCGCATCCGTGCGCCGCTTATCAATAATCGCCAGCGGCACATTCACTTTTTTCGCGAACGATCGCGCCCGCTCAACACCGCCCGCATCGGGAGAAACGATAATCAGCTCATTCCGGTCGTAGCGGCTTTCGAAATACTCGACCATGACCGGAGCGGAGAACAGGTGATCGACAGGAATATCGAAAAAGCCCTGAATCTGAGCGGCGTGCAGATCGAGCGCCAAAACCCGGCTGGCACCCGCCGTTTCGAGCAGGCTAGCCACGAGTTTCGCGGAAATCGGCATCCGCGGCCGGTCCTTCCGGTCCTGCCGCGCATACCCATAATAGGGTAACACCGCGGTGATGCGCTCTGCACTGGCGCGCTTAAATGCATCAATCATCAGGAGTAATTCCATGAGGTGATGATCGACCGGGGTGCAGGTGGGCTGGACCAGGAACACGTCGGTGCCGCGCACGTTCTCCTGGATCTGGAAATGCGTCTCGCCATCCGCGAAGGTCTTGATCATGGAAGCGCCGAGCGGACACTCCAGCGCATCGCAGATCTCTTGCGCGAGAGGCAGATTGGCGGTTCCGCTAAACACTTTGAAATCGGTGTATAGCGTACGAGCTGGTCTCGGCGCCGACATGGTTATCGACTCTCCTCCATCGGCCGGTTTAACGCTCGCCGCCAGGCGCTTCTATATTGCTGCCGTGTTACGAAACGAACCGGCCAAGCGGTGTTTGCCGGAAACGACCGGACCGCCATCGCCGCCTGTTGCGCACTTTCGAAGATTCCGAAGACTGCCGACCCGCTGCCAGTCATTAGCGCCTGTTTGGCTCCTGTTTTTCGTAATTTACGGATGGCAGCCGCAAGTTTCGGATGAAGGTGGAGGACAGGTTTCTCAAAATCGTTCTTTAAGGGAAGCCGGTCCAGACTGGAGCCGTCCAGAGTCCAGGCGATGGTCTGAAACTCTCCCAGCATAGGGGACTCGGCGGTTGAAGTCAACGCATCTGTAACAGTTCGGCCCAGCGCGCGGTATGCCTCGGGCGTGGAGACGTGAATCCCGGTTGAGGCGACCACGGCGTGCCGGGCGGGTTGATCCGGTAAAGGATATAGCTCGGTGCCGCGCCCGATCCCGAGCGCGGTACCACCATATAGGAAGAAGGGAACATCGCTACCCAGCGATTCTGCCAAACGAACTAGCTCCGGGAGCGGGATTGGTTTACCCGCCAAAGCGGGTAAGGCGAGCAGGACGGCAGCGGCGTTACTGGAACCGCCGCCTAGGCCGGCACCCATGGGGATGTGCTTGTCCAGTACGAAACGAACCCAGGCCTTCACCCGGAGATGGTCGAGGGCCAGTTTTACCGAACGAACTACCAGGTTGTCGGGTATGTCGATTGAACAACTTAGCTCGATTTGGGTTCGTTTCGCAAAATCGAATTCGATGCGCAGGGTGTCTTTCAGGCTGATGGTTTGGAAGATGGTGCGGAGCTCGTGGTAACCGTCCGGACGTTTGTGCAGGACGCGCAGATCGAGATTGAGCTTGGCGAAAGAGGGGACGGTGACCTGCACCATTCAGTATTGGAGCAAGCTGAAGACGTCGCGGCCCGCCAGCTTGGAGCGTCCGTTTAGAAACGTGAGCTCTATTACGAAGCCTAATCCGGCGACTTTTCCATCGAGCAGCTCGACGAGCCGGGCGACGGCCGAGGCGGTTCCGCCGGTGGCGAGGACGTCATCGATAATTAGCACTTTCTGGCCGGGTTCGATGGCGTCGGCGTGGATTTCGAGCTGGTCGGTTCCGTACTCGAGATCGTATTCGACGCTGCGGACGAGCGAAGGCAATTTTTTGGGTTTGCGGACCGGAACGAAGCCGGCGCCGAGGGCGTGCGCCATGGCAGGCGCGAAGAAATAGCCGCGCGCTTCGATGCCGACGACCACGTCGACTTCGGCGCGATGATAATGGCGCTCGAGCCCGTCTATTGTTTCGCGAAACCCGTCGCGGTCTTTTAGCAGAGTTGTGATGTCGTAAAAATTGACGCCGGGTTTGGGAAAATCGGGGATTTCGCGAATGAGCTGCTTCAAGTGCGCGGCGCTCTGGCCGGCGGTGGGTGCTTGAGCGGACACCCGCCGATTTTAGCAAGTTGAAGTCATGAGTCCGCAAGGATTGAGCGCCGGGACGCCGTACGGCTCTAATGGTTTACTCCGGAAATCTCGCTTCGACGCGCGGCAAGGAAGGACCGACCCCGGCAAGGGAGTTTCCGGCTACGCTGGCAACGCCCTTAGCTAGCGCGGATTTCGGCATCAACGGAGTGAGGACGCCGAGTTGATCGACTGCAAACACCGGCGGAGGGTCGCCGCTTAGAAATGTGATTCGCCCCGCGACATCGTCAACAACGATCAGGTATTGTTCGTAAGTTTTATAGAAATTCAGATCCGGGATGCGGTGGACCAATGTAATACCGTTTATCTTGAGGGAGCCGCCTAACCGAGTTTATGGATAAGTGAACTGATCCGGTAAACACTTGGCCGTCACACTCGATCTAGACAAGGGCGACCCTCAAAGCCGCGGGTTGCGCGTTATATGGTCAGGTGCATTTGGACGTTGCAGAACGCGACCTGCTCATTCACGAGCGTGCTGCTCGTCCCATTGATGGACCGGCATCACCAGGTATAGTTCGGCGCGGTTGGGCAGATGCGCGACGTAGGGCATTCCATTCGATGGATCGCGATTGAGCCCCTGAAACTCGTCCTGATGCGGACTCACGATCATCAGGTGCGGACCAACATGAAACTCCTCGCCGCCTTTCCCCGATTTCGCCCAAGCGCCCATGTACATGTACGAAATGCCGATGCGATCGATGTGCGGCATGCGGCCAGCCAAGCTGTCCTGAATCCATTGCAGGAATACTGGGTCGAAGCACCCTGGCTCGGCGTGGGGATACCCGGGAATACCGGGCAGGCAGGTCCATTCGTTCGCGCCTTTACGAAGGACCGGGTATTCGCCTCCCGGCGCCGCGGGCCCATCGAGCAGTGTCGCATCTTTGGTAATGAAGGCAGGACCAGCGCGCAGTGCGTCCGCGATCTTCTCCGCCCCAGTCATCGGCAATCGATCTGACTGAGGGAAGGCGGTGACTGCCGTCAAGCGTTATCCGCCGATTGCATCCAGGAGCAGTTGTCGCAGTTTGCAATGTCAGCAGTTGTACTCACCTAGCCACAACCAGGCCGCCTGCGGCCCGAATGACCTCGCCGGTGATCCAGGCTGATTCGTCTGATGCCAGGAACACCGCCAGCGGGGCGATATCAACTACACGACCGAGCCGGCCGAGCGGCGTTTTCTCCGCGAGAACGGCGCCGGCAGCGCCTTCAAAAGTCCCTGCAGCTAGGTTGCCTTCGGTTTCCGTATGACCGGGCGCAATGGCGTTGACGCGGATCTTGCGGGGCGCGAGTTCGAGCGCCAATCCCCTGGTCAGCGTTTCAATGGCGCCTTTCGTGGACGCATAGAGCAGGGCTCCGGCGACGGGATGCGAGCCGACGATCGAGCTGAGGTTGATGATGCTCCCGCCCTCGTCGCCGAACCGCTTGCTCGCCTCCTGCACGGTGAGAATCGCCCCGAGAACGTTGATGTTGTAGTGCAGGTGAAAGCTCTCCTCGGTAATCTCCGCCAAGGCGCCGAAGCGGAATACGCCAGCGTTGTTGACCAGAACGTCCAGTCTTCCGAATGCGGAATCCACTTCTTTGAATAGCCGCACGACATCTGCCGCTTTGGACACGTCGGCCCCAACCGCGATCGCCTCGCCTCCGCTTTCTGTGATTGCCTGAGTGATCCGTTCGGCGCCGCCCCTATCGGAGGAATAGTTCACGGCTACGCGCGCGCCTGCAGCAGCCAACGCCGTTGCAATCCCACCTCCTATGCCTTTGGACGCGCCCGTCACGATCGCCACTTTGCCAGATAGTCTGCTCATATTCACCTTGTTCGTGATAACAGCGTCAACCCAAGCCAAGCGCGGAAGCTCTTGTTAATGCCGCCTCGGTAACGTTGTGCGTTGACGCTGCTGATGAAAACAGCGGTATGAGCCCCTCGGCCAATGTCGGGTGGGTGAGGATAGCGTCACGTAGCGCTGTATACGGCAGTCCTGCCGTCATCGCAATTTGGACAGAAGCCAAGACTTCACCCGCGCCAACACCAAAACCGGTGAATCCTAGAATGCGATCCCCGTCAGAGGCGACCAGAGCCTTCAGGAACCCGCGTGTTTCCGACAGCGTGGTCGCGCGAAACACCGCTTCCATCGGAGTCTTGAACAAGCGATAGGGAATGCCTTGCGCATTCGCTTCCTTCTCATTAAGGCCGACTCGCGCAAGCTCCGGATCGGTAAAAAGACAGAACGGAATTAGTCTTCCCGCGGTCACGCGTTTACCACCAGTAAGGCTGTCGTGGACCACACGGAAGTCGTCGATGCTCACATGAGTAAACGCCGGGCTGCCGGCCGCCTCGCCGATCGCCAAGACACCGGGCGCCGTCGTCTCCATGCGCTCATTCACCTTGATGTACCCGCGCTGAGTCACTTCAATGCCCGCCAACTCGAGGCCAATATTTTCTGTGTTCGGTATTCGGCCAGCCGCCACCAGCAGATGAGTGCCCTCTACACTTTTTTCTTTCCCGCCTTGTTCGACAACAACGGTTACTGAATCGCCAGACTTCCCCGAAACGCGTTTCGTGCGTGCGTTCAAGACGGCATTGATCCCCTCGTCTTCAAACAGACTGCCGAGAGCCTCGGTCACATCGTCGTCTTCTCTGTGCAGCAAGCGGTCATTCCTATCGATGACGGAAACCTTGCTACCGAAGCGGCGCATTGCCTGAGACAGCTCCAGTCCGACATAGCCGCCTCCGATCACAAGAAGATGTTCGGGCACTTCATCCAGTTCGAGCGCTTCGATATGGGTGAGCGGTTGCGCCTCAACCAGACCGGGAACGTGTTCGAGCGCAGCCCGCGTTCCGGTATCGATAATTACGTTGTTTCCTCGGAGCTGACGCGTTGTGCCGTCAGGGAGTGCGGCCTCGAGCGTTTTCGAGCCAATGAAGCGTCCGGAGCCGAGGATGAATTCCGCGCCGGTTCTCCGGTAATTGCCCATGTATACGTCATTCCAGCTCGATACCATCCTGCGTTTGCGCTCCCGAACAGCGCGCATATTGACGGCGAAGTCTCTGCTGGGAATGCCGAACTCTTCGCTTCTGCGAACGTACGAGGCGATTTTCGCGCTGTGAATGATGTTCTTGCTCGGCAAACAGGCGATATTTGGGCACGATCCGCCGATGTATTTGCGTTCGATAACCGCGACGCGCTGTCCTTGTCCAGCAAACGTCCAGGCAGCAATGGTCGATCCCGTGCCGCCGCCGAGAATCACCAGATCGAATTCTTCCGGCTGCGTCTTTATCCGGGTGTTTTTAGTGTTATTCATGCGGATTGTCTTTTCTGCGCGGCAGGTTCACTCCTGGCTTGCTTTGATTTGATGAGATCGGCCGACGACGCTCCTTCGAGCGACAGTCCGTAGCCAACTTCCCGCACGATGCGCTCCTTCAAGGGTTGAATGAAGTGGACGCGCGTATCGCGGCGCGTCACCTCAGGAGCCTTCAAGTACAACTCCGCCAATTCACGCGCCCGGCTGAGCGCTTTTCCGTTCGGCACAACTTCCGCGACCACTCCCCATTCATAGGCGGTACGCGCCGGCAGCGGTTGCGGGTTCAACAGGAACGCCTCGGCTCGTCCTGCTCCAGCGCGATAACTCCAGGTGGTAAAGATTCCGTCACCCGGCACAACGCCCGCGGCATAATGCCCCACATCCTGGAAGGTCGCTCCCTCGGCCGCCACAATCACATTGGCGAGCAGCGCATAATCGGAGTGAATATACGCGCGACCCTCGATCGCCGCGATGACCGGCACGCGAATGTTGGCTATGTTTTCCAAAACCTGGGCGCCTTCGTCGTGAATCTGGCTCCAAACAGCAGGATCCGCGACGTCGCCGAAAGATCCCCAATCGACGCCGATAATGAAGTCCCCGGCTGCGCCAGTCAGGACCACGATCTTGTTCGCTCGATCTTGCGCAATCCGGTGAAAAGCGTCAACAACCTCCGTATGATGGAGCGCCGAGAAAGTGCACGGCCCGCCGTTGCTGTGGAATTCTACAACCAGCACACCGTTGGTGTCGCGCGTCAGGTTTAGGCTGCGATAGGCAGCAAAGTAGTCAGTTTGAAGTGTTTGCATCAGGATTCCCTCACCGCTCAGTGGAGCGCAATGCTGGTGCCAACTCGGAATTTCCGGTAAGCAATTGATATTTAGGGGCGCGGGGGCAAATGCAATCATCAACCGCCGGATAAATGTCAAAACTGTCAAGAAGACGTTTGACAGAGCCAGTTGTTGATCAGGAGGTGTTGCGGCGTTTAGCTGTCGTAATCCATATCGGAGTTTTCGTTCGCTGGATGCTGTGACGTCGTCTGGCGTTTACGGGCAAGTCGTTTTAAGACCTCTTTCATAAACACGCCACACTGGAACTGGATCTTGTCGTTCATCAACTCCATCAGAGCGCTTTCTCCCTCCGGACTGATCGCCGTTAGACTCCTCAGATCAACTAGGAGTTGACGGCCGTGAAGGTCCACTCTGGCCGCTTCGCACGCGGTTATGAGCTCAGCGGCCCAGGGTGCGATCAGCTTACCTTCCAGGACCAGCCGACGCTGGCGCGGACCCTCGACAACCGAGATCTTCAACATGCGCACGTGTCCTTCACCGTCCACCACCGCAACGCATGCACCAAAAACTTCTGAGCTGTAACTGCTTGAGGTTTCAGGAGGAGCTTGAAAAGCAGACTGTCGAGAGTCAGGAGTGTCAACGGGATCTTGACAATGCGAATGAACCGAATATCAGTCGTACTGCTTGGGATCGATGCCAAACTTTCTCATCCGGGCAAGGAGCGTGGTGCGATTGATGCCCATGCGCGCGGCAGCACCGTTAGATCCCCCAACGCGACCCTTGCTTTCAGTGAGTGCGCGCACGATCTCGTCGCGCTGTTTCTTGGAACCATGGTCAGTAGCGCTCTGCTTAGCACTCAGCGCCTTTATCGTTTCTTCCACAATGCGAGCAATATCTTCTTGATTCCCCTGTTGCGCCTCGTGCTTGTATTCGTCTATGTGTAATCGACGCAACTCTGCGAGCGGGGCCTCAAGTGACTTGCCGCGCGTCAGGATTACGGAGCGCTCAACGAAATTCTCCAATTCGCGGATGTTCCCCGGCCATTGCCCGGCTGTGAGTGCGTTCATTACAGCCTTGGGAATTCTTTCAATATTCTTCTGCGTTTGTTTGGCAAATTTCTGAACAAAGTAACCAACCAGCAAAGGAACATCTTCTTTGCGCTCCCGGAGGGGCGGTATTCGGATCGGGAAGACATTTAATCGGTAGTACAGATCGCTGCGAAATTCGCGGTTCGCAACCATCTTCTCCAGGTTGCGATTGGTCGCCGCGATCAGACGAAAGTTGACCTTCAGAGTACGCGTGCTTCCCAGCCGCTCAAACTCCTGTTCCTGCAGCGCGCGCAACAGCTTTGGCTGAATATCAAGCGGAATGTCACCCAGCTCGTCCAAAAAAAGTGTGCCGCGGTCGGCGAGTTCCAACCGCCCAATTTTTTGGCTGATAGCGCCGGTGAATGCTCCCTTCTCATGTCCAAATAACTCGCTCTCCAGCAGACCCGTTGGAATGGCAGCACAGTTCACTTTCACGAATATGCGCTCCTTACGCCGGCTGTGCTCGTGAATGGCGCGCGCCACCAGCTCCTTTCCTGTTCCGGTCTCGCCAAGCAGCAGAACTGTGGAGTCGCTCGGAGCGACGGTTTCGACTAGTTTCAAAACTTGCTTTAGCGCGCGGCTGTTGCCAACAATTTGGTCGAAATCCATTCCGCCGCGGATTTCTTCTTCGAGGTAGAGTTTTTCCTGAGCCAGTTTCTCTTGGAGTTGGCTAATTTCGCGGTACGCGAGGGAATTCTCAATGGCGATGGCGATCTGGCCTGACGCGTCGCCGAGGAACTGGATTTCGTCGGGCAAGAAGGGGCCCTCCGAAATCCGGGCAATCGCCAGAACGCCGATCGCTCGACCCCGGTTCACAAGTGGTATCACGCACTGTCGCTTCACTCCCTCAGCGACCAGCAACTCATAATAGTCTGGAGGGAACTCGTCTCTATCGGTCGTGCTTCTGACAGCCGGCTCCAATTTTTCAAGGGCCCTTTTGACAGCGCCGACCGGTGTGATAAGCATCTCTTCCTTAACAAAGCCCTTGCCTTCCGGAAAATCCAAGGCATACACGCGGAACTTTCCAGATGCCGCATCGGGAAGCGAAATATGTACGGCGTCACCATGCATGACTTCGCGTATATTGGCTGAAATCGCACGCAGCACTTCCCGAAGCTCCAGGTTCGAGGTGATCTGGTTCGTCAGCTTCAGGAGCAGCCGGAGCCGGTCATTCTGTCTTTGTAATTCTGCCTGTGCTGCCTCAGCCTGTCTGAGATTGAAGTTGTCGTCAATCGCGAATGCGACCACGCGCCCAATCAGGCGCAGAAAGCTAATGTCGTTGCTGCTGTAAAGCGTTCCAGGAGAGCCGGACATGCCCAAAGCGCCCAAGCGCCGGTGCGGCGTCGTCAAAGGAACAAAAACCAGAGGACCGATTTCCAGCCGTTGGGCTGCTATGCCTTGTTTCAGCCGCGCCGGAACCCTTTCATCGGTTTCCCAGTCAGCAATGTAGAACGGTTCCTGCGTGGTGTAGGCGCGCCACGATGGCCGCTGTTCGATTGGCACATCCGCATACGCACTTATAAGGCTCTTCTCAGAACCCAGCACGGCCCATTCAACGTCTGTGGAATTCTCTTTGTAGACGATCACGTAGAACTGAAAAAAGTCGAGGAACTCCCGCAATTGCTCTGAGAGGGTCTTCGTCAGTTCCTCCGGCTCTCGACACATAGAAAGCGCCTCGCTTAAGCGAAGCACCGCTTCATAACGTCGCGCGCTGTTCGCCACCGGCTTCAGAACGTCAGTGCCCATTTGCTCAGTCCAATCCCGGATGGCCGAGAGACTTTTGTCCACCAGAAATGATAATCAATCAACTGGCTGAGGCGTCACAGTCTCGAAGTCCTTCCGCGCGCTCACTCTTTAATTTAAGTATGAACAGCTACACGGATCGCGAGTTGGCGTACTGTTGACGAATTGTATCCGGAGCGTCGGACATCCGGAGAGAACCCGTTTTGCGGTCGTAAATCCGCGGTAGTCGCGAGGTATAGATCTACACTGGGCCGTTCACACGTTACCGCATTCAGCGCTGATGCTTTTCCAAAAGCTAATTTGGCAAGAATCTTCACTTCTGCTGGCCTCATCTGTCAAGCATCGGACGAACTACCGGATATAAAATGAACGCGCCGGCCGCACTGCGTGTCGTCTGGCGAAAGGAGAGGTTCTGTTTCATGCGACCAGACATTGCACCCGGTGCGGTATTTCCCGATTACCAGCTAACCGATCACACGGGTAAACACCGCAAGCTCTCGGATTTGCAAGGGCCCGATCCGATGATCCTGGTTCTCAGCCGAGGAGGTTTCTGTCCAAAAGATCGTCGGCAGGCAGAGGGTCTGGTCGAACTCTATCGCGAAATGGAAGTCGGTTACTGCCGCCTGGTCACTATCAGCACGGACAACCTGGCGACGACTAACGAGTACCGTACTGGCGTGGGAGCGCATTGGACATTTTTGTCCGACGCGGGACGCAAGGTGCAAAAGGATCTCGACATCGCCGAGTATACCGATCCAACGCACGATCCGATGATCCCGCACACAATTGTGCTCGAACCTGGACTCATCGTCTTTAAGATCTACGTTGGCTACTGGTTCTTCGGCCGGCCCACGATGGAAGAGTTGCGACAGGATCTAAGAGCAGTCTTAAAAAAGTGCCGCCCGGATTGGGACATTACTAAGCCCGAGATGAAAGCCGCTTGGGAACGGGGCGAGAAAGATCGTTTCTATCCTTACGGCAAGACCTACGCGAAAGTGTTTGGAGAGCAGGAGTAAGCGAGTGCGCCATGGCCGAACATACTCTGCAGTCAATCGCCTTTCCGGTCCTGGATGCGGACCAGATTGCCCAATTGGCCAACTGCGCGGCCGTTGCCCCGAAACGATACCGCGATGGCGAAACACTCATCCACGTCGGTGATCGTTTGTCCAAGTTTTTCGTTGTTCAATCAGGCGAGATTGAAATCCTCGACTACTCCGCCGACGCGCCGAAGACGATCACCGTCCACCGGCCAGGCCAATTCACAGGCGAGATCTCACAGTTGACAGGCATACCTGCCATGATCACGGCAATCGCTCGGGGCGACTGCCAGGTATACGAGGTCTCACAGGAGGCTCTGCGTCACGTATTGAATCAGTGTCCCGGCTTGAGCGACATTATTCTGCAGGCTTTTATCGCGCGCCGGCAGTTACTGCGCGAGTCGCCTGAGTTCGTTGGCTTGCGTGTGATCGGCTCGCGCTATTCCCCGGATACATTTCGCATTCGCGATTTTCTCTCCAGGAATCGCGTGCTCTTCACCTGGGTAGATTTAGAAGCGGACCCGCAGGTGGATCGGACGCTGAAAGAATTCGGCGTAACGGAGGCCGAAACCCCGGTGGTGGCCTGCGCGCATATGCTGCTATTGCGCAATCCGTCGAACCAGACTTTAGCGGATGAAATCGGCCTTCATCAACGGCTGGAGCAGACCGTTTTTGATCTGCTCGTCGTGGGGGCGGGCCCGGCCGGCTTGGCGGCAGCGGTTTACGGTGCGTCGGAAGGGCTGAGCACAGCCGTACTGGATTGTGCGGCTCCCGGTGGCCAAGCGGGCAGCAGCATGCGGATTGAAAACTATCTCGGCTTCCCCACAGGGTTGACGGGTGCCGAACTGACAGATCGGGCTACCCTCCAGGCCAATAAATTTGGTGCGCACCTCTCCATCCCCACGGCGGCCACTCGTTTATCGTTCGAGAATCGGTATGCGACTCTCGACACCGGTGGCGAAGAGCCCGTGACTGCCAAGTGCCTCCTGATCGCAACGGGTGCTCAGTATCGGCGGCTGGATGTTGAAGGTGTTGAGCAATTCGAAGGTACAGGGCTCTATTACGCGGCAAGCACGGCCGAAGCGCTGCTCTGCCGTGGCTGTCCCGTGATTGTCGTGGGCGGCGGGAACTCGGCGGGGCAGGCAGTTGTCTTTCTGGCGGGCTACGCCAGCCGGGTGCTGCTACTCATTCGCGGCGATGACCTGAACAAGAATATGTCGAGCTATCTGGTCCACCGCATCGAGCAGACCGCGAATATTGAGCTACTGTGCACGACCGTCATCCGGCGGATGGTGGGGAACGGTCATTTAAAGGCAGTCGAGATCGCAAATACCAAAACAGGGCAGCGGCGAACTATAGAGACTCCGGCGGTGTTTAGCTTCATTGGCGCGACACCTCGAACGGATTGGCTACCTTCGGAGATTGAGCGGGACGCGAAGGGATTCGTCCGAACGGGACCGGCTCTCTCGCAGTCGGGATCGTGGAGCATCGCGCGGCCGCCATTCCTGCTGGAGACTGGCCGTCCGGGTGTTTTTGCCGCGGGAGACGTGCGCTCCGGGTCCGTGAAGCGAGTCGCTTCGGCGGTGGGCGAAGGCGCGATGGCGGTCCAGTTCGTACATGAGTACCTCAAAGAGATGTAGTGAACGTTCGCCTAGAATCGGTAAACATTGGGCCGTTACCGTGGATCAATCCGAGGTCGGCCGCTTCTCATCGTCGGGCGTTACACAACCGGGTGCACACAGCAGGCGCTCTCTTGATCAACCGGCCAAATGCCGGCTGGCGCTGCCACCAGCGCGCAGCCGGTCACTCCTGGCGGAGCGCGCGAATCGGGTCAACCCTCGTGGCTCGCAGCGCTGGGATCAGGCTCGCGAGTACCGCAACCACAATAAGGAACAGCGCTGCCCCCGCTATGCTCACAGGGTCGGCTGGACTGACTTGGTAAAGCAGAGGCGCGATCTGCGGCGCCGCTGCCAGGGCGATGGCGAGGCCGGCGGCGATCCCCAATAAAGCCAGCAGCAAGCCTTCTCTCATGACAATCCGAAGCACGCCCCCACGGTCGGCCCCCAGCGCCATGCGGATACCGATTTCCCGAGTCCGTTGGCTTACCGAGTGAGCCATAACTCCATAAAGACCTACCCCGGCGAGCAGCATGGAAATGGCGCCGAGCACTGCGAGGAACGACGAGGCGATCCGCGACCCAAACCAGGCAGCCGAGATGTAATCCGACAAGGGCATGGCCGTGAGGCCGGCGGAATTCGGATCGATGGCCGACATTTCGCGGCGGAGTACGGGGACTAAATCGCGCGCGTTACGGTCGGTCCGGGCGTAGAGGGCTACTCCGTTTTCGCCACTGCCGGAGTGCACCTGGTCGAAGGACATGTAGAAGTAGGGCTGCGGCGCTTCCGACAGATTGAAGTACTTGCTGTCCTTTACCATTCCTACGATCTTGAACGGTTTGCCGTAAATCTGCACCCGATGCCCCACGGGGTCGCGCCCGTCGAAAAAGCGCCGTGCGAAAGACTCGTTCACGATCATGACGCGCGGCGCCGTTTTGTTATCCTCCGCCCGGAAATCGCGGCCGGCGAGAAGCGGGATCCGCAGCACGTCGAAGTAGCCGGGCGACACCTCGGCGTGATGCACATCCAGGTTCTCGCCGGGCCGCGACGCATACCCTTCCACCACGATGCTGTTCCACTTTCCCAGCCCGAAGCCCAGCGGGATGGAGTCGGAATAGGCAGCGCTTGTCACCCCTGGTGCGGCCAGCAGGTGGTCGCGGAGCCGCCGCGAGAACTCCTGCTCCTCGCTGGCCGTGTAGTTGTTCGTCGACAGAAAAAGACGGCACACCGTCACGTTGCGGTGATTGAAACCGGCCGGGGTGTTCTCTAACCCGTAAAGGCTGCGAACAAACAGTCCGAGCATCACCAGAGCCGCGAGCGCCAGCCCCGTTTCGGCTGCCACCAGCGCCCCGGAGATGCGCTTCGCGTGCCCGCTCCGTGTACCGCCTCTTCCACCTTGCTTCAGTGCATCCACCAGGCTGCGCTGCACCAACTGAAACGCGGGCGGAATCCCGGAAAGCAGCGCGGAAGCCAAGCAGACCAGAGCGGCAAACAGGAACACCCGGGCGCTCGGCTGCACGTTGAAACTCACCGGCACTCCTGTGGGCGGTACGAAATAGATCAGCACATTCTCAACCCACAGAGCCAGCGGCAACCCGACAAGCGTTGCCAGGGCCGCCAAAAGCAGGCTTTCAAAAACCAACTGGCGGCTCAAACGACCCGGACTGGCGCCCAGGGCAGCGCGGATGCCGAACTCCGTCTGCCGGGCTGCGGAACGAGCCAATAGAAGATTGGCGACGTTGGCGCATGCAATCAGCAGCACGAGTCCACACGCCGCACCGAGGATGGCCAGCGGCCATGCCACAATGCTCGACGCCCCCTCCTGCGCCCTCCAGATCGGTACGATCCGGGCGCCGATCCCCAGGTTGGTCTTCGGAAAGCTACGGGCAAGGCGCGCGGCAACCGTCGCCGCCTCGGCGTTTGCCTCCGAGACGCTGACGCCGGGTTTGAGCCTGACTATGGCATTGAAGTGCCGCGCATCGCGCTCGCGTTCTCCAGCCAGCTGCGCTGGAACCCAGACGTCGAGCGCCACTCCCGGGAAATCGCCGCCAAATTCCGGAGGCGCTACCCCGACGATGGTGACCGGGTACCGATTGATCCGCACGGTGCGGCCGAGGACGGACTTGTCGGCATGAAAATAGTTCTTCCACAGCCGATAGCTGATGACTGCCGTGAACGCTTTGGCCCGGTCGCCGTATTCGTCACGAGTGAACGCGCGACCCAGGACCGGCTTTACGCCCAGGACGTCGAAATAGTTTCCGGAGACCCCTTCGTACCACACGGAATAGGGCTTTTCTCCCTCGCCGATTGAGGCGGGGCCCTTTTGGTTCAGCAACAATCCGGAAACACTGCGGAGGCTGTCCTGGAAGTCCCGGAAGTCGGCGTACGAAACCTGATGCTGCAGGCCGCTGGCACTGACGGACTCAAGCACGGCGAGTTGTCCGTCGTCCCTGGCGCCGCGGAACGGGTGTAGGACCATTCCGTCGATCCAGCCAAAGACGGTCGTGGTAGCGGCAATACCTAGCGCCAGAGTAAGCACTGCGACCGCTGTCAGGGCCGGGGTCCGGCGGAGGACACGCATCGCATACCGGAGGTCTTCAAGGACGCCTCGCATGTGGTTTCCTGCCCTTTGGATGCAGGTTGACTTCCTAAGTAGGTGCTTGATTCTATTGAACGGTAAGGTCAGTCGGTGGTCGATTTTCGGTTCAGGTGTCCGAAAATGGGCCCGCCCTTCACGATTTCTAGCTGATTGCAACGGTGTAGCCGCAGACCGAATAAGTCGAGTCGCATCTCGGGAATCGTTCCGGGAGCAGGGCGGAGGTATGCGTACAGACGCAGGATTTCGCTGCCTTTCGGTATCCACATTGACCGGTTGTCGCCGATGCTGAGACTTGCCAGAGCGGTGGAGGGAATTAACTCCTGCCTGGTCGGGAAGGGTCACGTAATCCGGAGTTGCCGGGAGGCGACGGCCAGATCGCCACTTGGCCGTCACCGGCGATCTATCTCGCTTTGGAGCGCTCAACTTCCGATTTGCCGGTGATCCTGCTTTATGCGTTCGCGTTAGAACTGGCTGGGCATAATCGCATAATCAAAGGCGCAGCCTTGGGCGCTAGCCTTGGAGGATCATGTTGTCAAAGGCCGGGTGCTTTGTGAATGACCAATGTACGTGCACTACGCGCCATTGGTCGCCGGTTCGCCGGTAGACCTGCGTTGAGTTCCAACGCGTCCCGACTGTGTCTGAGCCATCGAAACCAGGAAAGTAATTCAAGAGGTTATAGGACAGGACAGCTATGTCGGGCTCGGCTACCACGCGCGGGTTAACCATGTCGTACCGAGGAATGTTGACCTTCCCCGCCCAAACGGTACGGAAGTAATCCGCGACCGCCGGCCAGCCGTCAAAATGCGCGTCGCCGTAATCGGGTCAAAGTAGGTTACGTCGTCGGCATAGAACCTGAGCTGGCCCTCCACATCGCCGCGGTTCCAATGGTCCAGCGCGTGGCGCTCGAGCGAGATGATTGTTTCAGTAACTGTATCGGTGTCTGTGTGCATGAGGTCTACCTATCCTTAGGATCGGCTCAGAATCTCGCGCTCGATCATCGCGACCGGCGAGCTGGCGAAATCACATTTAAGCGCGGGACCTTCGTGAAACAGCGCAGGCCATTTCCGTGCCGCCAATCGTCCTCATTCCGCTCGGGTAAGCGTCCAAATTGCCTGAGGCAACGGAGGGGGAGGTACGCTCGCGCCCATGACCATCTTCACCATTTTCAGCGTCAGTGAGTTTCCATGAATTTCGAAAGAGTAAGTGACACTTCCGCCCATCAGCTCCGGGTTCTTGGACACCGTCGGATGCATGATCAGCGTGCCACCGTTTACCTCGTACGTCCCGGTGTTGGCCACATAAGGGCCATAGACGGCGAGGATCTCTTGCGCACTTGCTTTCGGCATTTCAGGGAGCGTAGGGTGGATCGGACGGGGATGGTCCCCCATCACCATCATGAGGCTGAAGTACTTTCCAGTGAACAAATATAACCCCGGCTGTGGATTGGTGACCGTGCGTACATTTGCACCTGTCATTTGCATATTGGTGACCTGCCACGCTCCCGTAAGCGATGTGGATTCCTTTTGAGCCGGAGCGATGCCGCTCGTCAACAAAAGAGCGCACAGGAATCCCAGCGTTGTTTTCATGATGGTCTTAGCAAATCTGTCGACATTATTGGTCATATGCATGGTTCTTCTAAATATTGAAAGAGGATTGAAAGTTAGTTCGCTCGATGAGAGCCCGCAGGGAGCCGGCGAAGTCGGGCGATTCCTGAAATGGGTGGCTCCGGTGGATCTCAGCGTATGCGTCATAGAGCGTATCGAGCTGCTCGGACCGTTTTCCCGACACTTCTCGGACTTGGATGATGCGCTCGCGAGCGAACAATAAATTTTGCGGATCGACGTAGCCGAGTTTGATGAATCCCTGGGTTTTTTTTGCGCAACGGCAGGGATTGGATTCCTTCACCAGTCCGCACTTGCCCTGCATGAAATTGCACAGGTCGCGCCGCGCGCGGGCCAGCTTCTGACGGAAGCTGTCGCGCGAGATGTCGAGTAGTTCGGCTCCCACGCGGTCCGTTACACCGAAGATCTCACCGAGCACGTAGACAACCCGCTGCTCGCGATCGAGGCACAGCAGCATCCCGGAAGTACATCCGATCTTCGCCTCTTGTAACAGCAGCTGCGCATCGGGTCGCTCCGAATCGGGCGCGGGTAGATCATCCTCTGGGGTGTGGTCCAGTTCGCGGCCGTAGTCCTCGAATGTCCACGCCTTGGCTTCGGCGCGGCCGCGCTTCATGTTTAGCAAGTAGTTGACCGCCAGCCGGTACAACCATGTCCGGAATTGGCTTTCCCCGCGGAAGGTCGACAGCTTCGTGAGCACCTTCACGAGAATCTCCTGTGTTGCGTCTTCAGCATCCTGCGGCAAGCACACCATCCGAAGAGCGATGTTGTAGATCCAGCGCTGGTGCCGGTTTATGAGCAACTCCAGAGCTTCTTTGCTGCCCGACTGCACCAGCCGAACGAGGCCCCGATCTTCGGCATCGGTCTCGGCCGCGTCGGCGAGCGGATTCGGATGCGTCAGCATGTCTCTTGTAGTTTAGACACGGCGCAAGAGGGCAGTGTGACAGTGGTGGCCGAACGCGCCAGACGGATCTGCCGAATCCTAGTTCTTACGACGGCCGATATCCTGCGGCGGGTTCTCGACAGAGGAGCTTTGATCAACGCCGTGAGAGCCGACGCGAGGCGGGCGTGTCATCAACTCCACGAGTCTCGGCCACTCGGAAAGTGGACACCGCAAGGTTTAGATCCGCCCTGGTCGCCCAGTGTTTAGTGATCCAGGACACCCCGCCCCGCCACTTTGCCGCACAACGCGCTATCGTTCCCTGTGCCCGCTGGAGAACCACAACCCATTTAAGATCCATTGACATCGGCTTACGCCGAATTAGTAAACGAAAAACGCCTTCCGCTTCTGCAGCCACGCTTTCCACACCACACGATGACTTGCCATTCATGATTCCGGCAACAGCATGACACGGAACGATAGGCCATCAAGGTGATCTGCAAGGCCCAACTATTCGAATTCGACGTCCGGACACTCGTGTCTGCCGCGCCGGGAATCGTCTCGGCGCTGGCTTTGTAGCCTACACTGATTTCAAATTTCCAGAATTTTTCTTCTCCTTAGAAACCAACGCGTTACCCCTCCGCCGCGAGCCCAACCCCGCGCACCCATCCTTCACAATTCGGTCGGGCGCACAATCCGCGCACCCCCGAAAAGAGAGTTTCACCCATGGCAACTCCCAAACAGGTCGCGGCCAACCGCCGCAACGCAAAGAAAAGCTGCGGCCCGGTCAGCGCCGCCGGCAAGGCCACGGTTGGGCAAAACCGTCTCGTCCACGGCCTGCTCGGACGCTTCCAGGTCCTCGAAGGCGAAGATCAGCAGCGCTACGACAATCTCATAGACCAGTTGATCCTCGAGCAGAAGCCCGTGGGCCTCCTCGAAACCGAGCTCGTCAAGAAAATGTCCGAGCACATGTGGCTCTCCGACCGCGCCCGCCGCTATCAGGAAGGCTGCTTCGTCGTCCTCAGCCGCACCCCCGAGCAAATCGAGAACGATCAAGCCGAGATGGGCATCCTCGCCGACCTCGAACGCTTCACCATCTATCAGGCCCACCACGATCGCGCTTTCCAGCGCGCCTTGAATGCCCTGCTAAAGCTCCGAAAAGAAAGGCTAGTCCAACGAAATTGGCTTTGAACGTGAAAAACGCGCGCAAGCTGCCGAACAGCGCCGCGAAAAACAGGAATTTCGCCGCGAAGAGATCCACACGGTCCGCTACGCAACCGCTCAAATCCACCTTCAGATCCAGGAACAGAAGTTTCTTACCCGCGCAGCCGCCAACGGATTGACAAAATTGCCGCCTGAAGCAGCCACGGCGCCCATTGCTCATGCAAACGCCATCCTCTGAACAACGTTTGAGCGTACACTCGCTCGCCGAAATCGGCATGAGCGAGCAGGAAATCGCAATCCAACTCCAGCTCTCGCTCAAAAAACTGCGAAGATCCTACAAGCGCGAACTGAGTGAGGGCGCGGCCGAAGGGAACCGGCAAGTTCTCGAACATCTTTACCAGGCTGCGAAGTCCGGCTCGAATATCGCGGCAGCCGCCCTTTGGGTAAAGGCCCGGTGCGGATGGCGCGACACGGGCGCCACTGCTCAATCCGGCACTCTCATTCGCTCCAAGCTCGTCATCGTTACAAAAAATCCCGATGCCCATCGAATCCAGCCTGAAGCTTGAGCTCGGCCCCGTCCAGGCGAAGGTTTTTGCCTGTTCACTATCTTGCGCAAGCGTTCCCGCCCTGGCCCAAAATCGGTGGAAAACGTGACCCCCTCTTCTGACCATGCGAAAGATAAAGGATCGGTGCCGCCTTGCATTCTGCAAAGTGCTGAAACTGAGCCAGGGGCCTGAGCGACCTCAGGTGGACGAAGCAAAGCCCTCTCTTAAGTCGACGACATTGACCTCTTCTGCTTTTGGCACATGCGCGGGACGTGTATCACGTCACGTTATATCGTGATGCGGTATAGTGAGGGGCGATGAGCCCGCAAGTATTTCATATCCTGGTCGCGCTGGCCGATCGCGACCAGCATGGCTACGGGATTATGCAAGACGTCGCGGCGCGAACGCACGGCAAGCTGCGGCTGAGCGCCGGGACGCTGTACGGTTCCATGAAGCGAATGCTGGAGCAAGGTCTGGTGGTGGAGCTTCGCGATCGCGAGCGGACGGATGTGGGTGGCGGGGAGGAGAGGCGCAGATATTACCGGTTAACCGCGTTGGGCCGCAAGACCGCGAAGGCGGAAGCCGCGCGCATGGCGGAACTTTTGGAGCAAGCGAGGGCGTATGGCCTGGTTCCCAAGCGCAGCTAGAATCTATCGCGCGTTGCTGTTCGCCTATCCGGCCGAGTTCCGGCATGAATACGGCGCGGAAATGGAGGAGGTGTTTGAGCAGCGCGCGCGCCAGGAGCCGATGGCGCGGCTTTGGCCGGAGACGCTGGCGGATATAGCGTGGAGCGCAGCCGAAGAACATTGGCACATCCTGCTTTCGGATCTGCGTTACGGCGCGAGGATGCTGGCGGGCGCGCCGGGTTTCACAGCGGCGGCACTGCTTGCAATCGCGCTTGGAATTGGCGCGACCACGGCAGTGTTCAGCCTGGTGAATGCGGTTCTGATCCGTTCGATGCCGTATGGAGCATGCCGACCGCTTGGTCTATTTGTGGAGCCCGAACAGCCATTGGCAGGGAGGAATAGTTCCGGAAGAGCTGGCGCCGAATACTCCGGATTTCTACGACTGGATGAGATTGAGCCACTCGTTCATCTCGCTCACGATGTTGGACGAGCGGATGTTTAACGTGATGACGGGCCATGGAGCGGCACGGGTAGGCGGCGCCCTGGTGACGGGAAGCTTTTTTCAGACGCTCAGGCGCGGCCTGAGATCGGCCGCGCGATTGACGCCGAGGACGACCGGCCCGGCCACGAACGGGTGGTAGTGATTAGCGATGCGATATGGCGCCAGGATTTCGGCGCAAGACCGAACGCGATCGGAGCGACGCTGCAATTGAACCGGAAGAAATATACGGTCATCGGCGTTATGCCGAGAGAGTTCGGTTATCCGTTCGAGGGCGATGTTCCGTACGGAAAGGCGAACTACGGGAGGGCAGAAATTTGGGCACCGCTGGCGCTGAGCACTCGCGAAAAATCCGATCGGGTGAACTTCAGCAGCGCGGATGCGGCGATTGGCCGGCTTCGCCCCGGAGTTTCGGCCCGGCAAGCGCAAGCGGAGTTGAGAACGATCGAATCGCGCTTGAATTCGCTGTATCCGGAGCAGTGGAGGGGGTGGACGGCGCTGGTGCGGCCGCTGGTCGACACCATCGTAGGTCCAGTGCGCGCGATGTTGTGGCTGCTGCTGGGCGCGGTGGCGATAGTGCTGCTGATTGCGTGTAGCAATGTGGCGAATCTCCTGTTGGCGCGCGTTACGGCACGGGGACAGGAGATGAGTATCCGCACGGCGCTCGGCGCGGAAAGAGCGCGGCTGGTCCGGCAGATTCTGACGGAAGCTTTGCTGCTGGCCGGGGGCGGAGGCGCGCTTGGAATCCTGTTCGCTTTTATTGCTGTGCGCGGGATTGTGTCGATCAATCCGGGTGATATTCCGCGCTTCGCTGAAACGTCAGTGGATGGGCGCGTGCTGCTGGTGACTGTGGCGATCTCGATTGCGACCGGTTTGCTGTTTGGCCTTGCGCCTACTCTGGCCGGCTCACGCGTCAATTTGAGCGAGTTCCTGAAGGACGGCGGGAACCGGGGCGCGGTGGGTACCCGGAATCGATGGCGGCACGCGCTGGTTGTCGCGGAGGTTGCGCTCTCCGTTGTGCTGCTGGCTGGAGCCGGATTAACGATTCGCAGCTACCTTCGGCTGCAAAGGGTAAATCCGGGATTTTCGCCATCGACCTTGACGATGAGCTTAGAGCTGGATGAACGGTACAAGACACCGGAGCGGCGTACAGCGTTTTTCCGCAGATTTATGGAGTCGCTGCGCAGTTTGCCGGGCGTGCTGCGGGTGGGTGCTACGCGCACGATTCCTTTCGACAATTCGGAGGAGGTTGCGTTTGTCGATGTAAAAGGATTCGGCAAGCCGAAAGAGATGGTGGAGGAGCGTCCGGTTACGCCCGGGTATTTCGCCGCTATGGGGATGCGTCTGGTAGCCGGGCGCTTCTTCGATGAACACGACATTCAGAGCCGGAGACCCGGTGATGATCGTCAACGAGAGCTTTGCCAAAACCTATTTACGAGGCGGCGATCCGCTTCGGCGACAGATTCGTTTGGGAATTGGAAATTTTGCCGGAGTTCCATGGTCGACGGTGATCGGGATCGTGAGCGATCTTCGCCACTCCAGTCTGGAAGAGACTCCGCTACCGCAAGTTTTTCGTGCCTATTGGCCGGGCTTGAATAGCGATGCACATTTCGCGATCCGGGCGAGTGTTCCGCCGGAGAAAACAATTTCGTCCGTGCGCGCGGTTCTTCATGACATGGACCCAGCGCTTGCGCTGGAAGACGTCCGGACGATGAGCGAGCGTATTGCGCATGCGGAGGCGAGGCGGCGTTTTGAAACCGTCTTGTTGAGCGGCTTCGCCGGGCTCGCGGTTTTTCTGGCGCTGGTCGGGTTGTATGCGTTGATGTCGTATGCGGTGCGGCAGCGCACGGCGGAAATCGGATTGCGAATGGCATTAGGGGCTTCGCGCGCGCAGGTATTACGAATGGTTCTCCGGCAAGGTTTGGGACTGGTTGCCATGGGACTCGCGATCGGACTCAGCGCGGCTCTGGGGTTGACGCACCTGGTGAGCAGTTGGTTGTACGGCGTGCGAGCTACCGATCCGTTAACGTTCGTCGCGGTGCCGCTGCTGCTGCTTGCGGTGGCTTGCTGCGCGTGTTTAATTCCGGCTTTGCAGGCTACGCGAGTTGATCCGGTGAGAGCGCTTCGATATCAGTGAAGATCGCGGTGGTAGGCTGCTCAGAGAACCACAATACTGCTGGGAGATTTTCATGAGAATCATTTTTGCCGCTTCGATGGTCCTGGGTGCGCTTGCGGCCCCTTTACTTTGGGGCCAGGTGCTGCCGACGGCAACTTTGAACGGGACGGTCCTCGACCCGTCGGGCGCGGTTGTGCCTTCGGCTGCGGTTGAGCTTGTCAATACGGCGACGCATGTGTCGAAGAAGATAGTTTCCGATACGCAGGGCCGATTTCTGTTTAATTTCTTGCCGCCCGGCACTTATGAGTTGAGTGTTTCCGCTACGGGCTTCAATACGTATCATCAAACCGGAATCACACTCGACGTAAATGCTCCCGCGACTGTGAACGTTCGGCTGGCGGTGCAATCGACCTCTCAGCAGATGACCGTCAATGCCAACGCGGAGATGGTCGATACCGAATCGGGGACGCTGCACCAGATTGTGGGCCAGCAATACGCCGAGAATCTTCCCCTCAACGGCCGGAACGCAGCAACACTGGTCTACATGGCGCCGGGAACAGTACCCGGAAAAGGCGAGGATACCGGCACTTATGCAAGTACCAGCGATTCCATCGCGATCTCGGTCAATGGGACGTATGGCGATCAGGTGAGTTATAAACTCGACGGCGCGACGCACGAGGACTTGATCACGAATGTAAACGCGACGTTTCCGAACCCCGATGCCTTAGCCGAATTCAGTGTGCAGACTAACAACTTCGATGCGCGCTATGGAGGGGCGGGCGGCGCGATCGTAAATATTGTTACTAAGTCGGGCACAAACCAGATTCACGGCTCGATATTCGAATATCTTCGCAATGGCGATTTAAACGCGAGGAACTTTTTTGCAGCACAACAGGATGCGCTGAAGCGGAATCAATTCGGCGGCACGATCGGCGGTCCGATTCTGAAAAATAAGCTGTTCTATTTCGCGAGCTATCAGGGGACCACGATTAACAACGTAACTTACGGCAACACCGCATTCGTGCCGACCGCCGCCGAACGTCAGGGCAATTTCTCCGGGATGAAGCCGAGTCATCAATCCCGCTACAGGAAAGATGTTCAAGGGCAATACTATCCCGCAAGATCTTTTCAATCCGCTCAGCGCGAATATTCTTCCGAAGATTCCAACCTCTTCGGACCCCACTGGCCGTGCTACTCTATTCGCAACCGAGCGCCACGCGAAATCACCAAGGCCTGGGGAAGGTCGACTATACGTTGGGGCGCCATCAGCTTTCGGCCAGCGCCTTTTTCGTGAACTACTCGGATCCGGGCTGGAACGGAAACGGTACGCTGCTCAATTACCGGCTTGGACAGCTTCAGACTACGAGCGAAGGCAAGATCAGCGACACGTTTAGCATTACTCCGACTTTGGTGAACTCGTTCGTGGTGGACGGGCTTGCACTGAATTCGACGCAGACCCGAACGGCGCCATTTTCGATTTTCGATTTCGGAAATCCGAACGTGGCGGAGCCTGCGCCGCAGTTTCTCGAAACCGGGATCAGCGTATCAGGGTTTCCGGGTTGGGGAAGCGGTTCGCCGCAGCCGCCGGGCAAATGGCTGCGAGAGGATGTGGAAGCTTCCGAGCTACTGAATTGGGTGCATGGCAGCCATTCGCTGTCGATGGGCGCCGAACTCGATCCGTATGTTCGCTTCGACTCTCAAACCGGATACGAGGAGGAGCCGCTGTACAGCTTCAACGGCACGTTCACCGGGAACGCGCTGGCCGATTTTCTGTTAGGCGATGTATCGACGTTCACCGAGACGGCAGGCAAGGCGAAGTATACGCGCGGGCAGCAGTACTCGGCATTTGTGCAGGACGAATGGAAGATCCGCCCGAACCTAACTCTAAGCCTTGGGCTTGCGGTGGGAACCTTTTCTTCCGTATTCGCGACCCGGATGCGCAGCAAGTGGGAGGATACATCCCCGGCGCTCATTCAACGCGGTTTCCGAATGCTCCTCCAGGGCTGATTTTCGCGGGTGACCCGGGTTTCCCGGCCGCGGGCATGCATGACAATTTGGGAAATTTCGCTCCGCGCATAGGATTCTCCTATGGGATCAGCTCGGGCCCGCATGCGACCGTGGTGCGGGGCGGCGTGGGCATTTTTTTCATTCAGCCCTTCATGAAGCTGTATAACAATTTCGTACAGAACGCGCCATTCAGCCCGTCGGTTCAGTTGTTTGGAGTTCAATTTTCGGACCCATACGGAAGCGCCGGGGTGCAGAATCCGTTCCCGCCTTTTGCGCCCATCAATCCGGGACCGAACGCCACATTCGCTTTGCCGGTTACGTTCCAGTATTTCAATCCGAACTGGCGTTTGGGACATTTGGAGTCCGCGAACTTCACGATTGAGCACCAGCTCGCAAACAATTTGGTCGCACGCGCTTCTTATGTGGGCGATCGCGGCGTTCACCTGCAGTACTTCGAAGAGGAGAATCCGGCGATTTACCGTCCCGGAGCGACTGTCAGCAACACCAACCAGAGAAGACCGCTATATCCCGATTACGCATCTCTCATGGAGATGACCAACGGCGGAGTATCCAATTACAACGCGCTGCAGTTGACGCTTGAAAAGAGAATGAGCCACGGCGTGACTTTTGTCGCGAACTACACACGCTCGAAATCTCTAGACAATCAATCCACCGATCAACAGTTTTCATTGTCCTCTCCGGATCCCTTTAACCGCGGATTCAACTACGGACCTTCCGACTTCGATACCCCGAATAACTTTTCGCTTTATGGATTATGGGACTTGCCGAAGCTGCAGTCCTCCGGGCGATGGCTGCGGGCGATTGCAGGAGGTTGGGGGCTTACTGGAATTCTTAGCTGGAGAAGCGGTACACCGTTCACAATAATTTCCGGGCAGGATCATCTCTAGGAGCGGGGTGGGACTGGATCGCGCCGATCTCACCGGCGATCCGTTTCTTCCGTCAGATCGTTCTAACGCTCAACTGATTAATGAGTATTTCAATGTGAATGCTTTCGCTTTGAATGCGCCGGGTACGTTCGGGACTTCGCCGCGCAATCTGCTTCGTAATCCCGTCTATTTTAATCTGGACATGGGCCTGCAACGAAATTTCCCGATTGGCGAGAAGCGGGGATTCCAGTTCCGGGTGGAAGCTTTTAATTTGCCGAATAACGTGCATTTCAATCAGCCGGGAAATAATTTGAGCAGCTCCAATACTTTTGGCCGGATTACTTCGGCGGGCGATCCGCGGATTTTGCAAGTGGTCGGACGGTTTGAGTTTTAGATGGGGTTTGCAATTCGCTTCCTCACGGTCGCGGTTCTGTTATCGTTTTCGGCGGCGGGGCAGCAGCAGCCTTGGTTTTTTGCGGTGATGGCGGATCCGCAATTCGGCATGTATGCCAAAGACCAGAACTTCGCGCAGGAAACAGCTAACTTCGAGTTTGCGATTGCGAATATGAATCGGCTGCATCCGCGGTTTGTGATAATTTGCGGCGATCTGGTGAACCGGCAGGGGGACGCGGCAGAGATCGCGGAATACAAGCGTATTCTGCGGAAGCTGGACCCGGCGATTCCGGCGTATAGCGTGGCAGGGAATCACGATGTCGGGAACATCCCAACGCCGGAAACGATTGACGGATTCCGCACTGCCATCGGCCGGGATTATTACACGTTTTCGGCAGGCGATATTCTGGGCGTCGTGCTCGATTCCAATCTTATTCGCGCACCTGAGGGCGATCCGAATGCGGCAAGGCAACAGGAAGAATGGCTCGAGAAGACGCTTGCAGGCGCTAAGTCGAATCCGCAGCAACAGATTGTGGTTTTTCAACACATTCCGTATTTCATTAAGGAACCCGATGAAGAGGATGGGTACTTCAATATTCCCAAGCCTGCTCGACGGAAATACCTCGACTTAGTCGAACAAGCAGGTGTGAAATATGTGTTCGCGGGTCATTATCATCGGAATGCGGGCGGTATAGACGGGCCGCTCACCGAGGTAGTGACCGGTGCTACCGGCATGCCGCTGGGTGGGTCACTTTCCGGGTTTCGGATTGTAAGCGTGCACGGGCAGAAGCTCGATTCGACCTGGTTCCCTTTCGGAGGAATACCGAATCAGATTGATTTCTCGAAGCAGGTTCAGAAATGAAGCTTTAGGGCGAACTGGAGAATGCGGTTGGCGCCTAACTGGCCGGGGCCGGTCGATTGCGTCGACGAGATTCGGCCAAATGTCGAGCTGTTCAGACCCGTAGAGGGGTTGCCGAAGTTGGTGTGATTGATAACGTTGAAGGCTTCCGCGCGAGCCTCCAGCTTCCATCTCTCCGTGAACGAAAAGATGCGGCTCAAAGCGAGGTCAAACTCGAAGGTTCCGGGGCCGTCCACGGCATTGCGGCCGAGATTGCCGAAGGTGCCGGTTGCGTTCGGCGCCAAAGCACTCTTATCAAAGTATTGCGGTAGATTGGGGCCCCAATTTGCATTGACAACAGCCGGTGCGACCTGATCTGGGCGATCGAGATTCACGCCAGTCTGGGAGTTGTCCGACCCCGTAGTGATATTGAGGGGCAATCCGGAATGCGCTTCGATGATGGGCGCGAATTCCCAGTTCCCCAGAACCTTGCCCCAGAAGGCGCCGCCGATATGCGGGCTGACGCCAACAAAAGACATATTGAAGATCTGCCGCACATCGAAATCGCATGGCCCGCGATCTAACGCGAGATTATAGGGATCTTCGAAGGTCGGGCCGGTGGTCTCTCCCTCGAAATCGGATTCGCTGGTGCAGTGCGACCAGGTGTAATTCATAATGAGCGTGTAATTGTGGCTAAACCGATGCTGTAGGGAGGCGAGCATCGCGTTGTAGTTGGCGTTTGCCCCAGCATCCGCGATGGGTAACGATCCAATCGGAAGTCCTTGCGTAGGATTCAGCAACGTAAGCACGCGCCGATTTTGAGTACTGAGAGTGCTGCCCGGGATGTAGACCGCGGGATTGGTCTCCTGGCCAGCCCAAATATGAGTAGTCTTGTTTCCTAAGTAATTTACCGCGGCCAGCCAGCTACTGCCAAATTGATGTTGATAACTGGCGTTCCAACTGCTGATGTAAGTCGGCTGCAGATTCAGCGGCATGATGACGTACAGCGCCGCCGAGGAGGGGAAGTAGGCTGTGCTGATGGGAAACGGATTTCCGCCCGGATAGCTGATCCAGGGATTGGTGAACGTTCCATATCCGTTAGCGGTCTTGGGGAGCAGACCTTTGGAATTGAGGGACCAGGTCTCGTCGATTTCATCCACAAACGGCGGGTTCGATTGGACGCGCTCATCGAAAAATAACTCCGAGGTGTCATAGAGAATCGCTCCGCCTAAGCGGAAGGTGTCGTGACCGCCCTTCGGGGCATATACCAAGCCGAGGCGCGGCGCGAAGTTCCACCACTTATCGTTCACAAAAGCTTTCGGGATACCGGTATCGCCGTAGTAGAGCATGCCGGCAGGCGCGTTGGGATAGACCTTGCTGTGAACATTGTTCTCGAAATTGGAGAGGTTAAAGCTGCTCCCGCGGCCATACACATCCTGAGGAAACAACATAGGTTCCCAGCGGACACCGGCAGTAATGGTGAGGTTATCTCTCGCGCGCCACGTGTCCTGCGCATAAACGCCCGGATCGGTCGCCCGGTTGGCAGTTGCCTGCACTTTACTTTGGCTGTATGCGGATAAATCGCCGAGCATGAAATCCGCCAGATTGTCGCCACTGAGGGCTTTGGTGAACTGGAAATTCCCATCGAGATCGTAATTGTTGTCGAAGTTTCCTTGCGTGCGAATGATATCGACACCAAACATCAGCTGGTGACGGCCACGGATCATGGTCAAATCATCCGTGTAGGACCAGGTATTGGTATTGAAGTAGGCATGATTGCAAGTGCCGCAATAAGTGCTGAAATAGCCGGTGACCGCCAGTTCCAGAAAATTGGGATCCTGCGAGAAGACCTGAGATCCGATGCTCTGCGGACTTATTCCCTGTGCCGCCGGTCCGCGATTGTCGCGGCGACGCTCAAACGTGACGTGCGCCGAGTTGAGCGTGGTGGGCGTGAACGTATACGTATCGCCTAGAGTGATTGTCTGAGCGCGCTCGGCATTGCCCGTGGCGGTAGTGACTAACGCATTATTCGATTGGAAACTGGCGGGAAGCGTGTAATCGTCGATGAAATAGCGGGCAAAAAAGCTGTGCTTCGAGCTGATATTCCAGTCCACGCGCCCGATTGTCTCGTATTCATTGGTATTACCCGGAATACCGTAAGTTACCTGACCGCATTGATTGGTGGCCGTAGGTAGATACTGCAGCATCTTGACCGCGACCGGATCGAACATCGAGGTGGGGATCTGGTTGCCTGCGAACGCGGCGCCGGTAAATGGGTTCTTGAGTTGTACATTTTTATGGCTCGATTCGCAGGCCGCTGAGGCGATTTGCGAAAAATCGCCCGTTTCCACCGCTGCCGTGGGCACATAAGAAATGGTCGACGGCGGGTTGGAGCGCTGCGGCGTGCCCTGAAATCCGCCGAAGAAGAAGAGCTTATCTTTGATGATTCTGCCGCCGAGTGTTCCACCCCATTGATTGCGCTTCAAAGTGTCGCGGGCGGTAGCGAAATAGCCGCGGGCGTTGAAATCGCCATTGCGCAGGTAATCGAAGAGATCTCCGTGAAAGGCATTCGAACCCGACTTAGTCACGGCGTTCATCACGCCGCCGGGATGCTCGCCGTATTGTGCCGGAAGCGTGCTGGTTTCGACGCTGAATTCCTGGAGCGCATCGGGAAACGGGAAGGGCATATTCACGTTGGTGAAGGTGTCCACGTTATAGCCGCCGTCGAGAAGATAGTTGGTACCGTTGGCTTGTCCGCCGCCCACGGAAATGGTGGTTGAGCTGTAGAAATTTTTGCTGCCGGTCAGGTCGCCTCCCGCGGGACTGACGGTAATGGCGGCGCCCGATAAGAGCACTAACTGCGTCACGTACCTGCCGTTCAAGGGTAGATCGTTGACCTGCTGTTCATTGATGACCTGAGAAACGGTGCTTTCCCGGGTCTCCACCATTCCGGCATTGGCCTGCACTTCAACAGTTTGAGAAAGGTTGCCGAGCCGCATGGTGACATTCGCGGTGACGTTGCTGCCGACCTGCAGCTCGATGCCGGTCTGCGCGTAGGCGCTAAAGCCTTGCGCGTGTACTTCGAGACGATAAGGGCCAACCGGCAGATCGTTGAAGACGTAATGGCCGCTGGTATCGGACACCGTCGAATGGGTCACCTGCTTGTCGGTTTCCGTCATGGTGACTGTGGCGTTTGCTACCGAGGCGCCGGTGGGATCGGTGATGACACCAGCCACGCTACCGCCCGCGACGGCTTGGCCGAATGCCGTGGTGACGCATAAAAGAGAACAGCTTATAGCCAGCAAGGAAAAAAAGATGAGGCGAAGACGATCGACACGGTTCATTCGTTACCCCTTTATATGCCCGGCGTTGCGCGACAGGAATGTGCTCTTATTATGCGAGTTGCGGACAGGGAATCAAGAAAAATAAACTCAAGGCGTTGTTTAGCTGTGCTAAACGGCGCGTACGATACAGACGATGTTTCGAATCGCCGTGCTGGTGGTCGTCACGTTGGAGTGACGAGGTAGCGTGGGTGCAATGTCGTTTCGCTGAAATATGTGTCGGCACCGCTCCCTTTGGTCGCGGCTCACTCTCGAAAAACAAGCCCAAATTAGGTCGCTTACGCTTCCGGCTTCGTTTCGACGGTCTGGTCAAATGCGCCGTGTCCCGAACATTTTTTATCGCCGTCCCTGTGCGATCCGTTCATCGATACAGTTTCGACTTGGTGGGTTCAGGGATGGTCAGGGGAGGGGAGCCAGGCGGCTAGCTTTTGGCGCAGTTCTTCCCGGCGCACCGGCTTGGGGATGAAGTCGCTCATGCCGGCGGCGAGGCACTCTTCGCGGTCCTTGGCGAAGGCGTTGGCCGTCATGGCGACGATTGGCACTTGCGACCCAGCGCCGGACTGGGCGCGAATGCGGCGGGTGGTTTCGAAACCATCCATTTGCGGCATCAAACAATCCATCAAGACTAAATCGTATTCTTTGGAGGCGATGGCGGCGAGAGCTTCAATGCCATTGGCAACTGTATCCGCCCGGTAACCCAGGCCCTTGAGCATCAGCAAGGCGACTTTTTGATTGATGCCGTTGTCCTCGACCAGCAGAATGCGAAAGTTCTGAATGGCAGGATCGACGACGAGCGGCGGGGTGGGCGCTTCATTGATTGCCGGCATAGGTTCCGAGCTTGGCAGAGCCTTAATGGTAAACCAAAAAGACGATCCATGGCCGGGGCGGCTGTTGACGCCGATGGTCCCGCCCATGAGCTCGACCAGACGTTTGGAGATAGCAAGCCCCAAGCCGGTGCCGCCGAATTTCCTGGTGGTGGAGGCGTCGGCCTGACGGAAAGGCTGGAAGAGGCGGGCCTGTTCGTGCTCGCCGATTCCGATGCCCTGGTCGGTTACCGTGAAGCGCAGCTCGTATTCGCCCGGCTGCGCAGCCGCGAGCGTCACGTTCAGCTCCACGTTGCCTTGCGCGCTGAACTTCACGGCATTGCTTAAAAGATTCAGAAGGACTTGGCGTAACCGGACCAGATCTCCGCGAATAGCTCTGGGAATGGCCGGATCGATTTCCGAAAGCAATCGAATCGATTTGCGGGCGGCGGCGGGTGTGACGATCTGGAGCGCGCCTTGCAGCGCTTGCGCGAGCTCAAATTCGGCGCATTCGAGCTCCATCTGGCCGGCTTCGATTTTGGAGAAATCCAAGATTTCATCAATGATAGAGAGCAGCGCCTCGCCCGAGTTGCGAATGATCTCGACGCAATCGCGTTCGGCGTCGTCGAGCTTTTTCGCCAGCAGGATGGCGGTCATGCCAATGATGCCGTTTAGCGGAGTGCGGATTTCATGGCTCATGGCGGCCAGGAAATCACTTTTCCTCTGGGCCGCGCGTTCGAGCTCCTGCCGCGAGGCTTCGGCCTGCAGCAGGTAATGGAGCATTTCGGATTCGCTGCATCTGCGCTCGACGAGTCCGACCGATTGACGCAGGGCGAGCGGACGGAAATCGGGCGAGGGCGCGGTCGATTCTTCGGGACCGCCGGCTTCGGTATTTTTTGTGAGCGTTGGCACGAAGTTCTTTGATCGGCTCAGCGGCGCGACCACTACGCGTACGGATATCTTTTCGACGGGGCGGTCGCGTTTTCTAGGCACGGCGGCGCGGTTTCCCCGCTTATACCGTTCGGGCTAAGCACCTTAGTTTGCTTTCATCTGTGAAGATAGGACTGGATGCGGAAGCTCTCGCTGCGGCGAAAGTTGTGGAATTGGACGGGGTTCCGGAATCGCGAAGACCAGATTGTAATTGTTCTGAGCCTGGTGATCGGAGTTCTGGTCGGCCTGACCGTAGTGGCGTTCATCCTTTTGACAGGACGCCTGGCGGCGCGGATGTATCCACCGGAAAGCGCGGCCTGGCGGCGGTTCTTCGTTCCGATTATCGGGACGCTGGTAAGCGGATTCCTGTTATTCAGGTATTTTCCGAACGCGCGCGGAAGCGGTATTCCGCAAGCCAAGTTCGCGCTGTTCCTGCAAGACGGTTACATTTCGCTGAAGACGGTGTTGGGAAAATTTCTGTGCTGCGCGATCACGCTGGCGAGCGGCGTGGCGCTGGGGCGCGAAGGACCATCGGTACAGATCGGGGCCGGCATCGCGTCGGTGTTAGGCCGCCGGTTCGGTTTGAGCAAAGAAAAAGTGAAGGCGCTGGTGCCGGTTGGTTGTTCGGCCGCATTGGCCGCGGCCTTCAATACGCCCATCGCGGCAGTGCTGTTTTCGCTCGAGGAAATTCTGGGCGATTTGAACGCGGCGGTGCTCGGTTCGGTGGTGCTGAGCTCGGCGACGTCGTGGATGGTGCTGCATTTTTTGCTGGGCGATGAGCCGCTGTTTCACGTTCCCGCCTACCAGCTTGTCAGCCCAGTGGAGTTTGGCATTTACGCGATTCTTGGAATCGCGGGCGGCATCGGATCGGTTTGCTTTGTCAAACTGCTTCTGAAGTTGCGGATCTGGTTCTGGCGGCTACCTACCTGGACCGCCTGGATGCAGCCGGCCGCGGGGGGCCTGCTGATGGGAATATTCGCGCTGTTCCGGCCGGAAGTTCTGGGCGTCGGGTACGACTACGTAGATCGCGTGCTGGGCGGCGATTTTCCGGTAAAGATCGTCGCAATTTTAGCGGTGATGAAAATCATCGCGACGCCGGCATGCTATTCATCCGGCAACGCAGGCGGTATCTTCGGCCCGAGCCTCTTTATTGGAGCGATGATTGGCGGCACGGTGGGCAGCGTGGCGCACACCCTGCTGCCGGGGTTAACGGCGAACCCTGGCGCATACGCTTTGGTCGGAATGGGCGCGGCCTTCGCTGGCATTGTGAGGACGCCGCTCACCTCCGTGATCATGATTTTCGAAATGACGCGCGATTACTCGATCATTGTGCCGCTGATGATTTCAAACCTGATCAGTTTCTTTATTTCGCAGCAGCTTCAGCGCGAACCGATTTACGAAGCGCTGGCGCTGCAGGAAGGCGTGTATCTTCCGACGGGCGAATCGCGTGAAGAGCTGACCGGCATTCGCGTTTCCCAAGTGATGCACACGGATGCGGAGCCGCTGCCGCCCGATGTCGACGTGGCCACTGCGAAGTCGCGTTTCGAGCGGGAGAAATCGAACTCGTGGCCGGTGGGCAGCCGCGATTTTGTGCTGGCAGTTGTCAGCAAGCAGCAAATTGAAACCGCGGAACCGCCGCCCAACCTGATACGCGAATTATTGAAGGGCAATGGCGAGTATCCTTACGTGCATCAGGACCATCCGCTGAGTTACGCGCTGGAGCGCATGGGACATGCGGGTGTGGATGTCATACCGGTGGTAAGCCGCGCCAACATACGGCAGATGTATGGGATTGTGACGCTGGCCGATGTGCTGGCGACCTATAACGTTCCGGGAGCACCGCAGGCCAAGAGTTCAGATGAGCAGCGTAAATAGCAGCGTTTCGGGCCCGACATTCCGCCCGGTGCACATCGGCCTGATTCTCGTGATTGCGGTGGTGATCCTGGGTCTGGGGGTGCTCGATTGGTCGCTTGAGCAGACTGAGCAGGGAGAGATGCGGAAATCGGCGGAACGGGCTTACCAGAACGGCGAGGGATTGCTCAAGCGCGGCCGCACGAGCGATGCGGTGAATGCGCTGCGCACCGCTCATGCGCTGGACCGAGCGAATGAGGAGTATGAGCTGGCGCTGATTCAAGCGTTGATGGCTGCCAAAAAGATCGACGAGGCGCAGCCGCTTATGAATGAGGTGCGTCTGGACGAGCCGAACGATGGGCACGCCAACCTGATCGCTGCGCGTCTGGAATTGCAGAAGGGCAAGATTCGAGATGCGGAGGCGTATTATCATCGCGCCATTTATGGAGAGTGGCCGAACGATGCAGCCGCGCATCGCATTGCGGCGCGCCTGGAGCTGATTCAGCTTCTGCAGAAACGGGGTAATCAGCAGGATCTTCTTGCCGAGCTGCTGCCGCTGGAAGAGGAGGCCGCCAACAACGAGCAGCTTCAAATGAAGCTGGCGAAACTCTTTCTAGCGGCCGATTCGCCGTCGCGCGCGGCGGACATGTATCGCACCATTCTTCAGAAAGACCCAAATAACGCCAATGCGTATGCCGGCTTAGGCGAGGCGGATTTGCAACGCGGGGAATATCGCGCTGCTCACGGCAATTTTTTGCGAGCGTCCAATCGCGATCCGCACAACCTGCAGATCCGTTCGCGATTGGAATTGGCGAGCACGCTGGCCGCTCTCGATCCAACGGTCCGGCAACTGACGTCTCTGGAGAAATATCGGCGTAGCGCGCATATCCTCGATCTGGCGCGGTCCGATCTGCAGCAGTGCTTAGCGCAGCAGCCATCCGCGAATACTCCGGCCCTGCAGCAGTTGCTGGCTCCGGCCAATGCCGCGGCGCCGGCTAAGATTCCGGCGCAAGCGACCAACGAGATGTCCGAAAGCATTCTGGGACAAGCAGTAGAAATTTGGCAGGCGCGGCAGAAGGCGTGCAGCGGAGCGCCCTCGGCGAATGAAGAGCCGCTGCGGCTGATTATGGAAAAGCTGGCGCAGTAAGGCCGCGCTGTGCGTGGCTAGTCGCGCGGCTCTTCAAGAGCTACCGAAGCGCAAAGACTGCCGGGCCCTTTTCGGACGGGCGCGCGTACCTTGGTGTAGGGGTCTGGCGGGTCCGGATTGCGTCGTAGCAGGCGGCGCAAGGTGCGGATGAGAGCAGCGAATCGTATACGTCTTGTGCCGACACGTCGCATAGCGATATGTTACAAGCGAAGGAATTTTGTGTCAAGCCGGCGCCTTTTTCATCCGCTCACCCGAAAACTGCGCACGCTCAGAGCAAGCGGCGCACACAGGGAAATTCCGCTGGCCGTTCTGGATTCATCAAGAAGATTCGTCGGGTCAGCAAGATTTGAGCGTGCGACCCCCTGCGCCCAACGGATCAAAATCGGTTCCAAGGAGCCCATCGTCTATCGCGAATTCCTAAGATTCACAACAATCGGGGGAATCTGCCTTCGCTCAAAAAAGCAACTCCGGAGGTTCAAACAGATGCCATGCGGACGGCAGTTTTGTCACAGCTCGGAAGCAGGGGCGTTACTCTTGCCTTGACGATTGTTGTCATTTATGACAACTATCGCCGCTGAAGGTGGCAAGGCGGACATCGCGAAACCGATGCATGGCCTCGGGTCCGGTGTATTTGAAATCGCACTGGCGTTTCGGGGAGATGCGCTCCGCGTTATCTACGCCGTACAACTGGCTGAGGAGCTCTGGGTCATTCATGCGTTTCAAAAGAAATCAAAGCAGGGCGTTAAAACGCCCAAACATGAGATCGATCTCATCAAGGATCGTTTGAAAAGACTGAAGGAGGCACTTTGATGAAACCCGAAAAGTTAGAACTCGTTCGCGGCAGCGGGAATGTCTTCCGTGACCTCGGACGTCGGAATGCGGATCTCGAGCAATTGAAGTCGCTTTTGGCCGCCGAAATCATCAAGGCACTGGATCGGGAAAAGCTAACGGTCCGTGCGGCTCATTCGCAAACGGGTTTTGCTGCTGCCGACTTCTCCCGCATCCGTAACGCGGACCTCGCACGGTTCACCGCCGATCGGCTAATGTCAATTCTCAATCGGCTCGGATCGCGAGTGGAAGTGAAAATCCGGGTTCGGCCTCTCGAGTCCTTACCAAACGAGGTGGCTTGAACGAATGGAGCGGCCCGGTGACGCTCTGATATCACCAAAGTCAAGTGCTGCCGGAGCGGCAAAGCTTGCCGCGAATTTCAGGGTAGTATCCGCCAGAGGAGCAGGTTGTGAGTCGCCTGCCCGATGCAGGCGATCTGCGGCTTGCCGTTGCCGTCCAGATCCGCAATGGCGCAAGAGGCTGCTGAGACGCCGCCGCGGTCGAGAGTTTCCCGATTCCACTTTTCGCCGTCGAAGCGGTAGATGTAGACGCCGTATGGCTTGCCTCGAAAACCGGCGACGATTTCATCGTTGCCGTCGCCATCGAGATCGACGGTTTCGATGGTGTGCGTGTCGCTGAGGGTGTTGTCGATCACTTCGCGGCGCCAGGAATTGCCGCTGCGGCGATAGACGACTACTTCGTTGCCGTGCCACGGCTCGATTGCGGCAAGAAACCGCTCATTGTCACGGCTGTCGAGGTGGCCGACGGCGATATCGCTCGTGCCGCTTTTGGGCCATGGTAGTGGACTACCCTGGGCAATTTCGGTTCGCGACCATTTTCCATCGAGATCGAACTTATATAAATGGATGCCGAGGAAACTACCAATGAGAATCGCGTCGCGGCCGTTGTGATCCCAATCGGTGATAAAGATGCCGTGCATTACGCCTTGTTCCGCATCGCCGATGAGGCGGCGTTTCCATTCGCCGGGGCGATAGTAGACCAACGGAACATGTCCGCGGTATTCCGGGGCTCGCGCATTCGCGGCCGCGAGCGGCGCATTTATCAGGACTTTGTTGCCGCTACCGTCGATATCGGCCCAGCGCAATCGATGGGAGGCAGGGAGGCGGTCGATTTCGGTGGCCTTCCACGGCTGCCGCGGATCGCCATTGGGCGCGAGCAGCGCAACGATGCCCGCGCTCTCTTCGGGATGCATGGAGAATTCGTAGGCGACGGCCAGGATGGGCGGCGCGTGGGGAATTCGGGTCCAGCACGCGAGATTGATCATGTGCGGAAGATTGCGGGCGAGAACGTGCCGTTCCCAGGTTGGATTCTCGAACCAGACCAGATCTGTCATGTCGCTCGCGAGCGCAATCAGATCCAACTTGCCGTCGCCGTTTACGTCGCAGGCGACGACCTGATATCCGCCGGTTAGGTCATCGGCTAAAACGCGCTTTTCGAAATGCATGGGGCGCGGGGCGGCAGCGGTCGTGAGGGCGAATAGAGCAGCGATCCAGAATAGGCGAGTTTGAGAGTTCAAGCTCCGGCTGCGGTTTTTCTTCCATTTGCTTGAGAGCGCACGATTTGGGGGCGCTGCTCAGGGGTGACGATCTGCGGGCGCTGCTCAGGATTGACAATTTCGATACGGCCTTTGAAGTAAGCGCCGTCTTCGATTACGATGGCGGGGGTCCGGAGGTCGCCGATGAGCCGGCCGCCTTTGCGGATGGAAATCTTTTTCGCGGCATCGATATCGCCGTTCAAGACCCCGAGAATCTCCACTTCGCGGGCTTGCGTATCGGCGTTGACGCGGCCATGCGTGCCGATGGTCAGGCGATGGTCGCCCATTTCGAGTTTGCCGTCCAGCTCGCCCTCGATATGCAGGCTCTCGTCACTCCGGACGACGCCGCGAATGGTCATGGAACTACCGATGACGGTCACCTGCGACACTCTCCCGATGCCTTCGGAACCCGCATCCGGACGGGGTTCCTTGCCGGGGAACTTCTGAGAAGAAAGATTGTCTGATTTACGATCGCTCCACATCGAAAAAATGCCGCCTCGCCTTTTCAACGATAACGCATCGCTTGGGCGGAAAGCTCAGCCTCGGCGGCTGGCGGTACTAGTCCTTTAGGTATAGGAGATAGAGCGGCTGGATTTGCGAAACAATTTTGGGTAAAAATGTAGTGAGGAAATCTGTGGAAAAGCATTGCCCAAAATCCGCAAGTTGGCGGACTCCCGCGCGTTACTTATTTCCTCCGATATTTCGGGCCGCACGTCTTGTCTACCGGCGGCCAGTCGGTTAAGGTAAACGGGTCCCTTGTAATGGCTGTTCGCGATCTCAGTATCGATCAGGCGCTCCCCGACAATCTGGAAGCGGAACGCTTCGTGCTGGGAGCCATCATGAGCAGCGATACAGGATTTCTGCAGGTGGCTGGAACGCTGGCGGCGGAAGATTTCAGCCTGGAGAAGCACAAACGCATTTTCCTGCGCATGGGGGAGCTGCACGAGCGCGGGGAAAAAATCGACCGCGTGACGCTGGCCAATGAGCTGATGAAGCAGGGGCAGCTTCAATCGGTGGATGGACTCAGTTACCTGGTTTCGCTCGACGACGGGCTGCCGCAGCTTTATCACCTGGACAGCTACGTTGGCATCGTAAGAGAAAAATCGCTGCTGCGCCGCATCATCATGATTTCGCGGGACACGGCGAACCGTTGTTTCAACAGCCAGGAAGATCCCACGCAAATTCTGGGCGCGGCGGAAGACGCGTTCATGAAGCTGGGCGATATTCAGACCAAGAATTCGCTCGCGAATCCGGCGCAAATTGTGACCGAGTATGAGGGAGGAATCAACGCCTTTCTCGACACCAGCAAACGTATCAAGGGGATTGGCACCGGATTTTTGAAGTTCGACGAAATGACGGGCGGCCTGCGGGAAGGGGAGCTATTTATTTTGGCGGCGCGCCCGGCGATGGGAAAGACGGCGCTGGCGTTGAATATAGCGCAGCACGTGGCGAGCAATCCGAAGAGCCCCAAAGCGGTGGCGGTATTTTCGCTGGAAATGTCGAAGGAGTCGCTGCTAACGCGCATGTTGTGCGCGGCGGCGCGGGTCGACCAGCAGCGCTTTCGCGCGGGGTATCTCAATGCAGACGAACGGCGCGCGCTGCAGGAGGCGATGTACCGGGTGGTCGAATCGCCTTTATTTTTGGACGACTCGGCGGGCACGAACCTGATGGACGTGCATTCGAAGCTGCGGCGGCTGCAGGCCGAGCAAGACCTGGGGCTGGTCGTTATCGATTACCTGCAGTTGATGCAGGGCCGCGGGCGGTTTGAAAATCGCGTGCAGGAGATCAGCTCGCTGTCGCGCGGACTGAAATTGATGTCGAAGGAACTGCGCGTGCCGTTCCTGGTATTGTCGCAGCTCAGCCGCGCGCCCGAAAGCCGGCCTGGGGATCATCGTCCGATGCTCAGCGATCTTCGGGAATCGGGGAGCATTGAGCAGGATGCCGATCTGGTCGCGTTTATTTTTCGCGAGGAAGTGTATCGGCCCGATAAAGAGAGCCTCAAAGGCATGGCTGAGTTGATATTGGCCAAGCAGCGCAACGGTCCAACCGGGCGCGTGAAGCTTGCGTTTTTGAACCGCTTCACGAAATTTGAAAATCTGGCGGCCGATACCGGCGAAGACGATACGCCGTTCGAGTAAGTAAGCTGGGCTAGATGGATACTACGCCGCATGATTTGAAACTGCTGTCGGCCGGCTATTACATTCAAGGCGGAATTGTTGGTTTCTACTCGCTGATTATTCTCGGTTATGCAAGCTTTCTAGGGACGCTGCTGCCGGAAATTTCGAGAAGCGTGGAGCAGCATGGACATCGGGGCATACCGGTAGGCGTTATGTCGATTGTTTCGGCGCTTATTGGAATTGTTGCATTGGTGTCGATAGGCTACACCATTTGTTTGTTCCTGGCGGGTTACTGGATGGCGCGATATCGTAACCTGACCTTCCTCTATGTCGTCGCGGCGGTTACGTGCCTGGCGGTACCTTATGGTACGGTGCTGGGAATTTTCACGTTTATGGTGATGCAGCGGGGGAGTGCGCAGCAACTGTTCGCGCATCATACCCGAATCAGCGCAGGTCTGTAAACGCTTGGTGAAATCGCGACGTAATGCTGTTCGCTACTTTAGCCGCCGGAATTCTTCTGCACCGATCCCGAGCTGATCCAATATCTTGTTGTACAGCGGAGGTCCAATCTCGTTGCCGCCGTGAATCGGAATAGTCACGGTGCGACCATCGGCGTGAGCCCAGCGCTCGTGACTGCCCGTTTGGCGGATCCTTCGGAAGCCCAGCCGAGTTGCTGCACGGCGGAACTCTTCCGCGCGGGCGCTAGGCATGCACGATTTCGGTCGTATCCGCGGGCAGCGGCGCGCCCTGATTGCGGTATTCGGATTCGATCATCGCAAACACATTTTCGAGTTCCGACAGCGCCTCTGTCCTCGTGGCCATGAGTGCATAACAGCCGGGGATCGACGGAACTTCCGCAACCCACCCGGAAGGCTGATTGCGATAAAGCACCACTTTGTAGTCGTCCAGAGCCATATGTCTCATTCATTTTACGTCTGCTATTAAAATCGCAAACAGATTTTGCCGAAATGGCGCTGGCTTTCCAGGTAGCGTAGGGCGTCTTTAATTTCGGTCCATTTGAAGACGCGGTCGATGATCGGCTTTATGCGGTGAAGTTCGATGGCGCGATTCATGCGCTCGAACATGCCGCGCGATCCTACATAGATGCCTTGCACTCGCAGGCTGTTCATGAGAATTGCGGTCGGGCTGACGGTTGCATCGGCGCCGCTGAGGACGCCGATGACGCTGACGGTACCGTTCACACGGACCGCTCGCAGGGAACGCGGCATCGTCCCGCTGCCGCCGACTTCGATTACATGATCCACGCCTTGGCCGTTGGTCAGTTTGCGCGCGGCTTCTTCCCAATTCGGCGTGGTTTTGTAATTGATGGTTTCGTTCGCGCCGAGCTTTCTGGCTCGCTCGAGTTTCTCGTCACTGCTGGAGGTCACGATAGTCCGCAATCCGGCGGCGTGCGCGAACTGGAGGGCAAAAACAGAAACGCCGCCGGTTCCTAAGATCAGAATCGTCTCACCGGGAACAGCAGGCGTGTGCTCGAAGAGCGCGTGCCAGGCGGTTACGCCCGCGCAGGGCAGAGCGGCTGCCTCTTCGTCGCTGAGCGAATCCGGAACGCGCACCAGTCCTTGTTCGGAGAACACGGCGAATTCGCGGAGAACTCCGTCAATCGCGCCGCCCAGAGCCGAGGCGCCGTTCTCGCGCGTGACGGGTCCATTGATCCAGGCCTGCATGAAGCATGCCGCGACGCGGTCGCCTTTTTTGAAGCGGGTCACGCCGGGACCGGTTTCTTCCACGATGCCGGCTCCATCCGACAGTGGAATCATGGGCCGCTTCAGCTTCGGGTTGTACACGCCTTTGACCAGCATGAAGTCTCGGTAATTCAGAGACGCAGCGGTGAGTTTGACGAGAACTTCACCAGGGCCGGGCGTGGGCTTTTGCCTATCGACCAGAGCGAGGTTGTCGATTCCGAATTCCTGAACTTCAAACGCTTTCATGCTGTTGTGCGGCTGTAAATGCGAGAAGCTGTTCCAGTTTCTGCCTGGCTGCGCCGCTATCGATGGACGCAGCGGCGCTCGCCAAAGCCGCCTTCAGATCGGGCGCTTTGCCTGCGACGAGCAGCGCCGCAGCCGCATTGGCCACGACGATATCGCGGCGCGCTCCGGGCTCTCCTTCGAGAACCAGGCGGACGATGCCGGCGTTCATTTCGGGATCTCCGCCTTGAAGGTCTTCGATGGAGGCCGGCCGGACACCGAAATCGGGCGGCGACCAGCGGCCTTTCTGAACGCGTCCTTCTTCCACCTGAAAAACGGTGGTGTGCGCGGTAGTGGTGATCTCATCCATGCCATCGGAGCCGTGCACGACAAATGCGCGCTCGATCCCCAATTTTGCGGAGGCCTGCGCCAGCATCTCCGCCGATCGCACAGAAAAGGCGCCGATCAACTGTACACGCGCGCGCACCGGGTTCGTCAGAGGCCCCAGCAGATTGAAAACCGTTCGGCCTTTTAGCAGCAGACGCGCTTCCTGCGCGTGTTTGACCGCCGGGTGCAGCAGCGGCGCATATAGAAAACCGATGCCGGTGCTGCGAATGCATTCGGTGACCTGCTGAGCCGAAAGATTTACCGGCACGCCCAAGGCTTCCAGAACGTCGGCGCTTCCGCACTGGCTGGAGATGCGGCGGTTGCCGTGTTTGGCGACGCGCAAGCCGGCGCCAGCAATGACGAAAGCGGTCGCGGTGGAGACATTGAACGATCCGGTGTTATCGCCTCCGGTGCCGCAGGTGTCGATCAGAGGTTCGTCGGTCTGATCGATATCGATGGGCTCGGCCATGTCGCGGATGGCGCTGGCAAAGCCGACCAACTCGGCGAGTGTCTCGCCCTTGCGGCGCAAGAACGTGAGGACTTCGGCGATCCCCTCGGTGTTCATTTCGCCCGATAGCATGCGATGCATCAGGTCGTAGGCTTCCTGCTGCGTGAGATGGACGAAGTTCCGGAAGGGAAGATGAGACATGCCACTCATTCGCGCGTAAACCATCTATTGTGAACTACCGGGATTCGCTACCCTAAAAGGCAAGGATTTCCAGAACATGCTAGTTGTGATGAAGGCCCAAGCGGGCCCGCAGGAAATTGCGCGTGTTTGCGAGCGGATTGAGACGCTGGGATTTAAGCCTCACATCATTCCGGGCGAGCAGCGCACGGCAATCGGCATTACCGGCAACAACGGACCAATCGACCCAGCGGAATTTGAAGATCTGCCGGGCGTGGCGGAGGCGATTCGCGTTTCAAAGCCGTACAAGCTGGTCAGCCGCGAGACCAAGCGGGAAAACACGATCGTGTTTGTGAACGGGGTCGCGGTGGGCGGCGACGACATCGTCTTATGCGGCGGTCCGTGTTCGGTGGAAAGCCGCGAGCAGATCCTGGAATCGGCGCGCGCGGTGAAGGAAGCGCGGCGGTGAATTGCTGCGCGGGGGCGCCTACAAGCCGCGCACGTCGCCGTACAGTTTTCAAGGACTCGGCGAAGAGGGGCTTCGCTACCTGGCCGATGCGCGCGAGGAGACCGGCCTGGGCATTGTGACCGAAGCCATCGATGTGGAAACCTTCGAGTTGGTGGAGCACTACGCCGATTGCGTGCAGATTGGCGCGCGGAACATGCAGAATTTCTCGCTGCTGCGGCGCGCTGGGCGATCGCGCAAACCGATATTGCTCAAGCGCGGCATATCTTCCACGCTGGACGAATTTCTCATGGCGGCGGAGTACATTCTGGCGGAAGGGAATTACAACGTGATTCTGTGCGAACGCGGCGTTCGAACTTTCACGGATCACACGCGCAACACGCTCGATCTCAGCGTGGTCCCAGCGGTTCAAAGCGTCAGCCACTTGCCCATCATCGTCGATCCGAGCCATGGAACCGGCAAGCGCGACAAGGTGGTTCCCATGGCCTTGGCGGCGGTTGCGGCGGGTGCCTCGGGATTGATTGTCGAAATGCATCCGAGACCCGAGCAGGCGCTATCGGATGGCTATCAATCGCTCGATCCCACGCAGTTCGCTGAAATGGCGGAGGATTGCCGGGCGTTGGCGGAGTTGTTGCTAGCACGCCGCCGCGTGCCGGCGGTTGTGACGTAAAATTCAGTCCTCCGAGCTAGACTACGATTTGGCCTCAAGGGCATTTAGTCTGCCTTCGAGCGCCACATCCATCTATGAAAATTCACGAGTATCAGGCGAAAGCGATTCTCGCCAAGTACGACGTTCCAGTGCCACGCGGAGAAGTGGCGTACACGGTTGAGGAAGCCGAAGCGGCAGCGAAGAACATCGGCGGCAGCGTTGTTGTTAAGGCGCAGATTCATGCGGGCGGACGCGGCAAGGGCGGCGGTGTCAAGATCGCCAAGAATGCAACCGAAGCGGCGGAAATTGCAAAGAACATGCTCGGCATGACGCTCGTGACGCACCAGACCGGCCCGGAAGGGCGCGTGGTGCAGCGCCTGCTGGTGGAAGAAACGCTGCCGATTGAGCGCGAGCTGTATCTGGGCATTGTGCTCGATCGCGCCATCGGCGAATCGGTTTTCATGGCGTCGAAGGCGGGCGGAATGGAGATCGAAGAAGTAGCGGAAAAAACGCCCGACCTGATTTTGAAAGAGCGGCTGCTGCCGGGCCGGCCTTTGCAGCCGTTTCAGGCGCGCAAGCTGGCCTACGGCATGAATATTCCGGCGAGCAGCGCCAACGCCGCCGCGGCTGCCATGATCGCTCTGTCGAAAGCCTATGACGCGATCGACGGCTCGCTCGCCGAAATCAATCCGTTCATTCTGACCAAGGACGGCAAGGTCTACGCGCTGGACGCGAAAATCAATCTCGACGATAACGCGCTGTACCGGCACAAAGATCTGCTCGAGCTGCGCGACAGGAACGAGGAAGATCCGCTGGAAGTGGAGGCTTCGCGCTTCGGTTTGAATTACATCAAGCTGGACGGTAACATCGCCTGCATGGTGAACGGCGCGGGCCTCGCGATGGCCACCATGGACATCATTAAGTATGCGGGCGGGGAGCCTGCCAATTTTCTGGATGTGGGCGGCGGGGCCAGCGCCGAGCAGGTTAAGAACGCGTTTCGCATTTTGTTATCGGACCCTAGCGTCAAGGCCGTGCTCATCAATATCTTTGGCGGCATTCTGCGCTGCGACACGCTGGCCAGCGGCGTGGTCGCGGCGGCGCGCGACTTAAGCATCCAGATTCCCGTGGTGGTTCGGATGGAAGGGACCAATGTGGAATTGGGGCAAAAGATTCTGACTGAATCGGGGTTCAACTTCACTGTGGCGGATGGGATGCGGGATGCCGCGGATAAAGTGGTGAGGTTGGCACGATGAGCGTACTCATTAACGAAAGCACGAAAGTTTTGTTTCAGGGCTTCACCGGGCGCGAGGGCAGCTTTCATGCCCAGCAAGCGATCCAGTACGGGACCAAAGTTGTGGGTGGGACCACGCCTGGGAAGGGCGGGCAAATGCACCTGGACCGGCCAGTGTTTAATACGGTCGAGCAGGCGGTAGCGGCGACAGGCGCCAATGCGTCCGTGATTTTCGTACCCCCTCCGTTTGCCGCGGACGCCATCATGGAAGCGGCCGATGCCGGGATTCCGCTGGTGATCTGCATCACGGAGGGAATTCCGCTCAACGATATGGTTCGCGTATGGGCCTTTCTGAAAACGCGGCCCGGCACGCGGCTGATCGGTCCCAATTGTCCGGGCGTAATTACGCCGGGTAAGTGCAAGATCGGCATTATGCCGGCTCATATCCACAAAGCCGGTCACGTCGGAATTGTGTCACGCTCCGGCACGCTGACGTATGAGGCTGTCGGTCAGTTGACGAAGCTGGGGATCGGGCAATCGACATGCATTGGAATCGGCGGCGATCCAATCATTGGGACAAGCTTTACGGATGCCATCCGGCTGTTCAATGAAGATCCCGATACGCACGCCATCATCATGATCGGTGAAATCGGCGGGAGCGCGGAAGAAGCGGCAGCGGCGTACATCAAAGCGCACGTGAAGAAACCGGTGGTCGGCTTCATCGCAGGACAGACCGCGCCGCCGGGACGCCGTATGGGACACGCGGGGGCGATTATTTCAGGCGGATCGGGTAGAGCCGAAGACAAGCTCGCCGCCATGCGCGAGGCCGGCATCGTGGTTTGTCCTTCACCGGCGCTGATGGGCGAGAAGATGCAGGAAGCGCTGCCGGTGCGCGCGTAAGGGAACGGAATTCGAAATGGCTATAGAACGTACATTCGGCATCATCAAACCAGACGCCGTGGCGAAGGGTAATGCGGGCGAGATTCTGGCATTGATTCAACAGAATGGCTTCCGCATTGTGGGCATGAAGATGCAGCGGATCGCTAAGCGCGAGGCGGAGGCTTTTTACGCCGTTCACAAAGAGCGCCCGTTTTTTCCGGGGCTGGTGACCTTCATGACCGAGGGGCCGGTACTGATGCTGGTTTTAGAGCGCGAGAATGCGATTGCGAAATGGCGTGAACTTATGGGCGCGACCAACCCGGCCAATGCCGCCGAGGGAACAATTCGCAAGCGCTTTGCGGAGAATATTGAACGCAATTGCGTGCACGGCTCCGACGCGGCCGAGACAGCCGCACAGGAGATTCCGTTCTTCTTCACTGCGGCCGAATTGCTTTAGCGCGAACGCTTGCCGGTGACGAGTAGCTCATTGGAATTCGACGATCGCCACTCCCAGGCTGCGGAGTGTATACGCGCTGCCGTCCAGCCGCTGCTGTCGAGGCGGATCTGCTTTCGTTATCCCATCTACGAAAGTCACATCTCGTGCGGCGAGAGGCAGCGTCAATGCGAAATCGCGGTCTCGTTTATTGACGAGTAGCAGTTTGCGTTCGCCGCTTGTATCGATAAAAGCAAGCGCATAAACATCAGGCGATCCACTCGATGTTTCGACAAGTTTATCGCCCGGTTTGAAATTATTTTTAAGTAGCTGCAACACACGAAATCTTGCGTTGGGCGCGCCCGTTTTCCAATCGACCATCGAAACGCTTGGATACTGCGTCGGATATCCCACGAGCTGTGATTCGGAAGCAATTTCGATGCCAAGGGAAGCGAGATTGCCAAGCAGATAGGCATACATGGCGCCCGAGAGATTCCAGTAGGAATCCGGGATCGGCTTTACTACATGACCGGGCTGCCCCTGCTCACCGTCGTCGGCCGAAATAGAACCGATCTCATCGATAGCGGTTTGAGTGGATGGCGACAGACGTTTTCGAATCGCCTCGATATAGCGCACCGTGTTTAAGAAGCCGTCCGCCTGTTCGAAAAACGTGTATTGCTGAACTTCAGGAGTTTCGCCAGCCGATGGAGTGGCGTAGAAGTGATAGGAAATCGCGTCTAAAGGTATACCCGGCTCGTGATTTTTCGGATTGAGGAAATATTCGAACATCTCCGGCTCATCGGAAGGGTGCGCCAACGCCAGCCCGACAAACTTCATCTTCGGCGCCACGCCTCGGATCGCTGCTACAACGGCATCGTACAGGGCGGTGTATCGCTGCGGCGTGAAGTTGTGCTCAAAATCGACTTCGTTCAACACCTCCCAGTGATCGATCTTGTAATGATGGCCCGATTCGTGGCGCTTTCCGTATTCGTCGGTGAACCCGCCGTTCACGTACCAGCTCACCAGGCGCGCATAATAATCGCCCAATTCTTTTGCGGAAGGATCGCGCAGTTCCATGCCTTGCGTATAGTTCCAGTCGACTTGATTGGGGTCGGATGGATACGCGACAGGTTTGGGCGTCACCCACATCCAGGCCGGGGTTGTGCTGAAGTTCAAGATGACCGGGCGCCCATGCATCGCGTTGAGGAAGTCCTCGGTCATGGGATCGATGAGCGAAAAATTCCAGAAAGTTTTGCCGTTCGAGGGCGGCTCTAATTCCGCGACGGCGAGCTTCGGATACGGCAGCCAGGGAACATAGCGGACACAGTTCGCTCCAAGCTGCTGCAACTCCGAATAAACACGATCGTGGATTGAAGATCCGCGCTCGAGCGGAGGGTTGACAACTACCTGTAATGAAGGAATCGTCCGCGACACTCTTTGAACTTTGTCCCAATGAATCTGAATTTTTTGAGCAAGAGCTGCAGCACCGGTACTTGCCAGCAAAGCAAGAAAACACGCGATCCTTTTAGCGACTGCACCGTTGCTTTTCACTAGACTGATTGTATGGCGCACAATTGAGCATCATGCCCACAGCTCTTATCACCGGCGCTTCCACCGGCATTGGCCGCGATTTCGCTCATCTCTGCGCTCGCGACGGTTACGATCTGATTCTGGTCGCGCGCTCGCAGCCGCAGCTCGAGACCGTCGCTGCCGAAATCCGCCAGGCAACGAATCGCAATGTCATCGTATTGCCGAAGGATCTCTCCCGTCCGGAAGCTCCTCGTGAGGTTTTTGAAGAAGCGGGCCGCTCCGCCGCACCAGTCGAGGTGTTGATCAACAATGCGGGTTTCGGGTTACTGGGCTTGTTCTGGAAGCTCGACACGCAGCAACAGATCGATATGATCCAGCTCAATATCGCGGCTCTCACCGAGCTTACGCGCCTCTTTCTGCCCGGTTTTATCGAGCGGCGGCGCGGACGCATCCTGAACGTGGCCTCTACCGCTGCTTTTCAACCCGGCCCGCTGATGTCTGTTTATTATGCGAGCAAAGCCTACGTTGTTTCTTTCTCGGAAGCGCTCCACAACGAAGCTCGCGAATACGGCGTGACGGTGACCTGCCTCTGCCCAGGTCCTACTAAAACCGAATTCCAAACGCGCGCCGGGGCAAGCGATACGCAACTGTTCAAGGGCGGCGGCGTCATGGATTCCGCGACTGTCGCGAAAATCGGTCTTAACGGGATGAAAGCCGGAAAGCCGCTGGTCATCGCAGGCCGTCTCAACGCGCTTATGGCTTTTCTCACCCGCTTCGCCCCCATGCAGCTCACTGCCTCCATGGCGCGCAAGTTTCAAGAGCTCAAATAAGTCGAGCCATTCACTTACATCCGCGCTGATTTTGTGATCTACTATAGGAAACCAAACGGTATATGACACGCTCCGTCTTTCTCGCTGCTGTCCTAGCGACAGCGCTCTGCGCCACTGCGGCGATGGCAGCCAATCCGGCGATTGGTGTAGCAAACGCAGTGGGTGCATTCTTCGGTAAACAGCGCCCCGGCAACAGGACACGTCGATGTTTTCGAAGGGGCACAGCTTCGCACCACCGTCGCTCCCAGCGATGTACATCTGGAGAATGGAGTCGACGTCCGGTTGGCGACGCGCTCGTCTGGAACTGTGTTTGGCGATCACCTGATCTTGCGCGAAGGCGCGGTTCGCTTGGCGAATTTCGCGGGCTATCCCGTTGAAGTGAGCGATCTTCAAGTGGAGGCCGACAGCCCCGGCAGCGCAGCCATCGTGCGAGTTACTCCGCGCACCATAGAGGTGGCTTCGCTCGGCGGCAGCGTCAACGTGACTGACGGAGGAGCGATGCTGACGCGCGTCGCCGCCGGCACCAAAATGTCTTTTCAAAATGCAGGAAACGGTGGCCAGGCGACTCCCACGCCCGCACAAACCGGCGCACAGCCTGGACAGCAGCCTGGACAAACCGGCGCAGCGCCCGCTCCCACGGAACACGGGCCGCTCTCCGATAAAAAAGCGATTCTCTGGGCTGCCGGTATTTGCGCGGTCGGTGCCATCGTAGTCGGTTCCATTGCTGCCGCTCAAGGCAAGAGCCCGTTCTAAGCTCAAATAGTGAATATCCGGAAAACGGTGCTGCAAATCTGTGCGGCAACGTTCGCATTCTCAGTTTGTCTCTCCGCGCAGACTCCCGTAACTGCGACCGATCTGCCGCTGATGCCCTGGCCGGCCAGCGTTCAGGTGCAGAGCGGCGCGGTTGTCATTGATAACAGCTTCACGATTTCGATAGCCGGGGCGGGCGCGCGCGACACACGCGTGCAGGATGCCGTTCAGCGCACCTTCGCGAGGCTCGCGCGCCAGACGGGAATACCGATACTGCCGCAGGTCGTGGCGCCCGATGCCGCCGCGACCCTGGCGATTGTGGTGGAAGAGCGCGATCATCGTGCCCCGCAGCGCCTGGGAGACGATGAGCGCTATTCGTTGGAAGTGTCTGGCGGCCATATTCGGCTCTCGGCCGATGCCCCGCTTGGCGCGCTGCGCGGCCTGCAGACTTTTTTGCAACTCGTGCAGCAGGATAGAACTGCGCCGGAGGGAATGTCGGCACCGGTCGGCTTCTCCGTGCCTGCTGTCGCGATTCGTGACGAGCCGCGTTTCGAGTGGCGCGGTCTGTCGCTCGATGTCGCGCGGCACTTTATTCCGGTCGATGGCGTCGAGCGCACTATCGATGGCATGGCGGCCGTAAAGCTGAATGTTCTGCATTGGCATCTCTCCGACGATCAAGGCTTTCGAGTGGAGAGCAAACGATATCCGCGGCTGCAGCGTTACGGTTCCGGCGGCTTGTACTACACGCAGGCCGAAATTCGCGAGGTGATCGAGTATGCACGCGAGCGCGGCGTGCGCATTGTTCCGGAATTCGATATGCCGGGACATGCTACGAGTTGGCTGCCGGGATATCCGAAGCTCGGCGTGGGCCCCGGACCGTATCAGATCGGCGCTGGTTTCGGCGTTCTGTCCGATCTGATGGACCCGACCAAGGAATCGACGTATCGTTTTCTGAACGGCTTCATTGGCGAAATGGCGAAGCTGTTTCCGGACGAATACTTTCATATCGGCGGCGATGAAGTAAATCCGCGGCAGTGGAATGAGAGTCCTCGCATCCAGAAGTTCATGCGCAGGCATCACCTCGCCAATGGCGCCGAGTTGCAGGCTTACTTCAACCGGCGCATATTAAAAATCGTCACCAGCCACAAAAAGCACATGATCGGCTGGGATGAGATTCTGCAGCCGGATCTGCCCAAGAGCATCGTCATTCAGTCCTGGCGCGGGCAGGAATCGCTTTGGGAGGCGGCGCGCGAAGGCTTCCAGGCGATTCTTTCCGCGGGCTATTATCTGGATCTCATGCAGACCGCCGCGTATCACTATTCAATCGACCCCATGGTTTTGCCGCCGGAGAGAAAAGCACGTCTTGAAAAGCAGGGCAAACCGATTCCACCTCCGTTGACGCCGGAACAGCAGAAGCTGATCCTGGGCGGGGAAGCGGCCATGTGGGAAGAATTAGCCGATGCCGAAAATCTAGACGCCAAGCTGTGGCCGAGATTGGCTGCCATCGCGGAACGCTTCTGGTCTCCGCAATCGGTTACTGACGTCGATTCCATGTACCGGCGTTTGGATGCGACCAACCGCTGGCTGGAATGGCTCGGTTTGACGGAGCGCTCGAATTTAGAATTGATGCGGCAGCGCTTAGCGGGCGCCATGCCGTATCAGCCGCTGGATCGTTTCGTGGCGATTCTGACGCCGGTGAAAGGCTATCAGCGCCATGCTGGAAGAAATCTCACATCGACGCCGCTGAATCGGCTGGTCGATTCAATTCCGCCCGAGAGCGACGCTGCGCGGGAATTCAGTAATGCGGTAGACCGGTATCTTGCCGCGCCCAAGGATCAGCGCGATGGAGCCGCGCTCAAAAAGCAGCTCGATGTGTGGATCGAGAACGCCGCCGCAGTCCGGCCGATTTTCCAAGCGAATTCGCTGCTGGCCGAGAACATAGCGCTCAGCGATACCGTGGCCGCGCTTTGCAAAACCGGAGAAGAAGCGTTGTCGTATTTGGATGCGAGCGCGACGGCGGCCCCAGCTCCGGATTGGAAGCAGCGCAGCACAACCGCGGTGCAGAACGCGACGCAGCGGCAGGGCGATTTTCTAATCGCTATTGCGCCGGCGGTTCAAAAATTGGTTGATGCCGTGCCGGTTCGACGGCGGTGAGCAGCAGCATTAGCGCAGAACCAGTGTCGCGCACGCTGAGCTTAAGAGCAGGCCGATACATCCCATAAGGATCAGGCCCTGCACTACGCTGGGCCTTCCCTTTGCCCGTTCTTTAAGAATCAGGGGGATTATCGCTATCCACTGCGTCACGCCCCAGGAAGACAACGCGATAACTGTCACTTTCAGTTCCTAAAAGATAACGCAAACAACACAGCCCAGAACGATGAATCCGAACTGGCTCAAGCAGCCCATTCCGACGCCGTATATCAACCTGTCGTCAATTTCCGGTTGCTTGAATTTTGACGATTCGGTACCCATACTCAGCTCCGTTCCTCGATCTGCATCAGATCGTTCCGTCTTGGAGCCCGCCAGGGAGACTCGCGCTCGCGCCGGAGCGGTTGCAGAATCTCCTGTTCCAAATCGTCCCGATAAAACAAGTTGTACGTATCGAACGGTATGATCCTCTGCCCATCCGGATGCGCAATATGAACGCATGTCTTTTTGACGCTTCTTACGTCGAATCCCCAGGCATCGATAAATTGCATGATGATGACGCGGAAAACGTTTCGATAGTCGATTGGCAGAGGCGCTGACACTTTCGGCAGGCAGCAAAGAAGATCGTGGAGCGTAGTTGCACTCGATTTTGGCGAGTGGTTGGTCGAGAACAGCTTGAAGAGTTGCGTCTGCAACGATTCGTCGTTTTCAAAAACGATCGTGTTACGGCCTCCTTCAATCAGAATTTTCGGATCCAGCATTCCGGTCAACGGAACAAGTTTTCCATCGATCTTGAGCGCATAAGCCATGGCAAGTGAATCCGGGTGGCAGGGAACCGGAATAACATCTTCTGGCCGGAACAGCTTGGTTTGCTCGAGGATTTTGCGGCGGACTTCGGTTAGCGTGAGGCGGTCGCGCGCGGGATCGAAATTTTCGTGCCGACCCGCGGCTTGTACGGGTTGAAGAACCACGCCACGCACGCAAGGCTGCTCAGCAGCCCATTCGATGATTCGTCCGATCTCGCCGTCGTTCAAGCCGCGTTTGAGAGTAACCACCAAAGACGTAGAAATGCCCAGCCGATTGAGCCGGTCAATCGCCTGCATGCGCACGCTTGTCAGGTCGGCGCCTCGCAATTGCTGCAGCGCGCCGCGTTGAAAGGAATCGAACTGCAGGTAGACTTCGAATCCCGGCATGTAGGACGCCAGGCGCTCCGCGAATTCCGCGTCGCGAGCGATCCGAATGCCGTTCGTATTCACCATCAGATGTTGAATGGGGCGGCTCTTCGCGAGATCTAAAATCTCAAAGAAATCCGGATGTAAAGTCGGCTCGCCGCCCGAGATCTGCACGACATCAGGCTTGACCCTCATTGCGTACGACTGCGTCCAACATGCGCTCCACCTGCTGGAGCGGCCGGTAAAGCGGTCGCGAAGGCCCGCTCGACGCATAACAGATCGGACATTGCAGGTTGCAATGGTCCGTAATTTCGATAAGAGTCAGGCAGGAGTGTTGCTCGTGATCGGTGCAGAGACCGCAGTCATAGGGGCAGTCCCAGCGGACTGGCATGTTGTAACTGGTGGGCATTTCCGGCGGCTTTATGAAGAGTTCGCGGCAGCGCCGGTAATAATCCACGTCATCCGCCATAAGAACTCTCTCTGGGCCATGAACCGGGCAGCGTTTCAAGAGGTAAACCAAACCATCCTCAAAAACGATTTTTCCTTCTGCTCGCCGGTAACAGGTGGAGCAGATTGAAATAGCGGTGTCGTAAAAAAGATAGGGGCGAACGCGATCAGCCAGGAACGGCCACCTTTCTACGTACTGTCAAATCGCCGAAGATCCGCCATATGTCTTTTGCGTACCAGAGGACGGCGGCAGCACAGGCCCACTGCAGCGTCGTGAGGCCGTCGAGCCGAAACCCTGGTTTCATGAAGTCCACCAATAATCGCCACAAGAAGTACGCGAAGACGAAAAGGCGGTAACGGTCGCCTTCGGCAAAACGCGGCGGTCGAATACGCGTTAATGCAATCGCTAAAAGGATCATCGCCGCAATTTCGTACAGTTGGACGGGATGGCGCCGGACTCCATCGCCCAAATCGATGCCCCACGGCATTGATGTGGGAACGCCATAAGTGTCATCCTGTTTGCCGGCGAGAAAACAGCCGACGCGCCCGATCGCGATACCGATCGCAAGAGGCAAGGCGAAAAGATCTCCCGTGCGGCGCCGTATTCCGCGCCGCCATTTCACAAATTCGACTGCCATCGTTCCCACCAGGAGAGCGCCGATGATGGTCTTTCCGGAAAGGAGGTACGGAATGTCGCTCCAACGATTGATGGTTTGTAGCGGATCCTCAAACCAGAAGAGGACCCGGGATCCTATCGCCGCGCCTGCAACTGCCGCCACAATCAAACTCCATCGGGTGGACGATTCGAGAAAATCGCCGCTCTGGGCTCGCGACCGGACATAAATGCGGAATGCCGTCACGTAAGCAAGCGTCTCGAAAATGAAATGCCAAGGCACGTTAGATTGTTCCATTGTGGAATAACTTCAATGGGAGTCGTGCATGCAAGATGATGTTCTGAGCTTATTGGCAGCCAGAAAAGGTCATTTCTTATTGGAATCCGGCCACCATGTTGCGGAACGGACAGCATGTCCGCTCTGCGCTTCGGGTATTCCGAGGACGTGGCCAGATTTCGCCTTGCGTTTATTCGTACTTGAGCGCGGTGACGGGCTCAATTCGGGTGGCTCGCTTCGCCGGGAGATAGCTCGCCAGAAGCACGATAGTCAGGAGCACGATGGCCGCAGTGCAGTACGTGAACGGATCGAAAGCGCTGACCTGGTAGAGCATCGACGAGAGCATTCGCGCAATGACCAAAATGCCAGGAAGGCCAAGGACAACCCCGAACAGTGCAGCGCGCAGGCCGCGTGAGACGATGCTCGACAGAATCTCTCGCGAGTTGGCGCCCAGCGCCATGCGGATGCCAATCTCGGATCGCGTCTGCTGCACCAGATACGAGAGGACACCGTAAATGCCGATGCCCGCCAGCAGAATAGCTATCCAGGCGAACAGACCCAGCATCTGTGCTTCGAACCGCTGCCGCGAAATGGAACGCGCGTAGATATCGGCAAGAGTCTCGAAGCTGACGGGAACGTCTTTATTCACCGAACGCACGATTTTGCGAATGGCCGGCGCAAAGCGCATCGGGCCGGAGGCGACTTTGACGACGAGGTTGGTATCGACCAGACGAAGCCCGTGCTGCGTATAGCAGACGTACCCGGCAGCCGGTGCGGGCCGGTTGAGGCCATCTTCGCGAATATCGTCCACGATCCCGACGATCGTCATGTAGCGGCGTTCGGGGTCGAAGCTATCGAACCAGATACGCCGTCCCAGAGCTTGTCCGTTCGGAAAAACATTTTTCGCCATGGTGGAGTTAATGATCGCTACGGGCATGCTGTTAGTGCCGTCGCTTTCCGAGAAGAAACGGCCGGCGAGAAGGCGCGTGCCGATGGCGCGGAAATAGCCGGGGCTGATCACGCGGTACTTGGCATCGGAGAGGAAGCCGGGGAGATCGGGAAGGCCCTCGACCCAGAAGTGGCCGTCGCGCGGATCGCCGGTAAGCGGCAGGGCCGAGCTGTACGCAACTGCGCGGACGCCGGGAAGCAGCCGGATGCGGTCCGCAATCGACTGGTAATTTTCGAGACGGTCCGGCGGTGCGTTCCCATTCAGAGACAACACTGGGAATGAGAGCGCCGCGGTTAGGACGTTAGCCGGTTCGAAGCCCGCGGGCTGGCGGCGCAGGTGCTCGAAGCTGCGCACCAGAAGACCGGTGCCGATCAAGAGCATGAACGCGAGCGCGATTTCCGAAGTTACAAGCAGGTTGCCGATGCGGCGACTCCCGCGAGTGGCAGTATGTTGGGTGGAAGCTCGCTTCAGCGCTTCGTTTACGTCGATGCGAGCCGCGGCGAACGCGGGAACGATGCCGAACAGGAGAGCCGAGAAGATCGAGACTAGCGCAGCAAATGCCAACACATGGCTGTCCATGTTCACTGTCTCGATGCGGGGAATGTTCAGCGGAACGAAGAATTTCAGAACGCGAAGAGTCCACCAGGCAAGCGCACTACCGGCAACGCCGCCTGCCATGGCTAGTGCGAAGCTCTCGACAATTAATTGCCGAATGAGCCGCGCACGGCCGGCCCCAAGAGCGCCCCGGATCGCCAGCTCGTGAGCGCGCGCGGCGCCGCGTGCAAGCAGCAGGTTAGCGACATTCACACAGACAATCAGCAGGACGAAACCGACCGCGGCGAGCAGCGTAAAAAGCGAAAGCTTGAAGGAACCGGTCAAACGATCACGGAGCGAGATCACCTGCGCGTCGCTGGCCTGATACGTTCCGGGGAACTGCCTCTTGATGCGGCGTGCGATCGCGCTGATATCCTGCCGCGCGACGGAAATGGAAATACCCGGTTTGAGTTTGCCAACCACTTGAAAATTGTGAGCAGTGCGCTCCTCGAGTCCACCATTGAAGAGTTCGGCCGTCGCCCAAAGCTGGGTGTGCATCGGGAAATCGAAGCCGGGAGGCATGACGCCGATAATGGTGCAGCGAATTCCACCCAGCAACTTGATGGTGCGTCCAAGAATGACAGGAGAAGAGCCGAACATGCCGCGCCAGAGCGAATCGCTAATGAGGACTGACGCCGCTGCGCCAGGCCGATGCTCGGCGGCAGAAAAATCGCGGCCAATTGCAGGAAAGGTGTCGAAGGTCTTGAAGAAGTCCTGCGTGACTATCGCTATGTGCGTCCGTATGGCGGAATCGCCCCCGCTGATGCTGCTCTCCGCGTCTCCATACGCGGCCATATATTCAAACGAATGATTCTGGGCGCGCCAATCGTTGAAATCGGGATAGGAGACGAAACCTGGAGGGCCCTGGTCATCGCCCTCGCCCAGAAAGGCGAGGCGGCTGGCGTCGGGGTAGGGCAATGGGCGCAAAAGCGCGGCGTTCACAATGCTAAACAGCGCGGTGCTGACGCCGATGCCAAGGGCAAGCGTAAAAACTGCGACAACGAAAAAACTCTGGCTCCGGCGGAATACGCGCCCGGCGTAGCGCACGTCCTGCAGGAGAGTTTCCAAGAACACACCAGCCCGAACGTCGCGGGTTTGTTCTTTCACTTGCGTGAGACCTCCCAGGGTGAGCAGCGCGGATCGGCGCGCTTCGCCTGCGGACATGCCGCGCCGCAGGTTCTCTTCCGCGATTAAAGCAACGATAGGCGCGCAGTTCAGCGTCGAGATCGTGTTCCGTCTCTTGCCGCCGAAACAGATTCCGGAACAGGCTGCTCAATCGAGCAACGCAGCGAAGCATCCGATCGAGGAGCATGGCGCATTATCACTGTCGCATATCTCCTATAGACTGTCAATAGGAGATACGTCCGCGCAGCGTCAACGCTTCCTTTTACCCTCGAAAAGAAACTCCAGACCGGCCAGATACGAGCGGCCCGGCATGCGAACGCCGGGAATCTCCTCATACCCGGTATTCGTCATATTGCTCAACTCTATGAACGGCTTGACGTGCCGGAATGGGCGGTCGGCGGAGGCTTCAATCAGCGGGTATGGATCGCGCGCGTAGCGATCCAGCACTCCGATTCGTACGTGTGCGTCGATGTGCCGCGGACCATGTCCCCACCAGGTGAGCGTTCCCGAATTGACGGGGTACTCAAAAACGTATTCCGATTGTTCTCCGTGCAGAGCCGCCTGGGTGCCATGCAGACCGGCGTATGCAACATCGATTCGCTGGGAGGAATCGATTTGAATCCGAAGCGTGGCTTCGACTCCGGTGAATTGCAGGTTGTCGATATTTTCCGCGTGCCAGATGTCATTCGCATTCGCGCGTACGTAATCGATATCGTTCTGGTCATGGCGGCGGAACACTACCAGGTCCGCTGTTTGCTTTCCAAAGTTGACTTGCACGCCGCCTTCATAACTCCAGGCGCGTTCCGGCAGCAGATTCGGATTCCCAACATTCGCGGGATCGGAGTAATAGAGATCCGTGAAGGTGGGCAAGCGAAACGCGCTGCTCACCGCCGCATGAAATTTGACTCGGCTATTGAGCCAGTATCCACCGGAAACCGAAGGCGTGAAGACCGAGTGCCCGCCTGTGAAATATTCTTCGCGGACGCCCGCGTTCAGAGAGAAATGCCGCAGCGCGCGAGCATCAAAGCTTGCATAGACAGCGCCGCGGTCTCGAGTATGGCGGCCCAGATTGTTACTTCGTATCGAGTCCCGATAGCCCTCGGCGCCGTAGTAAATGTGGGTGTTGGAAGTGATCCGGTTCTGGCGGCGCAAAGCGGCTTGCCAACTCTCCGTGATGTGATTGTTTTCGTAAATCGACGGATCGTACCGAAACAGATCGTAGAGGTCTGTGTGGCGGCGAAACCCGAAAGACACTTCGGTATCTTCTCCCAAGCGGCTGATTCAAACCCGCGAACCAGCCTTTCGTACGCTCCCAGGATGGATAGTCGCCATAAAAACCAGCCGCACCAAAAGGGCGATCGCTGAGGCCGAGCAGAACATCGGTCATTCCCAAGCCCGACTTAAATGTGGTCTGTGAGCCCAAAGCTAAGCTGCGATAATCGCGATCGGGCAGAAAGCCGGTAGAGAGTTCGCGTGTGAATGTCAGTTGTTCGGCTAAGGGTCCTTGCAGATACGCGAGCGAGCCGTTCTGCCCATTCGTTCCGAAGCTTCCGCCATCCACGCCCAACCGAAGTTCGGTCACCGGCGGCGGCTGAGTTATAAAGTTGACCGCACCGCCCACAGCATCCGCCCCGTAGAGGGTAGATCCGCTACCCTCCAGCACCTCGATCCGCTGGATCGCTTCGAACGGAAACGGCAGGTCGAGATTGTTATGCGCGGTTTGAGCATCGTTCAGCCGAAGGCCATTCACCAGCACGAGCGTTTGTCCGAACGACGAACCGCGGATCGATAGATCGCCTTGAATTCCCGGCGCGCGCTGGCGAAGGTCGATAGATGGATCGGATTCGAGAGCATCCATCGCGTTTCGAAAAACCGTGGGCGATTGGCCAAGCGGAATTGTATTGACGGTCCGGTCCGCCTCGTTCAGCGGAATTGGCGCGTAGGTTCCGGTAACAATGATTTGCTGCTGTGCTGGCGCGGGGAACGCGGCGAGCAATAGGAGAAGCGCGGCCGCTTTACCTCTCACCACACCAGCTTCGCGCCGAACTGGACAATTCTCGACGACCACGCGCTGACGCGTCCGAACTGCGATGCATCGACATACGCAATCACGGGCGGGGTCGAACCTGGCGATGGCGCGTCGATGCAGGATGCCAGCGCCGATCCCGCGATATAGATAAGAGCGATGAAAGCGCGCAACCCGATCAGTCGATCTCCAACTCATTTCAACAGAAAGATAGTAGAATTGTCCATTGCGGCACAATTCGGACCGCCTGCCACTTATGCGGCGAGGCATTGCTGAATGACCTCGGATTCCGCAGATTCTGCCCATCGCTCGATAGGGAAAAAGCTTCGCAGGATCTTTCTACGTTATGGCATTTCTCTCGCCATGCTCGCCGTTCCGGCGGCTGTGACCGTAGCACTTAAAGGCCATCCGTCTCTGACTCCCATTATTAGTCTGGCCTACGTCATGGCCGTCTGCGCGGCGGCTTGGTGGGGAGGCACCGTAGCCGGCATTCTGGTCAGTTGCGTATGTATTCCTGTCCTCACCATTGCCGCCACCGGTGCGAAGCAAATTCTGCCGCCGCGCTTCGATCCTCTTGGACTCGCGCTGTTGTGTTTTATTTCCATACTGGTCGGAGCCGTTGCCAGATACCGTAAACGCATGGAACAGATGCTTCGCTCGGCTAACGACGAACTGGAGAGGAAGGTGAAGGAGCGGACCGCTGAGTTGGAACACTCCAGAAATTGGTGTGAGACAACGCTCGCGAGCATCGGCGACGCGGTGATCGCAACAGATAGGGAGGGCCGTATCAGCTTTATGAACGGAGTGGCCGAATCGCTGACCGGCTGGAGCCGGCAGGAGGCCGATGGACGGCCGCTTCCGGAGGTCTTTGCGATCGTAAACGAGGTCACCAAGGAATGCGTTGAGAATCCCGTTGCTCGTGTCTTGCGAACAGGCAGCGTCGTTGGGCTTGCCAATCACACGCTGCTGATTTCACGCGACGGACGCGAGATCCCAATCGACGACAGCGCGGCCCCAATCGGCGGCGGCATAGGCGGCGTGGTATTGATATTCCGCGACGTGACGGAGCGGCGCAGACAGGAAAAAGCGACCGAGATGGGCCGCCTCACGCTAGAACGCAGCAACCAGGAGCTGCAGCAGTTCGCCTATGCGGCCTCGCACGATTTACAGGAGCCGCTTCGCAATATCACTATCTACACGCAGTTGCTCGGCCAAAGATATCGCGGAAAACTGGACAAGGATGCGGATGAATTCATCGAATTTGCGGTAAACGGGGCTGCGCGCATGGAGATGCTGCTGAAAGACCTTCTCGCCTACACGCAGGCATCCGCCGTCGGCGAGCAGGAGATCCCTCCGGCCGATCTGAATTGCGCGCTGCAGAGCGTGTTGTCCAATCTACAAACCGCTATCGGCGAGAGCGGCGCCATCGTCACCTCCGAGGCTCTCCCCTCGGTGCCCATACTCGACGTCCACGCCCAACAGATTTTCCAGAACCTGATTGGAAACGCTATTAAGTATCGCGGCGAAGAAGATCCACGCATCCACGTCTCCAGCGAACGCGACGGCAAAGAATGGATTTTTCGGGTTGCCGATAATGGCATCGGCATCGAGCCCCAGTACAAAGAACGAATCTTCGGGCTTTTCAAACGGCTGCACACTGTCGACAAATATGCGGGCACCGGCATCGGCCTGGCAATCTGTCAAAAACTCGTTCAACGTTACGGCGGGCGCATCTGGGTCGAATCGGAAGTGGGTGCTGGATCGACCTTTTACTTTTCTCTCCCATGCGCGCGTGCCGATACATCAGCTAGGCGCCTGCATACCGCCCTAAAATAGTGATCAGATTCTGCGAGAAAGCGCTGCGGGCGATCACCGCGTCGCAGCCTTTCTCCTGCGCGGCGCGTTTTAAGTCCGCCTGCACGTGCGAAACGTAGCAGAGCAGCTTTATCTTGCTGGTTGCTTCGTCGCCCTTGAGCTTGGCGATGGTTTCCAGCGGCTCACTCGCGGCATGATTCAGATCCAGAATGATTACCGCCGGGTTTTCTCTCGCGCGTGCCAGCGCGTTCTGCTGCGATTCGACGAATACGACCTCCAATCCTGCGCGCTTCGCCGCCTCCTGAATCTTTACTCGAAACATCAAGTCGCTTAGTACCGCGACAATTTTCTTTTTCTCGTTAGCCATTCCGCTCCAATCTCCGATTCTCCCGCACTGCCCAAATTCCGCCGACACTTCCCGCTGGCCGTATCATCAAATCAGATCATGAGCGTCCTTGTTCAGCCCGCTCCTGAGGTTGTGACCAACCCTCTTCAGGACTCACTTCGGTTTAGCCGGCGCGTGCCGCCTTGCGCGCTCGTTATTTTCGGCGCGAGCGGAGATCTTTCTAAAAGGAAGCTCCTGCCGTCGCTCTACCGGCTCTTTTTCGAGCGGCGCATATCGTCCAGTTTCGCGATCGTTGGCAGCTCCCGGACTCCGATGTCGGACGACCAGTTCCGCGAGCACATGAAGGAATCGGTTTCCAAATTTCTGGAGGATGCGCCTTTCGATGAAGGTGTCTGGACCTCCTTCGCCCAATCTCTTTTCTATGTGCCAGGCGATTTGAACAATCCGGCGTCCTATGACGATATCCGCCAGAAGCTGGAGGAAGTGGAGAAGTCTCATCAGACCGCGGGTAATGTGCTGTTCTATCTCTCTACGCAGCCCAGCCATTATGCGGAAGCGATTCTAGAGCTCGGCGCGCACGGTCTGAACCGCGGCAACGGCTGGCGGCGCGTGATTATAGAAAAGCCGTTCGGCCACGATCTCTCGAGCGCGCGCAAGCTCAACGAGGAGATTCATAAAGTTTTCGATGAATCTGAGATTTACCGGATCGATCACTATCTCGGCAAGGAGACCGTTCAGAACATTCTCGCGTTCCGCTTCGGAAATGGTATTTTCGAACCGCTCTGGAACCGCCGCTATATCGACCATATTCAGATCACGGCGGCCGAATCGATCGGCGTCGAAGGACGCGGCGCCTATTACCAGGAAGCCGGCGCGCTGCGCGACATGATCCAAAACCATTTGAGCCAGGTGATGGCGACGGTGATGATGGAGCCGCCGACGGTTTTCGACGCTGTCAATGTGCGCGACGAACGGGCGAAGTTGTTGCGCGCGGTGCGCGTCATGAAACCGGAAGAAGTGCCCAAGTACGCAGTCGCCGGTCAATATGGTCCAGCTACGGTCGGCGGTCAGGATCTGCCCGGCTTTCGGCAGGAGCCGAGCGTCGATCCGAATTCCCAAACCGATACTTACGCTGCGGTAACATTCTTCGTCGACAACTGGCGCTGGGCTGGTGTTCCCATTTACATTCGAACCGGCAAGCGCATGCCCAAGCGCGTGACTGATATTGCGATCCAATACACCGCGCCGCCGCTCGGGCTTTTCCAGCAGGAGACGAAAACCGGGCTGCGCGAGGTGCGGCCGAATCTGCTGGTTTTGCGCATTCAGCCGGAGGAGGGCATTTCGCTGCGCTTTCTTTCGAAGAGCCCGGGGAGCGGCATGCGCGTGCGCCCCGTCTCGATGGATTTCAACTACGGATCGAGTTTCGGGGAACGCTCGCCTACTGCGTACGAGACTCTTTTGCTGGATGCCATGGCCGGCGATCCCACGCTCTACACGCGGCAAGACATGGTGGAGGCGAGCTGGCAGATCGTGCAGCCCATTCTCGATGTGTGGGCGCAGACTACGTTTGACTTTCCCAACTATCCGGCCGGTTCGTGGGGGCCCAAGGCATCCGACGAAATGCTGGCGCACCAGGGACACGTTTGGAGGATTCCATGAGCAGCTCGGTTATTTTCCCGGCCAACCCCGAACAGATTCTGAAAGGTCTTAGCAAGCTGTGGACCTCATTCGGCAAAGAAGAGAAACAGCAAGGCAAGCCAACCGTGCTGCGCGCCTGCGCCATGACGCTGATTATCGCGACCGACGATGCAGACGGCGGGTTCGCGGCCTCGCAGACCGTCTCGCAATTGGTGCGCGAACACCCCAGCCGCGGCATCGTGCTGGCGGTTTCCGATCAGGCGGAACGGGGGCTGGAGACGCGCGTTCTGGCGCAATGCTGGAAGCCGTTTGGAAAGGCGCAGCAGATCTGCTGCGAGCAAATCGAGATGACCGCGCATCCCGACGATTGGCCCCGAGTAGGGCCGATTCTTACCGGCTTGACCGCGGCCGATCTGCCCGTCATTTTCTGGTGCCGCCACAAATCGGCGCTAAGCCCGTTCGCCTCGCAGGATGAAAAGGCCGGCCTGCAGGCGATCATCGATCTTTCCACTAAGGTTGTGATCGATACCGGCGGCGAGGATGCGATCGGCGCGTTCGATTTGATTGCGCGCCTGCGGGGGCACGACCGCGCGGTGGCGGATCTCGAATGGACGCGGCTGACGCCCTGGCGCGAGCCAATTGCGCAGCTCTTCGATCATCCCGAGACCGAAAAGAGACTCTCCGATTTCCATACGGTCGAAGTGGCGTATACGCATGCCCGGCCTCACGCTGCCGCGCTCTACGCGGCCGGCTGGCTTTCCGCGCCGTACCGGGCGAAGGTCTCGTTTGTCAAAGTGAAGGGCTTTGGTCCGGGACTGCACCGGATTAGTCTGCGCTCGGATTCCGAGCAAATCGATTTCGAGCGAACCGGCGGGGATTGTATGAGCCTTCGTTGCAGCAGCGGCCGCGAGCGGAGCTATGCGTATAATGACGCCGGAGTGGACCAACTTATGAACGAGGAACTTTCGGTAGTCGGCCAAGATCCGTCTTTCAATGCGGCGTTCACTCGCGCTCAGGAGCTGCTGCGATGAGCGCTCCGGACGTGCGGGTGCGCGATACGGCGGAAGAATCGGCGCGCGCCTGCGGCACGTATATCCTGCAGGAGCTAGAGGAAGTATTGAAGCTCAAGCCGCGCGCGGCGCTGGCGATTTCGGGAGGCAGCACGCCGAAGCCGCTGTTCGCTTTCCTGGCGAAAGCAGATTTCGATTGGCCCAGAGTTCACTTCTTCTGGGTCGACGAGCGCTGCGTGCCGCCCGCGGACGAGCAGAGCAATTTCAAGCTTGCCAATGAAACGCTGCTCACTCCGGCGGACGTTCCGCTTCGCAACGTGCATCGCATTCACGGGGAACTGACGCCCGAAGAAGCGGCAATCCACTACATCGAAGAGATCCAGCAGTTCTTCGAATTAAAAGAAGGCGAGCTGCCGGTATTCGATCTGCTGCACCGCGGCATTGGACCCGATGCTCATACGGCGAGCCTTTTCCCGGGCGAGCCGTTGATCGGCAATCGGAGCGGGATTGCGGCGGCGGTTTGGGTCGAGAAGCTGCGCAGCCATCGCGTAACGCTGCTGCCGGGTGTTCTTATGGCGGCGCGGCGCACGATTATGGAAGTGGTAGGCGCGGATAAAGCCGAGCCGGTGCAACAGGTTTTATATGGCCCGGACGATCCGTTTCAGTTTCCGTGCCAGATCGCCACGCGAGGCTCCGACAGGGCAATTTGGTTTCTCGACAAACCGGCGGCGGCGAAACTGAATTTATAGTGCGTCTTGCGGCATGCTTTGCGTTGCTGCTGTGTTGGCCGGCGTGTTCCCGGCTGCAGCCGCCCCAGCCGAACAGCTGAGGAGCCGGAGCTTGCCTATAATCGTCTGCTGTTCGCGGGTGATGTGATGTTCTCGCGCGCTGTGCGGCGCGAGATGCTGGCGGCTCACGATCCGGCGCTGCCGTTTCGCAAGATCGCGCCGCTGATGTCGGCCGCCGATATTGCATTCGTCAATTTGGAGTCGCCTTTTTCAGATCGCGGTCCGTACCACGAGGGCGGCTTGATTTTCCACGCACCTCCGGAAGCCATCGCGGGACTGACGCTGGCGGGGGTTGCAATCGTCTCGACGGCCAACAATCACTCCCGCGATTGCGGCCCGCATGGCGTGGAGTTTACGGTTTCGTGGCTGCGCTCGCACGGCATCGCGCCACTCGGCAGCAGTGAATCGGAAGCGGTGACGCATGAAGGCGTCGTGCTAGTCCGCCACGGTATTCGCTTCGGATTTCTCGGCTACACTTTCGATCAGCAGAACGGAAACTGGCGCGATATCGATCCGCGCATTGCGATGGCCGATCCGAACGTTGTCTGCCGCGATGTGGCTGCGCTGCGCAAGCGGACCGATATCGTGATTGTTTCCATGCATCACGGCATCGAATATATGCGCTTGCCGTCGAAGGCACAAGTTGCGTTTGCACACGCCGCCATCGACGCCGGAGCGACGCTGGTGATTGGCCATCATCCGCACGTGATCGAGCCGGAGGAAAACTATCGCGGGGGCATTATCTTCTACTCGCTGGGAAACTTCGTCTTCGATCAATATCAGCGCGAAGCCACGCAGCACGGAGAGGTTGTCGAAGTCGCTTTTCTGGGAACGAAGATGCTGGCCGTGCACGTCATGCCGGTTAAGATCACGCGCACCGGCCCCGAACTGGAACAGGCTGGGCAATAATGATTCTCAAATGGCCATGAGAATTGAAAAGCGGCTCCTGCCGGCATTCCTCTCGATAGTTATTCTGCTGACCGCTGCCGCATGTACCGCGCGAGGGCAGCGCGGCATCGCGGACAAGCGGAGCGATTTTCGTAAGTTCATGCCGATGAACCAGGATCCAGCTCGCGACGGGCTCAAAGCGGTACGACCTTTTTTCAAGACCGCAAACCGGCAGCAGATTGTGGCGGCTATAGAAAGGGCTTGCGTGGGAAGTAAAGCGGGGAGTTCTATTTTCAATCCGAGAACGCAGCAGGGCTATTATGTGAACTGCAATCCGCGCAACCGGCAGCTTTTGAACGGCTACGTTCCGGCGAATCCTTCTAGAGAGCCGCGCGGGCGGAGGTGAAATCAATGCATGAATCGGCTGGCAATCGCACTCAGTTGTATTTCGTTTGGCATAGCTTTCGCTCAACAGATTCCGCAGAGCGACACGAGCTATATCGATGGCGATGGCACCGCTCATGTCACCCGAGTGGTCCCGGTGCCGGACACGGTCAGCCCGGAAGCACAACGTTTTCTGGCGAGGAGAATTTCGGATGCTCCATCGCATCAGAGTCTGGCGCAGCGGCGCGCCGGGACCGACAAATGGCAGGCTGGAGCGGGCGCGGAATTCCGGAAGCTGTATCCGGTGAACGTTGAGGAACAGGTCATGGCCGGAGTGCCGGTGAAGGTGATTACGCCGTTGACGATTACAGAGAGCAAGCGGGATCGCGTGTTGATCAACGTGCACGGCGGCGGTTTCAATTCCGATTCGGGCTCGCTCACGGAAACCGTGCCGATCGCGAATCTGACGGGCCTGAAGGTGATTGCGGTGTTGTACCGGCTTGCTCCGGAACATCCGTTTCCTGCGGCGGTGGACGATGCGGTGGCGGTTTACAAAGAGGCGCTGAAAACGTATCAGCCGCGGAACATTGGCTTGTTCGGGACATCGGCCGGAGCCATTTTGACGGCGGAAGTCGCTTCGAAGCTGCGGCAGCTCAATCTGCCGCTTCCGGGATCGCTCGGCATCTTTTCAGGCTTCGGAGATTTCAGCAGGACTGGCGACTCGCAGGCGATTTATGCGCTGAATGGATTTTCAGGAGCGCTGCAACCTCCATCGAAGAATGGAAGCGGGGATGACGCGTATGCCGGATCGACGGACAGGAAGGATCCGGTACTTTCTCCCTTATATGCCGACTTGCGCGGATTCCCGCCGACGCTGTTTATCACGAGCACGCGCGACCTGCTGCTGAGCGGGACAACGATTCTGCATCGGGCATTTTTGCGCGCGGGGGTGGACGCGCGGCTCGTCGTATTCGAGGCTCTGCCGCACGCCTTCTGGAACGATCCGCATTTACCGGAAACAAAGGAAGCCGACACCATCATGGCCGATTTCTTCGACAACCCACAGGGGACTTCACTCGCCAGTCGGTGATTCGACGTGGCCGCCGAATTTGTAGCGCATCGCCGATAGAACTTTTTCGGCGAAGGTGTGTTCTTTGCGCGAACGGAAGCGCGTGAACAACGCGGAGGCGAGCACTTCCACCGCGACCGCTTCTTCGATGGCTGCGTTGATGGTCCAGCGGCCTTCGCCCGAATCTTCCACGAAGCCGGTGAAGTTGGAAAGCGAGGGACTTTCGGCCAAGGCCATGGCGGTCAGATCGAGCAGCCAGGAGCCGATGACGCTGCCGCGCCGCCACAGTTCGGCGATGTCGGCGATGTTCAGATCGAAGCGCTCATTTTCGGGAAGGTCCGTCGACTTCTTTTGCGACATGACGTCGAAACCTTCGGCGTAGGCTTGCATGACGCCGTATTCGATTCCGTTGTGGACCATCTTGACGAAATGGCCGGAACCGGGCGGCCCGGTGCGCATATAGCCCTGTTCAGACGTGCCGCCGAGTTTCTCACGTCCGGGAGTGCGGGTGATGTCGCCGAGTCCTGGCGCGAGGGTTTTGAAAATTGGCTCGAGCCGGCGGAAGGCTTCCTCTTCGGCTCCGACCATGAGGCAGTATCCGCGCTCCACGCCCCAAACCCCGCCGCTGGTTCCGGCGTCGATGTAGTAAACGCCTTTCTTCTTGAGTTCGGCAGCGCGCCGGATGTCGTCTTTGTAAAAGCTGTTGCCGCCGTCGATGATGGTGTCGCCGGATTGCATGGCGGCAGCCAAAGTTTGGACTGTAGATTCGGTAGCTTTTCCGGCCGGCACCATCACCCAGACGGCGCGCGGCGCGGGGAGTTTCTTCACCAGGTCTTCGAGGGAACTCGCTCCTCCGGCGCCTTCGGCGACCAGTTTTTTCACATTGTCCGGATTTAAATCGAATACCGTGCATTTGTGGCCGCCTTTTTCCAGGCGCCGCACCATATTCGCGCCCATGCGCCCGAGACCTACGAGGCCAAGTTGCATTTTTCTTCCTCTCGATAAACTTGAACTAGCTCTACCAAATATGAGATTCAGTCGTGGACTGCAAGTTTCGCTGCTGATTGCGGGCTTGCTTACGGGCACGGCTTGCAACCGGAAGCATCGGACTACGATCGCGGTTATTCCGAAGGCGAGCGCGGACATTTATTGGCAAAGCGTGCATGCCGGCGCGGTGAAAAGTTCCTGGGCAAATGGCGTAAACATTGTGTGGGATGGCCCGCCGAACGAGACCGATATTGCCGAAGAAATGCAGATTGCCGAGACCATGATCAACCGGCAGGTGGATGCGATTGCGCTGGCGCCTTCGGATCGCTCGGCATTCAAGATTGTCTTGAATCGCGCAGCGGCTGCGCACATTCCGGTGGTGATTTACGATTCGGGACTCGATAGTAATCGTTATGTAACGCTGGTCGAGACGGACAACTACGCCGGCGGCGAACTGGGAGCGGACCGCCTGGGCAAGCTGCTGCACGGGGCGGGGAAGATCGTGATGATCAAGACTACTCCGGGAGGCGCGTCCACGATGGCGCGCGAAGATGGGTTTCGTCACGAGATACACGCGAAATTTCCCAAAATTCAGATTGTCGACGAACGTTTTGGCATGGCCAGCATCGCGCAGTCTTTAGATGCCGCTGAAAATATGCTGACGGCGCACCCGGATCTGGCCGGCATCTTCTGCTCGAACGAATCGGGTACAGAGGGCGCGGCGCAGGCCTTGAAGGCGCGAGGAAGCCGAATCAAACTGGTGGGATTCGACTCGAGCCCCATGCTGCTGGAAGAGCTGAAGGCCGGAATTGTGGATTCGCTGGTGATTCAAGATCCTTTTAAGATGGGCGAGACGGCAGTGGATGCGGCGGTGAAAGCCGTTCGCCATGAAAAGACGACGAAGGAGATTTTTCTACCGCCGCGGCTGATCGATGCCGGGAGTCTCAACGATCCCGCTGTGCAGCAGCAATTGCATCCGGATTTGGCGAAGTATCTTCTGGCCCGGTCTAGCTGAGTGTCCGGTAATAAGCGCACAACACATCGCCCGGCTGCGGCGTTACGCTTTGGCTGGCGAAGGTAATGGTGGTGCTGGTTATGGTGTAGTCGACATTCTGCTGCAACAACTCGCCGTTCTTGAAAAGCTTCAAGCTAACGAGGGGATTCGGAGCCGCGTGCAAGGTGAAGGCGAGATTGCTGCCGTTGATTGTGCCTTGCGGAGTTTCGTCGTCCACGAAAGCCGAAGCTGGCCCGGTTCCCGGCAAGCGATAGTAGGCCGCGAGCGTATCGCCGGATTGCGGAATCGCGTTATTCGCGAATGTAACAGTATTCGCCGATAGTGAGTAATCGACACCGTTTGTCTGCAGCAGGCCATTCCGATACATATTCAGGCTCGCGGCCGATGCCGGAGTGTTGGCCAAGCTGAAAACTGTGTTGGTGTTGTTGACGGCTCCGGCGGGAGTTTCGTCATCCACGAACAGCGCGGAAGTCACTCCCGACGATTGGCTGTTCACTTGCGCGCTTAGATTCACGATTGAGGCGAGAATATTCGTGACGCTGGTATTGAGCGTGTCCACGATGCTGGTGAGCGTGCTGATGGAAGTATTCAGCGCTGTTAAGTAAGTGCTGAGGCCGGTCACCTGATCGATTGTGACGGTACCGCTAACCGGTGAACCGCCCGAACCGTTGGAGCCAGTGCCATTCGACACTCGAACCTGGCTCAGGGTGAGGGGCGACGCGCTGACGGGAACCTGCCACGTCTCAGTCCAGGCGGTGAGACCGTCGCTGCTGTTGTAGACGGCTTGATAATAGGCGGCCGGCGTGAAGGTGGTTGAAGGGACGAGCAGCACGGAAAGCGCGCCGTTATAGATCTTGACGGAGGTATTGTAGGGCGCGGGTGAATTGCCGGAGGGGGTCAGCGACCCGGTCCAGCTTATGACCACGGTGCCGTTGAAGACAACGCCACCTGGCGTATAAACCGTGTCCTGGATCTGAGTCAGCGTGGATTGCGCGAACGCGCAAGTCACAAACAATGTCGCGCAAAAAAAGAAAGTCGATAGCCGTTGGCGGAGTGTGTCCATCTTGCCTCGAAAGCGAAAGTCGCCGATGATATTTCCTGGCCGCGCAAATTCGAATAACGAATCCACACGGGCTGGGAGCGATTTCAGTCAAGCATGCAGGAATGGGGAAGCGTTTGAGGACGAGGCGCGGGGAGGCGGTAATTGAGGTTGCAAACGGTTGAACGGGTGCGGGTTATAGGAATTTTCGGGAAAGTATCAGGAGTTGTGACTGAATCACAGGGTGAAGCCTGTGCCACCACTGCGTTCGATGCGGTCGGTTCCTAGATAGGGTTGCAGGGCCGTGGGGATGCTTATGCTTCCGTCGGGTTGCTGATTGTTTTCGAGGATGGCGACCCAGGTGCGGCCTACGGCGAGGCCGCTGCCGTTCAGGGTATGGACGAACTCGGGCTTGTTCTTGCCGGTACGCGTGCGGATCTGCGCGCGGCGGGATTGGAAAGCTTCAAAATTCGAGCAGGAGGAGATTTCTTTATAGGCGTTCAAGCCGGGCAGCCAGACTTCGATGTCGTAGGTTTTGGCGGCGCTGAAGCCGGTATCGCCGGTACACAAGACGACACGGCGGTAGGGGAGTTCCAGTCTCTCCAGGATGGATTCGGCGTCGCGGGTGAGTTTCTCGTGTTCTTCGTAGCTCTGCTCTGGAAGCGTGAATTTCACGAGCTCCACTTTTTGAAATTGATGAACGCGGATGATGCCTCGTACGTCACGGCCGTACGATCCGGCCTCGCTGCGGAAACAGGGCGTGTAGGCGCACAGCGAAATGGGCAGCCCAGCGGCGTCCAGCGTTTCGTCGCGAAAGAGATTTGTGACGGGAACTTCCGCGGTGGGCGCAAGCCACAAATCGTGCCCTTCGCAGCGGAACAGGTCGTCCGCGAATTTCGGCAACTGGCCGGTGCCGTAAAGACTCGCGGAGTTGATTAAGAAAGGCGGCAGGACTTCGCGATAGCCGTGCTCTTTGGTGTGCACGTCGAGCATGAAATTGATGAGCGCGCGTTCAAGTTTCGCACCCAAGCCCCAATAGACGGCGAAGCGCGCTCCGGCGACCTTGGCGGCGCGTTCCAGATCGAGGATTCCCAGTTCGGGGCCAAGATCCCAATGCGGCTTTGGAGGGAATGAAAACTCGCGGGGCGTTCCCCAGCGGTGAATTTCGACGTTATCGGCTTCGCTCTTTCCTACGGGCACGCTTTGGTGGGGGAGATTGGGAAGGCGCGAGAGAAAATCGCGAAAGCGGGTGTCGAGATCCGCTGCCTGGGTGTCGAGCGCGGCAATGCGATCAGCCATGGCGCGAACCTGCTGCTGGCGATCGGCGGTATCGGCGCCTGTTTTGCGCAGCTTGCCAATTTCGGCGGTGGCCTGGTTGCGCTCGGCTTTTAGTTTTTCGCTTTCGGTGACACACTGACGGCGTTGCGTGTCGAGAGCTTCGAAGGCTTCGAGATCGAGAGAAAAACCTCGCGTGGCGAGCCGGTCTCGAATGGATTCTAGATTGTTGCGGAAGAAATTGAGGTCGTACATGCTAGTGCCGTGTGGATGGGGACACGCCTGCTACTCGGACCCAGGCAGGTTGTCTGAGCTTGCCCGGGGTGTCCCCGAGGGGCTTTAGAAACATCCGAAACATGACCACTAGGGGCGCTGCTCGATGGGGATCCAGGGCTGGCCGTCGGGAAGGCCGGTGTATTCGGCGCGGGGGCGGATCAGGCGGTTGTTCCTGTATTGCTCGAGCACGTGAGCGGTCCAGCCGGACATCCGGCTCACCGCGAAAATGGGCGTGAAAAGATCGATGGGAATGCCGAGCGAGTAGTAGGTGGAGGCCGAGTAAAAATCGACATTGGCATTCAGGTTCTTCAGATCGTGAATCGTCTGCTCCACGCGCGAGGACTTTTCGTACAGTTCGGTGTGGCCGGTGCGCTTGCCGAGTTCTTCACTCATTTTCTTCAAGTGAATCGCTCTGGGGTCGAGCACTTTGTAAACGCGATGCCCGAAGCCGGGGATTTTTTTCTTGGCGGCCAGATCGCTTTTCACTTTCTGAACAGCTTCATCGGCGGATTTGGTAGAGAGCAGGCGGCGGATGACGTCTTCATTGGCTCCGCCATGCAGCGGGCCCTTGAGCGCACCGATGGCGGAAGTGATGGCGGAGTAGATATCGGACAGCGTGGCGGCGGTAACGCGCGCGGCGAAGGTGGAGGCATTCAGCTCATGATCGGCATGCAGAATCAAGGCCAGATCGAAGACGTGCGCCATGACTTCGTCGGGCCGCTTGCCGGTTAACGTGTAGAGAAAGTTGGCGGCGTGCGACAGATTCGGATCGCCGGGGACGATTTCTTTGCCGTTTCGAAGCCGGTCGAAGCCCGTGACGATGGAGGCGACGCGCGCCATCAACTTGACAGCTTTCTTAATGCTTGCTTCCAAAGAGTTGTCGGGCGCGAGCGGATCGTAGAGGCTCAACATGGACACCGCAGTACGTAGAACATCCATCGGCTGAGCAGCTTGCGGGACATTCTTCAAGAAGTTGATGACTTCAGAGGGCAGCCCGCGCTCGGCGACCAGTGAAGCTTTCAGGGTGCTCAGTTCTTTAGCATTCGGCAGTTTGCCATTCCACAAGAGGTAGACGACTTCTTCAAACGTGGCATGATCCGCGAGAGTGTGGATGTTGTAGCCGAAGTAGCTGAGGATTCCTTCGTTACCGTCGATGTAACAGATTTTGGACGAGGTGGCGACGACGCCTTCGAGACCTGCCCCTGCAACCGCCATGAATAATAGGCTCTCCGTTTTGATTCTATATAACTCGCTGATTTGGTCATTCATAGCGGAGGGCATCCAGCGGATCGATTCGAGTGGCGCGGCGGGCGGGAAGCCAGATGGCGAATAGGGCGACTGCGATCAGCAACAATGGCACGGTCGTGAATACGAGCGGGTCGAGGGTCTTGACTCCAAACAGGAAGCTGGCGATAAGCCGGGTTAGACCGAAGGCGGCGGCGAGGCCGGCGGCGACTCCGATCAAGGCAAGACGCATGCCTTGCATGACGACCATGTTGCGCACCTGCGGGGGCTGTGCGCCTAGCGCCATGCGGATGCCGATTTCCTGCGTGCGCTGCTCGACGGAATAGGCCATCAAGCCGTAAATGCCGATGGCGGCGAGCAGCAGAGCGGCGCAACCGAAGATGGTCAGCACGAGCATGTTGAAATCGGCGCGAGCGGTGGATTGCACTACGATCTCATCCATGGAGCGGATGTGGGCGACGGGCAATCCGCCGCTAGCTTCGCGCAATTCTTTCTGAATGGCGCCGCTTAGCGAATGCGGTTCGACGCGCGTGCGAATGATCCACTGAATGGGCGCAATGCGCGAGTTGAGCGCGGTCATGCCGTCGGTCACTTGCGCCACGGGGATGTACATGATAGGTGGAGGATTGCGGTTCAGGCCGGCGTCCCGGACGTCTCCGCTGATGCCGACAATCTGGCGCGGCGGTTCTTCGAATTCAGGCCCGACGCCCTTGCCGATGATGATTCGATCTCCGAGCGGATTGCCTTTGGGCCAATATTGGCGGGCCATTCCTTCGTTAATGATCACCACCGGGGTGGCGGCCTGAGTGTCACGCTGGTTAAACGCGCGACCGCGCAAGATTGGAATTTTGAAGACGTCGAAATAGCGCGGCGAAATGGGCATCCAGCCACCACCGCCGTGATAGGGGTTCCCGCTTTTCAAGGGACGGCCGACGATTGTGAAAGGCAGACCGAATCCGCCTTCGAGCGGCAGGCAGCAAGTTGTGCCGGCGGCTTCTACCGCGGGAACCGTCTCCAGGCGATCGACGGCATCCCGCACGAGTTGAGCGACTCCGGCCGTTTTCTCGAAACGCGCGCCGGTAAGCGACATATCCATGGTCAGCACGTTATGCGGACTGAAGCCGGCGATTGACCATGCGGAGGGCGACGAAGGTGCGGATGAGCAGTGCTGCTCCAATCAACAGCACCAGCGCGAGGGCGGTTTCGCTGACGACCAGCAGCGAACGAGCCTTGTTCTGGCGCAAGCCGGTGCCGGAGCGTCCGCTGCTTTCTTTGAGAGATCCGCTGAGATCGGCGCGGGAGGCGTCGAGGGCGGGAATGAGGCCGAACAGGATTCCGGTGAGCAACGCGATGAGAAGCGTAAAAAGCAGCACGCGCCAATCGAGCGTGACAGCCGCGCCGTGCTCGCCGATGCGCGGAATGTTGCCGGGGCTGACAGCGAGCAGCGCGCGCACGCCGACGATCCCGATGATGAGGCCGAGGATGCCTCCGGCGAAGGAGAGGAGCACGCTTTCGGTGAGCAATTGGCGGATGATGCGGCCGCGGCCGGCGCCGATAGCGGCGCGAATGGCGATTTCACGCTTGCGGCCAGTGGCGCGAGCCAGCAGCAGGTTGGCGACATTGGCGCAGGCGATCAATAGAACGAAGCTCACCGCGCCGACCAAGATCCACAGCGACGAGCGGACGTTGCTGACGATCGAATCCTGCAGCGGCTGGACGCGGAACCCGTCCTTTGGTCCGATGACGCCGGGATATTTGCGGCGGAACTGATTTGCCGCAAGCTGCAGTTGCGCGTTGGCCTGAGCGAGCGTGACACCCGGTTTGAGACGGGCCGCGGCGACGAAATAGTGAGCCTGATCTGAGCTGTTGAGATCGAACTGAAAGGGAATCCAGACATCGGCAGGCGGGTCGATGGCAAAATCGGGACCCATGATTCCGATGACTGTGTAGGACTGGCCGCTGAGGGTAATGGCCTTACCGACGATGTTGGGATCCGCGCCAAAGCGGCGGCGCCACAGGCTGTCGCTGATGACGACAAATTCACCGGCGTGCGGGCTGTCTTCCTGGGCGGTGAAGGAGCGGCCGCGCTCGATTGGCGCGCCGAATAAGTGGAAATAATCGGCGGTGACGCGAATGCCGTGAAGTTGTTCAGGGAAGAAGCTGCCCGTGAGGTTCAGGCCAGGGCCGCTGGTTTCGTATGCGGCGACATCCTGAAAGACGTTAGTTTGCTGCCGCCAGATGTTGAATTTTGTGACGGAAGCTCCGGCTCCGGAGCCTTGGGGAGAATAGAGCAGAAATTGAACGATGCGGTCGGGATCGGGGTAAGTCAACGGCTTTAGCAGGACCGTATTCACGACGGAGAAGATGGCTGTGTTGGCTCCAATGCCCAAGGCGAGAGCGGCAATGGCGGCGATGGTGAATGCGGGGCTATGGCGGAAGAGGCGGAGGGAGTGCTTTAAGTCTTTAAAAAAGTTTTCCATGGCGGGGCCTGTTCACGCTTAGACGTAGATGGAGTGCCGATCGCTGTGTGGCATTTGAGATTGGAGGCGGTTTAGGCGGCTTTTTGGGCCCGGGCGCGGGTTTCCTCCTCGACGGCGGCTTTCATTATGGGTAATTTTGCGCCGGATGTGAGCACTTGCTGGTGCGTTACCTTGGCTTCGGCGAGCAAGACGGCCCATTGGTGCAGTTCCTGCTTGCGAGTTTCGTTCGATTGGCGGCGGGTTTGCTCAGCTTCTTTGTGTTTTTGCGATTGTTCAAAGCCAATTTCGGCTTTTCTCTTTTCGGCTCTGAGCTTTAGCAGCGTGTTGATGCAGTTGGTCGACATTTTGAATAATCTCCAAATGAAAAAACGCCGGGAGCGGCACAGCGGCCGACCGGCGTTTTAAAAAGATGGAAGCGGGACGGGCTTCCTCAAGCTCAGAGTAGCATTCGTGTCAAATGGTTTTTGCGTGGAAAGGCCGGAAACATTGAGTTTTTGGTTTGTGACCGGATTTATCGGTCTTACGATATTTCGCAAATAGACTGGAGGCGCACGGTGTATTGTCCCGAATGCCGCGTCGAGTATCGTGACGGATTCACTGAATGTTCGGATTGCCGGGTTCCGCTGGTTGCCGGGAAGCCGCCGGAGCCGGAAGGGCTCGAGGATGATTCCGGAACCGGCGATCCGAATCTCCAACTGATTACGGTTCTGACGGGCAGTGATCGTCTGTTGCTCGGTTCAGCGAAGGGATTGTTGGAAGACGCGGGGATTCCGTTCTACGCAGTGGGGGATGACGTCAGGCAGGATAGACCGTTGGGCGGCTCCTTCGTTCATCCGTGGTGGGCGATACAGGTGGGTACCGATCGCGAGCAGGAGGCGAGGACGGCTTTGCGGGTATTTGATGAAACCGGTCGGGGCTGAGTAATGCGAACGATGCCTAGGTTGCACCGGGGACCGCATTTCCGGTTATATTGCTGGATATAGATTGGGGTCCGCGATGCGCGACACACCACAAAAGCAAGCACTCAAAAATTAGGCGATGCGAATTCGTGCCACGGTACGCCGCACGATTTCCGGCGAGACTCGCAACAAGAACGGCATTCTGAACGCATTGCGCCGTTCACCTCTAATAGGGGCCGATCTCCACCTGATGCGCCCCGTCACGCCGGGCCGCAAGCTCGAGTCGTGACTCGCTATCTGCTCGACACGAATGTCATCAGCGACGCCACTAAGCCCATTCCGTCGGAAGCGCTTGTGGTCTGGATGTCTGAGCGGGCCGACGAGGATCTGTTTATCTCTTCGTTAACAGTCGCCGAGATTCGACGAGGGGTGCTGGAAAAACCTCACGAAAAAAAGCGCAGAGAGTTGGAGCGTTGGTTTGCTGGTCCCGAGGGACCGCAGGCACTGTTCTCCGGGCGCGTGCTCGCATTCGATGAGAAGGCTGGTCTCATTTGGGCGCGGCTGATGGCGGAAGGGACGGCGACCGGGCGGCCGCGGAGCGCGCTCGACATGATGATGGCCGCAACCGCCGAAGCAAATGAATGCGTCTTGGTCACCGATAACGAAAGAGATTTTGCGGGCCTGAAGATGATCAATCTCTTGCGAGTTTCCAGTTGACGAGCGGCGCAGCGATCAGGATTTGCCTGGGCTTGGGTTTTGCGTTTTTGGACACCCCGGTGCTTTTCACAATAGGTTTACAAATCGAACATTGGCCTAGCCTCCAAACGATGTTACAGATAGGTCAGTGACACCAGGGAAAGGGAGTAAAAAAGTTGTCGAATTTACACATCACCACACTTACGGTTGCACTTGGTATCTGCATTCTTCCGGCGCAAATCAAGGCCACCACTCACACAATAGACATTCTCGAGTTGCCTAACGGAGGAGGGACACGGGCCGTTTCCGACGGCAGCATAGTAAACACATTTCCTGGCAGCGAAACGATCAGCTTTGGGGAGAATGAAAACGACGGCGCCTACATTCCTCAAATCATCAACGTCAACCTTATATGACGACCCGGCTCACACGCTCGTCAGTGACAGATTCACCATTACCGTCCCAACGGAGAATCCAGACCAAATTACCGTGGGTCTTACCAGCGCCACTCCTGGGATTGCGCTGGAACAACTCAGCCCGGAAAACATAGGCATTACGGAAACCGGTGGGCTGCAGGTCATCACGACTTTGATGAACGCCCGCGGAAACCAAACGATAATCCGCCTACAGTCCATTGAAGAGCCGGAAACCACCCCCGTTCCAGAGCCGTCTTTTTTCGCGCCAGGAGCTATAGCGCTCATAGGTCTCTTTGGGCTGAACCTCGCTGCAAGCCGTCGTGGGAAACTGCGATATGCGCGGGCACCGCTTCCCGTTGAGCGGGGTTGAAGGTCGGTTGAGGCATCGCCGTTGCAGGCGAGAGCGCCTGCCCGTAGCTGAGGAATTATTTCAATGGGGCGAGGATTGCGTCCAGGCGGTCTGGGACGTTTTCTACGCGCTCGAGTTTTGGATAACGGAGGCCTTCGTGGTAATCGACATCGATGGTCTCAACATCATTGCCGCGCTTCACCACGAATTTCAGTGGCGAGTGGCTCTTTTCGGCTTCGGTGATTGCGGCGCGGAGTACATCCGCTTTGAAGGCCGTGCCGTTCACCGCCATAATCTGCATGTCGGGCGTGATGCCGGCCTTGAATGCCGGGCTATTCCACCAGACATTGTCTAATGTGCCATCGGCTTTCATGGAAATGCCGATGGAAGTCGAAAAACTAATCGGGCTGTCGGGCCGCTCGGTATGCTTTAGCCAATCGGGCGGCGTGTCGCTGTAGGTCAAGCGATAGCCGCCGCGCGTGATGCCGTTTTCCGGGGTGTGCGGCGCGAGTTCGTACACGCGAGTCTTGAAGAAGTTCGCCCAATCATAGGGTTGAACCTGATTCAAGCCCGCGATGACATCCTGTAAAGAATAAGTCTGAGTAACATAGCTGCCGTTATCGATTGACAAAAATAACCTGGCGAAATCATCGAGTGATTTCGTACCGCCACTTAGTTCACGAATCTTGGTGTCGGCATCGAGCCAGATCAGCATGCTTTCTGTGTAGTAATCCTCCGGCCGCTGCCAACTAACCCAAGTTACCGGGCTACGCTCCGAGATAGTCGGCTGATTGGTGGTGTCGATTAAAGGGCGCCAGGTTCTGCCGGGGCTTACGTCGAAGTTTGCGGCGACCCGCGCGATCAGATCGCGTGTCTGGGCGGCGGTGCGCAGACCGGAGCGGGCCGTCAACACGTAGCCGAAATACTGAGTCATTCCTTCATAAACCCAGAGCAGATCGTCCTGCATGGGAACGTTGAAGTTCGGCGTCCAAAGATCGGCGGGCCGGCGGAACTTACCGTTCCAGGAGTGAGTGTATTCGTGCGCTAACAAATCCCGGCCCGCAACTCCGGCGGCCCAATCGGTAAAGTAATTCGATCTGGTTCCGTCTTCACTCGACTGATGGTGCTCAAGGCCGATGCCGCCGACGGTATCGCTCAGCAGGAATAGAAAATCGTAATGGCTGTAGTGGTGCGAGGCATACAGCTTTTGCGCCTGCTGGACGAGATTCCGATGCAGTTGCAGCTGCTCCGGCGTGATGGCGAGATTGGCGGGCGAATCGGAAAATACGTCGAGGTAGACGCGGTTATCCGGGCCTGTCGAAAGATCCTCACGCTTAAAATTCACACCTGCGTAAAGGGGGGAATCGACCAGCGTGTTGAGCGGCGTGTTTTTGAAGCGGACCAAATTGCCGGTGCGCGAGCCGAGTTCCAGCGCGGACGCGAATTGCCAGCCTTCGGGCAGTTTTATGCTGGGTGAAAACTCGATGCGGCGCGCGAAGTAACCTGCGGGATAGAGGACGACCGTATTCCACGCAAGGTCGGCGATTTTGGACGACATGGAAATGCGGCCTTGGTCCTTACGCAGCGGAGCCAAGTACTGAAATTCGACGTCGATCGTGCCCGCGCCCGAGGGCACAGGGACGTGGAATGCGTAAACATCTACGCGGTCGCGTATCCAAGCCAACCTTTCGCCATTCGTTGTGATGACAAGGCCAGCCAGTTTAGAAATTGGTCCGGTTGGGGAATGGTTGCCGGGAATCCACTTCGGATAGAGCAGCGTGAGTTCGCCTGGTTGGACTGGAATTGTCTCATGCACGTTTACAACGCGGCGCTCGATATCCGTAAGATCGACTAACAGGCCGATGGTTCCTGGATAGGGCCGATCTTGAGGCGCCACGATGGGCGGCGGCAATGGAGCAGGTTCGGGCTCACGGATTTGTTGTGCGTAGGCCGAGAAGGAAATTATAGAAAGCGTTGCGAGGAGAGGGAAACGATTCATCAAGGGATGGCGGCACCTGATGCTGAGTTTAGCTCGCTGGGTGGATGGGGACACGCCTGCTACTCGGACTCGGGCAGGTTGTCTGAGCTTGCCCGGGGTGTCCCCAAGTGGCTTTGTCGAACCGTGGAAGAAGAAGGCGCATGCTACGCTCCGCTGCCCGTATGGCTTGGCAGCAGCCGGGACTTAGCCTCGAATTTGTGGTAGCCGGTGAATAGGGTCTCGTTCAGAGATCGTATGTTTCCCGCGCCGCCCTTCGTCCGGAATGGGCTTCGCGTCTCAGTCAAAGTAATGCTTCTCGCCGGGCAAATCCATGACTTACCGCCGATTGCTACGGGCGCATACTCGACCAGCGTGGCGCTTGAGCGTGTCGGGATTGCATCGGGAATGTCCCTCGCTTTCCACCATAGCCGGCGGACAACTCCAGAATACGGGTCAAGGAAGACCTGGCCGTGATACGCCACGCGTTCGTGTCGCGCCGCCTTATCGACACAACACCAGTCAATGAAGAAATCTGAGTGCGCCCGATCGACTTCGAACGTCAGAACCGCCACTCTCTCTCCGGCGATTTCTTCCCAGTGGCGCCACTGGAACTGTGCGGCGGATTTTTCCGAAAAGAGCGAGTTCACCATTCCTCCGAACTCGCCTGACGTTGTCAGACCTTGCAAAGAATACAGGTCTGCCGGCGTATCAGCATGGGAAGGCGACGTGCGCACACTGCCGCGAGACTCAGTGCCACGCACGAACGTCACTTCAGCAGTGAAGATATCCCGTTCCGTAAACTGCCGCGGACCACTTCCGGAAGCCTGACGCTGCCACATATTCGTGTCTTGGTCGGGTAATAGCGCGAGCGTCGCCGCTTTCTGGCGTCCTGCATCATCGTCGAAGCGTGCAGTGGTTTGCTTGCAGCGGAAATCCGGCAGACCGCGAACATACCCGGTTGCATAGGCGAAAGCCTTCGCGAGAAGGACCTTCTGTCCGGCAGCCGTTGGTGCGGCGTCGATCGGGGATGTCCGCTGCGGGCGGATCTAGAAACACGCTTGCATCGGCCACAAGCCGGAGTGCTTGTTTTGTTGCCGGTTTCTCGGAACGAGATATCTCGAGGAACTGCTGTTCCGTGATTCGCTGGCTCATCTCAAGCGAACTGAGTTCTTTCGCGATCCGGGCATCCGAATGGCGAGCCGCATGTGCCGCTGCAAGCGTTTCCTTCAGTTGCTGAACCGTCACCGGATGCGCGCTCGCCAGTGCCGCCGCGAGCAGGACAGAGCCGCGAAAAACATTCACTTGTCAGCCTCTGAAGCTTCTCATCCCGGTGGCACTTGGGTGTCGGGGAGTTTTTTTCGCATTTCGTCCCAGCGGCGGACGAGGAGGCGCCATTGATCGAAAGTGAGGACGCTGCGGAGCTGGACGCTCATTTCGAGCAGCACGCGGTTGGCATTAGCTCGCGCGGTGGCGAGGCGTTCGATGACCGGCTGCGCGGCTTGCGGGCTCACTGCGGGGTCGTTCATCAGGTCTTCGAGATCGCCTTCGGCTTTCTGCACGTCATTGCGCGCATCGAGCAGGCGATTGCGATAGGAACGCACGATCTGGCGGATGTGCTGGGTTTGCGCGGCGCTGAGGCCGAGGTCTTCGCGGATGGGGCTGTTCCACCATTGAAAAGTGGCGCGGTTCTGCGCGAGCGACAACCCGGCGGCCAGGAGTAACAGCAGCGGAATGCGTAGGGCGTTCGGAATCATTCTTCGAAGAGCGCCTGGAGCGGCGCGGTGGCCTGGGGTTCGGAATCTTGCGCCAGGTTATCGACCTGCTGGGCGAGCTGCGCATCGGAGATGGTAGTGGGCGGCGCGGGTTGCGGGCGATTTTGCTGGTAGATCAGCACCCCGCCGCCGAGAACAAACAGCGCCGCGGCGGCGGATGTCCACCTCCGAACTTGTGGATAGAACCAGTGCGATTTCGGGTCTGTCAATCGCGCGTACACGGCGCGCCGCTGGGCGGCTAAAAAGTCGAAGCCGAGGTTCTCGCTAGAAGCCATGTCGAGCGCGCGGCGATTCGCCTGCATAGCAGTTTGGCGGGCGCGGCATTCCTGGCAGCTCGCCAAGTGAGCGTCCTCAGCTTCGACACCATATAGATGCGCTATCAGCCGGTCATCGGTCCAATGTCCTGACACTTTGGATTCCATATAGATCTCTCAATTCTTCCCTCAGTTTCGCCGTGGCCCGGGAAAGATGCGCTTTCACGGTGCCGGTGTCCAGTTTCAAGACCCCGGCGATTTCTTCGAGCGGCATGGCCTCGTAATGCCGGAGCGAGAACACGGCCCGCTGCCGGTCCGATAATTTGCCGAGCGCCAACTCCAGTCTGTGCTGGATTTGTTTGGCGAAGACTTGGCGTTCAGCGTCGGGTTCGGCTCCCGGCGTCAATTCTAGAACAACTTGCTCGTCTTCGGGCGCCAGGCGCCGCTGCCAGATTTTCCAGGCTTTGGAGCGCAAGCGATCCAAGCAGGTATTGACGGCGATGCGCGTTACCCATTTCCCCGGATTGTCGAGCTCGGCGCCACCTTCCGGAACTTTGCTCAAGGCTTTGTAGGCCTTGAGAAAGACGTCCTGCGTGGCGGAATTCGCCTCGTCGGGGTCCTGCAGCAAGCGGCGGCATAACAGGAAGATGCGCCTCTGTTCGGAGGCCATCCAACTGCCAAAGTCGCGCAGTTCTACGCCAATATGGACCTCGCCGTCGAGCCGGTCCGCCATCGCGCCTATCATACGGCTGCCATCTGTGAGAACGAAGTTGGGGGCGAAAGGTTTACAGCAAGATCAGGGCTGGTACAAAAAATCGGTGGGGGCGGGCAGGGAACAAACGCCGGAGCCGGGCGGCAGGGGAATATCGTTGGGGCCGGTGCTGGCGCGCACCCAGCGGGTCTCCTGTTGCCCGGTTTTGGACTGGCAGGCCAACGGGACGTCGGCGGTGAAATCCTCGTCTACGCCGGAGACGGTAAGACTCAAGCCTTCGCGGGTGCGGCTGAGCGCCAGTTTGGGTATGCCGGTTCCGTAAATCCAGGTATCGAAGAAAAGAGAGAGCGTTTTGTCGGGGACACCGGGCGGCACGAATTGGCTTGCGACGGTACGGAAATCCTCATTGGTGAGCGGTTTGGCGGCGAAGTCGTGCAAGAGGCGAAGCTGCATCTGGTTGAAGCCTTGCTCGCCCAGGCGCTCGCGCAGCATGTGCAAAATCCAGGCGCCCTTTTCGTAAGTGACGATGTCCCAATCGCGATTGCCCGCGCTGTCGAGCAAGCGCACGCCGAAATCGACCGGACCTACGGATTCGACCGAATGGCCTTTGTCGTCGCCGAGCAAATCCTGACGGTAGCGGTTGAGACCGGCTTCCAAGGCGGTATCTTGCGAGCGCTCGACATACTGGAGCGCCGAATAGCTGGCCATTGCTTCGAGAAGCCAACCAGCGCGGTAGTTGGCGGAGGTCACGATATTTCCCCACCACTGATGCGCCACCTCATGGGGCAGCAGCAATAGCGAAAAGAACGTGTCGAGGAGCGGATTGCGCAGCACCGCCGGGCGGTCCTCCTCACGGATGTAGGAGATGCTGGACAAGTAGATGAGCCCCGGAAAGCCCTGGCCAAAATAGCCGGGCACGGGGGAAACGGCGACGCTGTGAATGGGCAGCTTGATCCAGCGCCGGGTGTAGTAGTCGAGGATGTCTTCGGTTTCCTTGGGAATGTCGGCCATTCCATTGGCGGCCGATTGATTGGCGTAGCATTCGACGCGGTACAGGCCGTGGGTGTCGGTGGTTTCGTGGTAATCGCCGAGATTGAATCCGGCCAGGGCTTCGGGAACTTCGGTGCGGCGGTGGACCACGCGCTGGTCTCCGATCAGTTCATCGCTCACCAGTTCGCCGGTGGAGACCAGGCGCAAGCGCGCGGGGCAGCGGAACGTCAGATCGAAACTCGAGCGGGTCGGCTCGCTGTAGGGAAACCAGGCATTGCGTTCATCGACGAAATAGCTATCCTGCCCGGTCTGCCGAATGACCGATCCTTCATAGCGGATCTCCACGTGGTGGCGCGTGGCGGGGCTGAGCGGGGCGGCGGTGATGAGCAGGAACGGGATGCCGCGCATGAGCTCCGGCAATAGCACAAAACTGCGCTGTAGGACTTCTACAGGTTGGCTGTCTACGGTGGCGGACGCGATTTTCAGCCGCTCCGAGAGGCGTAAGGGAATCACCCGGCCGTCGCTTTCCTCGGCGGCGATATCGAAGCGGGCGGTGACGGACATGCTGAGGTCCGGATGGATGGTGGTGTCGATGGAGTAATTGCCGATTCTGGGTGGCGGCGGGACGTATGGAGGATCGTGGCGCGGGCGGAAGGAGGCCCACAGAGTGAAATCTTCGCGACCATCCACGACGGAACTCCGGCCGACAGAGACTGGCTCGAACTGATCGGGCTGATAGATGGCATCGAAGGCGCCGAGGTCGCGCCCGCCGATTACGGAATAGAAGAATCCTTCGGCGGCGGAGTGGTGGTCGAGCAGACTTTGGACGAGGCGAACATCGATGGCAGCGCTTATGTTTCGCAGCACGGGATCGACATTGGGGCCAAGCTGAGCGGCCAGCTTGGGGGCGGGGCGAAGCTCGCCCTGGTGAATCTGGGACAAGAGCTCGGCGGCGGTGTCGTCGGAGAAGAGAAAGATGGCGGAGTTGAAGTGTTCGTCGAGATTGGGAGTTTTCGTGAAGGAGGCCAGCGAGGCGCGCTCGCTTGGCTGCGGGGGAAGGACCAGAATTTCGGCATCGCCCGCCTCGACCCCGGCGGTGGTGAAGACGGCTGCGACGCGGCGGCCCGCGACGGGTGTTACGAATGAGAGCAGGCCTTCGGTGAGGTAGATTTTGATATCGCCGCGGGTCAAGCGGAGGTCGCGAACGCTATAGGTTTGGGCGGGGTCGAGCGAGACCTGCCGCAATTGGGTGGCGATGGCCGCGCCGGTGAGTTCGGGTTGTTCGGAGGGTTGAGCAGCGAGGCAGAAGACGTTCAGGCAGACCAGGCAAGCCATGGTCCGCCCCACAGTGGAAATTGTCACCAGAGTGATGTTACTAAACGGGGGGGCTGGCGGCGGTGGCCGGTTCCTGCCCGTAGTTCTGGCGAATGACGCCGGTCTCATCCGAGTAAAAGGTGCGTTTTCCCGTGCCGCCGTAGGTCTTGGGAACGGCGGTTATGGAGTAGCCGGTCGGGGTTTGGGAAATCGTGTAGTTGTAGCCGCCGGTAGAGCCGCTGGCGAGATTGGAAGGAATCAGGTCGGCCGCGTCGGGACCGCCGTTGGCGCCGGACGAACCGGGTGGGCCTAGCTGGGTGAGGGAGGTCGCGTAATGGCCGAATTCGGTGTAATACTGCGCCTGCATGGTGTTTATGGTTCGGACGGTGGCCTCGGCGGCCATTTCTTGCGCGTGCATTCGCGACTTGCTCATCTGGGGTAGCGCAACGGCCAGAATAATCAAGATGATGGCGATGACGATGAGCAGCTCAATGAGAGAAAACCCGCGCTCGCCGTGGCGGCGCGGGTGCAACGAGAAGCCGCTCTCGCGATGGCGGCGCGTGCGGAGACGGGTCGGCATACGATTCACATAATACGACGTGGGCGGCGAGGGGAGCGTTGTCTCAGATTAAATGATTTTCAGGCGCTTTTCAGGTTCAGGAGCTGGATTAAGCGGCCCTTTCGTTCGACGATGTCGGCCAGCGTATAGCGGTCGAGAACCGCGAAGTAGGCGTCCAGAGCTTGTTTCAAAGCGCCGCGCAACCCGCAACCGGCGGCTATGGGGCAGCGGTTGGTCGGAGCGATCGAAGCACTCGACCAGGTTCCAATCCTCTTCGGTCCCACGCAGGACGTTGCCGATGCGGATTCGGGCGGGTGGTTTGGCGAGGCGAAGGCCGCCGCTTCGCCCGCGCACGCTTTGGACGTAACCGGTCTGCACGGCGCGATGGGCCACTTTCACCAGATGGTTGCGGGAGATGCCGTAGTGCCGCGCGATTTGCCGGATGGTAGCGGTGTTCTTATCGTCGATCGCGAGATAGATTAAGAGCCGCATGGTGTAGTCGGCGTGGCGGGTGAGATACATAAGCGCGGTTGTAAAACATGTATACTAAATACATCTTTATCGTAGCGTAATTTCATGACTACCGAACAAGAGATCGGCAAATTGGTGGACGGCTTTTACGGCAAGGTTCGCGCGGATGAGCTGCTGGGTCCGATTTTTGCAGGAGCGATCGGCCGCGACTGGGGCCCGCACCTGGCGAAGATGAAGGCTTTCTGGTCCAGCGTGATGCTGGCGTCGAGAAGCTATAAAGGGAATCCGATGATCGCGCATTTGCAGCTGCCGCGTTTGAGCGGACGGCATTTCGCGCGCTGGCTGGAGTTGTGGAGAGAAACGACTTTCGAAATCTGCGAGCCGAGAGTGGCGGTTCAGTTCGTCGAGAAGGCGGAGATGATTGGCGAGCGGTTGCTGTACGCGATCAATTTACATCATGGCCCGGAGCACGTAGTGGCGCTGAGCGGATGAGAACGGCCGCGAGTATAGCGTTCATAATATTACTCGCTGTTTGGGCGGGTGTCGTGGTTGGAGTTTCGCTGATGGCGACGCCGGTGAAATTCCAAGCTCCATCGCTGACAATGCCGGCGGCACTGGATGTGGGACGCTACACGTTCCGTCTTCTGACACGCGTGGAACTGTGCTGCATGATTGCGGCTATTGTGCTGGCCGGGCTGGTTCGCCCTTCCTGGGCAGCGGTTGTCATGCTGGTGATTGTGGTTCTGGCGATCGTATATCAGCGTTTGGCGCTGCTGCCGGCGCTCGATGCTCGAGTCAGTTCCATTCTTGCGGGGAAAATGGTGGGTGAATCGGCGCTGCATCGGGTATTTGCTGTTTTGGAATGTTTAAAGTCCGCGCTCCTGATTGCATCTTCGGCCGTCGAAGCTTGGCGGCTTGCTTGCTTTAAAAGCATCTAACGGGTATTGCCCGGTATTCGATGCAGGCGAGCGGCAGCCATCAATTCGAGTTCATTCTTCTTCTCCTCCTACTGTTTGTAGTCGGGTTTGGAACGCTGGCACAACGGCTGAAGAAACCGTATCCGATCGTGCTCGTAATCGGAGGACTGCTGCTCAGCGTGGCGCCCGGGTTGCCGCGCGTGTCGTTGGATCCGGATCTGATTTTCTTCGGGATGCTGCCGCCGCTTCTGTTTTCGGCCGCGTTCAACACGTCCTGGCGAGATTTCCGGAATAACCTCAGCAGTATTCTGCTGCTCGCGTTCGGACTGGTCGCTTTTACCGCTTTGGGCGTTGGGCTTACGGCGCACTGGCTGATTCCCGGATTCGACTGGCGATTGGGGCTGGTGCTGGGCGCGGTGCTTTCTCCGACAGATGCTATTGCCGCAACCGCTATCGCCAAGCGCCTGAGACTGCCTGGGCGGATTGTAGACATTCTCGAAGGCGAGAGCCTTGTGAACGATGGCAGCGGCCTGCTGGTGCTCGAATTCGCGGTGGCAATTGTGGTGAGCGGGCACACTCCGTCGGCCGGCGAGGCGCTGTGGCGCTTGGCTTACCTGGTCGTGGTTGGAATTTTGGTTGGACTCGTACTCGGGAAGCTTGTGTATATCTTCGAAACCTGGATAGACAACGCTCCCATCGAAATCACGGCGAGCATCGTGGTTCCCTATTTCGCTTATTTGGGCGCGGACGCTATTCGCGCTTCGGGGGTTTTGTCGGTCGTCGCTTGCGGGCTGTATCTGGGGTGGCGCAGCTCGGCTTATTACTCCTCCACGGCCCGCATCCAGGCCTGGGCGACGTGGAACACTCTGACATTCATATTGAACGGTGTTGCATTTCTTTTGATTGGTTTGCAATTGCGCTCCGTGATTGTAGGCATTCGCGACGTCAGCGTGGAAGCGCTGGCGCTCAGCGCGAGCATTGTGGTCGTGGTCGTGATTGTGTTGCGGCTGGCATGGGTTTATCCAGGCGCGTACTTATCCTTTGCGCTGAGGCGAAAATTCCAGAGCAAACCAGCGCCTCCTATCAGTTCTCGCGGCGTTTTTATCGTTGGCTGGACGGGGATGCGCGGCGTGGTATCGCTTGCGGCTGCGATTTCGCTGCCGGAGGTGCTGGCGAACGGCAAGCCTTTCCCACAGCGGAACATGATTATCTTTCTCACGTTCTGCGTCATTTTCGTCACGCTGGTGTTACAAGGGCTGACTCTTCCGGCGTTTATTCGACGTTTGGGCCTGGGGCGGGAAGACGGAACAAATTCCGAGGAGGAGAAAGCGCGGCGCAAGATGGTCCGCAGCGCCCTGGAACAGCTTGATCGCATGCGCGCCGCGGATAATCCGGAATTCGATTCGGTCTACGAGCACGTAGCGGAACATTACCGGGCGCGGCTGGCAGCGGTGGGCGGAGATGGGCGGGGGAATGAAGATTCGAATCCGGAGAATCTCGACCGCTATCGCGAGATCACGCGGAAGCTGCGGGAGGTAGAACGCTCGGCAGCGGTGAAGCTGCGCAACGAGAATGCGATCAACGATGCGGTTTTGCGGAGACTGGAACGGGAACTCGATTTATTAGACGTACGGTACCAATGAGGTCTGCCGCCGCGCCTTAAAAGGCACAGGGGTTGTCTTCTTTCGGACAGGATTTATAGGTCGCGCGCGCGTGGGCCCTTACAAATCTTCGAATCGCGGTTTGGCTTGCCGATTGCATCTACGCATAGCGGAGGAGAAGAAAAACAATGCGTTCGAATGTATTTCGAAAATTAGTTTACCTGCCGCTGTTAGCGCTGGCTTTGATGCCGGCATCGGCGGCGGTGAGCCTGAACACCGAAGCGGAAGCTTCCGGGCTGTTGAAGGAGGTCCAGTCGCTCAGCAGGCAACTGAAGAACGACGCCGGCACTCTTGAATCGTATAAGTGGCAGACTACGCTCGGCTGGCAGACTCACGCGCATCAACTGACCCAGACGCGCGAGCATATCAACGCGATCGGGAAACGGCTGGATCGCTTGCAGGCGATTCGGTCCGCGACCGCGCCCTGGCAGCAGCGCGCGATTGACGGGATAGTACCCGTGGCGGCGAACGTTGCAGCTCACACGCAATCGGCGATCGAGCATCTGAACGGAAACCGCACATACGTGTATGCTCCCGTTTACGCCGATCATTTGACGTCCATCTGGGCACGTTCCGGGGAACTGAAGGAATCCGTGGATATGTTCCTGGAATTCGGCGAGACCGCGGATAAGGTAGATCTTCTGCAGCAGAAGCTGGATCTACTTCAGGGGAGAATCGGTCTCCTGGAATCGTAACTGACGATTTGTCCGCGACGTGGGGAACTCGGGGTTGTTACTACCTTCGAGTTCCTCTGTTTTTGATGCCGTAATGCATAACACACAATTCATCGCGACCGAAAGCCGCGCGGCAACAGCGGCGTTTGTTCTGGATAGACCGTTCGAAGCGGCACTGATCCGAATCCGGCAAGCTGTTCGTGCAGAGCAGCTTTGTATTGCAGCCGAGATCGATGCAGCGCAAAGGGTCAAGCGCGCTCTCGAGATCTACGTACCGCAGTGCCGGGTGCTTCTGATTGACAATCCACTTTTCCTGCTGGAGGCAACGGCCATCGATCGGGCGTCCGCTATTTTCATGCCGCTCCACCTGGTTATTTCCGGATCCGGGAATCGCACGCTGGCGCAGATGCTGGATCGAGAACACATCCGGAATAGCGATCTGCCCATCGGCATTCGGGCGCCGGTATTGGATCTCCAGCGCCAACTGAGCCGTGTATTAGGGAGAATCGCACAGCGGCAAGCCGGTTAAGCTATCGTGAAGAGATTTCGCGAGCTAACCGGCATGCAACGGAAGGGTCTTCTGCGCGCGTTGGGAGTGATTGCCGTCACCATCGGCATCGCCACAGTGCACTACTTGACGCCGGATTCGATGCTTCAAGTGCACTATCTTATTCAGCGTTTATTCTACGTGCCGGTGGTATACGCGGGGCTGTATTTCGGGTGGCGTGGAGGGCTCTCGGCGGCAGTGCTTGCGGGGTTCGCGTATTCGCCGCAAATCCTGGCGACCTGGAAACTGCACCCAAGTTACTCCATCAATCAATATGCGGAAGTAGTTCTGTTTTGCGTCGCCGGCGTGGTGGCTGGCCTGCTTGCAGACCGGGAGCGCAGACAAAAACGGACCTTACAACACACAGCGGAACAGTTGTCGCGAGTATATGGAGAGTTGCAGGACAATTTTGAGCGGATGAAACGGGCAGAACGTCTCTATGCGTTAGGGCAGCTATCCGCCGGACTGGCTCACGAGATTAGAAATCCCTTGGCGAGTATTGAAGGCGCGGCTGCGGTTCTGCTGCGGGAACCCCCATCGGAAGAGCGCAGAATTGAGTTCCTTCAGATCATTCAAAAGGAATGCCGGCGATTGAATCGACTGCTGACGAGCTTTTTGACGTTTGCGAAACCGCGGGAGCCCGAGTTCGCGACGATACAAGTGGAGCAGGTTCTGGACTCCGTAATCGCGCTGGCTGAACATGCGGTTCGACGCAATATGGTTGTGTTTCGGAAAGAAATCTCCGACGACCTGACGGAGCTGGAATGCGATTCCGAGCAGCTCACGCAAATTCTTCTGAACCTGACGATTAATGCGATTCAGGCCATGCCGGATGGGGGAGAGATCCGGCTATCCGCACACCGGCAAGACGGGAACGCCGTAATTGAAGTACGCGATCAAGGGACGGGCATCGGCGAAAAAGATCTTGAGAAGATATTCGATCCGTTTTTCACAACAAAGGAATCGGGCACGGGACTTGGGCTTCCAGTGGCACATCAGATCGCGGCGAGGCAAGGCGGTGTTTTGAGCGCCGCGCGCAACTCCGATAAAGGTATGACATTTTCACTGGAGATTCCTGTCATTCGTCAAAGGGCGGAGGAATGAGCAAACGTGTTCTGGTGGTGGACGACGATGAAAGCCTGAGGAGAGTTACTCAAGTACAACTGGAGCAAGCAGGTTTTACGACGACAACGGCTGCCGACGGAGCGGAGGCGCTGGCAATACTTCAGAAAATGCCGGCGGACCTCGTGATCACGGATTTGAAGATGCCGGGGATGTCGGGCATCGAGCTGCTGCGGCGCATCCGAGCCGATTACCCGGAGGTGTTGGTTGTCATGCTGACGGCCTTCGGCACGGTGGAGAGCGCTGTAGAGGCGATGAAAGCCGGCGCCTACGACTACATAACCAAACCAGTACATCCCGATGAACTCGAACTGGTGGCCCGGCGCTCCCTGCAACATCTGGAATTGGTTGAAGAGAATCGCGCATTGCGCGGCAGCCTGGATGCGAAGTATGGGTTTGAGAACATCATCGGGCGATCGAATTCTCTGCTTTACGTATTGGAAATGGCGGCCAGAGCCGCGCAGACCAGTGCGACGGTGCTGATTCACGGCGAGACCGGCACGGGAAAGGAGTTACTTGCGAAAGCGGTGCATTTCAACAGCGCCAGACGGGAGAAAGCTTTTGTCACTATCAACTGCGGGGCAATACCGAAAGACCTGCTGGAATCCGAGCTGTTCGGGCACGTGAAGGGTTCGTTTACCGGCGCCGTGGCGCACAGGAAAGGGAAAGTGGAATCGGCCGATGGGGGAACACTGTTCCTGGATGAGATTGGAGAGATGCCGCTGGAGCTGCAAGTAAAACTGCTGCGGCTGATTCAACAGGGCGAGATTGAGAAGGTGGGAGCGCCGAGCGCGAGCACGGTGGATGTGCGCATCATCGCAGCGACGCACAGGGATCTTCAAGCGATGATCGAGGATGGCGCTTTCCGGGAGGATCTATATTATCGGCTCACGGTTATTCCGCTAGATCTGCCGCCGCTGCGCGAGCGTCTCGACGACATCCCTCAATTAGTGCAGCATTTCTTTTTGAAATTGAAGCAAAAGCATGGCAGGGAGAACCTTGTTTTACCTATCTCTCTGCTGCCCTATTTTAGTAACTATCGCTGGCCTGGAAATGTACGGGAGTTAGAGAATATCATTGAGCGGTTAGTGGTGCTTACTCCCGGAGATGAGATTACGATTTCCAATCTGCCGGTATTTCTGCGGCGCGAGCATCCTTCTATCGACACCCTCAACATAGACCTGCCCTCCCAAGGCATCAGCCTGGAGGCGATTGAGAAGGAGTTGATTCTGAAAGCTTTGGAAAAGTTCAAATGGAACCAGACGCAGGCAGCGAAATATCTGGACATCAGCCGCAAAGCTTTGATGTATCGAATGGAGAAGCACGGGATTCAGAGGCCCGATTCGGCGTCCGGCGAGGAAGAAGCGGAAGAGGGCGGAGATTGAGCTTCCGGGGATACCCGAACAGTAAAGAAAAAAGTCGATCCCTTCGCAGGTTCGGAACGCGCCCAAATCTCTCCGCCGAAGCGGTCGACAATTCGTCGGCAAATCGCCAGACCCATACCCGCTCCGGCGCATTGGTGTTTGCCGGGAACGCGATAGAGCGGCTGAAATAACTTATCGAGATGCGCCATATCGAATCCGATGCCGTTGTCCGCGACTGAGAAGCGCCAATATCCAGCGCCCGTTGAGCGAGCCGAAATTCGAATTTCCGGTTTCGCTTTTGCCCGATACTTGATCGAGTTAGCAATCAGGTTTTGGAAGACCTGGGTGAGTTGATTATTGGCCAGCACTTTGGGGAGGCGGCCCGAGGTGACGACGGCGCCAGTTTCAGCTATGGATGTCCGCAGATTGCGTAAAGCAGAATCTAATGCAAAGCGGGAATCCAGCGAGATCAGTTGTGTTTGCGAGCCGCCAAGCCTTGAATACTCCAGCAAGTCGGAAACGAGCTGCGTCATCGACTTAGCGCCCGCTACGATGAATTCGAGGAACTCATCGGCATCGGTATCGAGCCTTCCGCTATAACGATCTGCGAGCAGACGAGCGCAGGCTGCAACCGTTCGAAGAGGTTCTCGCAGATCGTGACTGGCAGCGGCTGTAAACCGCTGCAGTTCTTCATTCAGTTGTTTCAGGTGTTCGATTTCTTCGCGAGCCTTCTGCAAATCCTCGTAGCCGACCTGCTGCATGCCTCGGTCGAGACGAATCACCTCTACGGAATGCCGCATTGTTTGTGCCATGTCCACTGTCCGTTACGGGTGTGTAAGAAACAAATCGAGAGCCCAAATCAGGGCAACGAATACCCCGCACGCGAGCAACAACTTGACTGTTGTCGCGAGGGAGCTGCGAAACGAGTACTGGCGGGGCGCATAGTCCAGGGCGGATGGCTGCTCGTTTCCGGTTTCATTTTGAGTGTTGTTCATACGAACTCCTTGCTTGATAACCGTTCTTGCTTGGTAACCGTTGTAGATGCAATCGAAGGACCACGGACGCGGTTCGGGAAAATGTGACGAAAAGATGGCAGGATGACAAGGTGGATGAGAGCTTGCGCAGTTAGCGGTGGCTCAAAAGGAACAACAGCGGCATTTTTCGCGCAAACCTACGTGAGTCATTCTAAGCAGGCTTTCTACGTTACGATACAAACGGCGGCGAGTAGCGACCATGAAAATCGTCGAGCATCCATTTACCACGATCAGCGGAACGCCGGTTGAAGCTTTTTACGGTCCGGAGCAACTGAAAGGTTTCGATCCGGCGCGCGATTTGGGAAAGCCCGGCGAATTTCCCTATACGCGCGGCATTCACCGCGATATGTATCGCGGGAAGCTCTGGACGATGCGCCAATTCTCCGGGTTTGCGACGCCGGAAGAGACCAATCGCCGCTACCGCTATTTGCTGGAGCAGGGGCAGACCGGGTTGTCGGTTGCGTTCGATCTTCCGACGCTGATGGGCTACGACGCCGGGCACGCGATGAGCGAAGGCGAAGTGGGCAAATGCGGGGTATCCATTTCGTCATTGGAAGATATGGAGATTCTGTTGCGGGGCATTCCGCTGGGCGAGGTCACGGTTTCGATGACGATCAACTCGCCCGCGGCGGTGCTGTGGGCGATGTACCTGGCGGTCGCCGAACAGCAGGGCGTGGATTGGGCCGTGGTCTCCGGAACGCTGCAGAACGATATTCTGAAAGAGTACATCGCGCAAAAGGAATACATTTTCCCGCCGCGCCCGTCGATGCGTCTGGTCACCGATACGATCGAGTTCGGGGCACAGCACACGCCGCGCTTCAACCCGATTTCGATCAGCGGCTACCACATTCGTGAAGCCGGATCGACCGCGGCGCAAGAGCTGGCGTTCACGCTGCGCGACGGGATGGAATACGTCGATTGGGCGCTCGAGCGGGGCTTGGCCATCGACGAGTTCGCGCCGCGGTTGAGTTTCTTTTTCAACGCGCATAACGATTTCTTCGAGGAGATTGCGAAATATCGCGCGGCGCGCAAGATCTGGGCGCATGCGATGCGGGAACGCTACGGGGCGCGGAAGGAACGGAGCCAGAAACTGCGCTTCCACGCGCAGACCGCGGGCTGTTCGCTGACATGGCAGCAGCCGTATAACAATATTGTGCGGACCGCCTGCCAAGCCATGGCAGCGGTGTTGGGGGGCGCGCAATCTTTGCACACGAACTCGCTGGATGAAGCTTATGCTTTGCCGAGCGAGCAGGCGGTTACGATCGCGTTGCGCACGCAGCAGATTTTGGCTTATGAAACCGGTGTTGTGAACACGCCGGACCCGCTGGGAGGGTCTTACTTCGTCGAGAAACAAACGCTTGAGATGGAAGCGGCGGCCGACGATTACATACAGCGGATCGACCGGTTGGGCGGGATGATTGCGGCCATCGAAGCGGGATTCCCGCAAAGCGAGATTGCGGCGGCGAGCTACCGGTATCAGCGGGAAGTGGAGCAAGGCGAGCGCGTGATTGTCGGCGCAAACCGCTTCCAATCTGAAGATCAGCCGATCGAGCTGCTGCAAATCGACGAGACGGCTCAGAAGAAGCAGGAAGAAAAGCTGGCCGCGCTGCGGAAGCGCCGCGACCGGAACGCGGTCGAAAGATCGCTGGATGCTTTGCGGGGGGCGGCGGAAGGCTCTGAGAACACGATGCCTTTTATTCTGGACGCGGTTCGATCTTATGCCACGCTAGGCGAGATCTGCGACGCGCTGCGTGAGGTTTTTGGAACCTATACTGAAACCACCCACCTGTAATTTCCATACATACTTGTAGGAGGACCTTATGATGAAAGACGATTCGAAGAACGGGTTGATTGGCGCTTTGTTGATCGGCGTGGGATGTGGGGTGACGGCGGTGGGCCTTGCGATGGTGATTCCGGCCTGCACGAACTGGTCGCTGGGAGTTATGGATGAAGCATTCCGGAGAGGGCGGGAGAATCTGAGCTCCGGCATAGAAACCGCGGCGAGCTACGCCGGGCAGCTTGGCGGGGCGGCGCAGCGCAGGTTCGGCGAGGCCTCGAAAACCGCACGCGATACTACTTCGAAAGCGGCGGGCGTGGTGGAGAGAGCGGCGCGGCGGGTGCGCGAGCAGACCTCGTAAGCCGGATGGCCACCAATCGTCTGGAGCTGCTGCGGCAAATGGTCGCGCAAGATGCGAGGAACGCGTTCGCGCGATACGGTCTGGCGATGGAGTACGCCAATACCGGAGATTTTGGGCAAGCTACGGCGGAGTTTCGCACGTTGCTGCAGCAGGACGAGAATTACGCAGCGGCGTATTTACACGCGGGCCAGGCGCTGGAAAAGTTGGGCGACCTGGAGCAGGCGCGCGCGATGTATGAGAAAGGCGTGGAGGTGACGACGCGAAAGGGCGATCTACACACGCGCTCCGAGATTGAGGCGGCTTTGAGTTTGTTGCCGGTTTAGAGGGGAAAACGCTCCCTCACGATCGCGGTTCTGCCGGAGTTACATGGCAACTGCCGCTCTATGGACGTACTTGCCGTGCTCGGGCAGCGCGAAATGATCGAAGTTGATGGCGAGGCGTTGTAGCTGGTCGGCGACTTCATCGCCGCACATCGGCAGACCGTGTCCGGGAGCGATTGTCTTCGGGCAGAGCTTCGCCAACTTTTCAACGGAGGTCCGCGCAGCATCCCAATCGGGCGTGTAGTAAGCCGGGGGGCCGTGCAGTTCGGGCTTCTGTTTGGCGACGGCCATGAAGGATTCCTGATTGGTGGTGCAGAAAGCGTCGCCGGGTAAGAGGACTTTGTCTTCCTCGCGATAGAGCGAAATGTGGCCGGGTGCATGGCCGGGAGTGTGCAGGTAGCACCAGCCCGCCAGGGTAGGAATCGAGCCATCGGCGGGAAGGGGTTGCACACGGCCGTTCAGATCGGCCGAAGTGCGCGGATATAGGGGCGCCATTGCCGCCATCAGCCCACCTCCGACGCTCGCATCTGGCGGCGGATATTTGGCATGCCCTGTCAGATACGGGAATTCATCGGGATGAGCGTAGACCGGAACGTTCCAGTGTTCGAGCAGGTCTTTAACAGCGCCGACATGATCGAAATGGCCGTGCGTAAGGATGATGGCTTCGGGCTTGGTGTCCTTGCCGAAATGGCTCTCCGCCCAGTGCCTGATCTTTCCGGCGGACAGGTACAAACCTGTGTCGATTAACGTCCATCCGCGACCGGAAGTTTGAATTGCGAAGACATTTACGAAGAGAATTCGCACTCCTTTTACACCAGGAGCGATGTCGTCGAGCGGCATGACTTCGTAGAAGGGAAGCGGTATTGTTTCCATACGTTCTCCTTGCGGCCTGTGCGTTGTTTGCGCACGGCTGCGTGTGAAATTAGACGCAAAAAGAACTGGGGTTGGTGACTGATTTGGTTTGGGGGTGCTGGGTACGAATACCCCTCGCCGATATGCGAAAGTAGGGGCATGGCTACGTACTCGGTCGTAATACACGAGGAGCCGAGCGGTGGATTCTGGGCTGAAGTGCCGGCATTACCCGGGTGCTACTCGCAAGCTGAAACTATCGATGAGCTGGTTGTAAATATCCGGGAGGCCATCAGCGGAGTGCTCGAAGTCCTCGGCGAACGAGGGCAGAAGCCTGAAGTGAACGTTCGCATCTTAGAAGTGGCAGTTTGAAGCCGATTACCGGTCCGGAGCTAGGCTTGAAGGGGTGGGCTGGCGGCTACAGCGCGTTAAAGAAGTCATCACATCTATTCGAAACCGGGTGAGCGGAAAATTCTATCTGTGCCGGTTCACGGCAATCGGGAGATTAAACCGGGGTTAGCGACGCGCATTTCTCGTGACGCGAATATTAGTTGGTGAGCTTCAGTTACCAATTACCAGTTACTTAATCTTTCCGCTCCAGCGGAGGCCGATTCGCCATAAGCGGGGTGCGCCGGTATTTGGGGAGGGAGTTAGGGCTACCAGATAGGTGCGGTCCAGCAGATTTTCGACGGCCGCCAAGCGCAGACAAATTTTTGGTGAGGCGGCGCTCGGCTGTGAGCTGCACCGCGGCGTAGCCGGGAAGCTCGAATTGGTTCAGGTCGTCATCGAATTCAAGACCGAAAGCGCGAATGCCGGCCGAGAGCATGGTGGATTTCACACTGTAGGTAAGCTGAGCCGTGCCTTGTTGCTTGGGAACTTCGGGAATCCGCTGTCCGGTTGAAAGGCGCGCGTCGGCGTAGAGGTAGCCCGCTTCGGCAGTCCAATGACGCCAGCGATGAACGGCGTCGAGCTCGATTCCACGCGAGAGCGCAGTGGGGAAGTTTTCGCGTTTTCTGAGGATGAGCGTGGGCGAAGTGGAAACGGTCGCGTTGTCGATCAGATTTTCGAGATCGTTGTGAAAGAGCGTGAACGAAATTCGCGTTCCTTCCGAGGTCCAATCGAAACCTGCTTCTACGCCGGTCAAGCGCTTCCGGAATCAGGTCCGAATTGGCGAGTGTCAGGGCGTTGCCGACGCGAAACTGGCGGTAAAGCTCATTGAGCGTGGGAGCGCGGAAGCTGCGATAGGCCGACGTGCGCAAACGAAAGCGCTTGACGCCGAGTGCGACGCCTCCGTTCGGGCTGACGAAGGTTTCGCCGCGTTCGCCGGTGAATTGATGACGGATGCCGGCGAAGAAGCTGACGGGACCAAGGCTCAGATCGCCCTGAGCGAAGAGGCCGTGCTCGAGCAGGGTTCCTCCGCTGGGCGTGAGGATGTGGGTGTTATACGAATAGTCGTAGCTGATGCCGTGGACGTCATCCACATCGGCGCCGCTGAGCGAATTCCATTTGAAGTGGCGGGTCTCACCGTGATGCCGCCAATAGGCTGCGCCGCCGATGTCTTGAACAGGAACGGTCTGACGGGAAGTAAGCGTTTCCGAATTGCGATTTAGCGAGACGCTCGAAAACGTGCTGTGATACTGCTCTTGCGTGTGGAAGCCGAGTAGCGAAACCTGATCGTTCGACCACGAATGCGTATAGTTGCCGCCGATGGTGCCCAACCCGGTGGAGTTATGCGTGAGCACGGTACCGTTGTGCCGCTCTTCGGCGAGGATATCGACGTGGAGCGACAGGCGATCGGCGGCGCCTGAGTAATCGAGATTCAGATCGCCGGTGGCGAATCGCACGTTCGCCTTGGTATCGACGGCGCCGCGCACCGGCTCCGGCGTGATGTAGTAGCCGTCTGTCGTGAAGTCGCGCGAATGAAGACTTAGCCCCCACGGGCCCCATACGTTCGAATAAGCGGCCGAGATATCCTGCGTGTCTTCATTTCCGCCAAAATAGTTGGCGAAGATGTGCTGATGCTGCTCGGGAGGAGAAAAGAGGGAGATGGCGCCGCCCATGGCGCGATCGCCGAAGATGCTGGTGGAGGCGCCGCGGTCGATGTCGACTTCGCTGATGAAATTCGGGTCGATGCGCGTCCAGTACACCCATCCGCCGAATGGGTCGTTGATAGGAATACTGTCCCAAAGAATGAGGGTGCGGCTAGCGCCCGAGGAACCGGTGCCGCGCAGAGAGACGCCTTGCGTGGTGGGATTAGCGACCAGGCTGGAGGAGCGGCGGAACAGGCTGAAGCCGGGAACCTGGCGGAGACGGTCATCGAGATTCACGCCGGGAGTTTCCGCAAGCTGCTGGTCGGTGAGCACCGTGATGAAGGCCGGAGACTGGCTGGAGATGGCCGAGTTTACTGTAACCGTTGTCTTGAGGGGCGGCGGCGCAGGCTGCGCGGGACCCGACGTTTGCGCAAAAGCGCCTGAAGCGCACAGCGTAACGCTGCACAACAGCCGGCGAAGAGAAGCTATGTGGTATGGGAACAAAAGAGATGGCTTGCTCGTATCCTAAGGTACATGACGAGCGAATACGCGATCGAGACGGCGGGTCTCGAGAAGATCTATCGATCGCGGCTGCGCGGGCGCGAGATCAAAGCGGTCTCGGATTTGACGCTGCGCGTTCCGGCCGGAATCAAGTTCGGATTGCTGGGTCCGAACGGGGCAGGGAAAACGACGTTCGTCAAAATGCTGCTGGCGGCTGTAAATCCGAGCGCTGGATCGGCAATGCTATTCGGCAAAGATGCGCGCGATCCGGAGGCGCGCAGACCGGCGGGTTACCTGCCCGAGAATCATCGCTTCCCCACTTATCTGACCGGCCGGGGCATGCTGGATTTCTACGCCGCTCTTTCGGGACTTCCGAAGCGCGAACGGACGCAGCGCATACCGGAGATGCTGGAACTGGTCGGCCTGAAAGATTGGGGCGACGTTCGCCTCAAGAAGTATTCGAAAGGCATGCTGCAGCGGCTGGGTTTGGCACAAGCTTTAATTCATCGTCCCAGGCTTTTGATTTTGGATGAGCCGACGGACGGCGTGGACCCGGTGGGCAGGCGCGAAATTCGCGACATTCTGAACCGTCTGACGGGAACGGGCGTTACCGTCTTTATCAATTCGCATCTGTTGAGCGAGGTCGAAGCTTTCTGCGAGTACGTTGCTATTTTGAATCGCGGCCGACTGGTTTTGGAAGGGAAGATCAGCACGCTGGTGGCCGGTCGCGGGTATCGAATCACGGTGACGCAAGCGGCGGAAAGCGCGCTGGGGGCTATTCGCAAGATGGGCGCTGCGATTGTTTTGAAAGCGGAGGGCGTGGAAGTGCAGGCGGCGTCGCTCGAGCAGGCGAACGCGGTGATCGACGAGGTGCGGGCAACCGGAGGTCTGATTGAAGGCATGTCCACTTGCGCGAGCAGCCTGGAAGATATTTTCATTGAAGCGACCGCATCCGGAAAGGCGGCGTGATGGAATCGTTAACGCGCTCCAAATCGCTGATTTTCGCAGCACTGATTAGCGACACATTTCAAGAAGCTCGCGCGCGCTGGTTGTTCGGCGGATTGTTTGCACTTTCCACGCTGCTGATTGCGATCTTCCTGTTCGTGCTGAAGATCGACCTGGTGCAGGGCGCTATATCGATCATGGGCATTGAATCGACAAAAGCGCCGCTCAATGTCCAACGTTTTGTCAGGACGTCTTACTGGGTTGTGGCGATGTTCCTTTATCTCTGGGGCACGCTGCTGGCGATCTTTGCCTCTTCGGGCTTGATCCCGAGCGTGCTCGAGGCTGGACGCATCTCGCTTCTGTTGTCGAAACCGATCACCCGGCCGGTGCTTCTGCTGGGGAGATATCTTGGCAATCTTTTTGTCATCGCCATAAACGATGTGTACCTGATTGGCGGAGTTTGGCTGATTATCGGGCTGAAGACCGGGATCTGGGAGAAGCGGTTCCTGCTGGCCATTCCGGACAGCCTTTTTGTTTTTGGAGTCCTGTTGTGTGTGGTGGTTTTGATTGGAGTTCTATCGGAAAGCGGAGCGCTGTCGGTAATGGTTTCCGTGGCGTTGGTGTTGATCAGCGCCATATTAGCTCAGACAAGCTTTATGATGCGAGTGCTCAATCCGGGCTGGTCGCGGCATCTTTGGATGACGCTGTATTGGATTGTGCCGAAAGTTTATGACATTGCAACCTGCATGCGGCAGGCCATTATGTTCGACCGGAACGTCGATTGGTGGACTCCTGTCTGGACGTCGGCGGCATTTGGCGTGGTCGTACTTTCGAGCGCTGTTTATGCCTTCCGGAAGCGAGATTTTTAAATGCGCAAATTTGTGCTGAGTTTATTGGCGATTGGTCTGGTAGGGGCGGTAGGTTGCGGGCGAAAGCCGTCCACCGGCATTGTGGTCGATCACGCTCTTGCGCCGCTGATCGCTCCGGATACGAAGGCGCTTGCCGGGATCGACCTTCAGAAGCTGAAGAGTACAGCCGTTCTACGAGAAACATGAGGATAGCCTCACGTTTCCGATGCTGGATGCAAGCTCTGAGCGAATCGGTTTGGATCCACGGCGCGATTTGTCGGACGTGTTGATCGTCTGGAACGGCAAACAGCCGCTGGTTCTGGCGCGGGGACATTTCAATTCCGCGGTAGTGCAGCAGAAGCTGACCAATCTTGGGGCGCAGCGTAGTAGCTACAAGCGGTACACGCTTTTCTCGATGAATCAAAGCTCGGTTGTTTTGCTAAAAAATTCAGCCGCTGTGGCGGGGCCTACTCCGGTTTTGCAGGCGGCGCTCGATAGAGATGCGGAAGGCGAGGGAGCCGCGCCGGAAGAGTTGCAGGAGCGTCTGCGCGCCCTTCCCAAGGGCGATCAAATTTGGGAGGCCAGCCGCGGCGGATTGCCATTTACGGAGCTGCCGATGCAATCTGAATACGCCTCCGCGCTCTCAAACATCACCGGATATGTGGATGGCACTAGCATTGGAATTGGCATCGATACAGGCGCGCACGTGTTGGCCGAGTTGACCTGTACGTCACAGCAAGGCGCGCAACGCGTCCACGATGGGCTGCGAGCGGCAATTGCGCTGGGGCGGCTTACGACCAAGAGCGATCAGCCGGATCTGCTGCGCATCTACGATGCGATTCAGGTGGATCGGGACAATGAAGTGGTTCGGGTCACGGCGGATTTTCCCGCAGATCTGGCGGACAAGCTGGCGGGTTATCTGACGAACCTGGAGGGCAGAGTGGATCGGCGCGTTCCTGGCCTGCGCTAAAGCGTTGCGCTAAAGCGTTGCGCTAAAGCGTGGAACTGCCGCCTTCGCTGATATAGTTGCGGCTCCAGGCAGGGATCTCCACCTTGATGTCGCCTTTGACGATCGCCTGGCAACCGAGCCGGGAGCGGAGGGTCAGTCCCGCGGCCATATCGAGACGATCGAGTTCATCGTCTTCGGCTTCGGAAAGATTCTTCTCCCCTTCGAGCACGATGACGTGACAGGTGGTGCAGGCGCAACTGCCGCCGCAGGCATGATCCAGATGAACGTCATTATTGAGGGCTATATCCAGCACAGATTCCCGCTTGCCGTGATCTTTATAAGGGAGTTTGCCGGATTCGAATTCGACTGTCTTGTTCTCCGGCAAAAAGGTGACTTTCGGCACACCCTATTGTAACGACCGGGTCAGCTATCCCGTGAGCGGCGGGGCGTCGGTCATACTGAGAGCTAAATGTTTGAGGAGATTGAAACGCAAATAGCGGCGGCAGTCGAAGAACGGGTTGCTGTGGAGTTCGCGACAACAGCTAAAGTAACACTTGAGCAGCCAAAGCAGAGCTCATTCGGAGAATTGGCGATCCCGGTTGCGTTCCAGTTGGCACGGCAGTTGAAGAAGCCTCCTAAGCAGATTGCGGAGCAACTGGCTGCGGGCCTGCGCGATCTGCCCGGAGTGGCAGCGCTCGAAATTGCGGGCAACGGCTATATTAATGTGCGCCTGGACAGGGGGGCGTACGCAGATTCGCTGCTGCGCAGGGCACCGCGCGGAGGCGCGAATAACGGCGGCAAAATCGTCGTCGAACATACGAATATCAATCCGAACAAGGCGGCACATATCGGACACCTGCGAAATGCGGTCCTTGGCGACACGTTTGTACGTATGTTGCGGCGGCGCGGCCGGAGTGTAGAAGTCCAGAACTACATCGACAACACCGGCGTTCAGGTTGCGGACGTGGTCGCCGGCTTTCATTATCTGGAGAAGAAAACGCCGGCGGATGTGCAGGCGCTGATCGAAGACCCAACCATCCGATTCGATTATTTGTGTTGGGATCTGTACGCGCGGATCTCGGCGCATTACAAGCAGGACCCGGCGGCGCTTGCCTGGCGTGGCGAGACTCTGCACGCGATCGAATCGGGGCAAGGCGAGATTGCCGCATTAGGGCATATGGTCGCGGACGCAATTGTTAGTATGCATTTGCGGACAATGTATAGATTAGGCATTGAATATGAAGTGCTTCCGCGCGAGAGCGAGATCCTTTACTTGAGGTTTTGGGAGCACGCTTTCGAATTACTGAAGGAAAAGAATGCAGTTTACTTCGAAAATGACGGCAAGAACAAGGGTTGCTGGGTTATGCCCGGATCTGCTTTCAGAGAACCTGAGGAGGAAACGGAGGACGACAGCAAAGTTATCGTTCGCTCGAATGGAACGGTCACGTACGTCGGGAAAGACATCGCCTATCAACTCTGGAAATTCGGCCTGCTCGGAAGGGATTTTTTCTACCGGGTGTGGCTGTCCTATCCCGATGGACACGCGGTCTGGGTAACGGCCGACCGGGCGGGCGACGGGCGGCATCCGCAATTCGGGCATGCGGCGAAGGTGTTCAACGTGATCGATTCCCGGCAGTCGTATCTTCAGGACGTGGTGGTTGCCGGCTTGCGCGCGCTTGGTTTCGAGGAACAGGCGGACTCCTCCGTTCACTTCTCGTATGAGATGGTGGCATTGTCGCCCAGAACCTGCGTCGAGCTTGGAATCGAACTTTCCGAAGATGACAAGCGGCGCGCGTATGTGGAAGTATCCGGGCGAAAGGGGCTGGGCGTAAAAGCAGACGACTTGATCGACAAGCTGATCGAGACTGCGCTGGCCGAAGTCGAGGACCGGCATCCGGATGCCGATGGCGAAGAGCGGCGGCGCGTAGCGACACAGATCGCGGTAGGCGCGCTGCGCTATTTCATGCTGAAGTTCACGCGGAATTCTGTGATCGCTTTCGATTTTCAGGAAGCGCTGAGCTTCGAAGGCGAGACCGGGCCGTACGTGCAGTATGCGGCAGTGCGGGCGGGCAACATTTTCCGGAAATATATTGCTCGCGGAGAAACGGTTCCGCAATTCGAGCAAGTTCTGAATGCGGGTTTACTCCAGCGCTATTTCGAGGCGGAGAATCTGTGGCAATTGCTGCTGCTCGCTTCAAAATCGGATAGCGTAGTGGCGCGCGCGATCGCTTCCGGCGAGCCCGCGCATGTGGCCAAGTATGCGTTTCAGCTTGCACAGGCGTTCAACAATTTTTATCACGAACAGCCGGTGATCGCGGAAGAGAACCTCGAGAAACGCGCCGTCCTGCTGTGGCTGACCGAATATGTGCGCGGCCGGCTTTTAGGCACGCTGGACATTTTGGGCATTGAGCAGCCCGAATATATGTAGAGGTTCTAGACTGGAAATAGATGCCCAGTAAGAATTCGTTCGGCGCTGCCGCGGCGTTGCGTGTCCGCGACGCTGAGTACCAGATATTTCGTCTCGATGCGCTGGAAGCGGGCACAACGGGCGTTAAGGTAGCGCGGCTTCCGTACTCGATCAAAATTCTGCTGGAAAATCTGCTGCGATTCGAGGATGGGCGATCCGTTAAGGCGGCCGACATAGAATATGTCGCGAAATGGGAGGCAAAAACGGCCGCCCAAGAGATACAATTCCGCCCTGCGCGCATTCTGCTGCAGGATTTCACGGGTGTGCCGTGCGTGGTGGATCTGGCCGCCATGCGGGACGCGCTCAAAAAGCAAGGGGCCAACCCGGAGCTTGCGAACCCTCTGATTCCCGCGGATCTGGTGATCGATCACTCGGTGCAGGTGGACGCCTATGGATCGAATCAGGCGTTCGCGGAAAATGCGCTGCTGGAATTTTCGCGGAACCAGGAGCGATATGCGTTTTTGCGCTGGGGGCAAAAGGCGTTCGGGAATTTTCGCGTGGTGCCGCCCGATACCGGAATCGTTCATCAGGTAAATCTCGAGTATCTGGCCAGCGTTGTTTTTAGCGATTCGGCGAAGGGCGTCCTGCAGGCTTATCCGGACACGCTGATGGGCACCGATTCGCATACCACCATGATCAACGGCCTGGGCGTCGTTGGCTGGGGCGTGGGGGGCATAGAAGCGGAAGCGTGCATGCTGGGGCAGCCGATTTCGATGCTGCTGCCACAGGTTATCGGCTTTAAGTTAACGGGTAAGCTGCCGGAAGGAGCTACGGCGACGGACTTAGTTCTGACCGTCACGCAAATGCTGCGTAAGAAGGGCGTGGTTGGGAAGTTCGTCGAGTTTTATGGGCCCGGCGTGGGTGCGCTATCGCTGGCAGACCGCGCGACTATTAGTAACATGGCGCCGGAATATGGCGCGACCGTCGGATTCTTTCCGGTTGATTCAGTTACTCTCGAATATCTGCGGCTTACAAACCGCGCACCGGAGCATATTGAGTTAGTGGAAGCTTACACCAAAGAGCAGGGTTTATTTCTGTCGGCGGATGCGGCGGAGCCCGATTATTCAGACACGGTTTCTCTCGATTTAGCTAAGGTGGTGCCTTCGCTGGCGGGGCCGCGGCGCCCGCAAGATCGCATCGATTTGCCGCATGTAAAGGAGAATTTTCGATCCTCCCTCGGCGGCTCGCTCAAGGCAGCGGAGCTGCGGGTGAACAGCCACAAAGAGAAGCTTCACGATGGCGCGGTGGTCATCGCCGCCATTACGAGCTGCACGAACACCTCGAATCCATCCGTGATGATTGCCGCTGGTCTGCTGGCTAAAAAGGCCGTGGAGAGAGGCATTAAGGCCAAGCCATGGGTCAAGACGTCGCTCGCTCCCGGATCGAAAGTTGTTTTCGATTACCTCAAAGATGCCGGATTAATGCCGTATCTGGAGCAACTGAATTTCCACTTGGTTGGATACGGGTGCACCACGTGCATCGGCAATAGCGGACCGCTGCCGGAAAACGTAGCGGCCGCGGTCACGGAAGGCGATCTGAACGTGGCGGCGGTGTTGAGCGGCAACAGAAACTTCGAAGGGCGCGTGAATTCGCTGGTTCGGTCGAACTATTTGGCCTCTCCTCCGCTGGTGGTCGCCTACGCGTTAGCGGGCACGGTGGACATCGACCTAACTAAGGACGAGCTCGGAAGGGATTCGCACGGAAAGAGCGTGTACCTGAAAGACATCTGGCCTACTTCGGAAGAGGTGGAGGCTGTCGTCACGAGATCGGCTCGCACCGAGTTCTTCCGGAAAGAATATTCGGAAATTTTCGCCGGCGACCGAAGTTGGAACTCGCTGAAGGTACCTACTGGAAGTATTTACGAGTGGACCGATGCTTCCACTTATATCAAGCAGCCGCCGTATTTCGACACGCTTATTGAGCCTGCCAATTTCGTTCGCGATCTGACCGGATTGCGGGCCTTAGCGGTATTAGGCGATTCGGTAACGACAGACCATATCTCGCCGGCCGGCTCGATACCGAAAGACAGCCCAGCGGGGAAGTATCTCATTGGTCTGGGCGTAAAGCCGGGTGACTTCAATAGTTACGGGTCGCGCCGGGGCAATCACGAAGTAATGGTGCGCGGGACGTTCGCCAACATCCGGCTCAGAAACCAGATGGTGCCCGGCGTAGAAGGCGGCTGGACGCGTCACCTTCCGGATGGCGAGAAGATGTTCCTCTACGACGCTGCGATGAAGTATAAGAGCGAAGGCGTCTCGCTGATTGTGATTGCGGGTAAAGAATACGGCTCCGGCTCATCGCGCGATTGGGCTGCGAAAGGAACGCTGCTGTTGGGAGTCCGCGCGGTGCTGGCGGAGAGTTTCGAACGTATTCATCGCTCGAATCTGGTGCAGATGGGTGTCTTGCCAATACAGTTTCAGAACGGCGAGACGCATGAGTCGCTGGGCTTGACGGGCGAGGAGAGCTATTCGATTTGCGGTGTTCCGGAGGCTGTCAATTCGTCCGCCGTGCTGCAGGTGACTGCGCTTCGAGCGAATGGGACAAAAACAGAGTTTCAAGCCAAAGCGCGCATCGACACACCGCAGGAAGCTGAATATTATCGGAACGGCGGAATCCTGCCGTACGTATTGCGGCAGCTAATCGCGGGCAATACTGCGAGCGCGTAACGCCGCGTGAGGCACCGTGGTCCGCTGCTGGTTTCCGCCGGCATTATTCACCGTGACGGGCAAGTGCTGGTGGGACAGCGCCGCCGCGAGGACCGCCATCCATTGAAATGGGAGTTTCCGGGCGGCAAAGTGGAATACGGCGAATCGCCGCAACAAGCGCTGGTGCGGGAGCTGCAGGAAGAGCTGCAAATCGTCGCCCAGATCGGCAGCGAGCTCGCGCGTTATGAGCACGAATATCCGGGCGGCAGCCGTGTTCATCTACTCTTCTTCGCGGTTTCGGAGTTTACGGGCGAGCCGATGGGCCGCGTGTTTGAGCAGATCTGCTGGACTGATCTGCACCGTCTACCGCAGCTTGATTTTCTGGACGGCGATCTGGATTTTGTGAAACGTCTGGCGCGCGGAGATTTTCTGCGCCAGCTTGGGGCGTAGCGGGAATCGAAGTTGGTCAGGGGCCACTTGCTTACACGCGCGGTTCAGTCGCGTCATCGGGTTGCACGGAATCGCAATGATACGGAACTTAGGTTGATCGCGCCTAATCGAGGTCGAACGGGCGCTTGGGAGGCGCGCCGGATTTATCTTCCTTCGCTTGTTTTAACAACTCTTCGAATTTCTTTTCTCGTAACTTGTCGCTGGTGCGATGAGATGCGAAGCTCTTTTCGAAAACATCGTTCCGGCGGTCGGCTTCGCCTTTGAGCTGCTCCACCGCGGTGTGCAAATCTTCGATGGCCGGCTTCTTCTCCGGTTCGCGGTGATGCAGCACGAGCTGCATTTCCGAATCGATCTGCAGGGTCGATCCACAGCAAGGACATTTCACCTCAAACACCACCGCTCCCTGGTTCGCCATACGCAAATCGTAGCGCAGCCCCGCGGCCAGCCCCTGTTATCCTCTGACTACCCGACCCAATGGAAGCGGTATTCGCATGGATTTCGCACTACGGCTATGCCGCTGTATTCAGCCTGCTGGTGCTGGGCATCGTGGGATTGCCGGTTCCGGACGAAACGCTGCTGGTGTTCTCCGGCTATCTTATTTTTAAAGGCCGCCTGCATCCGGTATGGGCATTCCTGGCTGCATTCGCCGGCAGCGCGTGCGGTATTTCGCTCAGTTATCTGATTGGGCGAACGCTCGGCTACCGGGCCGTGAGCCGCTACGGCAAATACCTTCATATCACCGAGGAACGTCTGGAGCGCGTGCATGGCTGGTTCCAAAAAATCGGAGACTGGTTTCTTGCGATCGGCTATTTCATTCCGGGCGTTCGCCATGTGACGGCGCTGGTAGCGGGCACGTCGAAGCTGGAGTACAAAATTTTCGCGGCGTTCGCGTATTCCGGAGCGGCCGTCTGGGTCGCGGCATTTTTGTCGCTGGGCTACTTTGTCGGGGAAGACTGGCAGGCCGCATTGGCGTTGGCGCATCGATATTTGTTGGAATTCGCGTTGGGAGTTGCGGCCTTGGCGGCGCTCGGCTGGTGGATATACAAGAGACGGAGCGATAAGCGCGTCAGTTCAGATCGGCGCTAATCTAAAGACCGAAGTTGTTATGAGCATCGAGACTAGTCCCAGCGTTGAAGCTCGCTTGCTGACGACTGCCCAGGCGGAAGGTTTGTCAATCGACGTTTTTTTGGAGCGCCTCATCAATGAACGAGTGGAGCTGACGGCAACGCTGAAGCGAATCGAGGCCGATCTTGTGGCGCTCTCCCCAGGAAAACTTCAAGAGAAAATCGAGCGGGGATTCTTACAATCCGAACGCGGGAAAGTTGAGGATGGCGACGCGTTTACGGCCGGGCTTCTTCACGAGATTACTGAGATGGAGCGCAAGCGACGAGCTGGATTAGAGTGGACAAAACACCTCTGACCGTAATAGCCGTCGTTCACGGCAGGCGAAATGTGGAGGAACTTCTTAACGACCGATAGGACCTGAGAGGGCCGCTACAACTTTCTTGCTCCATCGACGCGGGCGAGGGTGCGGTCAAATGTCCCGAGTGGCAGGTGGCCCGCTTTGCGGGCTACCTGCAGCATCAGGCAATCGGAGAATCCCAGGGCTGGCCGGGAGCGAAATAGAGTGAGCGCCTCGGACACAATGTCTGAATCCTGAATTACCAAATCCTTGTGGTTCAAGAGCATTTCGATTGCAGTGGTCAGATCAGCCGCGCTGCGCTTGAGACGGCCGTGAGAACCCAGATTGCTTCGGTAAGCGCGAGAACCGAAACCCATGCGCCCTTCGCAATGAAATCGTCCGCGGCGGCCGCCTGACGGGGATCGTCGCGAGTGATCAGGCGAACCAAGACATTTGTGTCAACCGAGGGCATGCCGCTCCCGCGCGTGCCGCAGGATACCCTTTTTCATTTCAGCGATAGTCCGGGGTTTCGGCGCTTTTTGCGGAAAGAGCGCTCGATGGATGTCCTCCGACGAAAACCGACCCGACCGCCTGACGACGATATTGTTTCCCTCTTCTTCCCATTCCAAGATCGAGCCAGGGCCGATGCCCAGCTTTCGGCGGACGCTGCTGGGAATTGAAATCTGCCCCTGCGCGGTGACTTTGGAACGTGCGAGCGCCATGTCTTACATTACCGCGGTAATGCGCGCTGCAGCGCCTCCTTGTCGCCGTGATTTTGGTATGTTCTGACAGCAGGGGTTATGAAGAAAACCTATCTTCTCCGAATGTTATTTGGATGTTTCGCGGCTTCGGCAGTCGGATTCGCGCAAACTCCGCCGCCGCAGAGCGGCATCGACCTGAAGGCGATCGACAAGAGCGTCGATCCGTGCCAGGACTTTTACAAATATGCCTGCGGCACCTGGATGAAGAATAATCCAATTCCGGCCGACCAGTCGCGCTGGGGGCGCTTCGATGAATTGCGGCTGCGCAATCAAGAGGTGCTGCACGGCATTCTGGAGGATTCGGCGCAGCATCAGGATCGCTCGCCGCTCGATCAGAAAATTGGCGCGTTCTACGCTTCCTGCATGGATGAAGCCGCCGTAGATAAAGCCGGCGATACACCCATTCGACCGGGCATTGAGCGCATCCGGAACTTGAAGGACAAAGCGGATCTGGCAGGCGATGTGGCATGGCTCCAAGACCAGGGCGTCAGCGTTTTCTTTCGTTTTGGAGCGCGGCCCGATCCCGACAAATCGACCGTGAATATCGCGGACATCGACCAGGGCGGCCTTGGCCTGCCGGACCGAAGTTATTATCTCCGGCCGAAAGACGAAAAGACGCGCCAGAAATATGTGGAGCATATCTCGCAGATGCTGCAGTTGATCGGCGATGCGCCCGCGGATGCGGACGCCAAAGCGCACGCGATTATGAATCTGGAAACCGCTTTGGCGAAAGCGTCGCTGGAGCGCGTGGCGCGCATGGATCCGCACGTCACGCATCACAAAATGACTCTCCAGCAGCTTGAGGCGCTGACGCCGGACTTCAATTTTCAGACTTATTTCACCGACCGGCGCACGCCTGCTTTCGAGAGCTTGAACGTTTCGGTTCCAGATTTTTTCAAGAGCCTGAATACAACGCTCGAAGCCACCAGCCTGGACGATCTGAAGAGCTACATGGTCTGGCATTACGTTTCGAGCAACGCGGATCTGCTCAGCAAGCCGTTCGTCGAGGCGAATTTCGATTTCTATCGCCGCTACCTGGCGGGCGCTCAGGAATTGCAGCCGCGCTGGAAACGCTGCGTCGATCTGACCGATCACAGTTTGGGCGATGCTTTAGGCCAAAAATACGTTGCGAAGGCATTCGCCGGTCAATCGAAGGAGAAAACGCAGCAACTGGTGAACGTGATCGAGAGAGAAATGGCCGCCGACATCGACTCGTTGACGTGGATGAGCGACGCCACCAAACAGCAGGCGCTTGCCAAGCTCAAGGGGGTCACGAACAAGATCGGCTATCCGGAAAAGTGGAAGGACTACTCCAGCGTGAAAATTAGCGATGGAGATCTCGTAGGCGATGCGGACCGCGCGCGCGAATACGAGATCCGGCGCAATGAAAATAAGATCGGCAAAGCAGTCGACCGCGCGGAATTCGGCATGACGCCACCCACCGTCAACGCCTATTACAGCCCGCTCGAGAACAACATCAATTTCCCGGCCGGCATTCTGCAGCCGCCGTTTTATACCAACACGGCCGATATGGCGGTGAACTTCGGCGGTATCGGCGCGGTGATCGGACACGAATTGACGCATGGATTCGATACCATGGGCCGGCAGTTCGATGCCGACGGCAATCTGCGGGACTGGTGGACGAAACAGGATGCGGAGGAGTTCAACAAACGCGCCGACTGCATTGTGAATGAGTACTCGAAATTCAGCCCGGTGGAGGGCGCGAACGTAAATGGCAAGCTGACGCTCGGCGAGAACGGGGCCGATAACGCGGGAATCCGCCTGGCTTACATGGCGCTGCTCGGTGGCCTGGAAAATGGAAGCGTGGACAAGAGCAAGATCGATGGCTACACTCCCCAGCAGCGTTTCTTTTTGGGTTATGCGCAAATCTGGTGCGCCAACGAGCGGCCCGAAGCGCTTCGTACGAGCGTCCGGACGAACCCGCATTCTCCCGGAGAGTTTCGCGTCATCGGCGTGTTGCAGAATGTGCCTGAGTTCGCAACGGCTTTCGGCTGTTCAGCAGGACAGCCGATGGTGGCCGCAAATGGCTGCCGTGTCTGGTAACTGATTACACTGAGGGTAATGACAAGAGCGAAGTTCGCCGCAGCCGTGGTGTGTGGTTTTGTGCTGGCCGGCATGGCGCTGGCGCAATCGAATGAAAAATCGGAGTCGCAAAGCGGCCTCGATTTGAGCGCTATAGATAAATCGGCGAATCCGTGCAACGATTTCTATCAATACGCGTGCGGGACGTGGCTGAAGAATAACCCGATCCCGCCGGATGAAAGCTCGTGGAGCCGGTTCGACCAGTTGTACCAACGGAATCAGATAGTGCTGCGGGACATACTGCAGGATTCCGCGCAACACCAGGACCGCTCTTCGATCGACCAAAAAATCGGCGGCTTCTATCAATCCTGCATGGATGAGCCGGCGATTGAAAAGCGCGGGACGACGCCTCTTCAGCCGGAGCTGGATCGCATCTCACAGATCGCGAATCAACGGCAATTGCTGGATGAAATAGCGCGCCTGCAGGACCAGCAGGTCGGCGTCTTTTTCACCTTCGATGCAACTCCCGATCCAAGCAACGCCAAGATGACAATTGCCGAGCTGGACCAAGGCGGCTTAGGGCTGCCGGAGAAAGATTTTTATTTCCGGACGGATCCAAAGTCGCAGGCGATCCGGCAGAAATACGTTGCGCATATCGCGAAGATGTTCGAGCTGATCGGAGTCGCGCCCGCGCAAGCGTCTCAAAAGGCGGCCACCATCATGTCGATAGAAACCGATCTTGCTAAGGGATCATTAGACGTCACCTCCCGGCGCGATCCGCAGAAAGTGGTGCACGAGATGCCCGCGTCGGAGTTGAAGCAGCTTGCGCCGAATTTCAACTTCAATGAATTCTTCGTTCAGCTCAAGACGCCCGAATTTTCGAAGCTGAACGTTGCGGTGCCGGATTTCCTCAAGGATTTCAGCGCTCTGCTGAACAAAGAAAGCATGAGCGCGTTGAAGGATTACATGACCTGGCATTATCTGAATGCCAGCGCAGGCCGCTTAACAAAGGCCTTTCGTCGATGAGAATTTCGATTTCTATGGGCGCACGTTGTCGGGGACAAAGGAACTGAAGCCCCGCTGGAAACGCTGTGTTTCCGCCACGGACAATCAATTAGGCGAAGCGCTGGGCCGCAAGTTTGTCGAGAAGACGTTCGGCGAGCAGGGAAAGCGGAGAACGCTTGAAATGGTTCAGGAGATCGAGCGCCAGATGGGCAACGATATTCAGTCCATCGGCTGGATGAGCCCTGAGACCAAGCAGCAGGCGCTGGTGAAACTGCATGCGGTGACAAACAAGATCGGCTATCCGGACAAGTGGCGGGATTATTCGGCGGTGAAGATTGTCGACGGCGATTATTTTGGCAACTGGGCTCGCGCAAGCGAGTTCGAGAGCAGGCGGGAAACAAACAAGATCGGGAAGCCGGTGGATCGCGGCGAATGGGGAATGACGCCGCCCACCGTCAACGCGTATTACGATCCCACGGAAAACAATATCAATTTTCCGGCGGGTATTCTGCAGCCGCCGTTCTATTCCAACAAAGCGGGCGACGCGGTGAATTTTGGCGCGGTGGGAGTGGTGATCGGCCATGAGCTGACGCATGGATTTGACGACGAAGGGCGCCAGTTCGACGCCGACGGAAATTTGAAGGATTGGTGGCAGAAGAAAGATGGAGTGGAATTCGAGAAGCTCGCCAATTGCTTTGTGAACGAGTATGGCGGGTTCAGCCCGGTTCCCGGAATTGAGCTGAACGGCAAGCTGACGCTCGGCGAAAACACGGCCGATAACGGCGGCATTCGCCTCGCGTATTTCGCGCTCATGGACGATCTTGCGAAAAAGAATATTCCCGTTACGCAAAAGCAGGACGGATACACCCAGCCGCAGCAGTTCTTTTTAGGATTTGCGCAAGTCTGGTGCGAAAACACGAGACCGGAGCAGGCGCGCCTCTGGGCACAGACAGACCCGCACTCTCCCGGCAAGTTTCGTACCAACGGAGTTGTTTCCAACCTGCCGCAATTTAGCGAGGCGTTCGGGTGCAAAGCTGGAGATAAGATGTATGCGGCTAAAGGATGCCGCGTCTGGTAAGGCCCGCTCGCATTCATTTATTCGCCATGCCGGAACAATCAATAGCCGATAATCCGCTCCTTGTGGAGCGCTTTCCGATTCAGTTCGACTCCATCCGGGCGCAAGATGTAGAACCGGGCATTCATCTGCTGCTGGAGCAGATGAAGCAGCGCCTGACGGATCTGGGCAAACCGGATGTGCCTCGCACGTACGACAACATTCTGCTCACTCTCGACAAGCTGACGGAGCCGCTCGATTTTGCGATGGCGGTGGTTCGCCACCTGGAATCGGTAGTCACCACGCCTGAGCTGCGCGCAGCCTACAACGCCGTGCAAGAGCCGGTGAGCATGTTCTACACCTCCATTCCTCTCAATGCGAATGTGTGGGCCGCGGTGAAGGCCACCAGCGAAACTGCCGAAGCGAAGCGCCTCACCGGTGTACACAAGCGTTTTCTCAAGAAGACCATCACGGGGTTCCGGCGCGCGGGCGCGGATCTGGATGCCGAGGGCAAGAAGAAACTGGAAGAGCTGGATGTGGAGCTAACGAAGGCCACCACGAAATTCGCGGAAAATGTTCTGGACGCGACGAACGCTTTTGAGCTGGTAATCACGGACGAGCAACAGCTCGCGGGGCTTCCGGAATCGGCCCGCATGGCGGCTCGCGAAAGCGCGAAATCGAAGGGCAGGGAAGGCTGGCGTCTGACTTTGCAAAGCCCCAGCTACACCGCCGCCATGACTTACCTGGACGACCGGCCGATTCGCCAGCAGTTATGGAAGGCTTACAACCTGCGCGCCACGTCGGGACAATACGACAATCGCGCGTTGGTTGCGGAAATTCTCCGGTTGCGTCGCGAAAAAGCGCGGCTGCTCGGCTATAAGGATTTCGCCGATCTGGTGCTGGAGGAACGGATGGCGCATACCGGCCAGCAGGCGCAGTCGTTTCATCGACGATCTGCGGCGCAAGACCGAAGCGTTCTTTGCGCGTGAAAACCAGAGCCTCGCCGAAATGGGCAGGGCACTCGGCTACGCAGAGGTCCGGCCGTGGGACGTTGGTTATCTCGCGGAGAAGCAGCGGCAGGCTCTGTACCAATTCGATGAGGAAGAGCTTCGCCCGTATTTCCAGCTCGAGCGCGTCGTGGCGGGGATGTTCGACATCTTCAGCCGGATTCTCGGAATCCAGGTTATCGAAGAACCCGGCGTTCCGGGTTGGGATGCGGCGGTGAAATACTACCGCGTCGCGGATGCTTCTTCGGGCAAACTTCTGGGCGGCTTCTACACCGACTGGTTTCCTCGCGAGAACAAGCGCGGCGGCGCCTGGATGGATTCGCTTTCAACCGGCGATCCCGATCGCGGCCAACCTCATCTAGGATTGATTTGCGGCAACCTGACTCCACCGGTTGCGGAGAAGCCCTCACTGCTCACGCACCGCGAAGTGGAGACAATTTTCCATGAATTCGGGCATCTGCTGCATCACGTGTTGAGCCGAGTTCCGGTGCGAAGGCTCGCGGGGACCAATGTGCCCGTGGGATTTCGTGGAGCTGCCGTCGCAGATCATGGAGAACTGGTGCATGGAGCGCGAATCGCTGAACCTTTTCGCGCGGCATTACCAGACTGGCGAACCGATTCCGGAAGAGTTGTTCCAAAAAATGCGGCGCGCACGCACGTTCCGCAGCGCCAACGCGCAGATGCGGCAGCTTGGATTCGGCATGGTCGATCTGAAACTCCACCGGGAATACGACCCGGAGCGCGATGGCGATGCAATGAAGTACGCGCGAGAAATTCTGGCGCCGTTTGCGCCCACGGAGCTGCCGGCCGATTACGGCATGATCGCCGGCTTCACGCATCTGTTTGCCGACCCGGTAGCGTACGGCGCCGGCTACTACTCGTATAAATGGGCGGAAGTTCTGGATGCGGACGCCTTCACCAGATTTCAACGCGAAGGCATCTTCAATGCCGCAACCGGAGGCGATTACCGGCGGCATATCCTCGAGCGCGGTGATAGCGAAGATCCGGCACAACTTTATCGCGAGTTTATGGGCCGCGATCCCGATCCCGGCGCTCTGCTGGAGCGCTTAGGTCTGCTGCAGGCCGCTTAAATCCGTGGCACCTTCTGCCGAAGAACAATTGGCCCAGGCCCTGCGCGAAAACGAAGAACTGAAGACAGCTCTCCAGGAGATGAAAACGCGGGCGGCCGATGCCCAGGCGGCGGCCGACGAAATGGAACATCTTATTTACGCGCTGAGCCACGATTTCCGCACGCCGCTGCGGAGCATGTCCAGTTATGCCCAGTTGCTGGAGCGGCAGTACGCGCTCGACGAGGAAGCGCGTGAAATGACGGGCTTCATCGTCAAAGGCGCGAACGACATGCGGATTCTCATCGAAGACACGCTGAAGTATTCGCGTATCAAGTTCTCGCCCGAGCGCCGGCCGATGCCGTTAGGTCCCGTGGTCCAGTGGGCCGCTCTCAATCTGCAGAACTCAATTCGAGAAACCGGCGCGCAAATCGCGTTCGGAGATCTGCCGGAGGCGCTCATCAACGAATCGCAATTCGTGCAACTTTTCGAGCAGCTCTTCAGTAATGCTCTGAAATTTCGAAGCGGAGATCCGCCCGCGATTGCGGTCGCTGCCGAAGAAGGAACAGATGCGCATGTGATTTCGGTGACCGACAACGGTATCGGCATCGAAGCGAAATATCACGAGGCGATTTTCGCGCCATTCAAGCGGCTACAAGGCAGGGAAGTGCCGGGAACCGGGCTCGGACTTGCGATCTGCCGAAAAATCGTGCGCGCGCACGGCGGGAAGATCTGGGTAGAAAGCGATGGTACGCGCGGATGTACGTTCCGCTTCACCGTTCCGTTCTAAACAGGCGGTCGAATGCGCCCAGTGTGGTGCATTTCAGCCATCGCCCCAGCGCTTCTTTCAAGCTACAACGGCAAGTGATTCAATAGCTTGACCGTTTGGTGCGTGACGTGTAAGTAAGCTTGCCGGTGGTTATGCGGCGCAATGTTTTATTGGCGGTTGTGGCGGCGGGCGCGGCAGTGCTCGCGTCCGGGCAATATGCGCCGGCGCCGCAGCCGTATCCGCAAGGCTCCGGTTATCCGCAAAATTCCTATCCGCCAGCTCCGCAGAACCCGCAATATTCTCAACCGGGACCTTACGGACAGCCCGGCCAGTACCCGCAACCTTCTGGAAATCCGCAGGATCCGAATGCGCCGGATGCGGCCGATCAGCAGCATGGCATCGCGCGTTTGAGCATCGTGCAAGGCGACGTAAACGTCAAGCGCGGCGACAATGGAGAGCTGGTCGCGGCTATCATGAACGCGCCGCTGGCGACGCAAGATCATTTGCAGACTTCAGCGGGATCGAGGGCTGAAGTCGAGCTTGATTCTGCCAATCTGCTGCGGCTCGCGCCCAATACAGAAATCGGGTTTGCCGATCTGGAGTCCGGACGTTATCAGCTTCAACTCGGCGCCGGGACGGTTGTGTTTCGCGTTCTGCGGAATTCGAACGCACAGGTAGAGCTCGATACACCGAGCATCGCGATCCGGCCCACTACAGAGGGAGAGTATCGCGTTTCCGTGCTGGAAGACGGCACGACCGAGATCACCGTGCGATCCGGCCAGTTGGAGATTGAGGGGCCGCGTGGTTCCGAAACTCTCGCGCCCGGGTATTCCACGGTGGTGCGCGGCAATCCTTCGGACCCTGAGTTTCAGCAGCGCGACGAGATCGGGCGCGATCAGTTTGACGATTGGTGCGCGAACCGGGATCGCGATCTGCTGGCTTCGCAAAGCTACCGCTACGTCAGTCCCGACGTGCCGGGAGCGGATGACCTGGACGCCTACGGCAACTGGGTTCCCTCTCAATATGGAGAGGTCTGGAACCCGCGTCCGCCGGTTGCGGATTGGTCTCCGTACAGTTACGGCCAGTGGGGCTGGGAGCCGTATTATGGCTGGACTTGGGTCGATTATGCGCCGTGGGGCTGGGCGCCGTATCACTATGGCCGCTGGTTTTGGAATGGCGGCCACGGCTGGTGCTGGTGGCCGGGAGCACGCGGCGCTCGCCAGTTCTGGAGCCCGGCGTTAGTGGGCTTCTTCGGCTGGGGCGGTGGATTCGGCGTCGGATTTGGCGGGCTCGGTTGGGTCGCGCTCGCTCCGTTTGAAAGCTTCCATCCCTGGTGGCGGCACGGCTACGGCTTTGGCGGTTATGGGCGCGGTGATTTTGGCGTGCGCTACGCGAACGTTGCGGGAATGTACCGCAACGCAGGCATTCGCGGCGGCGCGATGACGGCCGGATACAACGGCTTTGGTGGACCGTCGCATCGCTTCAGCGCCGCGACTCGCGCACAGCTTACGAATGTCAGTTTGTTTCGCGGGCAATTACCGGTGTCGCCCGCGCGCGGCGGTTATCAGTTCGGGGCGCGGCAAGCGACCGCTAATCCGCGCTTGGCGGCGGCGGGAAATCGTCAGTTTTTTGCGTCCCGGCAGTCGCGCTCTCAGACGGGTTTCGGCGGCTCCAGATTTGGCGTCGCGCAACAAAACACGCGTGGCGTCGCGCCGAACATACAAGGAAGATACGCGACAAGAGGGAATTACTCGGCGTCTCCAAGTAACTCCAGCAGCGGCTGGCAGAGATTCGGCGATCCCGGCTCTTCGAATGGATATCGCCAGGGATTCAGCGGAGCTCACGAACAAAGCGGCTGGCATCGTTTTGGCGAACCTCAGCAGCCGGCGCGTTCTTACAACGGCTATAGCGCCGGCCGCTCTTACAGTCCAGGCAGCAATTCGCGGACCTACGGCGGAAATTATCAAGCTCGCCCGCAGATGCACTACAGCGCTCCATCTTCGCCACGCTACAGCGCGCCTTCGCCAGCGAACCGTGGCGGCGGGGGTGGCGGATATCGCGGAGGCGGTGGAAACCGCGGAGGCGGCGGTGGACATGGTGGTGGCGGGCATCCCTCTTCAGGCGGCCATCGCGGCCGGTGAAGGCATGATCCTTCCCTCAGCCGCTCCGGCTACTGACACAGCCGGGGCGGCCTTTTTTTGAATTACGAGTACGGCAGCATGGCGCTCTCATGCCGCTTCGGTGTTTCGGTGTGCTTTCGGTGATTGCGCGTTCTAGGAGCAGGTCATCTATTCTGCTTCTTATATGGGCCGTCGGTCATTCCGTTGGTTGCCTGCTTGTTAGCTTTCAAAATCCGCAGCACTGAAAGCATTGTGCTCCAACTGCGTGTTGTCGCCGACGCACCGAAGAGTTCGTCAATTTTGCCAAGATATCCGATCGTCCTCATGTGGCGCCGGTACACTCCGAACACCAGGCGATTCCTCGAGCCGATAATTCGCACAAACCACTCCTTACCTCCCGGAAATGCGATCGGAAGGGAAGCCTTGCTCCGACTGGCTTTCGACAGGATGCTCACAAATTGAACGACATCCTGGTGTACTGGCTCAGCTCCAAACGGATTCTCCGTTTCCAATCGGATAAGATCACTGGCGTCGCAGAATGCAACGTCTGTTTCGAACGGCAGCCTCCGGCGCAGTGCAGCAAGGAACTTGGTGCGCGACCCCGGTTTTCGAACGACAAGTGTTCCTGCAGCGCCGACGTTCACGACATCATAGGCGGCGAGGTCATTTGCGAGCACGCTTTGGGCGAAATGTCCGGTGCCCTCCAACGTTGATCCCTCGGAGGAAAACAATCAGAGACATAACTGGGTCTGTGGACGCTAGTATTACAGCATCAACGACCGCGGCGGGGGGTTCGGTCACTCAAGTATGTTTATGCCCTATGGAGTGGTATAAATATACTTCGCTAATCCACAATGGGAAACTGCCTCCTTGGGTAAAAGATCCAGGGGGAAGCGGGAGCGGCGGTTATTACCGTTGGAGAGCCAGAGCACCCCAGCCCTCGCCCGCACCCCAGCCGTTACCTTCTCGTGGTTTTGGATCTTGGGCGTCGGGACTTGGGCTTCCTTCGTTATTGTTCGGCATCGGGGGGTCTCTGATGTCTGAGTACTTCTGGGTTTTCGTTCTCTTCGCGTATGCGGGATTCGTTGCAGTTGCGTTTGATCTATATCGGTACGTTGCAATTTCCCGAAAATCGCGCAGCTTCGGTGTGATAGTGATAGCTGGCCTGACCGTGCTGTTTACTAAAGGCATAGTGATGCGTAACGATCCTGTATTCGTAGCCGTGTACCACATGGCGGATAGCGGCGGCCCAGACGTTGACAAAGTACACATCTTTTTCAGTAACTTCACCGACGACGACTACACGAGTTTAGCTGTGAAGATCAGACCTGAATTCCCAGAGGGCGTGATCGCGTCCATAGAATCAAGGTCACCAAAAACCACAACCGTTTTCTTTCCTGACCCAATGCCTGCGCTTCCCATGAACCAGAAGGGCGATAAGGTCGAAACGAACTCTGGAATGCCTGACACCTATTTCGCCAATTATCAGCGGGTGCGTTGCGATTTACCAGCGCACTCCGCCGTGGAGTTGGTTGTCGGTGTGACGAGAGGACGCCTTTCACTGAGTGGAGGCAAGATCACGAAGGTATGGGTGCAGGGTAGATATAGGGCTGGATATCGGCTGCACGGTATTAATCAGACGGTCGAGGTAACCGACTAGTGCTCGACAGCTTCGAGTAGCGTTTTGGGACCGGCAACCATGGTTCACGTATTCGCCTGGACCGTGGATTAGTCAAGTATTTATGAGAGTGGTACAAATATACTTGACACACCCTGAGACTTCAGGCATACTTAATTCATGGAACACGGGCCCAAGACTCTGGTGGACGCGGTTAGAGAGTATGGCGATGCGGACAAGGCCTTAGATGAAGTAGCGGATAGCCGCTGGAAAGAGGCGGTCGTGTGTTCGCACTGCGGAGCCGATTCCCCGATGTTCCTCAAGACTCGCCGGATCTGGAAGTGTTCGAAGTGCCGTAAGCAGTTCTCGATCAAAGCCGGAACCGTCATGGAAGATTCTCCTATCGGTTTGGACAAATGGCTACCTGCAATTTGGATGGTTGCCAACAACCGAAACGGCATCAGTTCTTGGGAACTTCACCGCGCTCTGGGAGTGACCCAAAAGACCGCTTGGTTCATGCTTCATCGAATTCGCCTTGCAATGCAGGATGACAAGAAAGGCGGCAAGCTCGCAGGCGAGATCGAAATCGACGAGACCTTCATCGGCGGCAAAGCGCGGAATATGCACAAGGCGGCCAAAGCCAAAAAGCTAGAAGGTAAAGGCGGCGGATCGGTCGGAAAGATCGGCGTACAGGGTCTATTGCAACGTGGCGGAAACATCCGCGTTCACGTGATCAACGACAACACTATGGGAACCTTGGTTCCGAACGTCGAAGAGAATGTCGAAAAAGGCGCTCACGTCTATACCGACGAGTTAAAGTCTTACTTTCAACTTCAGGCCGAATACGCTCATGACGTAATCAATCACAGCGAGATGTACGTCAACGGTCAGATCCACTTGAACGGACTGGAGAACTTCTGGAGCTTGCTGAAGCGCGGTCTAGGCGGTACTTACGTGAGCGTTGAACCATTCCACTTGTTTCGCTATGTCGATGAGCAAGCGTTTCGCTACAACCACCGCAAACACGAGAACGGCAACCATTTCGGATTACGAGCGATTCAAGGTGCTGCTCTCGCAGATCGTAGGGCGTCGGTTAACTTATCAGCAATTAACCGGGAAGGAGGCAGAAACGACCTCCGAGGAGGCTTTCTAAGAAGGAAGCTAAACGTCAGGGGCGTGGCAAGCGCACCGTAGCATGACTATCTAGACTGGAGATCATCTGGACCTGGAATGATCCTATTTAGGAGTGCTTGCGAAGCCGCCTCGACAGTATCTAATCGATTTCCATCCCGGTAAAAGTAAAATTGCGCGGTCTGATAGTCTGGCCTGAGTTCGAGATGAAAAGGCTGAACGTCGCGATCACGCTGCCCAGACACATGCAGTGACAACTTGCACGACACAACCGTGTCATGCGGCTTCTTGGTTACCTCTATGTGGGACTCGAACCCATCCTGTAGGGCTCGATTGTGCCGGTAGGCAACGAAGCCAAGCGGATAATCATCACACTGGCAACGCGGTTCACCGAACAGCGCATTGCAGGTAGAAATGTCCTGCTTGACTTGCTGTTTTAGGCTCTCAAAGTAGCTGTCCGACAGTGTTGCCGCCCTCTCGTCCAGCTGCCGACGCCCCTGAATCTCAGCTTTTTTGTCGGACCACGCCTTGTATTGATCACTAACCCAATTGTTCGGCATGCTTTGTAAGCATATTCCTTTCTGATGCCGTCCGAGATTGATATCCAACGTGAGCCGCAAATCAGTCACTTATTCGGCTTTGATTTAGGGCCGCGCTTCTTGGGATTCGCATCTGATTGTTTTCGATACTCAGCTTCTCGGCGCATAATCTCTTCGTGTGGGACGGAGACGATCCGGTTGAGGAGTGATTTGAATTTGTCGTATTCAGCGGACGTGTCGGCTCCGGCTTCACTGATTTGATGGTATCGCAATTTCTGACATATTCCCTTTAGGGCATTTCCGTCGCAAGCCGACGCATGAACGCCCTGGTCGCGGAAATAATATCTTCGGCGACCTCTGGGTTAAAATCTCCAGGTAGAACCGCTAAGCGTCCAGGGGCGTGGCTGATTCTATGACGCCATGCCGTCTTTAGGGATTCGACTGTCGCATCCATTTGCTCGATAAAGCTTGAGTGGGCTTTTTCAAAGTCCGTCCTGTCAGGATAAGATACTTTGACAATTCGCTTCAGTTCGTTTGAGGTTGCAACCCATCCTACTTTTGGATCTCTTACGCTCAAAAACTTACCCAACTCGACCAACCCGTGTTCAATTACCTGAGTGCTATGGAACACCGACGCGGGATACCTGCTAAACACAAAGCATTTCTGCATTTCCTCCACGTCTCCGGTAGCCTCTGGAAATCTAGCAAGTACCGCTTCCCATCCCGTGAATGGCTTCTCTAATAGCTTCTTTCTGCTCCCGCTCAGCGAGAAGAAGAATCGATGGGACAATTCGGATGCCAATCGACTGTTTACATCCTTCAGCCTTTCATGCCACGCGATGTTCTTTAGAGCTTCTCCGGTAGACAGATCCTTCGTTCTCAGAAGATACAAGACCATATCAATGGCCTCTATGGTGCAAACTGCCTCAATTTTTTCGCACTCGGATTTCAATCTCTCGAGAGCTATGCGAAACGGCTCCGCCGAAATAGGCTGAATCCCGTTGGCAATCCCTTCGGCCATTCCCGCTAGTCCAAGGAAATAGCTGGCCTCAACATATAGCCGAGCATAAACCTGCAGAATCTCCAAAAGACTCACCGCCTTCCAGGAAACCTGATGATACAGGCTTATGGTGGGTGTG
>CAWBDW010000032.1:0-143059 GCA_963787545.1 uncultured Acidobacteriaceae bacterium
CTTTTTCCCCGGGCCACAGGGGGAACTGCGCGCGACTTGCCCGTACCGCTTTCATGAACATCTCGATGTATTCCATTGGGTCGGAGAAACGATTCTAGGCGACAGTAATCCTCGGCTTGTCGGCGAAGTTGGATTCCTGGAGGCCAGTGCAACGACCGATGCCGCAGGCGGCGATGACGTGGGCCGCATCGATATGGTTTTGGTCAGTAATAAAACCGTGCAGGGCGCGCCGATGGAATGGTGTGCGCTTGAGATTCAGGCCGTCTATTTCTCGGGCAGCGCGATGCGCGGCGAGTTCAAAGCTTTCGCCGACAGTTCCGTCGAATGGGTGATTTTCCCTGCGGGCCGGAGGCGACCAGATTACCGCAGCAGCGCACCGAAACGTCTGATGCCGCAACTTCAGATAAAGGTGCCGACGCTGCGCCGCTGGGGCAAGAAGATGGCGGTCGTGGTGGACCGCGCTTTCTTTGATTCCGTCGGAGAAATGGACAAAGTAGAGGACATTTCAAACGCCGACATTGCATGGTTCATCGTGCGTTTTGAAGAAGTGCCAAGCAGTAAGCAGAGCAGGATCGTCCGTGATGAAGTGCGTTATACAACGCTTGAGCGATCCGTGGAGGGTCTCACCGGCGGAAAGGCAGTTCCGAAATCAGTTTTCGAGGAGCGGATTTCCGGAAAGCTGCAAGAGTCGCCATCACTGGAGCAGGCTGAGGAGAGCGGCCTCCCGGAAATTGGTCTCCCCGATGAAATCGGTGAATCAGGGGCATAGCGGGATCGGCGACAGGAAAGTCCATCATGGGCATGGCAAGCCGTTGCGGCAGATAGCAGTTACTGTGCCCAGCGTACGGTGCGAAGTCATGCGCGGCGCGGCGGCAGGTCAGGAGCGGTTGAATTTTAGGCCGCACTCATGGAGGGCTTTGCTGCGCGCAAGCTTCACCGCTGTGTCGTGGCCCTATAGAGCCGCTTCCTGGCTGTTATACCTTCCCTGGTACTCTGCTTCTGGACTCGATTTGCAACCATACTACTGACAGAGGGGTTAACGAACTGTAAATTTCTGGCGCCGCGTTAACCTTCCAAATCATTTCCGTATCGTTCTGACAGCCACGGTTATCGATTTCAGTGCCTGGGCGAATCGGATTCTTTCAGTTGATTTGAGGATTTTGTTTATGTTCGGCACCCGCAGCAGTTTTTCGGGTGGTATTAATTTGCGGGAAAGAGCGTATGCGTGCCGCTCGGTTGAAAAAGCGAAAAAGCGATATCGCGCTCCGCCCCAAAATGCCGGTTGGAAAACCGGCATGGGGGCAGCTATTGCTGCCGCTTTTTGGAGTTTGGACATATTTCTGTGGAGCAGGCCTTTTGGCCTGCCAGGATTACCAATCCGCCCAGCGCGCTCAGCGCGCCGCCGAAGTGCTCAACGCGCTGCGAAGACCGCTCGCCGGAGCGAGAGCCATGGCGGCCATTGACGTCGCAGCGCTCGATATCCATTGGTCGTGACCGAACGGGAAGCCGCTCTGAAAATACGGCTGGAACTTGGGCGCGCGGCTGCGCACATACCACGAGCCGTCCTCGAATTGAGTACGAAGCAGGAAGTCCACGCCTTTGCGGTAGCAGGCATCATTCGGCGACGCCAGCCCCGCTGTATACAACGTGTACAGAACCATCCCGGTCGCGTAGGCGTCGGAATCGAGATACGGCGTCTGCGCCCAGCCTCCGTCGGCACGCTGTAACCGTAAAAGCGCCGCCGCCTCGGCCTTCAAATCCGATTCCGGAACACCCGCGTCGTGTAAACCGGCGATCTTGTCGGCTCGCTCGTACGTGGTAACAGGCTTGGCGTTCTCCAGCCACAGACGCGCCCGCTGGATACGTTCATCGAACTCCGCTTGGCGCGCGGGCCAACTGTAGACCTTCAAAGCACGAATCGCCATGGCTGTGCGGGTGATCGTGCTGCCTTCAAGCGGCGGCCGGGAAAACCCCAGATTCATCCAGGCGCCTGACGGATCCTGCCGGACGGCTACGTAATGGACGATCAGATCGGTCATTTCACTGGCCGGTTCGCCTAAATCCGCGAAGGACGTCATATACGCGAGCAGCGTGTCATAGTCTCCTGGCGGACCGCTCAAGACCGGCAACCCCGAGAGCACGATGGGGCGGACAGCGATCATCGCGTCAAGGAAGTTCTTACGCAAGCTCGGATCCGGATTCAGGCCGGCGCGGTTCGCCGCCGCGAACGCTCGCGCATGGAACGGCTGGTGATGGCAACCCGCGCAACCACCCTCACGGAAGAATTGAGGACCTGAACGCGCGAGAAGCGGAAGTGCGCGCTGAAGCGCTTCCGCGGCATTGGCCGCCTGTGCCCCCCGGGCAGGCTGAGGCGTAGACGGCAATTCAGCTCCCTGAGCGCCCGCGGACTCCAGAATAGAAAGGATCTCCGGGTTCCGGTACTTGCGGGCCCAGGTGAGCGCCGATTCCCCATTCTGATCCTTGGCGCTAACATCCGCCCCCGCGGCAATCAGTTGACGCACAACGCTCGGGTTGGCGCGATCAGTCGCTATCGAAAACATGAGTGGACTCATCTTTCGGATATCCACTTCGTTCACATGCGCGCCGGCTTGGAGGAGCTTCGCGATCGTATCCTCGTCGCTATAAGGCGCAGCCAGCATAAGCGGACTCTGATGGACAAGGGCAATCGGGCCTTTCCGGACAACTCCGCCGAACGTGTTAAAACTATTCGGATCAGCCCCGGCGGCCAGTAACAGGCGAATACGTTCGCAGTCCGGGAAAGCGGTCGCATTGTGCAAGCCGTTGAACCCGGCCCCATCCGCCAGATGCGCATTTGCTCCGTGCTCGAGCAGAATCCGCAGAGTCTCCGGTTCGCTCATCCCCGAACTGCGTAGCAGCGCATTCCCCTGCAGGCGATTAAGCGCTTGAACATTAGCGCCTTTTTCGATGAGGTAACGAACAGTGGCGACGTTCCCCGCAGCCGAAGCGGCAACCATAAGCGGAGTCGTGCCGTCGTTTTGCGCGCAATTGATGTCGGCGCCGTTCTCCACCAGGAGCCTGGTTTTCTCAAAACTCCAAGCCGCATAGAGAAGAGGCGTTGCTCCAGCTTGGTTGGCGGCCTTCGGGTCTGCTCCAGCAGTTAATAAAACGTGGACGGCCTCCGGGCTGCCGTAAATCGCCGCGTAATGGAGCGGCGTAGCTTTTAGCTTGTCGGACACGTTTACGGCCGCGGGACTGGACGCGAGCTTCCGCAGCGCGATTAAGTCGTTTGCGCGAATAGCGCGAGCAAAATCGACTGGAGCGGGATCGCCGCTCTTACTAACTGAGTTCGCGAACAGAACAAGCGTACAGGCTGCCGCGCCTATTAGGCCGGCAACGGCTTTTTGCATGGGGGTTCTTTCTTGGGACTGATGTAAAGTCTATAGCAAGCTGACGGCCACCGCAAAGTACTATAGGAACTACCGAGGGATTGATGGGGACATACGTGTTAGTTTGCCGATGTCGACCTTCTCCTCTAGGGCAGCTCGATAAGCTGCGCGCCGGTGGGCCAGGCGACCATTTGGATCAGAGTGGGCCCAGAATTTCATGGCGTGCTCAGAGTTTCTATTAGTGGCATCTTGCACCGGTACTTGTCGCCGGCCAGCCGCTTCCTGACGGTCGCGGTTCTGTTTCATGGTCTTCGGGCGCGGCTCGGTCTGGCCTATAAGAGTTTCAGATTTCCTATATAGAAATTTTCTACTTTACAGCGGCGGCGCAATCCTGCAAAATTAGACAACTCCTGAGACGCCAGTGTTTGCGCGGCTCCGGAATCCTTTCCTTCACCCAGTCGTGTTCGTGCCCATGCCGGCACTGTAAACAAGCCCGGGCGAGCCAAATCTCCCAAAAAAGTTCAACCTGCGTACGAAAGGAAGCATGAAGAAGATCGAAGCGATCATACAACCGTTCAAACTCGACGAAGTAAAACAAGCGCTTCATGACTTGGGAGTCGAGGGTATGACAATTTCGGAGGTTCGCGGCCACGGGCGGCAGAAAGGCCACACAGAGGTCTATCGCGGCCAGGAATACGAAGTGGATCTGTTGCCGAAGCTGAAGCTGGAGCTGGTAATTCCTTCCAGCCGCTTCGAGGAGATTCTTTCGACGCTGACGGCCGCGGCCCGTACCGGAAAGATTGGCGATGGCAAGGTGTTCGTATACGACGTAGCGGAAGCGATTCGTATCCGGAATGACGACCGTGGAGAAGCAGCGCTTTAACCGGGGCTTCGCCCCAATCAACTGAAACGAGGAGAAAGATGGGATCTAATCCGACACAGGCACAGGCAGTCGTATTGTTTTTTGTTGCATTCATCTGCATTGCGGGAAGTTTTGCGGCAGAGCTGAACTGGCTGCTGATGATTGTGGGGCTTGCCTTAGCCGCCGCGTCTATCGCGCTATTTCTGAAATGCAAACCGTGGGAGCACAGAGAGGAATAGAGAGGAATAAACAGATGATCTACACCGGAATTCTCATTACTCTGCTTGGTTTCATCATCAGCCTGCTGAGTCTCGGCCTGACATCGAGCGTGAACGGCCGCCTGGCGATCGTGCTGATCGGGCTCGCCGTCAGCCTGTTCGGCATTATGGGCGTCATTAACCGGGCGTACCTCAAGAACCCTATCTGGAGGAGATAACTGTGAAGAAATCCATACGACTGCTACCAGCAATTCTCGCGTTGGCGTCCAGCCTTGCCTTCGGCCAGGCGCCGGCTTCCGCGCCACCCGCCGCAGCTACGGTGGTTACCACGAACGACATTAAGAATGTCGATACTCCGAAAGCCGATGCTCGCTTGAAGGGCGATCCCGACGGAAGTCTTACCGGCACGGTTTCCGATGTTTCGGTGAGCGACGCAAAGAAGGGTCTGACTATCGGCGATGCGATTAACCAGATTGGCCAAAACAAAATCGCCATCAACTTTGTATGGACGCTTGATCACCGGCTTCCTGGTTATGTTCATGCAGGCCGGCTTCGCGATTGTCGAAACCGGATTGTGCCGCGCCAAGAATGCGAACCACACCATGATGATGAATTTCATGGTCTACGGTGTGGGAATGCTTGGCTTCTGGCTCATCGGTTTCGCCATTCAGATGGGCGGCGTCGGTGGCGTAGCAAATCTGGGCGGCATTCCGCCACTTAATGCTGAGCACGCCGTCACAGTTTTCGGAAAGACTTTCGGAATTTTCGGACAGCACGGGATCTTTTTGACCCAGGGCGGAAGTTATGACGTGGCCGTGATGGTGCTGTTCCTGTTCCAAATGGTGTTCATGGACACGGCCCTGACGATCGTGACCGGCTCGGCCGCGGAGCGGTGGAAGTATGCCGCGTTTCTCGTCTCTTCGTTCATCATGGGAGCGTTCACTTATCCGCTTTTCGCCAATTGGGCTTGGGGCGGCGGCTGGCTGGCAAATCTCGGAACCAATTTCGCGCTCGGGAAGGGCTATTGCGATTTTGCGGGCTCGGGAGTTGTGCATGCCGTGGGAGGCCTGACCGCCTTAGCTCTTGCGCTAATTGTTGGGCCTCGCATCGGGAAGTATACGCGGCAAGGAAGGTCCAACGCCTTAGTGGGGCATGACATCGTGCTCGTTCTGACGGGCTGTTTCATTCTCGCTTTCGGATGGTTTGGCTTTAATCCCGGTTCCACTCTTGGGGCTTCGGGTAACGGCAGCTTGCGCATCGGTTCCATCGCTGTGAACACGATGCTCGCCGGTATGACGGGCGGTTTCGGAGCCATGTTCTACATGTGGATGCGTTATGGCAAGCCGGATGCGTCGATGTCGGGAAATGGGTTGCTTGCCGGTTTGGTCGCGATCACGGCACCCAGCGGCTTCGTCAACTCGGTGGGCGCTTGCATTATCGGATTAATCGCCGGTGTTCTGGTCTGCCTTTCTGTCGAATTTGTGGATCGCGTGCTGAAGGTGGACGATCCGGTGGGCGCTATTTCCGTACACGGCACGAATGGACTGTGGGGCGTGATCTCGGTAGGACTTTTCGCCGATGGCAAGAGCAACTATGGCGGCTCCTGGAATGGTGTGAATGGCTCCGTCACGGGATTGTTCTACGGCGATGCAAGCCAGCTGGTCGCGCAGCTTATCGGAGTTGCCACGCTGGTGGGATTCGTGTTCACGTTCAGCTTTGCGGTGAACCTTGTGATCGATTTTGTGATCGGCCAGCGGGTGTCGGCGAAGGCGGAACTGGAGGGCCTGGATCTTCCTGAAATGGGCCAGCTTGGTTATCCGGAGTTCGAGCTCAAGGGCCGTGCGGTGAGCGTGTAGTATGACCGCCGAGGTTGAGCAAGTTCGTGAGGGGCCGCTTGCTTACGCGCGCGGTTCTGTTGAAAGGCGAATTCCGGCTGTGCCGTGGCGCGATCCGCATACGGTGTCGCCGGAGAAACTGGGCGCCTACATCCGGGCACTGGAGGACGCGTGTCTTGACAATCCGGATTCACCGGGCGTTCGCACGTGCCTCGGCATGGCTTATGCGATGAACTATGAGGTCTATAAATCCATGGATGCGCTTGAGGCCGCAATGGAGATTGAACCGGCATACTTCTTCGCCCAATTGAAATACGGCGAGCTGCACTACCGCTTGCGCGCGCTCACGCGGGCTGAGGAGGAAACGATCAAAGCTCTCGAGCTGGCGGCGAACCAGTGGGAGTTTTCCATCGCCAGACGACAGTTGCAGGAAATTCGCAAAGCTATGCGCGAAGGTACGCAAAAGCCGGAGTGGACGAAGCCGCTGGCACACCCGGCGGTTTGTCTGCTTGCCATTAGCTTGATTCTCTGCCTGGCGGTGTATTTGAAATGAACCGGCATTGGAGATACTTCGCGGCCGCGGTCCTGCTTGTCGCTTTGCTCCTGTTGACGAACGGAGCTCCTCCCGCCGCTGTTGCGGCAGGCATTGGGGCCGCCGCGCTACTCATGTGGCGTCGTAAATCACGTACCAGTTAGTTCGTGCTCCATGCACATCACCGCGAGCATTCCGCTCTCCATGCTGCTGCTGTTCGTTTCGGCGAAGGTGATGGCGGAAGTGGCCGAGCGGCTGAACCAGCCCGGAATCATTGGCGAGATTTTGGCCGGCGTCCTGATCGGTCCTAGTGTTCTAGGCTGGCTCGCACCGAACGAGTTCCTTTCCGCGATGTCCGAGCTAGGCGCCATGTTTCTGCTCTTCCGCGTTGGACTGGAGGTGAAGGCGTCCGAGCTGATGCGCGTGGGAGGAACCGCCATGCTGGTCGCGTGTTCCGGCGTGGCCGTTCCATTCGTCATGGGCGCCGGCATTTTTCTGCTGTGGGGCGCAGGTGTAAATGAATCGATCTTTGTGGGAGCCTCGCTGGTTGCCACCAGCGTCGGCATTACCGCGCAAGTCCTCTCGGCAAAGGGCCTGCTGGATGAAGTCTCGAGCAAGGTGATTCTGGCGGCGGCGGTGATCGACGATGTGCTTGGGTTGCTGGTTCTGGCGGTCGTGAGCAGCTTGACTCACGGCAAATTGAATTTGTTGCAGCTCTCGCTTACCGCGGTGCTGGCGGCGGGCTTCACGGTGATCGTGGCGAGGTGGGGAACGCATGCGATGCGCCGCGTGACGCCGCACGTCGAACGTGGCTTGAAAGCGAGCGAGGCGCGGTTCATTCTGGCGTTGAGCCTTCTGTTCACGCTTGCTGTATTGGCCACGTGGACGGGGGTCGCGGCGATTGTAGGCGCGTTTCTGGCCGGCCTGGCATTGGCGGAGAGTACCCAAACTCGCGAGCGCGATTTAGCCCAGGGCGTATCGGAGCTGCTGGTTCCTTTTTTTCTGGCGGGCATCGGGCTGCACGTGGATCTAGCCGCTTTTGCGAAGCCGGCAACGGCTGTGCTTGCGACTTTGATGCTGGCGGCGGCAATCGTTTCCAAATTCCTCGGCTGCGGCCTGGGAGCGCTGGGGCTCGGCAAAGTGAACGCGCTGCGAGTGGGTGTTGGAATGATTCCGCGCGGCGAGGTGGGCATGATTGTCGCCCAGATCGGGCTTGGGTTTGGGATTCTCACGCAAACCTCTTATAGCGTTGTGGTGTTCCTGTCGGTGGCGACCACCATCGTTGCGCCGCCGCTGATTAAGATCGCTTACAAGGAAGTGGCCGACAGCACGATTTTGGACGTAGGAGAAGAAATTTTACGGGTGGGCTAATGCCGCTGAAGCAGACTGAAATCGATCCCAACGCTTCGTATGCGGAGAGGACGAGCTTCCGCAAAGTGACGGTGACTCTTCCGCAGGAGATGTATGAGCGCCTGATTCAGGAATCCGCACGGCGGAAGATTGCGGGAGAATCCAATCAGATGCTTTCGGCGTTACTTCGCGAGGCGCTGCTGCAATATCTGGATCGGCTGAGCTGAATGGGAACCTGTGCATGGCGAGCACAAGCTCTTATTCGGAGCGAAAGGTTCGAATCGGATTAATGCTTGCGGCTCGCCACGCCCGCCAGCATATGAGGTTTTGGAAACCTCCACTCCAACCACGTCATCCAACCAACGTGTTGACAGGCGGAACGCGGAGCCTCGCACAGAAAGAACTCTATAAGACGAAGGTTTCATCACAGGCATGCCGACGCATCACAACAGTCGTTTTAGATGGCGCGCCTGTGGCGCAATGTGCAGCTCGATCATTTGGAGTTTGGCTCTTGCGTGTTCGTTCCCTGGGTTAGCGCCGTGTCAGCAAGTACCAACGCCGTCCGGTCAAGAGCCTCCAACAACGGGTGCGCCTCCCCAACCGCCGCCAGGCACCCCGAAGACTCCGCAAAATAATCCGCCGGAACCGGCCGATAAACGGATTTTCGGCGTGTTGCCCAACTATCGAACTGCCGGGCATATGGCGGTTTATCGACCAATCACGTCCAAGGAGAAGTTTAAGATCGCGGCGCAGGACTCGATCGGCTGGAATATCGCACTGCTGGCGGGAGCTTTTGCGGGCCTGGCGCAAATCGAAGCAACGGAGCCTTCGTTTGGCCAGGGAATGGCGGGATACGGCCGCTACTTTGGGACCGCTTATGCGGACCAATTTATCGGGAACTTCATGACTGAGGCGATTTTCCCCGCCATGCTCCACGAGGATCCACGTTATTTTCGCGTGGACGAAGGGGGCGCGCGTCACCGGGCATTGGGAGCCATTGCGCAGATCTTCTGGACTCGCAAAGACTCGGGAGGGCGCGAATTCAACTATTCAGAAATCGTTGGGAATGCAACCGCCACGGCCATTTCTAATGCGTACTATCCCGATACGCGCGATGTCGCCGATAATCTTCAGAAATGGGGAACGGCGGTGGGCACCGATCTTGTTTCAAACGTGTTGAAAGAGTTCTGGCCGGACTTCAAGCGGAAAGTTCTGCACCATCAAAAGTCGTAGGCGGAGCTGGATGTGAATTTAATGGTGCTGCGCGGGGAGGGGCTGTTTCAGGATCTTCGTTATGGCTTTCGGCAACTCCGGCGCAATGCGGGATTTACCACAGTCGCGGTTTTCGCGCTGGCGCTCGGCATCGGGGTTAATACGGCTGTGTTCACCGCCTACAAGGCGATGGTCGCGCGAACTATCGATGCTCGCGATCCGAGCGCGATAGTCAACCTCGCGTTGGTCCGCGATTCGGGCGCCGCCGATTTCAGTTTCAGCTATCCCGATTACGAGGCGTATCGGGATTCCGTTCGTTCCTTCAGCGGCTTGATCGCTTTCAGCTTGGAGCAAATGAGGATTTCGGATGCCGGCGGCGTGGTCAGTCAGCGCAGCTCCGCGGGAAGCAAAGCAGAATTCGCCAGCGTCTTCGCGGTCTCGGAAAACTATTTTAAAGTTCTCGGAATCGCGACGCTACGCGGCCGTAGCTTCGACTCTATAGGTGTTCCGGAGCTGATGGCCTCGCCCTCGGTTCTTATCAGCGAAAACTATTGGGAGAAGAGGTATGCGAGGGACCCGGCAGTGCTGGGAAAGACCGTTCGTTTAAATGGCGCCGCGGTTCAAATAGCCGGAATTACGCCGCACGATTTCGCCGGTACCGGTGTGTCTGTGCCTGATTTCTGGCTTCCGCTCAGCCTGGAGCCGCTGGTTCATGCCGATAGCAATTGGCTACGCGATCGTGAAAACTTGCGGTACCGCTTGTTTGGCCGCCTCGCGCCTGGAGTCAGCATGAGTCAGGCGCGGGCGGAGATGACGCTGGTGGCCGACCGGCTCCGTACGCTGCACGATGCTCACTCCGAGTTGGCTAAACACGCTACCGTACTGGTCTGGCCGGGTTCCCTATTCCCGCTACCCCTGACGTTCTTCCGTGGGCTCACGTTGGCCATTCTGTTCATCATGGCCGCGGCCGGAATGGTGCTGGTTGTCGCTTGCGCGAATGTAGGCAGTCTACAACTGGCGCGTGCAAGGTCCCGTCAGAATGAACTGCACACGCGCTTATCGCTGGGGGCTAGCCGGCTGCGCATTATCAGGCAATTGTTAACGGAAAGCGCTCTGTTGGGCGTGGTAGCCGGTATGCTAGCACTGCTGTTCACGTGGGCTTTGCTGAAAATAGCTGTGACGCTGGCGGCCGGAGCGCTGCCCCCTGAGGATGGCACGCTCGTTTTCGATGTGACTCCCGACCTCGCAATTTTTGCTTTTGTGTTTCTCATTTCTCTGATTGCAGGTATTCTTTTCGGGCTCGCGCCGGCGATGGAAAGCTCGCGCTGCGCACTCTATTCCGGCATCCGATCGAGTACTTCGCCGGTCCGCAGCCGACGGCTGCAAGATCTGCTGATTGGTGCGCAGGTTTCCCTTTCGTTAGTGCTCATGATCGCCGGAAGCATGCTGTAGCGTCAGACATCCTGGTCCGAACTCTGGGAGGGCCGCCCGTCGTAAATGCCTACATCCGAAGTCTCGGAATCGCCGGAATCAACATTATCGACACGGAAAAGATTATTGGCAAAGATGTTCGTGCGCAGTACCGCAATTACGCGCAGCCCAGCGCGATGGTAGCTCTGCTGCGGCGAATCGCAGATCACTCACCGCTTTCAGCAGAGCACACGAATTTGCTTCTGCGCTGGATGACCGATACGGAAACAGGCGAGCACAGGCTCAAAGGCTTGCTACCACAGAACACTGTCGTTGCTCATAAGACGGGAACATCCGGTCAGGAGAATGGGATGACTGCTGCGACTAACGATGCCGGTCTGATTACGCTGCCCGATGGGAAAAAGCTGGCGGTCGCGGTTTTCATTACCGATTCTCCGGAGAGTGAAGTGGTTCGTGATGCGGTTATCGCACAAATCGCGAAAGAGATCTGGACAGCGGCGAATCGGAGTGAGGCGCAACCACTTACTCGCCCTGCAGCGGCTGCTTCAAAATTGTTTGCACGTCCGGGGACAGCTTATCCGCGCCCGCGAGCATCAAGCTGATCTGCCACATTTCTTTCTCCGATAACGATTGCCCGTAGGCCGGCATGCCCGTTAAGCGGATGCCGTGATCCACTTTCCAGTACGTCTCGCCGGGCGGATCGTCCGTGACGCCTTTGCCGTGCAGCAGTTGGGGCGGTGGTGGATACATGCCTTTCGCGGTCGGCGATTTCGCTCCACCCATCACACCGTGGCACATGGCGCAGTGGTCGCGATACAGATGCGCAGCGTTTTGCATATCCGCTTCCGACGCCTGAAAGGGAGCGTTTTTCGGCGCCTCTTTTTGAATGCGAGCGTTCAGGCCTAACTTCGCCAGACGTTGCTCGAACGGAATCGGCGACCCGGCGGTGGCCACAGGCGCGTATCCGAAGCGGAAGTAGCAATAAATAATGACGGGGATCAAGATGATACCAACGATGAATCCGATGATAAATTTCATTTCCGGTCTCCTTGTTATGCAGGCTGGAACAACACGCGGAATGTCGATCCCTGGCCAGGGGCGCTTTCGACCTCAATGCGCGCATGATGCTGCTGCGCGATTCCGGCCGCCAGCGATAAGCCGAGTCCCGATCCGCTCTGGACAGTCTCGCACGCCTCAGGCGCACGATAGAAGCGTTCAAAAATGCGCGGCAGCTCGGATTCCGGAATTCCGGGGCCGCTATCGCGGATTTCGAGGTGCAGTTGATTTCCGCTTTCCCGCACGTTGACTTCGACCTCGCCGCCCGTTCTGGAATATTTGATGGCGTTATCCAAGAGGACCAGCACCAGTCTTCGAATGGCGGGTTCGTTGCCCGCGACTTCGGCATTCGCTTGCGGTACACGGCAGGCGAGGCGGATGTTTTTCGATTCCGCGAGCGGGTTAACTTGCGCGCACAAATCCTCCACGACCGCGACTAGATCGAGACTCGACATCGGCATCTCAACGGGTTGCGAATCGCAGCGCGCCAGAAACAGCAAATCTTCCACCAGCCGCGTCATGCGCCCGGTTTCTCCGACGATCTGATTGAGCGCCTCGCGATACTGCACCTCCGGCCGCGAGCGCCGGGCCGCGATTTCGGCGGTCGTGCGGATTACCGCGAGCGGCGTGCGCAATTCGTGCGAAGCGTCGGCGGTGAACCGCGACAGCCGGCTGACCGCATCTTCCAGGCGCGACAACATGCCGTTCCAGGTCTCAGCCAGCCGCTGAAGCTCATCTCCGGTTTGCGGCACCTCGAGGCGGCCGGAAAGATTGCCGATGCCAATGGAACGCGCCGCCGCGGTGATCTGATCCACCGGTTTCAGCGCGCGCCTGCTGAGCCACAGGCCGCCCACAGATGCAAGAATCACGATGACCGGAATCAGCGTGACGAGCAGCAGCCGCAGCGTGGACAGAACGTTCTGAAGCGGATCGAGCGATTCCGAAACGGCCACGCGCCATGAGCCGTCCGTTCACCGGAATCGTCTGCACCAGCAGGCGGTAGGAATGGCCCTCCCAGCGCTTGGATGCGAAAACGAGGGCGCCCTTCTCATTTGTTATCTGCACATGAGTTCCGAGGGGCAAGGCGTCCGCATATTCGCCGAGCTCCTCCGGGAGCTGCACGCCAGGCTCGGCGATCTCCGCATTGAGAAATTTCCCGACACTTTGCGCCTGCGCAGCGAGGTTGGAATCCACATCGTTACTGAGGCTGTGCCACATGGCGAGCCAAGTCGCCGCGGCAAACAGCGCCAGCCCGGCGGCCAGCGCGAGCGAATACCACATCGTCAGTCGCCAGCGAATGGAGCCCCGCCTCATATTTCGGGCAACCGCAAGCAATATCCAACCCCGCGCACCGTATGAATTAGTTTGGGTTCAAACGGCGCATCGATTTTCCCGCGCAGCAAGCGAACGAAAGCTTCGAGCGTATTTTCTTCCACGTCGCTGTCGAAGCCCCACACGGATTCGAGAATGGTGCTGCGGCTCACGGCGCGCTCCGCATTGCGGAGCAACAGTTCCAATAGACTGTGCTCTTTCGGCGTGAGAGTTACGGGGCAGCCGTGGCGCGTGACTCGGCGCGCCGCTGTGTCCAGGCACAGATCCGCGAATTTCAGGCACACACTTTGCGGAATAGGCCCCCGCCGGCTGACCGCGCGCAGGCGCGCGACCAGGATGTCGAAGGAAAACGGTTTCGTCAGGTAATCGTCGGCGCCGACGTCCAAACCCTTGACGACATCGGCCACTTTGTCGCGGGCGGTCAAGATGAGTACCGGCGTGCGGTTGCCCGCTTCCCGCAATCGGCGCGCGACGGTCAAACCGTCGATGCGGGGCAGCATTACGTCCAGAATCAGGACATCAAACGCGGAAGACTGCGCAATCGCGAGCCCTTGCGCGCCATCGCGAGCGACATACACCTGGTGTCCTTCTTCGGCGAGGCCCTGCTGCAGGAGCGCGGCCATGCGTTGCTCGTCTTCGACCACCAGGATTCGCACGGTATCTGACCAACATGCTAGCGAAATAAACTGAAGAATTGCTGAATCCGGAACCAGTTTAGAGTCCAAGTATGGCCCCGCTTTTAATTCTGGTGTTTTCATTCGCCATTCTTCGGGTCATAGGCATATGGGTCCCGCATCTCGGCGACTGGCAACACTGCCTGCGAGGCGCGTTGGGCATCATGTTCCTATTAACCGCTTCCGCGCATTGGGGCAAACGTCGGCCGGACTTGATGAGCATGGTGCCGGCGGCGGTTGGGAATCCTGGGGCTTGGGTGACCGTGACGGGCATCGCCGAGATTATCATCGCTGCCGGATTGCAACTGCCGAAAATGGCGAAAGCGGCTGCGGTCGTCGCGATTGTAATGCTGATCTGTCTTTTTCCAGCCAACGTCAAAGCCAGCCGCGAAAAGCTGACGATCGGTGGCCGTCGCGTTTTAGGAGCGGCTCTGCGAGGCGTCATACAGGGCCTGTTCATCGCCGCTTTGATTGCATCGTTGTAGCCGGGAGCGCTGGAGCGTGGGACTAAGATGAGCGTAGAGAATGATTCTCGTTTCGAAGAGAAAGGATTAACAATGAATGTTCCAACTCAGGTAGCCGCGATAATCTGTTCTTTTTTTCTCATCCGGTGGGCTTCTAGTAAGTTGACTCAAAAGCGCAAAAAAGATCAGTAGCTGGATTTCTTAAGCAGGAGGTGCATCACGGCATCGCTTCATAGGGAACTGATATATCCGGCCGCGCCCGGAACCTGCCGCTTCGTCTGAATGAGCGACTTCCTGCCGCATGACAAAGTGTAGGTGATAGAGCCGCTGGTAGATCAGGGAATGTGACGCGATCGCGAAGGCGCTCGGAGGTAAAAAATCGTGGAATCCACTGGCGAAAAATAGAGGCGCATACGCCGTACGGACAGGCGCGTGTTGGCGGCACACCGACGCGCGCCAGTGTAAACGATATAGTCCTAGCAGATGCTCACGTTGATCGCGCAGAGTTGGAGATCCTGGCAGCGCGATAAAGGACTGGCTGTTGCCGCCATTCTCGCGCTCGCGATCGGAATTGGTTGCGCCACCGCGATATTTACGGTGGTGGAGGCTGTGCTGCTGAAGCCCTTGCCGTATTCACAGGGCAACCGCTGGGTAGCTCTTTTCGCCGGTAGCACGGCCGATCCCTCCGATCTCAACCACATTTCCGGGCTTACCATTGCCGACCTTCTCGCTTACCAGCAACAGACGCGTAGCTTCGATGTTTTCGGCTGGTTATCCATTGGCGGTGATTTCAATCTGACTTATCCGGGCCAGGCGCGGCACATCGAAGGAATCGAGGTCTCGCCATCGTTGATTGCGAATACCGGCGCTAATCCGATCGCAGGCCGCTTTTTTGCTTTATCCGACGGACCGGGCGTCGCGTTGATTTCGCATCGCCTGTTTCAGCAACTCGGTTCCGGCATTATCGGCCATCAGATTACGTTAAACGGCCGTTCGTACACGGTAGTCGGCGCGATGCCCGCCTGGTTCCGTTTTCCTCTCGTCACAGTCGAGAGCCGCGACTCTGCCAACGATGTCTGGCTCCCCATGGAGAAACCCCGCACCGAGGCAGAATTGCGCGACTACGGTGCCTACGTGGCTTACGCAAAGCTCAAGCCCGGCATCACCGTTTTCCAGGCTAGAGCCGATGCCAAGCGAGCGGCCGAACAAATCCGAAAACAGAATCACCCGTTTGATCCCACCTACACGGCCGCGCTGTTCAGCTTGCGGGACACGATGGTCAAGCCGATTCGCCCTATTCTGCTCGTGCTCCTTGGCGCGGCAGGCCTGCTGTTGCTGATCACGTGTGCCAATGTGGCGGGACTTCTGGTTAGCAGATCCGTGGGTCGCGCCCGTGAAACCGCCATTCGCATTGCATTGGGAGGCGGTCAGAAACAATTGGCTCTGCAATATTTCTTCGAAAGCCTCTTACTGTCGCTTCCCGCTGTGCTAGCCGGTATCGGGACCAGCCTTGTGCTCGTCCGGCTGGTCGTATCTTTTGCCGCCGACTACATCCCCCGTTCCCACGAGATCTCGACAAATTGGCCGGTAGCGCTCTTCGCTCTCGCTTTGGCCTTTGTAACCGCGACGCTCTCCGCGATGGCCCCACTTTGGCAGGCGCTCCGCATGCAGCCGAACGAAGTGCTGAGCGAGGGTGTCCGCGCGTCGGCTGGTATTCGAAGCCGCAAACTTTCTCAGGGGCTGGTTGTAGCCGAAATCGCTCTTGCGTTCACATTGATTTCCGCCGGCGCCATCCTGGTGTGGCAACTCAACCGGCTCAAGGCGACTTCGCCCGGTTTCGATCCCGATGGGGTGCTGACGTTTCAGATCACCAAATCCGCGCAAATTGGCGGCGAACCGGCGGGGGGAGCGGCCGGATTAAATCCGACGCCAGATACGGCGGCCGCTTTGTCGGCCTATTCCGATAGGCTGCTGGACGCGTTGCAAGCCATACCGGGTGTTAGTGGCGCTGCTCTTACCAATCAGTTACCGCTCGATGGTTGCTGTTTTACCGCTTACATTCTCCCCGAACGCCGTTCGTATGAGAGAGAAGCCCGCAACCTGGTTAGCATCTTAGAGGTCAGCGCAAGTTATTTCAAGACTCTGCGGATTCCCCTGCTTTCCGGCCGCCTGCTGAATCGTCATGACACAAACGAGAAGATTGTCGCCTTAGTGATCGACGAAGAAGCAGCCAAGCGCTACTGGCCCAACCAGAACGCCGTCGGCCAATTTGGCCGGTTCAGCGGGCCGCAGGGCACGCGTTTCCAAGTTGTCGGCGTAGTCGGCACCGTGCGGAACGAAGGTCTTGGTAAAACTCCCATGGCCGAGATTTACCTGCTAAAGAACCTGGCTCCCCCCAATCCAATGCACTTCGCTGTGCGGTCGAGGTTGCCCGCGGCAACGCTTGCTCCCGCAATTCGCCGCGCCATTGCTCAGGTTGATCCCAACCAGCCCATCTACGCAATACGGTCACAACGTGAGATCTTGAGCAATTCTCTTTTTTTCCAGCGCATCGAATCGGTGGTCGTTACGGTGTTTGCTCTTGGAGCCTTGCTTCTTGCCGCTGTGGGTATATACAGCCTTACTTCGTACTCAGTCCGGCAACGCACAACAGAACTGGGAACGCGCATGGCTGTGGGCGCTACAGGCAGCGATTTGCTCCGGCTCATCGTCGGTAATGGACTACGTCTTTCCGTTTATGGGCTGGTTGTCGGCGCTCTTGCCGTGGCTGGCGCCACCGCGCTCGTGATGCGCTATTTAAATGTTCGCCAGCTCGATGCAACTCCCTATCTCTTCTCCATCGCCGTGATCGTTTTTCTTGCGGCAGTCGCCTCCTTCGTCCCCGGCTGGCGAGCGAGTCTCCTGTCTCCCATGGTCGCCATCCGCAACGAGACGGATTCGATCTGGACGGCTGCGCGCCGCAGCCTGGAACAGGTTCGTGAACGCGTCACCGCTGAAAAAGCCGGCCCAGCGGTGGATTCCACTCTGCTCACTGAGTTCATTGAAGCTAGTCGCCGCGCGGATTCCTTTACGGAAGTACTTCGTATTTCGCTTGAAAACCTGCGGGCCAAGCTCTCGGCTAACTCCGCGGTCTTGCTTGAGAGACTTTCCGCGGGCGAATATCGAAGTATCGCCGCTTCGTCGTCAACGGTTGCAAGCACATTCAGGATTCCCGAAACGGGTTTTCTCTTGAACCGGCTCCGATTCTATAGCGCTCCTCTATCGTTCACGTCCGCCGATATGGAAACATCGCTGCGCTGGGCGCGCCAGCAAAAGCCGCAGCACGTGCCCGAGCTCGAATTACTCCAAGACACTGGCCTGCGTTTGGCTGCTCCCCTGCGCACCAAACACGATCTGATCGGGCTTTTGCTTTTCGGCGAACCAGCCGCGCGCGAATATTATTCTTCCGCCGATAAGAACCTGCTGGCGGCTTGCGCGGAACAGTTCGCGCTTACGCTCGAGAACGCGCGGCTTAACGAACGTGTCGTCGAACAGGAGAAAGTTCGCCGCGATATTGCGCTCGCTACCGAGGTGCAGAAGCGGCTTCTTCCGGAAAGATCGCCGCAAACCGTGGGCAGCTCACTCGACGCCTTTACGCTCGCCGCTCGCAGCGTTGGCGGCGACTACTACGATTTCTTTCAGGTTGGAGAGCATCGTATTGGCATCGCACTCGCCGACGTCGCCGGTAAAGGGATCGCGGCGGCTCTCATCATGGCTGTAGTCCAAGCCTCGCTGCGCGTGCTCGCCGGCGATGGCAACATCTCATTACCCGAGCTCGCCGCGAAAATGAATCGCTTTCTTCATCAATCGACCGGCGCCGCCAGTTATGCGACCTTTTTCTATGCACAACTAGACGAACGCGGACGCCAGCTCCGCTACGTCAACGCGGGGCATAATCCTCCTTACCTGGTGCGCCGTCTCGAGAACGTTGGCGGCCCGGGAAACGGTTCCGGTGCGCGCATTGAAGAGCTTGCCACGGGCGGGATGATTATCGGGATGTTTCCCTCGGCGAGCTATGAAGAATCGGTTGTCGATCTGAATCCCGGCGACGTTCTGATCGCGTTCACTGACGGAGTGACGGAAGCCCTGAATCCCGCCGAAGAAGAATTCGGCGAGCAAAGGCTGAAGGAATTGCTGCGGCGCGTCGTCCATCTACCCATTTTGGACATCACCGCCGCCATTTCGAAAGAGCTGCGCGCCTGGATTGGCGACGCTCCGCAGCACGACGACATCACATTTATCGTTTTGAAAGTGAATGAGGAGTAAGTGGATGCTGTCGAACCTGAGGTCGCTCACGCTCCCTGGCTCGGTTCAGCATCTTGTATTTTCAGCGATTTTTCAGATAGCTATGTCTTAATAAACACAGTGCGCGCACATTTCGTTTTGTTCGTGCTGGCCTCCGCATTCACGGCCGGCTCCCAGACGCTCACGATTAACCTGCAGGACGCGCTCTCCCGCGCCCGCCAATACGGAACGCAAGTTCAGTTGGCGAATATAGCGCTTCAGCTTGCCAAAGAAGATCGCGCCCAGGCCAAAGCCGCAACTCTTCCGTCCGTCAGCGCGCTTAACCAATACATCTATACGGAAGGCAACAACACGCCTTCCGGAGTTTTCGTCGCGAACGACGGCGTGCACGTTTACAATGAGCAGCTCAACGCGCACGAGGAGCTGCTGTCTCTGATCCGGCGCGGTGAGATTCGTGCCGCAGATGCAGCCGAAGCCGTGGCGCGAGCCCAAGCCGAAGTTGCGGCGCGTGGCCTGAACGCGACGGTAATTCAGGATTATTACGGCCTCGCTTCCGCCGAACGCAAAGTGACTAACGCCGCAACCAGCCTGGCCGAAGCGCGGCATTTTCTCGATATCACCCAGAAGCAGGAGCGCGGCGGCGAAGTGGCGCACGCCGATGTTATCAAGGCGCAAATACAGGTCCAGCAGCGCCAGCGCGACGTGCAGGATGCGCAGCTTGCGGCCGAAAAAGCTAAGATCGCGCTGGGCGTCCTCATTTTCCCCAGCTTGCGATTGGATTACGAAATCGTCGACGATCTCGCGAATCTCGCCGCGCTTCCTCCGCTGCCTGAGGAAACTGCGCAAGCCAACACAGCCAATCCCGATCTCCAGGCTGCGCAGGCCAGCGTCACGCAGGCGCGTGCGGGAGTCACCGTGGCCCGCTACGCCTACCTGCCCTCCTTCGGGCTCGACGTTTGGTATGGCATCGACGCCAACCAGTTCGCCGCGCGCACAGACTATCCAACTATAGGGACCGGCCGCAGCACGCTGCCCAATTTTGAAGTGCCCTACCGGCAGAATTTAGGCTACGTTGCGCAAGCCACTCTCACCGTGCCCATCTGGAATTGGGGTGCCATTCACAGTAAGGTGAAACAAGCCGCACTGCGCCAGCGTCAGGCCGAACTCACTCTGACTTCCACGCAGAAACAATTGCAAGGCACGCTCATTTCCGCTTACCATGAAGCCCAAACCGCCCTCTCACAGGTTGCAACTCTGCGCGAATCCTCGCAGTTATCGGCGGAAAGCGTTCGACTTACTTTGCTGCGCTATCAAGCGGGAGAAGCCACCGCGCTCGAAGTTGTCGACGCGCAAACCACTGGCAGTCTGGCGCGCAGCGCGTATGACGACGGTCTATTGCGCTATCGCGTGGCGCTCGCCACGCTCCAGACGCTGACAGGAGCCTTCTAGCCCATGCGAACCGGTCTTTTTCTGACGCTTGCCGCTCTGCTGGTTATTTCAGGCTGCTCGAAATCGAGCTCATCCGCAGAAACGGAACCTGCCACTCCTGTGCAAGTGGCGACCGCCAAGCGCGAGCCGATCGAGCAGATGGTTACCGCCGAAGCCGTTCTCTATCCTGTCAAGCAGGCCAACGTGATACCGAAAATCAGCGCACCGGTCGCACGTTTTCTGGTGCAGCGCGGCGATCACGTGCGTCAGGGCCAGCTCCTCGCAGTGCTGGAAGACCGCGATCTGGTTGCCGCGGCCGACGAAAGCAAGGCGCTCTATCGCCAGGCTGAAGCTAGCTACGAAAATACGCGCGCCGCCGTTATGCCGGAAGACATCACCAAAGCCAAGGCCGATGCAGACGCTAACCGGCAGGCGCTGGACGCCGCGCGAAAAGTTTATGAGAGCCGTGAATCGCTGTTTCGCGAGGGAGCGCTGGCGCGTAAATTAGTCGATGACGCCAAAGTCGCGCTGGTGCAGGCGCAGAGCCAATACGATACCGCCGCGCAGCATCTGAGATCGCTCGAAAGCGTAGGCCGCACCCAGCAGTTGCGCGGCGCGCAAGCCTCCATGCAAGCCGCGCAGGCCCATTATGAAAGTTCCGCGGCTCAGGTCTCCTACGCCGAGGTACGCAGCCCCATCGCCGGCGTTGTCTCGGATCGTCCCTTAAATATCGGCGAGATGGCCTCCAGCGGCTCGGCGCTGGCCTCCATCGTCGACATCTCAACGGTCGTAGCACGCGCCAGCGTTCCGGTACACGAAGCCGCATCGCTGACCGTGGGACGCCCAGCGACTATTTCCGGCGAGGGCGGTGGCGAGCTAACCGGCAAAGTCACCGTGGTCAGCCCCGCGGTCGATCCCAACACCACAACCGTTCAAGTCTGGGTGGAAGCGCCCAATCCCGGCGAGCATTTAAAACCCGGCACCACAGTTCAAATCTCGATCGATGCCGGCCAGATTCCAGACGCGATCGTAGTTCCGAATGCCGCTCTGCTCGCGTCTGAAGAAGGCGGCGAAAAAATCATGGTCGCCGGCGCCGATGGGCTCGCGCACGAACACGATGTCGAAGTCGGCATCCGCTCCGGCGACAACGTGCAGATCGTCAAAGGAATCAATCCAGGCGATCAAGTCATCACGCAGGGCGCTCTCGGCCTCGACGACAAAGCCAAAGTTGAAATCGAGAAAGCCGGCAGCACGGATAAAGACGAGAAATGAGCGTCACTAGCTGCGCCAACTTCGCCTCCGGTTGAGGAGCAGGCGGAACACTGGACCGCGCGCTTTCTCAAATCCATACTGTTCATCATCGTCGCGCTGGCGGTTTTCGGCGTGTATCTCGCGTTCACCATTCCCATCGCGGTTTTTCCTTCCACGAATTTTCCGCGTATCGTGGTCGGCGTCGATAACGGGGTGATGCCCATCGATCAGATGCAGGTCACCATCACGCGGCCCATTGAAGAGGTGGTGAATTCCATTCCGGGACTCGACCATATTCTGTCGATTACCAGCCGCGGTTCCGCCGAGGTCGATCTCTTTTTCAACTGGAACGTCGATATGTTCCAGACTTTGCAATACGTGAACGCGGCCATTGCGCGCGTGCAAACCACGCTTCCCTCCACTGCCGTCATCACCGCCAACCGGCTGACCTTCGCCGCGTTCCCCATTCTGGGTTACAGCATGACCTCCGATACGGTGCCGCAGACCACCTTGTGGCAGCTCGCTACCTATACCATCAAGCCGCAACTGAACAGTCTTCCCGGCACTTCCACCGTAGTGGTGCAGGGCGGCCAGGAGCCGGAATTTCAAATCCAGCCCGATCCCGAAAAACTGGTGGAATCGCAGATCACGGTTCCGAATCTGCTGGATGCAATTGCAAAGAGCGACCTGATCGATTCGCCAGGATTCCTCGAACGAAATCATCAGCTCGTGCTGGGCCTGGTGAGCGGACAGGTTCACACCCCGGCGGAAATCGCCAATATCGTTGCGAAGGCAAACGGCTCCGGCGTTCCGGTACGCATCGGAGATGTCGCAATGGTCACGCCCTCCGTCCGGCCCGTTTACACGATCGTGACCGCCAACGGCAAACCGGCGGTTCTTTTAAACATCAACCGGCAGCCCGACAGCAACACGGTGTCAGTAGCGGACGAAGTACACCAAAAAATCGCGGAGCTCGAGCGTTCGCTGCCCGCCGGCATCGTCGTGCAGCCGTTTTACGATCAATCGGACATTGTGAGCGAGTCGATCAAAAGCGTGCGCGATGCCATTTTGATCGGCTTGGTTCTCGCGGCCATCATCCTCGTGCTGTTTCTGCGCGATTGGGGTACATCCATCGTCGCGGGCCTCGTGATTCCCGTCACCATCGCAGTCACTTTCATCGCTTTGCGCGCCATCGGCCAGAGCTTCAATCTGATGACGCTCGGCGGTCTTGCGGCCGCGGTGGGGCTGGTTATCGACGATGCCATTGTCGTTGTTGAAAATATCGTTCTGCATCGCGATACGGGGCAAACGCGCGGCGAGGCGATTCGCAGCGCGATACGCGAAATCCGCGTTCCACTGGTCGGCTCTACAGTCACGCCCATTGTCGTGTTCCTCCCGCTTGTCGCCATTACCGGCGTGACCGGCACGTTTTTTCGCGCGCTCGCGGTCACAGTTGCGGTCGCGCTGGTAACGTCTCTGGCGCTCGCGCTCTCCTGGACGCCGGCGCTCAGTCATCTGCTGCTTCGATCGCACAGCCGATCTCATAATGGTGGCGCGGCCCATTCCGGCGCCAAGCCCGCCCACGACGAAATCGCAACCAAGGGCGTCATGGGGCGCCTCACTCGTCTGTACGAGCGCGCTATCAAAGCCGCTCTCGCTCACCCCGCCATCTTGCTCGCGCTCTGTCTCCTGCTGATCGCAGTTTCGTTTCTGTGCTATCGCACGCTCGGCTCCGATCTGCTTCCCACCATGGACGAAGGCGGATTCGTTTTCGACTATCTGATGCCGGCGGGTTCTTCGCTGGCCGATACGAATCGCGTCCTGAACGGCGTCGAAAAAATCCTGCACTCCATTCCCGAAGTCGCAAGCACCTCGCGCCGCACCGGTCTGCAGCTCGGTCTTGCGGCTGTGACTGAGGCCAACACCGGTGATATCTCCGTAAAGCTGAAAGCACACGGCGTCGAAAAAGTGATCGCCGAGACGCGCGACAAGGTCAACGAACAATATCCGCAACTGGACACTGATTTCCACCAGGTGCTCGAAGATATGATCGGCGATCTCACTGGCTCTCCCGATCCCATTGAGATCAAGCTGTTCTCGGAAAATCTGGACCTTCTAAGAACCTGGGGGCCCAAAGTCGCCGATGCCATTAAGACCATATCCAGCGTCAAGGACGTGAAAAACGGGATCGAAGATACCATCAGCGGCCCGGCCCTCACCTTCACCGTCGATCAGACCGTGGCCGCGCGCGCCGGCTTTACGCCGCAGGAAGTCGAGCTCGATGCCAGTGCGATTTTTCAAGGCGAGCCCGCGCCGACTCCGATTGTCGTGAACAACCGGCCCTACACGCTGCGCGTCACCTTCCCTCCGGCAACCAGATCTTCGCTGGAGGCCATACAGAACACGGTATTGGTCAGCGGCACCGGAAAGGTCGCCACGCTCGGCACTTTGGCGAACATCCAAAACGATCCCGGCCAAGTCGAAGTTCGCCGCGAGAACCTGCAGCGCGACATCGCGGTGAGCGGCCGCCTGGAAGGAATGAGTCTGGGCACCGGCATCGCTTTGGTTCAGAAAAAAGTAGCCGCGCTTCACATTCCATCCTCTATTCGGGTGGTCTATGGGGGCTTGTATCAGCAGCAGCAGCAGTCTTTCCACGATCTCCTGTTCGTTCTGGCCGCGGCGGTGGTGCTGGTCTTTATCGTTTTACTAGTCGAATTCGGTGGATTCGCCGCCCCCATCGCCATTCTTTCTTCCGCGCTGCTTTCCACGTCCGGCGTATTCTTCGCGCTCTTCATCACGGGCACCACTTTTAACCTTTCCTCGTTTATGGGCCTCATTATGGTGGTCGGCATCGTGGCGAAAAACGGTATTCTGCTGCTCGACGCCGATCAGAAATTCCGCCGCGAAGGCTCCTCGCCGCGCGAAGCCATGATCGAAGCCGGCGAGCGGCGCTTGCGGCCTATTCTAATGACCGCCCTTGCCGCAGTTGCCGGCATGATCCCGCTTTCGCTCGCTCTCGGCGCGGGTTCGCAAATGCTCCAGCCGCTTGCCATTGCGGTTATCGGCGGCATTTTAGCCTCCATGGTTCTGTCGCTCATCGTTACGCCCGCGGTCCATTACTACCTCGCCGGGGAGTAGAACCCGCACAGACGCAATGTTCCTTACGTTTTGTTTGTGGGATAGTCTACTGCATAGAGAGGATCTCCGTTGATCGGATCAAAAACCGCGCTTACTATTTTCGTGTTCGGCTGTTCAGTTCTTGCTCCCGGAATCGCCTTCGCTCAGCAGTCGAGCGTGCAGGCGATTATCGAAAAATCGGTGGCCGCTAACAAGGTCGATTTCGAAGCTGCTCCCGATTTCAATTACAAGGAGCGCGACCGCGAGGGCAAGGAATCGAAAACGTACCAGGTGACGATGATCGACGGCACGCCTTATCAGCGGCTGATTGCGGTGAACGGGAACCCGTTGTCCGCATCGCAAAACGCCGAACAAGAAAGAAAGCAGCAGCAGGAAACGAATCAGCGCCGCTCGCAATCGAATGCGGACCGTCAGAACCGCATCGCGAAATACCAGAAAGACCGCCGGCGCGATAACCAGATGATGAACCAGCTCACCAAGGCCTTCGATTTCACGCTGCTAGGCAAGCACAAGGTGCGAGGCTTCACCGTCTGGGCGCTCAAAGCGACTCCAAAGCCCGGTTATCAGCCACCCAACATGGAAACGCAAGTTTTGCCGGGCATGCAGGGCGAGCTATGGATCGACCAGAAGACGTATCAATGGGTGAGGGTAACGGCGCGGGTGATTCGCCCGGTTTCGATTGAAGGTTTTCTCGCGCAGGTCGAACCGGGGACGCAATTTGAGCTGGAGAAATCGCCGGTTGGCGGCGGCAGTTGGCAAATCACGCACTTCGCCATGAAATCGAATGCCAAGGTGCTGTACATGTTCAAACGGTCGTCGCAGGAAGACGATACTTATTTCGATTACCAGCGGATCGGCGGCTCGCATTAATCGGCGGCCCGCCAGCGAGAAGATCTTCCTCAAACTGATGCGCAATCGACGATGAACAAACGAAAGTCAACCACGGGGAAAGCCAGGGCGTTTCCGAAAACAGCGACAGGAATTCGCGGATTTGATGAGATCACGCTTGGCGGACTGCCACGCGGGCGCCCGACTCTCTTGTGCGGCGGGGCCGGTTGTGGCAAAACCTTGTTCGGCATAGAATTCCTGGTTCGCGGCGCGACGGATTACGCTGAGCCGGGGGTCTGCATTTCCTTTGAGGAAACTGCGGACGAACTCGCTTCAAATGTCGCGCCCCTTGGATTCGATCTCGATCGCCTCATTGCCAATGAAAAGCTTTTGATCGATTACATCTATACAGAACGCAGTCAAATGGAAGAGACGGGAGATTACGATCTGGAAGGCCTGTTCCTCCGCCTCGCTCAGGCCGTAGATTCCATAAAAGCAAAACGCGTACTGCTGGACAGCATCGAGGCGCTATTCGCGGGCTTTTCGAACGAAGCGATTTTGCGTGCAGAGCTACGCCGACTATTCCGATGGCTGAAAGACCGGCAGCTTACGGCGATGGTCACCGCCGAGCGTGGCGTTGATAGCCTCACACGATATGGAATCGAAGAATACATTTCCGACTGTGTCATTCTGCTCGACAATCGAGTCAATGAGGCGGTTACAACCCGCCGCCTACGGATCGCTAAATATCGCGGCTCCACCCACGGGATGAACGAGTACCCGTTCCTAATCGACACCAATGGTATTTCGGTCCTGCCAGTGACCTCACTTGAGCTGAATCAGAATGCGTCGAATGAGCATGTTTCGACTGGCCTTGCCGATCTCGATTTAATGTTGGGGGGACAGGGCTATTTTCGCGGAAGCAGCATCCTTATTTCCGGAACGGCCGGTACCGGCAAGACGAGCCTGACATGCCATTTCGTCAATGCCGCGTGCGCTCGCGGCGAGCGATGCGCGATGTTCTCTTTTGAAGAATCGCCTCAGCAGATCATCCGCAATATGCGCTCGATCGGCATTGATCTAAAGCGCTGGGTCGATAAGGGGCTGCTTCAATTTCATGCGGCGCGACCCTCTACTTTCGGGCTTGAAATGCATCTTGTGAAAATGCATAAGGCCGTCACCGAATTCAAGCCCACGATCGTGGTTGTCGATCCTGTAACGGCCCTGCTGCATGCCAGTGCCGGCTCTGAAACCCGCAGCATGTTGCTTCGGCTGGTCGATTTTCTCAAGGGACAGCACATCACGGCGTTGATGACGACGCTGACCAATGCGTCGGGCCCTACTGAACAAACCGAAGTGGAAATCTCTTCGGTTGTAGACTCCTGGATACTGCTGCGGGATATCGAGAGCGGCGGCGAGAGGAACCGTGGAATATACATTCTTAAAGCGCGCGGCCTCGCACATTCAAATCAGATTCGGGAATATGTCCTGACCAGCCACGGCCTGAAGTTTCGGGACGTCTATCTCGGAGCTGCGGGCCTGCTCACCGGTTCAGCCCGAATGGCGCATGAAGCGAAGGAGGCCTCGGATGCCGTCCTGGCGAATGATGAAATGAAAACGAGGAAAGCCGTCCTCCAGCGCCGGAGTAAAGTTCTCGAGACGCAAATTGCCACCCTTCAACTTGAGCTGGAAACCGAAGGAATGGAACTGCGGCGGCTGATTCAACAAGACGAGATAAGACTAAAACAGCTTGTTGAAGACCGCAATGCGATGGCCAAGAGCCGGGCCGCGCAGCAGCCGGTTTCTGAAAACAACACGAAGTCTCCACGAACGGGCGGGGGCCGGCGCAGTTGACTACCAAGACAAAACGCGCTCGAACCGCGGAAATAGCACGTGAGCAGCCATCGGCGGAATGGAATTTGAGGCTTTATGTTGCCGGACAGACCGCCAAATCTATCCAAGCTTTTGCCAATCTCAAGCAGATGTGCGAGGAGCACCTGGCCGGAAGATACCGCATCGAAGTTGTCGATCTATTAAAGAATCCGCAGCTTGCAAAGGGAGATCAAATTCTCGCGCTTCCGACGCTCGTGCGTAAACTTCCGGAGCCGGTGCGGAAAATTATCGGCGATCTCTCTAATCAGGAACGGGTTTTGGTCGGGCTTGATATTAAGCCGCGAAGTTGACCTGCCATGCAGAAACGCTTCAAACGCGTTGACTCTACTAAGAGTTTCGAGCAAGCGCTTGAGCATATCCCGGACGAGCGCTATGTGCTCAGGCTTTACGTCGCCGGCACCACGCCCAGATCGGTCACCGCAGTTGCAAATATCCGCGCGATATGCGAAGAAACGCTTCAGGGTAGGTATGATCTGGAAGTCATCGATATCTACCAGCATCCCGAGCACGCGAAGCCGGAACAAATCGTGGTCGCACCAACTTTGATCAAGAAACTCCCCTTACCCGTGCGCAAAATCATCGGTGATCTTTCGAACAAAGATCGGGTACTGGTCGGATTGGACATCCTGAAACAGCCAGTAACAAGGTAGGAGGATGGCGGGCCGGATAGAGCGCAGGACGTCTGCGAAAAGCAGCGAAGAGCTGCAGAAACACATTCTGGAGCTTGAGGAGCGCCTGGCAGAAGCTGAAGAAACATTGCACGCTCTTCGAAGTGGCGAAGTCGATGCTGTTATTGTCTCCGGCTCCGAGGGCGACCACGTCTACACGCTTCAGGGCGCCGACCAGACATATCGCCTATTCGTGCAAGAAATGGCTGAAGGCGCTATTACATTGACGCCCGACGGATTAATTGCATTCTCAAATGAGCAATTTGCAGCCATGCTCGGCATTCCCATCGAACAGGTAATCGGATCGCGTATACTCGCGTTCGTAGATGAGGATAACGCCTCAATTCTTTCAGCTTTGCTGTGGGACGATGCCATCGTCAAAAAACGAGAGATGTGCTTTACGACATCGACAGGCGACGCGGTTCCAGCCTACGTATCCGTGAATCGTCTTCGCCAGGGTGCCATTGATTGCATATGTGTCGTCGTGACGGACCTGACCCAAACAAAAGCCCGCGAATTGCTGGCCGAGTCGGAACGGCAGTTTCGCACGCTCGCGGAGACTATCCCCAATTTGGCGTGGATGGCTGACGAAGCAGGCAATATTTTCTGGTACAACCGGCGCTGGTACGACTACACGGGTGCAACGTTTGAAGATATGCAGGGCTGGGGCTGGCAGAAGGTCCACGACCCCGCGGTGTTACCGAACGTCCTCTCTCAGTGGACACGCTCCATCGCTACGGGCGAGCCGTTTCAGATGGTCTTCCCGCTGAAGGGTGCGGATGCGGAGTTCCGGGATTTCCTGACGCGGGTCGAGCCGATAAAAGACAACAAGGGAAGCGTCGTGCGCTGGTTCGGCACTAACACCGACATCACCGATCAGAAAAAAACCGAAGAGGAACTCAGAAAGATGAACCGCGAACTCGAAGAGTTCGCCTACGTAGCCAGCCACGACCTGCAGGAGCCCTTGCGCATGGTCAACATCTACTCGCATCTGCTGCTAAAACACTTCGGTGGCGAAGATGTCAAGCTCAGCAACTATGCCGGATTCATCCGTCAAGGCGTCTCGCGCATGGAAGGACTCATCCGCGATCTCCTGACATTCTCACGCACCGTGCACAGTGACAACGACTTGCCGGTAGGCGCCGCCGATCTTTCGGTCTCATTCGCCGAGGCGTTAGGTGTCCTCAAGGACAGCATCGAAGACAACCACGCTGTAATCAGCGTGCAGCCTTTACCTGCAGTCCGGGGAGATACTGCTCAAATGGCTCATGTATTTCAGAATCTTCTCTCTAACGCGCTGAAATACCGCAAGAAAGATGTTCCGCCAGAAATTCACGTTAGTGCCGAACTTAAGGGGCGCCGGTGGGTGGTATCGGTAAACGATAACGGGATCGGGTTTGAGCCACAGTATGCCGATCGCATTTTCGGTTTGTTCAAGCGTCTGCACAAAGATGAATATCCGGGCACGGGTCTAGGCCTCGCGATCTGCCAGAGAATTGTCGAGCGCTACGGCGGACGCATTTGGGCGGAGGGCCGGCCTGGAGAGGGGGCGACATTTTCGTTTTCGCTTTTGCGCCGGGATTCGCAATGAAGCTGTCGCGTGTTCCTGGCCGAAGACAACGTTCACCCCTGCCAGCAAGTTGACGATGCCGCGGATTGACCCAGACATTGCCGCCGCGCGCAAGACACACGGACCAAGAAGAAAACCACGAAACCACCGGCGCATGACGGCGCTTTAGGAGCATCGTGAGCGAGTGCGAGAAATATTGCAGATCTTCGCCGCTGTCGCCATTCACGTCTAGGTTCCTGCGCCAGAAGCCGGAGCGCTCGGAATCATCTGCACACGTATCGGCGGCATCCCGACTACCTCATAAGTGCCGGAAGCGATGCCGATACCCGCTTTATCGAACTCGTCCAGAATGTCGTGGCTCATCGCGCTCTTGATCTGCCGGATGCCCGAATCGGGCACTAGGAACCGGACCGTCATCTCGATCCAGTTATCGGTCAGGCGCCAATAAATTTGCGGCTCCATCTCCGATTGCTTCATGACATAGCGGCGCTCGAGAGCTTGTAATGCATCCTCGCCGAGCTCCGCGATCTTGGTGGTGTGCTTGGCCGCGACCTCCAGCAGAATCTGTTCGGCACGATGCCGGTCGGCAGTGTACGGGATCGGCAGCCGCATCTCTTCCCAAATATAAGGAAACTCGCGCGTGTAGTTATAAACCGGATCGTCGAAAATTACCGCATTCGTTACCCTCACGATACGGCCGGTGTATTGCCGCGCCTGAACCCAGGCCGGGTCTCCCGCATCGCCTTGCGCCGGTTGCCCCATTTCCATAATGACGGTTTGTAGAAACGTCAATGCAATCACGTCGCCGCGGATGCCGCCCATCGTGATGCGGTCCCCGACGCTGAAAGTTTTGCCGCGCAGAATGACCACGTAACCGGCGAAGGCGGTTACTACGCGCTGCAACGCAAACGCGAGACCGGCCGTCACCATCCCGGCGGCCGTGGTTAATGTCGTTGGATTGTTAAACCAGATAGAAATGAGGCCGACGATCAGAACAACAGCCAGCGCAATCGAAATGCCCTGATGTGTCCAAAATGCGAAGCGTTTGCCTGCCTGGCCCCACTCGTTGCGATGCGCCAGCCAGCGGAGAGCGTGGCCCAGCAGCATCACGACGACGATGAATACAACGGAAAAGAGAAGCTTCTCCGCGTTATCGGCATTGACGCCCACTAACTTGACGCCAAGAAGCTGAACGGTATGGTGCGGGCCGACTAATTGAATTACATTTCCCACCTCACCACTTTATCCATTGCGCCGGTGCACGATAATACTTAGGTGCGCATCGGAATCGCCGGTCTCGGCTTCATGGGTGAGACGCATCTCAGCGCTTATGAGACACTCCCCGGTGTCGAAATCGCTGCCGTGTGCTCAGAAAGTCCGCGAGCGCTTTCGGGAGATCTCACCGGCGTCGGCGGCAATCTGAGCCGTCCGCACCGCCTGCACGATTTTTCGGCGGTCCGCAAATATCAGAGCTGGCGCGATCTGGTTAAAGATCCGAATTTGGAGGCGATCGACGTTTGTCTGCCCACCGATTTGCACGCGCCGGTCACCATCGCCGCCCTCGAAGCCGGCAAGCACGTGCTCTGCGAGAAGCCAATGGCGCTTTCGGCGGAAGAGTGCGACCGCATGCTGGCCGCCGCCGAACGGCACCATCGCATCCTCATGATCGCCCAGATTCTGCGCTTCTGGCCCGAGTATCTTTACTTGCGTGATTTTGTGAAATCGGGTGAGTACGGCCGGATTCACAGCGCTACCTTCGTGCGCCGCTGCGGGCTGCCGGATTGGAGCCGGTGGCTGCCGGATGAAGCGCGCAGCGGCGGAGCGGCGGTCGATCTGCTCACGCACGATATCGATCAGGCGCTGTGGCTCTTCGGTGTTCCCGAACGCGTAGCCGCCAAAAGCATTGCAGAACCGGACACCCTGATGGCGACCCTTATTTACCCCAGCGGCCCGGAGGTGCGGATACAGGGCGGATGGTTCGCGCCCCAGACTCCGCTCTCCATGGGTTTCCAAGTGCGTGCCGATCGCGCGGAGTTGGAATGGGCGGCGAGCGGCCTGACACTTAGCGACCTCACGGGCCGCCGGACGGCTATTGAGCTGCCATCTGCCGATCCCTTCGAACAAGAAATCGCCTACTTTGTCGATTGCTGCCGCACGCATAAGCAGCCGGATCGCTGCCCGCCGCAAGAATCCGCGCGCGCTTTGAAACTGGCGCTGCTGCTGAAGCAGTCTAGAGCATCGGGAGGGCAGCAAATCCAGTGCTCGGTTTAGAAGACCTCGAAGTTGGCCTGATGTTCTGGGCGGAAGAAGACGCCCGGAAAACTTTGCAGCAGGTGATGCAGTTCGGGTTCCGCTGCGGACAGCTAGGGTTCTCTGGGGGCTTGGCGCTCGATGGGGCCGCGGAGCGCTGGGATGAAGCGCTCACTGCCGCACATTTCATTCCTGTCGCGGCCGTTTGCAGCTATAGGGGCGAAGACTACGCCGACGTTCCCACAGTTGCGCGCACGGTCGGCCTGGTTCCTGCGGCCACGCGCAGCGAACGCATCGCGCGAACCAAAGCCGTTTCCGATGTGGCGGCCAAGCTCGCCATCGACAGCATCGCCTGTCATATTGGCTTCGTCCCGGAAGACGCGCGGGAACCCGCTTACGCCGAAATCCGCGATGTGGTTCGAGACCTCTGCGAATACTGCGGGGACAACGGCCAGTCCTTTACGCTCGAAACCGGTCAGGAGCCCGCCAAAGTTCTTCTGCAATTTATCGAAGACGTGGGCCGTTCGAATTTGAAGATTAATTTCGATCCGGCGAACATGATCCTGTACGGCACCGGCGACCCGATTGAGGCGCTCGATGTGCTCGCGAAATACGTGATCTCAGTGCACTGCAAAGACGGCGACTGGCCGCCAGTCGATCAGCCGCAGGCCTTGGGTGCCGAGCGGCCGCTGGGAGAAGGCAGCGTCGATATCCCGCGCTTCCTCTCGAAACTGAAAGAGACCGGCTATCGCGGCGTCCTGACGATCGAGCGCGAAGAACCCGATCCGCGGCGCCGCGCGGCCGACATCCGTAAAGCGATTGCACTGCTGAAACAACTCACCGCGCCCTCACGCCCGTGAACGAGCTTTGCGGCGCGCCAAACCCGCCAGCACTGTGCCTCCCAGAAGTAGCAGGGCGCAGGAAGCGGGTTCCGGAGTTGCTGTCGCGGTGAAGCTGTGTAACTGTTCGTTGGGATCAAGGTACCAGCCCGTAATTTCGCCGTAATCGTTAATGCCGGTCACGTAAGTATAGGTCGCGCCGGGAGCGTTGATTTCGGTAAAGTTTCCGCCCTGATCCACGAAGCCGGCCATGTGAGAGCCGTTGAAAAATGCTCCCACGAAAGCTCCACTGTCGTTTACGTCCAGCACTTGCGTGGTGCCGCCGGTGTCGCCGGGAGCTTCGAACGTCGAAGAGCTTCCATTCGCATTCCACAGAAAACCTCCGTAATTAGGAGTCTGATAATAGCCTGCAATCTCGCCGTTGTTGTCGATTCCGGCTGTATCGGTTCCATAGCTGCCGACGTTAAGGCTTTGGACGGTATAACCACCGTGCCCGTCAGGAGTCCATCGATAGGCTGTGTTGTAAGTATTCAAAGCATAAGTGAGCGCAATCTGGCCGCTATTGTTATTATGCCCGTGGGCATTGTTCCGTATTGCGCGCCCGAGGCATCGATGGTCGTATATTGGCCGTTTGCGTACAGAAAACCGTGGGTGTTATTCGACGAGTCGCGGTACGTGCCCACGATGGCGCCATTGTCGTTAATTCCATTCGCCTGGATGACGGAGCTGCCTGTTGGCCCGTTTAAATTGGTGAAAGTATTCGTCGCGGGATCAAACAGGAATCCCAGTCTGCCGCCGGAAGATGAATAATAGCCGACCACGTCGCCCGCGCTATTGATTCCCTGCGCTTCGGTGCTGTTTCCACCGGGCACGTCAAAGGTCTGAAACTGGTACACCGTACTCGCGGAAAGTCCACTGATGGATAGAAAGCAGAAGGTCAGGGCCGCGCAAAGTCTCTTCATAGTGATTTGCCTCCGCTCCAATAAGCGACAGACGCGGGCAGTTTCCTTCAAAGCGGAACCAGGCAATTTCAACTCGCCCTGGATTCCAGCGGCTTCTCTTCCCACATCGGATACGGCAGCCCCGCGAGCCGGTTGATCAAGAGCGCGTGCGCCACAAGTAAAAACACTGCCGCTTCAATGATCAGCAGGTGCACGGGTTTGGAGATCAGCCCCAGCGAAACGATGAGCGTCGTCGCGCCGGCGGGCGGATGGCTCACCCGGAACAGCACCATCAGCGCGCCCGTCGTGCTGAGTGAGAGAGCCGCCGCAATAGCGGTCGGCCCGTTTATGCCATGCGGCAGGCCCGGGTGAAACGCCAGTGCGCCTGCCGCAAGCAGCGCTCCGTAGCCGCATATCAGGCCGATGCCATGGCCGAGAATGGCATGGCGCGGATTCGCGGATCGAACCAGCGGCGTGAAAAAGAAGAGATACGCCGTCGGGCCCAGCGACGGAAATACGAACGGATTCCCTGTAACCACCGCCAGAAAAGATAGCAGCGCAATGGCGATGAAGCAGTTTATCAGGACGTACACGGCCCATACCGCCAGCGGCGGAAAATGATGCATCAGCGAAGCCAGGCGCAAACGTTCGGCAAAAGCGAGAACGTGACCCGCGCCGTGGTATTCGTAATGGGATCTGGTTTCTTCAGGCGTTCTGGGCATAACGTTTACAATTCGATAACACACTGCCGTCCGCAATATGAGATACTCAAACCGCGTCAGGGAGGCTCCGTGAGTAGCACTTGGACCGGTCGCCGTCTCGTTTGGATTTCGGCACTTGCTTTATTGATTCCGGCTGTTCAGCCTGTTTTCGCTCAGAAAGGGCCGCCGGGGGCGGGAGGATCGCGCTCCAATCCCGGATCGGTGCCTCCATCTTCGAACGTGCCCACCCCGAATCCGAACAATCCAAACAATCCGAATGTTGGGAATCCATTTCCGAACAACACTCCTACCAACCCGTCGCCTTCCATGGGCCATACAATTTTCCTTTCGGGAAAGGTCCTGTTTGACGATGGCACTCCCCCGAACTCCGGGATCCGGATTGAGCGCGTGTGCAGCGGCAATCCACATCTGGAAGCATACGTCGACCGGAAGGGAAACTTTTCATTCCAACTCGGCAAGAACGGCATGGTGGATGCGGATGCGGAGGACGCTTCCGCGGGCGGGATGTTTGGACAGCCAGGGCTCTCGGACGTATCGCCCGGATCTCAGCAAGGCATGAATTCGGCCGAGCCCCTTTGGAATTGCGAGCTGCGCGCAGCCTATCCGGGATACCGGTCCGACGTCGTTGAGTTGGGAACGCGAAGAACGTTGGACGATCCTAACGTCGGCACCATCGTGCTGCACCGGCTGGCGAAAGTAGCTGGCACAACGCTCAGCGTAACGACGGCGCTCGCGCCGAAAAATGCGCAGAAAGATTATCAGAAGGGCCTCCAATTCGCGAAGAAGGGCGATTTCGAACAGGCCGAAAAGCGTTTGACCAAAGCCACGGACGAATATCCCAAGTACGCGACGGCGTGGTTTGCGCTCGGCGAAGTCCAGCAGCGAGAAGGACGGCCCCAGGACGCGCGCAAGTCTTACGCGGCTTCGATTGCGGCCGACGGACGATACGTCAGCCCCTACGATCAGCTCGCGCTGTTATCGATTCAGGATGGAAAGTGGCAGGATGCGGCCGATTACAGCAAGCGCGCGATTGAGCTGAACCCGGTCGAATTTCCGGCGGCGTTCTGGTTCAACGCGGTCGCCAATTACAAATTGAAGAAGTCCGAAGAAGCTGAGAAATCCGCAAAGGAACTGGTGCGGATGGATACGGCGCATCGTTATCCCGATGCCGAGAGCCTGCTGGGAGAACTGCTGCTCGACCGAGGCGATTATCCCGACGCCGCAACGCATCTGCGCGCGTATCTTGCGCTTCGCCCCGGCGCAAAAAATGCCGATCAAGTGAAGCAGGTGCTGGCAAAGATCGAGCAGGCGAGCGCGGAAGCTAAGAAGTAAGGACCAGGCAACCGCGGCGAGCGGTAATCTGGGAATGAAATGGAGTTACCGCAAGCCCCGGATGCGGCGCGGGAGAAATTGACGGAGCTGCGGCAGGGTCTTCTCTCCCTGCATAAGGCATTGCTCGATTCCGAACGCACTTCCTATGAACTTGTGCATGGAAGTATCGCCTCATCGGGAGCGTTTCTGCAATTGCTGATCAACGATAACTGGTTCGCGTGGCTCCGGCCTGTCACGACTCTGCTGGTGCAAATCGATGAGACGTTGGCAGCGAAAAATCCTCCCCCAACCGCGCGGCAGTTTGAGCAGTTGATCGAAGACACGCGCGCGCTGCTTTCGCCGTCGCGGGAAGTAAATGGCTTCTGGAAACGCTACTCGGCTGTAGTACAGCGCGATCCGGGTGTCGCGGTTCTCCATGAGCAGGTCGAGAAGCAACTCGCGCCCGATGCCTGCTAACGATCGGAACAATTTGTTCTCTGCAAATCTAGACTAAACTTCGTCACGCAGCTTAAATCAATTCTCTTCCGGTAAGGCGCGGCTTAGTCATCCGGCGACCGTCACCCGCTGGACATCAACGAACTTGTGGACCGGGGCGACGTAAAGGTTCTCCTCGTCTCTGTATCAAGATATCGAACTTGCGTTCCACGCGGTCTCCCTACCGACGATTCTAGCGTCTGCTGCGCGCACTCACTTACTCAACTTCTTAAAATACTCCGCCACAGCGTCCCGGTACTTCTCTGGAGCCTGCTCAGGGGCGCCTGTTCGTGCGCCTTGCGACTGCTGCTGTCCTAGGCGCTTGTTCAATTCCAACTCCAGTCGTTCTAAACTCGTCGCCGCATCGTGACTAATACGCGCATCCAGCAGTCCCTGTTGCGCGCCCGTAAGATGTCTCAGATTCCACAGCGCCCCATCGATGTAGCCGTAGAGCGCCCGGTCGCGCGGATCTATCTGTCCACGCAAGCCGTACAATTCACCGATCGCGTCCCGGACCTCGCGCGGACTCATCGTTCCACCACCGCCGCCTCTCGGATCGCCGCCATTTGCCGCCTGTTCGGAACCTTGCTGCCCGTCTTGTCCACCCTGCCCGTTTTGCTGCGCCTGTGCCTGGAGCTGCTCGCGTAGCGCCCTCACTTGCGCGAGCGCTTCGGCCGTCTTATCGCCTTGTCCGTTCTTGGCGGACGCATTGCCCGCGTTCAGCGCGCCCTGCGCATCCCGCAATTGCCGGCTAAGCTGATCCAGGCCTCCCGTAACGCTGTCTTCCATTCCGAGATTCCGGTCGCCGTAGCCTTCGCGCATCCATTCGGCCTCTTTCTCCATCCGCATGGCCAGCTCTTTTTGTTCGGCCTCCGAAAGCGCCTGCCGCAGTTTCGAAGAAGCGCCCGGCTGGGAACCAGCCATGCTCTGAGCCTGCTGCTGCATCTCGCGTTCGAGCTGCTGCAGTTGTTGCGCCAGTTTTTCTTTTTGCGCCGCTACCGATTTTTCCTGCTGCGTTGCCGAACGAGGCGGTTCCATCAGTTGCCGCCAGTTCCGCCGCCGGAATCCGTAGCCGTATCCGAAACTGTTCGGGTCGTTCATTTCCGGCATTGCATCCTCTCCGCCGGTTTGGCCGCCCTTTTGGTCGAACGGACGGTTGGCAAAGCGGCTCTCCGGACCCTGCTCGCCGCTCGAGCCCTGCTCGCCACTTGAGCCTTGCTGGCCATACATTTCCTTCATCCGTTGCCCGATCTCCCGTTGTGCGTCCGCAATCTCCTGCCCCCGTTGCGCCAGATTCGAAACCGATTCGCCGGCCTGCTGGTGCAGCATCTTATCGAGCATCGCCTGTGCTTGCTGAAGCTGCGCGGCGGCGCGTTGCTGTGCGCTGGCATCGTGACCGCTAACGGCTTTGCGCATCTCGTCCTCGGCGCGCTGCAGCGCCTCCGTCGTTTGCCTTAACGCTTCGGACCTTTGCCGATCGAGCGGTTCGGATTGCGCCGTTCGATTGTTCGTCTGACGCCCGCTCTGTCCGCTCTGGCCACTCTGTGCGCCTTGCGAACCCGCGCTTTGCTGCGCTTGCGAGTTCTGCGCCAATTGCTGCATCTGCTGGCGCAGATTCTCGGCTTCGCGGCGCAGTTGCTCTTCGTCCCAGCGCTGCTCGAAAGGCTTCTGCTGTGCATTTTGAGCGGCCAGCTCCTGCTGTCTTTGCGCCAGCATCTTCAAACGCTCAAACGCTTCGTCAATCGCCTTCTGTTGATCGCTCTGCGCCGAAGAACCAGATTGCCCGGTCTCATACTGATTCTTCGAGGTATCGAGTTCCAGATCGAACATGCGGGCCAGGTCGCGTTGCGCTCCACCGGTGCCCATTCCCCCGCCTGCCTGGCCGTATGCCACCTGTATGTCGCGAAACAGCGCTTCCGCCCGTAGCAGCGATTGCAGCGCCTTCTGCTCCGGCGACAGGGCCGCATGCCACTTCCCAGGCCTCAATTCCCCGACAGCATCGTTCATTTGCGAGGATGCCTGCGTCATCAATTTAGAAAATTCTTGGAACTGCGAGCTTGCCGATTCCAGCTCGCGGCTTGCCATACGGTCCGCAAGTGTTTTCGCCTGCTCGCCGAGCTTGCCTTCCGTTTCCGACAGAAAGCGCGCGTCCTGTTCCAGCGCGGCGCGCGGCTTCTCGCCATTTCGAGCCTCATTGAAAGTCGCCGCGACGATCTGCTTCTGCCGCTCGGAGATGTTGCCGTCTTGATTGCCCATGCCCATCCCCATGCCGCCGCCCATCTGCTGGGACTGTGCGAATTTGAAATCGAACGGCTCGGCTTGGGCAAAAATGATTTCACTTTGCGATGTGGTCTTGGCATCGCGCGCAGTTGCATACATGCTGACCAGATCGCCCGGCGTTAGTTTGAACTTCTCGAAGTAAAGCGTCGTTTTCCCTTCCGCTTGCTTCGCGCCTTTCGTGTTCAGAAGCGGCGTCACCTGTTCCGGACCGCCGTTTACCGAATAGTGCAGCTCCAGATCTTCAACCCCGAAATCGTCTGCGGCATCCACCGTCACTGGCACCTCTTCAATCGGGCTAACATGCGGGTCGTGCCCGGGCCGTAAGATTTTCACCGAAGGCGGCTCGTCTTTTTTCGCCTCGATGAAATAATCGTCGCTGATGCGAACCAGTTCGCCGTTATCGAGCGCGGCGACGTGATACGAGCCATCCTTCTGTATCTGCAAACGCGCGCTGAGCCAATTCCCTTGGCTGCGCGCCAACGGAATCTTCGACCCGTTCTCCAACACCAGCACTCCGTGTTCGAGCGGCCTGTCGGTCAGCACCGAAATATCTGCCTGGCTTCCCTGGACCGCGCGTACATCGCCGCCCGGATCGTAAGTTACGTCTTTGAGGCCCAGCCCCGTCGGAAAATGCAGCGCCACTCGCACCCGCTTGACACCCGGCAGATCTTTGACGTTGATGCTGAAATGATTCGATTGCGCCGCATCGGCGGTGACAAAGTACTCAACCCCATCCGAAAGGCCCGCGAATAGAAATTGGTAACCATTTCCGCCGGACCTCGGCTGCATGGCGGTGTCTTCCCACTTGAGCGCGCCGCGATACTTTGCGTGCAACCGCACGCGATGCGCTGAAAATCCATATAACTGTGCCGTAATGAGCTGATCGGATTTGCGCCGGATTGTCTTATTGCCGGGTTGGACGCCTATATCGTATAGCGGGCGCTTGCCGATACTGGCGCTGCCGGTCCAGAGCAGCGAAGCGCCATAGCCCCAGTACCCCGGCCCTGCCGCGATCAGCCACAGCAGCACCACCGCGGCAGCCATTCCGGAACCAATCAAAGTGAGAAGAGAGCGGGTCGAAGTGAGCCGCTCGGGCTCGTGTTCGCGCGCGATACGCAAGGCATCCTCGGCGATTAATTCGGTGAATGGATTCGCCGGATCCGGCCGTTCGCTCACAGTAAGCAAACGCTGTTCGAAGCCCGGAATCCGCTCCTCGGCGAGACGAGTCACGCGGCGGCGATTCAATTTCAGCAACGGAATGCCCAAAAGCAGCGAAAGCGCGGCCGCCAGCACCAAAAACAACACGATCCGCAAGGGAAAGACCACGTGCTGCGCGAATTCGTAGCGGTTGCCGATCCAGACGAAAAGTAACGTCAGCGCCAGCGCCATGCCGGCCACCAGCGCCGCCCCGCGCGATGCCGCAAATAATCGAAGACGCAGTTCCAGGCGTCGCAGATATGCATTCAATTGTTCGAGCGCCGTCATGCCGCTTGCCTCTCTTCCTTCAAATACCGGCTCGCAAACACCGACTCCACCAGCGCCGCCGCAAGCGCCAGTATCATCGCGTAGCGCCACAGACTCCACGGCTGAGTCTGCCGCTCTACCGGCCCGGATTGCGCCACAGCCGATACATTCCCAGTATTGCGCCACAACGCGAGCGTTTCATCCGGTATCGTCCTCAAATCCGACTCCCGCCGGTCCGCATCCACCGCCATCAGCAGCCGCCGCCCATCTGCCCGTTGGACCTGATAGAACCCATCTTGTGTCAGATCGAAATCGAGCGACTTGGCCGCATCGTTCAGCGAAAGTTCGTGCTTGCCGTCGGGGCCGATCACGTCGGCGGCCGTCCCCTGCTCTCGTGTTTGCCGCAATGCTATGGGAGTCCCGGAGACCACGCTGGACGGCGCCTCTTGCGTACCTGCAAGGTAATGTCCGGTCTGCACCACGAACGGCACAAACGAAGCGTGCAGAGGAAAATCGTTGGTCGAATTGTCCAGCGTGGAAGCGAAGATCAGCACCCGCCCTTCGCCCATCGCTTCCTCAACCAACAGCGGCGCGCCGTCCGCGAGCTTTGCAATGACGCGCGCATTGGCCTTTGGAATCAGCCGCGCAGCATCGGAAAACTGCACGTTTTCGAACCGGCCCGTTCCCACCAGCGCCGGATGCTGCGTGTCGACAACGCCGGCGCCCTGGGTGCTGCGTGTTTCGCTTGCGTGGTCGCTCGAAAGCGGCACGCGGCCTGCCCGCGCCGTATCCGGCCCCACCAGCACGAGCGCCGCGCCGCCCCTCGATACATATCCGCATAGCGCTTGTGCGACCTTCTGCTCCAGCTCCCGTACATCGCTCAGAACGACGAACGCATACGGGGAGAAATCGGTCGGAGCTTGTTCGATGGGCTTAGGTTCAATCGTCAACCCCGTATCGCTCGCCGATTCCATTGCGGTCTTGTAGTAGAGCGCTTCATTTGCGCGCCCGTCCGCATATAAGAACAGAACGCGGCGCGGGTCGGAGCGCGTGACGGAAAACGCAAACGAATCGTCGTTCGGCAGCTTATCTTCTGGTGCGATGCGGACTTCGCCCTTGTGCATGCCGTACGGGACGTCAAAACCTAGGAATTCAACCTGCGCCCGCCCGTTCGCGGGTACGGTCACATCTTTTGAGGCAATTTTGCGGCCGTCCAGCACCAGCGACACACTGCGAGCGGCGGGCTGCGTTGTGAAGCCAGCAATCGTCGCGGCCAGACGGGTATGCTTTGAATCGTACACACGCGCGGCGGTCGTAACTGTTTCCACCGCCCAGTTCGCAGCGTCGCCGCTTGCCACCTTATGCAGCCGCAGCGTCGTGTGCGGGCCAAGCTGCAGATCGCGAAATCCTGCGGGCATGGACGTTTGCTGCATATCGCTGATGAAATCGACCGTCAGCTCCATGCCGGTCGTCTGGTCCATCATCCGCAGCGCCCGCGCAAACTCACCATATGAGCTGGCCGCATCATCGGCCTGAATCGAATCGACGGCCCGATTCAGCACGCCGCGATCGATCTCGGGCGCCGTCATATTTTCTACGCTTGAATCGAGCGCGATCACCTGCGCCATTTCCCGGCCGTTGAGGCCGCCAATCACTCGATGCGCCTCGCTTTTCGCTTGTTCCATCCGATTGCCATACCGCATGCTGAAAGATCGGTCAATCGCAATCACGGCCAACTTGCGCCGGCTCGCCCGCGCTGCCGTGCGGTTCACAAATGGATTCGCAAACGTCAGCGCCAATAGCATCAGCAGCGCCATTCGCATCGCGAGCAGCACTAAATATCGCAGCCGCCGGTGCTTGACCGAACTCTGCACGCGCCGCTCAAAGAACATTAACGAACTGAATGGCTGTGGCGTGCGCTTGTACCGCCGCAACAAATGCAGCCAGACGGGAAGCCCTACCGCGGCGATTCCGGCCAAAAACCAGGGAGAAAGTAGACCCACTATGTCCTCCCTTGCCGGACCGTGAAGTACTCGCGCAGCGCGGCGTCGAGCGGCCGGTCCGTGCGTAACAGAAAGTATTCGATACCGGCGCTCTGCGCCTTCGACCGCAGCGCCGCGATGTGCGCTTCTATCTTTTCGCGGTACTCGGTGCGCGCGTACTCGGGCGAAGCTTCCATCGCCTCGCCGGTTTCCATGTCGAGCAGCAGCGCCGGTTCCCCCAGCTTCGGATGCAGCTCTCCGGCATCCAGGACGTGAAACAGAATCAGTTCATTGCCGCGAAAACGGAGCGGCTGAACCGTCTCGACAATGGTCTCCGGCTTTTCGAAAAAATCCGAAATGAGAACCACGATTCCGCGGCGCTTCAAAAACTGCTGCAGCTCGAAAAATGGCCGCCGGAAATCCGTCCGCATACCGAGCTGTGCGTTGTCGATGCCATGCAGCAGGCGAAGAAGCTGGCCCTGCCGCCCCGACGGCCGGACGAAATTCGCTACATCGTCATGAAATACAATGAGCCCGGCGCTGTCCCGCTGCAGGTGCGCCAGGTAAACCAGCGCGGAAGCTAAAAACTTGGAATACTCGAACTTCCGCAGCGCGCCCGAGCCGAATCCCATACTGGCGCTCGCGTCCAGCAGCACCATCAACGCGGTGTTGGTCTCGCCGCGATAGCGCTTTAAATACGCTTTCTCGGTTCGCGCGAAAACGTTCCAGTCCACGTGCCGCAAATCGTCGCCCGGCGTGTAGGCGCGGTATTCCGCAAACTCCTGGCTAAAGCCGAAATCGGGCGAACGGTGCAACCCGGCGATGAATCCGTCCACCACTGTTTTCGCCACCAGATCCAAGCCCGAAATTTCAGCCAACACGGCGGGATCGAGAAAGCGGTTGCGACTTTCATCCCTCTGCTTCAGCGCCGTTGTGACTAGTGGCACTTTCTACCGCTCTCCTCCGCTATGCGCGCGGCGCCGGCTTCCAATCAAGCAGCCGGCGCAAAATATCGTCCGATGTCAACCGATCCGATTCGGCATGGAAATTCAATAGCACGCGATGCCGCATAATCGGCACCACCAGCGCGCGGATGTCTTCATACGAAACATGAAAGCGCCCATGCATCAACGCGCGCGCTTTGCCTCCCAGCACCAGGAATTGCGCGGCTCGCACGCTGGCGCCGAAATTCACATATTTCTTGATGAAATCCGGACTCTCCTCGTCTTTCCCCGGCCTGCTGCCCCGCACGAGTTCTATCGCGTAGCGCGCCACCGATTCCGCAACTGGCGTCATGCGCACCAGTTCCTGGAATTGCATGATCTCTTCGCCATTTGTCACTTCCTCGGCCTGCGGAAGGTGCGTCGTGGTGGTCAGGTCCACAACTTTCAATTCATCCTCGGCCGGCAAATAATCCAGCACCGTGTTGAACAGAAATCGGTCGAGTTGCGCCTCGGGCAGCGGATACGTCCCTTCCAGCTCAATTGGATTTTGCGTCGCTAACACAAAGAACGGCGGCTCGATGCGATACTGGTTCCCCCGCACGGTGGCCGAAAGCTCCTGCATTGCCTCGAGTAACGCCGATTGCGTCTTCGGCGGGGTACGGTTGATCTCATCGGCGAGCAAAAGGTTCGAAAAGATCGGCCCCGGAACAAACGTCCAGGTGCGACGTCCGGTGCCCGGATCCTCTTCTATGATGTCCGTGCCCGTAATATCAGACGGCATCAGGTCCGGCGTGAACTGGATGCGGTTGAATTTCAGGCCCAGCGTTCGCGCCAGCGTGCGGACCAACAGCGTCTTGGCGGTTCCCGGCAAGCCGGTCAGCAGACAATGCCCGCCTACGAATAGCGAGATGAGTACACTCTCGATCACGGCGTCCTGCCCCACAATCACTTTGTGCACTTCCCGCGTGATAGCGGCTTGCACTTCCTGGAAACGCCGGACGCGGTTCTTGAGATCGGCCGCTTCGGCGCCGGGTACGGTTGTAAGTGTCGACATTATGGTTGACTCAATTCCAGCAGAAGCTGCTGCGCCGGTTTGAAATCTGGCGCAGCCTCAAGCGCCAGTATTACTTCGTCCCTGGCCTCGTTCATCCGATGCGCGGCATTCAGCGCTCGAGCGAGTTCAAAGTGCGCCGCGGCCCCATCCGGCGGCTTCAGCGCGAGCACCGCCCGAAATTCGCGGACTGCGCCGTTCGCGTCGCCACCAGCCAGCAGCAGGCCGCCTAGCTTGCGATGAACATCACTGTCTTCGGGATAGATGTAGTTCAACTTCGTCAGCGTGGTTTCCGCTTGCTTAGCTTCGCCGGTTCCCTGCTCCAGCCCAGCCAACTTTTTGAGCGTATCGATACTGGTGCCGCCCGCATCCCGATATTTTTCGAGATCCTGCAGCGCGGAAGCTTTCTCGTTTTTACTTAGATAGAAATCGCCGACGAGCTCGTACAAGCTGTCGTGGCCAACATAGTCCGGATAATAATCGCGAACCGCCAAAGCCTCATGGAACGCATCGTCCTTTTTGCCGTTCGCGAGATCCGCATATGCTTTGCCGGCGCTTTGCTTCCATTCCTCGAAATGCGCTACCGTGTTGCCGGTCTTCTGGTCTAGCCAGGTGGAGAAATCTTTGTCGAATGCCGCCGCGCTCTCATGCAGATTGTGTTCGATCGCTTCGGCCGTCGTCTCTCGCGCCGCATACGAGTGAATCATTCCGAGCAGCGCATCATCGCCCCACTTTTGGGAGATGTAATCGCAAATCTTACCGGCCTCAAAGTAAGACGCCATCACCTGCTCCGGATAATCTGGACGGACGAAACCCCGATCCAGTTGCAGCACCGGCAGGAGCTTCTTATTCTTTATAGCCATGACGATATCCGGCGTCATGCGGTCTCCCCAATCGGGCGAAGCTGCACCTTCCTCATGCACCGCCAGCCCTTCGGTAAACCAGCGCGGAACCAGATTATTTGTCGCGGTCAGCACGTATACATGACTCAATTCGTGCCACATGGTGCTCGCCCAGTTAAAATCTCCCGGCGGCCGCGCCGATGGGCTATCCATCGCGACCACTAACCCGAACGTCACGCCGAGCAGACCGCCTTGCCCCGGCAGCCCCAGCGTGCGCACCACAAAATCGTCGTGATTCGGGTAAACCTCCAGCCGGACCGGCCCCGGCAGCTTCATCTTATATTTGCGTTGGTAGGTCGCGATGGCGTGCTCGAGCTCGGGCTCGATGTACGGCCGCAGCAAAGCCGCTTCCTTCTTGTCCAGCACCAGTTCAACCGTTCCGCTCTTAAACGATTCATAGTCCTTCAGAGTGTCTAAAAACCGCAGCGCGTTCCTGACTTGCGGGCTCGAATGATGTGCATCGTAGCAGCGTTCCAGTTGTGTCTTGGCTTCGTCGTCGTTGCCCAGCCGCATCAAATTTATGCCGAGCTGCGACCGCGCATCCCACAAATTCGGGTTCAACTCCAGAGCTTTACGGTCATACGCGATCGCTTCCTTATAGCGCCGGTTGATTTCGAAGAAGTGTGCGCCCGTCGCATACGCTTCGCCGTAAGCCGGATTCACTTTCCGGATCCGATCCATCCATTCCGATTGCGCCTTATCGTTCAACCAATCGATGGAAGCAAGCACCGCCATTCCATCCACTGCCTCGCTTGAAAGCGCCAGCGCCTTTTGCGCTTCGGCAGAAGCCAGAGCCGGATTGTTATCTTCCAACGCCAGATATGCCAGCAGCTCATGAGCTTCCGTCAGCTTGGGGTCGTGCTTCAACGCTTCAGCGGCCAGATCCACGGCTTTCTTATCGAATCCCTCCGCGGCCACTCGCGCCAGCCCCAGATACGCGGGCGCATAATTCGGATCGATTTCTATCGCCTCTTCAAAGAGCTTGGCAGCATCCCCAGCCTGATAATGATCCAGATACAATCCGCCCCATTCCACCCGGATCTCCGCCGATTTCGGCTGCGCTTTGACAGCCTCGCGAAACTCATCGTTCGCTTCGAAATAGCGGTCGACGCCCCAGTAGCCCTCGGCCCGGACGAACGGATCGGGTTCTCGCAGCAATGCACCAAAGCAAGCCTGCGCCTGATTCAGTTTTCCGTGATGCCGCAGTGCACGGCACTCGCTGACCGTAGCGCCCGCGCCATTTGCCGCCCAAGCTGCCAGAACAAGCGCAAATAAAAAGACCTTCTTCACCGGTCGATCTCCGCTTGCGTTCGCGCCAGTTCCAGCAACAACGCCGTCAATTCATCCTTATATTGCTCCTCTGGCATAGCCGCTTTTTGATATTTGAGCCGGTCGATCTTCGCTTCCAGAGTCTTCTTTCTTCGCCAGCAGCTTCTGCTTCCCGGGAGCAACGTTCTTCGCAGATTCGGCCTCCGGCCGCAGCAGCGGGAATGCAAACGCAAGCAGCCCTTGTCCGTTTTCCGGATTCGGGTCGCGCACCGCCTTCGCGCTTCCCGTATCGGTCATCATCGCGTGCTCGGTCGCGAGCAGTTTTTCCGATTCGAAATAGGCATTTGTCTTGCGCTGGGCATAAGCGAACGCCTCTAGCGCCGAAACCGTTCCGTTCTTATCCGTATCGGCCGCCGGATCGTGCAGCGCGTCCACCCAATAGCGCGCGAACACCGTGGCGTTTTTCTCGTTTCCCGATTTCGTTGCCGTCATCACGATTCGGTTCTTTTTCACCAGCGCCGGAATCGAAGCGCCGCTGCAACTGGTCATATTGACAACTAACTGCCGGCGCGCCGGAATCCGGTCCAGCAGCGCCGCCAGTTGCGCTGCCGTAATGTCCGGCCCCGGCAAATTGAATTTGTAATCCGTTCCATCGAATGTCCCGTGGCCAATTAACAAAACCGCAAACGCATCCTCCGGAGTTACTTCGCCTTCGAGTCGCGATAGAGTTTGTTCCAAACGCTGCCGCGTCGCCGCGCTTCCGCTCAGCGTCACCACGTGCGCCTCCGGCCCGTTCGTCCGGAATTCATGGTCTAAATCATTAGCCCACTTTTCAAATTGTGCTTCGTATTCCGGCGTACCGCCTAAACCCGCAACCGTGACGTAATAATTCGCGGCGGAAAGCCCATACACGCAGCAGAGAAACAGAACGGCCGCCCTCATACCACGCCCCATTTCCTGCGCAGCAGCCATTCGGCCGATTTCAGAATCAGCACAACCAGGAAAATCGCGGGCATGTCCCACAAATCCTTGATCTCATGCGACGTAATGCCCGCTTCCGAATACGCGATCTCGTCCGGCATCCGCTGCGCATCCGCCGCGTTGTAATAGCGTCCCCCCGTTTCCTCCGCCAGCTTTTGCAGCAGATCGCGATTCTGCTCGCGATGAAAATTTTCCGCTACGCCGTCTTCCCGCCGGAACGTCAGAACGTCGCTCCCGAGCTGTTCCGTCCCCCGCTTCGCGCTCACGTCTGCAATATAGGACCCGGCTTGCGGCGCATTCCATTCAGCCGAATACACCCCTTGCGTGAGCGGCTCCGGACGCAGCGCTACGCTCTCGCTCGATCCATCCGGCCCGATGATCCGCGCCTCGACATCGGCATCGCTCGCAGGCAAATAGCTCTTATCGCGAACCTCCGCCCGCAACTGAATCCGTCCGTCGTCTTCTAACTGCGCCTGGGGTGTGGAGGCCACGACGCGCGACGGCGTAGCGCTCACGGTCCACCGCAAGAGCTGTCGCCAAAAGGTCTCTTGACTGACGTCGCCGACCGGCTGCTGCATCCGCCAGCGCCAACTTCCGCCGGTCGCAAACACCCCCGTCCGTCCGCGCCCATAGTTCTCGGTAACCAGCAGTGGAATTCTTTTCCCCCCCGCATCCACACGCGCCAAAACAACCGCACCCGGTTTGGGTGTTCCCGGATCCTGATAATTCGCCAGATACGGCAGCACCTCCCAATGTTGTACGCTTTTCTCCGGATCGTCCTCAATCCGGCAGATCAAGCTCTGCTTTCCAGCATCGGTGAGTTCCGCCGCCACAAAACTGCGCTGGAACGTGTTCTTTCGCTGCGGCAAATTCACCGGAAGCAATTCAGCGAAGGGTGGCACATTGTATCCGCCATCCGCCAGGCCCCAGCGGCCGCCCAGAAACAGCAGCCCGCCGCCGCGCCTGTCCACGAAATCTTTAATCGCCTGCTGCTGAGTTGCGGTGAAGAAACTCGATTCCACGCTGCCCAGAATCAATCCTTGAAAATTGAACAGCTCTTCCGGCGTGTTGGGAAAACCCTCCGGCTTCGTCCCGTTCGGCCAGCCCTGGTAATAGAATTTGTTCTGCGTCGTCCGCAGCATTGAAACCACCTGCAGCGCCGGATCGTCCTCCACCGCGCGCCTTAGAAATTTGTACTCCCAGCGCGGTTCGCCTTCCACATAGAGAATGCGGCGCTTCGAATCGTCCACCGACAGCACCCGAGTGAGCTGATTATTTTCCGCGTTTGTCTCTCCTGGCAAAACATCGACTCGTGCTTCGATGGTCTTCACGCCAGCTTTACCCGCGCTGAACTCGAGCGCCTGCACTTGCTGCGCGTCGTCCGTCAACGTGATATCGCGGCTCGCCAGCACCGCCCCGCCCCCGGTTAAGATCACCCGCGCCCGCTTGCCGCCGAACCCGTTCTGCCGAATTGTCACCTGCGCTCGTAAACGCGAATCGGCCAGCGCCTTCGCGGGCACATCCAGTCCATCCATTTCGACATCGTTCGAAAGCTGTGGTTTGCCGATCCCGATCGTGCTCACCGGTAAACGCCGCCGCCGCAGTTCCGAGATTGTGTCGAGATCGATTCCGCCTGAATTGTCGGCGCCGTCGCTCACCAGCACCACCGCCCCAATCGGCAGAGTCGCGGCCTGGTCCGCCAGTTGACGCAACCCCTTGCCAATCTGGGTGGCCGGTTGTGCCGCGTGCAGTTGGTCCGTATTTTGAATGCGATCCACTCCCGCATCCAGGCGGTAGAGCCGCACCTGAAAACGGCTCGACAATTTCTTCAGCAACCCGGAATTGAGCACTCGCGCCGCTTCCTGCTCGCGCGAGTCGCCGATGTCTTTGAGCGACATGCTCCGGCTGTCGTCTATCGCGACCGCAATGATATTCTGCTGGGGCTTGAGCGCGGTCACGCTGATGGCCGGCTCCCAAAGCAGTAACAGCAGCACTGCGATCATGCCCGATTGCAACCCCCACAGCGCCACCGCACGCAATCCCCCTACCGAGGCCCTCGCGCGATCCCGTGCGCGCCACATGATCCAGCCCAGTACCGCCGCCGCCGCGAGAATTCCAGCGAATAGCGCCCATACCGGCCAGGACCCGAGCAGCACAAAACTCCCTTTAGAAAATACGCTCGCCGGATACTTGAATAGGAACTGAAACATAGGCCCGTCTCGCTGCTCAGTGAGCTATCGAATCAGCAGCAGCATGCTGGGCAAACATGCTGGGGAAAATCGACCGCACGCAACGCAAGCGCATGAAATTCCTCAGCGCCCGGGGCCTCTCCTCCCCACGCGCGCCATTCATCCGGAGACTGGCTGGCGTCAGGATAGCATGCCATTTTCCACCCTCTCCCTCGAAGGACGAAACCGCCGGGAAGCGCGTTACACGAGCCGCCGCCTTGTTACTCTGAGGTTTACTCTGAGACGGCAGGCCCGCTGCACGCGCGGATGCGGGACCGCAAAGGAGCCACGAATCGCATGTCCAAACACGAGGAGGCTGATCTCATCCTCAAGCTTTATGAACTACGGCGGGAACCAACCATGCGCATCGCTCGCGACTGGTATTTTCGAGAATTCAATCCGGAATCGGCCGCCGACATAACGAACGCGCTCTTCGGCGAGCACAGCGGTCACTTGCGCATGATCACCAGCTACTGGGATATGGCCGCCGCGCTCGTCAACCACGGAGCCATCGGCATGGATCTCTTCAACGACACAAACGCCGAGCACATCGGCGTCTTCTCTAAACTCGAACCGCTCCTCGCCGAAGCTCGTGCTGTTGCCGGTCCGCGGTTATTAGTGAACCTCGAAAAACTCATCGACGCTATGCCGGACGGCCGCGCGCGTTCGGAAGCCCAGCGCGAGCGAATGAAAGCAATGCGTGCGAAAATCGCCGCTCAAAAAGGCCGTTCGGCAGGCTAGTTCGCTACTTCGCCACCACCCACGCAAAAATCAACCCGCCCGCCGGCGTCAGCAAATACTGCTTCCCATCCAGCTCATAAGTTGTCGGCGCCGTCTGTATCCGCGCGCCCAAATTCACGTGCCAAAGCGCTTTGCCCGTCGCCGGATCCAGCGCCAGTAAATTGTCCGCATTGTCGGCCGTGAACAGAAGATTCCCAGCAGTCGTCAAAATTCCCGCGCTGCCTTCGCCATCTCCAATCTCGCGCTTCCACCGTATTCCGCCGGTCGTGTAATCGATCGCCTCCAGCACCGAGTCCGCCCACAAATTACGGTCGCGCCCAGCCCAGCCCTCCGGCTTCCCTTCCGCCGTCATATAGAAAATGCTCCACAGCCGCCGCGCGCTCACATAGAACAGCTTCGTCTGCGGATCGAAGCTCGGCGCCAGCCAATTCGTCGCGCCATCCGAGCCTGGCGAAACCAGCGTCCCGTCCGGCTTCGGCTCTTTTTCCGGATTCGGAATCGGCTCGCCGCGCGAATCGATCCCCTTCGCCCAATTTGTCCGGATAAACGGCGCCGTTAGAATATGCTCGCCCGTGGTTCGATCCAAGACGAAGAAATAGCCATTGCGGCTGGCCTGCGCGAGCAGCTTTCGATGCACGCCGTGATATTCGTCATCGAATAAAATCGGCGTCTGCACTGCATCCCAATCGTGCGTATCATGCGGCGACGCCTGAAAATGCCAGTTCAGCTTACCGGTGTCGGGATTGAGCGAAACAATCGAACAGGTGTACCAATTCTCACCGCGGCGCGCATCGCCGGCCATTACCGGATTCGGATTGCCGATACCCCAATAAAGTTGGTTCGACTCCGGATCGTACGTGCCGGTCATCCACGTCATTCCGCCCCCATGCGAAATCGCATCGCTTTTTGCCGGCCAGGTCTCAGATCCCGGTTCGCCCGGCGCCGGCTCCGTGTTCCATTTCCACTGCACTTTCCCCGTGTCCGGATCGATCGATTCCAGAAATCCTGGAATGTCCGTCACATCGCCCGAGACTCCCGCAATCACGTGATCGCGCACGATCAGCGGCGCCATCGTCGCGAAATAGCCCAGCTTCGGATCGGCCAGTTCGATATTCCAGTGCACCGAACCGTCTTTCGCATTCAGGCAGATCAGATGGCAATCTGGCGTTTCGAAATACAGCCAATTCTTGTACATCCCAACTCCGCGATTGCCGATATGATCTCCCGCCGATTCGCGATAGTAATGCCAGATGATCCGCCCTGTCCGCGCATCCGCCGCCCACACGTTATCCGGCGTCGTGAAATACAGAATCCCGTTCACTTCGAGCGGTGTCGATTTAATTCCCACCGATAGTGGTTGCAACACCCACGCCAGCGTCAATTTCCCGGCGTTGCTTTGGTTAATCTGGGCGAGGCTGCTGTACCGCCGCCCCGAGTAGTCGCCATTAAACGTCGGCCACTCGCGCGCTAGCGGCTTGGCAATCGCGTCTGGATTCAAGCCCTCATCCGCGCCCCAACCGACCGATACGGCTGAACCGAACAGCAGGATCGCAAAAAAGAATCTCGTCATCGCTATTTCAATGTCTCCAGATACGCGAACAGATTGTGGACATCCGCGTCTGTGTACTTATTCATCAATTCGCGATGCGCTTCGAGGGGGTCGTGAATCTCCACCGTAACGTCCCCAAGAGGCCACGATCGGTACCAACCATCCTGGCACGTGATCCCGATACTAAAATCGTCTTCGTGCACCACCGGGCCTTCGAAGCGCCCGCCATCTTTCACTGTGACAACAGCGGTCTCCAGGGTCTTCTTACTCGACGGATAGACTATGCGCTGCTGCAGATCGATGGGTGAATATTTGTTTGCAATGTGTGCCAGATCTCCCGTCACCGAATGGCATCGGGAACATTCTCCTGCGCCATCGAAGAACGCCTTGCCCGCTTGTGCATTGCCCGTGAGCAAACGCGACAGCGGATAATCGCGCCGCACTCGGTTGCTGTGCAGCGACGCACTTTCTTGATGATGCAGAAACGCGACAATATCGGAAATCTCGTCATCTTTCATGGTTGTGAAGCTGGGCATGCCTTTATCCGGCCGCCCATTGCGAATAAAAGGTCCCAGCAGATTACCGCGGTCGTCGTGAACCACAATCGCCGAGCGCATCAAATCCGGCGCCCGCGCTCCCGTGGCATCGTTCCCATGACAAAATCCGCAACTGGATTTAAATAACGTCTGCCCACGCGCGACCGCCGCCGAATCTTCCATCGGCTGCTGCCTTGGCAGCGGAGTCGGCTGGTGTTGCTGCGCGAAAACCGGCAGCGGCAAACAAATCAGCGCGCAAAGCAAATACCGACTCCCAACACGAATATCCATAGAAATCTCAGTCTACGTGAGCGTTCCGCCGCAGCTTGATCCTGCGCCCGCCGTGCAGCCGAAACAGTGCCGCGCCGTCGCAATCGGAGCGTCGGCCAGCGCTTCGAACGATTCGATATCCCAAATGGCCGGCATGTTCGGCGTTTGAATCTCCAGCATTTGATTAAAATCGCAATCGTAGATTTTTCCGTCCCAACCCACGCTGATCAGCGAGCGGCACATCACATGCTCCACGGCCGCTGGATTGAACCGATCTTCCAGCAATTGAAGATACCGTGCCTCCTGCCCCGTGCGCGCCAGGAAATCGGCGAATCGGCTGATCGGCATATTGGTCAAGGTGAAGAGCCGGTTAAATCGTATTCCGAAATCTTCCGCGAGATGCCGCTTGTAATCCGTTTCGAGCGCCTCCTGCGGCGGCGGCAGCGACGCGCCCAAGGGATTATAGATCAGATTCAACGGGAGCCGCGGATCGATCCCGTATCCAAGACCGTTCAGCAGTTGCAAAGCCTGAATACTTTTATCGAAAACTCCGCGCCCGCGCTGTTGATCGACGTTCTCACGCGTGTAACAAGGCAAACTCGCTGTAATCTCTACTGTTTGTTCGGCGAGAAAGCTCGCCAGATCTTCAAATTTTGGCTCCAGCAGGATAGTCAAATTGCAGCGATCGATCACCCGCCGCCCGGAGCTTCGGGTTTCCAATACCAAGCGCCGAAAATTCGGATTCAGCTCCGGCGCGCCTCCGGTAATATCCACGATCGCCACACCCGGGCTGTTCGCAAGCACCGCCAGCACGCGATCCGCCGTCCCCGCTGCCATGCTCTCGGTCCGCTTCGGTCCCGCGTCCACATGGCAATGCTGGCAAGCCTGATTGCACACCTTACCGACGTTGATCTGAAGCGTCGAAACCTGCGCCCTCCGCAGCACAGGCAGACTGTGCCGCTGGAGCATCGATTCGAAGCTGACGAAATCCCCAAGCACCAATCTTCAGCTTAGGTCAGCGACAGATTGTTAACATGGGCTCTTCAGAAAATGGGCTTAAAGTGAATGCCGGATGAGATCTCAAATCTTCTTGCAAGCGTCCAGCGCCACGTTGCGGCGTGGTTTACGTCCCTGGATTCCAGGCCGGTACGTGCGATGGTCACAGCCGATGACCTGCGAAAAGTTCTTGGTGGCCCGCTTCCCACGGAACACACCGCCCCGGAAGCTGTCACCGAAGTTCTAGCCAGCGCCGGCCTGACCGGCACGATCGCCTCTGCCGGTCCTCGGTACTTCGGGTTTGTCGTGGGGGGCAGTCTTCCAGTCGCAACTGCTGCTGATTGGCTTACATCCTCCTGGGATCAAAACGCCGGTATCTTCGCGCTCTCTCCTCTGGTCTCTGTAATTGAGCAGATTACCGGATCTTGGTTGCTCGAGCTCGCGGGACTCTCGCCGGCTATGAGCTTCGGATTCGTAACGGGCTGCCAGATGGCGAACTTTACCGGGCTAGCGGCCGCGCGCCATCGAGTGTTAAAAAATGTCGGGTGGGATGTCGAGGCGAACGGCCTTTTCGGAGCGCCACCCATCGATGTGGTGGTGAACGAGGAAGCGCATTACAGCATAGCCATGGCGCTGCGGCTTCTAGGTCTGGGCGCCAATCGCGTTCTAAAAATCCCTACCGATGGTCAGGGCCGCATGCGCGCCGGTGATCTCTCTAAAGTTCTGCGCACTCGTCAGGGGCCATGCATCGTTTGCGCACAGGCCGGCAACGTGAATACGGGCGCTATCGATCCTCTCCGCGAAATCGGCGAAGCGGCAAACGATCGCGGAGCCTGGTTACATGTCGACGGTGCATTCGGCCTCTGGGCCGCCGCTTCTCCTCAGCACGCAAAGCTCTTGCAGGGTCTCGAGTTGGCCGATTCCGTGGCGACCGATGCGCACAAGTGGCTCAACGTGCCTTACGATTGCGGCATCGTGTTTTGCTCCGATGAGCCTGCGCATCGCACCGCGATGTCGCTTGCCGCCGCCTATATCGTCACAACCAGCGGCGAGCGCGACCCTCACGAGTTTGTGCCCGAAGAATCCCGGCGTGCGCGGGCAATTCCCGTCTACGCGGTTCTGCGATCTCTTGGCCGCGCCGGCATTGCCGAAATAATCGAGCGCAACTGTCGCCAGGCACGCCGCTTCGCGGACGGCTTGCGGGCGGCCGGGTATGAAGTGCTCAATGAAGTAGTGCTCAATCAGGTCCTGGTTTCGTTCGGCGATCCGGAACAAACTAAGCGCACCATCGCGGCGATCCAAGAGGATGGCAGTTGCTGGTGCGGAGGAACCGTGTGGAAGAACCGTAGTGCGATGCGGATCAGCGTGAGTAACTGGTCGACCACTGACGAAGACGTCGACCGTAGTATCGAAGCAATTGTGCGAGCTGCAGATTCCTGCCGAGCGTCGCAGGCTGAATTTTGTTAATCGACCGGGTTTTCGAGCGTGCCGATTTCGTCGATGGAAATGCGGATGCGATCGCCCGGTTGGAGCGTGAAGGAATCGGGCGGGACGATGCCAGTTCCGGTTAGCAGGAAACAGCCGTTCGGAAACGAGTTTTCGCGAAACAGATATTCGATGAGGATTTCGGGGGAACGCTTCATTTGCGTGAGACTGGTTTCGCCGGAAAACGACACGGTTCCGTTTCGCAGAATTTCCATATGAATGCGCGTTTCGGACGCGAGCGGAGCGGCGGAAACGAGGATGCACGGGCCGAGCGCGCAGGAGCGGTCGTAGACCTTGGCTTGCGGTAAGTAGAGCGGGTTTTCGCCTTCAATATCGCGCGAGCTCATGTCGTTGCCGATGGTGTAGCCGGTGAGTTTTCCGGAGGAAGATACCAGCAGCGTGAGTTCGGGCTCGGGAACGTTCCATTTGGAATCCTTGCGAATGTGCACGGGCGCTCCGGGGGCCGCGACGCGGTGGGGCGATGATTTGAAAAAGAGCTCGGGGCGTTCGGCCTGGTAGACGCGGTCGTAAAAGTTGCCGCCGCCCGCGCTCTGCGATTCCTCCATGCGCGCGGTACGGCTGCGATGGTAAGTCACACCGGCGGCCCAAACTTCCTGCATGGCGATGGGCGAGAGGAGAGAGGCGGGATCGGGCGCTGAACACGGCCTCCCGCGAGAAGCCGCGGATTCGACAGAATCGGCTAGATCGTCACGCGCAATCAGGGCATTCCAGTCGGAATCGGCAACCAGGCGGTGATGACCGGCATCTTCCACAACAAAACCGGTGCGCGTTCGATAGAGCTTCACGGGCGTGAATTTTGCGCTATCGATCTTTATCGCGCTTCGCGGGTTGTTTGTCTTTTAGCGCCTCTTGTTCGATTTCTTCCGGAGGTTTTGCGTTGTTCATGGCGTAGTAGCCTTGGAGGGTAGCATTTGAATCCGCCGCATCTTCGAGACTGCGCGCGGCGTGCTCGGCTTCTCCTGGAGCTTCGACCAGATTTTGGGGTTCGTCGTGTTCTTCCTGGGTTGGCATAATTTTCAATCCTTCGTTGATAGGACTGAAAGCGGGGTCCGCCTGTTTCCCGCGCATTTATGCCGCAGGTGGCAGCACATCAGCGAGCAAAACTTCAACGCTCAGCATTTGCGCCGTGAGTTTGCCGTCCTTTACTTCCGCGGGCGGAGTATCCAGTTCAAAAATCCAGGCTCGCGATTCGTAAGGATTGACGACCCACACGCAGGAGACTCCCATCGCTTGATAATCGGCAATAGTTGCGTTGACGCGCGCCCAGCGGTCGTCGGGCGAAAGGACCTCGACGCACAGGAGTGGCGGTTCGCTGATAACTTCCTCGAGCTTCTGAACGACGCACACATCCGGAATACGCACGCGACTCGGCGCCACACGCGTTCGTTGCTCCACTAGGACGAGAAGGCTTCTATGTTCCGTCAATTTCGTTAATCGAATTAAAAGTCTCGATTGCGTAAACGCGTGTTTTCCTTGACCCACATTGCGCTCCAAAATGACGCCATCGATGTATTCGCAATCGGGCGAATAGGAATGCTGCAAATATTCATCGAGCGGGACAAGATTGGCTGCCGTCGCCATGTTTCCTTCTATTATCACGCGCCTTCAAATATTGGCGGCTCGCGTTTCGGATAGGTAATCCGCAGGCCTTCGACTTGCGCCCACGCCGTCAGTTTGTGCGGTTTTGCGCTTTTCTCGCCTAGAATGTCTTCGACCGCGAACCCTCGCACCAGCAAAGCGTCGCCCACCAGCGATCGATGGCATCGCCAGGGCACCGCTTCGGCGCACATGATTGCGGTGCGCTTCTCCGCGGCAGTTGCGATGAGATCCGCAAGGGCCGCTTCGAATTCGGGCGTTTGCATGTAATCGGCGTACCCTCGGAACGAGGCGTTTTCCCAGGCGGTATTGATTGAATCTTTGCGCGCGTGCCGCAATCCTCCTAATGCGGGGATATGCGTGTACGCGATGCCGTGCTCGCGCAGAAAGCGGCTGAGCTCGGCTGTCTCAAACTGCGGGTTGCGGCGCGAGCGCGGAACGGTCCGGATGTCTGCCAGAAGTTCGATGGAGTAGGCGCGCAAAATCCGGAGAAACTCATCGGCGGAATGGGTTGAGTGGCCGATGCTGTAGATGGTCATCACGGCGACGGCCGAATGCGCAGGATCTCTTTTGCATCGACGTGGTCGAACTCCATTGGAAAGCTTTTTCCCACGTAGTAGGCGGGCCATTCATCTTTGTAATGTCCCGACGCCACAAAACCCGATTCGCCCAGTACCAGATTCTGCACGGACTTGTCGAGATCGCCGAGATCGACGACCATTCGTTCTGAAGGTCCAAGCGTTCCGGTGGTCTGCTTGACTGTGGTGCCGGATCCGCTCATCGGGACGGGGCCGATATCGAAGAACCGCTCCACTAGCGGCAAGTTCTTGCCCACGGGATGCTCGAAATGCCACTGGAGCACGCGTCCCCAGCGCCATTTTGAAACGGGCGTCCCTTGCGCTGCTCTTCCCGTCTGCAGGGCGGAGCCGAAGTTTTCGAGTAGCCACGCGTTCCAATCGTCGCGCGCCACCCAGCCGCGCGGGCGCGAACGCAGCAGCATTTCGATTATTTGCGGCCGCGGAACAATGCTGGGAATCGCGGGACCACTCGCGGCAAGTCCCCGGTAGCCGATCGCGCTGCCCCCCGGCTTGCCGGTTTTGTTGTGATAATTCTGCGGCTGCGATTTCAACTTTGCGGCGATCGCTTTGTTGAGCGCGGGCTGCAATAGGGAGACGACGAGCGTAGTCCCGATTTGATCGTTGAGCAACCCGGTCATCATGGGAGCGGCCTGGTCTTTATCCATCTGCCCATTCCAGCGGCGCAAGACGGGGACTGCGGCGCGCACGAGCGCATCCCTACTGCCGAGCTGTGCGAACGCTGCGAGAACTTGCCGCGAGAGAAAGTAGTCGTAGGCCGAGTAAACATCTTTTTGCACCGAAAGCATGTCGCCCACGTTCAACTTTTTCTTGCGGCCCAGCAGGGCGCGAATCTGGTCAATGCGATATTTATCGGCGAAGCTTCCCTCGACAGCATATGGAAACTTCGGCGGAAACGGATTCTGATTGGCCGTTGCTACAATTCCGGAGGCCGGATTGTAAAGGCTCGGCATCTGTTCGAACGGGATGTAGCCGCTCCATTCGAATTGGCCGGAGGATCCATCGAGCGGCGCTTCGCCCTCGAAATCGCGGCGTATGGGCACGCGGCCGGCCGCTTGATATCCGATGTTGCCGGCGCGATCCGCGTAGATAAAGTTTTGCGCGGGACTCCAGAACCCGCCGAGCGCGGCGCGAAACTGCTGCCAGTTCGCCGCACGGTCGATATCGAAGAACGGAAATTCGAAACCCTCCGCCGCAGTCCATCGCATGCTGTAGTTTTTGCCGTTTTCCTCAATGACGACCGGGCCATGGCGCGTGACCCAGGTATCAACCTCTACCGGCTTGCGATCCCGCACGCCGATCCATTGGCGATCGAGCTGCGCCTGCTCGACTTTGCCTTGGAACAAATACCGCCCGGTGCGCTGATCCATACGCTCCAGGTAGAGATCCATCACATCCGCCTGCAGATTCGTCACACCCCAGGCAATGTTTTGGTTGTGGCCGGTGATGACGGCTGGCAAGCCCGGCAGCGCGGCGCCGGAGACGTCAAGCCCGGGCGCTTTCAGTTGAACCAGATGCCACGTTCCCGGGACGCCGTACGCCAGATGCGGATCGTTCGCGGCCATCGGTTTGCCGTCGGCCGAATGCGCGCCTGATACTGCCCACGCGTTCGATCCCGGGCTCACGTACTGTCCTTGAGTGGCCGGGAACAAAGTCCGGACTTTCACCGGATCCGCAATTTGGAGCAGTGCGCCTCGATCGAATTCGAATTTGGAAGAGTCCGTGAGATCGCGGGTCATGACCAGGCCCACGAGCAGGGAATCCACTACCGTCCAGGGCCGCGGATCGTAGGAATGGCCAGGCAGCGAAAATTCGAGCGAGTAATCGCCGCGATGGGTAGCGATGAAATAGTTAACGCCGCGCGCGTATTCGATCAGCAGTTCGCGGACTTGCGGACGGAGGCGCTCCAAATAGCTTTCCGCGATAGCGGGCATGCGCATTTTGCGGGAGCGCTCATCGAGGGCCAGAGCGGGCTGGCCGAAGACTTCGGCCAACTCACCCGCGCCAAAGCGGCGCAGCGTATCCATCTGCCACAATCGGTCTTGAGCGGTAGCATAGCCCTGCAAAAAAATCGCATCCTGCCAGCAAGAGGCTTCGATATGGGGAATGCCGCGGGCATCGCGGCGGATGACGGCGGGGGCGCGGACGGGCGCCGTAATTTCGCCTGAGGTTTTGGGCAGCGGACGCACCGCGTACCAATAGACCGCAACAGCGAGGAGCACAACCAGAACCGCTATGCTCACATTGATAATGCGAACCAGGCGGGTTAGCACGCACCGATTTTACTCTGCTGGTGCGAAAAGCCCGCGGTGCGCGGAGCCGGACGACAGTTAAGAGATGACGATTCGCTTCCTCATTCTGGCGATCCTGCTGGCGGCGAACGGCTTTTTTGCCGCAGCGGAAGTATCGCTGGTTTCGGTGCGGCAGTCGCGTTTGCGCGAATTGGCGGAACAAGGGCAAACGGGCGCCCAAAGCGCGCTGAACCTGCTGGCGAATCCGGGCCGCCTGTTATCGGTTACGCAGGTGGGCATCACGCTTGCCAGCCTGGGCATGGGATGGGCGGGCGAAGATACCGTCTACCAGGTCCTGCGGAATTTGTTGGAGCCGCTGGGCCTGCACGCTTCGCGGGTACTGTTACACGGATTTGCGTTCGCGGCGGCATTTTTGATCATCAGCTATGCTCACGTGATCGTCGGCGAGGTGGTTCCTAAAAATCTGGCGCTGGAAAGAGCGGACCGCATTGCGGTTCTGGCGGCGCCGGCGCTGCTGGTTTTCTACCGGGTGTCGCAGCCGTTCGTGGTGGTGATTGAACGCTCGTCGGCGCTGATTCTGCGCGTGCTGGGCCGGGGGACGGGGCACGCACGCGGCGGCCACACGCCGGAAGAGCTGAAGTATATCGTGCAATCGAGCCGGCATGAAGGGCACTTGCAGCAATTCGAGCAGGACGCGATTCAACGCCTCATCGAGCTTTCCGGCTATTCGGCGCGCGAGATCATGACACCGCGGCATAGCATCGTATCGCTTCCAGTGGATGCGGACCTGGAGCGCGTGTTGAGCGTAATGACCGAACATAAGTTCACGCGCGTTCCCGTCTATGACAACGACCGGCCGGAACAGATCGTGGGCCTCGTTCATTACAAAGATCTGATGCGGGTTTGGGATGAGCGGCGCTTCGCCCACGCCCGCCGCCGCGATGCGCGTCCTTTCCGCCTGCGCCGCTTCATACGCAAGCCGCTGGTGGTGCCCGAGAGCAAGCCGCTGAGCCAATTGATCGACGAATTTCGGAGCAGGCACACGCATATGGCTCTGGTGGTGGACGAGTTCGGAACGGTGACGGGACTGGTGACGTTGGGAGACGTGCTGGAGCAGATCTTCGGGGATATTGGGGACGAGCATGACGTAGTCCGGCCCGCTCCGCCGTACCCGGAGAGCGTGTTGCAATTGGAAGGCGGCACGACGATCCGCGATTTGGAAAACCACTACAGCCTCGTGCTGCCGGCCGAGGCTGGTTTTGAAACGCTGGCCGGGTTTTTACTGTTCCAGCTTGGGCACATTCCGCGTGTGAAAGATTCGATCGAGTACGGCGGCCGGCGCTTTACGATTACGAAGATGGATCGCAATCGCATTGCAATGGTGCTGATTGAGAAGCTGGATCCGAAAGCGCAGCCCGATCCGGTTAACAAGGAGTGAACCGATAAGCGTTACCCCGTTTCGTCCAGGCACCCGGCCAATTCGTCAGGTCTACGGTTTGCGCGTTAGGCGCCAACAGCGTCGAGAACCAGCCGCTTCAAAGCGTTCTTGTTATCAAGGGTGAGTGGGGTCTCGACAAAAGGCACACGGGTAATGTCATGGGATCGAACGTAAATCGAAAAGAAGCCGCTAAGGAGTTTAAGGCTCGCAAAGTTCCGAAAGGGATCTTCGCGATTCGATGCAGGATCACGGGAGCCGTTTGGGTGGACTCCTCCCCCAATCTGGAGGCGGCCCGCAACGGAGCATGGTTCCAGCTACGGGGCGGTCTCCACCGTGATAAGCGGCTTCAAGAGGAATGGAACGCCTGTGGCGAGGAGGCGTTTGATTTTGAGGTGCTTGAGACGCTCGATCACGATTTGTCACCTGTCGGGATTCCCGATATTCTGCGGGACAAAAAGCGCAAGTGGGCCACTGAAGTTGGCGGCCACCCGCTATAGCCAAACGCGCACTTGAGCGATCGCAGCATCGAGACGGTGTTCAATCGTCATCAGCTATGCGGAATATCTAATTTGACGTTAACGTTTATGATGCTGAGCCCAGCGGCTCAGATATTTGCCGCGAGTTTTCGGATTTTCTGCGCCGCCAATTGATGGAGATATCCGCTCAGCGGCTGTTTGGTTTCCGGGTGTTTGAGATGGGGAGCGATTTCTATTAGCGGTTCCAGCACGAAGCGGCGTTCCAACATGTGAGGGTGCGGAATCGCCAGTTGCGGCGTGTTCATGGCGATATTTCCGAACAGGAGAATGTCGAGATCGATGATACGCGGGCCTTTGGGCACCGCCCTCGCACCGCGCACTCGTCCGAGCTCGCGCTCGATGAATTGCAACACGCTAAGCAATTGAAGCGGAAAGCAGCGCGTTTCGCAGGCAACCGCCATATTCAAAAACCAGGGCTGCGTGGGCAGGTCGCGCGGTTCGGTTTCGTAGATGGAGGATCGCGCAACAATATGGATGCGCTCCTGTTCGAGCTTCTCGAGAGCGCGCTGGAGATTCGCCTGACGGTCGCCGAGGTTGGAACCAAGGGAGAGATAGACCGTTTTGGAGGCCATGGTCCAGCTTAGCGGCGGAAGCGGCGGTTCAGCACTTGATGCCTGTCTGAGCGGTACAGGCCGAGGACGTAGAGCGCGGGTTGGCCGAGAGTCGAATAGATCAATTGCCGGATGCGCAGGATAGGCGCTCCTTCTTCGATATCGAGCAAACCGGCGACTCTTGCGTCGGCTGCGGTCGCATCCAGCTCTTCATCGGCATACGCCAATTTTGTTTGATACACGTCTTCGAGCGTCGTGAAGAGCGAACCGTGCTGGAGAGGTTTTTTCGCGACGCCGGCAAACCGGTCCGCGGAAAAATAGCCGATCTCAATGGCGAGCGGTTGGCCCTGCACCTGGCGGAGCCGCTCCAGCTTGACGAGCGGGCTGTGTACCGGGAGACCCAGCCGGGCGGCGATCTCGGGCTGATCGTCGATGATCTTTTTGCAAAGGATTCGGGAGCGCACCGAAAAGCCGCGGCTCGCCATGAGCTCTGTAGTGCTGACCAGTTTGGTGTATTCGACGCGCGGGACCGCAACAAAAGTTCCCGAGCCCCGCCGCCTCTCCACCATGCCCTGGCGCTCGAGGCCGACCAGCGCATTGCGGGCGGTCATCAGACTAACGCGGTGGATGCGCGCCAGCTCTCTTTCGGAAGAAACAGCGTCCCCCGGTTTGAGCTTCTGGCGCTTAATGCGTTGCTGCACAATGCGCTGTATTTTTTGGTAAGCAGGCTGCTTGGCGCGCTTTTTTTGTGGCATCAGGTTTCGGAAAACAACGCGAATTCGGATAAGGCCGGGCATGCGGAGGCGTGCGTCACCCGCAGCCGCACCTTCGTAGTACTTATCGGATCATCGGAGCGAAGAATGCGGCAAGAACCAATGCTGGCCCCTTGCGCGAACGCTGCCCATGCGCCGCCGCGCCAGATGTCGACCGAAAAGGCGTCGACACGCTGGCCAAGCTGGATGTTCTCACGCAGGCGTACGAGATTGAAGCGGATGGGACGCTCGAAGGCGAGTTCGACTTGCGGTTCGGACGCGGAATCGGCGGGAGCCCAGTAGGTATAACGATTGCTGTCGAGCAAATTTTCCGCACGAAACACGGGAGCATTACCGCGGATACTGCTTGCGGTGATCTTCGCGCGAGCCGCGAGATTCACCGCAAAGCTGGAACGCAATAAATTTCCGAAACTCCGCAGCGAGGCTGCGTCCTGCTCATGAATCAAACCGCGGCGGTCGGGCGGCACATTCAACAAGAAACCGGCGCCGCGGCCGACCGAATCGTAGTAGAGCTGCAGCACTTCGCGAGGGGTTTTTACCCGCAAATTCTCCTTCTCATGCCAGAACCAGCCGGGACGAATGGAGACGTCGCATTCGGGTGGCATCCAAAACGCGCCATTTCTGGTTCCGGTAGCCGCTTCCCGTTCCCGGATATCGCCTGGAACTCCGGGGCCACCGTTTTCCGAGCGCGGCGTGTAGGTTTCCCAGCACGGTTGGCCGGCGATTCCCTTCTCATTGCCAATCCAGCGGATATCCGGGCCGGCGTCGCTGAAGCGCACGCAGTCCGGCTGGAGTTGCCGCTCGAGTTTCCAGGTTTCCGGCCATTCGTAATAGCTGTGCTTGTCGATAATGCGCTTCTCTCTGGCGCCGCCGTAATAACCGTCCCCCCCGTTTGCGCCGTCATGCCAGATTTCAAAGACGGGGCCGTAGTTGGTGAGAAGCTCCTTCATTTGCTGGCGATAGACGGCCAGATAAGCAGGCGTTCCATAGCTGGCCTGATGGCGATCCCAGGGCGAAAGATAAACGCCGAACTTGATTCTGTGGCGGCGCGCGGCCTCCGACACTTCTTTGACGACGTCGCCCTTGCCTCCCCGGAAGGGACTCTGGCGCACCGAATAGTCCGTGGTTTTCGTCGGCCACAAGCAAAAGCCATCGTGATGTTTGCAAGTAAGGATCACGCCTGTGCTTCCAGCGACTTTCAGTGTTTCGACGATCGCATCCGCGTCGAAAGCGGTTGGATTGAATAGCGCGGCATCGTCGTCCCCGTAACCCCACTCTCTATCCGTGAAGGTGTTGATGGAGAAATGAAGGAAGTTGTAAAACTCCATTTCGCTCCAGCGGGATTGCTGCGGGGAAGGAAGTGGTCCATACGGGGCGGGCGGCGGAATGTGAAATTCCGATGCGGCCAGCGCGGAGGCCGCCATCGGCGCCGCAAGCACAAACGAGCGCCTGGTTACGTTCATTGCCACCGTTATCCCAGTTGTAGCTTATTGAATGCTTTTCTCTACTGCTATATAGCATTTTTACGAGTCGTTGGAGCTTGCCGCCACAATTCATTTGGGATAGACTGTACCCAAAGTACTATGTAGCCAAGTGCTACATAGCGGTTTATCTCTGGGAGAGGAGCGTTTCGATATGCTGTGGGGAAGGACCTTTCTTCCATTCGTTTTACTGCTCGGCTTGTTATGGCCGGGCGCTCTGCGGGCGCAGAATGCCCAAGGAACGGTGCTCGGGCATATCAGCGACGCAAGCGGCGCGGCCGTGGAAGGCGCGCACGTCACGCTGACCAATGTCCGCACCAGCATCAAGCAGACAGCGGCATCGAGTTCGGTGGGCGATTACGTTTTCGTCAATGTGGAGCCGGGGCTTTACACCCTGTCGGTGGAACTCAGCGGCTTTAAAGCGGAACAAGCGACGAATCTGCATCTGGGAGTCGATCAGACGCTGCGCCAGAATTTCGCGTTGTCGGTCGGCGCGATAACTCAGCAGGTATCAGTTGAGGCCGGCGCCCAAATGGTGCAGACAGATAACACCACCATCGGCACCACATTCACCCAGCAATTGATTCAAGAGCTGCCGATTAATGGCCGCGATATTTCCAACCTGCTGCGCGTGCAAGCCGGAGCTGCTGTGATGGGCGGAGGGCCGGCCTGGGCGTGGACGATGCACGGGCTGAATACCGACTATCTGGAGACGAGTGTCAACGGAGCGCGGCCGGAATCGGTGAGTTATCTGATCGACGGCATCACAGACAACGATCAATTCTTTGCGTCTCCTTCCAACCTGCCGTCCTCCTTCGCGGTGAGCGAGTTCAAGGCGCAAGACGGGCTCTATTCGGCCGAATACGGGCAAGGCTCGGCGCAAGTGAACGTGGCGGTCAACTCCGGGACGAATCAGTATCACGGCAACGCTTACGATTTTGTCCAGAACGATTTTTTCCAGCCGGAAAGTCCGTTAAATAAATTTCTGAACGCGCAGAACCCGACGGCGACGCCGCTTCCGCTCAAGAACATCCTGAAACAGAATCAGTTCGGGTTTACCCTCGGTGGCCCGCTACAGATTCCTAAGCTGTACAACGGCAAAAACAAGACATTCTGGTTTTTTTCCGACGAATACGGTATCAAGCGGCAAGCGCAGGGCTCCACGGCCGACGTGCCGACGGCGCAGGAGCGCGCGGGAAACTTTTCCGATTGGCCTTATCCGATTTACGATCCTCTGACCACCGGGTCCGTGCCCGCGACGGCCGATAATCCAACGGGCCGAGTTGCCTTTGCCAATAATCAGATTCCATCGAATCGCCTCAATCCCATCGCCCAGAACATGCTGAAGTATATTCCGTCTCCAAACTCTTTTTGCTCAAACCCGTGTACGAGCGGCGGCAATTATCTGCAGCTTGTGGCAAAGCCGTGGGATACGAATCCAATCACGATGCGCGTGGATGAGAACTTGGGTGACAACGATCGCTTGTTCTTTACGGGAATTATCGGCGACCAGTTATTTAACAACAATTCGATCATTCCACTCTCGGGCGAGGTGAAGTACACCGCCGATAAACTATTTGGACTGAACTGGCAGCATACTTTTACCCCGAGTATCATCAACGAAGTCCGGGTGGGTTATAACTTTCTCCATTTTGAAGATGGCTCGACGACTTCAGGCGGCGCCGATATCGCCACCGAGCTAGGTTTCAAGAATGTGCCGCAGATTCCGGAATTTTTTGGCCCTCCTATTACAAGCTTCAGCGGCTATCAAGGCCTGACGTTAGGAAACGGTAACTCGGGGTGGTTTGACAACAACCACATCTATCAGGCCGTCGAGAATCTCAAGATTGTGAAAGGCCGTCACACTCTGACTTTGGGGGCCGAGGCGAGGCTGTATCAGATAGATCTGATCGATGGTTACGGCACGCAAGGCTCGCTCGGTTTCAACGGCGCATTCACGGCGTCGGACCCGAGCGCCGCGGGCACGCCGGGCCCGACCGCAGGCAATGCTTTCGCCGATTTTCTTGTTGGCGACGTGCAGAACGCGAGTCATCCAACCGAGGTTCCGGGGGATCTCTACAACGTGCGCGGCATGAACTGGAATTTTTTTGCGCAGGACGATATTCGCGTGACTCCCAAACTCACCGTGAATCTTGGGCTGCGATATGAAATTCCGCCAGCTTTCCGCAACCACAATCTGAACGGCGTAGGCTTGGATTTCAGCAACGGGGGAGGGTTCGAATGGGCCAACAAAAACTTCGTGCAGCAGGTATCTTCGGCGCCGGGCGTGGACCCGAACCTGATTCGCTGCTGTGCGCCCGCGACACTGGTACCGCAGGATTGGAAGGATTTCGCTCCGCGCATCGGGTTGGCTTGGCGGCCCTTCTCAACGGATCGGTTCGTGATCCGGGCCGGCTATGGAATTTTCTACGACATTTATTCCCGTTACTACGAGCTGACCACTTACGATGCGGACAACCTTTACACCGCGCCCAATGTAAGTTATCCAAATATTCTGGGCGACACGAAAACCTCTCCGGTGCAACTGGGCTCATTGTGGGATCCGTTTCCCCCCAGCCAGGATCTCAGTTACTTCCAATTACCGGGATGGCAAGCGAACAATCAGATCAACTGGCCGGATAACCGAAGCCCGCGAACACAGCAGTGGACGTTAGATACCCAGTTTGCGCTGAATCCGACTACTTTGTTGGATATCGGCTATATTGGCTCCCGGGCAGCCCACGAGAACGGCTACTGGTATTTCAATGCCGGATTTCTGCCCACGGTTCCGGGCGACCCCTGCAATATTTATCGTGACGTGCAGGAAGCGGCGCAGTCGAGCGCAAACTGCCTAAGCGATCCGAATTTCCAACCAGTGGACACGCGCAACCCATATCCCAATATCGGAGTGCGGTCGTATGCAAACGCGAATATTTTTTGGTCCACTTATAACTCACTGCAAGTTCGTCTGGAGAAACGGTTAAACAACGGCTTGCAATACCAACTCAATTACACATTTTCGAAGGCCCTCGATACGCTATCGGTGATTGGTCTGCAATTTGGATCGAACAGCTTTATCCAGAATCCGCACGATATCGCAGCGGAATATGGACCAGCCAATTTCGATCAGACACATCGACTGGTGGGGACAGGTTCTTACGAGATTCCGGTGGGAAAAGGAAAGCGGTGGGATCTCGGCAAGTGGAACGCAATTGTCGGCGGATGGGAGGCCAGCGGGATTTACACGATTTCAAGCGGCTTGCCTTACACGATCTATGCGTATGGCGGCGGAAACGATCAGCTTGGGCTGACACGGCAGGACGACATTCGCGCGAATCTGGTTGGGAATCCGAATTCGGGGTCAACCAGCATTTTGCAGGAGTTTAATACGGCCGCCTTTGCGCAACCCGAACTGGGGACGTTCGGCAACCTGGGGCGGAATACGATGCGAACGCCTTTCTACACCGATCTGGACATGGCGTTCGGCAAGAACTTCCAGCTATCCGAGCGCGCGCAGTTGAAGTACAAATTCGAAGTATTCAATTTGGGCTCTACCTGGCGGCAGAATGAAAATCTGCTCTATCCGAACAACAATATTTCGAACAGCCCCGCAAACTGCACTCCAGGTCCTTCTGGCAATTGCTCCTTCGGCAGCTTGGTTCCGCTAAATGGCGCGGGAGCGCTAAACCTGTTTAACCCGCGCCTTATTCAGATGAGTTTGAATTTTGTATTCTGAGACTCAGCGGCGGCTTTCTCCATAATGGAGAAGTCATGCTGAAAATTGCAGCCGCAGGGCTGGCTTTATTGGCGATGGCTGCGCAGCCGCTCCTCTGCGCTCCGCTTCGCGTTGGCATTATTGGGCTGGAACATGGGCACGTTGGCGGTTTTCTCAATGGTGGCGCCCTAACGCCGGCGGGAGGCGCGCTGCACCGCTCCGACATTGAGATTGTCGGAATTGTGGATCCGGACCGGAGGCTCTTCGATTCCTACGCGCGGAGATATCACTTCTCGCCCAATCTTTATTTTTCGAGCGTGGATGAGATGATCTCGCGCGTTCACCCGCAAGCCGCGCTGGTGTTCACCAGCACGTTCGGCCACACCCAGGCGGTAGAACAGTGCGCCCTGCGCGGCGTGCACGTCATGATGGAAAAACCGCTGGCGGTCAGCTATAAAGACGCGCTGGCGATGGAGAAGGCGGCGCAGCGCGGGAAGATTCACGTTCTGGTGGATTATGAAACCAGCTGGTATGCGAGCAACAGTGCGGCGCGGGATCTTGTGCGGCAGAACGCGCTGGGCGACATCCGTAAGGTGATAGTTCGCGACGGCCATCGCGGTCCGAAGCTGATCCATGTGCAACCGGAATTCTTCGCGTGGCTGACCGATCCGAAGCTGAACGGCGCCGGCGCGCTGTATGATTTCGGCTGCTACGGTGCGGATCTTATGACCTGGCTGATGCGCGGCGAAGCGCCGGAATCGGTAACCGCGGTGACGCAACAACTCCAACCCGAGGTTTATCCGAAGGTGGACGATGAAGCCAATGTGATTCTCAAATACCGGAACGCCGTTGCCATTCTGGAAGCGTCCTGGAATTGGCCCTTCGATATTAAGAACATGGACGTATACGGCCGGACCGGATACGCGAAAACAGTGGGACACGATCGAATCGATGTGCGGCGCCAGGGCGAAAACGACGATCACGTAGACAGCACCGCGCCTCTGCAAGCGCCAAATGACGATCCGCTGCATTATTTGGCCGCCGTCATCCGCGGGGATGTTTCCGAGGATGGCAGTCTTTCGTCGCTGAAGACCAACGTGTTGGTGAGCGAGATTCTGGATGCGGGGCGGCGGTCGGCACAATCGGGAAAAACGGTGAAGCTGCCACTGGAAGAATGATGAGGGCACTCTACACTAAAAAAGTCTATGGCGAATCACCGGTATGCGGTCATTATGGCCGGCGGGCGCGGCACGCGTTTTTGGCCGCGAAGCCGCAAACGAACCGCCAAGCAGGTGCTTCGATTATTCGGCGATCGCAGCCTGATCCAGCAAGCTGTGGACCGGCTGGCAGGGGTAATGCCCCCGGAAAACATCTGGATTCTTACTAACGAATTTCTGCAGGCGGAGATCCGGAAGCAATTGCCGGAAATTCCGAAGCCGCAGGTCATCGCCGAGCCGTCGCAGCAGAATACCGCTCCGTGTATCGCGCTCGCCGCGCATATTCTGCAGGAAAAGGATCCGCAAGCCGTCATGGGTGTGTTTCCGGCGGACCATCTCATTCTGAATACAAAGCGATTTCGCGATTTCGTGAAAGCGGCGTTTCGTACGGCGGAAACGAGCAGCGTAGTTGTTTTAGGGGTTCATCCGCGCTGGGCCGAGACCGGCTATGGCTATATTGAATTTCCAAAAAACGTCGCGCCCGGGAAGCTGGAAGCGTTACCGGTCGCAAGCTTTCGCGAGAAGCCGGATGAGAAAACAGCCAAGCAATTCGTCGAACGCGGTAATTTTTTTTGGAATGCCGGCATGTTCTTCTGGCGCGCGTCCACAGTGCTGGAGCTGATACGGCATCATCAGCCGAAGACCGCGACACTGTTGGCGGGGCTGCCTCGTTTCGGCAGCAGACAGTTTGCGGCGAAAGTGGCGGAAGTGTACCCGCGCTGCGAAAACATTTCGGTGGATTACGCCATCATCGAGCGCGCTGAGCAAGTTTCAGGCATCGCGCTCGACGATATCGGCTGGAGCGACGTAGGAAGTTGGGAAGCCGTTTATGCGCTCGCCGAAAAGGACGCGAACGAGAACGCCTCTCGATCCGAATTGATTGCTGAAGCGAGCCGCGGAAATTATGTGGATGCTGCCAAACCGGTGGCCCTGGTGGGAGTAGAGAATCTGGTGGTCGTCGATACCCCCGACGCGCTATTAATCGCGCATCGCAGCAAAGCGCAGGACGTTAGCAAGGTCGTAAAGGCGCTGGAGACGAAACGCCGCGAGGAATTGCTGTAGGAGGCAGAATGTTTGCTCATCGAACCGGTATTTTTGCCATCACGTTGCTGCTGTTGAAGGCGTTGCGCCGTCGCTTGCGGCTCCCCGTCCGGAACCGAAGCTGGTTGTGGGAATCATTATCGACCAATTCCGCTACGACTATCTGACTCGTTTTCGTGGCGACTATCACGGCGGGCTGGACGAACTGCTCAGCCAAGGCGCCGATTTCACCGATGCCTACTACGCGCAAGTGCCGACGGTGACGGCGGTCGGCCACAGTATTTTTCTATCGGGCGCCATGCCAGCGGTGAGCGGCATCGTGAGCAACGCATGGTACGACCGCGAGCAAGGAAAGATCGTCACCAGCGTCTGCGATTGGAACGAAAGAGTTGTGGGCGCTAGCGAGGAAGCAAAAGGCGCAAACTGCACCGATGCCGATCCGGCTTCACCTCGCAGGCTCTTGGTGAGCACGGTGGGCGACGAGCTTCGCAACGCGCACGCGGAATCGAAAGTGATCGGCATTTCAATTAAGTCTCGCGCCGCAATTCTTCCCTCCGGCCATCGAGCGGCCGGGGCGTATTGGTTCGATGACGCGAGCGGAAACTTTGTCAGCAGCACGTTCTATATGAAAGAGCTGCCGGCGTGGGCAAGCGCTTTCAACGCGCAAAGGTTGGCCGCCGAATATGTCAATCGGAAGTGGGAAGGTTTTCCGAGCTGGGATTTCCATGCCGCTCCGGCAAGCAAGCTACCCTACGCGAAGCTGCCCGCCAGCCCGTGGGGGAATGAACTGATTGAGCGGTTCGCAGAGCAAGCGATCATGGGAGAGCAATTGGGGCAGCGCGATGCGACCGATCTCTTAACGGTGTCTTTCTCTTCGAACGACTACGTCGGGCACAGAGTTGGTCCGGATGCGCCGGAAGTTCGCGACATGGCGATGCGCACGGACCAGTTATTGGGAAAGCTTTTCCGCCTGATCGATGAAAAAGTGGGATTGAAAAATACGCTGATCGTTTTATCCGCCGACCACGGAGTGTCCGCCACGCCGGAGCAGGAGAAAGCCGAACGGATGCCGGGAGGCCGCATTGCGGAGAACCCGCAGACTGTGGTGGAAACGGCTCTGGCGGCAAAATTCGGGCAAGCGAAATGGACGTTGCCGGGCGGCGGAGAAGCCAATATATATCTAAACCGCTGGGCGGTTCAGAATGCGCACGCTTCCGAACACGAAATTTATCAAGTGGCGAGTCAGGCACTTTTGGAGAATCCTCGATTGCATGTGGCGCGAGTGTACACGCGGGAGCAACTCGAAAATGGAGTCCAGGGCGACTTCATCGCGCGCGCTGAGACGAACGGCTACAACACGAAACGTAGCGCGGATCTCGCAATTGTTTTTGAGCCGGGATACGTACCGGGGAAAAGTGGCACGACGCATTTTTCGCCCTACCGCTACGATACGCACGTGCCGGTGCTGTTTATGGGACCCGGCATCAAGCCGGGGCGCTATGAGGAGCGCATAGAGCCAAACGATATTGCGCCCACGCTCACGAACATGCTGGACGTTCAGACACCCAGCGGCTCAAGCGGGCGCGTTTTGCGCGAAATGCTGATCCAGTGAGCGCTGGCGTTTCAGAGCTTAGAATAGCCACCGAATCGGCCGGCAATTCAACCACGCCTGGCCCCAGCCGATAATTCTTTTCCGAAGAAAGGATGCCGTGAACAGAGCGGCTGACCGGTATTTCCTGGCTCTGCGGCGCGAGATTACACGCCACCTCGACTGCTCCGCGCCGCATGACGAACCAGCGCGCGTTCTCATCGAAATCAACGTGAACGCGATCGAATCGTCCGTCGGTCAATTCCGAATGCGCGCGGCGCAAGGCAATCAATTTCTTGTGCCATTCGAGTAACCCGGCGTGCGGCTGGCGGCCGATTTCCTCCCACTTCAATTTGGATCGCTCGAAGGTGGCGGGGTCCTGCGGGTCTGGAATCTCGCTCGCCTGCCAGCCGAAGGCGGCGAACTCGTTTTGCCGACCCTCGGAAACTCTCTGGCCGAGGTCAGGGTCCCGGTGCTGCGAAAAATATTGAAAAGGCGAGGAGGCGCAGAACTCTTCGCCCTGGAACAGCATGGGAATGAAGGGAGCTGTCAACACGAGCGCGGCCGCGATCTTTTGACGGCCAGGGCCGACGAGTTGGCAGAGCCGCTCGCCTCGCGCGCGATTGCCGATCTGATCGTGATTCTGCGCATATCCGAGGAAGCGATAGGCCGGTAAACCGATCGCCGGGCGGCCATGTAAGCGGCCACGATGGCACGAGTATATGCCGTCGTAAACGTACCCGTGGCGCAGCGCTTTCGCAAGCTGGGCGAGCGATCCGAAATCCTCGTAGTAGCCTTTGCGCTCTCCGGTCAAGACACTATGCAGCGCGTGATGAAAATCGTCGCTCCACTGCGCGTCGAGCCCATATCCGCCGGCTTCGCGGCTGGTTATGATTCGCGGATCATTGAGATCGCTTTCGGCAATCAGTGCAAAGTGGCGGCCGAGTTTCGCCGAGAGGCTTTCAATCTCGCTTGCAAGATACTCCAGAAAGTGGATTGCGGACCGATCGAAAAACGCATGGACGGCGTCTAAGCGCAGCCCATCGAAATGATAGTCGCGGAGCCACATGACGGCGTTGTCGCAGAAAAATTGCCGGACTTCGTAGCTGCCCTTGTGATCCAGGTTTACGGCCGGTCCCCACGGTGTTTTATAGGCTTCGATCAGATAAGGACCGAATTGATCGAGATGGTTGCCCGCCGGTCCGAAATGATTGTAGACAACATCCAAAAGCACGGCGAGGCCTCTGGCGTGGCAGGCATTCACCAGCGTTTTCAGATCGTCGGGCGTGCCGTAGGCCTGGTGCGGCGCGTAAATATTCACGCCGTCGTAACCCCAGCCCCACGGCCCTGAAAACTGGCCGAGCGGCATCAATTCCAGGTGAGTGACGCCAAGATCCACAAGATAATCGAGCCGCTCAATGGCGCTGCGAAAGGTTCCTTGCGGAGTGAAGGTACCGATGTGCAGCTCGTACACCACAGCGCTCGAGAGCGGCTTCGGCTGCCAGCCGCGATCGCTCCAGGAGAAGGCCGAGTGATCGATCACACGCGATGGAGCTTCGATTCCATGCGGCTGGAAATCCGAGCGCGGATCGGGGACGGGATCCTGGCCATCCACCAGGAACGAATACTCCGTCCCGGGTCCGGCCTGCTCTATTTCGGCTCTCCACCAGCCGCCTTGCAAGGCTTGCAGCGGATAAGAGGCGCCGTCGATCTGCACGTCAACCGTGCCAGCTAAGGGCGCCCATACTTCGAAAACGTGCATGGATTAATCTTTGACCAGCAGCGCTACAGGAAAACGCTGGAAAATATCGGCGGCGCGCAGCTTCCCGCCTGGATGCACGCAACCCGAAAGCCGATTGCGCCAGGTTCCCGTTGGAAGTTCGAGTGAGGTATCTTGCCAGTCGCGATTCAATTTCAGCAGCAGCCGCGGCACAACGGTAATTATCTGTTCGCCGCGCATATAAGCGACCAGATGATCCGATTTTTCTCCCTGCGCCCAAAGCGGCGGTGTAGACGCCCTCTCTGCCGAATGCCGCGGCACGCTCGTGCCGGACCCGCAATGTGTGATAGACCGTCCACAGCTTCGGCAATCCTTCTTCGATGCGCTCCCAGACGCGCTCCACAGTGAGTTCTTGCAGATCGCACAACAGGCGGCGGCGCAAATCGTAGTCAACCGGGCGCCGGTTGTCGGGATCGACCAGGCTCAGATCCCACAATTCGGTTCCCTGGTACAGATCGGGCACCCCGGGAGAGGTCAATTTGAGCAGCAGTTGAGAAAGTGAATTGATGCGGCCGGGTTCGATAAGCGGCTCGACGAATTCTTCGAAATCGCGGCGGAAAGCTTCGTCTTCGTAGAGCTTGGAAATGAACTCGCGGGTGGCCTGCTCAAATTCTTTGTTCGGCGAAAGCCAGGAGGTCTGCTGTTTGGCTTCGCGGCAGGCTTTCTCCATATACGCAATCAGCCGCTCGGTTTCGATGGGCCAAGCGCCCAGCATGGTTTGATAGAGCAAATATTCGGTGTTGCGGTCGGGTGCGGCATCGCGCTTATGCTTCGCGTTTCTGGCGGCCCAGCGTTCGATCGCGGCGCTCCAGCGCTCCGGCATCTCGGAGAGCAGACTGATGCGCGCCCGCACATCTTCGCTGCGCTTGCTGTCGTGAGTGGAGGAGGCGAGCATCGTGCGCGGAAGACAGCGCTGGCTGCGGCTGCACTGTTCGTGAAACGCCTGGAGCGTGACTCCAAATCGGCCCGGATCTCCGCCGACTTCGTTCAGCGAAACCAGCCGGTTGTAGCAATAGAACGCGGTATCTTCGACGCCTTTGGCCATTGCCGGGCCGGTGAATTGTTGGAAGCGCATCACGAACTCCGATTCCATTGCGCCACGTACTCGCAGGAGCAAAATGTCGCGCAAAAAGTCGAAAAGCTCGGGATCGATATCGGGGCGATTCCGTTTGGACGATTCGACGGCTTGGTGGATGTAGCGCTTGTCGTCGCGGGTAATTTCGTTGCGTTCGGGGACGATATAGGTGCGATACACGGGAAAACACGCGACCAACTCACGAAGCGCGCGGATGGCGTCTTCACGGGTATAATCGCGGCTGTCGCGATGACATTCGCAGACATCGCCGAAGAGATTCATAAGACGGTTGACGTCGCTGCCCAGCAAGTCGCGAAGCACCAGGTGCTTCTTATCACGGCAAACGGAAGCGTAATCGGCTGTTTCACCAGTAAACTCAGCATAGATACTGGAGAACGCTTCGGCATTCGCGCCATCCACGAAAAGGCCGCCGGCCCGATTCAAGTAATCGTAGCCGGTGGTGCCGTCAATCGGCCACTTGGTCCGAAACGATTCGCCTGGCTCGAGGATTTTTTCGGCCACGATCCATACGTCCGAGGCTTCTTCCCGCAGCTTCTCGAAATAGCGCCGCGGATCGCGCAAGCCGTCGGGATGGTCCACGCGGATGCCGTCGAGCACTCCTTCGCGCAGCCAGCGCAGGATGAGCGCGTGCGTGTCGGCAAAAACTCTTGGATTTTCGACGCGTAGTCCGACCAGGCTGTTCACATCGAAAAAGCGCCGGTAGCCAAGGTCCTGCTCAGCGGCGCGCCAGAACGCCAGCCGGAAGTTCTGCGCTTCGAGCATCTCGTCGAGCCGGTCGGGATCCGCATTGATCTCCGCGATCAGTGCATCGACGGCATCGGCGATATGGGGCACCTCGCTGAACAATCGGTCCAGGAGCCCACGGATGACCTCCTTATCGCGATGTCGCTGGGTCACGCTGGCGTGATCGGTGGAAGTCGAGGCGGGTAGGGCATCGAGTGAATCTGCCAGAAACGCCAGATAATCGGACCCGCTGCGAGTGGCGGCGGACGAGAGAATGGGCGGAAGCGAGCGCGGCGCGGCAGGCAATTCCTTATCGAAATAGGCGACCACGAAATCGCCGCCCTGACGCTGTATCTGAATTTCGCGGCGTGCCAGCACACGGCCGTAGTGATCGCCCAGAATGGGAACCAGCAGCTTATTTCGAAGCTTTTCCTCGCGCGGTTCCCAATCGATATCGAAGTACGACGCATAGCGGCTCGCGGGTCCATTTTCGAGAATGTCCCACCAGTACCGATTCCGGCGGCCGCTGATCGCCATGTGGTTGGGCACGATGTCCAGCACCTGGCCCAAATGGCATTCGCCCAGGCGTTTCGAGAAGCGGTCGTGCGCCTCGGCGCCCCCCAATTCGTCGTTCACTTTGTGCTGATCGACTACATCGTAGCCATGCTTGCTGCCCGGCGCGGCCTGCAAATAAGGCGAGCAGTAGACGTGCGAAATACCGAGTTCGTAGAAATAATCTGCGATCGCGGCAGCCGCATCGAAGCCGAACTCCGCATGCAGTTGCAGCCGGTAGGTTGCAATGGGAATCGCCCGCATCGTTAAAAGGGGTACAACAGTAGAGATCGTTTTGTACTTTTTATTGGCACTGGAAATCAGCATAGACGACAAGCTGCACTGGGGCGCGTTCCGAGCCATGGATAAGCTGCGCTCCTGTTTCCACGGTTGACTTAGCCCGATTCTCTTCGTTTCGGATGTTGGTGTCCGGATCGCCGTCAACATCGACAACATCGAGAGAGAGGTGCTTCCGATCCGGAGTTAGGTAGACCGTTTTTCGAAATCGATTTGGTCCGTCGAATTCCGTGAACGCCAGCTTGTAATAGCAGTCGGGTCGTTTCTCCAATATCTCGAGGCTGGGCATCGATTGCAGGCGAAATCTCAGTTGCGTGAAACGCTCCAGCCGAGTAGCCAGATCCGGGGAGACGGGCTGACACGTTTCTGCTTCGCCTCGTTGCCGGCTCAGCGCCGGTGAAGCCGCCATCAAAACAACCGCCAGCCCGACTGCGTGCGTTAAGCGGAGACGAGAAGTATCTTTCATGATTGCCGTCCTGAAATCGGCTAGTCTATGATGCAGCACGCATCATCGTCGTCCGGGAAATAGCCACCGGGCGGGCATCCTCCGTAATACGTGCAATAGTCGATATTAATGTCACAGTTAAAATCGTTATTACTCGGGCAGGGTTGGCACATCTCAGGATCGAACCCGAAGAACGCGGCCATGGTGTCGTCTCCGAGCGAACATTCCGCCTGGCCCTCTACGTACCTGGTCACCACGTCTGCTTGGTAATAAGGGTCTCCCTCATCCACGCAGATGACGTTTGCCTCGGTGGAGTGCCAATAAGGGTCGCAGTCCACCTCTGCATCGGTCGTCCCGTTACCCCACCTGTCGCAGGTTCCGGTGGAGCTCGGGTTGTACGTCTGCTCCTGGTCGTATCCCCCAAACTGTGAATTGAAGAAGGCGACATCGTAGAGCACGGTCACGGTGTAGCCTCCGTAGTTGGTTACGAGAGTTGTGGGGTCCGGCCATGAAGCCGAGCATTCAGTTGTGCTTTGCCGATAGACGCTCACTTCGCCAGGCGAGCCGCAATTGTTGTAACACCCTTGTTCTTGAGCTTCAAGATAAAATCCTCCCGATAAGCACAAGGATAAGCCGAGCAATGTTTTAACCGTAAGTGACATAATGACCCTTCCTAGGCGGGATTGCTGTGATCGGTAAAAGCTTTGAGCTGATCCTCGACTCTCGCTATGTAACGGGACAGAGCTGTTTCAGGCGTTGTGTTGCCGCTGGAAATGTGTTTAATGACTTGGTCCAGATCGTAGTTCAATCTGCCATATACTTGCCCGTCGTCCGATGGCTGCTGCCCCTCGTTCGCGCGGTTTGCCGGCGAGGACTGCTGGATCGAAACGTTATCGGAGGGGCGGTCGTCATACTGTCCCTTCAGTCCGCGCAGGGCGGAAAGGATATCTCCAGAGGGCAGAGCGGCGATCTTTCGAAGAGACTCAAGATGCCGTTCAGTGGCGTCGCGGAGCGCCTGATGGCGGCTGAATATCCGTGCAATCGCTTGTTCTTGATCGCCGACGATGGAATTATCCATATAGACCACAGCTACCGGCTCAATTGTGGGCATTGAATCCCGATCGCTTGGCCCGTGGAAATTCCAGGTCTCACTCTCACCTTGCGTCAGAGGGCCGATTTGCGTGTGAGGGGGAGCGGCAATGACCTTTCCCACTAAGGGCAATGTGAGGATATGGTCTTTTACGAACGTATGGCTCATCGCGTGTCCATTCGGCAGGTGCCAGGTTATAGATATGAGGTACGCGAGCACCGGGTTCGGGGAGTGGTTTGTTACTTTGAAGTGAACCTGACCGCCGGTGTCCGAGACGTCACTTACTTCCAATACGCTCTTGTCAACGTTGCTAGAGGCTGAATTCGCGTTTAAGCCGTTCGACCAAAACAGGACTGCCATTGCGGCTCCGCAAAATACTTTCAACATAAAAATCCTTCCGATTCTTTTACCAGATTCGAGTCTGGAGTTTAACTAGCTTCTATGCCTTAGAATGGCTTTTCCCTAGTAAGCGCCTAGTAAAAAAGAAAACCAATAGAATATATACATTAGTTGGAATAAAATGTTCGGAATTCCTTACGAGCATAGGTTGTGATGCGGGGCTCTGCCGGGATAGGCACAGAGGTGTTTTAGTCCATAAAGAACCTTTTCATTTGCAATGTTTTTGGAGTTTAGACGGGAGCCGCGGGAAGTCGGGAGCGCAGATGAGCAACCAACGGTTAGATCTATCCGTAGGGCTCCCATCCTGGGGCATCTATTTGGCTTTGCCTCTTTTCTTGGGCGGGCTCCGGGCAGATCAAGAAGCTGCGCGAAGATATCCACGGCCTAACGCGCGGATTAAACGACTTCTGGTAATAAGACGTACAGTGGAAATAACAACGGATGCTAGTTGAAATTGAGAGCCCTCCCGCCGCGGCGAATGCTGTAATCCTGCTGGATGCCCAGGATAATGTCGCAATTGCGCGCCTGGCGCTGCCGCAGGGGCAGCGCGTGGAGGCAGGGGGCGTAACAGTACTGACGCGCTCCACGATTCCAGCGGGTCATAAAGTGGCGTTGCGCGCGATTGCGGCGGGCGAGCGTGTTTACCGGTACGGCAACGAAATCGGCTTGGCGACAAAAAATATCGAGCCGGGCGAACACGTGCACGTTCAGAATCTTAAGTTCCACGAGCATGATCCGGCGGAGATCGCGCCGATTGGAACAGCCTCCGCGAGCGTCGAGGCCCGCGCATCCGAAAGCTTTTCTGGGCTACCGGCGCGCGGACGGACGAGTGGGTACACGGAACTACATTGCCGTGGTGGCGGCCAGCAATTGCGCCGCGTACACATCGGAGCTGATTGCGGCGAGCTTCGCCGGAGAGTCGCTTCCCCCAAGCGTGGACGGCGTGGTGGCGTTTCCGCACGGCGAAGGTTGCGCGCAATCGATCGGCCCCGACACAAGGCAGCTTCAAAGGACGCTGGAAGGCGTGTTGGATCATCCCAACGTCTCGGCGGCGCTCATCCTGGGCTTGGGATGCGAGGTCAACCAGATCAGCCATTATCTCGGCCGAGGCGATGAACAAGTCGCTACGCCCGCGACTCTGCAGGGGTTGACGCTTCAGGAATCGGGAGGAACGCGCGGCGCTGTGGAAGCGGCGCGCAAGCAGGTCCGGCATTTTATCGAGCGCGCAGCGGCGGAGAAGCGCGAAGAAGTGCCTGCCTCCGGCATCGTGCTGGGGCTGAACTGCGGCGGATCCGATTCTTTCTCGGGGATAACGGCGAATCCGGCGCTCGGGTTTTGCTGCGACCGGATCGTGGAGCAGGGCGGAACGGTAGTGCTGGCGGAAACAACCGAGATTTTTGGTGCCGAACATCTGCTATTGCGGCGGGCGCGCTCGCGCGAAGTCGCGAGACAAGCTCCTGGACTGCATTCAGAAATATAAGGCGTATCTGCGGCAGTTCGCAGGCAGTTCATTCAACGACAATCCTTCGCCTGGAAACAAAGAGGGCGGATTGACGAACATTCTGGAAAAGTCTTTGGGCGCGGTGGCGAAGGCCGGTACATCAACGCTCGAGGACGTGATCGATTATGCCGAGCGAATTACCACGCCCGGATTCGTGTTTATGAACACGCCGGGTTACGATCCGGTTTCCATCACGGGTTTAGCGGCAGGCGGCGTAAACCTGATTGCGTTTACGACGGGACGCGGCAGCGCGATCGGCTTTCCCAACATCCCGGTGCTCAAGATCGCGAGCAATTCGCGCACCTACCGGCGGATGCAGGACAACATGGACGTGAATGCCGGCAGGATAGCGGACGGGGAAGCATCGGTTCAAGAAGTGGGGAACGAAATATTCGAAACGCTGCTGCGCGTCGCATCCGGAGAAAAAACTCGCGCGGAGCAATTAGGCCATCACGAGTTCGCTCCTTGGCGCATTGGGCCGGTACTGTGATGGCCTCCGATGAGAAGACGGGATCGCGTAGGCGCTTCCACTCGATGCTCGGGCTGCACTAATCGATTCGGATGCTGTTGTGCCGATTTCCTTATATTGTTGCTTTGGCGAGACTTAGCCGCCTCAGCCCGGCACTAGAGATGTATGAGAAGACTAATCCTGAGCGCGATGCTCACTCTTGCGACGGTTTCCATTGCGTTCGCGGACGCTCCGGTTCCGCATAGGGGGTCTTTTTCACCAAGACCAAGCTACAGCCCCGTCGCTTCCGCCAACGCAATTACGCCGTCATTACAATGAGCTAGAGGAACTGGAATGTCCGACTGGCAGCCAGCGAGGTACAAAGATTACCGATGGATCGTTGCAGATCCTGAGCTTCTGGGCGGAAAATTGGCGATTCGTGGTACTCGAATCTCAGTCTCTTTGATTCTTGAGTGTCTGGCGAACGGGATGACGCTCGAGGACATCAACGAAGCCTATACCCACGTCTTGGCTCCAGATGCTCTGTCCGAAGTTCTGCAGGTCGCCTCGGAGCTGACTGAATCTTTCCATGTGGCTGCTTGATCCGGAATACCGTCAGCGCCTTCTCAAAGCCTGGGCCTCCTCCCCGATCTTGCCGCAGCCAGGATGCCTCGTCGAGTGGCCATAGGTAATTCGCCGGTGACGGCCGTTCCTTTGGATATCACCTCTTGACAGCCATTAGGAAGCCACGCTATTCTGAGCCATCTATTCTTCTGCAAAATTAATGGATGAACCGAATACAGATCTGATCCAGGGCACGCTGGACATGCTCATTCTCAAGGCCCTCAGCCTGGAACCGATGCATGGCTTCGGCATTGCTCGCCGAATCGAGCAGGTATCGCGCGGAGTTTTCAAGGCAAATCCTGGGTCGCTACTCACCGCATTCCAGCGGCTGGAGCGCGTCGGCTGGCTGAATTCCGAATGGCGCCAAACTGATAAGTCGCGCCGGGCGAAATTCTATTCGCTCACCCGCTCGGGGCGAAAACAGCTTGAAATTGAGACGACGAACTGGAACCGCCGGGCGTCTGCAATAGCACGTCTCCTGAAGGCCGAGGAATAAACGGTGTCCCTCTGGCGTCGATTCACTCGCGGGTTGCGGGTGCTCGGGAACCGGAAAGGCGCCGACCAGGAAATCGCCGACGAGGTCGACCACTATCTGGAAGAGGCTACCGCCGCCTTCGTCGCCAGAGGACTCCCGCCCGATGAGGCTCGACGAGCCGCACGGCTGGAACTGGGTGGCGCGTCGGCAGTTCGCGAACAAGTGCGCGGATATGGGTGGGAGAACAGGGTAGAAATCTTATTTGCCGACTTGCGCTATGCCGCTCGCGCGCTGGCCGGAAATCCTGGTTTCACAGCGGTCGCGATACTCACGCTCGCGCTCGGCATCGGCGCATCCACGGCGATCTTTTCGGTTGTCGACGCCGTTTTACTGCGCGCGCTTCCATATCCGAATCCGCAAAACATCGTGCGCGTGTGGGAACAGGCTCCGAACGGTCACCGCATGGATTTGGCGGACCCCAATTTCGACGACTTTCGCACACAAAACAACACGTTCGCGGACCTGGCGGTATACAGCGGCGCTGAGCTACTATCTGTTTCCGGCGGCAGCGAGCCTGTGCGCGTCGGTGTCTCCGAAGTCTCCAGCGGCTTCTTCAAAGCGCTCGGTGTCGAACCTTTTCGCGGTCGCGCTTTTGCAGCCGAAGAACAGCGCTTGCATGGCACGCCGGCAGCCATCGTCAGCCATAGCTATTGGCAGCGCTATCTAAGCGGTACAGCAGATCTCTTCAAGGTTCACTTGAGAATGGAAGGAGCCGTCTATCCCGTCATTGGAATGATGCCGGAGGGATTCGATTTCCCGCCGGGCGTCGCGGTATGGATTCCGCGCGAGCTTGATCCGGAAATTCCCAGCCGCACAGCGCACAATTGGCGAGGGCTCGGCCGCGTCCGCGATGGCATCACCGTCGCCCAGGCGCGCGCGAATCTCAGCGCGATCGCTCGCCGCATCCGAGCTGAATACGGAAAAAAGGTCGATCTCAACGACGCGGCCGTAGTGCCTCTTTCGGACGCGATGGTCGGAGATGCGCGAACCGCTCTCCTAACCCTTGTAGCAGCGGTCGGCCTGTTGCTGCTGGTCGCATGCGCGAATGTCGCCGGCTTACTGGTAGCGCGCACGTCCGCCCGTCGCAAAGAACTGGCGGTGCGTGCGGCGCTCGGGGCTGGGCGCGGCCGTCTCATTCAGCAGTTCCTCGCTGAATCTTTTTCGCTTTCCTTTGCTGCAGGTGTACTGGGCGTGTTGCTGGCGATTTGGGGGGTCCGAGTGCTTCCAGCCATTCTTCCGGCGAATTTACCGCGGCAGCAGGGCATCGCGATTAACACATCGGTGCTGCTGTTCGCTTTGGCCGCAATTGTAGCTGTTGCCGTTTCGCTCGGGCTCTTTGCGGCGTGGCGCGCTGGGCGAGGAAATCTGCAGGAAGCCCTGACTTCCGGCTCCCGTGCTTACACTGGCACGGGTGCCAGCCAACGGTCTCGCGGCTTCGTAGTGGTCGCCGAAATCGCCGCGACCCTTGTGATCTTGATCGGAGCAGGCCTTCTCGGCCGCAGTTTCTTGCGCCTCATTTCCACGAGTCCCGGATTTAACCAGCGAAATCTGATCACCATGGAATTTTCGCCTTCGAATCCGCAAGGGCAAGCATTCGCGATGGACCAGTCAGCCATCGCGCGCCAGGTCCATCTAATGCAAGACATATTGACCCGGCTTCGCGCCATTCCCGGCGTCGAGACTGTGGGCTTGGTCGGGGCGATTCCGGTCGCGGCCGGCGATGATCTCGCTGATGGAACTTTCCTGATCCTCAATGGCCAAGAGCCGCCCGCCACTTTCGAGGAATGGGAGCGCATTGCTCAAAATCCTTCTCGAACCGGATACGCCCTTTATTGCGTCGCCAGCGAAGGATACTTCCGTACCATGGGCATTCCGCTAATCCGCGGCCGGATGTTCGGCGAACAGGACGATTGGAATGCGCCGCACGTTGCAGTGATCAGCCAATCCCTGGCTCGCGAGCGTTGGCCCAATCAGGACCCTATCGGTCAAGTCATCGATTTCGGCAATATGGACGGCAACTTGAAGCCGCTCACGATCATTGGCATCGCCGGCGATGTTCGCGCGCGCGGCCTGGATCGTCCCCCGAGTCCCATCATTTACGTCGATTACCGCCAGCGCGGAATGAACGCCAATTCATCGCCCACCATTCTTATGCGCAGCGCCGTACCCGCCGGAGAGATCGTTTCCGCCGCGCGCAGGATTTTCCACGATCTCGCCCCCGAGGCTCCCGTCAAGTTCTCTAGCTTCGCTGACGAAATGGGGGGTTGGCTCGCGGACCGCCGTTTTCTGCTTCTTCTTGTGGGATTATTCGCCGCTGCGGCTCTGGCTCTTGCTGCCGTCGGCATCTACGGAGTTGTGGCGTTTTCCGTTACGCGCCGCACCCAGGAAATCGGCATTCGCATGGCGCTTGGTGCGCAGCGAAGCGACGTACTGCGTCTGATCCTGGGCGAAGGCGCTCGGCTCGCGATTCTCGGCGTCGCCGTCGGCATTGCTGCATCTCTCATCATTACGCGCTTTTTGTCGAGCCTCCTTTTCGGAGTGAGCGCCACGGACCCCCTCACATTTGCAGCCGTCGCTGTGATTCTTGCTCTGGTCGCGCTGCTCGCTTCGTATATGCCCGCGCGCCGTGCCATGCGCCTCGATCCCAATACCGCATTGCGCGTCGAATAGCTCACGTTCGGGCCAGGCCGGATCTTCCGCGGCCCGCATGCCATGTCCGATGCGTTGCGCGCCAATGCCCACGGTCTGGCGGAGGCCTTCCGGCCGGCCCGTGCCCCGGCGCAGAGGAAGGCTTATTCAACTCACCATTTCTTCTGTTCGCACCGAAAAATTTAACAATTGCATTCGAGGTAAGCTGTCTATATAATAAGACAGCTTTGTATGCCACAAACCGATACCCTCCAGGGTTCCCTCGATCTTCTCGTTTTGAAATTGCTTTCGCGACGGCCAGGGCTGCATGGTTATGCCATCATGTCAGCCGTCCGCAATGCATCGGAAGACGTGCTGCAGGTGGAAGAAGGCTCACTCTATCCAGCACTGCATCGAATGGAGGAATCCGGTTGGATTCGCGCCAAGTGGGTGGAGAAGGAAAACGGACGGCGGGCTCGGGCTTATGAACTAACAGCGGCAGGTAAAAAGCAGCTTGCGGCGGAGGAATCGCGATGGTCTGCCGTGACCGCAGCCGTGAACCGCGTGTTGAGGATGGCCTGACATGTCAGTTTGGTCGCGCTTCGCAAATCTTTTTCGAACCGAACGTCTGAATCGCGAAATCGATGAAGAACTCGAAAGCCACCTGGAGGAAGCAATTGACGAAGGCCGCGACCCGGAGGAGGTTAGAAAGCTTTTCGGATCTTTCCTGCATCATCGGGAGCAGAGCCGCGATTTAAAGTTGTTTGTTCGCATAGATTCAATTCGCGCGGATTTGATCTTCGGTTGGCGGCAACTGTGCAAACGCCCGGCCACCTCCATCGCGGCAGTCCTGTCGCTTGCACTTGCCATTGGTTCGTGCACGTCTGTCTTCCGGCTTGTAGACGCCCTGTTACTGAGGCCTTTACCCGTGCGAAATGCGGATCGCCTATACGCCATGATCCTGCATGGAATCGGTCCCGACGGCTCCGTGAGAGATAGCGACTCGAACGAATATCCTCAGTTCCTGTTGATGAGAGAGGCAGTCAAAGCCGATGCGGAGCTGATTGCCGTCTCCGGCGCGGACTTAGTTGATCTAACCTTTGGTTCCGATGCAGAAATGGAGCGAGCTCACCGGCAATTTGTATCCGGCTGGATGTTCAACGCCTTCGGACTGAAGCCGGCGCTGGGCCGTTTGTTGACGGAGGGTGATGACCTGAAGCCGAAGGCGAAACCGTTCGCGGTGCTTTCTTACGGCTATTGGTCGCGGCGTTTCGGCCGCGACCCCAACGCGATCGGCCGGACCTTTGAGCTTGGTAACGATCTGTACCAGATCATCGGCGTTGCGCCGCAAGGTTTTACCGGTACGGAACCGGGCACCTTTACCGACGTTTTTCTCCCTAACACTATGTATGAGGGCGTGACGCATGACGACTGGAGCTGGTTCCGTACCTTCATACAAATGAAGCCGGGCGGATCTCAGACGCGTGTAAGAGAGCGCCTGCAAGCGATATGGACCAGGGTACAAACAGAACGCGCGAAGGGGTTCACAAGTTGGCCTTCGGATCGAAAAGCGCAATATCTGCAGCAGCAAGTGGTGGTGCAACCGGCCGCGGCCGGGCTATCGTCCATGCAGCACGATTATCGGGTTGCCTTGCTTTCAATCGGCGTCATCGTTGGCTTGGTGTTACTGATTGCTTGTCTGAACGTTGCGAACCTGCTCACCGCGCAAGCTGCCGCCCGATCCCGGGAAATGGCTTTGCGTGTAGCGATTGGGGCGGGCAGATCGCGACTCATCCAGCTCGTCATCATAGAAAGTGCACTACTCGCGGGTTTGGCCACCGGCGCGGGCGCCCTGTTTGCGTGGTGGTCAGCTCCCTTCATCGTGGCGCGGATCAACCCACCGGACAATCCGGCGCGTCTGAGTCTCCCCGCCGATTGGCGGGCGTTGGCCTTCCTGATCTTGCTGAGTGCCGGCGCCACTCTTCTGTTTGGTCTTGTGCCTGCCCTGCGCGCCTCGTCTACCAATCCGGCCGTGGCGATCAAGGGCGGCGATAATCCGCGCTCCCGCCGTTGGCTGATGTATGGCCTGATCGCGACGCAGGTCGCCTTCTGTTTCGTCGTGCACTTCTCAGCGGATGCGTTTGTGACGACCTTACAGCGGCTAACGAACCAACCAACCGGATTTTCGGCTGACCGTGTTCTGACACTGGATACGGTGGCAAAACACGAGGAGCCAATCGAGTTCTGGTTCCAAGCGGCTGATCATCTGCGCGATTTGAACGGTGTCGAGAAGGTTGCAATTGCAGACGCTCCGCTGCTAGGCGGTTCCACCAGCAATGGTTTCGTCTCTACGGGAGGAAACCTACCCTCCCCGGTTCTTGCGCTTTTCCTGGGCGTCTCTCCGGGCTGGCTGCAAACCATGAGAGTTCCACTGCTGGAAGGCAGAGACCTTCGCCTCAGCGAGAGGGCTCCGGGGAGCGCCATGGTGAACCTGGCTTTTGCGAAAGAGTATTTCCATGGCCAGGATCCCGTGGGCAAATCATTTACCCGGGGAAAGTTTACCTACCTAGTGGTGGGCCTGGTGGCGAATGCGCAGTACCGCAGCCTGCGCGAACCGATGCCACCAGTGGCATACATTCCGCTTGGCTCGGTCGCGACTGGCTCCCTCCGTGCGGCGACATTCCTGGTGCGAACGAGCAATTCGAATCCCTACAGACTTGCGTCAATGCTCCGTGGCGAGGTTTCGCGTGCTCGCCCCGAGCTGCGAGTAAGCAATATACGCACACAAGCAGAAATCAATCAGGCGCAAACCGTGCGCGAGCGATTGCTGGCAGCGCTCGCTATGTTCTTCGCCGGAGTTGGCCTGCTTCTGGCCGGCATCGGATTATACGGCGTGCTGGACTACTCCGTGCTGCAACGACGCCGGGAGCTAGGAATTCGGATTGCGATCGGAGCTTCTGCAAACGAGATTGCAAGGCAGGTATCCCTGGGTATCTTTACGATGGTTCTATTAGGAGCCGTGACGGGCGCTGTTGGCGGTTTGTTGCTCGAGCCCAGGATCAAAACCCTGCTTTACCAAGTGAAGACGACCGATATTGCGGTGCTGGTTCTTCCACTGCTCACAATCCTGGTTATCACTGTGCTGTCGGCGATACCGGCTGTCGTTCGGGGAATCAGAATCGATCCCGTCGAAATGCTGCGTGCGGAATAGCGATGGGATCAAAGATACTTCACGAAGACAACTTCATTCCCGGACTCGTTGTAAATCAGATCATCCGCGATTTGTTTCACCAGCAGAATTCCGAAGCCGCCGGGGCGCATACCCATATCCGAGCGAAGCTGCACATGGCGGAGCGGATCTTCGGGAGGGTTGTTTACCGCGGCGTGGGACATGGCGGATAGTTCGAAACCCGGACCGGCATCCCGGACCTGGATCAGGACCAGGCGGGGGGTGCGTATATAGGTGAGCTCGCACGCGGATTTCGGCTCAGCTTGCGACCCGTGCTCGATCGCATTTCCCAGCAGCTCGTCGAGCGCCAGGCTGAGCTTTTCACAGAGGTCTTCCGATAAACTCGCCATTTGCGAGCGGAAGAACTCCACCACCTTCCGCTTCAACTCCATGTCCGGGGCGATCCGGAGGCAGATCCATCCGGGTAGCGCGGATTTGACCTGTATTTCCGAATCCCCCTCGAAAGCCTGCTTGGCGTTCACCACTTTCATAGGGGCTGATTCCGAAAACTTATCTTCTCAGACTGCAAAAAATGGTATTTTCAAAGCAGGTTTGCGATGCGCTTAGCGGTTGGCTGCGGCATTTTCCTTCTAATGGCTGGCAGCTTATTGGCGTCAAAGAAGGTTATTTCTCCGGAGACCAGCGCCGGCAACGACCAGGTCGATATTGTGGCGACCATCTCGCTTGCCGAGGATGAAGTGACGCAAAAGCTGGGCGCCGATCCGGGCAAAGGTATTGTTCTGCTTCAGGTGCGGGTGATACCGAAAACGGACAAGCCGGTGCAGATCAGCCCCGACGATTTTATTCTGCTGGCTCACGACGATGGCCAGCGGTCGAAGCCGTTCGACCCGGCGGAGATTGCGGGCAATGGCGCGCTAGTGATGACCACCACCACAACCGGCGGCAGCAAGAAACCCGGCATCATGACCGGCTTCGGCGGATTCGGGGGCGGGAACGCTTCGCCGGGAGAACCGAAGCCTACTGCCATCCACACGAAAATGGATGAGACGAACGAGGGCAACAAAAGGCTGCTGGCAGCCTTAAAAGCCAAGCAGTTGCCCGAGAAAGAATCCATTCAGCCGGTCGAAGGCTATCTGTATTTCCCGCTTGACGGAAAGCACAAGCTGAAGAACCTTATAGTGCTGTATCGGGGTCCGGCGGGGAAGCTGGATTTGGAATTCCAGCATTAACGGCGAACAAAGAACTTTTGTTTGTCTATTGACGGAGCCACCGCAACGTCGAAAAACCCCACCATCATTTCGGCCCAGGTCTGATCGCCCCAGGTGACGGCGGAATCGGGATCGGGGTTGTGCGGGTTGTTTTTCGAATTATCGAAAGTGGCGACAGCCTGCAGGATGGCGCCGGCTTTGAGCGGAATCGGCTGCGCAAGCCGATAGCTGAGCTGCCAGTAGAAGTTGTAATGAGGAATGCGCAGCAGCGTGCGAACGCGCCCGCCGGGTTCGATCAGATTGTACTCGAAAGTTTTGCCGCGCAGATGCATATGCGGGAAAAAGCTGAGCAGCAGAGCATCATTCGGAATGGAGCCGTGAACCTCGACGCGGTGATCCGGATCGCCCGGCGGAATCAGAAAGCTCGAATTAGTCAATTGCAGCGTAAGCACCCGCTTGCGCGGCGGCTGCTTTGAAAATACGAGACCTACGCTGGTGCGATCTTCCGTTGCGCGGTTATGCGTGGTGTAGTGCATCTGCAGCACGATATCCGAACCGGCGGGTACCAGTTTGGCGAAGCCCTGCGGCCATCGATCCGGCAAACTGCCGGGCGCATAGACCAGCAGAATATCGCTGATCGTGAACATGGCTTCGCGGCGCAGAGCTTGCGTCGGCAGATCGTCCGCGCTGAACGGGACGCCAACCGGGGCGCCGCGCAGCCACTGCGATTCGGGATCGCGGATATAAGCAACGGCGTGATGCACCACCATCCGATTACTGGGCCGAATTTCCGACATGCGTACCCAGCGGTCCTGTTTGAAGTGAGTGGGCAGAATGATGTATTGGTAAGGCACATCGCCGCTGGCGGGAATGCGCTTCGCGACCGGCATTTGAAAGACAACGTCGGGAGTTGCGATGTTCCAGCCCTTAGCCCAATGAACGGGCGGTGGGGCATCGCGCGGGTTGCCTTCCGGGGCGTGCGCCGCTGCCCAGGCGGCCAGCGTGGCAATCTGGACCGGGCGTGAGCGAGGGGTCGTTCGCAAAATGCCCGCAACAGGGATCGGCGAACCAGGGCGGCATGCTTCTGTTTTGGGTAACCTGGCGAATCGCGGCGGCGAAAGGACGGACTTGGCCGTAGGTTTCGAGCGGCATGGGCGCCATTTCCCCCTGGCGATGGCAGTTCTGACAGTGCGTTTGCAAGATGGGCAGCACGTCTTTATAGAACGTCGGCACATCGGCCCCAAAGGCATAAGGCGCGATTAAGATCAACAACAACAGAAGCAACGCTCTTCCATTATGCGAGCACCCGGCGGTTTCCCCATCCGCGCCGGTGGCTCAATCACAAAATTTGAAGAACCGGAAGTCCCCTGATTCCTGATACTTGAGCCTGGCCAACAGGCGCGGCGGAACAGGACCGGCGTAATCCTGCAGTCAGAGAACCCTAAATCCACCTCGCGATACGCCGATTAGAAGAATGATCCGTAATTCGCGAATTGTGAGGTACTAGATGAACCCAGTAGTAAGAGGTGCGGCAGTGTTGCTGCTTTGGGGGGGCGCCGCGCTGCTGAGCGCGCAGACGCCAATTGAGCCGGGCCAGCTTGCCGCCGCGCCGAAATTGGCCGCTCCACTGCCGGACGGTGCGGCGGCGAACGCGATGGGCGTAATGCCGCGCGCAAGCATCGCCACATCCGAAAACCGGCACGATGCGTTCATGAACCACTTATGGGTGGCGAGCATTTTCGCCGATATCGCGGGCACCAGTTTCGATGCGGGCACCTCGTGGGGCAAGAGAGAGGGCAATCCACTGCTTGCATCTTCGGACGGGACATTTGGCGCCAGAGGTCTAAGCATCAAAGCGGCGCTTGCCGCCATCGTGATCGTGCCGCAGATCTGCCTTAGAAAACACAAAGAGCTGAAGGGCATTTTTGTTATAGGCAATTTCGGAGAAGCGGCGATCTTCGCCGGAACCGCGGTACACAATTTGCAGGTAAGCTCCGCCGCAACAGGTCACTAGAATTTAGCTTCGCCAATGCGCCGTCCGCAGACGTCCTGAAGCAACTCACGATATAACTACAAAGATGGCGGCGACAAGGAAAATAATTTTGAGCGGCGTTGGCGTGGCGGTGGCCGCGCTTTCGCTTTTTGCACAAACTGGCGGCGAGACGTACAACCCGGCGCTGTGGTCGGGTATGCATTACCGGATGATCGGCCCAGAGCGCGGCGGGCGCGTCACAGCGGTGACCGGCGTGCCCTCCCAGCCCTACACCTTCTACATGGGTTCCACCGGCGGCGGGGTTTGGAAGACCACCAACGCGGGTCATACCTGGACAAACGTGTCGGACGGCTTTTTCGCTGTAGCGTCCATGGGCGCGATTGATGTCTCGCTTTCGAATCCAAGGATCGTATACGCCGGGACGGGTTCCTCCAAGATTCGAAGCAACGTCTCCATCGGACGTGGCATTTACAAATCGACCGATGCGGGCAAGACCTGGAAGTTTATCGGTTTGCGCGATGTGGGCCAAATCGCGACCATCCGGGTCAACCCCTCAAATCCGGATCTTGTGTATGTCGCGTCGATTGGAAATCCATTTGTCCCAAATGAGGATCGCGGCGTTTTTCGCTCAAACGACGGCGGCAAGACTTGGGATAAGATTCTGTATCTTTCCGATCAGCTCGGCGCGGCGGACCTGGAGCTTCAGCCGGGCGATCCGAATGTGATCTTCGCCTGCATGTGGCATGGCCTGCGGAAGCCGTGGACCATTATCAGCGGCTCGCACGACGGCGGCATCTACAAGAGCACGGATGCCGGCGATCACTGGACCAAGCTGGGCGGCGGATTGCCAAACGGGCTGTTTGGGCGCAGCAATGTCGCGATTTCAGCGGCTAACCCGAATCGCATTTACGCGCTCATTGAAGCGAAACCGGGTTCCGGATTGTATCGTTCCGAAGATGCGGGCGCCACCTGGACGCTAGTCAACGGCTCGCCTTCCTTGATTACACGGCCGTTCTATTACACGACGCTCGGCGTAGATCCAAATAATCCCGACGTCGTGTGGGTAGGAGACGAAGGCTGGTTCAAGAGCACCGATGGCGGGAAGACATTCCATCCGTCACCCGTACCGCACGGCGACAATCACGACGTTTGGATCAATCCTAAGAATTCGGAATACATGATCCAGGGGAACGACGGCGGGGCAAACGTTTCCCTCGATGGAGGACGAACCTGGAGCACGCAAACCAATCAACCCACCGCCGAAATTTATCAGGTCGCAGTAGACAACCAATATCCGTACCGCGTGTACGGCGCCCAGCAGGACAATACCACCGTGATCGCGCCAAGCCTTCCGCTCGCAACCGGCCAGGAGTTCCGCATCGGGCCAGGCTGCGAAACAGGTCCCATCATGCCCGATCCTTTCAATCCCGAGAACGTCTACGGCAGTTGTAAGGGCCAATTCAGCCGGCAAAACATGAACACCAACGACGAAGAGCAGTACTGGGTGGGCGCCGAGTCGCTGTATGGAAATGGGGGCAGCGATCTAACGTACCGTTTTCAGCGCGTGTCCCCGATGGAAGTATCGCCCCACACGCCGAACGAAGTTTTTTACGGTTCGCAATATCTGCATCGTTCCGTCGATGGCGGTGTGACCTGGGAACGCATCAGCCCCGATTTGACTGCGCACCCGCCGGGAACGCAAGGCGCCAGCGGAGAACCCATCACGCGCGATGCGACCGGAGAAGAGATCTACAGCACGCTTTATTCAATTCGCGAATCGCCTCTTCGCAAGGGTCTTATCTGGACCGGATCGAATGACGGCCTGGTCTATGTAACGCGCGACGATGGTAAGACCTGGAGCAACGTGACACCGAAAGATTTGGCTCCGGGCGGCCGCGTGCAAAATATCGAGCCGAGCCCGCATCGCGAAGGGACCGCTTACGTCGCGATTTATCGTTATCTGCTGGGCGATTTCGCGCCGTACATCTACCGCACCGATAACTACGGGAAGACTTGGACGCGCCTCACCGACGGCACGAACGGAATTGCGAAAGACGAGCCGACGCGCGTGGTTCGCGAAGACCCGCAGCGCGCCGGACTGCTCTACGCCGGAACCGAATTCGGAATGTACGTCTCCTTCGATAACGGTGCTCGCTGGCAGTCATTTCAATTGAATTTGCCGGTGACGCCGGTTACCGACATAAAGGTGGCGCATGGAGACCTGGTGCTGTCAACGCAGGGCCGCTCGTTTTGGATTCTGGACGATTTGACGCCGCTGCATCAGTTGAGCGCGAAAGTTTCGGGCGCGCAGGCGTTTTTGTTTGCGCCGCGCAAGGCTGTGCGCACGCCGGCTCGGGGCGGTATACCCGGCTTAGGTCGCGGCGGTCCAAGCCCGGACTATCCGCGTCCCGGCGCCATGATCGATTATTATCTGGCCAGCGAGCCGGACAGCGATATCAAGCTTGAAATCCTGGACGGCGGCGGCCATGTAGTGCGAACGCTCTCCAGCGCTGCGGCCGAACGCCTGGGCCGCGAAGGAGAAGCGAGCGAAGACGAAGAGACTGGATTCCGTTTTCGCGGTGCTCCCGTTCGCCTCGACAAGAGCGCTGGCATGCATCGCTTCACGTGGGACCTGCGCTATCCGGGTCCGTGGGAAAACGAGAGCCGTCCGGAAGGCCCGAATGGTCCCGTGGCCGTACCCGGCGCCTATTCTGTGCGTTTAACAGTGGGTTCCTGGACTGGGACACAGCCGCTCACGCTCGTTGAAGATCCGCGCATCGTCAAGGCGGGCGTAACTACGGCCGATCTGCGCGAACAGTTCGAGCACAACATGCGCGTCCGCGACTTAGTAAGTGAAGTCGACAAAATGGTGGCGCGCGTGCGCGAGGCGCGGCAAAAGCTTCAGGACGCCTCGGGCGCAGATGCAGAGAAGCTCACGAAATTGAACGAACTGGCCTCCCACTTGACCACGCCGCCCATCCGTTACAGCAAACCCGAACTGCAGACGCAGATCACGTATCTGTATGGCATGACCAACCGCGACGATCAGAAGATCGGGCACGACGCTGTAGTCCGCTATGCCGCTCTTCGTAAGGAACTCAACCAGCGAACTGCGGAGTTGAATCAGATACTGGGCCCGGAGAAGTAATAGCTTTCGGTCTCGCCTGGCCCGCGGGCAATGAGCTCAGAACAACAGCTTCAAGGCGAATTGAATCTGCCGCGCCGGATACGTGGAACGAATGGTCCCAAACGCCGCACTGGTACTGATCGTACCCGGCAAACCCAAATTGGTGTGATTGAGCACGTTAAAGAATTCGGACCGGAACTGCAGCGACGTGCTCTCGCGAATGTGGAAATTTTTGTCGGCCGCCAGATCCCATTGCTCCAGCCCCGGCGCGCGAAATGAATTACGGCCGAGATCGCCGAAGGGCGCGTTCGGCGGAGGAGTGCTGAACGTGTACCCGGCGAAGAAATTATTGATCATGGCCGATTTGCTCTGATTCGCTCCGCTGCCGGAGACGTTGGGGCGCAAGATCGCCTCGCCGCGATAATCGTTAGTCAGGCCAGTTACGTCGTTCGCGGTGGAAGGAGAATAGGAAACATCAATCGGCGTACCCGTGTTTGCGGTATTTATGGAGTTCACTTCCCAGCCGCCCACCAGAGCATCGAAAACGGGATTCATGCCGGAGCCGAATTTGCGGCCTTTTCCGAACGGAAGTTGATAAACCACGCTCGTGACATTCATGAACTCCACATCGAAGCTCGATGGCCCGCGTTCGGCCGCCAAATCGCGAATATTCTGCGGATTGGCTTCGTAGTAGCCGGGATAATACTCGAGCGCCTGCTCGGAATCGCCGAGCGCCTTCGACCAGGTGAAAGAGTTCAGGAAATAAAGCCCCCCGCTGAATCGATGTTCGAGGCGCGTGGAAAAGCCGTTGTAATCGTTGTCGCCGGCGGGATCGAGCCAGGTAATCGGCCCGAAGCTTGAAATCGGACGCCGCGGCTGCACACCCAGGCAACTGGTCTGAACTTGCGCATTGCATGTGGCTGTGAGCTGGTTCGGGAACGCCTGATTGTAATCGGCGATAATCGGCAGCCGCAAGCTGTGATTGCCGTTATACGCGACTTCCAGCACCGTGTTGTGCGTGATCTCGCGCTGTACGGAGAAGAACCACGACTGTATGTACGGCCAGCGCGTGTCGCGCGAAATGTAATCGATATTCGAAGTAAGCGGATTGAAATTAGCTGGATTATCGATACCAGTGGTGAAGCTGTTTTGAGTCACAAGAAAACTGGAGGGCACGGCGCCGCCCGCCGGAATAGATTGAGTGAGTATTCCGAAAATGGCTTGCGGAGCGTTGATGCCTTCTTGTGCGCTTCCCGGTCGATTAAAAAACGAGTAGCTGATACCATATCCCCCGCGCACCACGGTTTCGGGCGTGAAGCTGTACGCAAAGCCGAAGCGCGGTCCGAAATCTTTGTAATCGGGATTCACAAGAGCACGGTTGTACAAGCTGCCATTGGTTGCCTTAATCAGCGAGTTTGTGGCGGGATCGAAATTCGTCCAGTTGTTGTCGCGCTCCCAAATCGGCGTCGCGAATTCCCAACGCAGGCCCAGGTTCAGCGTGAGTTTCGAGTTGACCCGATAATCGTCCTGAACATAAAGCGCGTTTATATGCTGGCGCAGATTAGTAACCAGATTGTTGCCGAGCTGAATCGTGCTTGGCAGGCCGAAAACAAAGTCGGCAAGATTATAGCTGGTCGCATCGCTCGCGATCTTGCATCCGGAAGCTTGCCCTAATTCCCCACAAGTCGGTTTGCTGAATTGCCCGGCGTAGGTATCGGCGCCGTAAAGCGGATTGACATCCAGAACTTCCGTACGAATGTCCGTGAATTCATAACCCACCTTCAAGGCATGGCGCCCTTTGATCCAGGAGTAATTGAATTTCGGATTAAAAGAAGTCGGATTCTGGAATTGTGGGTTACTCGTTTGGCGGCCCAGCTGAGAGAACCCGCTGATCGATTGAGAATTCAAGCCGCCAGTCAGATTGGGCGACGTCGGAAGGCCAGGAATGCCGTAGAGCTGCTCCATGCTGGGGCCACCGAGATACGGCGGAACTTTTCCGGCAAGCACGTGATCGAAGCCGAAGCGGGCATCGAAAAGCGAGGTGGGCGTAAGGGTCCATGTATATCCGATGGCCGCCTGCTGCTGGATCGCGTGAATGTAACCGTTTCCGTTTCCTCCCGAGGGCCCCGGAATGTCGGGTTGATAGTACTGCAAATCCTTGCGCTGGCTGAAGCGCAGGAACGATGTCATCTTATTGTTGATCTGGTAATCGATTTTGGCGTCGTACTTATCGCTATAGTCGCGAACCAGCAGCAGCGCTTCGTAATTATTCGAGCGCCCAGGGCCATTCGGAGCCGGCAGACCGCTCAAAACCTGAGCGGCAAATGGATTTAATTGCGAAATCGGAATTTGCGTACCGGCCGGATAAACGGCACGGGTCAGCGGATCCACTACGCTCACCGGCAGAGTGCCGGTCCGATCGTTGACACTGGGAATGGAATCGAAATTCAAATATCTCTGCAATTGGCGAAATCCTTCGTAATCGCCGAAGAAAAACAATTTGTTCTTGATGATGGGGCCGCCGATAGTAAATCCAAACTGATTGCGCTGCAGCGTAGGTTTCTGAAACACGGCCGGACTGAAAGTAAAACCGGTGGCGTTGAGATCGGTGTTGCGCAAAAATTCGTAGACCGTCCCGTGAAATCCGTTCGTTCCGGAACGCAGCGCCGCGTTGACAACGCCTCCTCCAACGCGCCCGTATTCGGCGCTGAAGTTACTGGTAATCACTTTGAATTCGGCCAAAGCATCGGGGGAAGGCTGCACAACTTGGCTGGAATATCCCTGGTTACTCGGCGAATAAGCATTGTTATCCAACCCGTCCAGCAGAAAATTGTTGTAAGTGCTGCGCATGCCGTTCACGTTGAAGGACGCCTCGCGCGGCGTTCCATTGGCCGCGAAGAGGACAGAAAGCGGAGAGCGATGCACGTTCGTCGAAAGCAGCGCCAGATCGGAATAGTCGCGGCCGTTCAGCGGCAACTCCACAATCTGCTGCGTGTGGATCACCTGGCCATGTTCGCTCGTGTCGGTTTCAAGCGCTTCGGCCGCGCCCTGAACGGTTACGGATTGAGAGACGGAACCAACCTGCATGGTGACATCGACGCGCTGCCGGGCGTTGACATTCACAACCACGCCTGAGGTCTTGAAGCTTTCGAAGCCGGCGAGCTCGGCAGTGACGGTATAGCGGCCGGGATGGACGTTAAAGAAGTCATAATCACCGCTTTCGTCCGAGACGGTTTTGGTTTCGATTCCGGTCTCTTCGTTCGTCAATGTGATGTTGGCGTTGCGGATGACTCCGCCGGATGCGTCGTGGACCGTTCCAAGCACCTCGGCAGTTTCAAATTGCGCGAATGCCGCCACTGCGAAGAGCGGCAGGATTGCCAGAACCTTAATGCATTTCATCGATATGCCCCCAAAACAGTCTCTATCCGGATGCTGGCCGGTCAGCGCTGCATCGACCAGTGTTCCGGCTTAGGATGAACATGTTATTACATCAGGATGAACAGTTTCACACAACTGGTCACGGAAGCGCACGTTCTCGCGAGATAATGAGCATTTGGTGCCGACACAGACCGAGTCCCCTGCCATAACGTCCTCTGCCTCCGGCCTGCCGCCGGGGTTGGATCGCGATATTTTAATTCGCGCCTTTCGCACCATGTATCTGGCGCGCTGCCTGGACGATCGCGAAGTCCTGCTGAAACGCCAGAACAAGATTTTTTTCCAGATCAGCGGAGCGGGCCACGAGGCAATACAAACGGCCGCCGGTTTGGTGCTGCGCCCGGGAAGCGACTGGATCTTCCCGTATTACCGCGATCGCGCGCTAGTATTGACGCTCGGCATGACGGCCGAAGACATGCTGCTGCAGGCCGTGGGAGCGGCACGTGATCCGAGTTCGGGCGGCAGGCAAATGCCTTCCCATTGGTCGTCGGCCGCGCTGCGCATCGTGACCGGCTCTTCTCCCACGGGCACGCAGTTTTTGCACGCCGCCGGGTGTGCGCAAGGAAAGCTTCTGTCGGACGCCACCCCGGACGAGATCACGCTCGTCTCCTCAGGCGAGGGAGCCACCAGCGAAGGCGAATTCTGGGAAACGATAAATATAGCTTGCATCGAGCACCTGCCGCTGCTCGTTCTCGTGGAGGATAACGGCTACGCAATTTCGGTTCCGGTAGAGCGCCAGACCGCCGGAGGAAATATCACGCGGCTGCTGGAAGGCTTCCCCGCCCTGCTGCGCATCGAAGTGGACGGAACCAGCTTCCTCGAATCGTATAAAGCCATGCAGCGCGCCGCCGAGTACTGCCGCGCCGGGCATGGTCCAGCTCTGGTGCACGCTTCGGTGATTCGGCCCTACTCGCATTCGTTTTCCGAGGATGAGCGCACCTACAAGCCGAAAGCGGAGCGGGAGCAGGAAGCGGAGCGCGATCCTCTCACAACGTTTCCGGAGTTCCTGATTCGGGAAGGCTATCTGGACCGGCATGCGCTGGAGCGGATCACGCGCGAAACGGATGAGGAAGTCTCCGAGACGACGCAGCGCGTTCTGAGGGAAGCGCCGCCTCGCAAAGGATCGGCATTCGAGTTTCTGTATTCCGATATCTTGGACCCGCGCTCGGAAGCGTTCGAAGCCGCGCCGCAGTTTCAAGGCGAGCCCCGGACCATGATCGATTCCATCAATCAGACGCTGACCGAAGAGATGCGCCGCGACTCGCGCATTGTCGTGTTTGGAGAAGATGTCGCCGATTGTAGCCGCGAACAATATCTTTCCGAGGTCAAGGGCAAAGGCGGAGTCTTCAAAGCGACTTTCGGGTTACAGCGCGAATTCGGAAGCAAGCGCTGCTTCAACACACCGCTGGCGGAAGCGGGAATTATCGGGCGCGCGGTTGGGCTTGCGGCGCGCGGCTTGAAACCGATTCCCGAAGTTCAGTTTTTCGACTACATCTGGCCCGCGATGATGCAACTGCGCGATGAAGTCGCCACGTTTCGTTGGCGTTCCAATAACGGGTTTTCCTGTCCCATGGTGGTGCGCGTCCCTATCGGCGGATACCTGACGGGCGGCGCCATCTATCACAGCCAGTGCGGCGAAGTCACGTTCACGCACTTGCCCGGTCTGCGTGTGGTCTTTCCGTCGAATGCGCTGGATGCCTGCGGATTGCTGCGTACCGCGATTCGCTGCGACGATCCGGTGCTGTTCCTGGAGCACAAAAAACTCTATCGCGAGCCCTACAATCGCGCCCCGCATCCAGGTTTGGATTTTACGATTCCGTTCGGCAAGGCCAAGATTGTCAAAGCCGGTCAAAATTTGACGATCGTCACCTACGGAGCGTTGGTGCAGAAAACGCTGCAAGCCGCTTTGCAGCTCGAACAGCGGCGGCGCGGCGTTTCGGTGGAAGTGATCGATTTGCGAACCCTTTCTCCTTACGATTGGGAAACCATCCGCGCCTCGGTTGAGAAAACGAGCCGCGCGCTGATCGCCCACGAAGACACGCTTTCGTGGGGCTACGGGGCCGAAATCGCCGCGCGAATCGCGGATGAACTCTTCACGAATCTGGATGCGCCGGTGGGGCGCGTCGCTGCGCTCGACACCTGGGTAGCCTACAGCCCGCAGATGGAGCAAGAAATTCTGCCGCAAGTCGACGACTTGGTGCGCGAGGGCGAGCGGCTGCTCGCGTTTTAAGCACGCGCATTTCTACTCGCTTTCCTCAGACCCATTTCCGGCCAAGAGATTTTAACTACTAGCCAACGCACGCGAAAAACGATTAGCGTCATATCGTCGTGTTGCGGCGCTCCTGCGGCGAACGTATCGGCGGCGTTGAAAAGAGTGCGAACAACTTCGGCCGGGCAGTTACCCGCGGAATTCGCGAGAGCCTCAATCAGGCGGCATTCGCCCCATTCCTCCTCCGCGGGATTCATCGTTTCGCTTATCCCGTCGGTGAAAAGAATGACCAGGTCTCCGGGCTGCAGGTCAATCTGACCGCTTTTATACGTGGACTGGGGAAGCAATCCTACCGGCGGTCCACCCGTCTCGAGTCGAATACATTCGGGGGCAGAACGTTGTTTGCGCAGAACGATAGGAGCATTGTGTCCGGCGTTGACGTAGCTCAGGCGGCGAAAAGCCGGATCGTACTGTCCGTAGAAGAACGTAGCGTACCGGTTAGCGGGCGTGGCCGCGTAGATAAGGCGATTGATATTTTCGATCACGCAATCAATGCCGATCGATGCCGCCATAATTTGCCCTCGCAAGGAAGCCTGTAGGCTGGCCATGAGCAACGACGCCGGGATCCCTTTTCCTGAAACATCTCCGATTGCAATGCCCAGCTTTTGGTTCGGCAGTTCAAGAAAATCATAGTAGTCTCCGCCAACTTCCTGTGCCGGGCGGCAAGTCCCGTGATACTCCAGGCCCGGTACCGGTGGATAGCTCTGCGGAAACAGCCTCTGCTGTACTTCACGCGCGATGGCAAGCTCCCGCTGAATCACTTCTCGCTCGGCGGTTTCATTCGCAACGGCGGACGTCAGGCGGCTATTTTCGACCGCGAGCGCTGTTTGCGAGGCGACGGATTGCAGCAGGTTTACGTCGGTAGTGGAATACGGCGCTTCCGAATATTTCGGCCCAAGAGTTATGAAGCCGAGCAACCGATCCTTGCGCGCAAGCGGAAGTAGGAGCTCGGCATGGAGCTCGCGTAAGACCTTGGCCTCAGATCCATCCACTTTCGCAGCCCAGGATCTCGGATCTTCGAGGTAAACCCGTACGGGCTCTCTTCTGCGGCTTAACTCCTGAACCGTGGATGCTCTTTCATCGAAGACGGCGTGTTCGAACTGGGAATAACCGAGGCTGAAAGCGGGTCGGTAGCGGTTTTGTTCAGAGAGGAACACGGCAGATTTCCGGGATATGAAGAGCTTCGCGCAATTCTGGTGGTGACAGTTTTCAGCAGAGGTGCAAGCTCGACCATGGAGCTGACGCTTTCTGCCAGCCGGTTGAGTATCTGCTCCGCACTGTATGCTTCCCGGAAGAACCGCCGATCAATCCAGGATCCCAGGCGGTTGGCTCCTAGGCCGGCGAGGAGCACGGCTGCAATTCCCAAGGCCGTCACGAAAACGCGCTGAAAGAAGGAGATCTGTCCTGCGACATCGGCCACGATGAAAATCACGACAATCGAAATGACGATTTGGAGGAACACAACTCCACGCCGGGCCAAAGCGTATTGAAGGCTCTGGCGGATTGCAACACCGACATCGAGAGCGCGTTGCACGACGGTTACGTACGCAATCGTGATCGGAAATGACAAGACCAGCGGAAAGATGGGAATCAGTAGCCACGCTGGAAGATCGTCTTCCGGTATGTGCAAAATCCGCGCGATTGCATCCAGACTCAGCAGTGGAACTAACGTAAGAGCTATCCCAAACAACAGAACGCGCACGCGGCGGCGATTATCGGGAGTCTTGGCCGAGACGAGCTTCAGGGAAAGGACGACCAGGAAGAAAACGTCCGAAGCATAAGCAATGGCCAGCCAATATCTGCCCATTGAATCGCGTGCATTCTCTAAATACGGCGAGTTTGTTTCGTTCGCTGCGATGCGCAGCACCGCCATCCAGCAACTCAGGACAGCGGTAGGCGCAAGAATCAACCACTTCAATTTTGAGTTCCGCCGCTCCCATTCGGCTTGCTCTGGAAAGTAGATGGCAAATAGCGCCAGCCAAAACGGAAAAGTGTAGACCGCAAAGCTTCGGTAGGCCAGCGCCAAATGTTTCAGCGGTGTTGTCCAGAGCATGACCTCGTCATGTCTGTTGCTGCCGTCTGAATCGACGCTGAAGCTGATAAGAACAGCCAGGAGAAGCCAGGCGCGACTATCCCAAATGCGTACACGAGCCACATAGAAGCCGAGGAAGAGAGCGGCGAGAGGGGCCAATACATGCGCAAAGAATTCGAGATCCCACGACGTAAGCATCTCCGGACGGAAATGCTGGCCTTCAGACCAGATGCGCTGAAGAGCTTCGCCAGAAGGGACTAACTGAAAAGCAAGGCTTCCGACGAACAAAGCGGCCAGAATGGCGTAGGCGAACTTGCTTTTGCGTGACGGCCGCACGGGAGAATCGCTGGTGAGAGCCTCAGCGTCCGTCTCCCGTTTCCACCCGATTCCCAGCGCTCACTTCATGATTGTAGTTCGGATACGGAGGTTTGTGTGGCTTCGCGGGCGCTATCTATTGACACTCACCGCGATATCGGCATCGCTCAGGTTAGCCGAGGTGGACCATACGCTACTGGTTGACCATACCGAACTGGTCGACCAGACCGAGCTTGTGCTCCAGACTGAGCTGGTACCCCAAACGCCGCTGGTAGACCAGACTGAGCTTGTGGACCACACGGAGCTGGTTGACCAGACGGAACTGGTCGGCCAGGTTGAGCTCGTGGACCACACCGAACTCGATCCTGCCAAGCCACTGGTTCCCAATGTCACCGCGGGACCCCAGCCCGCGAGAACTCCCTGCGCCCCGTAAGGAATGACCGACGAGCCTGCATCGAAATTCAGAAGGATGGTGCCCGCATGGGCGTTGAAGGTGGCCGTCGGAGACAGGGAATTACCGGTAGTGGCGTAGCTGGTCGCCAACGCCGCTTGAACGTCCAGATATCCAGCGCCCACGGTAAATATGTCGTAGCAACTGGTGTATAAGAGGCCGGTGACCGAATCCGCCGCGACGCTGGATGTAGGGAACGTCTTATATGCGGTAGACATCAGCCGGGCTTTTACCTGATCGGGAGTGAGGTTGGGTTGTGCCTCAAGCAAGTCTGCCGTAGCTCCACTTACCGCGGCGGCTGCCATACTCGTTCCATTCAAAAGGAAGTAGTTTTGCGACGTGGCATTACTCGAGGTGCCATTGTAATAGCTTACCGGCACCGCGTTGCCCGGGAACTCACTAACCAGTGTGGGTGTTCCCCAAGCTCGAACGGAAACCACCCCGTTTCCCGGCGCAACGATATCGGGCTTCACAACCTCGTCGAACAGGCTCGGTCCCTTCGAGCTGTAGCTGGCAACTAAATCATCGGTCCTGGTATAGGTTCCAACAGCCTTCATCGCTCCAACCGTGATCACGTACGGATCGTTCGCCGGGGCATTGATCGTTCCATAGCCGTTCTCACCTATTGAATTGTCACGGCCGTCGTTGCCGGCCGCTACCACAACCACAATCCCCGCCTTCCACGCTGCCTCGACAGCCTGGCACAGTGGATCGAGCTTGTAACTCTCCCAGACAGGCCGGCCCAGCGAAAGGTTAATTACCCTGATGTTGTACGTTGACTTGAGCGCGATAGCCTGCTCTATGGCCGCAATCACCTCGCTGTCTGAACTTTCGCCATTCTTGTCCAGCACGCGAAAATCGACCAGATTAGCGTTGGGAGCCATTCCCTTCAAGGTCCGCGTACATCCGGAACACATTGAACTAGAGCCGTTTCCGCCGATGATGCCGGCTACATGGGTTCCGTGTCCGTATTGATCGGCGCCATTGCCGCCCGTCAAATCCTGGCTGTAAACGATTCGTGACGCGTTGGAGGACCGGCCTTGGAAATCTGCGCGCGCGCTAATACCGCTATCGATTACAGCAACGCCGATGCCGCTGCCATCCCACCCGGCCTGCCAGGCTGCCGAGGCGTTCGTAGCAGCCGTAGTGTAGTCTAACTTAGCCGAGATCTTGTGATCGATCGAGATGTGAACCACCCGGGGATCGCTCGCTAAATCGGCGACAGCCGAAGCCGGCATACTATAGGCGCCCGATTTTACGAGCTTCATTGTGCGTCTTAGGCTCCCCCCTCGAGCCCTAACGGCATTGTGATGTGCTTCCGTCGGAACCTGATTGAATTGCACAATGACGTTGACGTCCGCTTTGGGATCCGTATTCTGAAGATCCGGAGCCACCTTGTCAAATGGGACCTGCGCGAACGCGAGCTCCGCAGCAACTAAGCCGATCAGTAACCAAGCTGTTTTCATAAGTACCTTTCAAGCGCGCTCCGGATCTATTCCCCCGGGTTGAAGGCTGCGCCCTTGAAAGGCGTATCGTCTCCTTTAAACCGGCACTGGAGGAAAACTTGCCCATCGGCCAGCCTTATTACGTAAGGAATAAGTGCCGCTCCAACCAGTTGAATCAGTTATGCTCTGGCCGCCGTTAAATGCAGCCGATGAGACATGTACCACGTGTGCTAATTAACCGCTACTTGCGTCTATGGGAAACCTCCACCGTACCGGCCGCATTGCGGCGGGGGCATAAGGGCCTGTGAAAGCGCTGTGAAGCAATGAAGTGGAGCAATGAAAAGGTAGCTCGATGTGAGCGTCAACGAACTCTGTAGCTTCGCTAAGTCCCGGTGCCGCCGGGGCGACGGATGCCTGCTAATGCCCATACTAGCCGCATCGTTGCTGCTCGTATCGGCTCGCGCTCAAGCCGCTCTGAATCCCGCGAAAGCAATCTCGCAATATACGCAGGACACTTGGGGGACCAGCTCTGGCTTGCCCAGTAACTCGATTCTAGCGATTGCGCAGACACCGGATGGCTACTTGTGGCTGGGAACCGAGGAAGGACTTGCGCGATTCGATGGCGTCCGGTTTGTCATTTTTGACACGAACAATACGCCGGCTCTGGAAAGCAACCACGTTTCGGCCCTGCTGGTCGACGCTCAAAACAATCTGTGGATTGGAACCCAGGGTGGGGGGTTGACCGTATTTCGCAACGGACAGTTCACAACTTATACAACTCGGAACGGATTGTCTAACGACACTATCCTTGCGCTATACGGAGACGGCAAAGGGTCTTTATGGATCGGCACGAACGGCGGAGGCTTGAATCGCTTCAGAAATGGAAAGTTCGAAACGTACACGTCGAGAAATGGCTTACCGGATGACGCGGTCTTCACTCTCGCCGGCGGAAAAGACCAGAGCCTGTGGATTGGAACGCACGCCGGCCTTGTCCGGTTCAAAAATGGCGCGTTTACAACTTATACAACAAAAGATGGCCTTAGCGATAACTATATAAAATGCCTTCACGTTAGTCATACAGGCGATGTCTGGGTTGGTACGAATGCCGGCGGCTTGAGCCGCTTCGCCGACGGGCATTTTACAAACTATTCTATTCGCCAGGGCCTCTCGAGCAACACCATTTGGTGCATTTCCGAGGATGAGGCGGGTACTCTTTGGGTTGGAACGATCGACGCAGGACTAAATAGGTTTCACGGCGGCAAATTTACAACCTACGCCGCCAAAGACGGCCTCTCATCCAACCGCGTATTCGCGCTTCTCGAGGACAGAGAAGGTAGTTTATGGATCGGCACCGGAGGGGCTGGTCTGGCGCGCTTAAAGGATGGCTCGTTCACGACGATTACCTCGCACGAAGGACTGTCTTCCGATGTAGTCCTGCCCGTTTATGAGGATAACGGCAATGTAATTTGGGTCGGCACAAATGGGGGTGGGCTGGATCGCATCGAAAACGGGCACATCACTACTTACACCACCCGCGATGGCCTCTCCGATAACACTGTATTCTCGCTCTCCGACGATAAAGACCACAGCTTATGGATCGCAACGCATAAAGGACTGGACCAGCTCAGAAATGGGCGATTTAGGTTTTTTGGCACAAAGAGCGGACTTCCGAATGACATTGTGGTGTGCCTGTACCGCGATCGCGGCGGGAATCTTTGGGCGGGAAGCAGAGGCGGACTGAGCCGGTTTGACGGCGCCCGTTTCAAAACGTACACCACAAAGGACGGCCTCTCGAGCGACTACGTCGTGTCGATCTATCAGGATAGCGACGGCACATTGTGGATTGGAACGGGTGGAGGCGGCCTAAACGAGTTCCGCAATGGTCATTTCTCGTCGTATACAACCAAGAACGGCCTGTCGAGCAATGCCGTTTGGACCCTGACAGGAGATGCTGCCGGCACCTTGTGGATCGGCACAGGCGGCGGGGGTTTGGACCGGCTTCAAAACGGAAAATTCACATCCTACACTGTCCACCAAGGCTTGTTCGATGACGAAATTTTCCAAATACTTCCCGATAAATACGGTTACCTTTGGATGAGCTCCAACAAGGGAGTCTTTCGAGTTTCGAAATCCCAGTTGACGGCGTATGCTGAAGGCCATCTAACATCCATCACCTCGATTCCGTATGGAATCTCCGATGGCTTGAAAAGCATTGAGTGTAACGGCAGCTTTCAACCGGCGGGGTGGCGGACTAAAGACGGCAGGCTCCTCTTCCCGACGATGAAGGGTTTGGCTGTCGTCGATCCGGCGCAGCTCAAGACAAACCCGCTGCCGCCGCCGGTGCTTATCGAAAAGGTAAGTATAGACGGTTTGGATTTCGCCCCCGGAAAGGCGGCTAGAGCAAAGCCAGGCGAAGGAGGGCTCGAATTCACCTTTACCGCGCCAAGCCTACTATCCTCGGCCAAGATTGAATTTAAATACAAACTTGAAGGTTTCGACAAAGGCTGGGTCTATGCCGGTCAGAGAAGAACGGCTTACTACACGAATATTCCCCCCGGCAGCTACCGCTTCACAGTTATCGCATGCAACCCAGGTGGTGCGTGGAGCGCCAAAGGTGCGTCCGTCACTTTAACCCTCCTGCCGCACTTTTATCAAACATACTCATTCACTCTCTGCTGCATTGCGGGTTTTGGCGCCTTGTGTTTCGGAGTCTATGGGTTACGAATCAGGCATTTGAAGGCGAACGAGCGGCAACTGGTCCGTCTGGTCGATGAACGCACACAGGCTTTAAAAGAGCAGGTTGACGCCAAGGAGCGAGCGCATGCCGAACTGGCTGAGGCTCAGCAATCTCTCATCGAACTCTCTCGTCTCTCCGGCATGGCTGAGGTGGCCACCGGCGTTCTTCACAACGTTGGCAATGTCTTGAACAGCGTTAATGTCGGTGCAACGGTTATCAGCGGTAAACTTCGCGACGCTCGCCTCGACAATCTTTCGGCGGCCGCAAACATGCTGAAGGAACACACTGACGATCTCGCCGGCTTCGTTAAAGAAGACCCAAAAGGACAACGCGTCCTGCCTTATCTCGTTAACTTGGCTCAGCACCTTCAAAACGAGCGCGCTCAAACGCTAGAGGAACTCGATAGTCTGACAGGGCATATCGATCACATCAAAGAGATCGTTGCGACGCAGCAGGATTACGCCAAGGCGTCGAGCCTGGCTGAGATCGTCTCGATTCCCAAAGTAATAGAGCAGGCGCTCAAAATGGTCGAGACCACTCTGAACCGCCACCACGTCGACGTGAGACTCGAGATGGAGGACGTACCGGAGGTGGCCATGGCAAAGCACAAGCTCATCGAGATTTTAGTCAACCTGATCCGCAACGCTAAGCAGGCGGTTATTGAACACAACGGACCCGTGCGTGAGGTGCGTATCTGCGTAAAAAGCCAACCGGCGGATCGCATTCGCATTGAGGTTCAGGACACCGGCGTTGGGCTCTCTCCTGAAAATGTCACACGAATTTTCGCTCACGGTTTCACAACGAAACGTGACGGGCATGGTTTTGGCCTTCACGCAGGAGCTTTGGCAGCTCGGCAGATGGGGGGCTCGCTGTGGGCTGAAAGCAGAGGAGTGCTACTCGGGGCAACATTCATTCTTGAACTTCCCGTAAGCGTAAGCGCGGCTTGCCGTAAGTGAGCACAACATGATAGAAACATCAAGCATCGAAGCCAATCATCGGATACTTATCATAGACGACAACCGAGCCATCCACGATGACATTCGGAAGATATTGATCGGCGAGTCAGAGCCGAACTCAGACCTCCTGTTGGACGAGCGGCTCTTGTTCAACTCTACCGAGGCGAGTGTTGCCGCCACCAGGTTCGAAATCGAATCTGCGTATCAGGGACAGGAAGGCTTGGCTAAAGTCCAGGATAAATTGGAGAGAAACACCTCATATGCGCTTGCATTCGTAGACGTTCGCATGCCGCCTGGCTGGGATGGAATCGAGACGGTTGCACGCTTATGGCAAGCGGATCCTAACCTCCAAATTGTGATATGCACGGCTTACGCCGACTATTCGTGGAAAAGCATCCGGACAAAGCTGGGATATTCAGATAACCTGCTCATCCTTAAAAAACCCTTCGACAGTATAGAAGTTATACAGATAGCTCATGCTCTAACACGAAAATGGCTGGTTTCCCGGCAGGCAAGGGCGCGGCTGGAAGATTTGGATTCAATGGTTGCTAAACGCACCGCCGAATTACAGACCATAAATGAATCTCTCAAGACGGAATATGCGGAGCGCGCAAAAGCGGAAGAGGCTTTTCGGGTCGTCTTCGAAGCAAGCCCCATCGGCATCGCACTCTTGAACCAAGACCTTCGTTTCGTAAACGCTAACGGCGCCCTGGAAAAAATTCATGGCCTGACTCGAAAAGAAATTATCGGGAACGATCCTCTTGAGCTCGAATGGTTCAGCGCCTGTGACGAAGTGCGCGGAATGGTAGGAGCCGCCCTACAGAACGGCGGCATAGATCAGCATGAAATAAAGCTGAAGCATGGAGCGCGCGTTACACGGACCGGGCTACTTTGGGCTCGTCATGTCAACATACGCGGCGTCCAACATATACTTTGCTTTGTTCTCGACATCTCTGAGCGGCTAGAGATGGAACAGGACCTGCGGCGCGCACGGGTTGCTGCCGAAGCAGCCGGTAAAGCCAAAAGCGAATTCCTGGCAAACATGAGCCACGAGATACGTACGCCTCTGAATGGCGTGCTGGGCCTGAGCAGCTTTTTAGAGGACGAAACGCTGCCGGAACACGTCCGCGAGGTGGGAACATTCATTCGGTATTCCGGGGAAATCCTTCGGCGCATTCTGGATGACGTGCTGGACTTCAGCAAGATCGAGTCGGGCAAGCTGGAATTGGAGAGCGAACCGTTTTCTCTTCGGGAGGCATTGAAATGGAGTGTTGGAATATTCCAGAAGGCGACGGCCGACAAGCACTTGCAGTTAAACCTCGAAATCGAGGACACTGTACCGGATCGCTTGATCGGTGATGCAATTCGGCTGCAGCAAGTCTTGACTAACTTGATTAACAATGCCATAAAGTTTACAGAAAGTGGTTCCATCAAAGTATCTGTAACGGCAGAGGCCAATGCCGTTCACGCAGATTTACGCCTGTTGCGCATTTCGGTTTCCGATACCGGAATCGGGATTCCCCTGGACCGGATGGATAGGTTGTTTCAATCATTCAGCCAGATTGATGCTTCCACAAATCGGCGCTTCGGCGGCACCGGCTTGGGACTAGCTATCAGTAAGCGCCTGATTGAAATGATGGGAGGGGAGATCGCCGTCAACAGCGAAATCGGGGTGGGGACTACGTTTCAGTTCACCATACAAGCCGCTGTAGCTGGGCCTGAAGCTATCGCTGTTGAGGAAAGCAATACGTTGAAAGCTCCCCGCCGGGTCCTCGTTGTCGAGGATAATCACATCAATTGTGTGGTGATCCAGCGCATGCTGGAGAAACTCGGCCATACGGTTGATATGGTCAACGATGGTGAAACGGCCATCCGGCACGTTCAGGAAACGCACTGCGATCTGGTGCTGATGGACGTCAACATGCCCGGCCTGGACGGCTTACAAACCACGCAGAAGATCAGAAATCTTCACACCAATCGAGCGAATGTGCCCATCCTCGCCTTGACTGCTTCGGCGCTCGTGAATGATCGTCAGGCATGTCTGAACGCCGGGATGAACGATCATCTGAGCAAGCCTGTCGGCATTGAAGCGCTCCGGGCTATGGTCGACCACTGGACTTCGGGAGTGGCCACTTCCGATCGAAACGGCGCTCAAACCGTCCGGCTTCAAATGGAAGAAAGTGGAGACCCCGTCTGCCTCTAATGTCCATCCCCCGTCTCCACGCGATTCCCCGCGCTTACTTCCCGATTGTAATTTGGATACGGCGGCCGATGAGGCTTCGCCCATGCCCGCTATCCGGCAGAATTGTGCGAAAGACCGGGCAACATTGAAGAAGATCTGAACCGAATATCTAGGCCTAACGATTTTTCCGCTGCCCTGTATTGCAAGGGGGCAGCAAGCGTCTTGACTGCTCTAGACTGGAATGAGTGAAGGTTCGAGAGCTGATGCGGCTCGTCGAGGCAGACGGCTGGAGGCATGTTCGAACGACTGGCAGCCATCGCCATTACAAGCATTCCTCAAAACCGAATGTGGTGACGATTCCCGGACATCCGGGCGATGACGTGCCGTTGGGCACTCTGAAATCGATCTTGAAAGCGGCGGGATTGGAGAAAGCGAAATGAGAGTCAAATACGCTGTCTTGTTCGAGCAGGCGGAGAGCAACTGGGCTGCATACGTCCCTGATCTTCCGGGCTGCATGACGACCGGCAAAACGCTTGAAGAAACGGAGACCAATATTCGCGAGGCCATCGAGGGACATTTGAGAACCCTACGCGACTTCGGCGATCCCGTTCCGCAGCCTACCAGCGTGGCCAGAGAAGTTGAAATATCACCGGCGGCTTAGCCATCATTCCGTGTTGTGGACCTGCGCGGCGATACCGTCTTCATTGCGCAAAAGGCAGAAGATCCTGGAGTCTCGAACGGATCTCGTCGCGGTACAGCACTTCGACGCATTGAATGTCGCCGTCTACGACATCCAGAATAATCATGCCCTTCTCCGCATCTAAGTTCACATTTTCATGCTTCGGTCCGTAGCTTCCATTTGGCTTTGGCGCCGTGTAGAAGGTTCCGCAGAAGCTGTCGCCACAACGACAGCGGTCAAAGACGGAAAGTTCTTCGATCTGCTCGGCAAGACCACGCCGTCCTGCGCGCACGAGTAACTGCTTAAGCTCAATTGAAAAGTCAGGCAAAGCCTCGCGAAGGAGTGGAATTTTTTCATTCCGATCGATCAGAATAGCGTAGCGGTCTTGAACTGGTAAGACTGTATCGGAAGCGCAACGGCGGAATACGGGCCCAGTACGACGAGCTGCTGAGCGCCGCACGGTTTCGACGCGCACCCCCTAAAACCTCTAATGTCCATCCCCCGTCTCCACGCGATTCCCCGCGCTTACTTCCCGATTGTAATTTGGATACGGCGGCCGATGAGGCTTCGCCGGCGGATTCTTCTTCAACTCCGCCAGCGCGACGCTTACCGCTCGCTCTAACTGCGGATCGTGCCCTTCGGCAACCAGCTTCGGATCCATATCCACTTCTACATCCGGCGGCACGCCGTGATTCTCCACTTCCCATTTGCCGGAAGGGCTGAAAAATCCAAAGCTCGGCGACGTCACCGTTCCGCCATCCATCAGCGCCGGATATCGTGAGATCCCCACCAGCCCGCCCCAGGTGCGCTTGCCGACCAGCGGCCCCAGCTTCGCGTAGCGGAAAAACCAAGGCATCGCATCGCCGCCCGAGCCGGAATATTCGTTGATCATCATTACCTTCGGCCCTTGAATCGAGGCCTGCGGCGTGCGGTAAATCGCTCCGTACCGCGGCGCCCAATAGCTCAGCAGCTCCCGTCCCAGCACTTGAATAATGTAATCCGCCGCCTGTCCGCCGCTGTTGAATCGCTCATCGATCACCGCGCCCTCCTTGTCCGTCTGCGCGAAGTAGTAGCGCGTGAAATTGGTCAACCCGCCCACGCCCGTATCGGGCAGATAGACGTAGGCAAGCTTCCCGCCGCTCAGCTCGTCCACTTTCTTGCGGTTCGCCGTAATCCAGGCCAGCGTCCGCAATCCAGATTCATCTGCCGTCGGCACCACGCTCACCTCTCTCGCATTCGCGCCCGCTGCATCGGAGGAAATCTTCAACACCACGCTGCGTCCCGCCGTGCCTTCGAGCAAACGGTCGATCTCATCGGTCGGCGCCAGCGCTTGCCCGTCGATCGCCAGAATGTAATCGCCTTCCGCAATCTTCAAACCCGGCTGCGCCAGCGGGGCCCGCAATTGCGGATCCCACGCTCCGCCCGGATAGATTTTCTTGATTCGATACCGTCCATGGTCGATCTCGTAATCGGCCCCTAGCAGCCCGCCCTGCACTCTGGTAGGCTCGGGCATCGTTCCGCCCCCGCCGCGCAGATGTCCCACCGTAAAGCTGCCCAGCATCTCATCGAAGATGTAATTCAAATCGGCGCGCGATTCGAGCTGGTCCAGATATGGCTCGAATTCCTTCTCCGCCGCAACCGTATCCACTCCATGGAAATGAGGATCGTAGAAATAGCTCCGTTCGATTCTCCATACCTCGTGATACATCTGCTTCCATTCCGCCTTGGGATCGACGCGCACTTGCAATGCCGCCAATTTCAGCATTCCTTCGCCGGGCTTCACTGGCGCGTTTGCAGGCACAATCGCCATCTGCGGAACCGGCCGCTCCGGCGCTGGCCCGGCGACGGGCGCTACCGGCCGCGCCGCAATTTCGATCAGCATCTTCTCGCCATTTTCGGAGATATCGAAAGACGCGATATTATCCGCCAGTTTCTCCGTCTTGCGCGTTTTCAAATCGAATTTCTGCAGCGTCCGGCCGCGCATCTGTTCTTCAGGCGCCGCCGCCTCCAGCACATAAACGGTTCCCGGCTTTCCAGTGCGCAGGTCTTGATAATTCCGCGCGGGCAACGGCAGCGGCACAATCCGCCGTTCAATGTTCTGCAGGTCTATCCGTACCGGCTGCGGCTGGGTGTTAGCTCTCGCGGGCTTCTCCTGTGGTGGTTTGCCCTGCGGCTTCTCTTCGTCGCTCTCGGGCGCTATTGGCGATGCTCCCTCGCTGCTCAGCACCATCGCATACACGTGCCGGGTCACTTCATGCTCGTCGCTGCTCATATCCAAGCCCGACGTAGTCGGTCCGTAGTTCGTGCTCGCTGTGAAATACAGGTACTGCCCGTCTTTATCGAAAGCCGGATAGCGCACGTCGCTCATCCCATCCGTCACTTGTGTCGTTTTGCCTGACTCCACCGAATACAAAAACAGCGCGTGCAGACGGTTCGGAAGCGACCGCGCATAAGCCAGCCATTTCGAATCCGGCGACCAGGCCGTATCGGACGCCGATTCCCAGTTGTAATCCGCATCCACCTTGATCAACTTCCCCGTCGCCGTATTCAGATACAAAATGCCGAGCTTGTTATCGGTAAGCGCGATCAGCTTGCTGTCGGGCGACCAGTGCGGATCGAAATAATAGGTCGCGCTGTCGAATAGCGGAAATTTCTTCACCTCGCCCGCGCCATCCTGCTGCGCTATATGCAGCGCATACAGTCCCGATTCGTCGGAAAAATAGGCGATGTGCTCGCCATCGGGCGCCCAGGCCGGCTGCCGCTCCATGACCGCGGGCGTGTTCGTAATATCCCGGAAATCGCCGCGCTCCGCCGGAACCGTCAGGATCTCGCCATGCGCTTCCAGCACTGCGCGCATGCCCGTGGGCGAAATGCCCGAATACCGGATCTGCCGGCTCACGTTCTCCAAATGGGACCGCACTTCCGGAAAATCCGCCGCAATCTCTACCGATACTCGCTTGCTCTTTCCACTCTTGATGTCGTACACGAATAACGCGCCGAACTGGTCGTAGACAATTCCGCCCGGCCCCGCGCTCGCGGAACGAATATCGTAGCCGTTGTTCTTAATCACCTCGGTTACCGAATTCGATGCCGGATCGTAGCGAAACAACGTAACCGGCCCACTCCGGTCTGAGAGGAAAAACACCTTGTCTCCCACCCAAACCGGATTGAAATCGCTCGAACCTTCGCGCGGAATTTTGACAATGTTGAGGTTGGGAAAATCGACAATCGAAATCGAACTCGCGAGGCCGCCCCGGTATCTTCGCCACGCGACAAAATTGGTGTAGTTGAACCCAAATCCGCCGCCCGTAGGCGAATAGGCGAAGCGTTTGCCATCGGCCGAGAACTCGCCCGAATACGCAATCGGCAGCGGCAGCGCCTTCGGCAATCCTCCCTCCACTGGAACCGTGAACAGTTGCGTGTACCGTCTCGAGTTGCTTTCCCGCCCGGAGCGGAAGATTACGTCCTTTCCATCCCGCGTCCAGCCCACCGCGCTATCGGCGCCGGAATAAAATGTCAGGCGCTTCGGCACGCCCCCGCCCGCAGGCACGACAAATACATCCATATTGCCGTCGTATTCGCCCGTGAACGCAATTTTGCTCCCGTCCGGCGAAAAAACCGGGTCTGTTTCCACACCCACGCCCGTGGTCAAACGAGTCGCCGTGCCGCCTGCCCGGTTCACCCTCCACAAATCGCTCGCGAATTCAAAAACGATCTGGTCCGCATTCATCGCCGGCCGTTGCAGAAGATATTTGGCATCCGGCGCGGCGAATGCGGGCAGCGTCACAGCCAGCAGAATTAGGTGTTTCATCGTCATGGCTTCCCCCTGAACCATTCGATAGTATCGAAACACGCTGGGCTTACAGAAGGTGGAAAGTGACCTCAATCGTCACTCGCACATTGACCGGCTGGCCGCTCTTGGTCCCCGGCTGAAATCTCCATTGCTTTACGGCTTCTATGGCCGTGCGGTCTTGTTCGGAATTTAAGCCGCTGGTAACGTGCAGGTTGGTTGGAAGCCCTTCATCGGTGACTACGGTCGAGATTTTTACCGTGCCTTCGACGTACGCTTCCTTCGAGTCGGGCGAAAAGTCCGGCTCGACGTAATGGACCAGCTTGGGAGGCTTTACGTCGTCGCCTACTTCGTAAACCTTCGAAGCGGTCTCGTCTTTTTTACCGGCGCTCTTCTGCTCCTCCGCCGCGCCCATGCCGCCCAGCGTCATCACCGCCACGGCCAACTTGCCGCAAAAAGCCCGCCTGCTTGCTTTTGGATACACTCCACCCTCCACCAGCAAGCGATTGTCAAAAAAGACGGTTGCTTCGCACTGCGCGTTTCATCCATCTTGCGGTGGCCTCAACCTCTGAGGAGCGCTAAACCGTTGTCGGCTCGACCAGGCGTTCCACATTCACCGAATAAAGCGCCGACTTGCCTTGATGATCGCTTTGAAAATAAACTCTGCGGCTATCCGGCGAAAACACGGGACAGACCTCGGCCGGGTGGCTGGCCCGGTGCTCGCATAATGTGAGTTCGCGTTGTTCGGCACGCAGCAGAAGCACCACCGTCGGCTGCGCCTTACTACGGCTTGCCCCTACAAAGACGGACCCGTCTCCATTGGGTGAGAATGCGGCGAATTGACTTGTTTTGTCGACACGCCGCTCTTCCCGCGTCTCCGGAATTACTTCGTGAATCTCAGAAAAGAAAACGCCCGGACCTTGCACGTCGCGCAAAAACAGCAACGACCGGCCGTCCGGCGACCAGAACGGATTTGAAATCCGTCCTTTTGCAAGTAGCACCGGTTCATTCTTCGCAGAAGCGGGCAGCGAAACGTACCAGAACTCGCGCTCGCCTGCACCCGCTTCGCGCCCGAAAGCGCACCCTGAGCCGCCGGGCCGGACCAGGCACCAGGCGCTCGCCTCATCGGCGAACGGCTGTTCGGCTCCGCTCAGCGATTCCAGCCGCCCTTGTCTCACGACCACAAACCCAACTCGCGCGTCTGTGCTGAACGCGTCCACGCCATCCGCCAGCACGCGCATGCGCTTGTTTGCAAGCCCAATCTCTTTAAGCGCTCCTCCGTCGAGCAGATAAACAGATTTTTGCCGCTCATCCAGATAGATCGAATGCGGATCTAGACTTGCAGTCTCCGCCAGTTTGGTCAGCACGCCGGTTCGCAGATCCAGCCGGAACGGTTCGGCTTTACCCGTGCGGTCGGAAGAGAAAAGAAGAAAACGATCTTTGACCGAAATGAAACGATTGGTGCCAGCGGGAAGTAGACTGGCCGTCGCCGGATTCGTCAAGCGGACCACCATTATTTCCGTCGTCGGATCCGCGAACCGGACGAATTCTTTCGCGTTCGCGGCCGTTAGCGCGGCAGGCAAGCTAGCCAGCATCCTTCGCCGCGTGATACGTTCCTTCACGTTATTCCACGCAGATTATTCCGGGAAGTTCGATGCGGCCGCGAAAACTACAGTTGCATCACAAGCCGAGATCGCTGTGAGTGTGAATCCGCGCTTGCAGCACGCGAGGATGCGCCAGGTATCGGTACGGGTTGACTGGCGTTCCGTGCAATCGAACCTCGTAATGAATGTGCGGCCCGGTGGCTCGTCCGGTGCCGCCAGACAGCGCAATTACTTCGCCGCGCTGCACCTCCTGGCCCGGCGCAACGATGAATCGCGACAAATGCGCGTAATAGGTTTCCAGGCCGTTGCCATGGTCGACCACTACCAGCTTTCCATAATCTCCGTCCCAACCCGCGCGGGCAATCACTCCATCGGCCGTCGCGTGAACGGGCGTCCCAACCGGTACGGCTAGATCGATGCCGGTGTGAAACGCGCCTTCCCCCGAAAATGGATCGGATCTTCCTCCAAACGCGCTGCGCAGCACTCCTTTTGACCGGCCAGATGCTGGGCTGCGAATGCAACTGCCACTGGTACGCGTAGTGGTGGTAAAGGCGATCAAAACTCGCGGATTTTAGAAAGTTGTATTCTGCCATCGATTCCTTAACGTTCGGTGTGATGGATTTGGCAAAATCCGCATCCGCCAACCCGTGCGATCGTGAAGGTTCGTTAATCCCATAGGCCACGGTAAGTTCACCCGCCAGTGTTTCGAGCGATGCCATCTGTTCGTTGTGCTGTCGCGAGACTCGCTGCAGATCCTGATAGCGGGTGCGCAAGTGGTCGAAATCGGCGCGCAGCTCGTTATAGTGCGATACCTTCCAGCTCATCCGCACATAGCTCGAAAACAGACCCGCAATCAAAAGCGTAAGGGCGAGTAAAGCACAGCCAAGATATCCGAGCGTTCTATACCTGATGTGGATCCGATGCACGCGTCCGTGGACGGCATGCGGAAACTCGAGGACGAAATAGGCTTGCTTCATTCAACTCCTCGCGGCATCACCCTACAACTTATAGTGCCCCGGAACGAGTAATTCTGAACGATTTTTCAGACGCATGCCGGCCGGAGCAGTTTCAATGTTTGGAAGTCCGTAAGATGGCTTACGAATATGGGGGAGTTCGTTTGGTAAAAACCGGGTTCGTTTCGCAAATTGGGTTCGTTCCGCAAAACCAGCCTTAAACCCTCATAGTAACCCAGCCGATCTCTCCCTTAGCGAGAGGTCGCGGCAGATGAAAGCGATTTGCATAATGATGGCCGGGTGCTTGGCAGCCGCGGCGCTCTGGGCTGCGGGCGCAACCGGCAGATGGACCGCCGAGATGCAGGGCCGCGACGGGAATACCATGACCGTGCGTATGACTTTTAAGGCGGATGGAGATGACTTGACCGGCGCGATCGAAGGCCCACGTGGCGAGACCGAGATTACCGAGGGCATAGTCGACAGCGACAACATCTGGTTCAAGGTGGTTCGGGGATTCAACGGAAACGAGTTTATTGAGAACTACAAGGGCAAAGTCGAGGGGGATACCATCCATTTCTGGCTCAATGTGAGCGGCGGCCATCCTCGCGAGTTTGATGCGCACCGTCTTTAGGCCGTGCCGATTGCATAATCAAGCATGGCCTTTGAACGCGAAGTAGAAGCGGCGAAACTGATGGCGCAGGAAGCCGGGGCGCTCGCTTTGGACTTCCAGCGCGCGGGCGTCGCTACTGAATCCAAAGCCGACCAATCGCCGGTCACGGCGGCGGATCGCGCCTGTGAAAAGCTGATTGTCGAGCACATTGCACGCGAATTCCCGGACGACGGCGTGCTCGGCGAAGAAGGCGCCCATCGCGAAAGCCGCAATGGCCGGAAATGGATTGTCGATCCCATCGACGGCACGAAAGATTTCGTCCGTGGAATTCCACTTTGGGCGGTGCTGATCGGTTTGGAACAGGATGGCGAGATCGTGGCCGGAGCAGCCCACAGCCCGCGTCAGGGTCTGCTGCTCTGGGCTGGGCGCGGCTCCGGCGCCTGGGCCAATGGCTCCCGTCTGCAGGTTTCGGGCAAAAGCGATCTTCGCCAGGCGGTGCTTTCCTTTAACGGGCTTAATAAGGTTGGCGTCGATCGCTTTTCGAACCGCCTCGTACCTTGGCTTCAGCGGTTTTGGGCGGTGCGCAGCCTCGGCGGATCGGTAGATGCCATGCTCGTCGCACAAGGCCAAGCCGATGTTTGGATTGAGGCCAACGCGCAAGCCTGGGATCTGGCGCCGCTGAAGCTGCTGGTCGAGGAAGCCGGGGGGAAGTTCGCCAGTTTCAGCGGCGAAAATACAATCTATGGCGGAAACGCATACGCCTGCACTCCGGGTCTGGAATCTTATGTTCGCGAGCTTCTCGGCTGAGGCGCGCATCATCTAATTAGCGGGATGACTGGCTATCAAGCACTTCGTGAGCACTCCGCGTGGATTGATTTATCCGGACGTGGCAAGATCCGCGTAACAGGCGAAGACCGCGCGCGCCTGTTGCACGCTATGAGCACAAATCACATCCAGGATCTGAAGCCGCAACACGGGCTTTACGCGTTCTTCCTCACCGCCCAAGGACGCATTCTCGCCGACGCGTACATTTACAATTTGGGGGACAGCCTGTTCCTCGATACGGAACCGGAAACCGGAGAAAAGCTGCGCGATCACCTGGATCGGTACATCATTGCCGATGACGCCGAACTCCACGACGAGACCGCGCAATGGGTCGAAATCGGTCTCGAAGGACCGGAAAGTCTGGAGGCTGCTAAAAAGCTAGGCGCGCCGATCCCAGCCGTGAAATATGCCGTCGAGCCCTGGGCTGCAGCGCTTCGTCGCGCGCGTGGCCGCTACAGGTCCGGAAGGAATTCGGATCTTCGTACCCAACGGCAGAGAAAGACGCGCTGCGGCTCGAAGCCTCGGGCATCCCTCAAGCGACGTCGGAAGAGGCGCGCCTGGTGCGCCTGGAAAACGGCCGGCCGCGCTACGGCGAAGAAATCAGCGAGCGCTATCTGGTGCAGGAAACCCAGCAGCAGCACGCCGTTCACTCGAATAAAGGTTGTTATCTAGGCCAGGAGATTGTCGAGCGCGTACGCTCGCGCGGCCAGGTACACCGTCTGCTGACGCCCATTCGCATCAAGAGCACGACGCCGCCCGAAGCTGGCACGAAGTTGATGGTCGACGGAAAGCCCGCGGGCGAAATTGCGTCGGCAGCATATTCACCAGCGCTGCGAGAAGTCGTCGCGCTCGCTTACATCAGAACCGAAGCCGAGCAGGCCAAGCCGCAAATGGTGGTCGCCAACAGCGAACCTCCGGTTCTTGCCTATATTCCCTAATCGCCGAGCAGTTTGCCGTACGGCTCCAGCGACTCGACGTTATCGCACACGGCCTTAATCGCCGCCGTGATTGGAATCGCCAGAATCAGTCCGATTCCGCCCCACACGATGCCCCAAAACATCAGCGCAACCGTGATCACCAGCGGATTCAAACGCACTCGCCTGCCGATGATCTTTGCGTAGAGGAAATTCATCGTTACCAAGTGCAGAGCGGCCGTAATCAATATGAGCGTGAGTATGATCTTGAACCTGTTCGGAATCGCCAATGCTGCTAAAACCGGCGGCAGGATGGAGAGCGGTAAACCCACATACGGAACCAGGCTGAAGAAGGCGCTGAGCGGACCGATCAAAGCCCAATAGGGCACGCCGAGAAAGAAGAAGATGATCGCGCTGAGACTGCTGAGAAGTACCCACAACAGAAAATTTCCGAGCACATACGCACGCGTGGAATCGCCGATTCCGGACCACGTTCGCTCGGCGACGTATCTCTCCTCGCCATGAAACAATCCCGCGATGCTGCGATTAAGGTGATCCCGCCAGCTCAGCATGAAATACACCAGAAACGGTACGAATGACGCCATCACCAGTACGTGAAAATAGCGCGCCAGATAACTGTAAATCGTCGCCAGGAACGGCTTCGGATCATTATGAATTCGAACTTCCTGAATCACCGGCGGCTGCGGTTGGGCGGTTACAGCCGCGGCGCTAGCGCGGCGCCTGCGTGCTTTCAAGGCCTTCGGCTTCTGTTCAATCTGCTGATCCTGCTCGCGCAAACTCTTGGGCACGACCAGATCGATCCCACGTTTTTCGACCTGATCCAGGTTCTCGTTAGCCTTCCCCCATAGATCGCTCAGATGCGAGGTATAGGCGGGCAGATCTTCGGTAATTGTCGAGACCTGGCTCCAGGCCATGAGGCCCAGCAGGTACAGCGCTGCGATGGCGACGCCAAGCACAATAGCGGTTGCCGCCCCCCTGGGCACGCGCAGCTTCATTACCAGCAGCACCGCGGGATCGAGAATGAATGCGACGACGGAGGAAACGATCAGGGTGACGAAAAAATCGCGGCCGTAATAAAGCAGCGCAACCAGCGCCGCGACTGCGATCAGCGAAGTGCCAACGCTGATGGATCGTTGAGAAGTATGCGGAGGGCTGAACAGTGCCAAAGCGTAACCCAAAGCGTAGCTACGGGCCCCGGTAACGCTACTCTAACACGTTTGCAGGCTCTATAATCCGAAAGTGACCGGCGATGATCCAGAGGATTCAGAGGGACGCGTGCTCGCTTTGGATGTTGGGAAGAAACGCATCGGACTGGCGGTTAGCGATGAATTGGGAATCACCGCACAGGGCATCGAAACACTGGAGCGTACGCGTATTCGCGACGACCTGGACAAACTAAAAGAGATCGCTGCCCGCTGGAGCGTTCGATTATTGTTGGTTGGCAGCCCGCTGCACATGAGTGGATCGGAAAGCCGTCAAAACGAGTACACGCGGGAATTCGCCGAAAGATTGAAGCAACATCTGGGCGTACCGCTTCTATTTTGGGATGAGCGTTTGACCTCCGCCGAAGCAGAACGAGTCCTGCGCGAGGCTGGAGCCTCATTGGAACAGAGGAAGAAAGCGGTCGATCGCATGGCTGCCGTGCTGCTGCTCGAAAGTTACTTGGAACACCAGCAACATTCCGATGCCGGAGAACCGCTTGGCTAAGCGGCGCGGCTGTTTTCTCATTTCCGTTTTGGTTGTCCTGTTATTTGCCGGGATCGCAGCCGGGATCGCCGGCTACTGGTATTTCGGACCGTACAGAGGGTTCGGCACAGAAAGCTTCGTCGAGGTTGAGCATGGCATGTCGTCGCGTCAAATCGCGAACGCTTTGGTGCGGCATGGCGTGGTGCGATCCCGCTGGGCCTTTCTGGCCGTACGCGCACTTCATCCAAAAGCTACGCTGCAAGCCGGTGAATATCGATTCGGATCGGCCGCGACGCCTTGGGAGGTCTTCGGAAAAATCGAACGCGGCGAGGTGTTTTACGAAGACTTCACGGTTCCGGAAGGCAGCAATATTTTCGATATCGCCGCTTTGCTGCAGCAAGGCGATACGGTGTCCTCCGAAGCCTTTCTGCGAGCCGCATCCAATCCACAGAGCATCCGCGATCTGGATCCGCTGGCGCCCGATCTCGAAGGCTATCTCTTCCCCTCGACGTATCGCGTGACGCATCGCACCACGGCCGCTCAGCTCTGCGGCAAGATGACGGCGGAGTTTCGTCAGAAATGGGCGGCGCTCGGCGGAGGCAAGCGAATGGCGGATATCCATGAAATTGTGACGCTCGCCTCGCTAGTCGAAAAGGAGACGGCCCTTCCGCAAGAGCGGCCGCTCGTGGCTGCCGTATTCAGCCAATCGATTACGCCTCGGAATGCCGCTGCAGTGCGATCCCACAACGGTATATGCGGCGCTGCTCGAAAACCGCTACCGGGGCGTGATCCACAAATCCGATCTGGCCAGCGCCAACCCGTATAACACCTACACACACGCCGGATTGCCGCCGGGGCCGATCGCGAATCCCGGATTATCGTCGCTCCAGGCTGCTCTCCATCCGGCCAATGTGGATTATCTGTATTTTGTCGCGAAGGCCGATGGTTCCGGCTCGCATCATTTTTCATCCACGCTCAGCGAACACGAGAAGGCCGTGCTGGCATATCGGAAGAATGCGCATTAGGACTACCGCGAGGCGACTCATCAGCATTACCCTAATCGTGTGGAAAAGTGATTAGAAGTCTGGCAGGCGCCACCTCAGCCACGCTTGTTCGGGACTTCGACCTTTACCCTAACCACTCTATTACCGACGTGCACAACAATGTGGTAGTCCGGCACTGCGGGCCTTTACGATGCCACCTTCACCGAGGGCGAGAATATTTGGATTTAGTGACACCCACCGTTTCTGTGTAGAGTTTGTTAGATCGGTAGTCGAGCCGTCACTGTAACTACCCAGAACATTTAACACGAGTTCATCTCCTGGCTGCAATCCATCAGGGCGTGCGGCTCTGTTCTCAAACTAATGGAAGATCTGGACGCTCCACGTCGAGCTCGATCGGCGTGGGACTCTACGCCGTGACGGGTGTGGTTGTTCCCGATCGCCACGATCGGGTAAAGACCAGGTTGCATCTTCGACGGTATATCGAAACTTGAATGTGAATGGTGGCAGCTTTACCGCACTGACCCTCTATTGGCACCTGTTGGTTCGATTGCCATGCCCATAAAAAGGGCGCTCTGATTGCTTGACACTGTCACCGTCACCGTCTCGCCCGGATGAACAACGGTCCCATCCTTAGGCGCGGTAATGCGAACCGTTGGTTGCGTGGCGCAACAGACTAGCGCCAATCAACCACATACGCTCACTACCCTAATCAGTTTGGATCCAACTCCTAGCTACCGCCTTTCCTTTACCGCGTGAGCTTATAAAATCTCTCTGTCAGCTAGGTGGAAGTGTATTCGAAATACCGATCACTGCGCGCCCCGGCTCAGCAGCATCACCTTGATGGTGTGAAAGATGATATAAAAATCGAGCGCCGGCGCGACGTTTTTGATGTAGTACAGATCGTATTCGAGTTTGATCATGGCGTCCAGCTCGGTGTCGCCGTATTTGTGGTTGATCTGCGCCCAGCCGGTGATGCCGGGCTTTACTGCCAGGCGTTGCCGATAGTAGGGAATTTGGTGCGCCAGCAACTCGACGAACTCCGGGCGTTCGGGCCGCGGTCCGACAATCGCCATATCGCCTTTCACCACGTTCCAGAACTGGGGCAATTCGTCCAGCCGCAGCTTGCGCAGCCAGCGGCCCACAGGCGTGATTCGCGGGTCGTCGACGCTCGCCCAAACCGCACCGGTGCGCGCTTCCGCATCCACATACATCGACCGGAATTTGTAGAGCGTGAAGACGTGGCTGTTCGTTCCGACGCGGCGTTGCCGGTACAAGATCGGCCCCGGCGAGGACAACTTCACCGCAATTGCCGTCAACAGCATTAGCGGCAAAGAAACGATCAGGCCCGCCATCCCGATCACCAGCGAATAAAAATTCTGCATCGCGATGGCGTGCGGGCGCGGGCCGAGCATCGACGAAAAAATGAGTTGCGAAGGCTGAATCTTGCGGCTGCAAATGCGCCGCATCGCGACCTCATAGGTATCGGCCGCATCTTCGATGATTACGCCGGTGAAGCGGATCTCAAGCAGCTCCTGCACAGGCAAGCGATTCCGCCGCTCCGCCATTCCGACTACAATCCGGCTCGGCTTGCACTCGTCACATACTCTTTGCACGTCGGCCGCGGTCCCGAGACACGGAATCGGAAAATCGCAGGGTGCATCTTCGCAGAGGTATCCCAGAATCGTGTAGCCGAATTCCGGTTTTTCGATGATCCGCGAAATGACTTCACCCAGAATGCTGGAATTGCCAATCAGCAGCACGCGCTCGGATTTAAGCGATCCGATAATGTACTTCCAGAAGAAAACGCGCCAGAACGGCAGCAGGATAATCACTTCGAGGCTGCCAACCACCATCAGCCATCTTCCAAGCCCGTAGTCTGTCTTCAGGTATCCCAGTACGGCCATAATCAGCAGCGCGCATCCTACGGCCAGGCAGACCTGCTGCACCAGGAGAATACGCGAGACGATGCGAAGCTCCGTATAAAGATCCTGAAAATACAGCCCCAGGACAATGCACGCCGTGACAACCAGCAGCTTCCAGTAGTTCCCCTCGGCAAAGAGGTAGAACACGGGGCCGTAGTTCAGCGTGAAGAGCGATGCGATCGAGTAGCATGCCAAGATCAGAACGATCTCGGAGAGCAGGAGCGCAACTACGCTGGCCGGAATAAAAACACGAAAAAGTCGAATCACGCGAACTGTTTACGGATAGGAAATTGCGCGTACCGAGTGTAGCACGCTGTTCTTATCGGCAGATGACATTAAAACTTGCCCCGCAAGGGTCTACAAACCTAGTCCCCTCCGCCGCAAGTTATTCAGTTTCTTGGAGATAAAACTTCGGCCATTGCTACCCCGCCGTGTTATAAAGAAATCAGATCGCCTTGGTCGCAGATTGCCCGGACAGTCTGCCAAAACCGGTTCGAAATGCTTAGACTCACCATGAAAGCCGACTACAGCCTGATCGCTTTGAAGCACTTTGCTGCGCGGCGGAAGGAAACGGGCCAGGCGGTGAGTGCTAAAGAGGTTGCCGGCGATTGCGGCATTCCGCTTCCGCTGCTGTCGAAGCTGCTGCAAAAGCTCGGCAAGACGGGTTTTTTGGTTTCCGAATACGGGACCAACGGCGGCTACCGGTTGGCGAGAGATCCTCGGCTGATTTCGGCGCTGGAAGTAATTCGCGCCATCGATGGCCCAATTGTGCTGGCCAATTGCTTCACAGAGCACTCCTATTGCGGACATGCGCCGCGCTGCACCGTTAAGCGGCCGCTGAAGCGCATTCACGAAGGGATTTTGCGGCTTCTCGAAAGCGTCAGCATCCAAGATATGTTGCAAGACTCGGAGGAGGACGCGAGCGCTCTGCCCCTGATTCCGCTGGGCGCGCTGCAAAACGTTCCGGAGTCGCTCGAAGCGGAAGGTACTTTAAGGAAACGACACGTATGAAACTGCCGATCTACATGGACAATCACGCGACGACGCAAACCGATCCTCGCGTGTTCGAAGCCATGAAGCCGTACTTTATGGACATTTTCGGAAACGCTGCGTCGCGCAACCACAGCTTCGGCTGGGAAGCCGAGGAAGCGACCGAGAAAGCCCGTAAACAAATCGCCGACTTGATCGGCGCCACACCTAAAGAGATCGTGTTCACCAGCGGCGCCACGGAATCGAACAACCTGGCGCTCAAGGGCATTGCCGAGATGTACGCCGAGCGCGGCAATCACATCATCACGCAAGTTATCGAACATAAGGCGGTGCTCGACACCTGCAAGCGACTGGAGAAGCAGGGCGTCCGGGTGACCTACCTGCCGGTGAAGCAGAACGGGTTGATCGATCTGGATCAATTGCGCGAGGCGATCACCGACAAGACGATATTGATTTCGATCATGTACGCCAATAACGAAATCGGCGTCGTGCAGCCGGTGAAGGAAATCGCCAAAATCGCGAAGGAAAAAGGCGTACTGTTTCACAGCGACGCAGTGCAGGCGGTGGGAAAGATTCCGGTCAACGTAAATGCGGACGGCATCGACGTTCTTTCGCTATCCGCGCACAAGCTGTACGGACCGAAGGGCGTAGGCGCTCTGTATGTGCGCCGCCGCAACCCGCGCGTGCAGATCACGGCCCAAATGGATGGCGGCGGCCATGAACGCGGCATGCGATCCGGCACGCTGAACGTCACGGGCATTGTGGGGCTCGGCGCGGCCTGCGAAATCTCTAAAAACGAAATGGCGGAGGAATCGAAACGCCTCAGCTTTTTACGCGACAAGCTGAAAGACACGCTGTTCCGCGATCTGGACGAGGTGTACGTCAACGGGTCCATGGAACACCGCTTACCGCACAATCTGAACGTCAGCTTCGCGTATGTCGAAGGCGAGAGCCTGCTGATGGGCATCAACGACATCGCGGTGTCGAGCGGTTCGGCCTGCACTTCGGCCACGCTCGAGCCGAGCTATGTTTTGAAGGCTCTGGGCGCGGGCGACGATCTGGCGCACTCCTCCATTCGCTTCGGCATCGGCCGGTTCAACACGGAAGAAGAAGTGGACTATGTTGGAAACAAGGTAGTCGATGTTGTGAAGAAGCTGCGCGAATTATCGCCACTCTACGAACTGGCCAAAGAGGGCGTAGATCTCACAAAAATGGTTTGGACGGCACATTAAGGTTCGAATCGGGACTTTCAAGCTGGAAGGATTGAAAACATGGCTTATTCTGACAAGGTTCTAGATCATTACAAGAACCCCCGCAATGTGGGTTCTCTGGATAAAAATAGCGCCGATGTCGGCACCGGCATGGTAGGAGCGCCGGAATGCGGCGACGTTATGAAGTTGCAGGTGAAGGTGGATCCGCGCACCGGCGTTATCGAGGACGCGAAGTTTAAGACGTTTGGCTGCGGAAGCGCCATCGCCAGTTCCTCTCTCGCGACCGAGTGGCTGAAGGGCAAGACGGTGGATCAGGCTCTTGAAATCAAGAACACCGACATCGTGAATGAGCTTTCGCTGCCGCCGGTCAAGATTCACTGCTCGGTGCTGGCTGAAGACGCGATCAAGGCCGCGATCGGCGATTATAAGAAGAAGCAAAGTGTTCGGGAAACCGAAACGGTTGCGGTCGCCTAAAGCGGGGCAATGGATAGATGGCTGAGCTGACTCAGCTTGGTGGAGCGCCTGGAACGAAGCCGCCGGACGCGGAAAGCGCCGCGGCCAAGCAGATCCATGTGACTCCACGGGCCGTTGAAATGATACGTACGTCGTTCCGGCGCGAAGGTGTCACGGGAGGACTGCGTCTCGGCGTTCTCGGCGGCGGCTGTTCCGGATTGAGTTATCAGTTCAAATTCGCGCCGGAGCCGCGGCCGCGCGATCACGTTTTCGAATTCGACGACGTAAAAGTTTTTGTCGATCCGAAAAGCATGCTGTTTCTGGACGGCATGACGCTCGATTGGGAGGATTCGCTGATGCAATCGGGCTTTGTATTCAAAAATCCGCACGCGACTAAAAGCTGCGGCTGCGGGACTTCGTTCTCGGCATAATTAAACCCGCTTCTTTTCCGACTGAGCCACGACCATACGTGAGCGGACGCCGTTCTGTGTTTTTATGCCTACTGCTTCCAAAAACTTCTACGAATTCTTTGGCCTGGAGCAAAAGCTTACGCTCGACGACGAGGCTCTTCAGAAGCGCTTCTATGAGTTGAGCCGCCAGTGGCATCCGGACCGGTTCAGCCGGAAAAGCGCCGAAGAGCAAGCGCAGGCGCTGGAGGCGACCGCAATCCTCAACGATGGGTATCGCACTCTGCGGAATCCAGTGAAGCGGGCGGAATATCTGCTGAAAGAAGAGGGTTTTCCGATTGGGGAGCAGCGCTCGAAAGACGTGCCTCCGGAGCTGCTCGAAGAAGTTTTCGAACTGAACATGACGCTGGAAGAACTGAAAAGCGGTGACGAATCGGCGCGGCCGCAACTAGAGAGTGCAAAGCAGAATTTTGCCGGTCTGCTGGCTGCGATCGATCAGGAGCTCGAGGCGTTATTTGCGAAATACGACGCCGCGGAGTCGCGTAGCGAAACAGCCAGCCAGGCGTTGCACGAAATCCGGGGGATTCTGAACCGGCGGCGCTACATCGAAAATCTGGTTCGCGACGTAGACCGGGCGCTGAATCCGGCGCTAGCCGGCGCGGAGCCGGTGCACGAACGGTTGTAAAGAAAACACGGTTATAAAGCATGGGAACCTTCCAAATCGATTTCGGCGAGAGCCGAAAATCCAAGATCGTCGGCATCGACCTGGGTACCACCAACAGCCTGGTCGCCGTAATGGAACTTACCGGGCCTCGCATAATCGAGGACGCCGAGGGGCGAAAAATCGTTCCCAGCGTGGTATCGCTCGACGACACCGGAAAACTGGTGGCGGGAGAGCCCGCGCGCGAGTTGCTGCTCACGCATCCGGAGCGTACGATTTATTCCGTCAAGCGTCTGATGGGACGCGGTGTCGCCGACGTGCAGGATGAGCTGAAGCTCTTTCCGTTTCGCATTGCCGAAGATAGCGAGTCGGTTATCAAGCTGAGCTTGGGCGAGCGCACTTTTACTCCACCCGAAATCTCAGCGGCTGTGCTGCGGCAATTGAAGGACAATGCGGAAGCAGCCCTGGGCGTTCCGGTGAGTGAGGCCGTAATCACCGTTCCCGCTTACTTCAACGATGCGCAGCGGCAGGCGACTAAAGACGCCGGGCGGCTCGCCGGTTTAGAAGTTTTGCGCCTGGTGAACGAGCCGACGGCCGCATCACTTGCTTACGGTCTCGACAAGCGCCAGGACGGCATCATCGCGGTTTACGACTTTGGCGGCGGAACCTTCGACATTTCGATTCTGCGTTTGCACGAAGGCATATTCGAGGTTCTGGCGACCCATGGCGATACGCATCTGGGCGGGGACGATATCGATAATCTTCTGCTGCGGATCGCGCTTGAAGATGTGCACTCGGAGTGGAGCGAAGATCTGGCGCAGGATCTGGAAGGAGTGCAGCGGCTGCGGCGCGCGGTTATCCAGGCCAAAGAAGAATTATCGTTTGTACCGGAAGCCAAAATCGAGCTGCACTATAAAGCCCGGCACTATCAGCGTGCGATCGGCCGGGAACTGTTCGAGCGCTTGATCGCACCCGTCGTCGAGAGAACGCTGGAGCCCTGCCGCGCCTGCCTGGCGGATGCCAAGCTCACGCCGGAACAGATCGATGAAGTCGTCCTGGTGGGCGGCTCTACGCGTATTCCGCTAGTGCGCGCCGCGGTGGAGCGGCTATTTAAAGCCAGGCCGCACAGCGAGCTGAATCCGGATGAAGTAGTCGCCCTCGGCGCCGCCGTGCAGGCCGGAATTCTGGCGGGTGATGTCGAAGATAAACTGCTGCTCGACGTGACCCCACTTTCGCTTGGAATCGAAACCATGGGCGGCGTGGTCTCAAAACTAATTCACCGCAATTCAACCATTCCGGCGAGCGCGACCGAGACATTTACCACGGCTGTCGAAGGCCAGCGCAACGTGCTGATCCACGTCTTGCAAGGCGAGCGCGAATTGGTGAAGGATTGCCGCAGCCTGGCGCGTTTCGATCTCAAAGACATTCAACCCGTGCCGGCCGGTTTCGCTCGTATCGAAGTTCGATTCCTTATCGATGCGAACGGTATTCTCAACGTCACTGCACGCGACGCACGTACCGGCAAAGAGCAGACCGTGGAAGTGAAACCGTCGTACGGTCTGACAGAAGAGCAGGTAGAAGCGATGATCCGGGAATCCTTCGACAAAGCCGAGGAGGACATGCGCGAGCGCCAGCTACGCGAGGCGCGCGTAGAGGCGGACAACATTCTGGCCGCGACCGAAAAAGCGCAGAAGAACGATGCCTGGGCTTCGCTTACGCGCAATGAGCAAACCGCGGTCGAATCGGCCAAGCATGAACTCCGAACCGCCTATCACGGTAGCGATCATCACGTGCTCAACGAGAAAATCGAAGCGCTCAACCGCGCCACTACGAAGCTCGCCGAGAATATGATGAATACGGCCGTTCGCGGCGCGCTGAAGGGCACCAAGATCGATTAGCCGGCGGCAATTCGGCCCAGAATACAATAAAGCCTGAGGAATCATGCCTGGACTCACCTGGGACCACACCGAAGATATCGCGCTCAGCCTGTACGAGGTTCATCCGGACGTAGATCCGACCCATGTCCGCTACACGGATCTTCACAAGTGGATCACCGAGTTACCGAACTTCAAAGACGATCCCATGTCATCGAGCGAAGGCAAGCTCGAAGCTATTCAGATGGCGTGGCTCGAGGAATTCCAGAACAAGTAAGCCATCCACTTCCGCTGCATGTTATACTTTCGGAAGTAGTTCCGCTGCAATTGGGACTGGCGTTCATCCGGCCCTACCGAAAGAAAATTCCAGGACAGATTATGCCTAAGATGAAGACACACAAAGGTGCGTCTAAGCGCTTCAAGAAGACGGGAACCGGTAAAATTGTGCGGCACCATGCCAATGCGCGCCATATTCTGACGTCAAAATCGCGCTCGCGGAAGCGCAAGCTCACGCAGGGTGTGGTTGCGGACGAGACCGATCAACCGAAGCTGCGCACCATGCTTCCGTATTAGAATCGCGGAGAGATTATAGTCGAGCGGGAGCAGCGCGCCGCACGTGCCTGCCGCCCTTCGAAGAAGCGGAACCGCTTCCCAAAAGATAAGGAGAAAACGTGCCCAGAGTAAAAAGAGGTACCAACCGGCGGGATTACCGCCACAAGACCCTTCGCCTTGCCAAGGGTTACTTCCTCACCAAGTCGAAGCTGAATCGCTCCGCCCAGGAAGCGGTCGAGAAAGCGCTGCGCTACGGCTACGTCGGCCGCCGTCTGAAGAAGCGCAATTTTCGCTCTTTGTGGATCGTGCGCATCAATGCGGCATGCCGCGGCGCAGGCATTTCGTACAGCAAATTTATCGGCGGCCTGAAGCGCGCCGGCATCGGCCTGAATAGAAAAGTTCTGGCCGATATCGCGATCAACGACACAGCGGGATTCTCAGCCCTGGTCACGAGAGCCAAAGAGGCGCACCAAGCGCAACTGCAGTAGCCGATAATAAAATCTCAGGCACCATGGAAGCAGTTCAGGAAGGCATCGACACACTGGCCAGCCTGGAGGAACGGATCAACCGGGCCGTCCAGCTCATCACGCATCTGCGCAACGAGAATACGCAGCTCCAACAGCGGCTGACGGCTTCAAATGAAGAGCTGACGTCGGCCAAAGCGCAACTCCAGGAAGTTCAGGTTTCGTACGAACAGATTCAAAGGGAAAACGGCGCACTGGAGCAGAACAGCAAGCGCCTTTCTCAGGAAGTAGACGAGCTGCGCGGCGAACGGAAACAGGTGAAGAGCCGGATTGAGAAGTTGCTCAGCCAGTTGGATCTGCTCAGCGCGAGCTGAAAGTATCCGCCTATGGACGCGCCGGACAAGCCCAAGCAAACGGTCCGGGTTACCATCTTCAATCAGAGCTACTCGGTATCTACCTCCGGCGATCCGCGCGATACCGAAGAGCTCGCCGAGCAAATCGACGAGCTGATGTCGTCCATAGCGCGCCGGGCAGGCAATCTCGATACCACGCGGACGGCAGTGCTTGCCTGCTTGCATATGGCCGACAGGCTTCGCGCCGCCGAGCGCGAACTCGGCGAGTTGAAAGAATCCGTCAGCCACAAATCGCGCGATTTCGCAATACTTCTCGATCAGGCGTTCGTCGCTGAAAACGATTAAGGCAACGCCTTGTTCAGCAGCAACCGCAACCAGCACCGCGCCAAGCCGCCTTCCCTTCCCTAAGCAGCAGCGGCAACGCCGCCACAGCAGCGGCAGAATCGAACCACGCAATATGGAACGCGGCATTCATCGTCAACCCAGCCAATGCGATACCGGCCAGATATGCACACGTAGCCGATTGAACGGCATCGGCGGCAAGAGCTGGATTTCTACTCCGGCGTGCTTCGCGACGTTTTAGCCAAGCTAGAATCGGCATGGCGATCAGAGCCGCAACCGTGATGCCGATGCCGAGCGGGCTTGTCTCAGGCCGTAACCGCAATGTGAGCGCAAGAACAGCGATCACAGCGACAATAATCGCAAGAGCAAATAGCAGCACGCCTGCGGCACGGCTTGCACGTTCCTTTGAAATCGGGAAGTGCGGCAGGAACTGCAACAGAACGACTGTCGCCGACATCAGTTCGACCAAGCTGTCGGAGCCAAACGCGAGCATCGCTGGGCTACGGGCTACTGCCGCCGCATATAGCGCGACAGCACACTCAACCAACATCCATGCCAGCGTGATTCCCTGAAGCCAAAAAACAGTAGCTCGCCGCCTGAACGGCTCCGATGCGATCTGGACAAACTGTGAAATCGTAGACGCCTTTCTTATTGTCCCGCCGGAGACCGGCATCCGCTCTCTCCGGCCACGGCTTTGAATCAGCGCAGCGAACACAAGGGCGATGTGTTTAGAACATTCGTGCCTGCTTCTGCAAGCTGCCAAACGTGCCGATATTGGCAATCGAAAACGAGAAGAGATATTGATTCTCTTGCCGGATTCCCAGATTGAAATTGCGGAGCTCCACGCTGAAGCCGCAGCAATCGGTGTTGTATGAAGTTTGTACGAAATCGAAGAGACGCTGTCCCCTGAGGGCGTCGAAAACCATGGACCCGGCCACATTCCATCCTTTGCGGACGCCGCTGCCGAAACCACCGCCGAAGCTAATCTGATTTTGCTGGGGAATGAGCACCGGGTTCGTGGTGATTGCCGTTTCACTAACCGAACCAAAGTACTTGGAATGCCGAACGCTCGCGCCTAGCGTGTGATCTATGAACTTGTGCCGCAGCGGATCGTAATCGGCTTCATACTCGACCGAAAGGAAACTATACGGGCTCAGCATGAGAGTAGAAACAATGGGAGAATAGTCGCGCGGCCCATCCAGAAATGTGTACGGCGTCAACTCCTCGGTTGCGAGAACGACGACTCGCTGGCAAGTGGGATTCTCTAAAGGCAGCCCTGCGGCGTTATACGCGCACGTTCCCTGGTTCGGCACTACCGCGCCCCCAAATGTCGGGTCGAAATAGCGCGCCTGCGCCACCCGCCAACTGACCACTTCGCTCACATTTCCCTTCTTATCTTTCCTATACAGGCGATTCGTGAGGGAATACGTGATCTGGTTGGTATCCGACAAAATGTCGGTTGCATCGAAGTGAATGATCTTCTGAAACTCATTGATCCCGGTGACGTATTCATACGTCGCTTCCGCCTCGATCACGTGTTTCACCTTTTCACCCAAATGCATCCATTTCGGCGGGTTGTAAATTTTTTCGAGCGTGGGAGGCCTGAACTCAAGCCGGAAATCCGCATCTTTGCGGAACAAGTTGCCATTGCCGAGCGCCTCGGTAGTCACCGGGCAGGTTGGATCGCCGCATGTGCCGCCCGCAGAAAACGTCGTACTGTTGCTGGCATACGAGTTACCGTAATCGGTTGCGCCGAACGTGATGCTCGGATTCAGGGAAAAGCCCTTGAAACTGAATTCCGTCATCACCCGCGGCTCCATATCGATGCGCTCGACTTGCCCGGTCTGAAAGACCTGCGTGGGGCTGCCGCTCGTTTCCGCCGTGGGTTCTGTGCGGCTCCATAACCCGGCGCTCGATCCAAAGGAAAACCAGACCGGCAGCGGGCCGCCGGCGATCTCCCGATCGCGCCCGTTAAACTCCACCGACGGGAGACTTTGAACGATTGTCTCGTTCGGAAGCTGGTTGAGGAACGGGTAAGTGATCGCTTCGTAATTTTGATCGCGGCGCAAGACGATGTTCAAAGCGTAGGCATCGTCTTTGAAATGCCGTTGGAGATATCCGATCGAATTATTTTGAGACCAAATTGCCGTCGAAAACGAGTAGGAGAACGCCTCGCGAAAAAGATACGAGCTAAGGTAGTTGTAATCCAAGACCCCAGTGAAGCCCAGAATCTGCGTTCTGGCGTTGAGCTGGAATTCGACTCCACCTTCCTTCACCAGCGTGCCGCCGGGTGGTGTCACGCCGCCGTCGTTCACACCGTAAAGGTTGAAATCGAAATCCGTGTTTTCATTCGGCTTGCCACGAAAGTCGTACCGGAAGGCAGGCCCGCGGTCTGTGAAGTACTGCACCACGCCTTTCATGTCGTAGCTTCGATTTATGGCCCAGTAGTAGCCCGCGCCAACCATGTATCCGTAAAGCGAGCTGTGTCCGATATTGGGTGTCAGAAATCCGCTATGGCGGGGATTCCTGCCCAGTGGGCGGTAAAAATAAGGCAAATAGAAGATCGGCACGCCCTTCAGCCGGAAAATCGTGTGCCGCGCAATGGCCCGGTTGGCCGGAATGACGTCGAATACCGGCGCTTCAAAGGTCCACCACGGCTTCGGTATTTTGCAGTCGGTGACAAAGGCCCGGTGGAGGATATACCTGTCTCGAATGCGCTCGGCCCAGTTCGCTTGGAAATAAAATGGGTTGGTCGTCGTGAGAATGCCCGGGCTGGTCATAATTTTCGCCGGCGAAGTGCCCGTCACAACATAGAATTTACCCATTTGGGTTTTCAGATTGTATTGGGCATGATCCGCCTCCAGCTTGTCGCCCGTTGCGAAATGGTCCAGATGCACGTGACCGCGCGCATACGCCCAATCGGTATCCGAGTTGTAATCGATTTCGTCGGCGGACAAATCGAATTCTGTAGTTTCAATTTTGGCGCTGCCCTTGAGATATCTCCATTCATCTTTCGAATCCTGAGTGACGGCCCACAGGCGAATCTCGTCCTGGGCGGGCAGATCGGCGCGCACTACGCGGTGCGATACCTGTCCAAAAGCCGCATGCGTGGTGAAAACCAGACCCGCCAGTAAAAAGAACAACTTAGTCAAGAAATGTTCTAGACAAAAATGAACTTTTCTGATAAATAAAGATACTGGAGGGGTTTGCAACGCGGAAGAAGGGTTCAACCGAAAACCGTAGCATGAGCGGCGATTGAGCCGCAAGGATTTCGGCGCGGAACCGTTTGCGATTGCAGTGAGCGCAACATGACGTGCCAGCATTGTCAGACTTGGATTTTAGACGACGATCATCGGTGCCGCCGTTGCGGCCGGCGTGTGAGAAACGCTCCCAATCGCATTTCTCCTCATACTTATCCGATAGCCGCGACGGCAACCGCTCCCGCCTACGATTACCAGGCCGATACAGCGCCTTTCTCCACAAGGCCCGAAACTGTCGCAGCCGAACCCACCCCGAAAACCGGCCAACAGGCGCTTTTCCCGGCCGCATCCTCCGAGCCGCGCGTGATTCCATTCGATTCGCTGACGACGCAGGCCGAACGCGAGTCTATCCGCGCGCGCGGAGCCGAACTGGTACGCCCCGCGCCGGTTAAAACGGCAAAAGTGGAAGTGCGGCACGCACGGCCAAGGAAGACGCCCGCGGCAGATCAACGGCGCTTGGACTTTCTGGGGCAAGAGGAAGTGCTGGTAACGCGGCCGGAATCCACCATCATCTGCGATGCTCCTGTCGCGCCCACGCGTTTGCGCATGGAAGCGGCGTTTACCGACGGCGCTCTCATGGCGCTCGGCTGCACCTTGGGCGTAGCCCTGTTTGCGTTCAAAGGCATAGGGTTCTCCTTCGATCGGCACGCACTCCCGTTCTTCGCGCTCGCGCTTCTCACGGTGCCCTTCTTTTACAAGCTGCTGTGGACGTTCATGGGCCGCGATACGCCGGGAATGCGGTATGCGGGCCTGCAGCTTGTCGATTTCGACGGCAACCCGCCCTCGCCATCGCGGCGCTACCAGCGCCTCTTCGGAAGCATGCTCAGCCTGGCGGCGGCCGGTATCGGACTTGTTTGGTCCTTCGTCGATGAAGACGGCCTCACCTGGCACGATCACATCTCGAGCACCTTTCCAACGATCGCCTCGGAAGAGTAGCGCCTCAGCCAAGTGCCGTATTCCCCGCCGGGAGCAGCACAGCCGACATAGATCCTTTCGATTTGGCCATTCTCGGGTCTGCGCCGTAGCCGTGGATTTGGTCGCGCGCAAATTCGGCTTGCGGCCGCTCGCACGTAATCACGATGGTGCGCCCGGTCGTATCCACTTCCACCGCGTGCTGGAAAGCGGCATCGTGAGGCAATAGAAAGAGCTTCTGTAGCATCTCGACAACATAGTCGTAGGTGTGCTCGTCGTCGTCCAGGAGCACGACGTGGAAAAGACGGCCATGCTGCTCCTCCTGCTCGTTCGAGACGGAGGGGGTTGCGATCGGAGTGACGGCGCTTGGCATCAAGGCTGACGGAAGCTTCTTAAAATCAGCGTCGAAACGCCGGTGCAAAGCATCTACTTGATAGAATACTTCTAGTGCCAAATGGGGGCGCAACGGATTCGACGGGATCGAATCGTTGTGTGAAGGCGTGTCGGGTTCCGAGCTCCCGTAAAACGATCGGAAAAACAAAACTGCCAATAACCAGCAGTTTGCATACGCCGCCTAATTTAGGTTAGGTAGCCGCTCCGGCTGATGAGCCTGCGCGTCAGTCAGCGAGCGTCATTTTGCAGGATAGGCCCTGGGCTTCGGTCCGTAGCCAGGGGGTCGAGATCAATCGGACTAGGCGGCTGTCGCTCTTGCCGGTTTTTTAGGCAGCCGCTGAAATAACAGAACCGGAAACACACGTAGGCTTTGCACGGCGGGCTTTCTCGGACGCGGGTTCAACTCCCGCCGCCTCCACAACCAAAAGCACTTTGCACTGCGAAGTTGGAGCGGTCTATGCGATTTTCCTGCGCTAAGTTCTTGAACTGATGGTGAGAAGTTCTCGGTTCGTGTCACAATGTTTAACCTTTCTCCGAGGCAACGTCGCAGGTCAAAGCCGACGCTTGTACGCTCTCTATCCTCCCGCGAGCGCTCACTCGCGGTTAGCACTAGTAACTCTTGGAATGCAGATCCGCGGCCCGGGCTCTCGTTAAGAAGTCCGCGCGTGCCCGGGCGTTGAGATCGCGGATCGGACTGTCTGAGGAAGGCGGCGCGTCTCCAAGAAGCACGTTGACGACATGGGCGTTTTCGGGACCTTGGCGCGTCAGAGTGCAACGGCGAGATTCCCAGAAGGGATCTTCCTGGGCGTTAGATTGTGCGAAGGGGATTTCACACCAATCATCGCGCACAGTGCGGCATACGGCGTTCAGATATCTTCTCACTTGTCGCCATACTCGACATCTCTCTCGCGTTCATTTCTACTCGGTTTGAGAACGGTCATCGACCTGACAAAGGAGTTTGTATGCTTGCGCTGTGTCGCGCTGTCGCACTCGCCTTCGTTGTCCTCCTGATCGGCGGGACTCTCTCCGCCGAACAGAAATCGAAATCTTCCCGCAAGATCCCGGTGGGCACGAAGAACGATGCCACACCGAAGACCGGCGGTGCGTCGACGCGTCCCGGCTGGCGGCTTGTATGGAGCGATGAATTCGAAGGAAAGCGTCTCGATCCCGCGAAGTGGAACGTCGTGGTCCGCGAGCAGAGTAAGCACGACGAGTTGCAGTATTACGTCCGCGACGAAGTGTATATCGAGCACGGCTGTCTCCGGCTGCGCAGCCGTAAGCGTGACTACGGCGGCATGCATTACACCAGCGGCCGCGTGGACACGAGCCACAAGTTCGCGGCGACCTACGGCCGTTTCGAGATTCGCGCAAAACTGCCAGGTGGCAAGGGAATGTGGCCCGCGTACTGGTTGTATCCGCAGAACCGGGACTGGGCCATGGAGCGGCTCATGGCAGAAACTATTGCCGCGGGCAATGAGGCCCTGATTCCAGAAGAACGGCCGTGGTACAGCGAGATCGACATCATGGAATTCCTCGGCCATGAGACGAACGTGATTTACGGCACGCTGCACTACTACACGTTCAAGGGCGAAAAGAAATCAAGCTCCGGCACTTGGCGCGGCGACGATGACTACACCAGGGACTTCCATGTTTATGCGTTGGAATGGGAACCTGACGCAATTCGCTGGTATGTGGACGACAAGCTCATCCACACAACGGTCATTGGCATCCCGCATACGCCGCATTACCTGATCCTGAACACGGCCGTCGGCGGTAAGTGGCCGGGCAATCCTGATGACACCACCGTCTTCCCTCAATTTCACGATGTCGATTACGTCCGCGTCTACCAGCGGGTTCCGAGTGAATAAACAATGGTGTTGGCCAGTGTGTTTCCGTCAACGTTCATTTCTAGTTGTTCAAGGAGTGATAACAGCCCTTCTCACGAGTAATGCGCGGTGCTTATCCCGAAACCGGCGTCGAGGAAACCAAACTCCCGACAATCGCCTTGTCTTGAACGTCGCGACCTAGCGCCGGCAAACGACGGACACATGGTTGTACATGGCAGTGAACATCTTGCCCAATTCGGTCTTGGCAAGGTGCATTTCGCCTTGGCCGTCCACTATACCCGATCGTTTTGGTTGGGCGCTGCTGAGTTCTGGTCAACGCACGCGCCCGCAGGAAGGCCACTGTCGTTCGCCGCGTCGGTCCTCTATCGAGCGTTCGTCTCAAGCTTGGAGAGCAGCTCGGCTTAAGCCATGATTGGCCCACAGGCAAAACGGACAGAAAGCGAAAAACACTCATGAAACTTCAATCAGCTCACGATTATTGGATTAATCGGCGCGAACGCCGAGACCAAACAACTGCCGAAAAGGCACCCCAGTGACCAAATTCTTGTTCGCGACGACCAGATTCTGGAAGGACGACACAAGGCGAGTGGAAGGACAATACCCAATGGCACAACGTCGTTGCATTCGGCCAAATCTTCGGAGACTGCGGCGCGCCTCACAAAAGGCACTCACGTAGTTGTGTAAAGTGAGCTGACTACCGGCGAACACGATCTCACGATCCGGGTGCCGAATGGCAAAGAATCCATCGAGCACGCAAATCAACAGCTTGTTTGTCGAGCTCAAGGCGGACAGGATCGGTGTGTTCGACCGGTCCGGTAGTCCTGAGACGCAGGCGACATCGCAAGACGAGGTCCCCGCCTGGGGGCTGACCTGAACCCCGAAAACTGGTCCGAAGTTAGGTTCAGATTTCGGGACAAGGAGAGCGGGGTATGAAGAGGACATTCAGCGAAGAGCAGATCATCGGGATTTTTAAGCGGATGAAACCGGGCAAAAGGTGACCGAGCTGGCGCGGGAGCATGGCATCAGCGAGGCCACGATCTACACCTGGAAGGGCGAGTGCGGCGGCATGGAGGTAAGCGAAGCGCAGCGCCTGAAGAGCCTGGAGGATGAGAACCGGCGATTAAAGCACTTGGTTGCCGATCTGAGCCTGGACAAAGAGTTCCTGAAAGCCGTGATCTCGTTAGCGTCCTCGACTAGAGAATCGCACCGATAATCGCGCCGATAAGAAGCGGTACCACGTGAGAGAGAGCAAGCACAACACCCCCAGCCCCGGCGGCAAAACCCGGTTCCGGAAGAGCCGTGAGAACAGAGGCAAAAAGGAAAAGGACCACGCCGAAAGCGATTGCCGGCAGAACGACAGCCAAAATTGCGTTTCCGACGCTGCCGGCTTTTCGGCCACCTACGAATCCTGCAATCGGGGCCCCAAATCGGAAGCCAAAACAACAGAACCGAGAGCAGGAACATCCAGAGAATTGCGCTTCCCACGCTGCCAGGACGCTGAGGCATTTCATCAGTGTCTCACGAGAAGTCTCGTTCTAGCTCGGCTTGATGTTTCCGAAGTTTCTTAACGGATCAGTCCGATAAGGCCGCTTGGGGACACCCCGGGCAAGATCCGACAACCTGCCCGAGTCTGAGTAGCAGGCGTGTCCCCCGTCCACAAAGCTCGTCTTGACAGCATGAGTTTCAAACGACTGATCGCTAAAGCAGGCTCTGAAACACGACGCTAGCTAATTAAATCGGGGCAGCGTCGGTTGTTACCAATTCTTCCTTCACGCTCGAGCGGGGAACATAATAAGAAACAAACCGGCTTCAGTCGAGGCCGTCAACGCGGCCAGTTGTGATTCACAATCTTGGGCGCTCAAAATCTCCAGACGTTCCTTCAGAACCGTAAATCTCGCCGCCATTAGGCATCAAAGCATCTCTCGCGGAAGAAAGTTTCTCCAGACTCTTCACATAGACGTTCCGAAATGTGGGATATCGAGATTCTCCATTGCGGTCTTTCGCGCTCATAAAGTTCCAGCCGGGCTTTCTGCGGTTTGGCCCTCGCTCAGGGGACGAGCAAGCCAATCCAGTTCGATGCTGCGGTCGAGTCCATCCGTCAGAAACTCCGGATACAGCAGTCGCAGATGTATCGCACTATATGTCGCGGAATCGCGCACTAGCACCCGCAGTTCCAAGCTGTCAAAACCATTCAGCAATTCCTCGTTGGCGAGAATCTCCCGTCGATTCGAGAGCAGGCAAGAATACGCCTCCTCAAAACCGGCCACAAGAGCCGGAAAGGAGTCTAGCGGCGGCTAAGCTATCTCTCGCAGGTGTGGACGGTGAGTTGCTGAAATCGAAACCGGCATGCTGAACGTCAGTTTCATTGCATCCGTGTTGATCGAATGCCACTGCGGGACAGGGGCATGCTCCGTCTGCTTGTATCTGCACCCAGGCCGCTAATATCCGGAATCGCTGGACTATCCGCCGTACGCGGGAGCAGGCCGATGTTCAGGATCGCTGCCTCATTGCCTTTACCTCTGAGTGGATGGTGGCTGCGAAGCATCGTCTCCAGGTCTACCGCGACCGGATACTCGCCGTTCGCGATAACGTTCTGATGATGCATGTCCGTGCTACTCAAAGCATAAAGAACACACAACAGCATACCCGTTCTTGCATAGAAATTTCGACCTCACCCCTGATTGGCAGCATCTAAATGCTGCGTGCTGAACCCAACCGTACTCACCTCGGTCAAGAGCGTACAGTTCTTTCATATCCAACGACAGCTTCCGGAATTAACCCAATTTACGAACTTGTAGAACTGGATCTCGGGCTGCACGCTGCGCGGCTTGTAAACCACGCGATCCTGCGTGCGCAAGAGACACTCGATTACGGTCTGTCCGGCGTTGTGCCGTCGGACGAATCCGTTCTTACCGCGGTGATAGCTCCTATCGCGCTGTCAGACTGCCACCCCAGCAGATCTCGCAATTCGGCGAAATCGTCAAGAAAACGGCGGCATAAGTTGGCGGTCACGTCTGTCCATTCATCGACACTCTGACAACAAAGCCGCGCCAGTACCGGGTATTTCTCGAAGAAGCGTCGAAACCGCCGCAACGCATATGGCGAACAAACTCTGCGTAGTCGCCCGTCCCGGCGTCTTGCGGATCCAAAGAAACTCGAACACCGCGGCGGGCGCGCTTCTGAAACGGAATTCGTACAACTCTCGGCCGATCGCTAAGTTAGCGATGAAGCTCAGATGAGTCAGCAGTTGCCGCTCGAGTCCGGTTATCGCGGTCTCACCTAAAACGTTTTTTGCAGTACCGCTCTTTTGGGCAAACGATTTCCGGGCGTGCGCGACAAAAGGGATCAGCACCTCTTGGAACGGTACAGCGTGTGCCGTGTCTAGACACCGGTCCTCCAAAAGTTCGCTTGTCGCACCCGATATCTCGTGAGATATTACCTGCGAACTTCATCCAAAGTCTGCGCCCATCTTGGTATTTGCTGTCGAATGCCAGACCATGACGCGCCCAAAAGTCTCTGTATGTTCTCGGACGAAGAGCCTGTTGCAAGCATCTTTTTTCCAGCGCTTCTTCGCCGTTTAATGCAATACACCAGCGTTTCCAGCGCGCTCGCGCCCGATGTCGTCATGGTGTCAGTAACCGGAAGCGCAGGTCGATCCCACAGCGCCGTAGCTCGAAGAGCGATGCTCTGAACCCAATCGTCTTTCACGGCCTTCATGCGGTGGCAATGCTCAGGTTCAGCGATTTCGCGCTTCAGAAATTACTTCGCGCGAGCAACTCGGCATCGTTCTGCTCTTAGTCTGCTGGGCAGAACTACAGCCGTTCGATTGGACAGTAATTTCTTGTCCAGCTCAGGCAGCCCCGCGCAAATGAACTCTGCGGGGGTTTGGCTTCGCAGCGGGCTGAGCTGCTGTTTCACTGGTCGCGCTGAACTGCTGATCCACGTTCTTCAATGCGGCCTCTTCAAATTCGGCGCTCGTGAAAGAAAATCCCTCCTCGCGAGCGAGACTGAGGATCTCTTGCGCTTGGGCTTTTCCATGTTTTTCTAGCACGTGGAAAATTTTCTCGATGAGCTTTTTATCCGTCTTCGCTTTCTTCATGAATTCCGATACTTGAGATCCGGACGCCATATCAGCCTTCTCCTTACCGCCGCACTGGATGTGCAGCGCTTAGGTGTCGCGCTGCAAATATATCAGGAATCGGCGCAGAGATGAATCACTGAATGACCCTCGCCCAAGCGCCGACCCGATAATTCCTGGATAGAGTACGCAACTAGGGATGTTTCCGAAGTTTCTTGACGGATCAGTTCGACAAAGCCACTTGGGGACACCCCGGGCAAGATCAGACAACCTGCCCGAGTCCGAGTGGCAGGCGTGTCCCCCGTCCACAAAGCTCGTCTTGGCAGCATGAGTTTCAAAGGACTGATCGCTAAAGCAAGTTCTGAAACACGCAACTAGGGCCGCAGCGAAGACGTATACGCCGCAATATTCAACATGTCTTCGTTGCTTAAGTTCTTCACGACAGGCTTCATTAACTCAGTCCAGGTTCCGTTTCGCGTACCTTGCTGCATGTCGTACAGTTGCCGCACCAGATAACTCGGCGAACGCCCCGCTATGCCGGGAACCGGGCCGAGCCCTTTCAAATCGGCGCCGTGACAAACACCGCAAGGGCTCGTTCGCGTGCCGCCGCTCGTGACCAACTCTTTGCCTTTTTGAACACTTCCCACGGGCACGTAGGCGATGAATCCTGAATGCGGGTCGCGAAGCACTTCAGTAGCTTCAGGATCGACCGGCACCTCAATGATTCGTTGACCAAGTTGTTCAGTGCCGTCACCCGGAAGCGGCAAATACATACCCGCCGAGTTGCGCGTCTTCGGCACCATCTCCGTTTCTACTACCTTGATCCACGGCGTCCAATGCATAGCGCAGAAGTAGTCGGCTGCGGCCTGAATCTCCTGGTCGGTCATGGCTTTCGCGAACGCGCTCATCAACGCCGTATTTTTCTTTCTACCGTCGGCCGACCGGCGCTGCCCATCTCTGAACTCGCGCATTTGTTCCACGAAGTAAGAAGCCGGAAAGCCAACGACACTTGCATTCTCCGGCCTTCCCTTACCGTTCGGGTAATGGCATAAAGAGCAGGCCCAGATGACCGGCTTGCGGCCGTGTGCGACGATGCCAGGCATCGCGGGATGATCGTTTGGAAACCAATCCGCCGGACCGAAAGGATCCTGAATTTGCGCCTCGGTAAAGGAGCGACTGCTTCCCGGCAAGTGCTTAACACGATTGTCGGGTTGAGTTTTAGCTCTTGGCGTAGCGGCCGCGGGATCGGTACCGTAAGCCCAAACAGGTATCGAGCCCGAGGCGGCGTGAACGCGCTGCAAAAAGATCATGCTCGTCAGCATCAGAAGCGCACACGCCAAGCTGTATACGCGTGACTTTCATCTCCAATCGACGATATCAAGAGGCACAGAAAACACGCGCCAACAGCATATAGTATGCTCAACCCCGTGCACAAATTGAAGTTTGCTGCGGTTTTCCTGGCTCTGACAATGGGCCGGTCGCAAGAGCCCATTCAGAACGGAAGCTTTGAAGGATACCCGGCAGTCGTGGTATCCACCGCCAAGCTGCAACTCACGATCATGAAGAAAGGCAGTACGCTAGCGAGCGTAACGCTCAGCGACGACCCAGAAAAACTAAGTCCGTTCTGGAATCCGATGCGCATGGCGCGCGAACTTGGACGCCCGGCAGCCTACGATGGGGGCGCCGGACATTTCGTCTGCGTGGATGGCTTTGGCTCGCCCTCCGCCGAGGAAAAAGCGGCTGGGCTGCCCTTTCACGGAGAGGCGCATACGGAACTATTTGCCGTGCACTCCGCGCGTCGAGGCTCCAGCACGGTTGTGACGCTAACCGCCACGCCTCCCATCACGCAAGAAAAATTCACGCGCACCTTTCGCGTAATAGACAGCGAAAATGTCATCCATGTAGAAAGCGATCTCGACAGCCTCTTGGGTTTCGACAGGCCGATCAACTGGGCCGAGCACACAACCATCGGCTCGCCATTTCTTGAGCCGGGTGTCACCGTAGTCGACGTTTCCGGGTCCCGCTCACATACTCGTCCATATACGTCCACCCAGGGCGGGGAAGTTCAGCGCCGGCTCAAGTCCGGCCAGGATTTTCAATGGCCGCTGGCGCCAGGTCTGAATGGGACAACCGTCGATCTTCGCCAAACGCCCCTCAATCCGCATTTCCTGGACCACGCTGCCACGCTGACTGACCCTAACCGTAAATTGGAGTGGGTCACCGCAATCAATCCAAACAAGCGACTGATTCTTGGATACGTATTCAGGCGAGCCGATTATTCCTGGGTCCAGTATGGGGCTTCTATCCACCCACGCGGAAGATGGCGCGTGGCATGGAATTCAGCACTCAGCCTTTCGATCT
>CAWBDW010000033.1:0-9024 GCA_963787545.1 uncultured Acidobacteriaceae bacterium
GTGTTGCGCTGCTATCGCGGTTTTAAGACGAACGTTTCGTTTCGAAGCGATTTGTATATACAAAGTGCTACATTGGGGAAGTGGTCATTTCGGGGTTCGATTGGGACAACGACAACCTCCGGCATATAGAGCGGCACCAGTTCACCCCTGAAGAGGTCGAAGAGGTTTTCGCTGCCGATTATAAGGTGCGCCGAACTCGTCAGAAGTTATATATTGCGCTAGGAGAAACTCTAGACGGCCGTTTAGCTTTCGTGGTCTTCCGGCGGCTATCCAGAGGTCTGATCCGAGTGGTCACGGCCCGTGATATGGAGGATAAAGAGCGGCGCTTGTTCCGCCGTAAATAGGTGAGCATATGAAGAGGAAACTCGTTTCCGCGAAAGCGCCTCTGCCGAACTTCGGCTCAGACGAGGAGGCTGCCAATTATTTCGAGGCGCACTCCGTGGCTGAGTTGTGGAATCAGCTACCCGAGGCAAAGCCACTGAAGCAATCCAGGATATTGACAAAATCGATTCGGGAACGCCATTCAGCGGCAAAATCCCCGATCTCGATTCGATTGGCTTCCGAACAGATTACCGCGGCGAAGAAAATTGCGGCGGCGAAGTCGGTCGGGTATCAGACGCAATTGCGCATGTGGATCGCCGAGGGCATTCGCCGCGAGGCGAAGCGGGGTTGATTGACGATCCCAGCGACGGCAATGATTTCTTAAATTCGACATCTCGTTCGGAGCGGAACGCATCAGTTCGAAAAGTCGATCGGCTACCGATAGAATCTTTTCCGGAGTGACTGAGCAATGAATACCCGAATACGGCGCCGCGAATTTCTGGCGCTGGCGGCAACGCCCCTACTGCGCGGGATGCCGGTTCCGAAGATCAAGGATGTTTCCGTCATCGCCACCGAACCGGCGGGTGTGCGGTTGGTTGTGGTTAAAGTACAGACCGATCAGGATGGGCTGTACGGCTATGGTTGCGCAACCTTTACACAGCGCGCCGAGCTAGTGGTGGATGCGGTGAATCGCTATCTCAAGCCATTTGTGATCGGCAGGCCCGCCGATGCGATCGAAGATCTCTGGTATGCCATGTACAACTCCTCGTACTGGCGCAACGGCCCGGTGTTGAATAACGCCATCAGCGGCATCGATCAGGCGCTTTGGGACATCAAAGGGCCGGCAAGCGGGTATGCCGGTATACGAACTGCTCGGGGGCAAATGCCGGCGCGGCGCCATGATCTATTCGCACGCGGGCGGGCGTGAGATCTCCGAAACGCTGGATCAGGCGCGCCAGATCCTGTCGCGCGGCATCAAGGCGGTGCGGCTGCAGGTTGGCGTTCCTGGAATGGCCGCTTACGGCGCGCCCGGCCAGCAGGAGAGCGCGGACGCGACAATGGAAGATCCGGTGTTCGATCCAGATGCCTATGTTCGGCGTACTCTTGAGCTATTTGAAGCCGGGCGGAAAGATCTTGGCCCGGAGGTGCATCTGCTGCACGACGTTCATGAGCGAGTGTCGCCCCGGCTGGCGGTACAGTTTGCTAAAGATCTGGAGCAGTTCAAGCTCTTTTTCATGGAAGACGCGCTGTCGCCGGAAAATATCGACTACTTCCGCCAGATCCGCGCCAACTGCACGACCCCACTCGCGATGGGCGAGCTGTTCAACAATCCACACGAATGGAATCTGCTGATTCGCGAGAGCCTGATCGATTACATTCGCGTTCATGTTACAGAAGCGGGTGGCCTGACCCCGTGCTGGAAGATGGCCGCGATGGCCGACGCTTTCCAGGTGAGAACAGCATGGCATGGACCAGGCGACGTTTCGCCGATCGGACATTGTGCCAACGTCACATTAGATCTGGTTTGTCCCAATTTCGGCATTCAAGAGTGGACTATGCCGAACGACCGCATTCAAGAAGTATTCGACGGCTATCCGGTAATGAAGGACGGGTACGCGTACGCGAATGAAAAACCAGGTTGGGGCGTTGAGATCAATATGCAGGCGGCGGCCAAGTATCCATTCGGGTCTTTCGAGCGGGGGGAGAGAAAGCAGTTGAATGGCGGGTGGGGCATTGTGCGGCGTCCGGATGGCACAGTTATAAATCAGTGAGTTGAGGCGAGTGTTCGCAACACGGCGTGTGTTCGAGGGCGACGGTGTCGAGTCCGCCGATCATCCGCTGCACGGCGAGTGGGCGTCACAGTCTTGGCCATCACGAGGTTACCCATTCTGACTGCAAGCGGGGTGGTTGGACTAACGTTTGCATGATCACGCAGTACTGCTCGGTTTTATTCTGTAAAGCGCGTATTTGCTCTGGCGTCGCGTGCGGCGCCTGGATGCAAAATCGGATACGGAGTTGCTCAAATCCGACTGGCGCATCGTTCGCAATTCCGAGCGTCCCTCGGAGGTCCAAATCTCCTTCTACGGTGACCTCGATGCGCTCGGTCTCGATTCCCATCCCCGCGGCCACCATCTGACATGTGATTTGCGCGCAAGCGGATAGCGCTCCTAGAAGCAGATCGCCGGAACACGCCGCGGTGCCTGCGCCGCCAACACCCATGTGAGCCTGGGCGTTGTAGATGGCGCGTCCAATGGCTACCGAACATGCGATGGGTGTCTCGGTTTGACCGCCTTTCGCTTTGAGTGTAATTCGCGAAGTCGATGGTTCGTTGCGATATTTTTCTTTTAATGGCTTCTGAACGGACTTGATATCCATGGATAACCTCTACACTCGATTCCAGTCGGCGAGGAGTATTACTTTCTTCTACGCCCCATAGCTGTTCACTCAGCCGTTGTAGGGTCGATCAACCGGCGGACGGCAGAGATGCGATTTGCCGGAAAGTCTCCCCGCCTTGCGTGCTCGCGTAGGGCTGCCTCATCTGGAGCGAGATACACGCAGTAGACCTTGTCGCCTGTGACGTAGCTTTGCAGCCACTGAATCTCAGGGCCCATGGCCCTAAGAACGATCAACGATTTACGAGAGAGCTCGCGGAGTTCCGCGTCCGTCAGATTTCCCGCTCCTGGGATTTCCCTCTCGATCACAAACTTCGGCATGTAATAACCTCCGGTATGCGAATGCCAGTAAGCACGCTGGTTGCTTGAACTTCAATTGGGCCCGGCGCTGCGGTCGGCCTCAATAGATCGTTTATGGCGATTTCCACGGGCATAACCCATCCCTCCAGCCAAGCAGTTTTGCTAGCTGTCATCGTCAATTTTTGTCGCGCCGCCGATAGACTTTGCTCCAGTTTCGTCTGCTCTGTGGAGGTGAGTGGTGCACCTATCGTTTGCCGGAGTGCCGCAGCTACGCCCGCGAGCTTCAATGCACGTTCCGGTTGCGCCTGTTCTGCTGCGCAACAGGCGAACGATTCCAATAAACGAGCAATCCCACGCTTGTGACCCAGGTCTTGGAACAGGATCAGGCTCTCGCGATACAGCCCGTCGGATGTTGCAAAATCTCCTTGTTCGCGAACGAGGTTTCCCAAGTCGGCAAGTGAGCCAGCGATGCCCCACCGCTCGCTGAGCTCGCGAAATTTTGCGAGGCTCTGCTCATAGAGCACTCGCGCGGCCGGCAAATCGCCCTCCGCACGCAACAGATCGCCTTGATGGTTCAGCACCCAGGCGGCGCCTGTGCCGTCACCGAGTTCCCGGAAGATCGACAGGCATTCTTCATAACGAGTACGGGCGGCAGCGTAGTTCCCCTGGGATTGGAGGGCCGTTGCAAGATTGCTGACGGCACGTGCAGCGGCCAACCTGTCGCCGAGTTCCTTCCACAACAAGAGGCTTTCTTCGAAGAGGGAGGTTGCCGAGGCAAGATCGCCATTATCTCGCGCAATTACGGCCAATGCATTGAGGGAAATGGCCATGCTCTGCTTATCTTGCAAGAAACCGGCGATCTCCAGACTCTCCTTAAAAATTTTCTCGGAGGCGGAGTAGTCGCATTGGCCGGCGGCCAGAACTCCTGCAGCGAAAACAGCTCGCATGCGCGCGTTATTCGGTGTGCCGGCCTGCTCGAGCCGGAGCAGTTTTCCTAAACGTTCGCGGCCTTCTGCCAGATACTCACGCATCTCCCAAAAGCGGAAAAGGGCCACACCCAAACGCAGCCCCCACTCCGCATTGTGCGTGTCGGTGAGCCACTCGAGAGCCATGCGGAAATTGTCGTGCTCGGTCTCAAAATGATCCAGCCACCCTTTTACTTCGCCATCTCCGCTTTCTGCGGCCCCTTCTTCCGCCAAGACCAGACAGTAGGCTGCATGCGCTCGCCTGGTGGGCGATTCTTCTCCGCTCGCCGCCAGTTTTTCCAGGCCATACTCGCGAATGGTCTCCAGCATGACAAAACGCGGTTCTTGGTCTTGCTGATCAATCTGCCGGACCAGGCTCTTGTCTACCATCGATGCCATGCCGTCCAGCAGGTCTAGCCCAAGATCTTTCTTCGTGTCGCATACGGATTCTGCGGATTCCAGAGTGAATCCACCGGCGAACACGGAAAGTCTCCGGAAAAGCCTTTGCTCTGGTTCGGTCAAAAGATCGTAACTCCAATCGATGGTTTGCCGGAGCGTTTGCTGCCGGGCGGGCAGATCCCTCGCTCCGTTCGTTAACAGCTGAAGCCGGTGCGCCAAGCGGCTCCTTATGGCGGAAGGCGAGAGTAGTTTTATGCGAGCCGCGGCCAGCTGGATCGCCAAAGGCAGCCCATCCAGGCGCGTGCAGATCTCCGCCACCGCGGATGCGTTCTCATCGGTAAGGGTGAAGCCAGGTTTGACGGCGACGGCGCGTTGTACAAACAGAGCGATTGCGGGGAACTGAGAAAGCGTTTCAAAAGACTGGAAAGCTTTCCGGTCAGGCAGCGCGAGCGGCGGCAGCGGAAATTCATTCTCGTCCTGGATTCGCAGGGCGGCCCGGCTAGTGACGAGAATTTTCACACGAGCCGCGACCGCTAAAAGCTCAGAGAAGAGTGCCGCCGCCGCAAGCAGGTGCTCGAAACTGTCGATCAACAACAGCATGGGCCCACCGCAACTTCGCAAATATTCCTTCAAGCTTTCGAGGGGAGGGTAACGGCCTGATTCACGAATCCCCAAGGTTTGCGCGATTACTGAGGGAATTAGACTTGGATCGGTGACGGCAGCAAGCGGCACGAAATAAACGCCAAAGGAAAAGTCATCCGCAATTTCGCGTGCCACTTCTGTGGCGAAGTGCGATTTTCCAATTCCTCCCGGACCGGTCACGGTGACCAACCGCACCTCTCGCCGAAGTAATAATTGCTTTACGATACTTAGTTCTTTTTCTCGTCCAATGAGAAACGCATTCGAGGCCGGCAAGTTGCTAGGGCGACTTTCGAACAGCCGGGGCTGAAGGTCCGTGAGGCGGTCTCGTATGGCAACCAGGTCACGCACCAAGTCCCGGGTCGAAAAGTAACGTTTCTCCGGTTCTTTTGCAATGCAGCGCTCGACCACCCAGCAAAAAGGTGGAGGAACCTCGGGGTTCAAGGAACCAATCGGTCTCGGCTCTTCTTGGATAATTGCCGACAGGGTTTGTGGCAAGGTTCCCTTTTGAAATGGGTGGTTTCGAGTTGCCATTTCGTATAGCACCGTGCCAAACGAAAACTGATCCGATCGAAAATCGAGCGCATGGCCACTGGCCTGTTCCGGTGACATATATTGGAAGGTTCCAATAATTGTCCCCGGTAGCGTTTGAGCGCTTTCGATCGTGTGGGTAGTTGCGTCGCCATCGCTTCCAAGTCCAACCCTCGCCAGCCCGAAATCGAGAATCTTAACGACCTCTGGGGAGATCATGAGGTTCTCAGGTTTGAGATCTCTATGAATGATTCCGGCCTCGTGGGCCTTGGCAAGTCCTTCGGCGACTTGTAGGGCGATGTCGATGATCCTCCGCACCGGCAGCGTTCCGGAAGCTAAAATTTGGCGCAGCGTCTTTCCCTCGAGGTACTCCAAGACCAAAAAATCCGTGCCTTCATGGTGCCCGATGTCGTGAAGTGCACAGATATTAGGATGGGAAAGCTTAGAGATGGCACGCGCCTCATGATTCAGGCGCTCCCGCAGCTCGGGGTTGTGTGAAAGCCGCTGGGGCAACACCTTGATCGCTACGCTACGGCCTAAGCGGGTATCGCGAGCTCGATAAACTTCGCCCATGCCGCCAACCCCCAGCGGCGACATAATCTCATAGGGTCCGAGCTTTGTACCTGGACCGAACTTGCCTGGTCCGTGGCCTTGCGCTGGCGCTATCATCATCGAGCACTTCTGCCTCTAATGACAGGCGCAGGATACGTCGTTGTTCCAATCCACGAACGGGCCCTGAGGGTTGTTCCGCCACGCCCAAACGTGGAGCTCGAAAAAGGCCGGTAGGCCGTAGCGGTTCGGGTTGTCGACGTACAGCATTAAGTGGCCCTCCACCTCCGGAGCGGCATTGGGGGGAAGCGAGCTCGCGAGAATAATGAACTCGACACCGACCAATTTCATTTGACCGTTGGACGACGGCTCATAGATCAGGGCTTGCGGTTGCGTCGCGTCAATGGGTCCGTTAAGCAGGCTGCCTTTGACATAGTGGACGCCCATGGCGCCATGATCGGAGCCGCTTACGCAGCCGAGGACAGGAGTGTATCCAGCCGCAGTCGCTCTGCTGACATCCTGGTACTGCGCGGTGGCATTCCGGACAATCTCAACGAGCTTGTCTTGGTCCTGCTGTCCCTCTGGTTGCTGTTGTTGCTGCGCCGGGGCAACAGACGTAAGCGCTAAGAAGGCAGCCAACTGCATCGTCAGGTGCGATAACTTTTTCATCTTTGGATTCTCCTTGAATGTTTGTTGCAGGAAGTGGATTTCCGGGGGAACACCCGCTCTTCCCTGCCTTTCTGTATCCTTCGTTTCTGTACGACGCGCAATCCTCGCCGCCTCCATTCCGCCCCAAAGTTTCCTCCATTGCTAAGCCATTCAAACTAAAACTGTTTCTGGCCTGAGTCAGTCTGTCTTTAGGCACCCATAAAGTGTGTTATGCTTTGCAGATCCTGCGAGGTTTGAAGTGTCTGCTTCCGTTCCAGCGCTGCGTGTACTGCGTTTCGGCGATTTCGAACTAGATGTTGGTACAGCGGAGTTGCGCAAACACGGTGTAAGGCTGCGCCTGCAAGGGCAACCGCTGCAGGCTTTGGCTGCTTTGTTGAATCGCGCCGGCGAAGTGGTCACGCGTGAGGAGCTGCGCGCTCAGATTTGGGCGCCTGACACGTTTGTCGATTTCGAGCACAGTCTCCACAACGCGATTGCGCGCGTTCGCGAGGCGCTCAACGACTCCGCCGAGAAGCCGCGATACATTGAAACTCTTCCGCGCCGCGGATATAGATTTATCGCGCCGGTGAACACGGTAGGGACTCAGTCTGAATCTCGTCCCGCCCAGTCTGAGCAGCCCCACGAATTACCTGCAGCCACACGGCCTACGAAATCCCGCAAATTCCTGGCCGCCGCGATTCTCACTCCGCTGGTTATAGGCTTTGGCGTCCGGCTAGCTCGCGTGGGTAGTGGCTCTACAAGTACTGCTTCTCGCCTAAATTCCATTGCGGTTTTGCCTCTCGCCAATCTCTCCGGCGATCCCTCAGAAGAATTCTTCGCCGACGGAATGACCGATCAGTTGATTACGGACCTCGCCAAAGTCGGCTCGTTACGCGTCATCTCGCGAACGTCTGTAATCCAATACAAAGGTACAAAAAAGAGCCTCCCTGAAATTGCGCGAGATTTGAACGTGGACGCTATCGTGGAAGGCTCAGTCGTTCGTTCGGGTCAGCGCGTGCGCGTCACGGCTCAACTTCTCCAGGCGCGCAACGAGCGGCACCTCTGGGCAGAAAGCTATGACCGCGATCTTGGCGATGTGCTGAAGCTGCAAGGTGAAGTCGCGGACGCTATAGCGCAGCAGGTCCGTGCGCAGTTGACTCCACAGCAACAGGCTCAGCTTCGGGGAACCTACGCCGTGAACCCAGCGGCGTACGACGCCTATCTCAAAGGGCATCTTTACTTCACCACTGAGTTCACCAAACCTGATTCTCTTCGGAAAGCGCAGCACTTTTTCGAGGAAGCGATCCAGAAAGATCCAAACTTTGCTCTCGCTTACTCCGGCTTGGGGGACACTTACATTTACTTAGCGTTTGCTGGAGCATTGCAAAAGGAGCCTGCCTACCAGGCTGCCAAACAAGAGCTAGGCAAGGCAATGGCGCTGGACCAGGGCATCGGCGAAGCTTATGACGCTCTCGGCATGCTGAACTGGCGTTTTGACTGGGACTGGGACGCTGCGGATCGCGCATTCAACCGTGCAATCACGCTGGCGCCGAGTTACAGCTGCGCGAACGAGGATCGCGCCATGTTTCTAGCATTCAGGGGGAGGCGGGCCGAAGCTCTCGCCGAAATCGCAAGGATCCAGCGACTGGACTATAGTTCGACTTCGGCTCGGGTCGAATCAGGAACGTACTGGCAACTGAGGGATTACCCCCGTCTTATCGCAGCAAGCAAGAGAGCGCTGCTTTTGGAACCGGATGACTGGTTTCAACACTACTTTCTCGGAGCCGGTTACGAAGGCACCGGCAATCTTCAGGAAGCCATCTCCGAGTACCAGAAGTCGATTGAGACGGCAGATGGTGCTCAGGGGCCGGCCGTAGCACTGGCGCACGCCTATTCAGCCGCGGGCAGAAAAGCCGAAGCGGAGCAGATCCTTCGTGACTTGGAGCGCAAATCGAAAGCGACCTCTACTTCGCCATACACGATGGCAACCATATATGCCGGCCTCGGTGAAAACGACAAAACGTTCGATTTTCTGGAGAAGGCGTACGCAGAGAGGTCTTTTGACATGTCCTGGTCCCTGAGATCTGACTTGCTGCTTGATAACTTGCACCCCGATCCCCGTTTCCAAAGCCTTCTTCGTCGCATGGGCTTGAACTAGAACCCCGTGAGGACGCGCCGCTTTCCCTACAAGCGGGCAAGCGCCGTCCCACAAACAGGAGCTTTACTAGTACAAGACCGCTTGCTTACGCGCGCGGTTCTATTACGACTTTAGAAACTAA
>CAWBDW010000034.1:0-16083 GCA_963787545.1 uncultured Acidobacteriaceae bacterium
CGCTGTGACTGAAGTTCACCTCGTTTCGTTCGCCCGAGATATTCTCTGGAGAATGGAAACTCATCTTCGAGCTCCGTGATGCGGAGGAAGCTGGCTACTGTGCTCGGTCGACCACGCAATTTTTAGGGCCGATGCGTGCTAACTGCTATCGATCTCGTTGCACGGCACCCATCTCACTGCAACTACCGACGAGTCCATCGACATTCGTGAAATCGTTATCGCGGCTAACGAGTGTCGCATCGAGAGCGAGCGCTGTTGCGGCGATCCACAAATCGTTTTCATCCAGCGCCAGCCCACGCTGTTGCCGGGCGAGCTTAACTGCGGCATGGTCGGAGCGAATGCCAACAGCACGAAAATGCCGAGATAGCAGAAAGTAGGGCGGTGGTTTAGTAACTGGCGAACTCGGCCTGAATCGTTGCACCTGAATTGAAGGCGGGCTAGTGTGATGTTTCGGAAGTTTCTTGACGGATCAGTTCGACAAAGCCACTTGGGGGCACCCCGGGCAAGCTCAGACAACCTGCCTGGGTCCGAGTAGCAGGCGTGTCCCCGTCCACAATGCTCGCCTTGGCAGTATGAGTTTCAAAGGAGCCGATCGCTAAAGCAAGTTCTGAAACACGACACTAGTGTCCGAAATCCGGACTTTACGACCGCCATCACAGATCACCCTAACGGGGCAGCTAAGAGATCGGCCGGGAATCCGGCTTGTTATTGCTCGATCATCACAATGCCCCGCTCAAGGATCGAGGTCTGAATAAAGACATCATGTCCGCGCGGCTTTATCAATCGTTTAACCTCTACAGGTTGATACCCACGCTTGGCGACTTTCAGATCGTAAACACCGGCGGGGACATTTTCGAAGCTGAACCTTCCGATTCGGTCGGACCGACACCGGAGCGGCGGCTGAGCATCATCGATCCGCTGGATAGTGACCGCGGCATTTGCAATGGGCGCAGGGCCGCCGAAACGATATACGACACCCGCAAGACGCGAATTCGCAGGACCTAGCGGACCATAATTCACCGGAAAATCTGGTCCGCAGACCCTGTCGCCCGTCGCCATACAGACCTGGAGGCGAATCACAATTGGAACCGGAGGCGTGTTTTCGTGAATATCGAGCGAGAGCTTCTCCCGCGAAGAATCCGCGAATTTCAGCTTTAACTTCGTAAGGGCCCGGCGATACGTCGCCGAACACAAAAGAGCCGTCCTGCAACGTGTCTGTCTGTTGCACCCCCTCAACAGACAGTAGAGTCACGGACGCTCCCGGAACAGGTGCTGAAGTGGAATCTTCAACCACACCGGTGAGTCGAGCGTTACTTGTTCCACGGCCTGCCATACACAACGGCAGTAAGGTAAACAGCAAGTACATGAGCCAGAACGCATCAAATCGGCCCCTAATCTGCATCAATCCAACTGGCTCTCCCTATTTTAGTCCGCCCTTTGCACGATAAACCCGCTTCACGGAAAATGGGACGGATCGGGACGGCCGCCGAGCCTCTGGAGCCTCATGGAATGGAACCCGAATTTCTGACCAGCGCGCAAAAAATCGACGCATGCCGCTTTCCAGGAGCTTGAGCTCGCGCTGGACTGTTCACTTTCCCGAATGGGCGCGATTCGCCCGGAACCTCAAGAACCAGAGCTGGTGAACGCTGCACACCTGATTGTTAGGCGCTGGGTGTAGCCCTTCCAGGCGGGGTCGGGTGTTGCTCGCCCAATGTTTCAAGCACTTGGGCGCGTGCGTGAACGGTCAAGCCAGAGCTCATGATGTTGGTACATGATACCGTCCCTTGGAGGTAACGAAAACGTGGATCCCTCCCCTATACTTGAGGCAGTCCATGTCAATAGTCCGCGTCAACTCGTTCGCTGTTTCGCTTGACGGCTACGCTGCGGGCCTGAATCAGAGTATCGAGAATCCTCTCGGCGTCCGCGGCCCCGAGCTGTTCGAGTGGTTTTTCTGTACGCGCACATGGAAGAAGGGGCAACTGGCTCAGCGCAGAACAAGCGAAAGACTTGCTCGGTTGCCCAAATGGAGAAGCGCTGATCGGCAAACGGGATCGTGCCATTCTCGGGCTTTTGCTCGGGTGCGGGCTGCGGCGCTCTGAAGCCGCACAGCTTACCTTGCAACATTTCCAGCGCCGGGACGATCACTGGGCCATCATCGATCTGTTCGGAAAAGGCGGCCATATTCGATCCGTTCCCGTTCCGGACTGGGTCAAGAATGTCATCGATTCGCTGGACTGAGGCGGCTCAAATCGAATCCGGGTCGCTATTTCGTTGCGTGACAAAGTATGGAACTGTATGGGGAGAAAAGATCACCGAAAAAGTGATCTGGCATGTCGTTCGCAAATACGCCGTGCGCAGTGAACTCGGCAAGATTGCGCCTCATGATTTGAGGCGCACATGTACCCGCCTATGTCATGAAGCGGGCGGCGAGTTGGAACAAATCCAATTCTTACTTGGCCATATTAGCGTACAGACAACCGAACAATACCTTGGCTGCAAGCAACGCTTCCGATCTGCTGTCAACCATCGCATTGGCATCGAGCCCGATGAGAATTAATTGCCCCAAACTCAGCTTCCACGCTCGGAGGCCACGATTCGTTCACGATTAGACCGCTGGCGCTGGCGTTTCAGTGTCTTGAATCCCGACATAACCGCGAGTGAGCCGAACCTGTGGTAAAGACTGCTGGCCGCAACGGGAGGGATCCGACGAAGCGTCAGAGCTATTCAGCCCTCATGCACTCCACTGCGTCCACGGTCGAGGCCTTCCTCGCGGGCAGGTAACATGCCGCGAGGGTGGCAACCAACAGCGTGACAGGTACAGCCGCAAAAGTCATCGGGTCTATCGGAGCAACGCCGAACAGTAGCGATTTCATCACGCGCGTCAACGTCGCGGCGGCAACTATACCGATCATGATCCCCATCGCACAAAGGCTCAGGCCGTAGCGGACGAATATCTGCCTCACGTCGCCCGGCTGTGCGCCCAGCGCAATGCGGATGCCCATCTCACGCGTTCGCTGTGATACGGTGTACGCAATCACCCCGTAGATTCCGATCAATCCTAGCAGCAGCGCCATCGATCCGGCGATAACGAGCATTACTAGGGTGAACGACGTACGAGCCATGGAACGGTCCACCGTCTCGCGCATCGTTTCCGCGTTTGCCACCGCCAGCGCCGCGTTCACCGACGACACGGCTTGACGAATATCACTCAACAATGAGCCTGTTCCCGCGCGATCCGTCCGAACCGAAAACGCTACAGCTCTGGTCCCCACTGTGATTCTCGGTGGATAATGACGTTGCCCGAAAATAGGCCAATAAACGACAGCCGGCGCCGGTTCCTGAGCGCCGCTGTGCCGCACGTCCTCCACCACACCGAGAACCTCGCGCCAGACGTCGGCATCGTTCGCGCGAACGCGCTTGCCGACGGCGGCCTGCACCGACCCCCACAGCTCGCGAGCAAGGTTTTCAGAAACCAGCACGAACTTGCGGCCGCCGTAGATGTCGGTCCAGGTGAGGTCGCGCCCGGCTTTGATTCTGGTGCCGAGCGATCCAAACAACCCGGGCGACACGTTCAGGTAGAAGCGCGCGGGCGGACGAATTCCTTGCGCGTAGCTCTCGCCTTCCTTGAAGATTCCGTCCCAATTGGGAGGTGTGCCGTCCATCGGCAACGCGCTCGCAAATCCTACGGAGGTTACCCCAGGGATCGCAGCCACCTTCCCAGCAATCGCTTGCTCCATCCGCGTTGCCTCTTCGTCGTCGGGGACCAATGTTTGCGGCACAACCACTCGAAACGTTTGCGAGTGGTCAGGCTGCGTGAACCCCGGGCGCACGCTGCGCATTGCCTGAAATGTTCGAATCATCAGACCCGAAGAGATCAGGAGCACCAGCGCAAGCGATACCTGTACCACCACAAGCGTGTTTCTTGCGCGATGACGATCCCGGCTATGACTCATCGTGCGCGCGCTGTCCCGAACACCGAGGGAAACGCCCGGCCGCGCGTAGCGCAACGCCGGGATGATGCCGAAGAATAGACTGGAGACAAGCGACACAATCGCGCAGAACGCCAACGCGTGGGAATCCAGCCCGATCTCGCTCAAGCGGGGAAGATTCGAAGGTCCATTGCGCACCAGCAGCCACAATCCTGCGTATGCGGTGGCGAGGCCCAGCGCTCCGCCGGCGGCACCCAATAGAAGGCTCTCAATCAGAAGCGGGCGGACAATCCGCGCCCAACCTGCCCCCAGGGCCGCGCGCACCGCAAGTTCCGATTGCCGCGCGTCCACGCGCACCAGCATAAGATTCGCAACGTTAGCGCTCGCGATCAACATCACGATCGCGAGCGTACCCATCACCACCCACAGCGCGCTTCGGACATTGCCCACAACGCTCTCCCGCAAAGGGCGGATGTTCGGGCCGATCCGCCAGGAAAAAAGAAAGAGCTTCTCTGCAAAGGCGTCGTTGGTATTGCCACCCCCCGTAGAAGCCCAGGAGCGCGCCCAGATGGGAAGCAGCCGCGCAATGTCCGCGTTGGCCTGGTCAGTCGAAACTCCAGGCTTCAGCCGCGCGATCGATCTAAGATAGAACCCGGCCAAGGTTGCCCGGCTGCGATCCAGTTGCAGCGGAAGGATGAGATCAGCAGCCGTATCGGCAATGCGAAAGCCGGATGGCATCACGCCGATAATCTCGCGAGGAAGGGCATCCACGAAAATCTTTCGGCCGGTCACTGATCGATCTCCCCCAAATCGCCTTTGCCAGTAGCCGTAGCTCAACAGCACCGTTGCGCTCGCGCCAGGGACTTGATCGGCCGCGCTAATCGGTCGTCCGATCTCCGGGCGCACGGCGAGTGCCTGAAGCAACCCATCGCTGACGAAATTCGCAAACACTTGCTCCGACTCCCCCAGCCCCGTGACTGTGACAGGTCCGGAAGTAAAGACGCCCATAGATTGAAGCGAGCGGTTCTGTTCCGCGTAAGTGAAATACATCGAGGGCGAAAGTCCCAGACCGCCGCTGCTGACGACCCCACCCAGGCCGGGGGCGACGTGCGCCAGGTTCACCAGTTCCTCGGCGCGGGGAAAGGATAGAGGCTTTAAAAGCACGCTATTGATAACGCTAAACACCGCCGTGTTCGCCCCGATTCCCAGCGCGAGCGTCAAAACGGCGACGACGGTAAAAGACGGATGGTTCCGCAATCCGCGTACCGCGTAGCGCACGTCGCCCGAAATCGAATCGAGCCACTGAATACCATTCATGCAGTAAATTTCCTCCCGTCGGGCCGTCAGGTTGCCTGCCTGTCTCAATGCGGCCGAGCGAGCCTCCCGCGGCGCTAGGCCCTGCGCCAGGAAGGAATCGGTCAGCATCTGAACATGCGAGTCCATTTCCTCGCGCCACTCTTCATCTACTTGATCGCGCCGCAGAAGGCTCCGCCAGAACATGATTATGACGTCCGCATGACCAGCTGAATTGCCCGGACCATTTTGTTAAACGCGCTCGACTCAGCATCTAGCTGCTTCTTCCCCACCGTGGTCAGCCGGTAGAAACGAGCCCTCCGGTTGTTCTCCGTGACTCCCCATTCGGCCTTCACCCATCCTTTAAGCAACATCCGATTCAACGCGGGGTAGAGCGAGCCGTCCTCGATTTCAAGATCGCCTTTCGACCAGTCCTGAATGCGCTTGGCGATTGCGTAGCCGTGCAGTGGGCCCCGGTTGAGTGTCCTGAGGATCATCATGTACAAGGTTCCCGGCAGGAGATCGGGGTTCGAGGAGGAGTTGCCCAAGTATAGAATACCTTTCTGGACTAGATATAGACCAGAATACAATTGAAGTCAAGGCCTGTCCAAGCGACCGGCTCAAAGTACTTACGGCTGCACCAGCACACGACCGCCGGAAGCGGTGTTGTGTGAGCCTGACCCCCCCGACTGCAAACGGGGCGTACACAATTGCGCTCTTTCCGATAATGCTTGCGAAACCGGCTGCTCGTAGACTGAAAAACCGGGGCAGTGGGCGCGGTACTTGTCCGGTATCCCGACTTCAGAGCTACTGAGCCAAACGGTCGTAAATACTGGGCGGTTACATACGCTCTATGCGATCCGAGGATCTCACATCAACGATATGCGCGTTTCACGCCACTGACAATGGACCATGCACTTCCGGATTACGGGTAAGAACCCAAGCCGACACATCAACGTTTTCACGACCCCTATTAATCAGGCCTCCTACGGGTAACATGCGGAATTTTGCCACTACACATGGTCTCCAGCGAGCCTTATGCGGCAAATCCGGAATATTCCCCCACTTGAAATGCATCCACGAGACGAACGCCGATACAACGCTCCACCATCCTGCTCGTTGTATAATCAGTTCTTCTATGGGAGCTGAGAAGACGAAGGCCGATCTTTTGCCCGGAACGCTGGACATGCTAGTCCTCAAAATCCTGGTCAGCGGCCATTTGCATGGGTATGCAATCGCGCAGCTCATTCAGCAACTGTCCGACGACCTGCTGCGAGTGGAAGAGGGCTCATTATACCCGGCTCTTCAGCGCCTGGAATTGAATGGATGGGTTGAAGGCGAGTGGGGCCAGTCGGCCAATAATCGGCGCGCTCGTTTCTACAAGCTCACGCCGGAAGGCCGTAAACACTTGGCCGCAGAGTCTGCTCGCTACCGGCAAGTCACGGGTGCCGTAGCGCGCATCATGGGTTTCGCCTAGAGGAGTGGAGAGTGCACATGAAAGCCGGTTCCATTTGGAAGCGTTTTCGACGACGCCTACGGTATCTGCTGGATCGCAGCAACCGGAACCGCCTGTTTTGGGAAGAGATGGAAATCCACATCAATTCCATGGTCCAGGAATTGACGGCACAAGGCATTCCTGAAGAAGAAGCACGCACCGCGGCGCGTAGGAGGTTTGGCAATATGACACATCAATCGGAAGCTGCTCATTCCATCTGGGTCGCAAGCTGGATTAGTGATCTAGCTCAGGACCTACGCTACTCATTTCGCGGTATGCGGCGCAATGCTGGATTCACCGCGTTTACAATCCTCATCGCGGGTTTCGGTATCGGCGCAACCTCTACCGTCTTTAGTCTGGTCAACGCGCTTCTCATGCGCCCCCTTCCATTTCGCGATCCGGGACGCCTGGTGTGGATCGCCAACGGTAGAGAAGGGTACGCCATCCAAGCCGAAAACTATTCGGACCTCCGCGTTCTGAACCGGTCGTTCTCCGATCTGGCGGGTTGGAACGCGTACTTCCAGACAGGCAATGAGGAACTGACGGGAAGCGGCGATCCCGAACGCCTTACCGCCGTCGCAGTAACCGGAAACTTCTTCCCTTTGCTCGGTGTACAACCAGCAATTGGAAGGTCTTTCAGCACCGAAGAGTGCGAGGGGAAATACTCTGCTCCGCGAGCAGCCGTCTTGAGCTACAGTTTTTGGAGGCGTCGCTTTCTCTCCGACCCAAGCGTCGTCGGCCGCAAGCTGATTTTGAACAATCAGCCGGTGACCATAGTCGGCGTCCTGCCCGCATCCTTCGACTTCGCATCCGTTTTTGTTCCAGACACGCCGCTCGATGTCTTCATCCCCTGGCCTCTAACCGACCAAACCAAACCCAGAGGTAACACGATGAAAGTCATCGGAAGACTCAAGCCGGGCGTCACCATCCAAAGCGCCCAAGCTGAGTTCAACGTCCTGGCAAAACACTTGGAGAGACAGCATCCGGAGCGGAACCGCGTCGCGCCCGGACTCGAGTATCTGGAGCAGCACGTGAGCAAACCTGTCAGCCTGGCTTTGTTCGTATTGGCCTGTGCGGTCGGGGTTGTCATGTTGATCGTGTGCGCAAACCTTTCAAACCTGCAGTTGGCAAGACTAACGGCGCGGCAGACGGAGATGACAATGCGGGCTGCGCTGGGAGCGGGACGTTCCCGCCTACTGCGACAGATGATCGCCGAGAGCGTCGCGCTGGCGTGCTCCGGCGCCGTCTTGGGACTGATTCTTGCGGCGGCCGGCACACGCCAATTGGCCCACCTCGACGTACTCAACTTTCCTCTACTCTCAACAGTTCGGGTCGACGGAACTGCCCTCGCCTTCATCTTACTCACGGCAGTCGCTACCGGTGTACTCTTTGGGCTGCTGCCGGCTCTGCAGGTCTCGGCTGTTTCATTGCGTGGCGGATTGCAAGATGCCGGTCGGCGCTCGCGCGGGGGCAGCCGCCCCTTCTGGATCCGCGACGGACTAGTCGTTTCCGAAATCGCATTCGCGTGCATTCTGCTGGTGGGTGCGGGCCTGCTTTTGCGAAGCTTCATTCACGTCCTGGACACGAAGCTGGGATTCCAACCCGAGCGAGCCGCTGTACTCAGAATCGATCCGAGCTTTAAGCTCTCAAGTTTCGCGGAAGAGAACACCTTCATCGACAACGTGCTGCGCAGTGTCCGGTCGGTCCCCGGCATCGTAGCCGCTGGTGTTACCGACGCCCTGCCCTTGCGTGACGATCGCTCTTGGTCCGTCGCTGGCAGAGGGCAGATTTACTCAAAGGGCCACCAGCCAGAGGCATTCGTTCGCGTAGTCACCGACGGATATTTCGCGGCGGCGGGCATCCCATTGAAGTCCGGAAGGGTCTTCACAGAGAGAAACCGCGCCTCGAGTGAGCCCGTAGTGATCGTTAATCAGACAATGGCCCGTACCCTCTGGCCCGGCCAGAATCCCATCGGTCAAATGATTACCACCGATGGCGGACGCCGCGTGATAGGGGTCGTTACGGATGTCCGCCACACGGCTCTAGAACAGGCGAGCGGATTGGAGATGTATCTGCCCATGCGGCAGACCGGAGACTTCGCCGACATGGAGCTCGTTGTGCGAACAGCCCTTCCGTTGGATAGCTTGGCGGCAGGAATTCGAACCGCCCTCCGGCCGATCGACCCGAATCTTCCGGTCCGCGACTTTCTACCACTCCGGGATCTCGTTGACAGGGCGGTTTCGCCCCGCCGCATACTTGTCATCCTGCTAACCGGGTTTGCGGTCTTTGCCCTGGCCCTGGCCTCCCTTGGCATCTATGCTGTTATTTCTTATTCGGTTTCTCAACGAGCGCCGGAAATCGGCATTCGAATGGCCATCGGAGCATCGCCTGGCGATGTACAACGCGGCATAATCCTCCGGACACTTGCTCTAGCCGTATTTGGTCTCGCCTTGGGACTGGCAGGGTCAGGCCTGTTGTCGAGAGAAATGGAGAGCCTGCTGTACGGCGTCACCGCCACTGACCCGGCCACTTTCGCGGGGATTACCGTCCTGCTGATTGCGGTGGCGACTCTCGCCGGATATATTCCGGCCTGGAAAGCCTCGCGCATGGATCCCATGGCTGCTTTGCGATCGGATTGAAGCGGGCCAGATGAACGGGAATGTTGGGCGTGTGGATTTAACTCTACAGCCAAGTGAAGAATCATCTGAACGTACAATCGGCGTCCCGGAGAAAATCGCTGTGCTCATGTACTCGCGTGTGGTCAGAAAGGTAGATCAATCAACGCTTAGGAAATCTTTCCCCGGCCTCACCGGGACCGGAAACCGGCTTACTATCGAATGACACTGCCCGGCTCCGGCGTTGGCATCTCTCAATGGCATGTATCCCGACTTGCCAACCAGTGGACCAATGATCGAAAACACCGCGCATTCAGCCAGGACCATGCATTTCGTTCACTTTCCGGTTTGCCCGTAATCCTGGCGGCAATCCAGAAGTTCGTCCCAGCCGCGATAGTAACGCTTGCGCGGCTTAGGTTGACCGATTATTATCCTTCAAGAATGCCGAAAGCGGTTTTTCTGCCATCACGCTTTCGGTCGAAAATTCATCTGGCACTACTCACCTTCAAAGCTACTCAGTTCGTAGCGCCACGACCGGCTCTACTCGGAGTGCTCTTCGCGCCGGAATCGCGATGGCCGCCAAGGCCGTCAACATTAGGATGGCCGATACTCCTATGAACGTAAACGGATCGGTTGGCTGGACGCCGAAGAGCATTTGAACCATCAATCTCGATAACAGCACGGCTGCTGCCATGCCGGTCAAAATGCCCGCAGTAGCCTGCCTCATACCTTGCGACATTACCATTTGCAGGATTTCGCCACGGCCGGCGCCCAATGACATCCGAATTCCGATCTCGCGTGTGCGTTGTGACACCGCGTAGTTCATAACGCCATAAATGCCTACCGCGGCTAAGATCATGGCGAGCGCGCCGAAGGATGCCAGCAACCACATCTCAAAACGTGGCTGCGCGGTAGCGAGCCCAACCGCGTCGTCCATCGTTTGAACCTGAGATATCGGCAACGCGCGATCAAATGACTGGAAAACATGGCGGACTAGCGGGACGAGGTTGGCTGGGTTTTCGTTACTGCGAATCACCACCGTCAGGTACGTCATGTGTACCCCTATATCCCCCGTTCCTTCGCCCATAAATTCCGGAGTTTGAAGCGCTGCCACATACACCTCAGGATAGGGAGGCGATACCATATCATCCAATCGGGCATTCGCTGTCACGCCGATAACCGTCAGCCAGTTCGGTCGGCTGTCATCTCCTCCGCCGAGTAGCTGCAGGCGTTTCCCAATCGGATCTTCACCCGGCCAAAATCTCTCGGCCGCCCGCTCGTTGATGATTACGACTGCCGGCGCTCTCGGGCCATCGCCATACGTGATCGCGCGGCCTTTCACTATCGGCAACTGCATCGTTTCGAAGTAGCCCGGCATCACAATTCTGTAGACCGCATTGGGCGCTTCGCCAGGCCGGGGTTTGGGACGTCCATCGATCTCCAAATTCCGATCCCAGAGATCGCCCGCGATGGGCAGGTGATTGATACCCCCAGCATCCTCAACCCCTGGCAGTGCCTTTAATTTTTCAAGCAGGGCTTGGTAGAAGATCCGGCGTTGGCCTGCTTGCGACTCGTTTGTTCCCGCTACCGAGACAATCATCGTCAACACATTGTGCGGATTAAATCCTGTCTTCACGGACTGCAGCGCGAAAAAGCTCCGCACCATCAGTCCCGCTCCAATTAACAACGTGAACGCTAATGCAAACTCGGAAGCCACCAGAAAGCCGCGCAACCGGTTGCGGCGTTTGCCGCTGGAATCTCCGCGTCCTCCCTCTTTTAGGGTCTCGCTGAGGTTACTGGAGGTAGCCTGCATGATCGGAGCCAGGCCGAATGCGACGGCGGTCACGCCAGTAACACAGATCAGGAACAGTAGGACAGGCGTATTAATTGCGACGAGTTCCACTCTCGGCACATCTGCTGGAGCCAGAGAAACCAGCGCCTTTATTCCCGCGAACGCCAAGAGCAGGCCCGCACCCGCACCGAGGGTGGCCAACAATAAGCTCTCGGTAAGGAACTGAGCCATCAGCCGGAGCTTGCCCGCCCCCAGCGCCGCTCGGACAGCAATCTCCCTTTGGCGATCGGCGGTACGCGCCAGCATCAGATGTGCAACATTGGCGCAGGCAATCAGAAGGACAAAGCCCACGGCGCCAAGCATCATCACCAATGGCGTTTCAACATTTCCGACAACGTTTTCCTTGAGCGGTCTTACCACCACATTCCGGTTGGAAGCAGGATATTCTTTTTCCAAACGGCTAGTCACCGCAGCCATATCGGCCCGGGCCTGAGCGAGTGTCACATTTGGCTTCAGGCGCGCAAAAACCCGGAGATGGTTTCCACCTCTCTGATGCATGGTCGCGTCGAGCGTGGCCGGCGCCCATAATTCCGTATGCGTGGCCCAGAACGGCGCAAACTTGAACGCGGGCGGCATCACGCCGATTACCGTGTAATCCTCCCCGTCCAATCTGATCTGTTTTCCCAGCACCTCGCGGTCACCACTAAAGCGCCGCTGCCAAAGCGGATAACTCAATATGACCTCGTGGTTCGAGCCTTCGCGATCTTCCCCTTTAGCGAACAGGCGTCCTAGCAATGGCTCAATGCCCAGCATCGGCAGCATGTTCTGGGTGACCTTCAATCCAAAAAGATGCTCTGCAGACCGGCTATCGGAACGATCATCGCTGCTGATGTTGGGACTCCAGTAATCGGCCGCGCCCATTGCCTCAAACGCGTGACTTTGGTCACGCCAATCGATGTAATTAGCCGTCGCAACTGGTCCGGTCCCGTTATGCAATATGGTGACTAGACGCTCTGCGTCCCGATATGCCAGCGGCTGCAAGACCACGGCATTCACTACGCCGAAAATGGCGGTATTCGCCCCAATTCCCAGAGCAAGAGCAATCGTCGCAACAGCCGTGAATCCGGGTGTATGCAACAGACTTCGCCACCCGTACCCGATGTCCTTCAACAGATTCTCAATCCACAGGTAGGAGCGTGTCTCGCGGTGTAGGTCCTTTACGAACTCCACGTTTCCATAGCTTCGCCGGGCTGCTAGCTTCGCCTCAGCCGGTGACAGCCCGGCCTTCTCGAAATTGTCCTGCAGAATCCGTAGATGCGACTCAATCTCACGCTGCAGTTCGTTTTCCGCATGTCTTGCCCCGAACAAGCTGGCAGTCCGTTTGAAGAACCGGCGCATCGATCAAGCTCCTTCAGACAGCAATTTCTCGACCAGCCCGGCCATCCGCCGCCAGCGCAACGCTTCCTGCCTCAGGGTCCTTTCTCCCTGCTTTGTGAGCGAGTAAAACTTCGCGTCCCGATTGCTTTCCGTCTTGCCCCAGGTGCCCTTGATTCTGCCCTGCTGTTCCAAGCGGATTAACGCTGGATACAGAGTCCCCTGGTTCAGGTACAACAGATCTCCAGACACCTGCTGTAAGCGCGTGGCAATGGCGTAAGAGTGCCGCGGTCCCATCGTCTGAAGTGTCCTGAGAACAATCAGGTCCAGTGTTCCCTGCAGAAGCGCAATTCGGTCGGTTCGTTCACGTTCACTTGACATCCAAGTACATCCGTTTTGAACATACGCTACGGTTCACTAGGATGTCAAGTGCTGGTATTTAGCCGATCAATCACTTTCGTTGGGCTGTCATCGCGCTGATGTGTTTACTTCATTTTCCAGGTCTTACCTGCACGGTCGGCGATCCGGACAGTGGTCGAGAAACCGAAATATCGGAAATTGGAAAATCTCTCCTTACTACCTGCCAAAGTAGCCCAAGCGTTTCCTGTTGACATCCGACCCGAGTTGGTCTATCCTCGTGTCGGATGCCTTCCCGAAAAGACGACGAGCGAACGAATCTCCTCCAAGGTACTTTGGACCTGCTGATTCTTAGAACTCTGGTACTGGGCTCTGAGCACGGCCAGGGTATCGCACGGCTGATCCAGCAGCAATCGGAAGACGTTTTCCTGGTCGATCACGGGTCTCTTTATCTGGCCTTGCAGCGGCTCGAGGAAAAGGGCTGGGTGAACGCAAAATGGGGTATCTCGGAAAACAACCGAAAAGCACGCTTCTATACATTAACGGCCAAGGGCCGGGCACAACTGTCCGATAAAGCCAGCCAGTGGCGAAGGATCACCCGGGCAATGTCTCGCATTCTGGGCCCGGAAGAATCGGAGGCATGACATGTTCGGCAAGAAGCGGCGGTCTCCAGAGGATTTGAGAGCAGAAATCGATTCGCATCTTGCCCACCAGGCCGATGATATCCGCGATCGCGGCAGATGTGGAGACCCCGAAGCGGCAGCCAGACGCGCCTTCGGCAACATCACCGTCCTCGAAGAAGCCAGCTACGAACGCCGCCGTTGGATGTGGCTCGACCACCTGAGACTCGATCTTCAGCAGGCTGTTCGTCAACTGAGAAAGAGACCTGGATTCAGCGCCATGGTGATCCTGACATTAGCTCTGGGCATCGGCGCGAATTCCGCAATTTTCAGCGTGGTTCGAGCTGTTCTACTGCGCTCGCTTCCTTATGCGGATCCTGACCGCCTTGGCATGGTATTCGCAGACGACCCAGCGCGCGAGCTACACGAAGGCCGCACGTCGCTCCTCAATTTTGCCGACTGGAAAAATCAGAACCGCAGCTTTGAAGATATGACCGTCTTCGCGCCGCAGACTTTTCTGCTGGGAACCGATGGAGCGCCGGAACGAATGCGTTCGGCGCGCGTGCCGGCAAACTTCTGGCGGGTTCTCGGCGTCCGGCCGATATTGGGCCGCGTATTCACTTCGGATGAAGAGAAACGAAGGGAACGAGTCGTCGTGCTTAGCTATGGATTATGGGAGCGGCAGTTCGCGGGAAGGAAGGAGGCGATTGGCGCGGACCTGGTAATGGATGGCAGGAATTATCGAGTAATCGGCGTAATGCCGCCCGAGTTCCGCTTCCCGTTCGCGGATACAAGGGTCTGGGAGCCCATTACCGCGCATCCCTATTGGGCCACGCGCGATGCGAACGCGCCGCGATCGAATGGGGACTGGCTTGTACTGGGCAGGCTGAAGTCCGGCGTGAATTGGCCACAAGCCCGAGAGGATCTCAATGCAATTACAGCCCGGTTGAAGGCCGAGTATCCGGCCAGCGAATTGCCGGAACGCGTCGTTATCGCTCCGCTGAAGCTTGTCTCAACCCGCCAGTATCGACTTTCACTCTGGGTACTCTTCGCTGCCGTGCTTGTGATGCTTCTCATCGGATGCGTGAACGTGGCGGGTCTGCTGCTCGCCCGCGGAACAGCGCGGGAACGCGAATTCAGCCTGCGTAAGGCGCTCGGAGCCAAGCGAGGGAGGATTGCCGCGCAACTGGTGACCGAAACGCTAGTGCTTGCGAGCTGTGGCGGTCTGCTGGGACTGCTACTCGCTGCCGGAATTGTACAAGCCATAAAGGCATATGGCCCTGCCGATATTCCACGGCTTTCAGACGCACGGGTGGATTGGCAGATTGTCCTATTTACGGCGGGAGTCACGATCTGCACCGCGCTATTCGCAAGCCTCTGGCCGGTGTTTCACAGCACGCAGAGACAACTCGGCAGCCGTTCTTTGACCTCCGTTTCGACACATCGGACGCGGAATTTTCTCGTGGCCGGACAATTCGCGCTTGCGCTGCTGCTGATGAGCACGGCGGGGCTATTGATCCACAGCTTTCTGCGTGTCCGTGCGACCGAACTGGGTTTTCGTCCTGATCACTTACTGGTTATGCGCATCGACCTTCACGTGGGGAGGACGATCGAACAGCAGGCAGCCTATTTTGAGCAGGCTGTTGCGCGGGCTGAGTCGCTTCCGGGCGTGCAGTCTGCGGCAGCCATTTCGGGGTTTTTGCGAACCGATCCGGAAGACTCCGTTGAAATTGAAGGCCACCCGCTGCAACACCCCGGCCCGTGCGAAGACCTGATGACTGGACACTACTTTCAAACTTCGGGAGTTCCATTGCTGAGAGGGCGCACCTTCTCTAGTCAGGACCGGCGCGGCTCATTGCCCGTCGCCATCGTAAACGAAGCAATGGTTCGAACCGATTGGCCCAATGAAGATCCAATTGGAAAGCGATTCCGTTTTAAGACCTCCGATCCCTGGCTGACGGTGGTCGGTGTTGCCGGCAATATGCGACGCCAAGGCATCGAAAATCCGATTGCACCGCAGGTCCTTCTTCCGCACCGGCAAGGCGAGGACAACATGATGGACGTGATTGTTCGAACAACTGGTGACCCGGTTAAGCGGGCCGGCCTGGTCCGCAGTGCGATTCAGGCGTTGGACAAAAGCGTGGCGAAATTCAAGGTCTCCACCGTTGACGATGAACTCGCCGAACAAACAGGCGAGCGCCGGTTCGACACGTTCCTCATTGGGAGCTTCGCGTTTGCCGCATTGTTTCTTTCTGCAATTGGGATTTATGGGCTATTGCACCAACTGGTGGTGCAACGAACCAATGATATTGCGGTTCGCATGGCACTTGGAGCGAAACCCAGCGCAGTACAGTTTCTGGTGCTACGTCAGGGTCTGGCGCTTGCTTTTGTCGGAGCTCTATTGGGCCTGACGGCCGCTTTATTTGTGGTGCGATTCGTGTCCAAACTGCTTTATGAAGTTGCTCCCACCGATCCCATCGCATTGGGAGGGTCTGTAGTACTGCTACTGGCGGTCGCCTGCATTGCATGCTGGATCCCGTCCATTCGAGCGGCGCGAATCGATCCGATGCGGGTCTTGCGACAGGAATAGGTTCGGTCACAGAGAACT
>CAWBDW010000035.1:0-28119 GCA_963787545.1 uncultured Acidobacteriaceae bacterium
GCCGCTGGATGGCAATGTAAGTAACCGTGTCCCAGGCATTGTGGATTCCGACGAACAGCAACAGCAGAGTGGTTGCGGCTATCACGAACATCGCCGCTCTGCGATCCCTCCAGAGCAAGATCGCTGCCGTGATTAATGCTGCGTATGTGGTCAGCGGAAGAACGGCGTACCAGATCCAGTCCTCGGCATCCGGGTTATAGGCACTTTTGCGCGCGTGCCAAATGATCGTGCATGCGTACGCTACTCCCGCCGCGCCACACGCACCAAGACAGAACCCGATACTGGAATGTGAATGCCACGGGACGCTCATGAGCGCCGAAATCAGCAGGGCGGCACAAAAGTGAACGACTGTAGGAGTACCGAAGGCGCGAATTTCCCGCATGCTGCCCCCCGCCTGCGATTCGGCGATGAGCGTCATTACCACGAATTGCAGACCAGTCAAAGCTCCCGCCGATGAGCCGACGATTACATAAAAATTTGCCCAACTGGAGAGGGCAGTAAGTGCGGCTTGTTCCATAGTGTCAAAGCAAGAGGATACGTTATTCTCTTCCGGGACAATCGGCATCATCGACAGAAACTCATTCAGCCCGCAGCTATCCAACCAAAAGAGGCACTACCTTAGAAATGAAAGCGACGGCGACGGATGACTATGCGTAGATTACAGGTTTGCGTGATAGCTGGGGGACTGCTGCTTAGCTCTGCTATGCCGGTGGTGGCACAGCGTGGCGGGCACGACAACTACTACAACGGAATGCATGACCAAGTTCGCCAAGGGGACTATGGACGTTATTCCCGACAGGATGAGCAGCGGAATCAGCATGACAAGGGAGGCATTGGCCCCGGCAAGGCGGCGCTGATTGGCGGAGCCGGCGGTGCAGCGTTAGGGGCGCTCTTCGGCGGCGGCCTGAAGGGAACACTGATCGGGGGTGCGAGCGGCGCAGGCATTGGAGCGATTGCCGGCAAGCTGGCACAGGGAAACGATCATAATCGCCGAAGCAATGAGCACCCCCGTTAAGGAGCGAAGGAGAACAGCGATGAAAAGAGCGAATCTATTGACGAGGGTCGTGATGGCTGGCGGCTTCGCCGCATCCATGCTGCTGGGCAATGCCGGAGCAGGTTCTCCGTCACCCGGCCAAACGCCATCACAGATGAGCCCAAGTGGACAAACACCTGGAGATGTTGGCCCACACTCATGGACCATGGAACAGGCCGTAACAAGTTCCGTACGGGAAGCATGGGTGCTGGGTGGAAGGACGGAGGACGGTTTTTTTCAGATCGTAAAGGCATTGGCGGAGCTTTCAGCTCAGAAGCGGGGGATTACGCTGCCCGATAACCAGGAAGCGGGTAAACGGGCAGGAGATTGGATTAAGAAAGAGGCGAAGCAGGACCCCGACCAACTCCTTTACGTGATTGTCGATCACGCCGTGCAATACAGCGCTCGTAAAACGGCGGCTAAGCAGTAAGGCCGCTTGTTAGCGGCCGGGAGGTTGGGTTGGCGGCGTTCCGGGCGTGTTGGTGGGCGGCACGCCGATTTTCACACCGATTACTTCGCCTGAGACAACCAGCTCGACTCGGCGGTTGAGCCGGCGGCCGGACGCCGTGTCGTTTGGCGCAACAGGATAATTCTCGCCGTAACCGACCGCGGTCATATTCTGAGTATTAATTCCCTGCTGCATCAGAAAGTCGCGAACGGCATTGGCGCGTTCTTCAGAGAGCTTCTGATTGAACTCCGCCGTTCCGGTACTGTCGGTATAGCCTTCTACCTGAAGATTCAGTCCGGGATGCGAAAGGACGATGCCTGCGATTTTGGCCAGCGCGAGTTGCGCGGGTGTCTTGAGCGTGTATTTGGCGGTGTCGAACAGCACATCCTGCATGTTCACAACCAAGCCCCGTGGGGTTTCGGTGGTGGGAAGCACCGCGTTAAACTGCTGCAAGAGTTGTTCGCGCAATTGGTTCTTCTCCGCTTCGGCCTGCTGGCGCAGACGCTCTGCCTCCGCTGCGGCCTGTTGTGCTTTCTCCGCGTCGGCGGCAGACTGCGCGCGGGCCGCATCGGCTTGTTGCTTGGCCAGCTCCGCGGCCTGACGCCGTTGCGCGTCTAGGCGCGCCTGTTCTTCGGCCTGCTCCTGCTGCTGCGCTGCCTGTTGCGCCTGCTCTTGTGCCGTTCGCGCCGCCTGCTGGGCCGCGGCCTGGCGCGCCGCCGCTTCCTGACGCTCCTGGTCTAAGGCCAACTGCTCTTGCCGTCGCAGAGAGATGGTGCGCGCATCTTCGGCCTGCTGCGTCGCCTCTTTGGCGGTCATGTCGGCCGGCTTCCATTGTTTTCGCGTCTGATAATCCTGGGCCTGCGTCAGGAGACTGTCCGCTTTTTGATACGTATCACTCGCGAACTGATCGGCTTTTGCATACTTGGCGATTTGAACCGCATTGATGGCTTCGTAAACCTCAAGCGGACTTTTCTTGCTGGAATTCAAATCAACGGGGCGTAACTGCGATTCAGGCACGCGGTACTCATATTCGCCGCGCGGCAGCAGCGTATACTTCGCGTTCACCGTTTCCCACTTACCGCGCGTGTCGGTTCGGATGATATTCTCCATCACGACAACGTCGCTCGGCTGGCGCACCGCAAAGTAAGGCTCCGCCGTGATGATCAGCCCGAAGGCCTGCAAATTCGTAGTGACATCGCCGTTGAAGTTGCCATTGGAATCGACCACCACCTCACCCAGATTCGTCGCATGGCCTTCCGGAGTGATGGCCCACAATACGTAGGTCAGATACAGGGGCCCGAAATTGCGCGCGGCGGGGAGATGCTTCACATCGAACTTGATTTCCATGTGGCCGAGACGGCTGTTTACGTCGGCCGTGCCCTTGGCTTGGGGAGCGAGCGTGGTTCCCTGAAAATCGACTTTGGTCCAGCCGCTGCGATTCCGGTAACTGACCGCCTGGATATTTCGGGAAACGACCTGCACCTTATAAATGGGAACAGTTCCCGAAGGCGATTGGTCGTGCGCGGGCTGCTGGGGAATCGTTTGGGTCGGATTCGGCTCCTGGGCCAGCAGCGCGGCGGGCAGCAATAGCACGAGAGATAAAGCGAGCGATTTCATAGTAAACATAGGCGGTGCAAGCTCAATGCCAAACTGTAAAACCCTGAGCTTTCTGTAAATTAGACGCGAGGCAAGCGGGCGGGTACTTGGTACTTTTTACAGTTGGCTAAGAAAAACGCGCGGCCTCGCTAAGATCGTAGAGTGACTCCGCCGCAGGTGCGCTCCCCCGAGGCGAGGGCAACCAGCCGGTTCGCATCCCCTCTGCTGCCCATTTTTCTAATCGTGATGGTGGATGTGCTGGGCTTCACCATCATCCTTCCGCTGCTGCCGTTTTATTCCGAAATGCTGGGCGCCACGCCGACGATCGTGGGCGAACTGGTCTCGACTTACGCGGCGTTTCAATTGATTGCGGGGCCGATTCTGGGGCAACTCTCAGACCGGCACGGGCGGCGGCCGATTTTGCTGGTGAGTCAGGCCGGAACGCTCGCGGGATTTCTGATCCTCGCTTTCTCGCGCCACATCTGGTTGCTGTTTTTAGCGCGCGCGATCGACGGAGCGACGGCGGGGAATCTGACGATTGCGCAGGCGTACATCAGCGATGTCACGAAACCGGAGAATCGCGCGAAAGCCTTTGCGCTGATCGGGATCGCGTTTGGATTCGGCTTTCTGGTGGGGCCGGCCATCGCGGGCTTTTTGGCGCGTTGGGGATATGAGGCTCCCATCTTTCTGGCCTCGGGCCTGTCCTTCACCGCAATCCTGTGCACGTTCTTTCTGTTGCCGCGCCGCGAAGTGGTTCACCAGCAGAACGAAGCCGCGGCGGCCGATCCCGGCCCGGGCGGCAGACGGCTATCGCTGATTTCGTGGGGAGAGTACCGCAAATATTTTCGCGACAAAGAACTGGCGCGCCTGCTGATGCAGTGGCTGCTGTTTGCCTTTTCCTTTTCGACCTTCATCTCGGGATTCGCGCTATTTGCCGAACGGCGTTATATGTGGAACGGGCACCCCGTGGGCGTGCGCGAGGTTGGCTATATTTTCGCCTTCACCGGATTCATCGGAATTATCATGCAAGGCGGCATGGTGGGACGGCTGGTGAAGTGGCTGGGCGAACCTCGCGTAGTGCAAATCGGCTTCATCTCTTCGTGTTTGGGCGATGCCGCCATCGGACTCACCAGAACGGTGGGGCAACTGTTGTGGGTGGCGGGATTCTCGAATGTGGGCGGAGCGGGTTTGCGTCCCGCGCTGACGAGCCTGATTACACAAAAAGCGAACAAGCGTGAAGTGGGCGTGGTGATTGGGCTTACGCAATCGCTGACCTCCATTGGGCAGATTGTGGCGCCGATCATTTCAGGGCTGTTGATCGATCATCTCTTCCTGACCACCTGGGCGGTGTGGGCAGGCGCGCTCTCCGGGCTAGCGCTTTTCTTTGGACCGCGAACGCACCGTGCCGATGCGACAACGCTTTGATCCGGTTAGGCCCGTGGTTGAAGCTTCGCGTATCGGAATGGGTGTTGATCGGATTCTTCGCCTACATTGCCGCGGTTTCGCCGTTTTTCCCGGACCGCCCAAATCTTCGTTATCAACCCGTGCTGGTGCTGGCGGGTGCATTCTTTCTTCTGCTGGCGTTGGCGCGTGCCAGTCAGAGGGCCGGCTTCGCGAACGCGATTTCATTTGTCCGCGATTGGCTGCCTATCTTTCTTACTTTCGGCGCTTTTCGCGAGATGGAATTCTTCTTACCGATTCATTTCGATAACCTGCTCGAAGCCCAATGGATCAGAGAGGATCGCGTGTTCCTGGATGCATGGCACGTGCGCGCCGCGATCGAGAGTTTCGGGAAAGTGATCCCGTCCTATTTGGAACTTTGTTATCTCCTGGTGTACGGTGTGGCGGCCTATTGCGTGCTGGTGCTCTACCTTCAGAAGCGCCGCCGATCGGTCGATCTGTTCTTCACGATTTATCTAGTGGGAACCCTGGGAGCTTACGCGCTATTCCCATATTTTCCGTCGCGGCCGCCGCGCATCGTTTTCTTCGGTCTGGATAATCCCGGCGTCGTCACCTGGGTCCGCCAGCTCAATCTCTACATTCTGAGCAAGGCTACGATTCATGTGGGCGTTTTTCCGAGCGCGCATGTTTCTTCCGCGTTTTCGGCGACGTGGGCGATGTTTGTGCTGCTTCCGAAGCGGAAGCGATTCGGCTGGGGACTGTTGATCTACGCCATCAGCGTTTCAATCGCAACCATTTATGGCCGGTATCATTATGCGGCCGATGTCTTGGCGGGCTTCGGGATTAGTTTAGTAGCTGCCGCGGTGTGTTTGATTTACTCGGCGCGAAGTGCGGTCATGGGATCTGCTCGCGTCGCTCGCAGGGCCGGGAGATAGCAGGCGAGGGCCGCCACGGCGATTGCGATCAAACAACTTGCGCCGATCGCTATCGGATCCGCGGCGCTGACACCGTACAGTAAGTTGCCGAGCAAGCGTGCAAGCGCGAGGCCGAGCACGATGCCGAGCGCGGTGCCAGCGATCGCCAGCTTCATCCCGTTCCCCAACACGCTTGTCACCACATCGCGCGGTTTTGCCCCGAGAGCCATTCGAATTCCGAACTCGTGAAGGCGCTGGTTCACGGAATAGGCGATCACTCCGTAAGTTCCGATAGCCGCGAGGACGACGGCGAGAGCCGCGAACAGAGCGACCAGTATAAGAGCGAATCGCGAGGTTGCATAAGATTCGGCAGCCACGCGGTCCATGGTGCGAACGTCGGAAACGGCGAGATTCCCGTCCAGCTCGCCGACAGCGGCGCGCAAGCGGCCGGCGACGAACTTCGGATCTAAATTGGAGCGAATAGCGATCGACGAATTCGCCGCCAACGGCCACGGCTCCTGCAGCAAGGGCCACCAGAACGCAGGCTCAGCGCCCGCGTTCTTTGGAGTATCTTTCACGTCCCCGACGATTCCGACGACGGTGAGCCAGTCCTGCTCTTTCGGATGGTCGCTAAAAGTGAGCTTTCCGCCGAGCGCATCGCCGTGCTTCCAATATTTCGTCATGGCTTCGTTGATAATCAGGACGCCCCGGCTATTGGCTTGGTCGTGTTCCTCAAACGGACGGCCTCGAATTACCGGAATTCCAAGCGCGCGGAAGTAGGCAGGCGTTGCGACGTGGTAGCGGGCATGGAAAAACTCGCGGGGCGGAGGCACTTCGCCTTGAATCTGAAATCCACCATTGTTTTCGTCCCAACCGGTCCAGGGCAGGTCAGATCCGGCGCCGACGGCGCTCATTCCCGGCTCACTGCGCAGTTTGTCGAGCAGCCGCTGGTAAAAATTTGCGACGGCTTGTTTGTCTTTATAGCTGGCGCCGGGAAGCGAGATGCTTGCCGTGAGAACCTGTTCGGGGCGAAATCCTGGATCGGTTCGCAGCAGGTTCACGAAACTGCGCAGCATCAGCCCAGCTCCGATCAACAGCACGCACGCTAAAGTTACTTCGCCGATAACAAGCGCGTTGCGCAAGCGGAGGGTCGCGCGGCTGCTGCTCGCGTTGCGTCCGCTTTCATGCAGCGATTCGCGTAAATCGGTGCGCGATCCTTGCAGTCCGGGAACAATTCCGAAAACGATGCCGGTTGCGAACGCGATGAAAATGGTGAACAGGAACACCGGCGCATCGACATGAATATCGCCGGCGCGCGGGAAGTCCGCCGGAAGCACGACCATGAGTGCTTTCACTCCCACTACCGCTAAAACGGCTCCAAAGGCGGCGCTCACGAAGGCAAGCAGGACACTTTCGGTCAACATTTGGCGTATGAGGCGCATACGCACGGCTCCCACGGCGGCTCTCACCGCCATCTCGCGCCGGCGTGCGGTTGCGCGGGTCAGCAGCAGGTTGGCCGCATTCACACAGGCCAGCAGGAGGACCAGCGCCACCGCCCCGAACAGCACCAATAACATGCGCTCGCTGCGGCCGACAATTTCGGTCTGGAGCGGGATCACCATTACGTTCCACCCGCTGTCGGCATCCCCATGCTCGCGCCCCAGTTGTTTCATGGCCGCGTTCATCTCGCCTTGCGCCTGCGCCGCGGAGACACCTGGACGCAAGCGCGCGATGCCGTCCATGAAATGCGATCCGCGATCGTTGGGATCGGCGAAGGTAAACGGAGTCCACACGTCGACCGTGTCGCCATATGCCACGGCGTGATACATGTTGCCCGGATGTTCCACTCCCGCTGGCATTACGCCGACGACGGTGTAAGGCAATGCGTTGAGGAAGATCGTCTGCCCCAGGACATTGCGCCGGGCGCCCAACCTGGTACGCCAGAATTTGTCGCTGACGATGGCGATGTGTCCTTTTCCGGGCAGCTCGTCTTTTCGATTAAATTCGCGCCCCATGGCGGGATGGAATCCCAGCACATGGAAAAAGCCGGCGGTGACGGAGAAACCGGAAAGGCGGATGGCTTCGCCCGAACCAGCAAACTGCAAATCGTTCCGAGTGTACGCGGCAAACGATTCGAACGAGTGCAGACGAGAGCGAAAATCGCGAAAGTCGTTCGGATTAATGGGAAATTTCGGCCAGGAACGATTGCTTGTGAAAATGCGGACCAGCCGGCCCGGATCGCGATATGGAAGCGCCCGGACGAGAACGCCTTCAAGGAGGCTCACGATTGCACTGGTCGCTCCGATGCTGAGCGCCAGACTCAGCACGATCACCAGCGTGAAACCCGGGCTCCTCCGCAGCGTGCGTGCGGCGTAGCGTAGGTCTTGCTGCAGACTTTCGATAAAGTTGGTCCGGCGCATATCCCGGCATTCCTCCTGAATTTGAGCGATTCCACCAATCTTTCTAAGGGCCGCCCTGCGCGCTTCTTCGGCCGATAGTCCACGCGCGCGACCTTCTTCAATCTCCAGGTCCAAGTGGAAGTGCAGCTCCTTTTCGAGCTCGCGCTCCACTTGCCCTCTGTACAGCAGGGTGCGGGCTCGCATCCACAGAACGTCGCGCCACCTGCGTTGTTTCACAGCACGGCCCTAAACCATCCGGATGACAAGACCGATCGCGTTGGACAGGCGTTCCCATTGCGCCAACTCCTTTTCGAGCTGCGCCGCACCGGCTTTCGTCAACCGATAGAACTTCGCTTCGCGCCCGGTTTCCGTTAGCTTCCACTGGGCTGAAATCCAGCCTTGCTGCTCTAAACGGTGCAGCGCCGGATACAGAGCACCTTGCGTGACTTGCAAAGCATCTTCGCTGACCTGCTCATTCGTTTGGCAATCGCCCAACCATGCTTTGGCTCAATCGAGATTGTTTTAAGAATCAGGAGATCGAGAGTGCCTTGGATCAGATCGGAAGGACGGCTCATTTCGAGACACCCAAATAATTGACAGTCCTCATGCCTAAATAACTTATAGATGCAAGCGAGGAGAGAATCAAGAGGCTATTTCGCCGACCTGAGTTCCCAGACAGTCGCCGATGAAAGTCCGGTGCGGCCCCCGGTTGCGTAGGCTACGATCCCGGCCGCGTTCAGCGGCGGGAACACAAGATTTGTCATAGCAACTCTTCCGCCCTTTGCAAACAGCTCAATGGAGCACCGGTCCACGAGAATTTCCGACCGCCATAAATCACCTGTGATGGTTAGCGGGGCCTCCGTTCGCGCCGGGAACGCTTTAATGAGTCCATCGGAACGCGCGTGCGTGCGGTCGACGAACACTCTTCGTCGCCGCCGGTCATATCCCACGGTGGTCGAACTGCCGTCTGCACTGAACAGCTTCCAACCGGCTTCCTGCGCGCTTCCCATTGCGATGGCCGAACTCAATTCGAAGGTATGGGTTTTGACAATATCAGAGCGCTGAAGTTCACGGTTCATTTGCTCTAACGTCTGATTCGTGAACTCTATGTGCTGCGCACGGAGGCGTTTCAGTGAATCAACGGGCTCCTGAAAGAGTCGAACGCCATCGGGTGTGTTGCGGAGCGAGAGTCTTCGCGGAATCGTCATCTGACCACGCCAAGGAGCGGTCGGCAACGACGCCGCGTATTGCCAGTTATCCATCCAGCCGATCATCACCGGGGCCTCGTTGGCGGAGAGACCGTTGAAGGTGAGCGCGCAGTAGCAGTCCTTTCCATAGTCGGTCCACAGAGTACTTGAGCCAGGATTTTCATTCGTGAACCGCGTTCCATCAAATTTCCCGACGAAATACTGCTCGCCGGACCCGCCCTGCAGTGCGCCGGGATTGAGCCCGACCTTCAACACCCAACGCTTCTGGTTGCGATCGCCGTCAATGGGCAATTCAAACAAATCTGGACATTCCCATTGACCTCCTGTGGCGCCGGCCGGCCCAAAATCACTCAAGCGCGACCAATGCTTCAGATCCGCCGATGAATAGAAGCGAATTTTATGCTCGTTGGGTAAGGCAACGGCCATCACCCAGAACCGGCCCTGCTGAAACCAAAACACGTTCGGGTCGCGGAAATCGGAGAGACGAAGGTTCAAAACCGGATTGCCGCGATATTTCGTCCAGGAGCGTCCGCGATCGTTACTATAAGCGAGATTCTGTGTCTGGAGAGCCGGGCGCGAGCCGGCTGCGGGCGTGTGCCCGGTATAAATAGCGACCATGCAGGCGCTTCCTCCTATACAAAATCCGCTCGTGTTGCGGGAATCAATCACCGTGCTGCCCGTAAAAATCATGATTCCGTTCTGCTCCGGCAGGGCAACAGGCAATTGACGCCAGTGCAGCAGATCGGGGCTGACGGCATGCCCCCAGCTCATGTGGCCCCATTCCTCACCGAACGGGTTGTATTGGAAGAAGAGGTGATACTCCCCTTTCCAGTAAATCAGGCCGTTTGGATCATTCGTCCAGTGCTGGCGCGGGGAGAAATGATACTGCGGGCGGTACGGCTGATCATAGCCCGCGGGAATTTCAGTCGCAGTCGCGCAAAGCAGGGCGGCAACCAGGGATAGAGCGATGCGAATGTGGCGCACGTTAATCAGTGCTCGGACGTTGCGCGGCCTGTTCTTTCGCTACGGCGTAGTAGATGCCATTAAAAATGAATTTGAAGGTGGCCTGCGGCTGGCCGCGGAAGGCCACTTCGGGTCCCATCAGGAAAACTTTGCCCGCGCCTAAATTCGCGTCGGCGATGGCCACTCCGCCTTCCAGATATTGCTGGCCCCAGGCCCAGCCGCTATGCAGAGGATGGCCGTTGGCAAACCAGGCGACGGGCGCGGTGCCCTTTAAACCGGCATCGGGATTCAGGCGGAAGACCGGACTGCGATCGAAGAAGACATCGACCGTATCCGGCATGCCGTAGGCCAACGGATCTTTGTTATCGACAGTGACCGTAAGCAGCGATCCAGGAATGTAAAACTTCTCCGGCGGCAGCGGCCGTTCTTTGCCGCCGGTACTGTATTCGGTGAGCGCGCTCGAAACCGGCAGACCAAGATAGCCGGCCAGAGCGTTAGACGATCCGATAGCGATAGCCGCGCCTCCAGCTTGGATGAATTGACGAATCTGGGGAATCGTTTTTTCCGTGGTAATGGTTCCGAGCCAGGAGCGGTATTCGGGCGGGATATCCGCGGCTTTGGGCTGGCGATTGAAAAATGCACGGATGGGCTCGTCCGCGCGCGGCTCGCGAATCGCACCGTCGGTGAATACCAGAACGTCGTATTTACTTTTGAGGTCGCCGGCGTCGAGCTCTTGCGGGTAGACGACTTTGAATGGAAATTCGAACTGCTCGAAGATCCAGCGTGTCCAGCCGGAGGGCATCAATCCGCCGTATTGATCGTAAAGGCCGATGCGCACCGGCTTCAGCTTCATCATCTTGCCAGCGGGCTGATGAGCCTCCGCGTAGACATTGACGCCCAGTTCTTTCGCGCCGCGCTCGAGCGTCGCTCGAGCTTGCGAGGAAGCGGGAATCCACATGGCTCCGGTACCGGTGTCTTGACCATCGGTTTCCGTCGCGCCGGTCGCCAGCCAGTACACGTCGCATTTCTGCTTCAACAGGCGATTCATCAGGACAAAGGAGTTGTTTACGCGATGGCTGAGGAGATAGCCGGCCGGATGCGCCGGGCCTGTGACGGAGCCGGGAGGAGGATTGAGCAATCCGCCGACGGGCTCGAAGGGGCCGTTGAAGGCGTCGAGGATGCGATCGAATTTCACGCCCATTTGGAAAGCGAGCGTGTATCCGGTGGCATCGTAGGGCGGAACGGGAGGGCCGCCGGGATAGCGGAAATCGTTGGGATGATCCTGCGGCTCAAACATATCGAGAATGTGCGGGCGGAAGGCCTGCGCGCATTGGACGACGTAAGAGCCGGCCGGATAGCTCTTGCCCGCAACCTGAAACGCGGCCGTGGCGCGATCCACGATGACGCCGTTCTTGATTAGAGCGTTCAGAAAATGGATGGTGGTGGGCAGATCCGGTTGATCGGCGGAAATGATATACCCGCGCGGATCGCGCATGGCGGGATCGTGCAGCACGGTGTCGTAGAGTTTTGCGGGAACGGTCCTGGCGCCCCCAAAACCAGCAGCGGCGGGAGGCGTATTCGCGTGAGACGCACTCTTTTCTTCCGCCGCTTTGGCTTCCAGTGCTTCAATGCGATGAGGAGTGATGGTCCAGGAATCGCGGCTGCCGCGATCGATAGAATTCTTTCCCATTCGATAGATGTTGTAGAGCAGCTCCTCGCGATAACGCGAGGCGAAATCGAGCACGGCGCGGTTAGCCGTCAGCGAATATTCGATGGATTGGCGCAAATGCCATTTTTGCGGCGCGATGGGAAACGGAAGATCGCCGTGCGCCAACTGGGTGGCGGGCACCAGCGGAATTTCAATGGGAGTGGGGCTGCCGATAATTTCCGTCAGCAGGCCGATGATGTTGTGGAAGTAAGTGGTAGTTCGCAGACCGCCGTTGTACCAGGTGGAATACGTCGCCGCGCTGCGCATGCCGGCGCCCGGCTTGTCTTCCGCTTCCATGCGGCTGTGCATCGCAGAGCCCACCTGATCGAGTTCCATCATGCTCAGCGGATCGAAGTGGTAATTGAACGGATCGCGAAACGGCGGCATGAAAATGACCGCGCCCGGAGGTCCGGTCTGGTGATGGTTGTACATGATTTGCGGAAACCATTCCAGGTACAGCACGCGGTTTATGTTGGTCGATTCGGGCAGGTTGCACATGAAGAAATCGCGATTGTTATCGTGGCCGGCATATTTCTCCCAAAGCCTGGGAACGCCTTGCAGCGAGCGCTTGCTCGGATCGGGATTGCGCATATACCAGTTCGCCACCAGCTCTTGTCCGTCGGGATTGTCCTGCACGAAAAGAATGATGGTGTCGTTCAGAAACCGCATGGTTTCGGGATCCGTGCGGCTCACCATCTGATAAACCATTTCGGTGAGAGCCTGGGCACACTCCACTTCGCTGGCATGCAGGCCGCCATCGATCCAAATCACGGCCTTGCCTTCGCGCGCGAGAGCATGAGCCTGGTCGTCGGAAAGGCCTTCGGCCAGCGCAAGCTTCTTCGAGATCTCCTTGTAATGATCGAGCGCCTGCATGTTGGCGGGCGAGCTGACGATGGCCATATGTTGCGGACGCCCCTCCGCGGTTTTGCCCATGTCGACCAGCTTCATGCGATCGGATTCGGACGCCAGTTTGTGCCAGTACTCGCTCAGTTGCGTGTAGTTAGTGAGTTGATAATCATCGCCTAAATTGAAGCCGAACTGCTCCTTGGGAGTCGTGATATTGGGAGTGGTGATGTTCGGCGCTGGCTGCGCAGCGGCGTGCCAGATACCGGCAACCGCAATAGTCGAGACAAATAGAGCGCGGCGAATGCCATTCGCGAGTTGCATATTTTTCAGCATTTAAGTTTATCGAGCGGAATTTGAAACGCGCACTTCATCACCCGAGTTTGTGATCTTCCAATCTTTTCCATCTGGGGATTCGGCCTGCTCATAATGGATGTGGTCTTTGCCGGTGAACACGTTGGTGGTGCGGTAATAGGTCGTTTTGCCTCCTTCGTCCCAGGTGCTCGAATAGACCCAGCGGTCGCCTGAGATTTCCAGATCTCCGCGGCCCGTCGCGCGGGCATCCTGCTGGACCGATTGTGTATGGTAATGGCCGGGCGGATTGGCCGGGACGAATACGATCAGGTTCTCCGGCGTGCCATCAACAGTTTGCTGGCAGGCGTAGAAATTGCCGAGCTTGGCGCAGTCGTTCTTGAGGCGTTCGATTTTATTGGGCTGGTCTTTGCGCGTGAGCTGCCAACTCCCTTGATAGAGGCGCAAAGGCGCATACACGGCGTCCGGAGACGGGGCGGCGAGCAGGCACGAGCCGGTAAACGCAAAAGCAATGCAAACGGCCAATCGCATCTCAAAACAGTAACACTCGTCTTGGGATAGCATCAACGGAGCAGACCGTTGCCCTTGCTTACCGGCGAATATCGGTATATATTGATATCGGTAATCGAGGACAACGCCCGATGAGTAAACCTTCCGATCTGGTTCAAGGTACGCTCGATCTGCTTCTGCTCAAGATATTGGCGCTTGAGCCAATGCACGGCTGGGCAATCAGCCAGCGCCTGAACCAGGTCTCGGGCGACGTCTTGCGAGTGAGTGACGGCTCGCTCTATCCTGCGCTCCACAAGTTAGAGCAGGAAGGTTGGATTGCGGCCGAGTGGAAGACAAGTGAACTGGGACGCCGGGCGAAATTCTATTCGCTCACCCGGCTGGGACGCCGCCACCTTGAAAAAGAGGCGGCCAACTGGGAGCGTCTGTCCGGCGCCATTACTTCCGTGGTGCGCCTGAAGCGGGCTTGAGCATGCGCCTGGAGCACTGGTTCTACACAATTCCGCTTCGGTTGCGCTCACTATTCCGCAGCAGCCAGATGGAACGCGAACTGGACGAAGAACTCCAGCTCCATCTCGCAAGCCGCATCGAACAAGAGATGACCATGGGCAAGACGCCGCAAGAAGCCAGCAGCGCAGCTCTGCGGGCGATGGGCGGCATCGAGCAGCGAAAGGAGGAGTGCCGCGATGCGCGCCGGGTCCACTGGATCGAGGACTTGCTGCAAGATGCACGTTACGCGGTCCGCACACTGACCAAGGCGCCCGGATTCACGGCGGTCGCTGCGATGGTACTGGCCCTTGGCATCGGCGCGAATACAGCCGTTTTCACGATTGTCAACGGCGTTTTGCTGCGGCCGCTCCCGTTTAGCGAGCCCGGCCGGCTGTTCCTGATTTCCCACATGCCGAAGGACAATCCGTTCATTGGTCCCGGGCCGGCCATGCCGGACCGTGAATACCTCGAGTTCCGGCGGCAGGACCAGGTCTTCGAGAGCCTGGCTACTTTCAGCCAAGAACCCGTTACCTTGACGGGTGCTGGAGACCCCGCGGTGCTGAAGGCATTGACGGTTACGCCGGATTTCCTGCGAGTGTTGCGCATGCATCCCGCGATTGGGCGGGACTTTCTTCCCGAACGGCGAGGCGGCGCGAATGTCGTGCTGCTGAGCGACCAGCTCTGGCAAAGCCGTTGGCGCCGTGATCCCACAATAGTCGGCAAGACCATAACCCTTAACGGCGTCAGCTATGCCGTGGCCGGCGTCATGCCGCCGGGTTTCGCATTTCAGGACGCGAAATTGTGGATACGAATGGAAGTCCGGCTCAATCCGCACAATTCGTTCATCCGGCCGGTGATGGGCAGACTGAAGCCCGGGGCTTCACGGCAACAGGCACAAGCGGAATTGCAGACCTTCGCGGCCAGAGTGCCGCTTGACAAGGGGGAAACCCGGGGTGATTTTGTTGCGCGGATCCTTCCGCTGAGAGAACTATTCGTCGCCGGCGTCCGAACGCTCCTTTTGATTTTCGCGGGCGCGGTTGCGTTTGTTTTTCTGATTGCGTGCACGAACTTTGCCAATCTGCTGCTCATCCGCGGGGCTTCCCGCCGGCAGGAGATCGCAGTTCGGGCAGCCTTGGGCGCAAGCCGATGGCGATTGATCCGGCAGTTGCTCGCCGAAAGCACGCTGCTTTCCCTCGCCGGGGGAGCACTCGGCATTCTGCTGTCAATCGCCGGCGTGCGAGCCCTGTTGGCGCTGCTACCGGCCGGAAAAATTCCGCGGACCGGCGAAGTTCAGCTCGACCTTGGAGTGCTTGCCTTCACGTTCGGCCTTTCTCTTGTGACTGGCCTGATCTTCGGCCTCGCGCCCGCGCTTCAGGCAACCCGGCGTCCGTTGCGGGAAAGCGTGAACGAAAGTGGGCGAGGCATCATCGGGCCGCACGAACGAATTCGCGGCGCTTTGGTAACGGCCGAAGTTGCGCTGGCGGTTGTCCTGCTTACGGGCGCCGGTTTGCTGGTCAGAAGTTTTCTGCGAATGCGTTCGGTGAATCCGGGTTTCCGGCCGGCGAATATCCTCGCGGCCACGGTAGATTTGCCAGAGTCGCGCTATCCTACCGCCGCCCAGATGCGAGCGCTGGATCAGCGGGTTTTGGCAAGCCTCTCCGTGCTTCCGGGAGCCGAGTCCGTTGCCGCGGTGAACTGGATACCTTTTGGGTCCCGGTTGGTACGTGGAGACTTTCAACTCGAAGACGCGCGGCGCCTGCCCCACGGCTTCCTTGTGGACAAGCTGGTTGTCAGTCCCGACTACTTTCGCACCATGGGGATCAGGTTACTTAGCGGCCGGGCGTTCACTGAACGTGACAATTCGACCGTGCCGGGCGTAGCGATTTTCAGCGAGTCCGTCGCACGCCGGCTGTGGCCCGGAGGCGACGCGATCGGCAAACGAATTTCGATGGAAGATCATCCAAAGCCTGGAGACTGGCTCAGCATCGTAGGCATTGTTAGCGATGTGAGACAGCAGAACCTGACCGGCACGCTCGCGGCGAGTGTCTATCAGCCGTATCTGCAGGTGAACCAACCGTTGTTTTTTCTCCGCCACATGAGTTTCGTCGTTCGAACGAAAGAGAACCCACTGGCCATGGCATCCGGAATCCGTACTGTTATCCACAAAATCGATCGGGAACTGCCGGCACGATCGGTTACTACCATGCAGGCGCTTATCGCAGATACCATGGCGGAGTCCCAATCTCAGATGCGCTTGCTTGGAATATTCGCCGGCATTGCGCTGCTGCTCGCGGCCATCGGTATCTATGGAGTGCTCGCGTGCTCAGTGGCGGAGCGCACGCATGAAATCGGAATTCGAATGGCGATGGGCGCTCGAGAGAACGACGTTCTCTGGATGGTTCTCCGACGCACCTTGCTGCTGGCCGGGAGCGGCATCGCGATCGGCACGCTTGGTGCATTGGCCATCACGCGCGTGCTCGCAAAGTTCCTGTTCGAGGTCACGCCAGCCGATCCGTCGACATTTCTTGCAGTGACCGCGATTCTTCTGATCGTCGCGCTGGTTTCCGCTTGGATACCCGCGCAGCGTGCGGCTCGAGTATACCCGCTGGTGGCCTTGCGCCACGAATAACACTCAATGGCGACGGCAGCGCATGGGGCCGCCCCGCAAGATGAACGGATATCCGCTGAGTTGCGCACTCAGCTTCAGCGCTCGATTTCGGTTCGCCTCGGCACAGAAAAGGCGGTTTACGACGCAGCGGAAGCGCCGATGCTAACGATGGAGGTCGTGAATGTGGCGCGTCGGCCGGTCTATATGTATTCCAAAGCTAGTATTCCAAGCTCCTCTCGGCGACGCTGCCGGAGGATCGTAGCCGCTCCAGCTCGCCCGTCTGGTAAGCTGAATCCCTATTTCGTTCCAGCCGAAATTGCCGGAGCCGAGCCTAATAGAAAGGAAACGATAACATTCGCAAGAAAAAGTTTGTGTTTTCGCCAAGGTGCTGTAAACTAAACTTTCACTTGGTGTCAGCCGATTCCTATTAGAGCCGGATCTTCCCGCATGTCGAAACGCAAACCCGACCGGTTGCTTGCCGAAGAGCGCCGCCGCGAGATCCTCGGCGTTTTGGGCCAGAACGGAAGAATTACCGTGGGCGAAGTGGTGAGGCGCTTCGGCATCTCCGCCGTCACCGCGCGCGGCGACCTGGACGCCCTTTCGGAAAGCGGCGCCCTGGTGCGCTCCCACGGAGGCGGTATCCGCCCGCTCGCCGCCGCCCCAGAGCATCCCTTGCGAGTGCGCGAAGGCATGCACCACGAAGAAAAGGTCCGCATTGCCGAAGCGGCCGTTCAATTGATTCAGCCTCTGCAAACGGTCATTCTCTGCACCGGTTCCACCTCCGCGGAGTTAGCCGCCCAAATCCGCCGCAGCCCGCCCGAAAACGTTACCGTCATCACCTACGCGCTGAACATCGCCAGCAAACTGGCGGAGGTGCCGAATCTCTCGCTTTTCATGCTGGGCGGTTTCTTGCGCCAGCCCTCCACCGCGTTCGTCGGCCCGCACGCGGAACAGATGATGCATTCTCTGCACGCCGATCATTGCTTCATGAGCACGGTCGGCCTGAACGCCGACGTCGGCCTTACCACGCTCGACGTTATGGAGGCCCAGCTCAATCGCAGAATGATCGAATCCGCAGCCCAGGTTACAGTTCTGGCAGATTCCAGCAAGTTTGGCCATCGCAGCCTGTCTCTCATCTCTGATTTCCATTCCATTCGTCGCGTCATCACCGACACTGGCGCCCCCGCCGAAGACGTCGAGAAACTTCGCGCCCAGGGCGTTGAGGTCGTGCTCGTCTGATTTCTTCCATTTTTCTTTCCTTTACTTTCTTTTGGTCTTGACAAGACTTGCGAATGCTTTTACAATTCCGACAAGGTGCTTATAGCTGCCTTAAAGGAGTTGAATATGAGGATTACTGCCCGCCCCCTCGCTTATCTTGCCGCGCGCTTCCTCGCCCCGTGCGCGCTGCTCGCTTTCGCGTTCGCTCTCAGTCGCAGTCCGGTTTCGGCACAAGAAGTCACCGCCACCATTAACGGCGTGGTGACGGATCCCTCCGGCGCGGCCATTTCCGGCGCAAAGGTTACCGCTAAGGATTTGGACCGGGGCACTGTTTACCCCACCACCACCGATAGCAGCGGGCTGTACAACCTACCGCGGCTCCCCGTGGGTAATTACGAGTTACGCGTCGAAAATCCTGGCTTCCAAGCGTCCGTGCAGTCGCCTATCGTCCTCCAGCTCAATCAAACTGCCAAAATCGACTTCCAACTCAAGGTCGGTAATGTCAATCAAACTTTGGAGGTCACCACCGCCGCGCCGGTTTTGCAAACCGAAAGCACGCAGCTTGGCACCGTTCTCGACGCGCGCACGAATGTGGCGCTGCCTCTGGCTACGCGTAACTACAATCAATTGACCTTGTTGGCTCCCGGATCTGTCACTACGGATCCGAGCGAGTTCACGGGAGCGCAAAGTACCTTCAACAGCGGCAGGCCGTATATCAACGGCAACCGCGAGCAGGCCGATAACTACGTGCTCGACGGGATGGACAACAACCAGGTCTCGGAAAATGACGTTGGTTTTGCCCCAAGCGTCGATGCTATCGAAGAATTCAATCTCATCACGCAGAATGCGTCCGCGGAGTTCGGCAACTACATGGGCGGCATCATCAGCGTCAGCCTCAAATCCGGCACAAACCAGTTTCATGGCGTCGCGTTTGAATTTCTTCGCAACGACAAACTGAACGCGAACGAGTGGCAAAACAATCTCGCCGGCACTCCCCGGCCGCTCTTACGCTGGAATGAATTCGGCGGAGCCGTCGGTGGACCCATCAAGAAAAACAAGCTGTTCTTCTTTGCCGATTATCAGGGCTCGCGCTATGACCAGCCCGCTACTTCCAGCGGCTTCACCGTTTTTACCGCGGCCGAGCGCACTGGTGATTTTTCCGCCATCTGCACGACCGGCTTCACAAACGGGATTTGCACCACTCGCTCGCAACAGCTCTATAACCCGTTTTCGAGCACATCCAGCAATAACCGCACGCCGTTCCTGAATAACAAGATCCCCTCAAATCTTTTCAGTCCTATAGCGACTAGTATTTTGACTTCCCCTTTGTATCCGGCACCTATAAATGGTGCTCTGGTTGACAACCAGGTCAACACCGTACACTCGTCCACGAATGGCGATCAGGGCGATATCAAGGTGGATTGGGCCGCTTCGGACAAAGATCATGTCTATGGCCGTTACTCCCAGCAGAAGGTCCTGAATCCAGGCACAAACAGCCAGCCGCTTTTGTACAACAGCTTCAATAACTACCCGCTGTACAATGGCGTCGCTGACTGGACCCGAACCTTCAGCCCAACCTTCGTTAATGACTTCCGCGCGGGCGTCAATTACTATCCCGTAGCCACCGGAAATGTGGCCCCCACCAGCAATACGAACTTCGGCATTCCGGGCGCGCCCTCGTCATTCCTGCCGAATATGCAGTTTACCGGCGGGAATTTGGCCAACGGCAACGGCTGGTTTGGGAACGCCGATATTACGCAGGACTTTTCTTCTACCGTCGGACAACTCGAAGATACTGCCATCCTGAACATCGGCTCCCACACGCTGCACACCGGGTTCCAGATCTTTCGCGATCGTATCGACGTCTTCTATTCCGGCAATGAAGGTTTAGCCGGTATTTTCGGATTCAACGGTCAATACACCGGCGATGTCGCCGCCGGCTCGAACGGGTTGCCTGAGGCGGACTTCCTGCTAGGACTTCCGCAAACCGTCGGTGTCGGCGCGGGCGGCGGCACTTGGGGCCAGCGTTCCTGGACTTACGCTGCTTTCGTCCAGGATGACTGGAAAGCCAGCTCCAAATTGACCCTGAATCTCGGCCTGCGCTGGGAGCTTCACACCCCCTGGGATGAGGTCTACAATCGCCAAACTAATTTCCAGGAGTATACCGGGCAGGTGCTGCTCTCCGGCCAAACCAGTTTGTTCAATGACAATAACGCCTTGTACAACCAATACAACGGCATTGCGAATTTCCAGCCGCGCATCGGACTCGCCTACCGGCCGTTTAACAACACCGTGATTCGGGCTTCCTATTCCGTATCCAGCTTTCTGGAGGGGACAGGTACAAATCTCCGGCTCACGCGCAACCCACCCTGGCAAACCGGCCACTTGTCGACCTATTCTTCGAACGCGGATCTCGTCTTGCCGCCCACTACGCTTGGTCAGGGTTACTCCGGATTTTCGGCGAACGGCACTTGCACGACAGCCGCTGCGGCCGCTTCTTCGCCCGCCTGCTTCGCCGGCGCAACTATCTTCACCTGGGACCCCAACGACAGGCCGGCTGTCTCAAACCAGTGGAACGTCAGTCTTCAACAGCAATTGGGCAATTCAACGACTGTCCAACTCGCTTATGTCGGTCAAAACAACGATCACCTGATGGTGCCGATCAATGCATCGCAAAGTTACCTCGCCTCGAACGGCACAGTCTATCCAAGTCCCTATCTGGCGGGGAATCCAACCCTTTTGGCCGACAATCCAACGGACAAGCTGACTCAGACCGACGGCATTCAGAATTACAATGCGTTGCAGGCCACTTTACAGAAGCGGCTTAGCAGCGGTCTCGAGTTCCAATTCAACTACACCTGGTCGAAATGTCTGACGGATTCAATCGGATATTACGGCGGGTACGGTCAGGGGGCGGGTAACTATTACTATTGGCAGAACACCTACGATGCGCACAGTTACTACGGTTCGTGTTACTACGACGTGCCGCAGGCTTTCAATGGATACGTCACGTACGATATTCCGTTTGGGCGTGGGCGTACGTTCGGCAGCAACATGAATAAAGCGGTGAACGCGGTAGTGGGCGGCTGGCAAGTGAATGCAATCGTGACTTTCCACTCCGGATTCCCGTTCACAATCGGCGCTAACGACGCTTCCGGTACGGGTTCTTTCGGGCCTTTAGCCAGTTGTAGTGGATCGCCGGTCGTGCTTGGTAAACAGAATAGTCCTCTGGGCGGCTATCAATATTGGAGTCAAAGTACTTTCTACCAGCCGACCTCGGGATTCGGCAATTGCGGCGTAGGTATCATCAGAGGCCCAGGTCTGCATACCGCGGATCTCAGCGTCTCAAAACTGTTTTCTATTACGGAACACCAGAACCTGGAATTCAAGGCGCAAGCGATCAACTTCACCAATACACCGATTCTGAACGCTCCAAGCACCGGCCTTGGTCCGGATCTTGGACTCGTCAACGGCTCGCAGGGGGCGCGAGAAATACAGTTTGGCTTGAAATACAACTTCTAATCCGCGAGTTTTCGGAGGCTGATCTTCAAAGCTCGCTTCGAAGGTGAGCCTCGCCGCGCGCGGACTGGCGGCTGCATACTGCGGCATCCTGGAAAAATGGCTGTAGGTCTGGACTTCGGCACCACGAACAGTTCCATCGCTCTCGCAGGACCGAACGGAGTCCAGGTGGCGAAGTTCTCCTACACCGGCGGCCTAACTGAGTCCTTCCGTTCCCTGCTCTACCTGGACCGCATCCGCGAAAAAGGCCGAAGCACGATCAAATCCTGGAGCGGTCCGCGGGTATCGACGAATACCTTGCTTCCGATGAAAAGGGCCGCCTCGTTCAGTCGCTGAAATCTTTCCTGACCAGCCGAAGTCTGCAGACCACTGAAGTGTTCGGTCGACGCATTCTTTGTCAAATGGTTATGGCGTGGAAGGGCCGGAAACATTGAGTTTTGCTTGTGACTGGATTTGTGGTTTGGCGATCTTAGCTCACATTCAGCGCTTTCTTCTCTGAATGTGTCTGCCTAAACCTCAGTGCGGCGCGGATAGAAACTGCTCTACGGAATTCACCTCTCCATACGAGAACCCCTGACCGGTGGCATCGGCCGGCTCTGACGGCGCGGCCAGCACATAGAAATTCCAGTTTCCGCTGGATTCCGTGATCTGCTTCTTCGTAAGCAAGCGGTACCGATCACCGTTCAACGAAAACGAGAGCCCAAACCCACTTACAACACCTGCTTTCTGAAACGGGTATCCATCATAGGGAGATAAAGAGGGAAGAAAACGGCCCCGGCCGGGAAGCGACAGCCAAACCAGTCTGCTGTTGAGCGCCCGGTCTGCGACGGTTAGTGCCGGTAAAAGCGTTTTGCCATTCAGACGCAGTGACGGTACCACGATATGAAGAAGCACGTCGGAGACCTGGAAGTCTCTCGGTTCAGCCTTGCTGAGAACATAATTTGGTTCGAATTCCACCTCACCTTTTGGCCCGTGGCCGGATTCTTCAGCACGTCCACTGCGATAGTCTGTCCGGACTGAGATCTCCCCGCCGGAAATTGAGGCGCTGGAAGAGCGCGAAACGCCGCAGCATCCGGGACCTGAATGGGATGATAGTTCGTTGGCAATTGGCCGGGGTCCAGGCTGAAGGGTCTAAAGCGCAGCCGGGCCGATCCGGTTTCGCCCTGCGGTTCCACTTCGACGTCGTATCCCCAGAATGTCCGAGCCGCCGGATCTACGAAGACCCGATGAAAAGTGTCTGGTCTGCCGTCTTTCGCATCCGTGTGCATCACTTCAGTCAGACCTTCGATGCTGACGTGCTGGCCGGGCGACCAGGGTTCAAGCACATAGGAACGCGCTGAGCTTCCAGCCATCGCTGCAATATTTGCCCCTTCCTCCCAAAATTCCACGCTGGCCATAGGCCGATCGCGTGAGCAAACCGGCCAGCAAAAAGGCGAAGAATGTTGTGTTCCTGGGTTGGTCCGGCGACCTGCTCTTTGCCTGTTCAAGCGAGGGAGTTTAACTCGTCATCATTCCATACATTTATAAACTACTCCCCTCTTGGTGGGGACATGCGGACGTGGCTCCGGTACGGCGTGAGGCGGCGTGACAGTGCCGACATCCGCGCCTACAATCGGCGGCGGCTTCGTCTAGCGACAACTCGTCGAACTCGCATAAGACAAATGGCTTGCCGCTGAAGGGGTGCCAAAGTTGAGATCGCCGCCTGCACCGACGATGCCGTATAGATATCGTCGAAGCGATCCGCGTTCCCGGCCGAACCTCCGATGTCGCATCAGCCGAAGAAAACATTCGTGCGTAACATCTTCGGAAATATCCACAGCGCTGGTAAGACGGTACGCGAAACGGAACATGGCCGCGTGATGCGCTTCAAAGAGTTGTCGAAAGGCTTCTGTGTCTCCGTTGGCAGCCCGTGCGAGAAGCCCAGCTTCGTTTTCACTTTCCATCCAAGCTCTCCACGCTATTCACTGGGGCGGGGCGAAAAAGATACGCGCTGCGCGGAACTTATTTCCGCACGACACCGAGCATCTACGTCAATGCCGGGCAACCAGGCCGGAGTTCGCCGGCGATGTCCAGACGCCGGCATCGGACGGCGGCTTGAGTTCGTCTGTACTGAAGAGACGCCATTTCTGAGAAGGGCCTTTGACACGCAGGGTCAAAGCAACCGTGAAACGGGGACCCTGGAAATAAGATACTCTGATTCGATGAACGCCGACCTTCAGCTTCACGCTTCCCTTTCTGGAGGTAGGCGGATGCACGCCATCATTGTCTATGATCAGTGTGCCGTCAATGTAGAGCTTCGAGCCGTCGTCTGAGTTCAACGCAAAATTGTATTTGCCGAGCCGCGCGATCCAGACGTTGCCGGTGTAGTCGATAGCAAACCATTCGAACCTGTTCGCGATTCCCGGAAAGCCTTTCTTAAAATCCTGAGGCGGCACGTTCAGCGCGGCGGTATAGATAGTGGCTATCGCCCGCATCAATTCGAAATCGGGCAACATTCGAGTGTCCGGCTCTAACTCGTAAACCAGATCTTTCTCCGTGCAAGACATCTACCGGGAAGGGACTGCGACCGCGTTGGCCCACAAGGGTGTCAATTTCAGCCAGGAGGTCTTCGGGCAAGCTAGTGGACCGAACCCCAACCACTGAGCTGCCGGTAAAATCCCAAGTCCGTTTCGCTAAGCAGCTTTGTGATGTAGAGAATCTGCCCGCAATGCATGCTGAAATGCTCGACTACGTGATAGATGGCGGCGAGAGCCGTGACGCCTTCATAGCGCTGGATGGTGTAGGTCTTGAGCAAGTCTGGCGCGGTTAAGGTTGACAGGATGCGGTCGAACTCTTTCAGCGTTTCGTCGAGAGCGCTGCGTAGCTTGGCGGTGTCCACTTGGCGCCGTTCCGCGAACTCCGCATCCCGGTCGCGCACATTCGCCATGCCGCCAAGCGGCGCCAGAATCCACTGGCGCATATTTCCGTTCAAATGCAACAGCAGGTTCCCAACACTGTTGCTCGCCTCATTCGGACGCCACCAGATCTGTTCCTCGCTGAGCGAGTCCAGACAGCGGCAGATTCGTGGCCAATATTCGTCCTTCAATTTTTCGCGGGAAAATTTCACGAATGCGCGCTGCAGCTCGTTAGTTTGTTCGTCCATTAAGGTTATTGGATGGTTAGCAGGCGGCTTGACTGGGCGGTGTATTCGCCTTGCGTGACGGTCACGCGGAGGTCATAGGAACCGGGTGGAGGAGAGAGTTCGGCGTAGACCGGAATGGCGCCGGTCGCATCGGGCTTCGACACTTGCGGCGAGATGCGGGCGACTTCCTTGCCGTCCTTGAACAGTTGGAAGAACACTTTCGGAGGTGCGCTGCCGGCATCCTGCCCTGGATAGATGACGAAGTAAAGGGGCGCAGGTTTGCCCGCCGGGAGCGTGTCGCGAAGCGTGAAAGTAAGACGCTTGCCCTGCATTTCGAAAGGGTCGAGCGGGTTGGCGGGCGTGGTGAGGGGATCGACGCGTTGCACGAGCTCGATGGAACTCAGCGAGAGGGGGCCGAGCGGGGAGATGAACTCCGACAGCCGCTTGGCCCCGCTCTTTTGAGCGCCGCTTGCGCCGCCGCTGTCGTCGACGACTGCCGTGCTGAGGACATAGCGGCCGGGCATCAACGCGACCGGCTCTGAATACGTGATGCTCTGCTGCTGCGCAGCCGGCCATTGCGCGGTGGGGATCTCGCGAACCAGTTCGCGGCTTACCCTATGAACAATTTGTCCGTTCGAATCCTGAATCAATCCCATCAAAGAAATCTCGACATGGGAAATGCCCGGCTTGCGATTCGGTTGCAGGGTGAGGCCGGCGAGCGGGACTTCAAAGGTGACTGCGCATTCGATTCCGCCCTGGTACGGGCGGAATTTGAGTAGCTCAGCCTGGAATGGGACGGCTCGCGGCTGGGGACGCGCGTTGATGGCGTTCAGGGCGCCCAGTTCGAAAGGCTGGATGGGCTCGCCGTTTAGCTCAGGAAGAGCGAAGTAGCCGCGGCGGGACTGGATGGTCACCTTGGGCCGATCCACCTTCACTTCGATTTTTCGGAAGGCGCCGTTGTACACATCGGAGCTGGGCGTGTAGGCGAGTTCGTAATGCGTGGCAATGTCTTCCATTACGCGGCGCATAGGACCGTTGATGTCATTGGTGTTGGCTGTGGCGAAGCCGCCGGTGCGAACGGCGAGTTCCTGTAGTGCCAATTGGGGGCTGGAGGAGGCGAGCAACTGCACGTCCTCGCTGGCCGAAGCGGCATCGAAAGCATCAGCCTTACTAAGCGATCCGTTTTGTAGGGCGCGCCCCAGGTTGCTCTCACTTGTCGCCCGGTTCAATTGAGCGACCGAGCCGGCTAGCGGACTTTGAACGCTCAAACCCTGTGTGTCCAAGGTGTAGAAGGTTACTCCTGCGCGGTTCGCATCGCTGAGGACACCGGCGAAGCTATCTGGCCGGTCGGGCGGAAGCTGCAGGCCATCGCTGAGATAGAGCGTGACCTTGCGGCCAGGAAGATGAGCCTGGGCATGAACCAGTTCGCGAAGCATGTCCATGGCGGTCATGCCATTCACGTAGCCGCCGACCAGGCGCAGGCGCGCGGCGAGAGTGGCTTCGGCCATCTGGGCAACTCCGGTAGAGGTGGAAGCGTCGAGCGATCCGGCATAGCGCTGGAACGTGGAATCGTTGGGACTGAAGGGAGGTTGGACGACGGGATTCGCGCCGGGGCCAGTGGGTGCGTTTGCGGCAGCCGTAAGAGTTTGGGTGGCGAGGGCATTGTTAGTTGCCTGGGATGAACCCGCGGAATGCAGCTTAGTTGCATTGTCGGCAGCGCGCAGCAGTACGTCGTGCTTGTCCGTAAACGGCTGCAGCAGGCGCAGAGTGTTGTCGGCGCGGAGAACGGCTATGTAGGTCTTGGGGCGGAGTTCATTTTTGAAGAATTCCCTCAAGGCATTTCGGGCGAAGCTGAGATTTTCAGGCGCGATATCACCGACAACGATGGTTACGAAGTTAAATTCGCGGAGTGTATTGCGCGGGCTAGCGGCTTGAGCGGGAGGTTGCGACGCTTCCGCGGCTGGCTGTTCGGCCGCGATCTGCTGCGGGCCCTGGATGTTCTGGAAGCTGGTAATCTTCTGCCTCGCGCCGTCTTCGTAGACCTGGAAATCGCCGGGCTGCAGGTCCGTAACGAGATGGCCGTGTTTGTCGCGTACGACTACATCCACGACGACTTCTTTGGTGGTTGTGCTGACGATGGGCGCCTGGACAGGCGACTGCGCGAGCGATGACAAGCAGGTGCTCGCACAAAGCAGCATCGAAAAGGCCCGGTAGTGGAGGCTCAGTTTTTTGTACTCCGTTGAGGCTGTCTACTATTATTCGACCACGAGCATCAGCGGCCAGGCGCATCGCTCGTTTGTAACAATTTGACTTGATCCTTGGGAGCTAGAGATGAACATCAGCAGGAGAGATGTAATTCGTTCGCTGGCGGCGAGCGTTCCAATGCTTGCATTGGCGGACAACCGACCGCCCGGGCTGGAGATGGAGCAGGGTCCGTTTCAGGGCACGCGCGAGTCTCTAACGAAGTATGAGATACCGGAGTGGTTTCGGGACGCGAAATTTGGAATTTGGGCGCATTGGGGGCCGCAATCGGCAATCGAAGACGGCGATTGGTACGCGCGCAACATGTACATTCAGGGCAGCCAGCAGTACAACTACCATGTCGAGACCTATGGGCACCCTTCGAAATTCGGATACAAAGATACGATTCCGGCGTGGCGCGCCGAGAAATTCGATCCGGCCGGCTTGATGCGGCTATATAAGAGGGCCGGCGCGAAATACTTCGTGAGCATGGGCGTTCACCACGACAACTTCGATCTGTGGAACTCAAGCTATCAGCGCTGGAACGCCGCGAAGATGGGGCCGCATAAGGATATCGTCGGACTATGGCGCAGCGCGGCTCTTCATGAAGGGCTCAAGTTCGGTGTGAGCGAACATCTTTGGATCACTTACAAATGGTTTTCCGTCAGTCATGGGCACGATGAAAGCGGGCCGTATGCGGGCGTGCCTTACGATGGCGCGGATCCGAGATATTCGGAGCTGTATGTCGATTCAGACCAGATTTGGTCTCATGACCTGGATTGGAACGAAAGTGGCATACCGGAGTGGTGGAAGCAGCACTGGTATCTGCGAATCAAGGATCTGGTCGATAACTACCAGCCGGACCTGCTCTACACGGACGGCGCGTTGCCGTTTGAAGATTATGGCCTGAGCTGGTGGCGCATCATTACAACTTGAATGCCAAGCGCAATGGTGGGAAAACGCAGGCGATTTATAACAGCAAGCGCCGGAAGATGCTGCCCAAGGCGACTTGCGTGCTCGACGTCGAGCGCGGCGTGGTGGATAAGATTTGGCCGACGGCCTGGCAGACCGATACCTGTATCGGGAATGGCATTACAAGCGCGGCGTGCAGTACAAGACGCCGAAGATGGTGATCGACATGCTGGTCGATATCGTAAGCAGAAATGGCAATCTGCTGTTGAATTTCCCGCTGCCCGCAAGCGGCGCTCTGGATTTGGAGGAGTTAAAGGTCTTTCCGATATCACAGAGTGGATGAGTGTCAACAGCGAGGCGATCTATGCCACACGGCCCTGGAAAATCTTCGGCGAGGGGCCAGGGACGCAAGCTTCGGCGCAGAATCCCGCGTTCAACGAAAAGAAGCGAAAAGACCTGACGGCCGCGGACGTGCGGTTCACGACCAAGGAAGACGCTGTATGCGTTTGTGATGGGTTGGCCGGAGTACAAAGCAGTCATTCCTCCCTTGGCCATGAATACGGAACTGCGAGTCGGAAAAATTGAAAACGTCGAGATGCTGGGTTCGACGGGAAGCTCGAGTGGTCGCAGGGTGAGAAGGGACTGACGGTAGTGATGCCCGGGCAGAAGCCTTGCGATT
>CAWBDW010000036.1:0-15105 GCA_963787545.1 uncultured Acidobacteriaceae bacterium
GCCACTGCATCAGCAGGCGCGCCAGTTCTTTGTCGCGAAAATATTTGCGGTATCTCCCCACGAAATCAGCGATAGCCGTCTGCCGCCCGGGCCGGGATCGGCCGCCGCGGCTTCGTTCTGCTGGTGAACCACTTCGCGGCGCGGCAACAGAAAGAACGTGCACAGGATTGCGGTGAAGGACAGGCCCGAGGCCAGAAAGATGGGAGCCTCATATCCCCAACGCGCCAAAAAGCCCGCGATGGCCGGCCCCACCAGAAAGCCGAATCCAAACGCGATCCCGATCAGCGCAAAGGCTTTCGCGCGATTCTCCGGTTTCGTGACATCGCTGATGTACGCCTGCGCAATCGTCAGATTCCCCGCCGTCGCTCCGTCGATCGCGCGCGCTAAAAACAGCAACCAGATGTGGCGCGAGAAAGCGAGGATCAGAAATCCCGCGAGCGTTCCGGCCTGACTCACCAGCAAAATCGGCCGCCGCCCGTGCCGGTCTGAGAGTTGCCCCAGAATCGGCCCCGCAATCAATTGAAACGCCGCGTAAGTCGAGACCAGTTCGCCCACGATCGTCGGCGTGGCGCCCAGCATTTCGGAATAAAACGGCAGCAGCGGAAGGATGATGGTGAAGCCCAGCACATCCACCATCACGATTAGAAAAATGGGCAGCAGAGGGGATGCGAACCGGCTGGTTGCCCTCGCCTCGGGGGAGCGCACCTGCGGCGGAGTCACTCTACGATCTTAGCGAGGCCGCGCGTTTTTCTTAGCCAACTGTAAAAAGTACCAAGTACCCGCCCGCTTGCCTCGCGTCTAATTTACAGAAAGCTCAGGGTTTTACAGTTTGGCATTGAGCTTGCACCGCCTATGTTTACTATGAAATCGCTCGCTTTATCTCTCGTGCTATTGCTGCCCGCCGCGCTGCTGGCCCAGGAGCCGAATCCGACCCAAACGATTCCCCAGCAGCCCGCGCACGACCAATCGCCTTCGGGAACTGTTCCCATTTATAAGGTGCAGGTCGTTTCCCGAAATATCCAGGCGGTCAGTTACCGGAATCGCAGCGGCTGGACCAAAGTCGATTTTCAGGGAACCACGCTCGCTCCCCAAGCCAAGGGCACGGCCGACGTAAACAGCCGTCTCGGCCACATGGAAATCAAGTTCGATGTGAAGCATCTCCCCGCCGCGCGCAATTTCGGGCCCCTGTATCTGACCTACGTATTGTGGGCCATCACTCCGGAAGGCCATGCGACGAATCTGGGCGAGGTGGTGGTCGATTCCAATGGCAACTTCAACGGCGATGTCACTACGAATTTGCAGGCCTTCGGGCTGATCATCACGGCGGAGCCTTACTTTGCGGTGCGCCAGCCGAGCGACGTTGTCGTGATGGAGAATATCATCCGAACCGACACGCGCGGTAAGTGGGAAACGGTGAACGCGAAGTATACGCTGCTGCCGCGCGGCGAATATGAGTACCGCGTGCCTGAATCGCAGTTACGCCCCGTTGATTTGAATTCCAGCAAGAAAAGTCCGCTCGAGGTTTACGAAGCCATCAATGCGGTTCAAATCGCCAAGTATGCAAAAGCCGATCAGTTCGCGAGTGATACGTATCAAAAAGCGGACAGTCTCCTGACGCAGGCCCAGGATTATCAGACGCGAAAACAATGGAAGCCGGCCGACATGACCGCCAAAGAGGCGACGCAGCAGGCCGAAGATGCGCGCACCATCTCTCTGCGACGGCAAGAGCAGTTGGCCTTAGACCAGGAGCGTCAGGAAGCGGCGGCGCGCCAGGCCGCGGCCCAGCAGGCGGCGCGAACGGCACAAGAGCAGGCGCAACAGGCAGCGCAGCAGCAGGAGCAGGCCGAAGAACAGGCGCGCCTAGACGCGCAACGGCGTCAGGCCGCGGAGCTGGCCAAGCAACAAGCCGATGCGGCCCGCGCGCAGTCTGCCGCCGACGCGGAGAAAGCACAACAGGCCGCAGCGGAGGCAGAGCGTCTGCGCCAGCAGGCCGAAGCGGAGAAGAACCAATTGCGCGAACAACTCTTGCAGCAGTTTAACGCGGTGCTTCCCACCACCGAAACCCCACGGGGCTTGGTTGTGAACATGCAGGATGTGCTGTTCGACACCGCCAAATACACGCTCAAGACACCCGCGCAACTCGCGCTGGCCAAAATCGCAGGCATCGTCCTTTCGCATCCCGGACTGAATCTTCAGGTAGAAGGCTATACCGACAGTACCGGAACGGCGGAGTTCAATCAGAAGCTCTCTGAAGAACGCGCCAATGCCGTTCGCGACTTTCTGATGCAGCAGGGAATTAATACTCAGAATATGACCGCGGTCGGTTACGGCGAGAATTATCCTGTTGCGCCAAACGACACGGCGTCCGGCCGCCGGCTCAACCGCCGAGTCGAGCTGGTTGTCTCAGGCGAAGTAATCGGTGTGAAAATCGGCGTGCCGCCCACCAACACGCCCGGAACGCCGCCAACCCAACCTCCCGGCCGCTAACAAGCGGCCTTACTGCTTAGCCGCCGTTTTACGAGCGCTGTATTGCACGGCGTGATCGACAATCACGTAAAGGAGTTGGTCGGGGTCTTGCTTCGCCTCTTTCTTAATCCAATCTCCTGCCCGTTTACCCGCTTCCTGGTTATCGGGCAGCGTAATCCCCCGCTTCTGAGCTGAAAGCTCCGCCAATGCCTTTACGATCTGAAAAAAACCGTCCTCCGTCCTTCCACCCAGCACCCATGCTTCCCGTACGGAACTTGTTACGGCCTGTTCCATGGTCCATGAGTGTGGGCCAACATCTCCAGGTGTTTGTCCACTTGGGCTCATCTGTGATGGCGTTTGGCCGGGTGACGGAGAACCTGCTCCGGCATTGCCCAGCAGCATGGATGCGGCGAAGCCGCCAGCCATCACGACCCTCGTCAATAGATTCGCTCTTTTCATCGCTGTTCTCCTTCGCTCCTTAACGGGGGTGCTCATTGCTTCGGCGATTATGATCGTTTCCCTGTGCCAGCTTGCCGGCAATCGCTCCAATGCCTGCGCCGCTCGCACCCCCGATCAGTGTTCCCTTCAGGCCGCCGCCGAAGAGCGCCCCTAACGCTGCACCGCCGGCTCCGCCAATCAGCGCCGCCTTGCCGGGGCCAATGCCTCCCTTGTCATGCTGATTCCGCTGCTCATCCTGTCGGGAATAACGTCCATAGTCCCCTTGGCGAACTTGGTCATGCATTCCGTTGTAGTAGTTGTCGTGCCCGCCACGCTGTGCCACCACCGGCATAGCAGAGCTAAGCAGCAGTCCCCCAGCTATCACGCAAACCTGTAATCTACGCATAGTCATCCGTCGCCGTCGCTTTCATTTCTCAGGTAGTGCCTCTTTTGGTTGGATAGCTGCGGGCTGAATGAGTTTCTGTCGATGATGCCGATTGTCCCGGAAGAGAATAACGTATCCTCTTGCTTTGACACTATGGAACAAGCCGCACTTACTGCCCTCTCCAGTTGGGCAAATTTTTATGTAATCGTCGGCTCATCGGCGGGAGCTTTGACCGGTCTGCAATTCGTGGTAATGACGCTCATCGCCGAATCGCAGGCGGGGGGCAGCATGCGGGAGATTCGCGCCTTCGGTACTCCTACCGTCGTTCACTTTTGTGCCGCCCTGCTGATTTCGGCGCTCATGAGCGTCCCGTGGCATTCACATTCCAGTATCGGGTTCTGTCTTGGTGCGTGTGGCGCGGCGGGAGTAGCGTACGCATGCACGATCATTTGGCACGCGCGCAAAAGTGCCTATAACCCGGATGCCGAGGACTGGATCTGGTACGCCGTTCTTCCGCTGACCACATACGCAGCATTAATCACGGCAGCGATCTTGCTCTGGAGGGATCGCAGAGCGGCGATGTTCGTGATAGCCGCAACCACTCTGCTGTTGCTGTTCGTCGGAATCCACAATGCCTGGGACACGGTTACTTACATTGCCATCCAGCGGCGGGAAAAGTCGAAGCAAGCGCGTAAAGACCGCGACGACTGAGCGGTTCCTTTCAGCTCAGGTTTCACGGAAGCGGTACGCGATACAAGTTCCGATGGACCGTGAGCTTGACAAAGGCGTAAGTGGATGGATCCGGTCCCGGCACAACTGCCGAATGATTGATCGTCCGTACTCCCGGTAGGTTCTTCAGGTTCTCTGCGAAATCCCCGCCCGAATGGGCGAGGGCCGCGGGCGGGCCGTGCTCAAACGGGATTGCGAATGTCTGTCCGGTATCTTCAAGCATCAACCTGGGATAAACGTACAGATATCTCGAATCGGCAGACCACGCCGCGCCGCAATGGCTGCAAAGTCTAACTGGGTCTCCGCCTTGCAGAGGATAGAGCAGAAACCCGGACGGAGGCTCGTAACCCGGCAACGTTGCCCAAACGCAGGCCCATTTGCTATCGGGCGAGGCCGCCAGGAGCGCAAGAATCGGCCGCTCGGAAATTCGCCGCCGGCCCGTGCCATCTTCCTTCATGCGGCAAAGATAATTCAGATTTCCCGCCACTGCCATGAAGTAGATGTCACCGGCCGCACCGAAATGTGGGAACAGGTCGCCACTTGCGGATAACCGCTGCGGAGGAACGCGTCCGTCCGTTGAGGCCAGCCAGATCTCGGAGTTGTTCTCCGGCCCCTCTACCGAGTACACGAGACGTTTGCTGTCGGGCGAAATATCAAATCCGGTGACAAGAACGCCTGGAAGAAGCCGCTGGCTCTCGGCTTTTTCCAGGTCCGTCACCCATAGTTCGCCCATCATGAACCCGACTCGCGTGTAGTTTTCGCCTCTTCTGCGGACGTAGAAGATATGCCTGCAGTCCGCCGACATAATCGGATTGGCCGCGTAGCCTTGCGACGAGATTCTACGTTCCTGGTTACTTTCGTGTAACCAAATCTCGCTTTGCTGGTCCCCGACCGAAGTAATGAGCGACCGTCCGTCCGGCGCCATAGCGATACCCTCCTGCTCCTGGGGTCCGGAGGTTATCTGTTCGGGCGCGCCCCCCTTGAAGCTTTGACGCCAGATATGAAGAGTTCCTCCGGCGTCAGAGTTGAAGTACATCCATTCGCCGTCGGGAGACCAATCGGCCTGGGTACAAATTCCGGTGAGAGGGCCCACTTGCCGCCCTCTGTTCTTGCCATCGAACGGCGCCAGGCGACATGGCAGCCAGCCAGAGTTATCCATCTCCGCGATCAGGACCCATTTCCCATCCGGCGAGATTGCAGAGCGATGCGCCATACCGCGCTCCTGCGGCGGCACATAGACGTCGCGCTCCCCGGTCCGGCTCTCTAGTGCCGTCACGATGGCCATATGAACGCCGGATTTGATTTCTGAAAACAAAATATGAGTCTGATCAATCCATCGAAGACCCGAAGCATTCGCTAACATGCGCCGTGGCTCGCCACCCAAGACGGGCACAGTCCACGTGTCCCATGGAAAACTAGTGCTGTACACAATCCGTGAGCCGTCCGGAGAGAAGACGGGGCTCATCTTCTGGGTTCCGTCGTGCGTCAACTGCACGGGCTCTCCATCGGGCAGCAGCTTCACATACAAGTCGCCGAGCGTCACAAACGTCCCCTCACCCCGAACGAACGTGAGCATCCGGCCATCTGGTGAGAGCGCGGGTTGCGTTGCAGAATCCGTGAAATTTGTCAGTGGCTGCCAGTCTGTAGTCGGAGTCGTACGCGGCGCGCGAAAACGCGAGAGCCAGACACCGCCTGCCACCAGCACGAGAACTGCGCCGCTCGCGAGCCCATATTTCCACCAGGAACGCCGCGCCTCGATCGGCGAAGCCGCTACGCGGGGAACCCTCGTCAAGCCAGAGTCTGTATCGCGCTTCAAGCGTTTCAGATCCGCTCGCAGATCGGCCGCCGTCTGGTAGCGGATATCGGGATCCTTTTCAAGAGCCTTGAAGATGATTCCATCAAACGCGACGGGCAGACGGGAGTTCAAGCGTGAAGGAGTCTCTGGGGTCCCGTGCAGGATGCTGTCAAAAATAGCGGCTGATGTCTCGCCCTCAAACGGAAGCAACCCAGTAGCCAGTTCGTAAAGAACCGCGCCGAACGAAAAGAGATCGGTGCGGTAGTCGAGCGCTTTGCCGAGCGCCTGCTCCGGCGACATGTAGGCTACGGTACCGATCGCCGCTCCCGAGCTAGTGAGGCGTTCTTCGCGAGCGGCGATTGTGCTGCGTGCAGGTTCATCGGAAGTAGTCTTCGCCAAGCCGAAGTCGAGAATTTTGGCGGCGCCTTGCTTAGTGATTAAGATGTTGGCGGGCTTGATGTCGCGATGAATGATCCCTTCTCTGTGAGCGGCGTCGAGACCATCTGTAATTTCAATCGCCAGGGACAGCAGCGTTTCTATTTCAAGCCGTCTCGCGGCTATCATGTGCTTCAACGTTCTGCCATCCAAAAATTCCATGGCGATAAAGGTCTGTCCGTCTTGCTCGCCTATGTCGTAAATTGTGCAGATATTCCGGTGATTCAGTGCCGAAGCGGCCTTCGCCTCCCGGCGGAAACGCTCCACCGCCTGGGGATTGTGGATCAGCTCGGGAGGAAGAAATTTCAGAGCGACAAAGCGCCCCAGACGAATGTCTTCGGCCTTGTACACTACGCCCATTCCGCCGCCGCCCAATTTCTGCAGAATGCGGTAGTGCGAAACTACATGGCCGAGCATCGTTTTACTATCCCACGTGTATTTCGTTGAAAAATGATCGTGGGCGCGGCTGTCAATATACAATCGCGCGGGGCCTACTCGGATTAATCGCGCTATTCGTCGCGCAGCGCCGTCATTGGATCGATGCGAGCGGCGCGCGGGCCGGAATATAGATTGCGCCTGAGGCGACGAGGGTGAGCGTCAAGGCGACTGCGGCAAGCGTAGCGGGGTCGGCCGGGCTCACGCCGTAAAGTAATTTTGCCATCAGGCGCATGAGCCCAAGCGACGCCGCGGCGCCTGGTAATAGCCCGATAGCCACCATCCGCAATCCTTGGGATAGGAAGAGTTGTAACACTTGCGCGGGCTGCGCGCCCAAAGCCATGCGAATGTCCCCAGCAGAATCACCATAGCGCGCCGCCGCCCGATCGAATCGCTAATGAGCTGATCCATGCTGGCCACATCGTGCACCGGTTGATCGCGATCGTGTCCCAGCACGCTCGACTTCACGGCTTGGATTACCGAAAGAGGAGTACCAGCCGTCCCACCGCTGCCATCGCTTCGAAAGAGCGGCTCTGCCGTTCGAAATCGAGGAAATCGAGGTAAGAGAAAGCAAGCCACTCGCCTGTGCGGCGGAGGGTCTCATCGACTACTGTCAGGCGCGCCGGATCTTTGCAAGGCAGAGCGCGCAGAATGACGCCGTTGAACCCCGGACTCTTGCGTAAAGTGCGAATCGCGAATTGAATATCCTGCACAGTGGATTCCACCCACAGCGTGCCGCGCGCGTCCCGACATTCTTCCTTTACTTCCTCAACCCCGCCGAAATTCAGCCGCGCCTTCCGAAGTGCTTCTCTTTCGGTCATGCCGGCGCGCACGTAATCGGCCTCCTGGCGCTCCAGATGAAACTGCAGTTCCTTGGCAAGCTGAGTTTCGAGTTTCCGCCTGTTCAGAAGACGGCGCCACCTCCTCACGGCATGTCTCCTTCCGAAAGCTTGAGCACAAGCCCGATGGCTTCGGCAAGGCGTCCCCAATTTGCCTTCTCGGATTTGAGTTGAGCGCGCCCTTTCGCGGTCAATCGATAGAATTTAGCCTCGCGCCCGGTCTCCGATTCCTTCCACTCGGCGGCCAGATAGCCTTTGTTCTCCAGGCGATGCAGCGCCGGATAAAGCGAGCCCTGCTGAACCTGCAGAACGTCTCGCGAGACCTGCTGCAGACGCTGCGCAATCGCGTAGCCATGAATCGGACCGAGTGCGCTCACTTTCAAAATGAGGAGATCGAGCGTGCCCTGCGGAATATCGGATTTCGGCGAGGCGGAAGGCTGTTGCATACTCTATGCTTCTACATATAGCAGCTCTTTACTGAATGCTTCGAGGCTTACTCCTGCCGCGTTTCGGAATTTTCTTCCTGTGGCTTAGCTGGGTACGGTCGAAAAGCAAGATATGAGGGTTTCCGGCTTCCTATCCCATGGCTCGCTTGTTTTTGTGCTGCTTTTCTTGCTCGCGCTCCCCGCGCTCCGCGCCGATCCCCTCTATTCGATCCTGAATCTGGGAAGTCTTGGTACGGGCGCCGCGCAGCCGGCTGGCATCAACAATTCCGGCACAGTGGTCGGATTCACGACCGATGCTTCGGGGAATCAGGTTCCGGTCACGTTCAATGGCCAAGCCAGCCCGCTGCCCGGGATCGGGCAAGCGAATGGTATAAATGCCGCCGGAACCGTCGTGGGCACCTCGTACTCGAGCGGCGCGCCATTCGTCGCCGAATGGTCCAACGGCCAGGCGGCCAACCTCGGACTTTCCGGCTACGGCACCGCGATTAATGATGCCGGGCAAATAGCCGGAGGAATGCTGACACCGGCGGGCCAATTACACGCCTTCCTCTGGAGCAATGGAAATTTGGTAGATCTTGGGACCTTACCGGGCATGAGCTGGAGTTCAGCTTACGGAATCAATCGCTCCGGGCAGGTCGTGGGGACCAGCAGCGCCGGCGGCCGCTCCAGCGCGTTCGTTTCCAACGGAAACACACTGACTGCGGTGGCCGGCAGTCTGGGAGGCGCCAATAGTTACGGGATGGCGATCAATAACAGCGGCACCGTTGCCGGGAGCGCCCAGACGGCGCAGGGTTATCTTCACGCATTCGAATCCACCGCAAACGGCATGCTCGACCTCGGAACGCTGGGAGGATCGCAAAGCTACGCTTACGGGATTAACGATGCCGGTACGGTGGTCGGCTATTCCTTCCTGGCGGGCAACCAATCGACCGATGCATTCGTATATCTCGGCGGTGTCCTGGTCGATCTGAACACGCTGCTATCGGCCGATTCCGGCTGGAGTGTCGATGCCGCCTACGGAATCGACAACAATGGCGACATCGCGGCGGTCGGCACTTTGAATAACCAGCTCTACGCGGTCGAATTGCAGCCCGCTTTCCCGCGAGCGCTAGGCTTCGCGGCACCCGTCGAACCGCTCGCGGTACCCGGAACCCGTGCCGCTGCTGCTCACCGGCGCAGGTCTGTTCGTACTCTGCGCATTTTTCCGGCACCGCGCACGCCGCACTCCATCTTCCTAACTCGCCCTGCTTAAATGGGAGTTTCGTATGAAACTCCAAAGCTACACGATCACCCAAGGCAAAGATCGTGCGCCCGCCCGGTCTTATCTCAAAGCGATCGGCTACACTGACGAGGATTTGCGCAAGCCGATTATCGGTATCGCGAATACCTGGATCGGCACCATGCCCTGCAACTTCAATTTGCGGGAGCTGGCGGTCGACGTCGCGCGCGGCATTCGCGAGGCAGGCGGCACGCCCATGGAATTCAACACCATTGCCATCAGCGACGGCATCACCATGGGAACCGAGGGGATGAAGACCTCGTTGATCAGCCGCGAAGTTATCGCCGATTCCATCGAGCTCGTCGGCGCGCGGGCATATGTTCGATGGAATCGTCGCGCTGGTGGCCTGCGACAAGACTATTCCCGGAGCCGCAATGGCGCTGCTGCGCTTGAATGTGCCGGGCGTGGTTCTTTACGGCGGGACGATTTTGCCCGGCCGGTATAAAGGCCGCGACGTTACCATCCAGGACGTCTTTGAAGCGGTGGGCGCAAATGCGGCTGGGCGCTTGAGCGACGACGATCTGCTTGGGCTGGAAAATGCCGCCTGCCCGGGAGCGGGCGCGTGCGGCGGCCAATACACCGCCAACACCATGGCGACTGTGATGGAGACGATCGGACTGTCGCCCATGGGCCTGAATGCGATTCCGCAAGTGGACGCGCGTAAGCACGATGCCGCGCACGCCTGCGGCGCAGTCATTCTCAATGCCGTGCGCAACAATCTCCGGCCCCGCGATGTGGTCACCCGCGCGGCCATCGAGAACGCCATCGCCAGCGTGGCCGCGTCAGGTGGATCGACCAATGCCGTGCTGCACCTGCTGGCCTTCGCGCGCGAAGCAGGTGTGCCGCTCTCGATCGACGATTTTCAGGAATTGAGCGCTAAAACGCCGCTGCTAGCGGACCTGAAACCCGCCGGCCGATATACCGCCGCCGACGTGGATAAAGCCGGAGGCATTCCGATCATCGCCAAACGCCTGCACGATGGCGGTTACGTCCATTCCGATGCCCTGACGATTACCGGCAAGACTTTCGGCGAGCAGGTCCAAATCGCTCAGGAAACGCCGGGGCAGGATGTCATAAGGCCGCTCTCGAACCCGATCAAAAAATCGGGCGGCCTCGTGATCTTGAAGGGATCGCTCGCGCCGGAAGGCTGCGTCATCAAAGTCACCGGCCTGAATCGTACTTCGCAGACGGGACCGGCGCGCGTATTCGACAGTGAAGAGGACGCCATGCATGCGGTGCTCGGTCGCAAGATCAAACCCGGCGACATTGTCGTGATCCGCTACGAAGGGCCGCGCGGCGGCCCGGGAATGCGGGAAATGCTGGGCGTCACCAGCGCCATCGTAGGCGAGGGACTTTCGGAAACCGTGGCGCTGGTCACCGATGGGCGGTTCAGCGGCGCCACGCGCGGTTTCATGGTAGGCCACATCGCTCCGGAAGCCGCCGTGGGCGGCCCCATTGCGGCCGTTCGCGAGGGCGATTCCCTCACCATCAATCTCGAAACCCGCGAGATCAATCTGGACATTCCGGTTGCGGAGTTGCACCAGCGGCTCGCGGCGTTCTCGCGCCCCGCGCCTAAATATACGACCGGCGTCATGGCGAAATATGTAGCGCTGGTGAGTTCCGCTTCCGACGGAGCGATTACGTCGCGGCCGTCGCTGTAAAGGGGGCGTGTTTATGAAAGAGAGAACCTTAACGATACCTGAAATCATGTTGATTGGCGGTACGCGCGTTGCGCTTGGCGTCGGCTTGGGTTTTTTGATTGCCGATAAGCTCAGCCGCGATGCGCGAAAAGGCGCTGGCTGGGCGCTGCTGGCAGTTGGTGTGTTGAGTAGCGTTCCTATAGTTGTGGATGTACTTGGCAAACCTCCACTCACAGAGCGGCCTTAAATGCTTAGGAGACGACGTGGTACTCAACCAAACCGCTCGGGTACTGCTGAGTCGCTACGTGGCGGAGCCTGACGTCGCGCGGTAGCTGCACTCGGCAAGCCTCAACTTGGTTGACGTGCTCGCGTTTAGTGCTGGCGACCGTCCTTGTCGATGGAATTTTGAAGCCAGGGAGTGAAGCGGATAGCGGATCCGCTGGTCGTGGAGCATCCGCCGCCTTCAGGGCCTGCAAAACATCCCCAGAAATTTTCAGTCGCGTCAACGCGGCCGGTGCATGCGGCGGAATCGAGCGCGCAAACATTCGCCACACCAATGTCGCTACCAAGCAGATCGTTCAGGTGAAGGTCAACCTCGGCGGGAGTGTTGACCGCAACGTCCACTTGCTCGTCGCGGATCACGTTCTCTGAAATGATTGTGCCGCGAACGGGAGAGCCGCCGCCCCCGCTATTGATATTAATTCCCGTGGTGCCGGGGGTAGCCGTATCGTCCGTATCGGCGCCGTTTCCGGCGATGAAGTTGCCGATGATCATGTTCCCGTCCATGTCGTCGGCAGGAGCGCCAAAAGCCGGACCGACATGCGTGTGGAGGGCGACGCCCGGAATACCGTTGCCCGTCAGTTCGTTCCGGATGATTACATTACCCGAGACGCGGCCCGGCCCGTTGCCGTCGGAAAAAAGGCCGACTCCCGCGCCTCCAACCGTCACGCCGTTCCTCGAAACGACGTTTTCGGCGACCGTATTGTGATCAACCCCGTAATGACGAGCATAATTGGGTGCACTAGAACCCATGGGCGGGTGAGATGCAAGAACAATGCCGCACTCTGGCGGGTTGTCCGAGGCGTTGTTGTGGATAAGGAGGTTGTCGCGGCTTTCCGCAGTCTCGTCACTGATCAGGACGCCATCGCCGTTACCCGACAGAAGGTTGTCGGCAACGATCGAGTGTACCGTCCCTATCAGGTGAAGTCCGCCGCCACAGTCACCACTTTCATCGGTCTCATAGGCCGGTTGACCGTTGCAGGCGGGGCCGGAGCCGAAAACAGGCCCAATCTGGTCGTTGTTCAGGATGTGGTTATCGCGGATTGTGACGTCCGAAGCACTGACCACCAGAACTCCTTCATATAGGGCGTTTTTTACGGTGAATCCGGCAATGGTGACATTGTTCAGGCCGGGATGGTCGAGGCCGTCTACCAAGATGCCATGCGCCAGACCGCTGGCGTCGATGATGGATGAGTCGGCGCCCGCGCCAATCAGGGAAAGCGGCTTTCCAATCGCAACGTCCTCCTTGTAGGTGCCGGGGGCAACGTTGATCACGTCATTGTTTGAAGCGGCGTTTACGGCCCATTGAATCTTGGCATAGCAGGAGTGCGAACCGCTGGGGTTGACGCAAAGAGTATTGGCAGCGGCAACTTGAGAAGACGCTGTAAACAGGAGGGGACTAGAACGAAGCCGCTGGCGCGGCGGACGCCCGAGGCGTAATCGCATTTGGAGCAAAGCGCTAGTCGGTGCCAATGAGCTAGCTTCAGTCACAGAGAAAGGAGTCTCTGTGACGAAACTCATTCAGCGGATGCGAGAAGAACTCGTGCGCCGCAACTACGCCGAAACGACAATCCGATCGTATCTGCAAACGATGGAAGATTTCCGGCGCTTTGCTGAGAAGCGTCTGGATCATATCAGCTCGGAGGAAATTCGGAAGTACCAAGTTCATCTGCTGGAGGAAAGAAAGCTGGAAGTAGGCACTGTAGCCTACCGCGTAGCCGCGCTGCGTTTCTTTTACGTGAGGACACTCAGGCGCCGGGCGATGAAAGAGGATCTGCCGTATCCGCACGCTCCGAAGCATACGCGCAGGCTTCCGACGATTTTGACGCCGGAAGAAGTGTCCAGGCTGATCGATTCGGCCCGCAACTTATTCCATTACGCAATGCTGTTGACGATGTATTCGGCGGGACTGCGACGAAGTGAGTTGTGCAAGCTGAAGGTGAGCAACATCGACAGCGGCCGCATGGTCATTCGCATTGAGCGCGGCAAAGGCGGCGTGGACCGCGAAGTCCCGCTCAATCCGAAGCTGCTCACGACCTTGCGCGAGTACTGGCGTTGGATGCGTCCCAAGACCTACCTATTCCCCGGTACCAGCAATGGCTGGCGCGCCGACAAGCCGATCACGCCCAAGGTGATCTGGGAAGCCGTGCAACAGGCTGCACGGAAGGCCGGAATCCAGAAACACGTCACTCCGCATACGCTCCGGCACTGCTTTGCGACCCACATGCTCGAAGAGGGAGCGGACCTGCGAACCATTCAGGTACTGATGGGCCACAAGGACATCGAAGCGACGACTCGCTATCTGCATGTGTCCCCTAAGCGCTTGCAGGCAGCTACTAATCCACTGGAACGGCTTGCTGTCTCCGGCCCAGCACGCTTACAGCGCTCGCGAAAGTTACACAAACCAGAATGAGCCGGCCCACCGTAGAGGTGGCCGACTTACTTCGCACGCACGGTGATCGCTTCGCTACAGAGAACCGCTCCTGGCTCAGCTATCAACAGCTGAAAGTGTTGCGCGCCATCCAGCGCTGCCGCACGCCGGCTTTGGGCGGCCATCTCGATCACTGTACCGGGTGCGGTCATTCGGCCATCTCTTTCAACTCCTGCCGGAATCGACACTGCCCGAAGTGTCAGGCGCAAGCGCGCCAGCGATGGCTCGCTTGCCGGGAACGAGAGTTGCTCGGTGTGTCTTACTTTCATGTGGTGTTCACCCTGCCTCATGAGTTAAACAGGCTGTGTCAGCGCAATCCCACCCTGCTATACAACTTGCTGTTTCGTTGTGTTGCGGAAACGCTGCTGGAAGTAGCGGCTGATCCTCAGCACCTCGGCGCAGAGATTGGGTTCCTCGCCATTTTGCACACTTGGGGACAGAATCTGCTTCTGCATCCGCATCTGCACTGTCTCGTGCCGGTCGGAGGCCTTTCCCCCGATCACCGTCATTGGGTTCGACCGCGATATCGTTTCTTTCTTCCGCTCGGGGTTCTGAAGAAGCTGTTCCGCGGCAAGTTCCTCGATGGCTTGAAGCGTGCGTATCGCAGAAACAAGCTCAGTCTTGGCGGCGCGACCGGGCCGCTGAAGGATCCCAAAGCGTTCCGGGCTCTTCTGCAATCTCTGCACCGGAAAAACTGGGTCGTCTACGCCAAGCAAGCGATGGGGGGTTCAGGGCCTGTGCTTCGTTACCTGGGCCGCTATACCCATCGTGTGGCCATCAGTAATCACCGGCTGGTCTCCTTTTATGGCGAACAAGTCACTTTCCGCTGGAAGGACTATGCCCACGGAAACAAGCAGCGCCTCATGACGCTCTCGGCATCGGAGTTCTTGCGGCGCTACGTGCAACATGTTCTCCCACACGGCTTCGTGCGCATTCGCCAGTTTGGATTCCTTGCTAACCGGCACCGTTCGGAGAGCCTTGCTCTGATTCGTGGGCTGCTTGCTTCCGAGCCGCACGCACAACAACCGATCTTGGCCGCCCCTTGCAAGGCTCAGTGGCAATGTCCTCGCTGCGGCAACCTGATGCAGACCGAGCACAGACTTACCGCCCGCGAACTCTATTCATTATGCGAGCGACTCGACAGTTCCTGAAACGACCGACCACAGTCGGCTCGATACCGTGCTTGCTCGCGCGGCCGCAGTCGTGTGTCTCGGACCGTAAATTCCTCTTTTGGCGCTGCTCAATCAGCGGTTCACGTCTTCTCGAACCGCTGATCCTTCCCCCATTCGAAACGTCCCAACCCGCATTCCGGCGTACACCGAAGCTTATTCCGTGCTGGAACAATACCAAAAGACGTTTGAACCTCCATACTCGTCACGCCCCGCCAGCGCCTTCCTTCTAGTCTCCTTTTCGGGAGTGACTCGGCATTTACTCCGCCTCGTGCCTCAACTTTTCTCGCCGAGTCACTCCCGAAGAAGGCTAACGACTACCCGCGATCATCGGAACAA
>CAWBDW010000037.1:0-131079 GCA_963787545.1 uncultured Acidobacteriaceae bacterium
GCGGCGAGTAAAACGCCGCTTATTGAGCGGCAGCGGCGGCAACACGCCAATTTGTTTGAAGCCATCTTTCAAACGAAGTAAGTCGCGGATATTCCTGCCTGACGGCGGAAATGTCGACGTGATAACCGACATCCTGGAACCATCTGTACATGGCCGTCATTTCAGGACCGGCTTGCTTTTCGAACTCGCCCCACGGGAGTTGCCGATAACGAACTTCATGCCCCGACACCCGAGTGAACGCGTCAGCCAATTCTGTCATCGATAGCTCGTCACCCGCAATATCCATGGCGCGGCCCCGCCACTTACCCGCATGCTCGAATGCAAGTGCCACGAATGCACCGATATCGTCCACCGCAATCATCTGCAAACGAGTATCCGGACGCAACGGAGACGCAAGCGTGCCCGCTTCGATGCCGCTTTTCATGCCGAGCCAGTTTTCCATGAAGAAAACCGGGCGCAGGATGCTGAAGGCGAGGCCTGTGCCGCGAATGTGCTCCTCGATGCGGAACTTGCTATCGAAATGCGGGATGCCGGTATTTTTATCGGCGCTGCCCACCGAACTATAGACAAAGTGACTAATGCGCGAGCGTTTCGCAGCATCGGCTAAATTGATGCCCTGGCGAATTTCGGATTCGACTCCTTTTCCACGGCTCTGAACAGAATAGACGCCATAGACTCCATCCAGGGGTCCGGTGAGAGATTCCAAATTCTCGAGATCGGCGCGTACAACTTCGGTACCGTGGCCGACCAGGCTGCGGGCTTTCGGTTGGTTAGGATCCCGTGTGGCGGCGCGAACGGGAAATTTTCTCTGCTGCAAGTGGCGAATGGCCGCTCCGCCCTGGTGCCCAGTAGCGCCGGTAACCAGAATCAGTCTGTTTTCGTTGTTTGCCATTTTTGTGCTCCTTTGAATTTCGAGGCTCGCAAGAATGGATAAACGCCTGGAAGGTTCCGTTTCCGCCAAAGGCGGACCGGCAACTGAATGCGCCTTTAAGCCCTCTAATTGTCAGGAGAAATGGATGCCGGAAAAGAAAACGATCGAGCGGGCGAAGAAAGACAAAGCCGAAGGAAAGGCTCCAACCACCCAAGCGGGGGAATTTGTGCGCGAGGAAATGGAGCATATTCGACAGGGCAAGCATGGAGCGCAATCCCCACAGCAGGCAATCGCGATTGGGCTCTCGAAAGCGCGCCGTGCGGGCGTAGACCTGCCGCCGCCGAAGAAAGGCGCAACTTCTGAAACCACTCGCAAACGCGCTGAGCGCGATCTCGAGAAGGGCCAGAGCGGCAAACGGACGAAACCATCCGCCAAACGTTCCCGAGCGCGTCTGGAAGCATTGAAGCGAGAACCGCGATCGGCGGCTTCGAAATCCGCTCTCTCCAAGCACGCGAAGCAAGCCGCGGCTCGACGGCGAGCGCGAGGCAAAGTAACGAGCTCCGGCGGAAGTCGGAACCGGTAACTGGTGTTGTTCGCGCCGCGACGCGTTTTTGTATCCACCTTCGGCGGAACTCGCGTCACCTTCTCGTAGACTAACCGGGCCGGTCGGCTTCAATTTCTGAAAGTGTCGCCGAATTCGGGGCTGCACAAGCCCCCACGGAGACTTGAGCCGCCAGTAGCTGGCTCACTCTCACTGTTTTGCTTTGCCCGCCTATTCGTATGAGCAGCGATGCGTTTCGAACTTCCGCTTCGACTACGACCCCAATACCCGGCCTTAAACCCAGGCGTTCCATTTCGCGCAGCGAAGAGGGATCGCGGTCCGAAACGCTGCTGACGACGGCCGGAACGCCGCAAGCCCAATTCAGCAGATTAACTTCGGTACGCTCCGATACCACTCCACTTCTTTCCGGGATCAAATGGCCATGCGGATCGGTTTGCGGATCGCCCAATTTGGCTGCGATGCGGTCTTCGAGTTTCTCCGAGATGAAGTGCTCCAGGCGCTCCGCTTCCTCGTGAACCTCGTCCCATCTGTAATCCAGGAAATCGTGCAGAAAGCGCTCCAGCAGGCGATGATGGCGCAGAATCTCGAGGGCGCGCCGCTTGCCGGCGTTTGTCAGCCGGACACCATGATGCTTTTCATATTTGACAAGAGATGGCGGGTTCGCAGCAAGTTTTTGGAGCATACCGGTAACGGAGGCGGCGCGAATACCGAGTCGCTCGGCAATGGCATTGCTGGTAACTCGATGTTCTTCGGGACCGCTCAGCTCAAGAATGGCCTTCAGGTAATCGTCAACGGATTCAGTCTTTCCCGGACTGTGCATTCTAGGCATCACTAAAAGCTATAGGTTATCTCCAATCACAGACAGTCGGATGAAGGCAGCCGTCATCGCGGGTCCCCTGCACGGGGTAGAGATGTACTCCTTGAGCCAACCCGGGCTCATGGTAATCTCTATTTTAGGTATGCCTAAATATAGCGGTCTGGCCTTTATCATTGTCTTAACCGGATGCCTGATCGATCCCGCGCAGGTTCTAGCGCAAGGTGAAACGACGAGCGCAATTGCCGGGCAGGTCAGAGACGAAAGTGGCGGCGTTGTCACCCAAGCCCATGTTACGATCATCGGCAACCAAACTGGCCTGAAGCGTAGCGTGGTTACAAGCGACACCGGCCGTTTTCAATTTCCGCAGTTGATGCCCGGTACATACACCGTTCAGGTTACTGCGCCAGGCTTTCAAACCCAGGAGGATAGGGCAATTGCGGCTTCACTCGGCCGCACGCAAACAATTGATTTCATTCTGAGGGTGCGAGCCGTAAAGCAGGACGTGACCGTGACAGAGCAGCCACCTCCGATCAATACACAGAACGCTAACACCTCGACTACATTTAACTCGCCCGGCTTGGAGAACCTTCCAAATCCAGGCGGCGATTTGACCTACCCGCTGCAGTTTGCCGCGGGCGCGCTCATCAACACGGCTGGAAGCGGAAATGATTTTATCGGCGGCACTAACGGATATGGCAACGTTGAATTTAACGGGCTTCCAGCGCTTTCGAACGGCTACATCGTTGATGGGCTCGAAACCAACGATCCTCTGACAAATCTAAACAGCGGACTTTCGACCAATCTCGTCCTGGGATTGAACTCGATTGCCGAAGTAACAGTGAACACCCTTTCCTACGCTGCCGATCAGGGCCGCTATGGGGCCTCGCAGGTGAATTACGTGACGAAATCCGGAACGAATCAATTTCATGGCAACCTGTACGAGCTATGGAACGGGTCCAGATTTAACGCCGCTGACTACTTCACGAATGCCACGCCGGGAAATCATAAGCCGCGCTCGACGGTAAATCATGTTGGCGGTAGCTTAGGTGGTCCGATTATTCGCGACAGACTCTTTTTCTTCTTTGATTCCGAGTGGGTGCGAATTGCTTTACCGATCGTTTCCGCGACTACCGTTCCGACGCCAGCTCTCGAAAGCTATATTCTGAGCCAACTTCCGAAGGGCGGGCAAGATGTATTGACCGGAACCGCCTATCCCGCTCAACCTCAGCTAGTGCCGTTCTATCAAAAAATGTTTTCGCTATACAAGAACACCAGCGGCACGCCCCTGGCGGTTCTTGGTTGCCCTTTCAACAGCAACGGGAGCGCTGCAATTGGAAAACTCCCAAGCGGCGATGGTTGCGCGAACCGGCAAAGTGTCTCTCATTCGAGTGATGATCGCGAGCAGGTGCAAACAGCTCGCGTGGATTACAACATCAACGAGCGAAACATGACCTGGTATCGCTTTCAGGCTGATACCGGCTTGCAAGCCGCATATACAGATCCCATCAATCCGCTGTTCAACGCCATTTCGCCTCAGCCGCTCTACTCGTTTGCTTCCGGCTACACCCATGTCTTCTCTCAAAACCTGGTGAACTATTTCAACCCTGCCTTCTCCTGGTACGAGAGTTTGTTTGGCCCGGCCAATTTTCAGCAGACGCTCTCGGCGTTCCCTATCGTTCTAGAGGCCAGTGGTTCAAGCGCTCCCTTCACAACCATTGGCGGGCTGGATAATACCTGGATTCAGGGCAGGCGCGCCAGCCGGTTTTTTATCAACGACAATCTCGCTTGGACCGTAGGCGCGCACGAATTTCGGTTTGGCACGAACACGCGAATTCTTCGTTTAAACGATTATGCCGAATAACGACGTGACGTTCTTCCCGAATTACACGGGACCGCCGTCTTTCCCGCCTTCGGGGAGTCTTGGGATTATCCAGCACACGATTGGGAGTTCGAGATTTTTGCAGCTTAATCTGCATCTGAGCTGGTAGGCAGTTTGTCGCGTCTAGCGCCGAGACATCTTCTCCATCCGCTCGATGATCTCCTTCGGCACACGACGCTTCTTCGCGAGGTCAAGCGGCGTGATCCCCAGCTTGTCCTTGATCCACGGATCGGCACCCGCATCGAGATAGAGATTCAACACTTCCAGGCGGTTTGGGTTCACCGCCGCATGCAGTACCGTGCGCCCATCGCCTCCGCGAAGATTCATGCGAGGCTTGTACTTGACCAGTTCGCGCGCGAACTCCGGCTTGTATCCCCAGAGCACCGAAAAGAGCGAGTAACTCGGATCGCCGCCGCGTTTCAATAAGAACCGCAGCAACGGAAGATTTTGTCCATGGCCCACCGCGAACCATACGGAGTTCGCACTCCACTCGCCGCCGTCGTTGTCCCTGAACGCTACGCTCTCGATATCGATTCCTGCATCCAGCAACGCAGTGACGGTCTTGATGCCGTTCTCTTCGTGTAGCCCTGGCTTCCCCGGCCGCACCGCGCACGCCATGTGCAACGCGTTCAAGCCCTTTGGATTCGTCGCGGCCAACAACTCCGGAGCCTCTCGCAGCACTTCCTTCACCCCGCGGTAATCCCAGCTCTGGGCGGCGTTGAACCAAGCCGTTTTCGATGGCTTCTTCATAGATTACTTAGGGGTCGCAACTCATCTGGACGCCGTTCCTGAAAGACTGATGAACATCGCCTTTCGCAATCTAATTTACCTGATTGCCGTGGAGCACAATGTCAAAATCCGTGGCCAAAACCTTGAAGGTTTTCGTTAATGAAATCGCACCCGATGGCACCGTTGGCGTGATCTATGCCGAGCACGACGTGTCGAGCATTCCGGAACCTGCTTTCTGGCCGATCTTGGGCATTATGCTGACTGGTCTGTGTGTCATAAAGCGCTACAAATCGAATTAGCGGTCCTAGTGTCGTGTTTCAGAAGTTGCTTTAGCGATCAGTTCCCCTGAAAATCGTGCCGCCAAGACGAGCCTTGTGGACAGGGACACGCCTGCTACTCGAACTCGGGCAGGTTGTCTGGGGTTGCCCGGGGTGTCCCCAAGTGGCTTTGTCGAACTGATCCGTCAAGAAACTTCGGAAACATCACACTACTGCGACCAACAGGCGAAAGCGTCGGAAGAGCTAAAACGTGAGGCGGGCGCTGACTTGCAGGCGGCGGGCCTGGGTGCCGTCGGGAAAACCGCCGTCTCCGGTTCCGACGCCGTAAGCCGTTGGTGTCAAGGTGAGCACGCCCTTGGTTTCCGTATAGACTTGCGTAGTCAGGGCGGTGGGCGACCAGGTGTTGCTGATGTTGAACGCTTCGAAATTGAGCGAGAGTTTGACGCGCTCGCTGGCGAGCGGGATGAACTTACTAAGGCGGAAATCTTCGCGATAAGTGGGAGGCGTGTACAGGCTATCTACCGGCAGAAACGGCACGCGGTTGTTGCCGCCAAATCCGTCGATGCTGCTGTTGGACAACATGCCCGCTACCGGGGTATCGGTAAGGCGGATGGTGCCGCTGCCAGTGGGGCGGCCGGCTCAGAGCGTCGTGATGCTCGAAAGCTGCCAGTTGTTCACTACATACTTAGCCAGCACGTTGTTGCTGTGAAGGAAGATCGGCATCCAGACAAAGGAGTACGCGAAACGATGGCGCTGATCGAGCAAGCCGCTGCCCTTATCGAATCCGTAATTGCCGTTATAGGTCCAGGGACTGGCGGTGCTGAAGAAAATCGCATTGCTGCCCGCTACCCTGGCCATCATCGATTTCGTGAGACCAGGTATAGGACGCCAGAAACTGGAGACCGTGCGAGAGGCGCTTCTCAAACGAGACATCGAGCCCGTTATAGAAACTGCTGACGCCGTTGGTGACTTCGAGCACGGAGCCGTACTTAGTATTCGGGCGCGGGTTGAGATACACGGGAGTGGTGTAGGTTCCGACCTGAGTTTCCAGCTGGCATCGTCGATTTTGTAGGTGAAGCTGGGGCCGAGAGCGGGAGCGTTGACATCGGTGACGCCGTAGAGATTCACGCCACGGCTCCAGACGCCTGAGACAGTCAGGACCATGGTACTTCCGAGCTGGCGTTCGACGGAAAGAGTCGCCTGCTCCGAGTAGGGCGTCTTCAGATTCGGCGAAGTGAATTGAAGACTGGAGGCGGCCACAGCTGGCTCCGGTGGGAGGCGCCGCGAGCGCGTTCGGAAACACGGGGCCGGCAGCCAACTGAGCTTTGTTCGTGTTGCTCAGCGAATCCGAAGTCTGATAGAGACCCTGGCCGGTGAAAATATTGTCGACCAAGCCCGCCGATAAAGCGCGCATAGAACGTGCCGTAACCGGCGCGCACCACGGTTTTGTCATTGAGCTTGTAAGCGAGGCCAAGGCGCGGCATCAGATCGAGAGGCCCGTCGTGAATCTGTCCGGTTTGCGGCCAATCCGGATTCACGAGCGATGGCTGCTGCACAAAAGATCGCTCATACCGCGCGCCCAAAGTCACCGTAAGCTTGTCCGTGGCGCGCCACTGATCTTCGAGATAGAACCCCATTTCCCGGATCCAGTAATTCACGAGCGGATTGCCGAAAGCCTTGCGAATAGGTCGCCCAGTTCTTCGCGCCGGTGGTGTTGCCACTGTAATCGAGCGCGAAAGCGGTGGGCGTCTGATAGGTGTAGGAGCCGTACCGGTTGTTGAGATAGTTGACATCGTCGGTGGTATTGGCGTAATCGGCCGCCGAACTTGATAGTGTGTTTGCCGGCGGTCCAGCTTAGGTCGTCGGCGAATTCGTTGCGCGTTTCGAGAGGCTCCACGCGCGGGAGATAGGTGGCGGGGCCAAGCTGTAGGGTGGTCGAAGCGCCGCCGACTGCTACGTCGAGGTAACCGAGGCCGCCTCCGAGTTCGGCCTGATCGAATCCGTCGGCTTCGCGGTCGGTGTCGAGACCATAGCGAAAAGCGCTCACGAAGTTGCTTTTGGGCACCCAGGTCCAGGTGAATTTCCCGTTGCGCACGGCTACCGAATCGTCGCCATTGCCATTAATCGCTGAGCCGGTGGTGGACGTAAGGCCGGTCTGGATGCCGTTCGGCGATTTCCAGCGCAGGAAGTTAAAGCTTGCGCTCAAGGTATTGCTGTTGTTGAGCTGGTAGTCGAGTCTGCCGAAATACAGATCGTTGTCGGCGGTGCGCGGAATCTGGCCGTAGAAGCGCGGCAGCAATCCATTGATGGCCTGGCACTGTGCGGCAGAGGCAGGCGCGCCGCAGCCCATCCAAGTCTGGGCGACGGAATTGACGACGCCCACCTTCACCTGGGTATCCGTCATAGGGAAATTGCGGCGTGTGATATCGGTACTTAGGAAATAGAACAGCTTGTCCTTCTTAATGGGACCGCCGATGGTGGCTCCGGTCTGAATGCGGTGCTCGGTTGGAGTAAAACGTGGAATAAGGGTCTCGCGCGTCGAAACCGGTGCTGCGCAAAAAGTAGAATGCGCTGCCGTGGACCTCATTTGTGCCGCTCTTCGTAACGGTGTTTACCACGCCTCCCATGGCGCGGCCGTATTCGGCTGAGAAGTTCGCGGAGACGACCTGAAATTCCTGTACGGCATCTGCGGAAATCTGCGATTGGATGCGAGTGCGGCCGGCGTTCTCGTCATAGAACTGCTCGGTGTTGTCGTTGCCGTCCAGCAGAAAGGAATTATTTCCCGCCACGCCGCGAAAGGTGAGCAGGCCGAAGGTCGCATCGTTAGTGACGCCGGGAACCAGCAGCACGAAGGAGTCCACGCGGCGGCCATTGATGGGCAGATTCATAATGTCGCTGGTGTTGATGACCGACGAAACATCGGATCTTGGTATCGTCGATCGACTGGGCGGCGCCGTTGACCTCCACGGTGGTGGCAGTTTGTCCAATCGCAAGATTGACATTCAGATTGAGGTTTTGGCCGACGCGAAGGGTTAAACCGTTCGACCACATAAGGGAGCGAAACCGGGCGCCGTGACGGTGACTTTATAGCCGGCGCCTGGAATGAGAGCCGGTGCGGTGAAGACACCATCGCCGTTCGCGGTCAGATTACGTACAAAACCTTGAGGATCGTTCGAAACGACCACGTTGGCATTCGGCACGACAGCACCGGATTGATCGCGGACAACGCCCGAAATTCCGGCTACTCCGCCCGCCGATTGAGCGAACCCGAGAATCGAAAACGATAGCAATAACGAGACGGCGCAGAAGAAGCGCATTGTTTCAAGACCTCTCTGAAGGAATAGAAAAACCCTTGCGATCAGCATAACCGCTGAAGATTACAGATTCGTTAAGCCTAACAGAAAAAGACTGGGGTGTTTAAGGCCATTGCTATACTGAGCGCTTTCGGGCATGAGAAGAAAAGTAACCGTCGTAGGCGCGGGAAATGTTGGGGCGAATACCGCGCAGAAGATTGCCGCCAAAGAGTTGGCGGACGTGGTGCTGGTGGATGTAGTGGAAGGTGTGCCGCAGGGCAAAGGGCTCGACATGCTCGAATCGGCACCGGTTGAAGGCTACGACGTTCGGATCGTCGGCAGCAACGGTTACGATGAGACGGCGAATTCCGATGTCGTCGTCATCACGGCGGGTTTTCCTCGCAAGCCGGGCATGAGCCGCGACGATCTGCTGCTTGCAAATTACGAAGTGGTGAAGAGCGCGACCGAGCAGGCCGCTAAGCGGTCGCCGAACGCGATTTTGATTCTGGTGACGAATCCGCTGGATGCGATGTGCTGGACGGCACTGAAAGTGTCGGGCTTTCCGCGGGAACGGGTGATGGGAATGGCGGGCGTGCTCGATAGCGCGCGCTTTCGAACCTTTATTGCCTCAGAGCTGGATGTTTCTTTTGAGAACGTGACTGCAATGGTGCTGGGCGGCCACGGCGATACGATGGTTCCGCTAGTGCGCTTCACCAACGTGAGCGGTATTCCGCTGAGTGAACTGATGGACCAGGCCGGCATCGACAAACTCGTGCAGCGTACGCGCGACGGCGGGGCGGAGATCGTGAAATATCTTAAAACGGGCAGCGCTTATTACGCACCCGCGGCTTCCACCACTGAGATGGTGGAATCCGTTTTGAAAGACAAGAAAAAAGTTCTGCCCTGCGCGGTGTACCTCGACGGCGAATATGGAATCGACGGCCTGTTCGTGGGCGTGCCGGTGAAGCTTGGCGCGAAAGGGCATCGAGAAGATTTACGAAATCAAGCTGGATGCAAACGAGCGAGCTGCCTTGAACAAGAGCGCGGATGCGGTTCGCGAACTGGTCGGCGTGCTCCAGCAGAAGACCAGGTAAGCTGTCGAAATGACGGCGGTTCCTCGAATCGATCCAAAGCTCGCCTGCTTCGGCATGAAGCTGGCCCCTTCGAAGATCCATCGCTGGGGCGTGTATGCGACCGAGTTCATCCCGGCCGGCCGCAAGGTGATCGAGTACACGGGCGAGAAGATCGCGCGCAAAGAGACGAAACGGCGGGCGGATATCCGAAAATTGACGTATCTCTTCACGCTGGATTCCTACTGGACCATCGACGGAGCGGCGGGCGGCTCGGGGGCGGAGTATATTAATCACTCCTGCGATCCGAACCTGACGGCGCGCATTCTGAAAGAGCACATTTTGTATATCAGCTTGCGCGATATCCGACCTGGGGAAGAGCTGACGATTGATTATCGATTTGATAAGAAGGTGGAGAAAGTGGTCTGCCGGTGCGGTTCGGCGAAGTGCCGGGGGACTATTAATGTACTGAAGTAGATACCTCGAGCGGGAGGCCGGAGGCTTCGATGGCGCGCCAGCCGCCGTCGAGCGAGATGATATTGCGGTAGCCCATCTTCTGGAGGTTGTCGGTCGCGAGGGCGGAGCGGAATCCGCCGCCGCAATACAGGATCAGCTTGGTGTCTTTATCCGGGAACGTCGTTTCAATGTCTCGCTCGATGGTGCCTTTGCTGAGGTGAACGGCACCGGCCGCATGCGCGGCTTCCCACTCGTGGTCTTCGCGCACGTCCACCAGCTGGCCGGCTTCCCCCGCATTGCGAAGGCGCTGGTATTCCTGTATATCAATCTCGCGGATTCGTTTTTTTGCATCCTGCACGATTGCGAGAAATCCAGGGCTGTGATGTTTCACTGTATTCTCTCGATTTTTGCGCCGGCTGCGGCGAGCTTTTCTTCGATGCGCTCGTAACCGCGATCCATATGATAGACGCGGTCAATGGTGGTCTCGCCGTGCGCGGCGAGGGCGGCCAAGACGAGCGAAGCGCTGGCCCGCAGATCTGAGGCGATTACCTGCGCTCCCATCAATCGATTTTCGCCTGCGACAATCGCCTGGCGGCCTTCAATGCGGATGTTGGCGCCCATGCGCGCCAGCTCCTGCGCGTGCATGAAGCGATTCTCGAAAATGGTTTCCGTGATAAAGCTGATACCTTGCGCAAGCGTCATCCAAGCCATGTATTGCGCCTGCAGGTCCGTCGCAAAGCCGGGGTACTCTTCGGTCGAAACATCAATCGCGAGCGGGCGGCGCGAGCAGCGAACCCGCAGCACATCGCGCTCCACTTCTTCCACTTCAGCGCCGGCCTTTTGCATCTTTACGGTTAAGCCTTCGAAGTGTTCCGGGTTGCAATGGGTGACCAGAACATCGCCTTGCGAGATGGCGGCGGCGAGCACGAATGTTCCGGCTTCAATGCGATCCGCGATGATAGTGTGCTCGGCGCCGTGTAGCCGTTCGACGCCCTCGATTTTGACGATGGAAGTGCCGGCGCCGTGAATTTTGGCGCCCATGCGGATCAACAGCTCCGCCAGATCTTTGACTTCCGGCTCGCGCGCGGCGTTGCGAATTACGGTTTGACCGCGCGCGAGAACGGCCGCCATGAGCACGTCTTCGGTGCCGGTCACGGTGATGCGGTCGAAGTGCACGGTTCCGCCGCGCAGTCCTTCGGGCGCGCGCGCCTCCACATAGCCGTGCGATTGTTCTATGGTTGCGCCCAATTGCTCGAGCGCCGAAACATGCAGATTGATAGGCCGCGCGCCGATGGCGCATCCGCCCGGCATGGAGACGCGGGCGCGCCCGGTCCGCGCTACCAGCGGTCCTAAAACGAGGCTCGACGCGCGCATGGTTTTTACTACGTCATAGGGCGCTTCGGCGCGTTCCAGCGATTTCGCATTCACGGAAACCGTTCCGTCGCGATCGAGAATCTCAGCGCCGGTGTGGCTGAGCAGGCTCTCCATTGTGAAAATGTCTTTCACCTGCGGAACGCGGTGCAAAGTTACCGGTTCCTCTGTGAGGAGGCACGCGGCCAGAGCGGGCAAGGCGGAATTTTTCGATCCGCTGACAGGAAGCTCTCCGCTCAATGGCGTGCCGCCCACGATTCTAAATTTGTCCATGTCGATTTAGTCGGCGAGCGCCGCGCGCAACCGCCCTTTCGCGGCAGCCAGACGACGCTCCGCTTCTGCACGGGATAAGTTACGTTTGCGCATCAGAATCGCCGTGCGTACCGAACCCGCCTTCTCCAGCAATTCGGAAGCTTCATCATAAGATACCCCGGCGACGGAAGCCACGATGCGGCGTGCGCGGTCCGCCAGCTTGCTATTGGTGGGCTGCACGTTCACCATCAGGTTGCCGTAGACGTAGCCCATACGGATCATGACGCCGGTGCTCAGCATATTCAGCACAAGCTTGGTGGCGGTGCCTGCCCGCATTCTGGTGGATCCGGTCACAATCTCGGGGCCCGGAACGGGAGTGATGGCGATACCAGCAGCGCGGGCCAGCTTCGAATTCGGCGTGCAGCTCAGGCCAATCGTGAGCGCGCCCAGCTCGCGGGCATACGCTACGCCGCCTAACACGTAGGGCGTGCGGCCGCTCGCCGCGATGCCGGTTAATGCGTCTGTGGAAGTGAAATTTCTCTCGCGCAGATCGCGTTGAGCTTGCTCCGGATCGTCCTCGGCTTTTTCGACGGAGTGGCGCAAGGCGCGGTCTCCGCCGGCAATCAGGGCTTGCACCAGATCGGGCGGCGTATTGAAGGTCGGCGGGCATTCGGAGGCGTCGAGAACGCCCAATCGTCCGGACGTGCCCGCACCGATGTAGAACAGGCGGCCGCCGGTTTCGAGCCGCTCGACAATGGCGTCAACGGCGGAAGCGATATTCGGAATTTCGCGCTCCACGGCAGCGGCGATCTCGCGATCCGCTGCATGGATGACGCGCAGCATGTCTATGGTTGGGAGAGCATCGATTTCGGTTGAATTCGGATTGGCGGCTTCGGTAAGTAGATCGTGTTGCATGAAAGATACGACAAGGGCCGGAGGAGCATTGCTGCCCTTCCGGCCCTTAGATTCCGTTGGTCTGTTTTGTGCGGGCGTCTAGACGTTGAACGAGCTGCCGCAGCCGCACGTGGACTTCACCTGGGGGTTCGAGAACTTAAAGCCCGAGCCTTCCAGCGTCTCGACGTAATCCACTTCGGCGCCGTCCAGATATAACATGCTGGCCTGATCGACAAAGACCTTCAGATCGCCAAAGCGATAGGTCTTATCGAGCATATTCGGCTGGGTCTCGAAGGCCATCGAATAGCTAAATCCCGAGCATCCGCCGCCCACTACGGAAATCCGCAGGCCGACCGGTTTGGGCTCCTGCATGTTCAAGATTTCGTTGACTTTGGTTACGGCCGTTTCCGTGAGCTGAATCATTCCACTCTCCTTACAAAGGTAGGACTGTCTTTATTTTACAACGCTTCCTGTCTTTTGATGCGTGGGAGGGTTTGGAGGGTCCACGGTCGTCGCGTAATCACAGCAATTCCTTGTTCCGGAAGCAGCTCACGAGGTGGTCGTTCACTAAACCTGTCGCCTGCATGAAGGCGTAGCAGATTGTCGAGCCGACAAACGTAAACCCGCGCTTGACCAGATCTTTGCTCATGGCGTCCGATTGCGGCGTCCGGGCCAGTATGTCTTCCATGCGGCGCAAGCGGTTTTGCACGGGCTGGCCGCCTACGAATTGCCAGATATACGAATCGAAGCTGCCGAATTCCTTCTGGACAGCCAGAAAGATTGGGCGTTTTTCACCGCGGCGCGAATTTTCAGCCGGTTGCGCACAATACCTTCATTGGCCAGCAGTGCCGCGATCTTCGTCTCGTCATAGCGGGCGATTTTGCCTGCATGGAACTTGTCGAACGCGGCGCGATAAGCCGGGCGCTTCTTCAGAATGGTTGACCAACTCAGGCCGGCTTGCGCTCCCTCCAGAATCAGGAATTCGAAGAGAATGCGGTCGTCGTGGACCGGCACGCCCCACTCCCGGTCATGGTAAGCCATCATCAGCGGAGAGCTTTCTGCCCACGGGCAACGAGTCCGCTCCGTCATGCTCGCGGTTCTGTCAGGCTTTGCGCGATTGCATCGGCTATCACTTTGCCGTGGAAGCGGCCGTTTTCGATGAAGATTTCGTTGGTGTGCGTGCCTGCGACGATCACGCCGGCCAAATAAACGCCCTTCCGCTCGCTCTCCAATGTCTTGCGGTCGGTGATCGGTTTGGAAGTTGCGGGATCGAGATGGATGCCGTGTTCGGCCATGAAATCGAAGTCGGGACGATAGCCGGTCATCGCGAACACGAAATCGTTCTTGAGTGTAACTTCCCCTTCGGGCGTTTCGAGCACAACGTCGTGCGGGCGAATCTCTTTCACCGTGCTATGAAAATACGCCTTGATCTCGCCGTTTTTGATGCGGTTCTCGATGTTCGGCTTGATCCAATATTTCACATTGTTCGAAATACCCGCGCCGCGGTGCACCATCGTGACGCGCGCGCCGGTCCAAAATAATTCCAGTGCTGAAATGCAGGCCGAATTTTTTGCGCCCACGATCAGCACGTCGTGGTTGTAATACGGATGCGCTTCGCGATAGTAGTGGATCACTTTGTCGAGATTTTCCCCTGGCACGTTCAGCCGGTTGGGAATATCGTAATAACCGGTCGCCAGAATGATTTTTTTGGCCGAGTAGCAGAAGCGGTCGCCGCACGCAGTTTCGGTACGAATGGTGAAGTTGCCGTCCGGGCCGTCGAAACCGAGCACGCGCTCATATTGATGTATGTTGAGCTTGTAGTGATCCGCGACGCGCCTGTAATATTTGAGCGCCTCCGTGCGGCCGGGCTTCTCATTCAGCGAGGTCATGGGGATGTCGCCGATTTCGAGCAGCTCAGGCGTGGTGAAAAAGACGAGATTGATGGGGTAGTGATAAATCGAATTGACGACGCAGCCCTTGTCGAACAGCACCGGTGAGAGGCCGCGCTTCCGCAGTTCAATACCGCACGCGAGGCCGGTTGGTCCAGCTCCGAAAATGGCTACGTCGAATTTTTCCATCGTGGTCTTTAGAGCAGCGATTCGACCTTCCGGTAAACGGCTTCGAGCGCCGAAGGCAGCGTTTGCACGTCTTTGCCCGCGCCTTCCGCCATATCGGGCCGGCCGCCGCCCTTTCCGCCGATGGCCTTCGCCACCTCGCCCACGAGTTTCCCCGCTTGCACCTTGCTGGTGAGGTCTTTACTTACGGCTGAAACGATCGAGACATTGGAATCGTTCACGGAAGCAATCACAATTACCGCGCTGCCCCACTTATTGCGAAGCGAATCGGCAAGCGTCCGGAGTTGTTTCGAATCCAGCCCTTCCACCGTTTCGGCGAGAACAGTTGCGCCGTTCATCTTTCGACCGCTGAGATTCTCCACCTGCTGATGAGCGACCTTGTTTCTGAGCTGATCGAACTGCCGATCGACGATCTTCTGGTGTTCCAACAATTTTTCGATTTGTTCGAGCACGCTCGTATCGGAGGTGCGCAACAACTGCGCTGCCCTGCCAAGCTGCGCGGTTGCTTCTTGAAATTTTTCGAGCGCGCCTTCGCCGGTGATCGCTTCTATGCGCCTTACGCCAGCCGAGATGCTGCCCTCATAGACGATTTTGAACAGCCCGATGTCGCCGGTGCGGCGCACGTGCGTGCCGCCACATAATTCGCGGCTGAATCCAGGGATGCTGACGACGCGCACGCTTTCGCCGTATTTTTCGCCGAAAAGAGCCATGGCGCCGGTGGCCAGCGCCTGGTCCAAATCCATGATGTCGGTAATTACTTCGGTGTTGGCCAGGATCTCTTGATTGACTAAACGCTCCACTTCGCGCAATTCGTCGTCCGTCATTGCCGAGTAATGCGTGAAATCGAAGCGCAGCCTGCCAGGCTCGACCACGCTGCCTGCTTGTTTGACATGCGCGCCGAGCACCTGGCGCAGCGCAGCATGCAATAGGTGCGTCGCGGTGTGGTTGCGCATAATAGCGCCGCGCAGGACACGGTCGACGACGGCGAGTAAATGGTTGCCCTGCCGAATCGGTTTGAGCACCTGAATTTTCTGAACCAGCGCTGAAGGCGTGGGCTTGTAGGCGCCCGTCACTACCGCGATTTTCTCGCGGGTCTCGGGGTCGAGCAGCAGTCCCGTGTCGCCCACCTGCCCGCCCGATTCGGCATAGAACGGAGTTTTAGCGAAGACGATCTCGGCCGGCCCCTGCTCTACGAGATCGACGGCGGCTTTGTCGACGATCAGCCGGATTACGTCAACGCCGGTCTCCAGCGTTTCACGCCCGATAAATTCCGCGGCCGGAAGCTCTTTGTAGACGTCCGGGACTTGCGCTTTATCTGCACCTCGCCAGCTCGCCCGGGCACGGGTTCGCTGCTTCTCCATTTCGACCGTGAAGCTCTCGCGATCGATCTGTAAACCGAACTCGCGGGCCATCTCTTCCTGCTCGTCCAGGGCGAGACCGTAGGTATCGTAGAGCTTGAAAGCGGCGGCTCCGGACAGAACGCTATTGACCGCGGATTTCGCTTCGTCGTGGAAGAAGCGCTCTGCGATCTGAAAGGTGGAGGCGTAGCGATTTTCTTCATCGCGAACAATGCGCGCCACTCGATCCATGCTCTCTTCGAGCTCCGGATAAGCGGGCTTCATCATGGCTGCGACAAAGCGGGTTAGCTCATGCAGATAGGGCCCGCTTGCGCCGGTCAAGCGCCCATTGCGCAGCGCGCGGCGCATAATTTTCCGGAGCACGTAGCCGCGGCCCTCGTTGGATGGAAGAACGCCATCGTGGATGAGAAAGGTGGTCGCGCGGGCATGATCGGCATTGATGCGCAGCGCCACATCGGTGCGCGTATCGGCGTGAACTTGCACATGGAGCAGCTCCGCCGCTCGTTCGATAATAGGCCGCACCAAGTCCGTATCGTAGTTGGATAAATGGCCCTGCAACACCGCCGCCACGCGCTCGAGACCGAGGCCGGTGTCAATGGACGGGCGGGGCAGAGGCGTAAGCGTTCCGTCGGAGGAGCGATCGAACTGCATAAAGACCAGGTTCCAGATTTCGACGTAGCGGCCTCCGGCATCCGATGGAAACCGCTCGTTTTCGCGGCCTTCTTCCGCGGCTTCGGGTCCCAGGTCGTAGTGAATCTCAGAGCACGGACCGCAAGGACCGGTCTCGCCCATCTGCCAGAAATTATCCTTTTCGTCCAAGCGGAAAATGCGATCGGGGCTAACGCCGGCCACCTTGCGCCATAGTTCTTCCGCTTCGTCGTCTTCGCGAAAGATGGTTACGTACAGCTTGTCTTTCGGTATGCCGTACCATTGGGGGCTGGTCACCAGTTCCCAGGCAAAGGCGATCGCGTCTTTTTTGAAATAGTCTCCGAATGAGAAGTTGCCGAGCATCTCGAAAAACGTGTGATGGCGGCGCGTATAGCCGACATTGTCGAGATCGTTGTGCTTGCCTCCGGCGCGGACGCACTTCTGGCAGGAAGCGGCGCGGGAATAGTCGCGTTTTTCCAATCCAAGAAACGTTTCCTTGAATTGATTCATGCCGGCATTCGCAAACAACAAGGTCGGATCTCCGGCGGGAACGAGCGATGAGCTGCGAACCACGCGATGCGCCCGCTCCGCGAAGTAGTCCAGAAACTTCGACCGTATATCGCTTCCAGTCATTTTTCTTTAGTTTCGCATTCAATCGCAAATCTTATGATGAAATCAATGTGCCGTCTCGCAGTATTTGCAGTGCTTGCAGTCTTCGCCAGTGCCGCGAATTTTCAAGCAGAACATCCGCCGCGTCCGCAAGAGCCGAAGCCTCCGTTTCCTTACATTGAGCAAGAAGTTTCGTACTCGAATCCCGAAGCGCAGGGCGTGGTGCTGGCCGGCACGTTTACGGAACCCAACACCCGCGGTCCTTTCCCCGCGGTACTACTGATCACCGGAGCTGGTCCGCAGGATCGCGATGAAACCATCGCCGGCCACAAGCCGTTTTTTGTGCTGTCGGATTACCTGACGCGGCGAGGCATTGCGGTTTTGCGGGTGGACGACCGCGGCACGGCGAAATCGACGGGCAATTTCGAAGGCGCGACAACCGAGGATTTCGCGTCAGATGCAGAAGCGAGCGTTCATTATCTGATGAGCCGGGATGATGTGGATCAAAAGCACATCGGGCTGATCGGTCACGGGGAAGGAGCGATTGTGGCGCCCATGGTAGCGATAAAAATGCCGCAGATCGCATTTCTCGTGCTGCTGGCGGGCACGGCGGTTCCGGGAGAAGAAGTTCTGCTGGCCCAAACCGAGCGCGCCGAGGCGGCGGCGCACGTTCCCGAGGAACAGATCAACGCCGACAAGAGAATCGGAAAGCTGCTCTACGGCATGGTTCGCGAAGGCAAAAGCGAAGTCGATCTGCGAAATGCGCTGTTCAAATTGCCCGAAGAATATAAGCCGTATCTGGCTCCCTGGCAGCGGCAGCTTCCCAGGCTCGAAGCGCCTTGGCTGCGCTTTTTTCTGAGCTATGATCCCGCGACGGCGCTGGAGAAAGTGAAATGCCCGGTGCTCGCCCTGGAGGGCGAGAAAGACATGCAGGTCTCGCCGGATCAAAATGTGCACGCGATCAAATCGGCGCTGGCGCATGGGGGCAATCGCGATTCGGAAGTCGATCTGCTCCCGCGCTTGAATTACATGTTCCAGACAGCGAATACGGGCTTGGGGTGGGAGTACGCGATGATTCCGGAAACCATGTCGCCGGTGGTGTTACAGAAGATAGACGAGTGGATCATGAAGCACACGTCTTGAGTGCTCGTTCGTTCGACGATCCGCTCCCTTACGGTCGCGGTTCTGTAACGGCTAGGGCACGACTCGGGCGGTCTGGATGGAGTCGAGTTTGGGGAAGTGCTCCTTTAGGTACGTGTTGCCGTTCTGGGTGATTTGGTCCTGATCGGGACCGTCGCCGCTGGGCGGTCCTTCGCCGTAACCGGTGTAGAAGTTCATGACGTTGTCCATGCCCTGAATCACTTCGCCAAAGGGCGTGAACCCTCGGGAATCGAGCCGGCTGTTATCGGCGAGGTTTATAAAAACCTGCGTGGTTCGCGAGTTCTGACCGGCTGTGGCGAAAACAATGGTTCCGATTTTGTTGCTGACTTTGGGCGGATCGTCATTGATCGGCATCGCGTCCCAACGTTTGGTAACGTTCGGATCGCCATTAATTCCCCACTGCACAACGAATCCACGCAAGGCGCGGAAGAAGTAATCTCCGTCGTAGAAATGCGCATTCGTCAGCTCATAAAAGCGATCCGCGCCGAGCGGTGACCAATCGCGATGAACCAGAATCAGCACGTCTCCCTTGGTCGTCTGCAGACGCACTTTATACTGCGCAGGCGAGGGCTTCATTTCCTCGGATTTTTTACCGCAGGAAGCGAAGAGTACTGCGACCGCAAGCGTCAAGTACAGCCGTCTCATTTCGCATCTCTCCAATTCGGCCCGCTGCCGACGTCCACTACGAGAGGAACAGACAATTCGTAAACACCTTCCATTTCCGTTTTAATCAAATGCTTGAGCCGATCGGTTTCCGCCGTAGGAGCTTCGAACACTAGTTCATCGTGCACTTGCAAAAGCATACGCGATTCGAATTTTTCCCGCTCCAGCCGCCGGGCGATGCGGATCATGGCGAGCTTGATGAGATCGGCGGCGGTGCCCTGTAGCGGTGTATTCACCGCGGTGCGCTCGGCAAACGAGCGTGCGGCTGGGTTGCGGGTTTGCATATCGGGGATCGGGCGGCGACGGCCGAGAAGCGTCTTCGCAACGCCCGTTTGCCGCACCTCCGCGATAGTGCGATCGATAAATTCGCGCACTCCGGCATAGCGCTCGAAATAGCGGCGGATGTACAACTCGGCTTCTTTCCGATCGATGCATAACGTCTGCGCCAGTCCGAAAGGAGTCTGGCCGTAGACGATGCCGAAGTTCACCGCCTTTGCGGCGCGGCGCATTTCGGGGTTCACCAGCAATGGATCCAGCTTGAAGACCTCCGCGGCCGTGCGAGTGTGAATGTCTTCGTGCCTTCGGAACGCCTCGACCAGCACCGGATCGCCCGACATGTGAGCCAGCAGCCGCAGCTCGATCTGCGAATAGTCCGCAATCACCAGCTCCCAGCCGGGCTCAGGAATGAACGCGGCGCGAATTTCGCGGCCCTCCTCGGTTCGAATCGGGATGTTTTGCAGGTTCGGGTTGGAGGAAGACAAACGTCCAGTGGCAGCGCCGGTCTGGTTGAATGTGGTGTGCAGGCGGCTCGTGGACGAACGGATCAATTGCGGAAGCGCGTCGATGTACGTTCCTTTGAGCTTCGTCAATTGGCGGTAGTCGAGCACCAATTGCGCGATTGGAAAAGCGGGCGCGAGGCTCTCCAAAATGTCCGCGGCAGTCGAAACTACTTTGCCTTTCCCGTACTTGACTGGAGACGGGAGCGCCATTTCTTCGAACAAAACTTTGCCGAGCTGCTGAGGAGAATTAACGTTGAACGGATGTCCGGCGAGATCGTAAATGTTCTGCGCGAGCTTCTCGATTCGTTCCGTCAGGCGCGTGGAGAGCGCCGACAATACCTCTGTATCGATGCGAATTCCGGTGGTTTCCATTTGCGCCAGAACCGGAGCGAGCGGAAGGTCGATATCGCGGTAGACGGCCGCTAATTCCTGGGCCTCGATTTGAGGGCGCAGCAGATCCGCGACGGCCAGTGTCGCTTCCGCCTGCTGTTCGGCCGCGGCATTCAGCTTGCGATCGAGAAAGCGCTCGGCTAACATTTCCGCCGAACAGGCGCCGGGATCGGCACAGAGCAAGAACGCGTAAAGCATCACATCTTCGGCCACGTTTCGGGGCTGGAGACCTAGCCCGGAGGCGGCGATGAAGAACGCCTTGGCATCATGAACGATTTTCGGCACGGTCTCCGATTCAATGGCAGATCGAATGGAATCGAGCAGCGACAGCGGCGCCGCGCGGCCCTGACCGATTCGATACGAGAGCCCGGCGAACGCGTTTGTCAGATCGAGCGCGACCGCAAGCGGCTCTTCCGGCGAGCGCTTTTCGAGCCATTCCGCGACAGCAGTGGCGTCCGAAAGCGTTCCGTAATCACGAGCGGCGCTGTCGTCTTCGGGCGCGAGATCTTTGAGCAGACTGAAGAATTCGAGCTCCTTGTACAGACTTTTGAGACCGGAATTGCTCGGCGTCTGAGCACGCAATGCGTTGAGATCCCACTCGATGGGCACTTGCGTTTCGATGGTGGCAAGCTGCTTGCTCAAAACGATCTGATCGCGATGATTCAGAAGGCTCTCGCGGTACATCTTGCGCTCCACTTCGGCCGCGCGCTCCAATAGGGTTTCCACGCTCCCGAAGCGCGAGATCAGATCGCGCGCGCCCTTGTCGCCGATGCCCGGAGCGCCGGGAATATTGTCGATGGAATCGCCTTTGAGCGCGAGCAGATCAGCCACTTGCGACGGTTTCACGCCCATGAACTGTTCTACTTTTGCGGCGTCATACCATTCGTCGTCCTTCATCGGATTGAGCATGAAGACACGCTCGTTGACGAGCTGCAGCATATCCTTGTCGCTCGAAACGATCACCACCTGCAGCGGCTTTTGCGGCTCGCGGCACGCAATTGCGCCGATGACGTCGTCCGCTTCAAAGCCGGGAAACTCGAGGATGGGGATATGCATCGCTTCCAGGGTGCGCCGGATGTACGGGATCTGCTCGCCCAAATCATGCGGCATTTCCGCGCGGTTGGCCTTGTATTCGGCGAAGCTCTCAGAACGGAAGGTGGGCTCGCTGCTTTCGAAGATGGCGGCGATGTAATCGGGCTTGAAAGCTGTTGTCAGCTTTCGCAGCATGTTGTGAAAGATGAAAATGGCTTCCGTGGAGAGTCCGCCGCTGGTGCGCATGGGCGGTGCGTTGCTGCGCGCGCGAGCGTGATAAGCGCGGAAAATGAATCCGAAAGTGTCGATTAGAAAGAGGCGCGGAACCGGCAACATCTCCAGGATAGAGGCACAGGCTGATACGATTCGGATTACGCGGCGGAAATTGAATTTTCGTTATCCCATCTTTCTCGATCTCACGGGAAAGAAGTGCCTGGTGACGGGTGAAGGCCACGAAATAAGCGGTAAAATTCGCGCGCTGGTGGAAGCGTCCGCCAATGTGCTCTACGTCAATCCGCGCGCCGAGGCTGAGATTGAAGTGCTGGCGGCGGCAGGCTTGATTGGCTGGGAGCGCCGCGATTTTGAATCTCGAGATCTCGACGATTGTTTTCTGGCGATCGCCGATAGTCCGAACAATGCCGAAGTGTTTCGACTCGCCGAGCAGCGCAACGTGCTCTGCAACGCGGTAGACGATCCGGAGCATTGCCGCTTCAGCTTCGGATCCGTTCACCGGCAGGGCGATTTGACAATCGCGATCTCAAGCAACGGATCGGCGCCCGCCGTTGCGGTCCGCTTGCGTGAATGGCTGGAACGCGAGATTGGACCGGAATACGCTGCGTTGCTGGATCTGCTCAAGAACGCGCGGCCGGAGATCGCGAGACGCATTCCGGAGTTCAGCGCGCGGCGCGAGCTTTGGTACCGGATTGTCGATTCAGACGTTTTATCGAAGCTGCGCGAAGGTCGGCAGGAAATGGCGGCCCAGCGGATTCGGGACATGATCGAAGAAGCCGCGCGCCCCGGGGACACCCGTGACTCTTGAAGCGGCGCGGCTCGCCGGCCGGGTGTCCTCGCTTTTACCGCGATTGACCGTGCAGGAGTTGAACAGCGCGAGCACGGCCGCGATCAAAGAGACGATCAGCGCGCCGACTCCGAACGTGATCAGCGCCCGGTTCATGGGCGAATCCTGGCGATCTTCGATGCGAATGCCAATTACGGGGGCCGGACCCGGCGGACGGCGCTGCTCGCCGCCGCCGATTTTCAAAGGTTCCTCAGTCTTCTGAGGCATCTCAATCACGCGCTTGACGCGCGGCTCGAGAGAGCCCGCCCGATAAGCGAGTTCTTTTGTAAGCCCGACGATGGGAACGGAGCCGTTAGGGTCGGCAACTGCTCCGATGTATTGGCGCGGGACCCAGATTTCTCCACCCGTTTTGGCATTGACGACACGCACTTCGGTCCAGGAACCCACGCCCAAAATCCATTCATTGGTTTCGATGTTCTTGATAGGCGGGTAGAACGCGAACCGGCGGGGTCCGATGCAGTCGAGCGGTGAAGGAACCAACGCTGACATCCGGTCTCAGTGTAACGGACGCGCGGCGAGAATTTGCGCCGGACCACGCGGAACAAGCTTACGAAGTGGGTGCTTTTTGTCCCTTGGTTTGACCGCTCTGATCGTTGCCGGACCAGGTTCCAGTGAGCGAATCGCCATCCCGCGTCAGATCGATTTTGTATTCGTTTCCCTGATAGGACACTCGAAAATGAATCTTCGCGCCATCCACTTTGAAATCCTGCACTGGATTCTCTTCGGTGGTCGCGGAGGTGGCGGTGTATTGTCCGTCCGCATGGACGATGGTCAGAGTCCAGTCGACCTCACTGCCGTCAGGCGAGGTAGAAACCATTTTCCATTTACCCGCGAGTGGATCGGTTTGCTGACTCCAGGCGAGCGTCCTCGAAAGCGAAGCCGCAATAAAGCAGAAACATATTGCAGCTAGAAGTCTGAGCGAAATGGAAGTACGTTTCATACGATAAATGCTTCCTTGTAGAGTATCAGTTTGGGGCAGCGTTCAGGAGCCGCTTATGTGCGCGAGTGCATCGTGCACGCGATTCAGGCCTTCCGCCAGCAAACTTGTTTCGCCGCCGATGCCTATGCGAATTCTTTCGGGAGATTCGAAAAAGCGACCCGGCGTGACGACTGTATCGTACCGTTCGCGGAGCAGGCGGCAAAGCTCCTCGACCGGGAAATCGATTCGCGGGAATAAGACAGTTCCCATTCGCAACGGCTCGCAATCGAGTTCGGGAGTTGCGGCGATAAATTCATTGGCGAGCGCGCGATTGTTATCCAGCAGTTCGCGCGACCATTGACCGATCCGCTCCAGATGCGCAAGAGCGATACAACTCAGTTGATCGGTTATAAACGGGGCGTTCACATACAGCAGATCGTTGATGCGGTACATCTTGCGTACCAGATCCGGGGCGGCGAGCACCCAGCCGCAGCGCAATCCACTCAGGCCATATACTTTCGTGAGGCTATTGGTGACGACGAATTCGGGGCCGAGCATGAAAGCTGTACGCGGCGCAGTCTCGAAGAGGAGATCGAGATACACTTCATCCACCAAAACGCGAGCGCCGGTGGATTGCGCGATGTCTCCGATACGCCGCAGCGTCGCTTCCTCTGTATAAGTGCAACTCGGATTGTGCAGATTCGTCAGCACGATGAGACGCGTGTTCGGCGTGATGGAGCGCGCCAGCCCAGCGAGATCGATCGCGAATTGCGCGGCTGCCGGACGCTCGAAGCGCTTTACAGTTGCGCCCAGATACCCGGCTGTTTCGACCAGCAGCGGATACGCAGGATGCTCGATCAACACTTCGTCGCCCGGCTCGACGGTCGCGGCCATCGCGAGATAATTCGCCATGGATGTGCCTTGCGCGGTTGCGACGCAATCCGGATCGACGCCGCATTTCGCGGCAATCGCTTCGATCAGAGGCCGATAGCCATACGCGCCCGGACCGCTAAGGGTAAGAGAATCGAAATCAACCGGTAGACCCGAAAGCTGATATGCCTTTACACCGCTGTTCGCCAGATTGAACGCCACATGCGTTTCTGTCTTGACCCACTCCATGTAGGCGGAGGCGATGGTGCGGTGAACGGTGCTCAAGCGGTTCGTCTCCGGTTCCAATATAAGTAGACGGGAATGCCCAATAATACGAGAGCGAGGCCGATCAGGCTGTTCGCGGGATTGTGATAGAACGTGGCGAGCACGACCAGCCAGCAAGCCGCAATAAAGAAGATGGTGGTGAAGGGATGGCCGGGAGTGGCATGCTCGCGCAGACCGTGAAAGCGCCGTCGAAAGACGAACAGCGATAGACCGGTTAGCCCGAAAAATATAAAGTCAATGGAAACGACGTAGTTCAGCATTTGTTCATAAGTGCCGGAAAGCGCAATAACGGCTGCCAGTACGCCTTGCAGCACGATCGCCGCAACCGGGACTTTCGTCTTGCCGGGTACCCAGCCAATCCAACTAAAGAAGAGCCGGTCGCGAGCCATGGCGAAATAGATGCGCGGCGCGGTCAGCATGCCCTGGCTGAGAAATCCCAGGGTCGAGAGCGAAATGGCGATGGCCATGAACAGCGCGCCGCGTCGGCCGATCGCTTTCTGCATGACCGTGAAGGCGGGCGTAACAGTTGCGGCCAGACCCTGCGGCGAGAGCACGCGCAAACAGACTATATTCACGCCGAGATAGATTGCGATCACGCCGGAGACGCCGAGCAGCAGCGCGCGCGCCAGATCGCGGCGGGGATGCCGCATCTCGCCGGTCATGAAGCTCGCCGTTTGCCAGCCGCCGTAAGCGAACAAAACGGGCGTAACGGCCGCGCCAAAGGTAACCAGCAAGCCCGGAGTGAACGGTTGGGGCACGGGCGTTTGCCGGGGCGCTGCCGGAGCGCTGAAACCGGCGATCAGCAGCCCAATAATGGCGCCGATTTTAAGGACCATAAGCGTGCTTTGCACCCCGCTGCCGAAGCGAACACCGGAGCAGTTGACGACCGTGAGCAAGGCCAGAGCCAGCACCGCGATGATGGCGTCCGATACGCCGGTATGGATCACTTCGCGCGCATAGCGGGCAAACGTAATTGCCACGGCCGCCATGCCTCCGGTCTGAATTACAACCAGCAGCGCCCAGCCATAGAGGAAGGCCGCGAGCGGATGAAATGCGTCCCGCAGGTATGCGTATTGGCCGCCGAGATTGGGTCTGAGCATGGCAAGCTCGGCGTAAATGAAGGCGCCGGCGAGCGCGGTAAGACCTCCGAGTATCCAGGCGCCGAGAATCAACGCCCAAGTGTGTACCTGCCGCGCAACTACGTACGGATTGACGAAAATGCCCGATCCGACGATGCCGCCCATCACAATCATGGTCGCGTCGAAGAGTCCGATCCTTCGCGCCAGCGGCGCGGCGGAGTTACCGGCGGCGCTCATGCCAGGAATCTAGCAGCTGACGGTCAGCCGCTCGCCGTCTTGCGTTTGGCAGGTTGTCTTTTCGTGGCTGGAGCGGCTGCCGCAGGCTCGTTTTGCGCAGCCTTGGCGGCGGGCTTACGCGAGGGCATCTCTCCCAGGCTCTTCTGCAGCGCTTGCATGAGATCGATTACGGGCGCGCGCCTCTTCGGCGCCTCGCTCGGCACGCTTTGCCCTTCACGCTTGGCTTCGATCATCTGCAGCAGGCGGCCCTGGTATTCGTCGTGGTATTTCGAAGGATCGAAATCCGTCGCGAGCCCTTCCACCAGTTTCTCCGCCAACTCGACTTCCTGCGGCCTTACGCTCACGCTTTCATCCCGGCGGAATTCGGGAACTTCGCGCACCTCCTCCGGATAAAACATGGTGTGCAGCAAGAGGCCGTCGGAGTGCGGTCGCACGACTACGGTGTACTCGCGCTGGTGCATCGTGATCTTCGCGATGGCGCTGTAGCCGGATTTGCGCATGGTTTCGAGCAGCAGACGATAGGCCTTCTTGCCGGCTTCCTCAGGCACCATGAAATAGGAAGCATCGAAATAGATAGGATCGATGGTTTCCGCTTTCACGAACTCGGCGATTTCCATGTTGTCGCTTGAGGCCGGCGCGACACTCTTTACCTCTTCGTCATTGACCACCACATAGCGGTCTTTTTCAACCTCATACCCTTTGGCCAGTTCGCTTCGTTCCACGACGCGCTCGCAATGCGGGCAATAGATCTGTTGCTTGATGCGGCTCCCGCAGACCTGATGGATCTGATTGAAGCTGACGCGCTCGCCCCGTGCCGCCGCATACAGACGGACGGGAATGGTAATGAGGCCAAAGGTGATATAGCCTTTCCAGACTGTTGAAGCCATAGCACTTAAAACAATATCGTGTCGCTATGTCGTTTGCAACCGGGCACTTAGGCCGCCAGTTTTTCGGTTCTGGTACTTGAGTTCGCTACTTTTGGACAGACGGCGTGAAACTTTTTCTTTATTTCATTGGAAAACCGCGCGATGCGCACGCGAACGCCATCGCGGCCGAGTTCCTGAAGCGCAGCAGCCGCTACGCCGATTGTGAAATGCGCGAAATTGTTCCGGCACGGTTCGACGTCTTTGCCAGGCATCCAAGCGCGCGCAAGATATTCCTCGATCCGGCCGGGCGGCAGATGAATTCGGGGGAGTTTACCGCGCTGGTCGAACGCGCGGAACGCGAAGCGAGCGATCTGGTGTTTCTGGTTGGCGGCCACGATGGACTTCCGCCCGAGTGGAGATCCCGCGCCGGACTGCTGCTATCGCTGTCGCCCATGACCTTTCCGCACGAACTCGCGCGCGTGATGCTGGCCGAACAGATTTATCGCGCCTTTACGACGCTGCGCGGGCATCCGTACCCGAGATAGGGCGCTTCACGTTCCTCTATCATGTAAATTCGGCGCCATGAAAGTCTCCGTCATCATTCCCTCGGCCGGATTGGGCACGCGCATGGGCCGAAGCTCGCCGGAAAGGGCGGGGATCAGCAGAAAGCAGTTCATGCTGCTGAGCGGCTCGCCGATTCTGATTCACACCATTCGAAAGTTCGTAAGCTGCCCGCTGGTTACCGAAATTGTGGTGGCTTTGCGCGAAGATGATTTCCCCTGGGCCGAAGAGCTGTTCAAAACGCACGGCCTGGAGCACTGCGTCCGAACCGTTGCAGGCGGCGAAACGCGCCAGCAGTCGGTGGAAAACGCGCTTGCGACCATAACGGAAGACACCACGCTAGTGGCGGTGCATGATGCCGTGCGGCCTTTTATCGAACGGGAAGCCATTGAGCGAGTGATCAATGAAGCGAGCCAAACCGGCGCCGCCATCGTCGGCATCGTCCCCGTCGATACGGTGAAGCAGGTGCATCGCAACAAAGTGCGCGCCACCCTGCCGCGCGAGCGCTTGATCCTCACGCAAACACCGCAGGTGTTCCGCCTCGATCTCTTGCGCCAGGCTTTTGAGCGCGCCCGTCAGGATCTGTTTATCGGCACCGATGAATCATCGCTGGTGGAGCGTCTGGAGCAGGTGGAAGTTTCCGTGGTGCTGGGCACAGACCGCAACATCAAAATTACGAAGCCCAGCGATATGGATCTGGCGCGCCTCTATCTGGCGCTCGAGAACTCGGCGCTCGATCTCAGCAAGTGAGAATGCCGGAAGCGAACGCGCCGCGCTTGCGAATCGGCCAAGGCTGGGACACGCATCGCATCGAAGCAGGCCGGCCGCTCATTCTGGGCGGTATAGAGATTCCGTCCGAGTTCGGTCTGGCCGGACACTCGGATGCAGACGTGCTCCTCCACGCGGTTACCGACGCCGTTCTCGGCGCGCTTGCGCTCGGCGATATCGGCATGCACTTTCCAGATAGCGCCGAGGAATGGAAAGGCGCGAATAGCGCACAATTTCTCGAGCACGCTCTGCGCCTGGCGTCCGATCATGGCTACCGTTTAGTGAATCTCGATGCGACCATCATTCTGGAACGGCCGAAGCTGAAGGAGTTTCGCGGCAGAATCCGGGAAAGCCTGGCGCAAATCGTGCGCTTGCCCTTGACCTGCGTCAGCGTCAAATTCAAGACTGCGGAAAATGTCGGACCCGTTGGAGAGGGCCGATCGTGCGAAGCGCAAGCGGTCGTGCTATTGACTTCGGATTAAACAGATGAAGCGGAGCGTGTTTCTCCAGATACTCCGCTACGGGCTGGTGGCGGCAGCTCTGGCCGGCGCCTATTATTCCGCGCGTTTTGCCCTCGCGTCGTTCCTGTTCCGGCAGGATACAGCCGCATCGGTGGCCGAGGCCGCGGGTCTCGTGCCCTTCAACAGCACCTATATAGCCCGCCTTGCTTTGTGGCAGCCGGAGAGGAAAATAACTCTGCTTAAACGCGCGGTCGAGCTGAACCCCTTTAATGTCGAAGCCTGGATCCAACTAGGTCTGACGTCCGAAATGGAGCGCCACGATGCGGCCTCGGCCGAGCGCTATTTTTTGCGCGCCGCGCAAGTGGATCGCATGTTCCTGCCGAAATGGACTCTCACCAATTTCTACTTCCGGCAGCAGAACGAGCGGGAATTTTTTCACTGGGCCAAGGCGACGCTCGAAATTACGCCGTATTCCCCCGATCCGGTCTTCACGCAAATGTGGCTGATGAACCAGGACCCGCGGCGGATTGCGCGCGCCATTCCCGATCGCGGCGGCGTGCTGCTGGCCTACGCATCGTTTCTGGACAACGCGCATCAGTACCAGGCCGTTGCGCCCATCGTAATGCGCCTGGTCGCCGCGGCGGGCGATCGCAACCCGGTCGATTATGGCCGGGACGATCAGATAGGACCCATCGAAGATCGTCTGCTCGCGGCCGGAGAATTTCAGCCCGCGCTCGACATCTGGCGCAGCATGAGCCGGGCGAAATGGATCCGGCTTTCGGTTCCGGAGCCCGCGCATCCTCTCGACAACGGAGATTTCGCAGTTCCATTCTTCCGGCATGGCTTCGATTGGGCGCCGCTTTCTTCCGCGGATGCCGAAGTTGAGCAATCCCTCAGCGAGAGGAGCGTGCGGATTACGCTTTCCGGGAGTCAGCCGGAGCATTGTCTTTTGCTGCGGCAGTATGTCCCGCTCGAGCCGAATCGCGTCTATCGCCTCGCCTGGCACGCGGAAGCAGCGGGAATGGCTGCGCCCAGCGGCCTCGCCTGGCACCTCTACCCCATACCGAATGAGAAACAGACCAACCTGGCCGGCGGCGATCTGGTAGGCGCCGCAAGCGGAACATGGCAGTTCACATCGCCGCGCTGCGACTTAGCCCTGTTGACGCTGGAGTATATGCGTCCTTTGGGAAGTGTCCCGTCCAGCGGCGCTGTTCTGTTGCAACAAGTATCGCTGGCCGAAGAGTAAATAGACGCTTCGCCATGCTGATATGTCCTGTTTGTTCCAGCGATAACATACGCCGCTCGCGCAGAAAACCGGCTCTGGAATTTTTCAAACGCTGGCGCGGCTTGCAGCGCTATCGATGCCGCGACTGCGCGAAAGTTTTCCACCGCCCGCTCCCGGCTACCAAAGAAGCGAAAATAAAGTCGATGAAACATCTACGGCTGCGCCATGCCGCCGCACGCAACGCTTCGCCATCGGGCCGGAAGCGCCGCCTTACAATTGAGCTGTTTGTCTTCCTGGTAGTGCTTGTGATTTCTTTTGCGGCTCTACGGTACTTCGTTTCTTGAAGCCTACCGAACGGCTGCGGCGCTGAGTTCTTCGTAGGCGCCGCGGAAGTCTTCGATCCGTCCATCTTCAAAGCGCCAGATCCGCGTCGCGACTTCATCCACCAGGTCTTCGTCGTGCGTCACCAGCAGCACCGTGCCCTCGAATTTCTGAAGCGCAATGTTCAGCGCATTGATCGATTCCAGATCCAGATGGTTGGTCGGCTCATCGAATACCAGAAAGTTCGGTTTCTGCAGCATCAGCTTGCAGAAAATCAGCCGTGCGGCCTCGCCACCGGATAAGGCGTCCGTTGGTTTGAGACCCTCTTCGCCCCGGAACAGCATCTGGCCGAGCAAGCCGCGGATCTCTTCTCTTGAAGCTTGCGGATCCCAATCGTGCAGCCATTGTTCCACCGTCGTACCGTTGCGGATGCTGGCGCGATGATCCTGGGCGAAATGGCCCACCTGGACTTCATGGCCCCAAACGACGCTACCGGAATCGAGACCCACATCCGGATCGTCCACCCCTGGAGCGTTCGCCAACAGGGCCTTCAACAAGCTCGTTTTGCCGGCGCCATTACGCCCCATCAGCGCCACTTTCTCGCCGCGCGTCAAGGCTGCTGAGAAATTTGCGACGACGTGCAAATCGCCGTAGCTCTTGTTCACGCCTTTGAACTCCAGCGCGTGCTTTCCGGAGGGCCGCTTCATTTCAAAGCGAATGTACGGCCGCTGAATATTCGAGCGCGCGAGTTCGGTAGTTTGCAGGCGCTCTACCTCCTTCTTCCGGGAAGTCACCTGGCTGGCGCGCGTGCCGGCGGAAAAGCGCGCGATGAACTCGTTCAATTGGGCGATCTTCTTCTCGCGCTGTGCGTTCTCCGCTTCGATGCGCGTCCGGACCTGCGTCTTCTGCAGAACCATATCGTCGTATCCGCCCGGATACGTGATGATCGATTGATAATCGATATCGGCGGTGTGCGTGGAGACGCTGTTCAGAAAGTGGCGGTCGTGCGAGATCGCGATGAGCGTTCCCTCGTAATGCGTCAGAAAATTCTGCAGCCAGTGAATCGATTCCAGATCGAGATAGTTGGTCGGCTCATCCAGCAGCAGCGCCTCCGGGCGGCCATACAGCGCCTGCGCAAGCAGCACGCGGACCTTTTGCCCGCCTTGCAGCTCGCCCATTCTGCGCTCGTGCAACGGCTCCGGAATATCCAAGCCATCCAGCAGCACGGCGGCGTCGCTTTCGGCCGAGTAGCCGTCTTCTTCCGCCACGATGCCTTCCAGTTCGCCCAGCCGCATGCCGTCGGCATCCGTCAGATCCGCCTTCGAATAGAGCGCTTCCCGCTCTTCGAGAGCTCGCCACAGCGGCATGTTACCCATAACCACGGTGTCGACCACTCGATACGGATCGAACGCAAACTGGTCCTGCCGGAGAACGCCAACCTTTTTCGGACGCACGACGACGCCCTTCTGCGGCTCGAGCTCGCCCGAAAGTAACATCATAAAGGTCGACTTACCGGCTCCATTGGGCCCGGTAAGTCCATAGCGGCGGCCAGGCAGAAAAGTCGTTGTTACGTCCTCAAAGAGGATTTTGCCGCCGTAACGCATACTGACATTGCTAACTGAAATCATGGGGGAAAACCAGGAGGGAAACTCTATTTTAGCGCACGCCGGAGCGGCTGCCCCGGCATTTTGGGTTGCCGATACTAGAAGCAATACTAGCTAAGCTGTCTCAAAGGAATCTTTTCTATCGGCCTGTTTTTCGCAAATAGTGAAACAGACCTAATCGCGCGGCAGCCGCACGCTCCCGCTTGGCGGCTTGCGAGCCGAGCGTGTCGGCATACACTCGCGTGAAGACTGCGCCAAAAAGAAAGATTTGAGCCGAATAGTAGACCCACACGATCAGGGCGACCAGCGATCCAGCGGCGCCATATGCCGAGCCCACGCCCGCGGTTCCCAAATAAAGCGCCAGAAGCGTCTTCCCGATACTAAAGAACACCGCGGTCGCGATAGCGCCGATGGCTACATCCCGCCAATGAATCGAGACCTCAGGAACGAATTTGAAGATAAGCGCGAATAGCACGGCCATGCCGGCCAGCGAAATAAAAAAGTTTCCGGCTTCGCTCAAGACAGTGAAGTGGAGAGGCACGACGCCGGAGAAGAATTTCTCGACCATCGTAAAGACCGCGCTCAAGATCAGGGACGCCAAGAGCAGGAGGCCCAGCGCAATCACCATCGCGAAGGACGCCAGCCGCTGCCAGAGGAAGCCGCGCCACGTGGACGCCTGCGGCGGCGCTTCCCAAATCGTGTTCAGCGCAGCCCGTAATTCTACGAAAACGCCCGATGCGCCAAAAAGTAAAGAGAGCAGAGCGACGACGGCTGCCAGCAGACCGTTCGCGCGATGAGTGCTCTCGAGCAGCATCCGCACTGTCTTGGCACTGGAATAGCCCGCTACTGCCGCGACCTGCTGCAATAACTGCCGCTCGGCGGTCTGTTTAAACACGAGCCCGCAAATGGCTACGAGCAGAATCAACAGCGGAGCCACTGAGAGCAGCGCATAATAGGCCAGCGCCGCCCCCAACCGTGGAGCGTTGTGATAGTTCCATTTCGAGGCCGTCGATTTGAGCAGCTCGACAAACGCTGGCCGCATCATCGCTATCGATCGCTCTATAGATCACCGCCGTCCGGTAGCTGAGACACATACATGTAACAGCGCAAACGGAGGCGGCGTCCACGAGATGCAGCTATACGGGGGATTTACGGGATTTACCACTTCGCAAAAGATTTTTTTTATGGGAAAGAGCTTCGGACTTAGCGGCGGCGCAAACGGCAGCGATGAAAAACCTGTGGCCCGTTAGCCTTTGCCAGTCCTTTCTTGCGCTTCTCCTTATTTTCAGCTTGAGTATCCTGCACGCACAGAGTTTTAGCGGCAAGGCGGTAGTTTCCGTGCAATATGACCCGTCTACTCAGCCGCTGGATTCGAGAGATCTGGCGAACATGCAGCTCGTTCGCGCCGGCCAACCGCTTAACCGGGACCAGGTCGCAACCACAATCGATCGAATGTTTGCAAGCGGTCTTTATGACGACATCCAGGTGGATGCCGAGCCCGGCGCCGGAGGAGTGACCATACGCTTTATTACTCGCGCCAGGCAGTTTCATCGGGCATGTCGGCGCGCAGGGCAGTATAAAATCGCCTCCGAACCGCGCCGTGATTATCAGCGATGCGCAATTGCAGTTAGGCGCGCCGTTTAGTGAAGATGCGCTTGAGACGGCGCGGAAAACCATAGAGTATGAGCTGCGGAATAACGGGCTTTACGAAGCTACGGTCGGCACCGCGACCATTGAGGATCCAGTTACTCATCAGGTGACCGTTCGTTTCCTGGTCCAGGCGGGCAAACGCGCCCGGTATGAAATGCCGGCGATTGAAGGCGACACCAAGCTTCCGAACGAAACCATTGTGCGCGCCACCGGCTGGCGCATTCCGCTCATCCATCGCTGGCGGCAAGTTACTTCGGCTCTGACCGACAGAGGAAGCGAAAATATCCGGAAGAAATATGCCAAAAAAGACCGCCTGACCGCCTCGGTCGATATGACATCGCTCGATTACAACTCACGGACAAACCGGGCGAAGGCCAGCTTCGACATCAACGCAGGTCCGAAGATCACCATCAAAGCGCTCGAGGCGAAGGTCTCAAAGGGAACATTACGCAAATACATACCGGTCTATGAAGAGGGCTCGGTCGACAGAGATCTTCTGACGGAAGGCGCGCGCAATCTTCACGATTATTTCCAGGCGAAGGGTTATCCGGACGTGGATGTCACGTTTAAGGAGGAGCCGCCGCAGAGCGATCAGCAGATCATCAACTACTACATCGCGACGGGTCCGCGGCGCAAGCTCGTGGCTGTCCAGATTCTCGGCAGCCATTACTTCACGCTCGACACCATCCGCGAGCGAATGTTTCTTCGGCCCGCCACGCTAATAATGCGATACGGGCGTTACAGCGAGGACTTCCGCAAGAAGGATGAGGAGGCGATTGAAAATCTATACCGCGCCAATGGCTTTCGCGACGTGAAAGTCACCTCGACGGTAGAAACTAACTATAAAGGTAAGCCGGCCGATATTGCGGTGGTCTTCCATATCGACCAGGGAAAGCAATGGACGGTAGCAGACCTGGATGTAACGGGGGTTTCACAGCTTGATCTCACGCCTATCAAAAATCAACTGACCTCCAGCGAGGGACAGCCGTTTGCCGAAGTGGATATTGCTTCCGACCGTAATTTGATTCTCGGCTACTATTACTCGCACGGCTTCCCGAATGCGGCGTTCCAGTATGCGACGACGGCCGGCACTCGTCCGCAGACCATCAATCTGAATTACCGTATCAACGAGGGCCGCCGCGACTTCGTGCGCCAGGTAATCATCTCCGGCCTCTATCGCACGCACCCTTCTCTGGTGCAAAAGAGAATCACGCTTCGCGAAGGCGAGCCGGTTTCCATGCTCAAGATCAACGACATCGCTCGCGAGCTTACGGATCTTGGTATTTTTGCAAACGTTAACACGGCGCTGCAGGATCCAAACGGGACAAACCAATACAAATACGTTCTCTACGATTTCGACGAGGCCGCGCGTTACTCGTTCCACGTTGGGCTTGGACTCGAAGTCGGGCAATTTGGCAGCACCACCACGAACCTGGCCGCGGCGGGCGGTTCAAAGGGTGTTTCACCCATCGTTTCCTTCGACGTGAATCGCCTGAATTTCCTGGGACTGGGTCAAACTGTATCGCTACAGGCTCGCTATTCGACTCTGGAGCAGCGTGAATCGTTGAACTACATCATGCCCCAGTTCCTCAACTCCTTCAGCCGCACGCTGACATTTACGATTCTTTACGACACCACGCAGGACGTTCAGTCCTTTTGCCGTGCGGAGAGAAGAGGCTGCGGCGCAGATGTCGCAAAGATTAAATCGTGCTTCGACGGTGTTGCTGCGTTTCGCGTATCGCCGCGATGCCCCGAACACCACAATTCCCGCGCTGAACACCGCCGCTTTTACTCAGGCGGTTCGTATCGGTGAATTATCCGGCAGCTTTATCCAGGATCATCGCGACAATCCGGCCGATGCGCATCGCGGATTCTGGAATACGCTTGATACGGGTATTGCCGGGAACTTTTTTGGATCGCAGCGGAACTTCTACCGCTTTCTGGCTCGCAACGCGACCTATACATCGCTCGGAAGGAATCTCGTGTTCGCGCGGCAAACACAGGTCGGCGCGATTATTCCCTTCAATATCCCGGCCGGCTTGAATGCGTATAACGTGATTCCGCTGCCCGACCGGTTTTTCGGAGGCGGCAGCGTTTCCATGCGCGGCTTCGGCGATAATCAGGCGGGTCCGCGTGACATCGGCGTTGCATCCGAGCTTCCGATCACGCCGCCCAGTCCAACCGCTACGGGTTTCCCCATCGGCGGCAACGGCCTCTTTTTTAACACCTTCGAATTGCGTTTTCCGCTGCTCTTTCCGAATCTCAGCGGCGTGTTCTTCCACGATATGGGGAACATCTACAACACCGTCAGCGATATCTCGCTTCGCTATCACCAGAACGGCCTGCAGGATTTCAATTACGCGGTTCAGGCGGCTGGGTTCGGGATTCGCTACAAGACGCCGCTCGGCCCCGTTCGCGTCGATTTTGCCTATACCCTAAATCCCACCCGCTATGCGGGATTCAGCCAAAACGAAACCATCCAGCAGTTGCTCTCGTGCACTTCTTCCCAGATCGGCAATCCCGCATTTCCGAACTGCTCTGCGAGTCCGCAACAGTTGGGTCATTTCCAATTCTTCTTCTCGATTGGGCAGGCGTTCTGATGCGATGCCGTACCGTCAGCCTGCTTCTTCTGGCCCACTGCCTGGCCTTCGCCGTGATCATCGATCGCATCGCGGTGATAGTCGGCAACGCGATCGTGAAGGACAGCGACATCGACCGCGATATTCGGGTGGTCGGCTTTCTAAACGATCGACCTTTAAACTTCAGCACCGCTGCGCGCAAGCAGGCCGCCAGCCGGCTCATCGATCAGGTCCTCATCCGCCGCGAGATTCGCATCGGCGATTATCCGGTAGCGACGCCGCAGGAAGCCGATCGCCAGCTTGAGGCGCTGAACAAGCAGCGATTTAAATCCAATGCCGCTTTTGAGCAGGCGCTTCAGCGCTACGGCCTCACGAATCTCGAACTGCGAATGCAATTCCAGTGGCAGTTGACGGTGCTTCGATTTGTCGATACCCGGTTCAAGCCGGCGGTTCTCATCACGGACGACCAGATCGAAAAGTATTATCGTGAGCACGCCGCGGCTCTTCACCGGCAATATCCGGGCAAGTCTCTCGACGATTTACACGACCAGATCCGCGATGTTCTAACTGGCGACGAGGTGAATCGGCAGTTCTTCGCCTGGTTAGACGATCAGCGCAAGAGCGCAAAAATCGTTTTTCGTGAGGAGAGCCTGGCATGAGCAGACGAAAGAAGATCTGGATATGGATTGGCGCAGGTATTCCCGGGCTGCTGCTGGTCCTGATTGTCGCAGGCCATTATCGTAATCAGCACGCCTTGGTTCTCGAATTTCGTGCGCGGCAAAATCATTTCGGTAACCGAGGAGTCGACCGGCGGCGTGGTCGAGATCGGATCGTTTCAATTTGACTGGATGCATTTAACTGCCCGCATCCGGAACTTTGTTCTGCACGGCACGGAGCCCAAAACCGCCGACCCGCTGGCGCGAATTTCGCTGCTCGAAGTGCGCTTGAAATTGTTTGCCGGATTGAAGCACGCGGTGGATCTCCAGTACGTGGGAATCGACGGCCCGCAAGTGAATTTAATCGTTTTCCCGGATGGCAAGACGAATATTCCGCAGCCGAAAATTCAGAAGAAGCCCAGCCAAACCTCGGGGCTCGAAACCGTGGTCGATCTGGCGATCGGCAAGTTTCAGATCACGAATGGACTGCTCCAATATTCTCAGCAGAAGACAGCGTTCAGCGCTCGCGGGGAAAATCTGCGCGCGCTGTTGAACTACAACACTCTGAGTCCCAGCTACCAGGGAAATTTGTCGATTGACCCGCTGTTCCTGGCATCGGGGAAGAATCCTCCGCTCAATGTGCATGTCAACCTGCCGGTGACCATCAAGAAAGATGCGCTGCAGATCGCGGACGCCAAGCTGAGCACGGATCAATCGCAAATCGTCTTGACCGGCGCGATCCAGAACATGAATGCACCGCTCATTTCCGCGCGAGTGAACGCCAGTGTGTCACTGCCGGAAATGCAGCGCAGCTTTGATTTGCCCATAGATGTGAGCGCCAATGGAGTTCCGCGAACGCTTAGCCTCGAACTGGCCGCCAAGATGGAGGAAACGAACAAAGTAATCGAAGTGCAAACCGCCCACATCGGGCTGGGGCAGACTACGTTTGAAGCCGCAGGCACAGTCGATCCGGCGAAAAACTCGGCGGTGCGGTTCAACGCGCATCTGGTGCTGGGTGAACTTGCGCGTTTGATGAAAGTTTCCAGTGTCCAGGCCAGCGGCGCGCTCGATGCAAACGGCACCGCGAAGCTGGACGCGCAGGACAATTATTCGGTCAACGGAACGCTCAATTCAAAGGATCTATCGATCCGCAGCGGGCAGACGCGTGTTTCGGACATAAGTTTGTACTCGCCGTTTCATGCCGATCCATATCTCATCAGCATGGATGGCCTAAAGCTGAATGCATTCGGAGGTTCGCTCCAGGCCAAGCTTTTCATCGAAAAAATGCAGCGCCTCAGCGTGGAAGGAGGGCTCCATAATTTTTCGCTTCCGGTAGTGGCGAGAGCATTGACCGGCAAGCGCCTGGGCTATGACGGCACGCTGGACGGCTCCATCAAGGCGCGTGGCGATCTGAAATCCAAAGGCACAACCGGCTACGCGGCCGAGGCGAGCTTGGGGATCGCCCCCGGAACGCGCGGATTGCCTCTCAGCGGACATCTCTATGCAAACTATGTGGGCGCAAGCGGTTCCATCAATCTGGGCAATTCTTATCTGGCGCTGCCGAATTCGCGGCTCGATCTGTCCGGCTCGCTGAATAAACGCATCGACGTCAGCCTGGTTTCGCACAATCTGAATGACTTTCTGCCTGCGGCCAATTTTGCTTCCAAGACGCCGGAAGCATCGCTGCCCGTCAGCTTGCAGCCAGGCGGCGCCGCCACAATTCAGGCGCAGATCACCGGCAATCTTTCGGCGCCTCACATCACCAGCCACCTTGCCGTGAACCGCTTCGCGGTGGAACAGCGCGGGTTCGATCGCTTCGCCGCCGATTTGGCCGCTGAACCCTCCGGCGCGGTCATTCAAAACGGCTTGCTGACGCGCAATTCGCTGGATACGAAATTTAATGCATCCATCGGGCTTCGCAAATGGAGCCCTGTGCCGAGTTCGCCGCTTGCGGCTAACCTCACGATGCGCAACGGCGAGATCTCCGACCTGCTCAGTCTGGCGGGCGAGAGTTCCATTCCAGCCAGCGGGAACTTGAGCGCGGACGTGCATATTAACGGCACATACGGCGATCCGCTGGGCGGCGCGACTCTGCAAGTGGTGAACGGGAATGCCTACGGCCAACCCATCGACCGGCTGTATGCGAACGTGAATCTGTCCGACCGGCTCATCACGCTCTCGCCGCTCGAGATCGCCGCTGCCGGAGGGCGCGTCGATTTAAACGGAACGTTTCAACATCCGCGTGATAGCTTCACGGTGGGTCATGCGCAATTCCAGGTCGCGACCAGCAATGTCCAGCTCGCGAACGTTCGCGCTTTGCAGCGCGAATCGCCCGGCTTAGCGGGCGCAATCCAACTGAACGCAAACGCCGCGGCCGATGTGCGCGAAGTCAACAAGCAATCCGAAGTAACCATTTCCAATGTCAGCCTGGATCTGTCGGCTCGTGGCCTTCGCGTTCAGAATCAATCGGCGGGCGATCTCAGCGCCACGGCCCGTACAGTAAACGGAACGGTGAATTACAACTTGAAGTCTGATTTCGCAGGCTCGAATATTCAGGTGAATGGCCGCACTGCGCTGCTGAAGAATTACCCGACGACAGCAGACGCATCGATTCAGAATCTCTCCGTCGGTAAAGCGCTCAGTATTGCGGGTCAAGGCTCCATTCCGGCAACCGGAACGTTATCTGCGAACGGGCATGTGGCCGGCACGCTTCAGAGGCCGAACGCGGATCTATCGTTCACGCTTGTGCGTGCGAAAGTTTATCAGGAGCCGATCAACCGGTTGCAAGGCAGCGTACATTATTCCGATACGCTGGTTGACATTCCGTCCATCCGATTGGATGTTCCGGCGGGCAGCGTCACTCTTGCCGGGTCGTTCTCTCATCCCGTGAACGATTTCAACGCCGGGGCGATGAAGCTGAACGTGAAGAGCACCGATATTCAGATCGCAAAGATCGTACACGTGGAGCAGGTGAAGCCTGGGACTGCCGGCACTCTGCAAATCACCGCGGACCTGGCGGCCAACTTGCAGGAGCGGAACGGCAGCCGCACAGTTCTTTTTTCGAGCTTGAATGCGGACGCATCGGCGAAGGCGCTGCGCTTGAACAATCGAAATCTTGGGAACGCGAATCTCGCGGCGCATACCTCGGGATCGACTTTGAATTTCCGCTTCGATTCCGATATCGCGCAAAGCCAGATTCACGCTTCCGGAGATTCGCAGCTAACCGGCAACTATCCCGTTCGAGCAAGCCTCACGTTCGCCAACGTCCGGTACTCGAATCTCGCTCCGTTCCTCGCCACCGGGCCGGCTGTCCCGCCGAGCTTCGACGCGCTGGTCGAAGGCCAAGCTTCGGTGAACGGCCCAATTCTCAACACCGATGCTTTGACCGCCCGCCTCCAATTGAATACGCTGGAAGCGCAGACTCTGCCCCGCGCGTCCGTTACCGGCGGCCCTGCCCGAAGAACCGTCGCAATTCATAACAACGGCCCTATCGTGATCGCGCTGAATCGCTCCGTTGTGAACGTAGAGCAATTTCGAATTGCGGGGCCAGGAACGAATATCACCGCTTCCGGCGCGGTGAATCTGAAAAGCGCGAATACGCCGTTGGGGCTAAAGGTGAACGCCGACACAGATCTCGCGCTCCTGCAGGATGTCGACAAAGATTTCTATTCTTCGGGTACGGTCACTATGAATGCGATCGTTCACGGTAGCTTTTCACAGCCACTGGTGAATGGCCGCATCGAACTGAAGGATGCAAACGTGAACTACGCCGAAGCGCCGAACGGCCTCTCTAATGGAAATGGCGTCATCCTGCTGAACGGCACCAACGCGACGATACAAACCCTGACGGGTCAAAGCGGCGGCGGCAAGATTTCAGTTACCGGTTTTGTGGGATATGCAAACTCGAATCTGAACTTCAACCTGCGCGCGGCCGCCACCAAGGTTCGGGTGCGCTACTCCGGCGTTAGCGTGACGTCCAATGCGACAATCGCCGTCATCGGCAGTACGCGGCGTTCGTTGGTGCGCGGAACTGTCATGGTTCAGCGCATCGAATATGGCTCTTCGGGCGATGTGGGTTCCATCCTGACCAACGCGTCGACGCCGCCTTCAGTACCCACGGCCCCTTCCCCGCTGCTGTCGGATATGCGGCTGGACATCCACGTCCTGACCGCTCCCGAACTGCGCGTTGTTACAACTTACGCCGACAGGTTGACCGTGGAAGCGAATCTGACGGTGCGCGGCACCGCTGCTGACCCCGGCATTCTGGGGTCAATGCGGATAACCGATGGCCAGCTAGTCTTCTTCGGCAATACATATACGGTGAGCACGGGAACCATCGACTTCTATAATCCGAATGCGATTGAACCGGTCTTGAACATCTCGCTCAACACGATTGCCCAGAATGTAGAGGTCACACTCGGCGTTTCAGGTCCAATCGACAATCTGAAGCTAAGCTACCATTCCGACCCGCCGCTCACTTTCCAGCAGATCGTGCAATTGCTGGCGACCAACACTACGCCGAACGATCCTACTATCGCCTCTCAGCAGCCTGCTCCGCCGCAGCAATCTGTTACTCAAATGGGCGAATCGACGATTCTGGGGCAGGCGGTAGCGAACCCGCTTGCCAGCCGCGTTCAGCGCGTTTTTGGTATCACTCAATTCAAGATCGATCCTTCATTCCAGGGCAGTGGAGGGCAGCCGACTGCACGACTTACGCTACAGCAGAAAATTGCCAATAACATCACATTCACTTACATTGAAGACTTAAGCCAGTCGAACGCGGAGATCATTCGCGTGGAATGGGCGTTCACGCCTAAGTTGTCCGCCGTCGCACTGCGCGATTTCAACGGCAATGTGAGCCTGGAGTTGTTTTATAGTTTCAAAAAACGCTAATATCAAAACCGCAAACGAATGAACATTGTCGTCTTCGGCCTGTCGATCAGTTCCGCGTGGGGCAACGGGCACGCCACTTTGCTGCGAGGATTGTTCGGCGCTCTGAGCCGGCGTGGACACCAGATCGATTTTTTCGAATGCGATACGCCGTACTATGCATCGCATCGCGACGCGGTGTCGTTTCCGTTCGCGAAGCTGCACCTCTATTCCGAATGGAATGAGAATCTCGAACATGCACGGCGAGCGCTCTCGAATGCGGACGTAGGAATCGTGACGTCCTACTGTCCGGATGGAATCGCCGCGTGCGAGCTGGTTCTCGAATCTCGCCTGCCCCGCACGATCTTCTACGACATGGACACGCCGGTCACGCTCAACCGTTTGAGCAAAGGCGAACCGGTTCCGTACCTTCCGCCGGAGGGCCTCAATGCGTTCGACCTGGTTCTCAGCTATACCGGCGGGCAAGCGCTCGATCAGCTTCGGGAGCGGCTTGGAGCGCGTTGTGTCTCGCCGCTATACGGTTGGGTAGATCCGGAGTTGTATTATCACGTCGAGCCGCGCAGCCAATTCACAGCCGATCTGTCGTACCTGGGAACCTACTCGGAGGACCGGCAGGCTGCATTCGAGGAGCTGTTAATCGATCCGGCCCGGCGTGCCAGCGAGAAGAAATTCGTGGTGGGGGGCGCCATGTATCCGAATCCGCAAAACTGGCCTGCAAACATTCGGTATTTCGAACATGTCTCGCCGGACGAACATCGCGCGTTTTATTCCTCGTCGCCGCTTACCTTGAATATCACTCGCGGATCGATGGCCGCGATGGGGTATTGTCCCTCCGGGCGTCTCTTCGAGGCGGCGGCGTGCGGAACTGCGGTTCTTAGCGACTGGTGGGTGGGGCTCGATACTTTTTTTGAACCGGAAGAGGAAATTCTCATTGCCCGCTCCGCGGCGGATGCTCTGCGAACTGTTGGACAAGGGACGGCTCTGTTGAGGAAAGTGGGTGCGCATGCCAAACAAAGAGCGCTCGATTGCCACACCTCCGATATTCGAGCCCAGCGCCTTCTCGATCTGATCGAAGATCCACGCGATGCGAAGGGAAGCGAGATTTAAAACATGTGGGGAATTATTCCTGCCGCCGGCATGGGAAGCCGTATTCAGCCGCTTGCATTTTCAAAGGAGCTTCTGCCGGTCGGCAGCTATGTGACCGAATCTGTCGAACGGCCCAGAGCAGTCAGCGAATATCTGCTGGAGCGCATGGTGAACGGCGGTGTCGATAAGATCTGCTTCGTCATCTCACCCGGCAAATCCGACATTCTCGATTACTTCGGCGGCCACGCTCTTTCAGCGACTATCTTTTATGCCGTTCAGCCACAGCCCGCCGGGTTGTGCGATGCAATCTTTCGCGCGCTGCCGCTGATTTCGCCCGAGGAGGAAGTGTGCATCGGGTTGCCCGATACCATCTGGTTCCCTGAGAATGCACTGGCGCGTTTGCCCGCCGGATGCTTGTCGCTACTGCTGTTCCCCGTTCAGCATCCCGAGCGGTTCGACGCAGTTCTTACGAATGAAGAAAACGAAGTATTGGAAGTGCGGGTGAAGAGCGCTCAAGCCGGAACAAAGTGGATTTGGGGCGCATTCCGAATGCCGGGTTCCATTTTGGGCGCGCTGCACGAGATATGGAAGAATCGCCAGGATGAATATCTGGGAACGCTTATCAACGAATATCTGGCTCGCGGAGGCCGAGCCTACGGATTCCAGATTGGCGAATCCTACGTCGATGTGGGTACACTGAACGGCTATCGCGAAGCCTTGCGCCTTCTCGACGCCAATTGTGGAGCCGAAGTCAGGCAGGCTTGACGCTCGAGATCATCTGCGATTTCGCTCGTCTTCTCGAATTTCAGCCGGAGTGGTCGTTTTTTGCGCGAGCGACGAACGCTCTCACGCCATTCCAGTTGCCCGAATGGCTCATCGCCTGGTGGCGTCACTTCGGCAGCGGCCGGCTACACGTCCTGGTATTACGGGAAAAAGGATCGATTGCCGGCGTCATTCCTTGTTTTCTTCACCAGTGGAACGGCTTGCGGCAGATGACACTGATCGGTTCTGGAATATCGGATTATTTGGAGCCTGCGATTGCGCCTCAATACCGTTCGGCGATTGTCGACAAGCTGCGGGAGCATCTCGAATCGAATTTCGAATGGGATATCTGCAATTGGCAGGATCTATCGTTTGATTCGCCGCTCAAGCACATTGCTTCCGAGATTGCGGAAGATACGCCATGCAGCGAGATCCTCCTCACAGGAGATTTCGAGCAATATTGGGGAAAGCGGTCGAAAAGCCTGCGGCAGAATGTGCGCCGCGATAGACAGAAAGCGGAGTCGCAAGGCCCATCACGATTTGAGCTTTTGAAGGAGGCGGATGCGGAAGCAATCGGCGCCTTGATCAGCTTGCATGGCGCGCGTTGGCGTAAGCACGGCGAGGCTGGAATGATCGAAGCGAACCATTCCGCGGCTTTTCTCGAAGACATTGCTCGCGAGTTCGCAAAGCGCGGCATGCTGCGAATCTTTTTACTGCGTTTCCAGGAGAAGATTGCGGCTGTGATTCTCGCTTTCGACTATGCGAAACACGCTGTTCAACTATATGACCGCGTTCGATCCCGAAACCGAAGCACCGGGCTTAGGCCGCACGCTGCTCTTTGAGGCGATTCGTTATGCGTTCGCGCATAACTATACAGCCTGGAATTTTCTGCGCGGAGACGAACCGTACAAAATCTGGTGGGGCGCGGAGAGGATTTCGAAATGCCGCGTCATAGTGACTCGTACAGCTTGAGGTAATCGTCGATCATGCGCCCGGCATTGAAGCGAATCTTCGCCCGTTCGCGGCAAGCTTGCGGCGAGATTTCGTGTAGTCGTTGGACCGCTTGCGCCATTTCAGCTTGCGAATCGACGATAAAACCCGTGACGCCGTGTTCCACCACTTCGGGCAACGCGCCGCTGCGATAGGCAATCACCGGCGTTCCGGAAGCGGCGGCTTCCATGGCAACCAGAGAGCTGGTTTCTTCCACCAGGCTCGGGATCAATAGGCATATCGCGTCCGCCAGGAGATCTATTTTTTGCCGCAGTCCCACCGGGCCGACGTACCGGCGCTTGTCATCCAACAGCGGCTGAACTTTGTCCCGGAAATACGCCTCATGATCCCGGAACGGATGAACGGGGCCAGCCACGATTATCGGAAGATCGAGCTGGTGCGCGACTTCGAGGGCGGCGTGGACTCCCTTTTCCGGACAGATGCGGCCGAGCCAAAGCAGATGCTTTTTGTCTCCCGATACCGCGGCGTAGCGTTGCGCGTCGATGCCATTGGCAACGAAAGGAAGCTTTCTTCCCGCAGCCTGTGTCGCGGAGACGCAGTTCAATTGCAGCCCCGGCAAGTCGAAAATCGAGGGCGGATACCAGGCGAGTGGAAGGTGTAGCGTCGCGAGCTTTCGCACGTGCCGTTGCGGCACGTATCGATGGAAATCGAGGCCATGAAAGTGGATCAAGTCGACGGGAAATCGATCGAGCGCTCCGTCGATGAAGCGCAGGTGATCGCGCTGCGCGGCCTGACGAACGGCTTCCGTCATCTCGCCATGAGAAATGGGAGATTCGATGAGCTCGCCGCGCACTTCTGAACCTTCGGCAGCAATGACGATGGATCGATGGCCGCGCCGGACCATTCCGCCTTCCAGCAGATACAGAATCTGTTCCGCGCCACCGCCTGAATCCGGCCCCACAGGTAACAACGGGTACGCGACGCTGAGAATATTCATGCTGCGGACAGCGAACTTCTCTTTTACCAAAGCGGTAACGATAATAGAGAAGCAATGCTTACTAGATTCGGTTTGATAACGGCTGCTCTGGTTTTTTGCGGCGTCTGCAGCGCCGCCGGTACGGTGGATCGCGCCAGGATTGATTCCGGCGAACTGCAGGGCAGCATCAAAAGCGGCGTGGTGTCGTTTAAGGGAATTCCGTTTGCGGCTCCGCCGGTGGGCGCTAATCGTTGGCGCGCACCACAGCCTGTTGAGCCATGGAACGGCGTGCGTCCCGCCACTGAGTACGCGTCAGATTGTATGCAACTGCCGTTTCCCAGCGATGCGGCGCCGCTGGGAACGAAACCGAGCGAGGATTGTCTGTATGTAAACGTCTGGGCGCCCGTTCAACGTTCCTCCGCGCATCTGCCCGTAATGGTCTGGATTTATGGGGGAGGTTTTGTCAACGGAGGAAGTTCTCCCGCGGTCTACGATGGGTCGCATTTCGCCGGGCATGGTCTTGTCTTCGTGAGTTTCAATTACCGCGTCGGGCGCTTCGGTTTCTTCGCGCACCCGGCACTTACAAAAGAGAATCCTTCCGGCCCGCTGGGTAACTACACCTTCATGGATCAAATCGCAGCGCTGAAATGGGTGCAAAGAAATATTGCCGCATTCGGCGGAGATCCGCACGATGTAACGCTCTTCGGCGAGTCGGCGGGCGGCATTTCGGTATTGACCCTGCTGACTTCTCCCATGTCGAGAGATCTCTTTCAGAAGGCGATCGTCGAATCGGGCGGCGGTCGGAATAGCTTGATGCCTATGCGCCGGCTGCACGAATCCACGCGGGATCTTCCGTCAGCGGAGAAGATCGGCCTCGCTTTCGCCAAGGACGCCGGTATCACGGGCGAAGGGGAAGCCGCCTTAACCGCGCTACGAAACTTGCCCGCCGAGCGAATTGTGAACGGATTGAATATGGCCAGCATGGGAGCGCAAAGCGGAACGTACGCGGGTCCCATGCTGGATGGCAAGATCGTTGTGGAAACGCCGGAAGACGCATTCCTTGCCGGACATGAAATGAAGATTCCGATCATCGATGGCGCCAATAGCCTCGACATCGGTTTCTCCCATGCGAAGTCGTTCGAGGAGCTGTTCTCTCCTTTCGGCGCCGATGCCGAAAAAGCCAAATCGGTTTACAATCCGAATCACTCAACGAATCTGAGAGCTATCGCCTATATGGTCGCGGCGGACCGGATGATGATAGAGCCAGCACGATTCGTGGTCCAAACCATCTCCGGAGCGGGACAACCGGCTTATGAATACCGGTTCTCCTATGTCGCTAGCTCGATGCGGAAGCAATGGCCCGGAGCGCCCCACGCGACGGAAATACCTTTCGTATTCGATACAGTTGCCGCGAAATATGGAACAGGTCTGACGCCCGAGGACGAATCGACAGCGCGCGCCGCTAACGCGTATTGGAGCAATTTCGCGAAATCCGGCAATCCGAATGGGGACGGGCTGGTGCGCTGGCCGGCTTACACCAGACAAGGCGACGTCCTGCTCGACTTCACAACCAAAGGCCCCATTGCCGAGCCGGATCCCTGGAAAGAGCGACTGGATCTCGCGGAGCACTTAGCACGGGAATGACCGCAAGTAGCCAGATATATGGTGCGGAGAGGGGGACTTGAACCCCCACGGTGTTACCCGCTAGCACCTCAAGCTAGTGCGTCTGCCAATTCCGCCATCTCCGCAATCCGAGGGAAGCTACTTCTTGTGTTTTACGGGCGGCGGGGCGGCTTTTTGAACTACGGGCGCGCGCTGATGCTCGAGGACACTGCCCGTCCCGGCCACGGTTTTCATCGACATGATCGATAGCGCCAGCGAGGTGATCATGAACAGCGCGGCCGCGATGGTGGTGCACTGAGAAAGAATCGTTGCCGTACCGCGCGGGCCGAAGACCGTCTGCGATCCCATTCCGCCAAACGCGCCCGCCAAGTCGGCCGCCTGACCGCTCTGCAACAGAACGACAATAATCAAGAATGCGCAAAGAACAATATGGACGGTCGTGATCAGGTACACCATGCCAGTCCCGAGTATAGCAACGGCGACGGGCGGTGCCAAACTGGGGCGATGGGGGATTTTACCAAACGAACTCATCGCCTGTCGCTGGCCGGGGTGCGGGAGGAGTACGGGCTCGCGGGGCTCGACGAACGGACCTGCGAAACGAACCCAATCGTGCAGTTCGAGCGCTGGATAAAGGACGCGCAAGCTGCTGATTTAAAAGAGCCAAACGCGATGACGGTCTCGACTGCCACGCGCGACGGCCGGCCCTCCGGCCGGGTGCTCCTCTTAAAGGAGGTTAGCGATATTGGGTTCGTTTTTTACACCAACTATGGCAGCCGGAAGGGGCGGGAACTCGAAACGAACCCATTCGCCGCCCTAACTTTTTATTGGCCGGAATTGGAGCGGCAGGTGAGAGTCGAGGGGACGGTGCGCCGGGTGCCGCGCCCGCAATCGGAAGCGTACTTCAGAACCCGGCCGCGCGGAAGCCGGCTGGGAGCCTGGGCGTCCCGCCAGAGCGAAGTGGTGGGCAGCCGGGAAGAACTCGCACTGAAATTGGAGCGGGTCGAGGCGGAGTACGGCGGCATTGAGGACGTTCCGGCTCCGGATTATTGGGGAGGGTATTGCGTGCTGCACGACGTGGTCGAGTTCTGGCAAGGGCGGCCGAATCGGATGCACGACCGGCTTCGATATCGAAGAAAAGGCGAAGATGGTTGGCTGATAGAACGTTTATCCCCATAGCTAAACGAAGGTATTCACCCAAACGTCTGTTGTTTGTGTTCCGGCTCATTTGCCTGCTGACGGCGGGGTGTATCGCTCTCCAGGCGGACTCTAGCGCCGATGCGCTTATTAAGAAGGTGCAGGACCGGTATAACAATGTGCGCACGCTGTCGGTGGACTTTGTAGAAAACTACAGCATTCTGGGGCACGCGCGGCCGCCGGAAGCCGGAACTCTGACCCTGCGAAAACGGGGCAAGATGCGCTGGGATTACACCCGGCCGGAGGGCAAACTGTTCATCTCGGACGGGAAGGACGTATACCTATATACCGCAATGGATAATAGGGTAGAAAAAGTGCCCCTAAAGGACACTGAGGATATGCGGGCGCCGCTCGCGTTTCTGCTGGGCCGGCTGGATATGAAAAAGGAGTTTCGGGATTTCACAGTGCATTCGGGAACGGGTGGAGAGTGGCTGGACGCCTTGGCCAAAAACGACCGCGTTCCGTACGCGAGCATCGATATGCTGATCGCTCCGGACGGATCGGTCCGGCAGTTGAAGGTGGTGGGGCGGGATCAATCGGTGCTGTCCTATTTGTTTACGAATGAAAAATTGAACCCCCCGGTGAGCGAGCAGGCGTTTCATTTCACCATTCCGGCGGGAGCGCAAGTGGTCGATTCTCTCGATTTCGGGTCGCAGGGGAAATAGCGAATGGCTGAGTTTCTGCTGCGGTACGCGGACCCACGCGGGCAAATGCACGAGCAGGTGTCGGAGGCGCCGACCGAGCGCGAAGCCCGCGACCGGCTGGCGCGGCAGGGATACCTGGTCTATTCGGTTCGGGCGAAAGATTTCGGCGCACGGCTGGGGAGCATGGCCGGGCGCAAGAGGACCGTCAACCTCGAGAAATTTCTGATTTTCAATCAGCAGTTCGTGACTCTGATCCGGGCGGGATTGCCGATTTTGAAAGGTCTGGATCTGCTGGCCGACCGGTTGACCGACGAGAAAATGGGCCGTCACATTCAGGCGGTGCGTAATGAGGTGCGGACGGGCACGACGCTCTCCGACGCATTCGCGAACCAGCGCGTTTTTCCGGCGATTTATGTCACTTCGGTTTTAGCGGGCGAAAAAAGCGGTTCGCTGGTGGAAGTGCTGGAGCGCTACATCCATTACCAGCGGCTGACGTTGTCGCTGCGCAAGAAACTGCTAGTTTCGCTGCTGTATCCGTCGGTGCTGGTCGTGCTGGTGGTATGCCTGATCGTTTTTCTGGTGACTTATGTAGTGCCAAACTTCGCGTCGCTTTACAACGCCATGGACGCGCGGCTGCCGATGGCGACCACCATTTTGATTGCGGTAGGGACCACGGCGCGTGCCTACGTGCTGGTGGGCTTCAGTGTATTTGCGATCGCGGCGGTAGCGGCTTACTTCTGGTCGCGGCGCGACGAGTTCGCAAGAGAAGCTGGATCGAGGGAAGATGCGGCTGCCGCTGCTCGGCGAGGTATGGACGAAGTATCAGGTGGCGCAACTCTCGCGCGTGCTCGGGACGCTTTTGACGGGCGGCATTCCGCTGGTTCAGGCGCTGGAGACGACGGGGCGCTCGCTGGGCAGCCCGCTTTTGAAGAAGGCGCTGGATAAATCGGCGGTGCTGGTGCGGGAAGGTAAGTCGCTTTCCGCGGCGCTCGCCAGCACGGGCATCATACCCGGTTTAGCGGTTGACATGATGGAAGTGGGTGAATCGACCGGAGCGCTTCCGCAGATGTTAGGCAGCGTGGCTGAGTTTTACGAAGAAGATGTAGCGACGCGCATGACCGCGGTGCTGTCGCTCATTGAACCGGCAATTATGATTTTCATGGGCATCTTCGTGGCGTTTGTTCTGGTAGCGCTATATCTGCCCATCTTTTCGCTGGCGAACACGATCAGGTAGACCCCAACAGGAAGTGCATGGCAACCGAGACCATCAAGATTAAAGATCCCTCTGAGGAAACGGAACACGCGCAAGCGGTGGCGCGGCGCTACTGCTGCGATTTCGTGGATCTGAAGACTACGAAAATCGACCACGAGCTGTTCCGGACAGTTCCGGTGGATCTGATGTTCCGGTATCACTTCGTTCCGCTGCAGGCGCAAAACGGCACGCTCGAAATCGCGCTTTCCGATCCGCGACAGATTGTCTCAATCGACGAGCTTTCGGTTCTGCTGGCGAAAAAACTAAAGATCAGGGTTGCAACCTATTCGCAGATTACGGATCTGCTGAAGAAGACCGAGCAATCGCAGCGCGTGCTCGAAGAAGTGACCGAAGGTTTCACGCTGGATGTGGTGGGCGACGATGACAACGCCGACGAAAATCTTTCGATCGACCGGCTGACGTCGGATGAAGGCAACATCGCGCCGGTGATCAAGCTGGTGGACACCACGATCTTCAATGCGCTGGAGCGGCGCGCAAGCGATATACACATTGAGACGCGCGACCAGGAACTGGCGATCAAATATAGGATCGACGGAGTTCTGCAGTATGCGATGAGTCCGATCGCGAAGGAATGGTATTCGGCGGTGATTTCGCGCATCAAGGTGATGAGCGAGCTCGACATCGCCGAGCGCCGGGTGCCGCAGGACGGGCGTTTTCGCGTTCGGTACAAGGCGCGGCTGATCGATTTCCGCGTATCGATCATGCCGACGATTTACGGCGAAGATGCGGTGCTGCGCGTACTGGATAAAGAGTCGATGAGCGAGAAATTCTCGCGCTTGACGCTGGACGTGGTGGGTTTCTTCGAGCAGGATCTGGTGAAATTCCGGCGCTATATCAAGGAGCCGTATGGGATGGTGCTGGTTACAGGACCGACCGGGTCGGGGAAAACGACGACGCTATACGCGGCCTTGAGCGAGATCAAGAACGATGAAGACAAAATCATCACCATCGAGGACCCGGTCGAATATCAGATCAAGGGCATCACGCAAATTCCGGTAAACGAAAAAAAGGGCCTGACCTTCGCGCGCGGGCTGCGCTCCATTTTGCGCCACGATCCGGATAAGATTCTGGTGGGCGAGATTCGCGATCAGGAGACGGCGCAGATTGCGATCAACGCCGCACTGACGGGACACCTGGTATTTACAACCGTACACGCCAACAACGTGCTGGACGTTTTGGGGCGCTTCCTGAACATGGGGGTTGAGCCGTACAACTTCGTCTCCTCGCTCAACTGCATTCTGGCGCAGCGCTTAGTCCGCATCATCTGCCCGCACTGCCGGGAGCGCGTGACTTATGATGACGATTACCTGCGCGAGAGCGGGCTCGATCTGGCCGAGTGGAAATCGTTTCCGTTCTACGAAGGCCGGGGCTGCATGGAATGCAGCGGGACGGGCTTTCGAGGGCGCACGGCGATACACGAGCTGCTGGATTTGACCGAGAAAATACGTGAGATGATTCTGGAGCGCCGGCCGACCTCGGAGATCAAGCGCGCGGCGCGGGAGGATGGGATGACGTTTTTGCGGCACTCGGCGCTGGACCGGGTGCGGCAGGGAATCACGACCTTGCGGGAAGCCAACAAAGTAACATTTATCGAAGGGTAGGAATGAAGTTCTGAAGTTTACCGATCGTCTTCAACGCTGGATCACGGAACCGCCGCCGGAGCATGTTTTCGAGGTGACGGAAACGTCGCTGGCGTCCGTTCCGCCGCGCAATCCGAGCCAGGCGAAACAAGAGATTTTGACCGAGCGCGGAGTGGCGGCGTCGCCGGCCGCTCCCAATTTGCTGAAGCCGCAACTCTATCGGGACGCTTTGGCGGCGTTATCGCCACGGCCGGGACGCGGCGCGGCGGCCGCGCTGGTGATTCCCGATTATGCGGTGCGAATGACAATTCTCGATTTCGAGGAGTTTCCTTCCGGCGACCAGGAGCGCATCGCACTGCTGCGGTTCCGGCTGCGGAAGAGCGTTCCATTCCATATTGAGGAAGCGCAGCTTGCGTATGCGGTTCAGGTGCAAGAGCCAAAGCACGTTGAGGTATTGACGGTCGCGATTGCGCGGCCGATTTTGCTGGAGTACGAGAGTATCTTCACGGACGCCGGCTACCGGGTCGGGTTGGTGACACCGTCCTCGTTGGCCACTTTGCGGCTGTGCGGCGGCGAAAAAGGACTTACGCTGCTGGCCAAGACGGCCGGCTCCACGCTTTCGGTTCTGCTGGTAGAGCAGGACCGCGTGCGGCTGATTCGCTCCCTGGATCTTTCCGGCGGCGAGGAGGAGTTGCAGCGCGAAGAGCACATCGTTTTACCGCTGCTGCAGCAGACCATCGCGTTCGCCGAAGACCAGATTGGACAGGCGGTGGGCCGGATATTTCTTTGCGGATTCGGCGCCGAGGGAGAGCGGTTGGGAAACCTCGCACAAAAGCAATTTGGCATCCCGTACGCGCAGGTGCAGTCGAAGTTCGGAGCGGCAACGCAGGAGAATGCGGGGTTGCTGGGTTTACTGGAGCAATACGCGGCATGAGCTCTTTTTCTCCAACGGCGATCAACGTTGCGTCGCAGCCGTTCCGGCGCGAGCGCGCGCAGAACGCGGCTTTCGCGCTGATTTGCGCCGGCCTCGCGTGTTCGCTGCTGGTGCTGATCTCGCTGATCCTTCACGAGCGGGCACAAGCGGCGGACCTGCGGCGCGTGATTGGGAGCGAAAATGCCGAGTTACACCGCTTGCAGCGGGACGAGACGCAATTCTCGACAGTTCTCGGCAAACCGGAGAACGCCGATGTGTTTGCGCGCAGCGTGTTTCTCAACGAAATCATCGCGCGGCGCGCGGTGAGCTGGACGCGCGTTTTTAAGGATCTGGCGACGGTGATGCCCAGTAATATGCGGCTGATCGGAATCCGTTTGCCGCAAGTGGCGGCTGAAGATGCGAGCGGCGTCGATCACGTGCAATTGGACATGGTGGTGGGCACGAATCAGCCCGAGACCGTACTCGGCCTGCTGAAGCAGCTTGAACAATCGAGCCTGTTTGGTCCGGCCCAGGTGATGACCCAGCAGCCGCCGACGCAAAACGATCCGCTTTACAAATACCGCTTGAGTGTGGCGTATGCGCAGAAGTTTTGAATGGCTGCCGGGCGGCGGCGGACCGCGGCGCGGCGTACGATTTTGGCTGCAAGTCACCGGGGCGCTGCTGGCGCTGCTGAATGGAGCGGCGCTGTTCTTTTATCTCGATCCGCCGGGCGGTTCGCGCAAGGCGCTGGGAGAGCAGAGTCTCGCGGTGCGCAACGAGATTATGCAGACGCGCGGCAAGGCGCAGCGGTTGAGAGGCGCGGCGGCGAAGGTGCAACTCGGCAATACGGAATCGGGAGATTTTGAATCGAAGTATTTCTTATGGAAGCGCGCCGCGTACGGGGTTGTCATCGCGGAGCTGCAGCGGATGGCGCAGGCTTCCGGCTTAGAGCAGCGCGACGCGGTCTATACGGAAGATCCGATTGAAGGCACAGCGGATCTTTCGATTCTAAACTGCACCGCCAATTACCAGGGCACGTATCCGAATATGATGCGGTTCCTTTATGAAGTGGATCAATCGCCCATGCTGCTGATATTGGAGAATCTGCAAGCGGCGCCCCAGCAGAAGGGCGGGCAGATCGCCACCTCGATTCGTTTTCAGGTGATCGTGCGGGAGGAAGCGAGCGCGCGGGCGGCAGCGACAGGCGGACAGGAATGAGCGCGGCGGCACAAACGAAAATTTTCGGCGTGCGAATCGCGGTGGATCCGAAGATATTGGTGGGCGGATTGATTGTAGTTGCGGGGCTGTTGTTCTGGTACAACTCGAAAAGCGACGACGAACAAGGCGCTCCGGTGGCGGCGGGGGCTCATCCCAACGTAAGCGCGCCAGCTACGGCAACCCCGGCACGGGTTCACACGCCGATTCGACGAGCTGCTACGGGTGGAGATCGAGCAGGGACGCTGCGCCTGCGGCCGATCGATGCGACGCAAGGGGATATCGATCCGACCTTGCGGCTGGATTTGCTGATGCGGCTGCAATTCATCAAGCCGGAAGAAGGCGGCCGTAATTTGTTCGAGCTGGGTCCGGCGCCACTGACGCCGCAGCAAATGGCCCTGCTCAAGAATGCGCCGAGACTTCCACCGAAGCCGTTGCCGCCCGTGACGCCGGTCAATACGGGGCCGGCTCCGCTGAACATCCCGCTTAAATATTATGGGTTCGTCAAAGGCGGGGCGCCAAACGAACCGAATCGCGGGTTATTTTTGGATGGCGACAACGTGCTGGTCGGCTCCGAGGGCGAAGTGCTGAAGCAGCATTATTTGGTGGTGGAGCTGAGAGATAACAGCGCGCGTTTGGAAGACGTGCAGAGGAAACAAGGGCAGACCTTGCCGGTTGTGCCGGTGGCGCTGCCATGAAGAACAAAGGGCGCCTGCGAGGATCAAGGGCAACGGCGCCTGCGGCACCGGGAATGTGGTTCAGCGCTGCTGATTGTGTTTGTTTTCGCGGCTACGCTCGCGATTATGCTGTACATGGAATTGCCGGTGGCGGCGTTCGAGGCGCAGCGCGCGCGGGAGCAGTCGACCATCGATCGCGGCAACGAGTATGCGCACGCGGTGAAGCTGTTCGTCCGGAAAATCGGCCGCTATCCGAGTTCGATCGAGGAGCTCGAGAGCACCAACCAGATGCGCTTTCTGCGGCGCCGTTATAAAGATCCGCTGACGGGCAAAGACGATTGGCGGCTGCTGCATGCCGGACCGGGCGGGCAATTGATGGATTCGAAGGTGAATCCGATTGGCAACAATACGAACGCGAACGGGAGTTCTTCGGGAAGCGGGACTTCCGGATTTTCGAACGGCACGAATTCGGCATCGTCGAATGGGACGAATTCGGGATTCGGAAAAGGCTTCGATTCGGATTCCGCTTCGAACTCGACGCCCGATACGGTAGTACTGCCGGTTCGTCAGCGGCCTCCGGCGATTCCGGCGAACGGCGCGGCTAACGCGCCAGATGCAAGCGCATCGGCGGGGGATCAAAACCCGATGGCGCCATTACTGGAGCCGGGGCAGACTGCGACGGCGGCGAATGGCGGGAATGCTGAGGCCGCGAGTGGCGGTAACGCCGCCGGTGCATCTGCACAGACGGCAAGCTCTAGCGCGCCGGCGCAGGCGTCGACCGCCGCGCAACCGGGCGTGGGATCGAGTATCGGGACCGGGTCCGGAACAGGAACGCTCATGAGCGGAGGCATTGCGGGAGTGGCGAGCAAAGCCGGAGGCAACAGCATCAAAACGGTAAACGACCAGGACGAATATTCGTTGTGGGAGTTCTACTACGATCCGACCAAAGACGCCATGCGCGGAATGACGAACGCGCAACGGAACATGACGGGCGGAAACGGGCAGAACCCAGGGACGCGGAATGGGTTCGGGCAGGGGACAACGAATGCGACGCCCACGACCACTCCGGGTTCGACCGCGCCTAATCAGCAGCAGTGAGGATTGGGCTTGAGGTCGGAGATCAATGCAGCCTTGAGAACGTGTGCTCGTTACGGAAGACAGGTTACCGATAAAGGCTTTTTGAGCGAAGACACCCGTGCAGCGGACGCTGATCGCAAGAGACTGGAACACGAAAGATCCGGATTCGGGACATCGCGGATACGTCCTGCGCTTCCGTGTTCGAAGCGATTTTCTGAGTAGATACGAGATTCGAACTGTTGGGTCTGCAGTGCACCGCGAATATTGGATTCCCGCAGAAGAACTAAACGAGTTCAATGAAAATGTCGAGGGAGAGATCGAGGTTATTGCCCGGTTCGACGGTGAGCGATTACCAAGCGAATGACGATCCGCGGGGAGCAAGAGCGAGACTCGGAAGACTGTCAGCGGCCGGGTAGTATACCGTCACGGCCGCTCCCCCGCTGAGTGGGTCGCGGTTCTCTAAACGGTACGGTCCGGGAACATGGTTGACAGTTTAGTCCGCAAAAGTTTGGGCCGTTAGGCGGCGGCGACCGCCTTGCGACTTCTTGCTCATGGTGCGAATCGAGGCCGGCAAAGTGTTAAAAGATGATGTAGCACCGTGACACGCTTATTCCGCATCCGCCCGGCGGCCCTCCTGCTGCCGCTTCTTCTCGCTCCACTGCTCGCACAGAGACCGCCGCAAAAGGTAACCGGCCCGTGGATGAACACCAGTTTGTCTCCCGACCAGCGCGCGGACCTGGTCATGGCACAGATGACGCTCGATGAAAAGATCTCGCTCGTGCACGGCATGGGCGGTTTTGCCGAGGCTGGGCCGGTTTCTAACGGCGGCGCCGGAGTCGTTGCGGGCATTCCGCGGCTCGGGTTGCCTTACCTGCAATTGGCCGATTCCGCGGTCGGCGTGCGTGGTGCGGCCGAGCGCGGGCGCTATTCCACGCTGCTTCCTTCTTGTATCGCGGAAGCCGCTACCTGGGACCCGCACGATGGCTATGAATACGGAGCGCTCATCGGCCGCGAACTGCGCGACCAGCTTTACAACGTCACCCTCGGAGGAGGCGTCGACATTACGCGCGAGCCCCGCAACGGCCGCAACTTCGAATATCAGGGAGAAGACCCCATCCTCGCCGGCAAAATGGTCGCGCAGCTCATTGAGGGAATGCAATCGGAGAAGGTGATCAGCGACGTGAAGCATTATGCCTTCAACGATCAGGAGACCGGCCGCAATATCGGCAATGTCATTCTCGGCAAGCGAGCGATGCGCGAAACCGACCTGCTGGCTTTTGAAATCGCCGTCACCGAAGCGCATCCCGGCATGGTGATGTGTTCCTACAACAAGGTCAACGGCGATTGGTCCTGCGAGAACAATTATTTACTCAACGACGTGCTGAAGAAGGACTGGGGCTTCCAGGGCTTTGTGCTGTCGGATTGGAGTGGAACGCACAGCACCGTCAAAGCCGCGCTCGCGGGTCTCGACAACGAAGAGCCCGGCAGCCGTTTTTTCGGCGACGCCTTGAAGCAGGCTGTCCAGAGCGGGCAAGTCCCCATGGCGCGCCTCGACGATATGGTGCATCGCATCGTGCGCACTGAGTTTGCCGCGGGGATTGTGGACGATCCGCCCAAAGGCCGCGTGGTCGATCCGTTCGGCGACGCCAAAATCTCGCAAAGCATTGCCGAGCAGGGTTCAGTGCTGTTGAAGAATGCGGATCATCTGCTGCCGCTGCGCGCTTCCGAAATTCAATCGATCGCGCTGATCGGTTCGCATGCCGATAAAAGCGTTCTCTCCGGGGGCGGCTCGGCGCAAGTAGATCCTCCCGGCGGTACAGCCAGCCGCTTTGGCGGGCCGCCGGTATGGTTCCCCTCTTCGCCGCTCAAACAGATAGAAGCGAAAGCGCCCGGCGCGAAAATCGAATACAACGACGGCAGCGATCCGGAGGCCGCCGCCGCTCTTGCCAAAGCCTCGCAAATCGCCATTGTCTTTGTGAACCAGCCCACTAGCGAAGGCCGCGATCTGCCTACCCTCACTTTGCCCGATAATCAGGATCGATTGGTGAGCGCAGTCGCGGCTGCCAATCCGCGCACCATCGTCGTGCTCGAAACCGGTGGTCCGGCCGCGATGCCCTGGATCGGCAACGCCGGCGCTGCTCTCGAAATCTGGTATCCCGGAGTTTACGGCGCCGAGGCGCTGGCCAATATTTTGTTTGGCGATGTGAACCCATCCGGCAAACTGCCAGTCAGCTTCGCCAAATCCGATGCCGACCTGCCGCACCCGAAAATTTTCGGCAGCGATCTGCACCGGACAGCCGGCATATTCCATCAACTGCCCGCCTTCAACATCGATTACACCGAAGGCCTGGAGGTTGGCTACAAATGGTTCGACGCGCAGAATATACAGCCGCTGTTCCCATTCGGCTACGGGCTTTCGTATACGGCGTTTGCGTATTCGGATCTGCACGCCGGTCTTGATCAAGTCTCGTTCACGGTACGCAACACCGGTCAGCGCGCGGGCGCGGAAATCGCCGAAGTTTACGCCGGTCTGCCCGCTGCGGCGAAAGAACCGCCCAAACGGCTGGTGGCCTGGCAAAGGGTCGATCTCGCGCCCGGCGAATCGAAGACGATCACGCTGAAACTCGAGCCGAAATTCCTTTCCATTTTCGACGAACCATCGAACAATTGGAAACTCCTGCCGGGCGAATACAACATCTCCGTCGGCGGCTCGTCGCGCGATCTGCCGCTGACCGCAACCGTCACGCGGTAAGGTTGGAATTTTTCGTTTTTGAGACGCCGCGAACAAAAGCGAACAGTTCCGCTCCGTTGTCCTTACGGCCAAACAACGTTAAATAAAGACGATGGAGAAGTCACGCTTCGGAGATCAACTTGCTTCATCCCTCTCAATGACCTGGATGAAGGACGTTCGCTATGCCATAAGGCAGCTAAGAAAGGCGCCCGGCTTCACCGCGACGGCCATGCTGACACTGGCCTTGGGAATTGGAGCCAACGCATCCATCTTCACGCTCATCAACGCGATGCTGCTGAAGAACCTGCCCGTGGCCGATCCGAAAACGCTGGTGCGGATTGGAGATAACACGGACTGCTGCGTGAATAGCGGCACCAAGAGCGACGGCGATTACGGTTTATTCGCCACCGAAACATGGCTGCTGCTAAAGAAAAGCGTCCCGGAGTTTGAGGACCTGGCAGCTATGCAGGCCGGCTTTGCATACCGGCCAATCACCGCAAGACGCGACGGGGAACACACGCATGCGCACTCGGTCATGGGCGAGTTCGTCTCGGGCAATTACTTCCGCACCTTTGGGCTCCGGCCCCAAGCGGGGCGGTTGCTGATCGATGCCGACGATGTTCCAGGCGCGCCCGTCATGGCAGTCATGAGCTACGGAGCCTGGCAGCGCGACTATCTGGGCGATGCCTCCGTCGTAGGCAGCACATTCTGGATTAACACGAAACCCGTGACCATAGCCGGGATCGCACCGGCTGGGTTCTACGGCGACCGGCTATCGACCAATCCTCCGGATTTCTTCCTGCCAATTGAGTCGATGGACATGTTGGCGAATACTCCTTATGTGCATGACCCGGACGTGCAATGGCTATATCTGGTGGGGCGAGTGAAGCCGGGCGTGCAAATGGCGCCTTTGCGCGAGAAGGTAAGCGCGCTAATCAGGCAATCTTTTCGAGAGACGAAGACTTTTTCCTCCGGCGAAGGGAAGAGGCTGCTGGCGAAAGCGCACGTGGTGCTAACGCCCGGCGGTGCAGGTATTCAGGATTTACAGGAAGCGTACGGTTCGAACCTCCGCGTGCTGATGGCGATCTCCGGTCTCGTCCTCTTGATTGCGTGTGCGAATGTGGCGAACCTGCTTCTGGCGCGCGGGATGGCGCGGAAGCAGGAGGTATCGCTGCGAACAGCGCTGGGCGCCAAACGCGGGCAGATCATTCGACAATTGCTGACGGAAAGCATCTTGCTGGGTGTTCTGAGCGGGATCGCTGGCCTCGTCGTTTGCTATGCGGGAACCAGAATGCTTCTGGTACTTGCATTCGGCAACGCACAACGTCTGCCGGTGGACCCAAGCCCATCTTTGGAGGTTCTGGCGTTCGCATGTGGACTCGCGCTGCTCACCGGAGTTCTGTTTGGCATTGCCCCGGCCTGGATTACTTCACATACCGACCCGGTAGATGCGCTGCGCACTGGGACGCGCTCCACCAGTTCAGGAGCTTCCCTGCTGCAGCGCGCGCTGGTCGTGCTGCAAGCGGGCCTATCGCTGGTTCTGCTAACCGGAGCGGGGCTGTTCTCCCAGAGCCTGAACAAGCTTCAACATTCGAACTTGCGGCTGGAGACCAAGAACCGTTACATCGTTCATATCAATCCGCAGGCGGCGGGCTATTCGCAGAGGCAACTCGAATCTCTATACAGAACCATCGAAGAGCGATTCCACGCCATCCCGGGCGTGAAGAACGTCGGAATCAGCATCTATACGCCGATGGAGGACAACAACTGGGGCACCGGCGTGCAGGTGCAAGGGCAACCGAATCCGCACGCGGGCGCTTCTGTCGTGAAAATCAATTCCGAGTATTTCGATTCGGTAGGAACGCATGTCTTGATGGGTCGTGGCATCAGCGAGAGGGATACCCCGGCAGCTCCGGCGGTGGCGGTCGTGAACCAGGAGTTCGCGAAAAAGTTTTTTCCTGGCCAGAACCCGATTGGACGATACTTCGGTACGGGACCCGAATCGGCAGGAGATTACAAGATTGTTGGCGTAGTAGAAGACACCACTTACACCAGTGTGCGATGGAAGCAACATCGGATGTATTTTCTCCCGATTCTGCAGCGGCCGGCGAGTGCGAAAGATCCAATCGAAAAAGACCTGTCGCTGTATGCCGGAGCGCTTGTGGTGCAAACAGACAGACCAGTGAACCAAATGGCAGCGATTGCGCAGCGAACGCTGGCACACATCAACCCGAATCTGGCTGTGGTGAAGTTCCAGACTTTCGATCAACAGATTGCGGATAGGTTTACCGAAGAGCGGATGGTGGCGCGATTGACGACGTTATTCGGCGCTCTCGCTCTGCTGCTCGCGACCGTAGGGCTTTACGGCGTGACTGCTTACACGGCAGCCAGGCGGACCGGCGAGATCGGGATTCGCATGGCCCTTGGCGCGACGCGACCCGGAGTGATCGCGATGGTGATGCGGGGAGCGATGATCCAGACCGCGTTGGGGTTGGCGATCGGAATTCCCATATCGCTGCTCTGTGTTCGGTTTGTGGAGTCGCAACTGTTCGAGATCAAGGGCGTGGATGTTGGCGTGCTGGCGACATCGATTCTCACGCTGGCGATAGCGGCCTGCCTCGCGGGAGCTATTCCCGCACGGCAGGCGGCGTCGATCGATCCTGCGCGGGCGTTGCGGACTGAATAGAGAAGCAGACTGCGGAGGCTTTCGGTTACCCTCATCCGAGCTGATTTTCCGAGTGCCTGGGCGAGGGACTCTGATTTAAGCCGAGACGCAGATTCGCAGTATTTTTCCGTGTCACATCCTAAGCGTTCAATCTCCGCAACGCCGACAAACGGTCAAAGTGGGCTTGGTTTACTCTTCGCGGAATCCTGGGCACGCTTTTCTATCGCAGGCGAATCCGTGGATTCGCATTCCACTTCGATGTATCTGTCACGATCACCCGGTCCCCTGGTGAAAGCCCGGAGCAATTTGAATAAGTGAGCCGGAGAGCTGTCCATAGTGAACACTTGCACGACGTGCATACTGGTCGCCGGGACTAAAAATGGCCGAATCCGATACGCGTGAGGAATCGATATAATCGAGGCGAATGCCCGCAGTAACCCAAATTGGCAGCTTGATCGAGAGTCGCGCGGGAGTCCATGGCGGGCGTCCATGCATTGCGGGCACGAGTGTCTCGGTGCGTCGAATTGCGCTGCTGTATATGGCGGGCCTCGTTCCTGAGGAAATCGTCGAAAAGTTTGGCCATCTATCTCTGGCGCAAGTCCATGCGGCGCTTGCCTACTATCATGCAAACCGGGAAGAAATAGAGACAGATTTGCAAGCGGAAGCCGCGGCCACCGAAGCACTCGAACGAGCTGATCGTTAATTTGATCGCGTGACCCCATTCAGCGTCTACATCGACGAAGACGCAATGGACACTTATCTTGTCGGCGCGCTGCGGCAACGCGGTGTGCCGATCATTACACCGGTTGAAGAGAATCTCATGGGGCGCACCGATGAGGAGCAATTGCTGTTTGCCTTGCGGCGCGGTTGTGTTCTCTACACATTCAACGTCTCCGATTTTTACGCGCTGCACACCGAGTTGGTTGGAAACGGCGAGGCACCATGCCGGGCTGATTCTTGCACCTCAACAGCGCTTCTCCGTGGGCGAACAACTCCGCCGAATTATGCGGTTGCGGGCGGCAAAGTCGGCAGAGGCTATGCGCGACTGCGTTGCCTTTCTAAGCAAGTGGGGTTAATAGTTCCGGGAAAGCGGCGAATTGCGCCTCGCCGCCCCAACCCGGTCCAAATCGTACCGGAAACGGAACCCCGCTCTCTTTCATCCCACAAACGAGGGGCGCCTGCACGCGCCGTATGGCAGCTCATTCGATTGAGGTCCAGATCGCGCGTTGTGCATCCTGGCCGCAAAAATTCGACCCACAAGAGTGGGCGCTCTACAAATCTGTCCTGCAGGAGGCGCGCCGCCGGAATATTCCGTTTGCCGTCGGTGGCGGGCTTGCCGCCATGACCTATGCCGGCCAATGGCGCAACACGAAAGATCTTGACCTGTACATCCTGAAGCGCGATTGCGAAGAATTGCAGCGCGTGCTGGCGGATCTCGGCATGCGCGACTATTACGACCAGCAAGCCTACGACCGCAAATGGATTTATCGCGCCTACAAAGACGGCAGCATTATCGATCTGATGTGGGCCATGGCAAACCAACGCGCGCAGGTGGACGAAAGCTGGCTTGCAGGTCCCGAAGTGGAAGTGGAAGGCGAGCGTTTTCACCTGCTCGCGCCTGAAGAGGCGCTCTGGAGCAAGCTCTACGTCCTGCAGCGCGAACGCTGCGACTGGCCCGACACTCTGAATCTGCTCTACGGTGTCGGCCCCGCCCTGGATTTCCGGCGCTTGCTGCGCAATCTTGGCGCGGATGCCCCGCTGCTCGCGAGTGTAATTCACATCTTCGGCTGGCTGTCCCCCGACCGTGCACGCGAACTCCCGGACTGGCTTTGGCCGGAGCTTCATCTACAGCGCCCGCCTGTGGATATTGACCCGCAGCTCACCCAAGAGCGCGCCCGGCTGCTCGATACCCGGCCGTGGTTCACTCCCACGCTCGATTCCTCCGGCTAAACGCGGCGAAAAACCGCGTCTAACCACCAGGAGGTGCAAAAAGTTGCAAATCGGCACGATGAACCATCCCGAGCACAACATCCTCGACGAAATTGCCTGGATGTCCGATGCCGGCCTGGATTTCATCGATCTGACTCTCGAGCCGCCCGGAGCGGCGTCTTGGGAAGTGGACACGCGCGCCATCCGCAAAGCGCTCGAGCGGAACAGGATGGGCGTTGTTGGCCATACCGCCTGGTACCTGCCAATGGCCAGCGCCATACCGGAAATTCGAGAAGCTGCGGTCGCCGAACTCTGCCGCTGCCTTGACAAATTCGGTGAAGTGGGAGCGAAATGGATGAACCTTCACCCGGACCGCCATACGCCCTGGCACTCGCGGCAGTTCTACATCGAGCGAAATATCGATACCATCCGTGAGCTGCTGCCCCATGCGGCGCAGTGCGGGGTCGGTTTGATGATTGAAAATCTGCCCGGAGACTACAACTCGGCCCCACAGCTCGGCGACCTGCTCGGCCCCGTGCCGGAGCTGGGTCTGCATCTCGATATCGGACACGCCAATCTGCAAGTGCCACACAACACCACCGAAGAAATTCTCGAAAAGCACGGCAAGCGCCTGCGTCATGTCCACCTGCACGACAACAAAGGCGGCAATGCCGACCTGCACCTCCCGCTCGGCACGGGAACGGTTGATCTGCGCCGCCACGTGGAAGCGTTGCAGAAATGCGGCTACGACGCGACCATCACGCTGGAAGTTTTCACGCCAGACCGCCATTACCTTACTTACAGCCGCGATCTGTTGCGCGAAACCTGGCGGGAATGCAAACTGGCCAGCGAAACCTTTGCTCATGCGGGCGCCTGACATGCCGCTTTTTCAAAACCGCATCGAAGCCGGCCGCGCGCTAGCCGCCCAGGTAAAATCCTCCGTCACCGAACCCGATGTTGTGGTGCTTGCGCTGCCGCGCGGCGGCGTGCCGGTCGGCTTTGAAGTGGCACGCGCGCTGCACGCGCCGCTCGACGTTTTCCTGGTTCGAAAACTCGGCATGCCCGGCGAAGAAGAACTGGCCGTGGGAGCCATTGCCAGCGGCGGCACGCGGGTGTTGAATCGCGATCTGATCGACTACCTGCACGTTCCCGAAAACGTCATCGAGCAGATCACGGAGCGGGAGCGGCCCGAACTGGAGCGTCGCGAGCGCTTCTATCGGGAAGATCGCGCTCCGCTCGCGGTCGCAGGCCGCACTGTCGTGCTGGTCGATGACGGCCTCGCGACCGGCGCTTCCATGCTTGCTGCCGCCAGAGCTTTACACCCGCAAGGTGCGCGCCGCATCGTCATTGCCGTTCCGGTTGCCGCGCCTCAAACCTGCGATGAATTCCGCAGCGAAGTCGACCAGATCATCTGTCTTGAAACCCCGTATCCGTTTCGCGCGGTCGGCATCTGGTACGAGGATTTCGCGCAAACTACCGACGACGATGTCCGCAAGCTGCTGGAGCAGGCCGCTCACGATTCGCATGCCTCTCTGGCCGGAGCGTAGCGGGATGCCGGAAAGCAGCATATTCGTCGAAATCCCGCCTGCGCGTCTGGCCGGAGATCTCGTCGTACCAGCGCAGGCGCAAGGTGTCGTGCTTTTCGCCCATGGCAGCGGCAGCAGCCGTTTCAGCTCACGAAACCGCTTTGTCTCGGGCTCGTTGCAGCAAGCCGGTTTCGCAACGTTATTGCTCGATCTGCTCACCGCCGAAGAGGAGGAGGTGGATCTGCGAACGCGCCATCTGCGGTTCGACATCCAGCTTCTCGCCGGACGTCTCCTGCACGCCACGGACTGGCTGGGCGCCCACCCGGAAACGGCCGCCCTCCCGGTCGGCTACTTTGGTGCAAGTACCGGCGCTGGAGCGGCTCTGCTGGCTGCCGCGGAACGTCCAAATGCTGTAAAATCTGTTGTTTCCCGGGGTGGCCGCCCAGATCTGGCCGGGCCTAAACTAGCCCAGGTAGAAGCCCCTACCCTGCTGATCGTCGGCGGCCGGGACGAGGCCGTTATCGAATTGAACCAAATCGCCCTCGGAAAACTCCGCTGTGAAAAGAAGCTGGAGATTGTACCCGGCGCCACGCACTTATTTGAAGAACCAGGAACGCTGGAGCAAGTAGCACGGCTGGCGAGCGGCTGGTTTCAACAGTACCTGAGTGCGAACCAAGCGCACCGAAAAGTCGCCTCCGTGCATCCAACTCAGTGAGAGGCCGCTATGAATCCAAACGCTCAATTCATCAACGACCGCTACGATGCCCTGATGTTCGCCAAGTCCCCGGAAGCGGCGCGCAAAGCGGCACGCGAGCTCGTTAAAGTAGTGCTCGGCGACGAGGCGCTGCAACGTCCTTTGAACGAATCGCTGCGCGAGTGCTGCCGCCGGCTTAGACCATCTGAAGATCCCAAAGAGCAAGAGCGCTTCGAAAACGAGTTCGTCGAACTCGGAATCTGGCCGAAGAACTCGCAAAAAATCGCCGCGTAATACCTTGCCCGATACCAGCATCGAAGTCATTCGCGATTCCTTGCAGGAGGCCGCCACGGCTGCCGCGAGTCTTGCGTCTCAATTGCGTGCCTTCTCCAAAGAAGGCGACGATGAAGAAGTGCAGTCTATGTTTGCGCTTCATGCGGACAAAACCGGAACTCAGCACGGCCGCCTGGCTGGCCGCCTCGAGCAGCTCGGTGGCAGTGCGGTTGGCGAGAACGGCGGCTCCGGCTCGCTTGCTCCAGAGCCGGCTCAATCTGCCCATTTGCCGGAAGAACACATTGCGCGAAACCTGATCGCGGCGTTTTCTCTCGAACACGGAGCGCTCGCCCGCTATGAGGCGCTCGCCGCGATTGCGCACGCAGCGGGCGATACCACAACGGAAACCCTCGGCCGCGAAATCCAAGCTGAAGAAAAGGAAACCGCCGAAATCATCTGGCGGCTTATTCCTTCTCGCGTTAAGATCGCCTTCAACATGCTGACCGTCGGTGAGCTCGATCCATCCATCGAGACACGGGCCGCGGACAACCGCATCTACAGCTAGCGCACGCGCTCACGGTGAGAAAACGCCCCAAGTACAACAAGACCAAAGCGGTAAAAGCGATCGCCCGGGAACGTGTCGGCAGTCCTCCGCCTGCCCGCGTGTTCGAAGAAAAGCCGCGCCGCGCCAAGCCCAAACATAAGAAGCTCTTGCTGGAAAATGGCGCCGAGCCATGAACTATCCGCGGAGCGTTCGCATCGTTGAGGTTGGTCCTCGCGACGGTCTCCAGAATGAGAAAGCCACGGTTCCCGTCGATGCCAAAATCGCGCTGATCGATTCCCTGGTCGAGGCCGGTTTGAAAACAGTCGAGTGCGGCAGTTTCGTTTCCCCAAAATGGGTGCCGCAGATGGCCAATACCATCGAAGTCTTGGCTCGCATTCGGCGCGTCCCAGGCGTTTCGTACCCGGTCCTGGTACCCAACTTGAAAGGCTTCCAAGCCGCGATCGAGGCCGGCGCTCGGGAAATCGCCATCTTCGCCGCCGCCTCCGAAACTTTCTCTCAACGCAATATCAACTGCTCGATAGCGGAAAGCCTCGACCGCCTGCGACCCGTAACCGAAGCCGCTCGCGCGCGCGGCATCCGGGTGCGCGGATATGTCTCCTGCGTTCTGGGTTGCCCCTACGAAGGCTCGGTCCCGCTCACCGCTGTGGCGCGCGTTGCGAAAGATCTGCACCAGATGGGCTGCTACGAAATTTCGCTCGGCGACACGATCGGCGCAGGCACTCCGCTTGCCGCGCAAAACATGATCGAAGCCGTCGCCGCTCAAGTTCCGATTTCGAATCTTGCCGTCCACTTTCACGACACCTTTGGACAAGCGCTCGCCAACCTTCTTGCCTCACTCGAACTCGGAATCGGCGTCGTCGATAGCTCAGTCGCCGGCCTCGGCGGCTGCCCCTATGCGCCGGGCGCCGCCGGAAACGTCGCAACCGAAGATGTCGTTTACATGCTCAACGGCATGAAGATCGAAACCGGCGTCGATCTTGAAAAGCTGGCCGCCGCCGGCCGCGCGATCTGCTCCCATCTCGGGCGAACTTCTTCCTCCAAAGCTGCCCTCGCGCTCGCCTCCCGAAACTGATTGTTATGATCGCGGAGGAAACTCCGTGAACAAGATCGTCGCCAGCTCCGATGAAGCGGTCGCTTCAATCTTCGACGGGGCAACCGTGATGCTCGGCGGCTTCGGTTTGTGCGGCATTCCCGAAAATCTCATCGCGGCGCTGGTTCGCAAAGGTGTTAAAGGCCTGCACACCATCAGCAACAACATGGGCATCGATGGCTTCGGCATGGGTCTTATGCTGGAAGCCGGGCTCATCGCGTCCCATATCGGAAGCTATGTCGGCGAAAACAAATTGCTCGAATCCATGGTGATCGCGGGCAAGTTGAAAGTCACTCTGATTCCGCAAGGCACGCTGGCCGAACGCATCCGCGCGGGCGGCGCCGGCATTCCCGCCTTTTACACCCCCACCGGTGTCGGAACCATCGTCGCCGACGGCAAAGAAGCCCGCGAATTCGACGGGCGCACGTATCTGCTCGAGCGCGCTCTCACCGCCGACTTCGCTCTGGTGAAGGCGTGGCGCGGCGATCGCCTGGGAAATCTGATCTATCGCAAAACCGCGCGCAATTTTAATCCCATGATGGCCACCGCCGCGGAAATCACCATTGCCGAAGTCGAGGAGCTGGTCTTGCCCGGCGATGTCGATCCGGACCGCATTATGACTCCCGGAATTTACGTTACGCGCATCGTCAAAGGCGAGAAATACGAGCGGCGCATTGAGCGCAGAACAGTCCGGAAGGCCTCATGAGCGCAACCACATGACAGCAACCGGCGAAATCGAAAAGCGCGAGCGCATCGTCAAGCGCATCGCTCTCGAGCTGCGGGATGGCTTCTATGTCAACCTCGGCATCGGCATGCCGACTCTCGTCGCCAATCACGTGCCACCCGGTGTCGAAGTTATTCTGCAATCGGAAGACGGGATGCTCGGCGTCGGCCCTTATCCTGTCGAAGGCTCCGAAGATCCCGATCTAATCAACGCCGGCAAAGAAACCGTCACCGAGTTGCCCGGCTGTTCCTATTTTTCGAGCGCCGAATCGTTCGCCATGATCCGCGGCGGCCATATCGATCTCAGCGTACTCGGTGCAATGCAGGTGGACGAACAAGGTAATCTTGCCAACTGGATGGTTCCTGGAAAAGTCGTCAAAGGCATGGGCGGCGCCATGGACCTGGTCGCCGGCGCGCGCCGCGTTCTCGTCGCTATGGAGCACACCACTAAAACCGGCGAGCCGAAAATTCTGAAAAACTGCACCCTCCCCATCACCGGCCTCAAAGTCGTCGAAAGTATCTTTACCGAATTAGCCTGCCTGCGCATCACGCCGGAAGGTCTGCTGCTCGAAGAACTCGCGCCTGGCGTATCTATTGACGATGTTCAAAAGGTCACCGAGCCCAAGCTGATCATGCCCGATCTCATCAAGCCCTGGGGTGCTCCGGCGCGTGTCGAGATCCGCGCCTGAGAATTCCCGCGACGCGCAGCACCGTCGCATCCGTCTCAATCTCCTCCAGTTTCTTCGGCAGCGGAATCGACCAGTTCGGCCGTTTGTCATCGGTCGTGCCTGGCAGATTCGGCCGCCGCTCCACTCCCAGCGCATCGTCCAGCGATGCCAGAATCACCATGGACCGCGCGTCCGCCAGGGCTTCATGCGCCTTCTCGATCGCTTCCGAAACCGGTGCGGATTCTGGAACCCCCGCAATCTCCTGAAGCTGTTTCCGATTCTTCTCAGCGGCTTCTTCGCTCGCCTCCATCCCGCATTCTTTCTGCTCTGCGAAATCGGCTCCCGACCACACGCCCGCCACCGTCGGTAAATCGTGCGTACTGATGGAAGCCAGCGACAACTCCGGATACTGCGCGGGCGGATTTTCTTCGAACCACAGCACGCGATACGAGAGCACGCGAAACTGCGCCAGCTTTTCCCGAACGCCGGGTTCCACTGTTCCCAGATCCTCGCCCACCACGAACGCCCGCGCCCGCATGCTTTCGAGCGCCACAATCGAGAGCATTTCCTCCGCCTTGTAACGCACATACGCGCCCTTGCGCGGCGATTGTCCAGCCGGAATCCAGAACAGCCGGAACAGGCCCATCGCATGATCGATTCGCAACCCGGCCGAATGGCGCATTGCACTCCGCAGCGTTCGCGCAAACGGCTCATAGCCCGCCGCTCGCAGCTTGTGCGGAATAAAGGGCGGCAATCCCCAATTTTGCCCGCTCTCGCTAAATGGATCGCGCGGCGCTCCTACGCTGACCTCTTTCGCTAAAACGTCTTGCCACAGCCACGCATCCGCCCCGCCGGGATCTACCCCAATCGGCAGATCCTGCATAATCATGCGCCGCTCCGACGCGCGCAAAAGCTGCCGGTCAATCGACCATTGCACCCATTTGTGGAAACGGATGCGGTCATCCGCCTCGCGCGCAAATTGCGCAACCGCTGCCGAATCCGGATGCCGCAACTCCTGCGGCCACTCGTGCCAATTCGCCCCGTAGCGTTCGGCCAGCACGCAAAACGCCGCGAATTTGTCAAGCTGCAATCCCTCCTCGCGCTCGTACTCCGCAAACGCCGCGTGCTCGTGCACCCGCGTCCAAATTTTTTCCAAACTCTCCAGTTTCAATTTGTAAATCGCATCACGATCGATCAACCGCGCTTCGTTCAGTTTCCGCCCGCGTTCCGCATACCGCTCCAGATCCGGCAGAGCCTCCCGCGCGCCCGCAACCTCTTCAATGCGCAGATACAGCGGATTTCGAAACAACCGGCTGCTCGGAAAATACGGGCTCGGATGCTGCGGAAGCCCCGGCGATGCCGCTCCCAGCGGATTCGTCAAAATCAGCCCCGCATTCAAAACATCCGCCGACCACGTGGACACCTGCTTCAAATCTTCCAGATCGCCCATCCCCCAACTACCTTCTGAGCGCAGCGCGTAAAGTTGCAGCATCCAACCCCACACTCGAAACTGTTCGCGCAAATAGCACTGCTCCGGCGCCACAATCAGCCGCCTCGCTTTCGCCGAATCGAGATCTCGAATGGTGTGATACCCCAGCGGGAGTTCGCGGCTGCGCACGTCTTCGCCCAGCCGCGTTCCATCTTCAAGCTCTATTTCCGAGCGCTTGGGCAGCGCCCGCTCGCTGCCTTCGGTTACAAACAGCGGAGCCGGGTCGCCGCCGTCCGTGTCCTCCGCCCCCATGGCCCGCAGCAGCGCTCTCTTCGTTTCTTCTGAAACGTCGTGCCACTGCTTGAGTCCATCCTCATACCGCTCGTCAATGCCCCAACGGTCCGTTTTTTTCACACCTGTTAGATTCTTTGTGGCGCTAGGAGCGACATGAAAGCCGCAGTCCTCGCATCTCCGCAACCCATCGCCTCCCGGCCGCTTCGCATCCAAACCGTTCCGAAGCCCGCGCTCACTCCCGGCCTCGTGCTTCTCCGAGTCCGCGCCTGCGGCGTGTGCCGCACAGATCTGCACATCGTCGAAGGCGAATTGCCGCCGCGAGTCGAAAACATTATTCCAGGCCATCAGATCGTCGGCGAAATCGTGGAAGGCGCAACGCCGGATCTGCCGCCCGGCGCGCGCGTGGGAGTCTCTTGGCTGGGAGGTGTCGACGGCACCTGCCCTTACTGCCGCCGCGGTCTCGAAAACCTCTGCGATGCCCCCACCTTCACCGGCTACTCCATCAACGGAGGCTATGCCGAATACGCCACCGCGCGCGCCGATTTCGTTTTTCCGCTTCCACCCGCGCTCGACGACCTGCGCGCCGCCCCGCTACTCTGCGCCGGAATCATCGGCTTTCGCAGCCTGCGCGTAGCCGGTGTCGAAAAAGGAGAGCGTGTCGGCTTATTCGGCTTCGGCGCCTCCGCCCACCTGACCATTCGCGTTCTGCAGTCCTGGAATTGCGAAGTCTACGTTTCGACCAGAGGCGCTTCGCACCGCGATCTCGCCGCCTCGCTCGGCGCAACCTGGGTTGGCACGGAGAAAGACAAGCCGCCCGTCGAACTGGATCGCGCCATCACTTTCGCTCCCAGCGGCGATGTCGTTGTCGCGGCGCTTGCCAGTCTCCGCAAAGGCGGCGTGGTTGCCATCAACGCCATTCACCTGGATCGCATGCCGCAATTCGATTACGACAGCCTGCTCTGGGGTGAGCGCCAGATTCGCAGCGTCGCCAATATGACCCGTTCCGACGCCCGCGATTTTCTCGCCGTCGCCGCCGAAATCGGCCTGAACCCCAAAGCCACGGCCTTCCCGCTCGACCAGGCCAACGAAGCCCTCGCCGCCGTTAAAGCCGACGCCATCGACGGCGCAGCCGTCCTCATCCCCTGATTCGCAGTAGCTCTTATTCTTCCCGCAAAGCCAGCATCGGATCGAGCCGGCTCGCCCGCCACGCCGGCAAATAAGCGGCGAGCATCGCAACCGCCGTCAATATAAGGACAGCCAAAACGAGATTTCCCGGATCGTTTGGCACGATTCCGTACAGCAGGCTTTTAATGAGCCTCGACATCGCGAGCACGGCGAGAATACCCGCGGCCAACCCGATCGCAATGTGGCCTATGGTTTCATGCAGAACCAGCCAAATGACATTGCCGCGCCGCGCGCCCAAAGCCATCCGCAGGCCAATCTCACCTGAACGCCGCGCAACTGCATAGGAGAGGATTCCGTATAGCCCAATCGAGGTCAGCAGCAGCGCGAGAACCGCGAAAAACACCGACAGCGAAGCCATTAATCGCTCCCGGCCCAACGAGTCGTCTACCTGCTCCTGCATGCTCTCGACGACGCCAATAGGAATGTCGGGAGCAATCTCGTGAAGCGCAGCGCGAAACGCCGGATAGATCGCCGCCGGGCCGTTCTTCGTCTTGATGACGAAGCTGAGCGAGGGAACTCCCTTCGTACTCTGCGTATACGGAAGATAGAGCGTTAGCGGGTCCGGTTCACGCAGGTTCATGTATTTCGCATTACCAACAATGCCTATGATGCGAGTCGCCTTTTTTTCAAGCACGATATATGCGCCGATCGGATTCGTATGGGGAAAGAACCTGTGTGCGGCCAGCTCGTTGAGAATCCCGACCTTTTCGGAAGCAGCCGTATCGCTGGCGCGGAAGTCTCTACCCGCCAGCAGCGGCGTCCCCATGGCTTCGAAAAAACGCGCTCCCACCAAATTGATGTCAGTGTCTCGCTGATCCTCGGAGAGGTCCGTTCTGCCGGGAATTGTAAGAGGCTCGTCCCAACCAGAGTCGGTAAGCGGCGTGAACCACAGTAAGCTCGCTGCCCGCACGCCCGGCATCCCGTTCAACCGTTCCAGCAACCGGCTGTAAAGGTTGATCAGCGGCGCGCTTTTTTGCGCTCGCTTAGCAGTATCTATTCCGATGACGGTCACGTTCTTGGGATCGAAGCCCGGATTCAGCGTCCAAAGACGATACAAGCTGCCTGCGAACAGGCCCGCACCCGCAACCAACAGAACCGAAAGCGCTACCTGGAAACCCAGAAGGAAGCGGCCGATGCCACTACGCCCCTCATCGCCTCGCACATTATGCACGCGCTCCTTTAACGATGCGCCGATCCCGATCCGAGTAGCCCGAAGCGCCGGAGCCAGGCCAAACAGAAGTCCGCATGCGCACGCGGCGGTTAAGGTAAACACGGCTACGCGCCAATCGGGATGAAGATCAAACGCGGCGTTCTGAGCAAATCCGAAGTTTTGCCGCTTCGAATCCAGAAAAGCGAGCAGCAGGCGTGTCGACCAGCGCGCGAATAACAGGCCTGCCGCCGCTCCCATTAACGAAAGCAGCAGGCTTTCGGTCAGCAACTGGCGAATAATACGCGATCGCCCTGCGCCCATTGCCAATCGCACTGCAATTTCGCGATAGCGCGCCGAAGCGCGGGCGAGCAATAGATTTGCCATATTCGCGCACGCAATGAGCAAAACGACAGCCACCAAAATCATCAAAATTGCGAGCGGATTACTGAACTCGATCCGCAAAACCGTCCAGCCATTTGCCCCAGAGACGGCGAATAGCTGCCATCGCAGAAATTCTTTCTGATCGGCCCTGCGCAAGGCCGTGGGCAGTGCGTTTCGCATGACTTGCGGGGAAATGACTTTCAAAGCGGCTTGAGCCTGCTCTTGCGAAACACCGGGCCTCAATCGCGCCATCATAACGAGCCACCAGCAACTTCGGCTGGCGATACAGGTTTTATCGCCGACCGCTGTTACCATCCGGAGCGGAATCCATACCTCCGGTTTTGTGCCGACTTCCGCGCCAAAGAAACCGGGAGGCATGACGCCAACTATGGTGAACGGCACACCGTCCAATGTGAGGCCAGATCCAACGGCCGACCGATTGCGCTGAAATTGCCGTGACCAGAAGGCATCGCTGATTACCGCAACCGGCCCGTCTTTTCCGCCTTCGGGCTGATCGTCGGCTGGTGTTAAAGTCCGTCCCAGTGCGGCAGGCACGCCAAGCGTCGAAAAGTATTCGCTGCTGGCGAGCGCTCCATCGACATGCACCATGTCCGGCCCGGAACGCATCTGAAATTGGTGACCTGCCCAGGTGAAGACGCCAGAAAATATCTGGCTCTGCTTCGCAATCTGCTCGAAAATCGCATACGTGACGTAGTACCGCGCCTTTGTTTTTCCCGCATTCGCGAAAATGCTGACCAGCCGCTCGGAATGCGGCACAGGCAAAGGCCGCAGCAGCAGTGCGTCAATCAGACTGAACACCGCCGTGTTCGCCCCAATCCCAAGCGCTAGTGAAAGAATCGCCACACCCGTAAACGCCGGGCTTTTCCGCAGTATCCGGGCGGCGTAGCGGATATCGCGGGCAAGGTTTTCAATCCAATTCACGTGCCGCACGTCGCGGCATTCCTCTTTCCGCTGCGCAAGACCGTGCATCGCCCGGAGAGCCGCGTAGCGCGCCTCTTTCGCGCTCGCACCTTTCGCGATCTCTTCTTGAATGCGCTGCTCGAGATGAAACTTCAGTTCATCGTCCAACTCTTGCTCGACACGCTTGCGCCGGAAGAGAGATCGGAGTCGCAATGGAACCGTATAAATCCAGTGCTCGATCCGCATATTTAGATCTCCTCGAGGCGGATGACGTGCGAAATGGCTCCGGATAGCCGCTCCCAATTCGCTGCCTCTGCTTCGAGCTGCCGCTGGCCCAGCCGGGTCAATGCGTAATACTTTGCCCGCCGATTATTCTCCGTCGCCTTCCATTCGGCTTTGATCCAGCCTTCCTGCTCCAGCTTGTGCAAGGCGGGGTAGAGCGAGCCGTCACTGACCTGCAGCACGTCACTCGAAACTTGCCTCAAGCGCTGCGAAATCGCCCACCCGTGCAGCGGCTCCAAGGCCAGAATCTTCAATAACAGCAGGTCCAGCGTACCTTGGACCAAATCGGATGGCTTGCTCACGCGCTCTCTCCTCGGTTACCGTGACCAGTATAAATCCAACTCCTCTCGGTAAGCAAGAGGAACAGAGAGCAGAGGGAGAGGGCTGGCTAGGTTGCTCGTCAAAAAAGAGCAGGCTGCGCCAATGTTCAATCGACGCAGCCTAAGGAGCGCCACAGGCCGCTGGATGCCCGTGTGCTTTCCCCCCGAGTGATATTTAACCTGGTGTTGGGTTACACCATTTACTCGTTTGCCGGTTTCCTGGAGAAAACCAGTGACTCCAATTTAAGTGCGCAATCCCACACGATCAATAATCCTCAGCGGCCTAATGGTCCTGGTACTGCAGCAAATCTCGCACACCCGCCGTGCTACCAACAGAGAGGGAACCAACGTGCACAATTATTTGGATCTATCCGGCAAAGTCGCCCTCATCACCGGGGCATCGTCCGGCATCGGCGCAGCCACCGCGCAACTGTTTGCGGAATTAGGCGCGCGCGTGGCCATAGGTTACAACCGCAACGGCCGCGGAGCGCTGCAAGTCTGCGAAGCCGCCGCGAAAACCGGCGCGCGCGTCGTATCCATCCAAGCCGATGTCCGCCGCGCGAGCGAAATTTCCAGGCTTGTCAAATCCACCGTCGCCCAACTCGGCGCCGTTGACGTTCTGGTGAATAACGCCGGCTCGCTCATCGAGCGCCTCCCGCTTATCGACATGAGCGAGGAGCATTGGGACGACGTCATGGACCTTAATCTGAAGAGCGCCATGCTCTGCTCGCAAGCCGTCGCCGCTGGAATGATCGAGCGCAAAAGCGGCGCCATCATTAACAACGTGTCCATCGCGGCACGTAATGGCGGCGGCCCTGGATCGGGCGCCTACGCCTCCGCCAAAGGCGGTTTGATCGCGTTCACCAAAGCGCTCGCCAAGGAATTGGCGCCGAACAATGTGCGAGTGAACGCAGTTTCTCCCGGCGTTATCGACACGCCGTTTCACGAAATCTTCTCCACGCCGGAAATGATCCGCGGACTCGTCAAAACCATTCCGCTCGGCCGCGTCGGCACTTCGATGGAGATCGCCAAAGTCATCGCCTTTCTCGCTTCCGATGCCGCCAGCTACATCGTGGGAGAAACCATCGAAATCAACGGCGGGCAGTTGATGCTTTGACGTCCACCGCGCCTTACATCGAGCGCGGAACGCGCGCCTTCCATCGCACCAACCTCGCGCTCTTCTCGGCCGGCTTCGCCACTTTCGCCTTGATGTATTGCATCCAGCCGATGCTGCCGCTGTTCTCGCGCGAATTCCATGTCAGCCCGGTCTCGAGCAGCCTCTCTATCTCACTCACCACCGGGCTCCTCGCCGTGTCCATCGTTCTTGCCGCCTCGTTTTCCGAAGCCTGGGGACGTAAATCCATCATGGTCGTCTCGCTTTTCGCCGTCTCGGTGCTGAGCGTCGCCTCCGCCGCCGCGCCCTCCTGGGCCGCCTTCCTCATCATTCGCGCGCTGGAAGGAATTGCGTTCAGCGGTTTGCCCGCTATTGCGATGGCTTATCTTAGCGAGGAGATTCATACCGGCTCCATCGGCCTCGCCATGGGCCTGTACATCGGCGGCACCGCGCTGGGCGGCATGTCGGGCCGCCTCCTCGCCGGCGTTCTCACAGATCTCGCATCCTGGCGCATAGCGCTCGCCAGCCTCGGCGCGCTCGGTTTGCTGGCAACTCTCGTATTGTGGCGCGGCTTGCCCGCTTCCCGGCACTTTCACGCTCACCCGCTGGTCCCCGCGCATCTATTGGCGCTGGTGCGGGAGCACCTTCGCGATCCAGCTCTGCGCTGGCTCTTTGCCGAAGGATTTCTTCTGATGGGCTCCTTCGTCACGGTGTACAACTATCTCAGTTATCGCCTCGTCGCGCCGCCTTATGCGCTGAGCCAGACCGAAGTGGGCGCCATCTTCACCGTCTACCTGGTTGGTGTCCTCAGTTCCGCTTGGATCGGCGATCTCGCCGGCCGCCTTGGACGCCGCAACCTGTTCTGGGCGACCGTGCTCGTCACGCTCGCCGGCTTGGCCATCACGCTCGCGAGTTCCCTCGCCGCGATCATCGGCGGCATCGCGGTCTTCACCTTCGGTTTCTTCGGAGCGCACTCGATCGTCAGCAGTTGGATCGGCCTGCGCGCCCGCCATGCCAAAGCGCAAGCCTCCTCGCTTTATTTGCTTTTCTACTATCTCGGCTCCAGCATCGCCGGTTCCAGCGGCGGCTTCTTCTGGAACGCCTTCGGCTGGCCTGGCATCGCCGCCTTCACCGGCGTGCTTCTGTTGATCGCCCTCGCCATTTCACTGCGCCTCATCGCCGTGCCGCCGATTACCTCGCCCGCGCCTATGCCGTAAGAATTCTCGATACACTCCTTCACAGGACCGCGATTATCTGAAACTCGCGCGTGGCTCTAGTGTGCTTTTTGTGCTGCTTCGGCTCGCCCTTTGGCATAGATGACGAGTGCATCGAATCGTGGGTCGCCATGCAGCGGCTTGAAATCGGGATCTCTTGCAATGTTCAGATCGGTTTCCGGAGATAGTCCGTGGTCGACCGCCTCTCGCAAAAGCGATAGCGGCTCGTCACGCTTGCCATTCCTGGCTGCGAAGCGCGCAAGGTTGTAACTCGAATTAGCCGTTTCCGCGTGCTCCGGCCCCAAAACACGACGTTGGATTTCCAGCGCTTCGCGTTGCAGCTTTTCTGCCTCCACATACCGTCCCAGATGGGCTGTCGTGACGGCCAGTTCCTCAATAGCCTGCAGTGTTCTCGGGTTTTCTGGCCCCAAACCACGGCGTGCAATTGCCAGCGCGTTTCTTTCCAGCGTCTCAGCCGCGGCGTAGGCATGCTGGAGATCCAGATCCTTTGCCAAACCAAGCATGCTGTCTACCACTTGGGGATGCTCCGGTCTAAGAACGCGGCGCCTGATTTCGAGAGTCTGCCGATCTAGTTTCTCCGCCGCGGCGTAGTTGCCCTGTTTTCGATGAATCTTAGCCAGATCGTCCGTTATATCCAGCGTCTGTGGGTGCTCTGGCCCGAGGACACGGCGTTCCGTCTCGAGAACTGCCTGGCCCAGCTTCTCGGCCTGAGCGTAAAGACCCTCAGACACCAAATCATCGGATAGATTCTGCATCGCACCTAATGTAGCCGGGTGCTCGGGTCCGTAGATGCGGCGCGCAATTTTAAGATTCTCCCGGTCCAACTTCTCCGCCTCAGCGTAATGAGCCTGGGACGCGGAGTCAGTTGCCAGGTTCATCATGCTTTCCAGCGTCTTAGGATGATCGGCCCCAAGAACATGACGGCGCTTGTCCAGCGTTTCCCGATCCATCTTTTCTGCCTCGGCATATTTTCCTTCCGATCGAACCACCGGATGCCAGGTCGTTCATCGTACTGAGCGTCTGAAGGTCCTCCGGGCCGAGAACACGGCGCTCAATCGCCAGAGACTTCCGATCTAGTTCCTCGGCTTCGGCAAAGTGGCCTTCTTGCTCCAAAGTCCACGCGAGTTGGCTCATGGAGCGTGCAGTCTCCGCATTCTCTGTCCCGAAATACCGGCGTTCCGTCTCGAGCGCGTCCCGCTCAATCTTCTCAGCCTGCGCGTGGCGGCCAAGGTCGCGCAATGCTTTTGCCAGTTCGTCCATCGACGCCAAAGTCTCCGGATTCTGCGGCCCCAGCAGTTGACGGCGAATGGCAGCGGCTTTCGCCAGCAGCGGTTGTGCACGCGAGAAGAGCCCCAGATTTTCATATACATTTCCCATGATGCTCATCATCTGTGCTTGCAGACGGGGATCTGCCGCTAGACCGGTATCGATGTCCTTCGAGGCTTTGTCGAGGATCTCCCGGGCTGTAACACTGTTGCCGCGGGCTTCGTTCGGATCGGACACCTTAAACATTTTGGTCATGAACGCGGTGATGCGAGTGGCTCGATCTCGTTCGCGGTTCGCCCGGTCGCGCTCCAGCATCGTCCGCCGCAATTGAAACGTCTGAGCGCCAGCGAACGAGATCAACACCACTGCTAACCCCGCCGCCGCCGTAACCCCGATCCGATGGCGCCGTATGTACTTGCGCGCCCGGTATGCCGCGCTTGCTGGATGAGCCGACACTGGCTCATTGCGCAGATATCTTCGAATATCCGCCGCCAGCTCCGATGTCGCGGCATATCGCCGCGAGCGGTCCTTTTCCAGAGCTTTAAGCGTGATGGCGTCAAGATCGCCGTGCAGTTGCCGGACTAATGTAGGGAAATCCATGCTGCGGGCTTGCGCCGTGATACTCGACTGCTTTCCCAGCGAGCGCAACTTCGTGCTGGGACGTGGCGCATCCTCTTCACGCAGCCTCCGTAGGATTTCATCGAACGCCAATTTCTGAAAATCCAGGGGTAGCGTACCCACTAGCAGTTCATACAATACGACGCCCAATGAATACACGTCCGCGCGTGTATCCACGTCCATGCCAGTCGAGTCGGCTTGCTCCGGGCTCATATAGCCGGGCGTCCCGATAATCGCCCCCAGACGCGTGAACATCGTTTCCGCAGTAAGCCGCTGCGAGGTCGCTTTAGCTACTCCGAAATCGATGATTTTTGGCAGCGGGTGTCCGTCCACCTCGCCTACTAGAATGTTGGAAGGTTTCAAGTCGCGATGAATGATCGCTTTCTGATGGGCATGCTGCACCCCTTCGCAGACGTGAATGAAAAGCTCCAAACGCTCCCGCAAGGTTAGCTTGTGTTTGTCGCAGTATTCGGTAATGGGAACGCCGATAACGTACTCCATCACGAAGTACGGCCGACCCTGCGGGGTGGATCCGGCGTCGAAAACCTTGGCAATGGCCGGGTGATCCATGAGCGCCAGCGCCTGCCGCTCAGATTCGAACCGCGCCACCACGTCGCGTGTGTCCATGCCAACCTTGATCAGTTTGATGGCGACACGGCGGCGAACCGGATGTTTCTGCTCGGCCAGCCATACCTCGCCCATGCCGCCTTCACCGATAAGTTGCAGCAGATGGTACGGGCCGATGACCATTCCGGCCACCGCCTCATGCGACGCAATGGTACGAGTGGCGGGCAACTGCTCGGGGTCGGGATTGCCCGGACCGCTCGTTCCGGACTGCTCAGCCGACACTGCCGACCACCCCCTCGTGCGATTAGATTATGTTCAGTCTAGCTCAGTGCCTGCCGAGGCGGATTACTGCGTCGGAGTCCCCCGCCTCCACCGTCACAGTCAGGAAACTGAGATCTGACAACGAGCCTTATGCCCTAAAGCGATGCCTGCCGGAATCCCACAGCTGCTCAGGATCACTATTCACGTGGGCTCGGCCCGGCCATTCCCTCGGCAGTCGAGCGGCTGTGCCTGAATTGATTGCAGTGCCGGCGAGCATCACAATCAGAAAACTGGACGATGCAGTCAAGTCGCGGCTTCGTATCCGCGCAGCACACCATGGCCGCTCTATGGAAGAGGGAGCCCGTGAAATTCTCAGGGCCGCCCTCACACCTGTGTCCAGGCACAGGCTCAATTGGCTGAAGCGATCCGGCGGCGTATGGAGCTCGGAGGCGTAGAACTCGCGCTTCCCGCCGGTGAACTCGTCCGGCGACCCCAAGCTCACGAAGTGATCGTGCTCGACACAAACGTACTCTCCGAAGTCCTTACGACCTTCTCCTTCAGATGTTGTCCTCGCAGGCTCTCAGTTCAGGAGCCAAGGCTTTTTCGCGGACGAATCTAAGAGAAATGCATTCTTTGCAGCCGTTCATCAGTGCGTGCCTGAAGGCGCGCAGAAAGCCATTCGTCGATTCGATCACTTTTGGCGAGATCTACCCGCGGGAAGCTACATCGCCTCAGTATCAGAGCATGAAGAGAGTGAAGACGATCAGGGGCGGCTGTCCATGTGGAGGGCTTTCGGGAGCGGTCCCCACGTAGCTCTTATTTTCAACATTCCGGTAAATCCGCAAGGCTCGCTTGCGCTGAATATCATGTTCAGCCCGGTCTGCTATCTACCTCCGGCCGGTGTCCATGAATCGTTGCTGCAGGCGGCAGCGAATATTAGCAGGGAACGTGCATTTCTAACGTCCCTGAGTGACGAAATGGTGATTAATTACGTTGCTGCGATTCTACTGGCGGCAGTCACATGTCTGAAGCACCAAGGTTTTCACGAGGAACGGGAATGGCGCGCGATCTACCTTCCGACGCTGAACCCCTCCCCCTTTATGCAGTCGGCGCTCGAAGTCATTTCAGGAGTTCCGCAGCTCCTTTACAAGATTCCGCTCGACCCAAGTGTCAATTCGGTCCTTGCTGATCTTGATCTGTCGCGTCTCTTGACGCGCATTATCGTAGGACCAACCGAACATGGTCCCTCCATCGGCGCGGCGTTTACCGCCGAACTCGCTCAACTTGGAGTGCCCGATGCCGGTAAACGAGTCGCGCTTTCCGAGATTCCGATCCGCTCCTGAGCGCTGCCGCCCCTCTCGCTTATTGGCGCAGGATGATCTGCTATGCATGATCCGCGGCGATTGAGCCAATGCCACGCTGGCGCTGCTGGACTCCGCGTAGCCGGTCGCGTCGTTTTTTCGAAGCGGTACACACCGTCCGCCCCATGAGCTGCTCGGCCGAAAACAACGTCTGGACCTACGGCCGCGGGATCTGAAGGTCGTCGCAAATTTTGCGAGCTAAGAAATCGTTCAATTCACGATGCCGCGGAACCGCGGAAGATCTCCGCACGCGCCGGTTTACGTAAATCGTGTGATTGCCACCTTCGCGAAGAATCTCGCAGCCATGTTCCTCCAAATGGCGGATGAGATCGGTGCGCTTCACGCAGCCGGCAGGATTAAAGTCTCCCGAATGACCTCGGCGCCCTGCAGCGACTGTTCGGATAACTCCCGGTTTGCTTCCAGCACCATGCTGACCGCTTCCTCCAGATTCGCGCGCGCCTCTTCCAGAGTTTCTCCTTGTGTGTTCGCGCCAGGCAACTCCTCAGCGAAGGCAATATAGCCCTCGGGTACTTTCATATATACAGCCGTCAGCGTGATCGTGGCCATACGGTGCAATCATAGCAATGCCGGGCTGTCGCGAGGACCGGAAGCTCAACCACCGCCCTACTGCGTCGAAGTCCCCGCCTCCACCTTCACAGCCGGTAAATTCGCCTGCTTGAGCTGCGCGTTCAAACTCGTCAAATCCTGGCTCTTCATCGAATTCCAGCGCTGCATCACGCGCGCGAATTGCTGCTCGCGCTCCCGCACCGCCGCGACCGCCTGCGTGGTCGGTGCCACGTCTGCCTCCTGCAGCAGCGCCAGCATCGAAGACAGCCCGCCATTCACGCTGTTCAACGTCTCCGCCTCGCTGTCCCCTCCGCGCATCCCGCCAAACCGGCCCGCGCTGCCCTCCAGCGCCGCGGCTTTTTTATCCATCGCGTGAATCGCATCCGCCGCCGCACCGCTGCCCGCCTGCTCGCCCACTTGTTTCAATTGCGCCCGCAATCCGCGCAGCTCGCCGAGCGCCGCGAAAGACTTGAGCTCATCCCGATACAGCCCCATCGATAACGTGAACTGCTGCTCCAATCCCGCCACGCTCGTCTTGACCCGCGGGTCCATCTTCAAAACCAGCGGCTGCGAATAACTCTGTCCATTCACCGTAAGCTTCACCGTATAGTTGCCCGGCATCGCCCACGGCGCGCTCGGCGCGGGAGCGGTATTGTGAACCACCGCCGTCATCGGATACTGCGGCCTGCGATCCGGAACCGGCTCATAATGCATGTCCCACAAAAAGCGGTGCATGCCCGGTTCGCTCGATAGCCCGCGCGGCGGACGCACCCAGTATTTCGGAATCGCCAGCATCGGATCGATTTCGGGCACCCGATCCGTACTCGCATAGCGCCGGACCAATTTCCCTGCGTTATCGAACACCTCCAACGTCACCGGTCCTGCCGCGGACGGTCCTATGTAGTAATCGACAATCGCCCCGTCCGGCGGATTCTGCCCTGCCGGAAGATCGGGCGGCAGCGGCGTATCCGTGTTCATGTCCCATCGCACCCGGATCGCACTTTCGGGCCGGAACAGAAACGCCGCCGAATCGGCCATCTTCGAATCGATTTGCCGCAGCGGCGTCACATCGTCCAGAATCCAGAATCCGCGTCCATGCGTGGCCGCGATCAAATCGTCGCCTTTAACCAGCAGATCGCGAACCGAAGTCGCTGGCATGTTCAGCCGCAGCGATTGCCAATTCTCTCCATCGTCGAAGGAAACATACGTCTCGCGTTCTGTGCCGGCGTAAAGCAATCCTTTCCGCTTCGGATCTTCGCGAACCACATTCACCGGCGCGCCATCGGGAATGCCCTTCACAATCCCGGTCCACGTTTTCCCGCCGTCGTGGGTGCGATAAATGTGCGGCTTCAGATCGTCTAGCCGGAACGTGTTGATGGCCGCGTAAGCGGTGTTGCGATCGAAATGCCCCGCGTCGATAATCGAAACCTTGGCCCAGGCCGTAAGCTCGGGCGGCGTGACATTCGTCCAATGAGCGCCGCCATCCGTCGTAAGCTGAATCAATCCATCGTCGGTTCCCGCCCAAATCCGATTCACATCCAGCGGCGACGGCGCCAGCGCATACACCACGCCGCGCTGCGTAGGACGCGCACTCGCCTCTTCGCGATATTTCCCCACGCTTGCCGGAACTTCCCACGTTTTGCGCGACAAATCGGGACTGATCTGCTGCCAGCTCTTGCCGCCATCGCGCGTTTTCCACACCGTGTTCGCCGCGAAATAAAGGATATGCGGATCGACCGGCGAAAACACCAGCGGAGCCGTTCTCACTGTTCGAAAATCCTTCTCGCGAATCGGTTTCGGTCCGACATTCTGCACTTGCCCCGTGCGCCGGTCGTAGCGAGTCACTTTTCCGCCATACACAAGGTCCGCATCGAGCGGGTCCGGAACCGCGTTGCCGTATTCTTCCGCTCCCACCGGATGCCACTCGCGAAACGTGATCTCGCCATCATTGCCGCGGCTCGCCACGCACGCCGAACCGCTCTCCTGTTGTCCGCTGCACACCCGATACGGAAACGCATTATCGGCCGCCGCGTGATACATCTGCGCCGTCGGCTGATTGAACCAGGAGCTCCAGGTCCGGCCGCCGTTCACCGTCACAATCGCGCCTTGATCGCTCACAATCAGAAACACATCCGGATTGTTCGGATTGATCCAGATGCTCTGATAATCGTCCCCGCCCGGCGCGCCGCGAATCCCGGTCCACGTTTTGCCGCCATCGGTCGACTTCCAGGTAACGACGCTCGCGCTATACACCACGTCCGCATTTTTCGGATCGACCGCGGGCACCGGTAAATCGCCGCCGCCAATGCGCGCCGCCGGACGCGGATCTTTTGTCACCTGCGACCAGCTCTCGCCCGCATCGTCAGACCGATAGAGTCCCAACCCGCGCGGCTGCGACGCCACCGCCGCATAAATGCGTTGCGGATCGCTCGGCGCAATTGCCAGATTCGCTTCCACCACGCCATTCGCCGGCAGCCCTTGCGTAAGCTGCTTCCAGGTTTTCCCTCCATCCGTCGATTTAAAAATTCCTCCGCCGGTCCCGCCCCACTCCGAGTTCTCCCAAGGCCCTTGCCGCGCTTCCCAAAACGACGTGTACACAACCTCCGGATTCGCCGGATCGATCTCGACATCGTTCGCCCCGGTGTTCTCGTCCTTATATAAGACCTTCTGGAAATTCTGCCCGCCATCGGTAGAAAGATACAGCCCGCGTTCCTCATTCGGCCCGTACGGATGCCCCAGCACTGCCACAAATAACCGGTTCGGATCGCGCGGATCGACCGCGATATGCGGAATCTGCTGCCCGTCGCGCAATCCGAGATGCGTCCACGTTTTCCCCGCGTCCGTCGATTTATAAATCCCGTCGCCGGTCGACAGATCGGGACGCTGCAACCCCTCGCCGCTTCCCACATAAATAATGTTGGGATCGGATGCCGCAACCGCCAGCGAGCCAATCGATCCGGTCGGCTCGTGATCGAAAATCGGACGCCACGTGCGCCCATAATCGTCCGTCTTCCAAACCCCGCCATTCACCGCGCCGATATAGAAAACATTCGGCTGGCTCGGCACTCCCGCCAGCGCGCGCGTGCGCCCGCCGCGATACGGCCCAATCTCGCGCCAGTGCATCGCACCGAACAGCTTCGAATCAAACGACTGCCCGCTTACCAGCGACGACGCCAGCGCCAGCAATACCAACAAACTCTTCACTCGAACTCCTCCCAAGTAGAAACAGCAGTATAAACAATCGAAAAACGCAGTCCACTGCTAATGGGAACGATGCCGGAACTGAGCCGCGACCATAGGGAGCGGTCGGCCCGCCTCGGCAGTTTTTCAACCGAGTGCCCCACGGGTGGCGTACTCGGCCGCGTTCACAATTCAAGTGTGGAATTCATTTACCGGCGGAGAAATGCCCGATGATAGATGATAAAGGAGAGAGCCGCGGATGAGTTCGCAAGTTGTCACACCGAATACAGAAGCCGCCATCCTCGCGCGGTTAATTCAAGCCAAGGACAGCATGAGTCGCGATGTGGCCGAGTACTTACTCTCTATCGATTTTGAACCCGGTGACATCGAGCGCATGAACTTCCTCTCGGAGCATGCGCGAGAAGGACATCTGACGGCTGAAGAGGCGGCCGAACTCGACAGCTACCTGCATGTGGGAAGCCTCCTGTCCACCATGCAGTCTAAGGCCCGGCGTCTTCTCAATTCTAAGAATTCTCCCTCGCCCCACCGGTGAACCAAGCGCTGGTCCAGCAAATTTGGGAGCGGGCCGGAAGCCGCTGCGAATACTGCCGGATCCCGCATCCGCAGTACCGCCCTCCCTTTCAGATCGACCATATCGTCGCTCGCCAACACGGAGGGCTGACGGTCCCCGGCAATCTGGCGCTCGCCTGCCTTCATTGCAATCGATTCAAAGGGCCCAATATTGCGGGCCTGGATGCGACTTCGGGGCAAGTCGTACCTCTATTCCATCCTCGAATCGACCGCTGGACGGAACACTTTCAATTCGAAGGCGCTCGTATTCTGGGCAGAACGCCCATCGGGCGTGTCACCGTTCAGGTGCTCGCGATGAATGCGAAAGACCTGCTGCTCCTTCGAGTCGAGCTTCTCCAAGAAGGCCTGGCTCTCACCTAAATCCGCCCGGTCGCGCGACGCGCTTACCAACGCGGGCTGATTCTGCGGTGTTCGTTCACTTCTTCACATTGCAAGCTCGCAAGAATTAATGGGTTCGTTTGCGTAACGCTCTTCCCCGGCGCTGAATCTGGGTTCGTTTCGTAATTGGCTTTGTCTCGCAAAAATCCCGCTTCGTTTCGCAAATTGGCTTCGTTTCGTAATCGCCCGGAGTTCGTTTGGTAATTTGGCTTTGTTTCGCAGCGCGCATCTCAAAACGCAAAGGGCCGTCACGCCGTTCACCGTTCGACGAAAAAAGTCTTCCGCCTATAGATTCATAAACTTCTGCTGCTTTTGAAGCTTCGTGCGGCGAACCGCTGACGCAAACTTATGCACAAAGCATGTTCACCACGCCAACTTCCTCCCAACAAATATCCCTGCCCGGAAATCATCGTGGTCGGAGAGGAGAGAGTCCTCCGCCGCAGCTTGTGCGCCCGCAAAAATACCATCGTCAATGGCTCTGCATCTCGCTTCCGCAGTCGTTGACCCGCTACGCTGCAAAAAATTGTTGACTCCGCCCGGACTTCGGAACAAAATGCTGTAAGCGTTTCCAACAGAGCGCTTTGTGTGTGAGGGGAAATATGGCTCATCGGGGTGCGCGTGTCGCAGTGTCGGCGCTTGTTGCCCTACCTGTTGCACTGCTTTTTTCTCCTCCCTCGCTTGCCGCGCAGCAGGATTTCGACGCTACCTTCCAGCAAGGCACGCAAGCCTTGCGCACCGGCCATCTCGAAGAAGCCGCGGACGCTTTCGCGCGTTGTGTCAAGCTCACGCCCAATTCTCCCGAAGCGCATTTCGACCTCGGATTAGTACGCTTTCAACAAGCTCGCTGGGATAATGCGGGCGCGCAATTCGCCGCCGCACTGAACTTGAAATCTGACTTTCGCGGCGCCGCCCTGTTCCTCGGAATCGCGCAATACCGGCTCAACCGCTATCCCGAAGCCACAGCCAGCCTGAAGCGCGCCGTCGCCGACGAGCCCTCAAATCCCGAGGCGTTGATGTGGCTCGGCATGGCGGACCTCGCCTCCGGCCAAACCGCGGATGCGATTGCCTCGCTCGAAAAAGCCTCCGCAGCCAAGCCGCAGGACGTCGACATTCTCTATCACCTCGGACGCGCCTACATGCAGATGTCGAAACAGACCTATGAGCGCATGTACCAGACCGATCCGAAATCCTGGCGCGTGCACGAAGTGCTGGCCGAATCCTACCAGGAGGCCGACCGCTACGAAGATGCCGCGAAGGAATACCAGCTCGCCATTCTGGCCAAGCCCGACGAACCCGGTCTGCACCAACAGCTTGCCGACGTGTATTGGAAGGAAAATCATTTGCAGCAGGCGGAAGCTGAATTTCAAAACGAGCTGAAAAGCAATCCGCAAAATCCCACCGCTATGTATGACCTCGCGGCCATTGAAATCGAGCGCGCCAAGCCGCAAGAAGCCGCCGATCTGTTGACCGCTGTGTTAAAGAAACATCCCGAATCGCCGGATGCGCACTATCAGCTCGGGCGCGCCGAAGCGCAGCTCGGCGACAACCAAACCGCCATTCGCGAATTCTCGGCGGTGGTGAAGAATCCCGCCGCAGCCACATCGGAAACACTGCGCCAGTCCTACTGGCAGCTTTCCCAGCTATACCGTAGAACCCAGCGCCTGCAGGAATCCAAGTTAGCGCTCAATTCGTTCCTGCGTCTGAAGCAACAAGCCGACGCCCAGCAGGAGCGAAAACTCGAAGACAAGTTAACGCGCTCGAAAGAAGTACCGGAGCAACCGCATCAAAACTGAAAAGGAACCGGAGTATGCAAAAAGCCGTTGGACACTTTGCAGCACCTTTAGCGACGACCGCACTGTTCGCCTGCCTGTTTTCAGCCCTGCCGGTAATTATGTCCGGCCAGACCAACGACGGCAGCATCGCCGGCAATGTTCAGGACCCCTCCGGGGCGCTCATCCCGAACGCCAAGATCACCGCCAAGGGTCAAGCCACCGGTACGACCTACCAAACCGTATCGAGCAGCTCCGGTTCCTACAACATCCCGAATGTGAGGATCGGCTCCTATACGGTCACCGTCAATGCGCCAGGGTTTCAAGCCGCCGAGGTTAACAATGTTGAGGTCCAGGTAGCGACCACCAGCTCTCTGAACGTGACACTGCAGCCTGGCAACGTCGCGGTGACGGTCACTGTGAACGGAGAAGCGCCCACCATTCAGACCCAGTCGTCGGATATCGGTACGGTGGTCACGACTAAGCAGGTGCTCGATCTGCCGCTGGCGCTCGGCAGCACCGTGCAATCGATGCGCTCGCCGGAAGCGTTCGTATTCTTAACGCCCGGTACCGTCGGTCCGGGGACCAACGGCTCTGGCTCGAACGGAGCTTCCACCGGCGGTCCTTTTGAATCCAAGATCAGCGGCGGCCAGAACTATGGCACCGAGGTTCTCCTCGACGGCGCCAGCACTTATCGTTCGGAAAACGGCTCGTCTTTCGATGAAGCCGCGCCATCGGTCGAAGCCCTCGGCGAATTTCGCGTGGAGAGTTCGACCATGCCCGCCGAATACGGCCGCACCACCGGCGGTCTCGAAATTTTCAGCACGAAATCGGGAGGCAACGAGTTCCACGGCACCGCCTACGACATCTTCCGCAATGAAGATCTGGACGCCAATAACTGGTACAACAACTATCAAGGCTTGTCGCGGCCGCTCGACAGGCAGAACGATTACGGCGGCCTGCTGAGCGGGCCGGTCTGGATTCCCAAACTCTACAACGGTAAGAACCGGACCTTCTTCATGTTTTCCTGGGAGCAGTACCGCCAAAACCAGGGCGGCACAGCTACCAGCACGGTTCCCTCCGCTGCCTGGAAAAGCGGAGATTTTACCTCCGGTCTCGATCTGTACACGCATGGTCGGAACCAATCCGTGCGATGGAACTCCCATCTATTACGGCGAGATCTTCGATCCTTCCACCACCAGGACGGTCAATGGACAATCCTGCCGCACTTCCTATCTTGCCGAGACGGGAAAAAATGCGATTCCCTCCAGCCAGTTTTCTCCGATCGGCCAGAAGATCCTTTCTTACTATCCCAATCCGCTGAACGGAAACGCGGTTAATAACTACTCTTACAACTACAATTACCCGCTGCTCGATACCACCATGACCATTCGCATCGATCAGAACCTCGGTGACAAGGACCATCTGTTCGGGATGTACGATTCACGCGATAACACGCGCCTTTCAACCATTCCAATTTTCGACAACCCCGCCGGTCAGGGGCGCTCGCAGGATTTCTTCACGCATTACATTCGAGCGGGTAACGATTACACCATCAGCCCGACCATGCTCGATCACCTGAACCTCGGCTTCAACCGCACCAACAGCAGCAATGTCGGCGCGGGCGTGCGGCTCGGCAACGGGCAGAACTGGGATGCCGCGCTGGGCTTGAGCGGCGCGTCGGGGCCGGCTTTCCCCGGCATCGGCGCGGGCGAGCCCAACATCACCGGCATCGGCGATTCGGTCGATAACGACACCATCGACTACGGCTATCGCATTCAATGACATTTTCGATTGGGTAAAGGGAAAGCACACCTTTAAGTTCGGTGTCGATTATCGTTACCAGATCTACGAGCCGGGCTCCATCAACAACACTTCGGGAACCTTCAACTTCGCGCGCGCCGAGACATCCGGCAGCGTTCTGACCAATGGGCTGAGCGGGAACGGAATCGCCAGCATGTTACTGGGTCAGATCGATAATGCGAACGTCAACGTATATGCGAAGCCAGCCGAAATGGCTCTCTCATTACTACGCGCTGTTTGCCAAGACAGCTTCAAGGTCAGCCGCTCCTTCACTTTGAGCTACGGTCTGCGGTGGGAAGTGGATGCGCCGCGTTATGAAGCGCACGACAATACCTCGAATATCAGCTTGACAGCTCCGAATCCGGCTGCGGGCGGCCTGCCGGGAGCGCTGGTGTTTGCCGGGCAAGGAGCAAGGCCGCAACGGCGTAACGGATGAGACCTGGGCGAATACCTGGCACAAAGATTTCGCGCCTCGCATCGGGTTCGCCTGGTCGCCTTACAGCAAAACCGCCGTTCGCGGCGGCTTCGGTATTCTCTACGGCGCCATCACCTACGCCGATTTCGGCAACGATCTGCAAACCGGATTCCAGGCGAACCCCACCTTCAGCAGCGTGAACGGATTTACGCCGGCTTTCAATCTGGCCGGCGGGCTGCCAGGCTATCCCCGCCGCCCAATCTGAACCCGTCGCAGGTGAACTTCTCGGGAAATCCGGCGAATGCGTACGTCGATCCTTCTTACGGCCGCCCCGCCATGGTCAACAACTGGAGCTTCGACATCCAGCAGCAATTGGCGCAAGATCTGATTCTCGATCTGGCCTATGTGGGCCAGCACTCGACGCATCTGCGCTCGAATATCGATCCCATCAATAACCTGAACCCGAGCTATTTCGGACTGGGATCTCTGCTCACCGCCAATGTCGGCTCGCCACAGGCCGCGGCAGCCGGTATCGGCCAGCCGTTCGCCGGTTTCGGAGCCACCCGCCAGGTAGGCGGAAGCGTTGCTGCCTTATCCGCAGTATTTTGCGCTGAACACGGACTGCTGTCTGGAGAATATGGGCCAGTCCTCCTATGACGCCTTCGAAGTCGAGCTGCAGCGCCGCTTCCACAACGGCCTGAACCTGCTCGCTTCCTATACCTGGTCGAAAACCATCACGGATGCCGACAGCATCATGCCGTATTTTCGCGAATTTGGCAGGCGGCGGAGCCATACAGAACCCATTCAATTTGAGCCAGGAGAAATCGGTCAGCAATCAGGACGTTCCGCAGAATTTCGTGCTCAGCTACATCTATGAACTTCCCGTCGGCAAGGGCAAGAAGTTTTTGAACAAAGGCGGTTTCGCGAATGCGGTTCTGGGCGGCTGGTCGGTTAGCGGCATTCAGACCTATCACAGCGGCCAGCCCGAAGCCTTCTGCTGCGCGACCGGCATTCCCTACTTCGACGGCGCAATTCGCTACAACTACGTGCCCGGCCAGTCAATCTATAGCGCGGCCTTCCTTAGCGGCAACTACAATCCCGTGACTACGCCCATCTTCAACAAGGCGGCGTTTTCCGATCCGAACAATGCAGCGCGTATCGCGGCGGGCGGCGCGTACGAGTTTGGCGACATGTCGCGCACCATCGGCACCGTTCGCAGCTTCTTCTATACGAGCGAAGATTTCAATCTGCTCAAACGCACGCATCTCACGGAACGCACCGATATTTTGTTCCAGGTGAGCTTCCTCGACGCGTTCAATCGGCATATTTTCGACAACCACGTCAACACGGATTTCAATCCGAACGACGCCAATTTCGGAATCATGAATGTCGGCGACACGATCATGGGGCCGAGGCGAATACAACTTCAATTGAAGTTGGAGTTCTGATCGAGCATCGCTCAACGCGCCGGTTCTTTTACGGTGACGATCCGGTCGGCGGCCACATTCTTCAAATGCTGAACAATGCCGCTCGGCCAGCGGATTTCGATATCGGGAACTAAGTTTTCCGCACCTAATCCGAAGTGTGGGCGCACATCGCTCGCCGAGCAGTAACTTCCGCCGGTGGTAACTGTTTGGTATTGGATTCCGGTGGCCGTCTTCAATGTAACTGTTGCGCCGATTCCGTCGCGGTTACTCTTCGAGCCGATGAGCTTGAGCGTTAGCCAGTGATTCGTGGTAGCGGTTTCGTTGTGAAGGATGTAAGCCGGGCCGTTATTAGTGGTGATCACGGCATCCAGCTTGCCGTCGTTATCGATATCGCCGAGCGCCAGCCCGCGCCCCGTCCAGTTTTCAGAAAAGACAGGACCGGAGGCCTTCGATACATCCACGAAGCCGTGCCCGGTATTGCGGAGTAGCGCCGGAGGCTCTCGATAATGCAGCGCGGGGTTGTCCAGCCCGATCGTGTCGAGCACGTGGCCCTGGGCGATCAGTAGATCTTTCCAGCCGTCGTTGTCGTAATCGACGAACGCGCACGCCCCAGCCGGAATGGAGCAGCGTGATGCTGGCGAGGCGCGACGTATAGCTCGTATACGTGAAGCTGCCGTCGTGCGAATTTGAATACAACGCGTACTTCTCGTTGCCTAGATCGGTGACGATCAGATCCGGCCAACCGTCGTTGTTGTAATCGGAGAAGTCGACGCCCATGCCGGCGTACGTCCGCCCGTCGCCATCCACGCCAACCTCGGCTTCGAGTCCGACTTCTTTAAATGTTCCGTTGCGCTCGTTGTGAAACAAGAACTCCTGCATGGAGTCGTTCGCGACGAAGATGTCCGGATAGCCGTCGTGATCGTAATCGGCAATCGCTACGCCCAGCCCTTTGCCGGGCATGATAAACCCGGCCTGCCGCGAGACTTCGCGAAAGTGCCTGCCGTCTTCGTTGTGATAGACCAGCAGCGTAATTGGCTTGAATAGATCGGGATGGCAATAGGCTCGATGGCCGGGCTGATGCTCGCCGCACCAGATCTCCGGGAAGTCCCAGTCGAGATAGCGCGCCACGATCAGGTCGAGTTTTCCATCGCGGTCATAATCGACCCAGGTCGCGCTGGTTGACCAGCCACTGCCACCTACTCCAGCTTCGGCCGTGACATCGGTGAAGGTGCCGTTGCCGTTGTTGTGATAGAGGATGTTGTGCCCGTATTGCGTGACGAATAGATCTTCGTAGCCGTCATTGTCGTAATCGCCCACCGCGACGCCCATGCCATAGCCGGTGCCTGCCACGCCCGCATGTTCGGTAACGTCCTCGAACGTTCCGTCCTTACGCTGATGGTAGAGCCGGTTCCAATATTCGGGCCCGGTCTTCTTGGGAATGGTGCCGGGCTGGGTTGGATCGGCTATCGGCGCCCCGTTGACCAGATAGATATCGAGAAGACCGTCATTGTCGTAGTCGAACAGCGCCACGCCCGCGCCCATGGTCTCGGGCAGATACTTGCGCGAAGTTGGAGAGGCGCGATGGAGGAAATGGACCCCACTCGCTTTCGTAATGTCGACGAATTTACCAGGAGATCCGTCGCCAGTGAACGATGCGAGCGGCAGCGCGAGTGTCAGCAGAACGGCTTTACTGAGCTGGCAGAGCAAGCCGCGCATTGGTGGTGTGTTTTTTCTGAAGCTGGCGCGCGAGAGCGAACTCGCGGTCCGCCTGCGCTTTATCGCCCGTCTTCGTTAGCGTCAGAGCGTAATAATAGTGTGCTTTCTGGTAGGAAGGAGCGCTGGCAATGGCTCGTTCCAAATCGTTCTTCGCTTCCTCGAGTTTCGCCGTCCGAAAGGCCATCACGCCCATTTCGGTGAGAGCGCCCGCATGCTGGGGAGCACGCGCCAGCACCTTCGTAAATTCGCCGCGCGCCGCATCGGTGTGCCCTTGCTCGAGAGCGATCTCGCCCAATTGGAATAACGATTCGGTCTGATTGGGTTCCAGCGCGAGCGACTTGTCGAAAGCGCTCTTTGCTTCATCGAGTTTCTGCTCGGCGACGAGAATGTAACCGAGCCCGTACCACGCGCTCGCGTCATCGGTCTTCGCGTCCAGGTACTTGCGCATCTGTTGTTCGGCTTGCTGCGCGAGACTCTCGTCCAGATACACACGCGCCAAAGCATAGCGAGCTTCCTGATAGCCGGGCCGCAGCGCGAGACTCTGTTCGAGCGCTGCTTGTGCATCCGGGTACAAACCCGCTTCGAGTGCCACCATGCCGAAATCGTAGAGTATCTCAGGATTCTTGGGAGCGGCCTGCCGCGCTTTCATCGCGATCGCAATGGCTTGATTGCTGTTGCCCGACTGCAAGGCTTTTAAAGCGCTCTGCTTTGCGATGCTCTGCACGAGCGACTCGGCCTGTTGATTGCCGGGAGCGATTTTGAGCGCTTCCTGTAACTCGTTCAATGCATCGATGGGCCGTTCGGAACTATGGAGCAGCGCCAGATTGATATGCGGACCGGCGAGCGGGTGTCCTGTTGCGATCGCCTCGCGAAATAGAGTTTCAGCGTCATCCGGCTTCTTCTGCTTCACTCGAACGAGCCCCAGTAAATTGAGCGCCACGGGATCTTCGGGTTGCTCTTTGAGCAGCGGCTGCAGTTCGGCTTCGGCTGCGGCGAGTTCGTTCCGTTGAATCAGTGCGGCAGCGTCTTCGAGCGTCTGAACCGGCGCGCTGGAGTGCGTCCCCAGCAGCGCTCGCGTTTGCGCGAACTCTTTTTCGGCATCGCCCGCTTTGCCTTCGCGCTTCAGCACGCGGCCCAGCAGGTAATGAAGCGCTCCGTCCTGCGGCTGGGAGGCGATTGCGGCCCGCAGTTCGGCTTCTGCTTCGGGAAAGCGGTTTTCGGCGAAGAAGATGCGGCCTCGAAGCTCCGCGCTTCGCTGCGATTTGCCGCCAACGCCGTCTGCGTTCTCAAGCAGAGTCAGCGCTTCTGCGTTATGCCCCGAACGGCTGAGCAGATCGGCGAGATTCAGGAACGGCTGGTCGCTGCGTGTCCCGGTCTGGTTCTCCATCGCGATGGCTTTGCGATAAGCGGCTTCGGCCAGGTCTAGCCGGTTCTTGCCTTCATACGCGAGGCCCAGATTGTTTTCCGACTTGACATAGTTTGGGTCGAGCTGAAGCGCGCGCTCAAAACAAACGATGGCTTTGTCGAAAGAGTTCTGCACGTAGAAAGCGCGGCCGAGATGATAGACAGCTTCGGCATCCTTGGGATTTTCCGCGACGGATCGCTGCAGCCATTTGATCGCATCGGGAATATCGTTGAGCAGGACGTAATCGAGGCCGACGATCTTGAAATCGTCCGCCCGCGGGCGTTGGAGCCGCGCTGCGGCCGTGTACTCGGCCAGCGAGTCGCGCGCCCGGTCCTCGCGGAATAAGACGTACGCCAAAAGATAGCTGGCGTCAGCGGAATCGGAGTGCGCTTGCAAATACTGGCGCAGACAGTGTTCCGCGTCGCTGAATCGTTCCAGATTGATCAGAGCTTTGGCTCGCAGCGCGAGTGCGTCCGTCTTACCCGGAGCCGCCAGTTCCGCTTCGGCCAGATCCTGTTCGGCCTCGCTATACCGCTTCGCGTTGAGAGCCGCCTCGCCGCGCTGGTAGGCGTTCTGCGAAGCGGCGGCGATCAGAAGAATGACTGCGAGGAGCTTCACGGGCGGACGTACTCATTACAGTGTATGCTCGATTTTTTATGGGATCTCTCTACACAGTTCTGTCCCTGACGATAGCTCTGCTGCCTCATGCCTATAAGTTGTCGGGCGACTTTTGGGGCACGCACGATCCGTCCATTATCAAAGCGGGAGACACCTGGTACGTGTTTGCAACCGGCCGCGCGCCCGATGGAGGACAGTTCGCAATCCGCTGTTCCACCGATTTGCAGCATTGGCGCCTATGCGGGCACGTCTTCGACAGCATTCCGGAATGGATTCACAGGGCCAGTCCAGGGACAGTGGATCTGTGGGCGCCTGATATTTCGCATTACAAAGGCGAGTACCGGCTCTATTACGCCTATTCTCTCTTTGGGAAGAACACTTCGGGCATAGCGCTCGCGACCAACAAGACTCTCGATCGGAAGAGCCCTGCTTATAAGTGGGTTGATCGCGGGCTGGTGCTGCGCTCCACCGCCGCGGACGACTACAACGCTATCGATCCGAACTTCGTAGTGGATCGGCAAGGCCGAAGCTGGCTCGATTTCGGCAGTTTTTGGGGCGGAATCAAAATGCGGCGCTTGAATGCCGATGGAAAGCCTTCGCCGACGGATACAAAGCTCTATTCGCTTGCAGCTCGCGCACGTCCGCCGGATGCGGCGCCGGCGAAACCCGGTTTGCCGCCCGACTGGCAGGCGGTTGAGGCGCCATTTATCGTCCGGCACGACGGCTATTACTACCTGTTTGTCTCGTGGGATTTGTGCTGCCGAGGCGTGAAGAGCACCTATCGCACGATGGCCGGAAGATCGAGAGAGATCACCGGACCATACCTGGACAAAAGCGGCAAATCGATGGTACAGGGCGGCGGAACGCAGATCCTGTCGGGCAACAACGTATGGCTCGGGTCAGGCGGCGAATCGGTTTTGCTCGGATCGCCCAAACGACATCATCGTCTTCCACGCCTACGACGCAAAAACAGGAAAACCCGCTCTGCAAATTTCGACAATCGACTGGTCGAGCGGCTGGCCGCAGGTAGCGCTGCTTGCAAACCCGCACTGATCTGGTAAACGGGTTAATTTAAAAGCGTTCCCATGACCATCGACGAACGCCTGGAATTTCCGGTCCGCTCCACGGGGTCTACACGGTACCGCAATCCCAGCCCGCGCCTGCCCCAATCCCCCTCAAACGGTTTTTGGAGGATTTCCCGCCTAGTAGCAAGAAGATCGTTGAAGCGTCCCTTTTTACGTACTCAAGAGACGCCCCGTCGATGTTTCGGATTTACACGGCTGACCTTGATCTTTATTGCCCTGATGAAAAGTGCGGTGGCACTCGAAGCTTTGCCACGCCTCAGCCTGCGCTGGAAATCGCTGGCAAACAGCACGGTCACTCTGTTCACATCAGGTATACATGCCGAAATTGCCGGACTCGGGTAAAGCTATATTCTTTACTGGTGTGGTGCGTGGGTGAAATCTGCACGATCCAGAAGCTTGCGGAGGTGCCCGAGTTCGGGCCTCCGACTCCTGCGAAGGTCTTCAAGCTGATCGGGCCGGAAAGAGAGTATTATTTGAAGGGCCGCCGGTCCGAAAATCAAGGTCTCGGGATAGCAGCTTTCGCGTATTATCGCCGCGTAGTTGAAAATCAGAAAAACCGAATTCTGGACGAAATTATTCGAGTGTGTAAGAGAATCGGGATCGCGGGAGACACGCTCGCTGACCTGGAAACCGCTAAGCGGGAAACGCAATTCAGAACGTCGGTAGCGAATATAAAGCACGGTGTTCCACAGGCGCTACTGGTAAATGGGCATAATCCGCTGAGTCTGCTCCATACCGCTCTGAGCGAAGGCGTTCATGCGCAAACTGACGAGGAGTGCCTTGAGTTGGCAACGAGCATCAGGGTGGTCCTGACGGACTTGGCAGATCGGATCGATGATGCTATGAAAAGCCAAGCTGAATTGGATTCAGCAGTTACACGATTGCTGACGCAAAAGCAAAAAGACAAGAAGTAAGTTAATTCCGGCGCCCAGCCGGAAGAATCGTCGGCAGAACTTCTGCTGAGAAATTAACTCCGGCACCGATCCTTCAGCGCGACGTAATGGATTTTGAAACTACAGCGAGAGGTTAAAGGCCTTTGAATCTTATGATTCTGACTTCGAAGTGAAAGAGGTTCTATATCTTGAGTCGACTTGATTTACCTTTTTTTAAAAAGGGGAATTATCGTATCAACTTTGCTGATAGCAGCCGCCACGATTACGCAGGAACCGGTGATGAGAGCGACAACGATGCTTTCTGACACGCTTTTGGAGAAAGCATAGCAGATTCTGGTGACCGCCGCCTGGCCTAGTCTCAACATGGCAGATCGAGTGTAAACTATTATTTCCTATGGAGTGCTCTCATGAGGGCCAAACTGGCGCGTTCTGTTCCCGTTGTGGAAGAGAGCTCGTTTCTCAATCTTCGGGATCCACAAGTCAGCCGAAGCGAAATCAACCAAGCATCTTTCGTATTGCAGTCGGTGTGGCGCTTGGGATTATTTTGCTGGTCGGCGCCGTATTTGCGTTGGAACTCGTTGCTGAGTTCGGCCGCCAAGCAAAGATGGCGAACGAACGCCACAGCGTTGCATACATCATCACCAGCGGCATACCGGGAGAAGATAGGCTTGTCGATGTGACACTCGAAAACGAGCAGGGTTGGGGACGTCGACGTTCAAAGTAACGACGCCTTGGAAATATGAGAAGGATAACTTCCACCCTGAATCATTTCTATATGTCACCGCCCAGAATCAGGACCAGGAAGGGGCAATCAAGACAGAGATCTACGTGGACGGTACCTTGGATAAGTCTTCCACAGCGGCTGGAGAGTACGGCGTGGCGACTGCAAGCGACCGCCTGCCGTAAGGTCTTGAGCTAAATCTCAAGGGCGACTACTCGCCGACGCATCGCCCGATTTAAAATCGCCCGAGACTAGTACATCTTGGGTTTTAAGGCTTATGCGGCACTTGATGGCACCAGTGAACGCAAAACACCGGGGCATCTTTATGCGGGTGATCCGGCTGCACGGTTCCGGCTGTCGAAAACCCAGGACACGTCTTGCGACCTCCAAAGAAGGCGCAGAGATCCGCAGTCAGGACTGATGGCGCTTCGTCGGGTTCGAAGTCTACCAATTGAGATCCTCATCCTGCTGCATCACGTGTATGTTGGCCTCTCAGCCATAATTTAAGTTTGACAGAATACGAACTTAATGCCCGTATGACAATCGTCCCGCACGAGTGGCTCGGTATCGATTGCTGCGGCTGCCTAATCGTGCGGCTTCTGGATAGCGACAAAGCAGAGATCCTCTGCAACGAGTGCGAGGCGGTTGTCGCTACGGTTCCATTAGATGATGTCGAGAGCACGTTGCAAGCGATAACACTTAACCAGCCGGTCTGCTTTTCGAGATGTCCGGACTGCGGAGCCGCCAATGGATTTCCCGGATTTTCTGAGATCAAAGGTTTTCTTTGCCGGCAGTGCGGGCGGGGTGTAACCAGGACGGAATCAAATTCCTGACCTCGCGCCCTGGTGCTTACTATCCTGCTTTCCAGTACGGAATGTGGTTTTCAACGCGTGCTGATCCCGCTAAATACCTGGTTTTTGTTATTGCCGTTCTGTTCCAGCCGCCATAGAATGAGCCGAGCCCAATAATGAAACTCTCGCTGGTGTTTCTCTTGCTGGGTCTGACTGCCCCTACGGCCTTGCCAGACTCGAACTTCTACTTCGACAGCTTTTCTGTTCAAAGTTACTTGACCGGCTACTCGCCTACAGACCTTGATAACATCGCTAATTTCACGATTAGCGGTCCGGACGGCACGCTATCGGGCAGGGCCGGGCATGATTTATCGCCTTTACATCTGAATGGGGGGCCCGGGGAGACCCTTCCGATCTCAACAGGATTGGATTTCACCCCGGACAGTGGCTCGCGCGTTTCCGGAGTGCTTGACGGCGCTCCGTACAGCAATATATGGTGCGATGACGATAATTCAGCGGTGAATTTTGAAACCCTGGCGCCTTTCACTCTCCCGGGCGAGCGTCAGGGCGACTTTATCGTAACCGTGCCGGCGGAGTTTCCGGGAATTGGAGGCGTCACGGTGGGCGGCGGCGCCAACGACGGGTGCGGGGATTATGAGCATTCCTCAGGCTTCCTGGGAGTCGGACCGGTATTCGGCTCAGAGACGTTTACTTTCGAACCTTTGGAGGGCAATCAAGGATGGCGATTGATCGAAGGAGATTTCGCTTCCTCGCCAGAACCCTCAACGTTGTCGACCGGATTTGTGATTTTGCTTTTCTTCGGGGCTGCGAAATTCCTTCGGCGCAAAGCAATCGTGTGATAGGTACGGCCAAAAAGAAAGTCACGGTCGGGGACCTCGCACCGACGCAGCGCTTCATCTAAAATCGTCCGAGCTACATCTTAAGCCTAACGCGGCGACGCCGGTCTGTGATCCGGCGGACCAGGGAGATTATGAAGAGCATTAATGCATAAACCAGCGCGAGAGCCGTGTGGCTAAATCCACAGCCGACGCTATTAGAGATGCCCGTCTGAATCCTTGAACGGCGTACAAACTAAGCGTGCTCAGGACTTGCCGGGTATACCACAACGAGCGCCTTGGGGCCCGAGCTTTGGCAGTTAAGAGCTAAAGTACTCATCGTGCAGATCACCACAGATCGGCAAAAGATCGGCGATCGGAAGGAATATATAGAGCAGCACCTCAAGTGCGGGCGCTGTGGATCCACCGGACATCCAAAAGGCCAGGTAATCTATCCGAAGCTTCAGTTGTTTGGCTATGTCACTGGTCTCCTGCAGCCTTCTCGAAGCCGGTTCCAACTCGCACTGAACAAAAATAGTAGCCATCGGAAGCAGTCGTTCACGATACTCGTTATAACGGTTGGCATCAGCTACCGCACGCTCACGGCGACATTTGAGTTGCGATTTTGACTCCTGTGTCATCGATTCCGCCTGACTGTCCTTAAAAGCGGCTATGAAGCCGTCGATCGCCGCCTTCACTCTGTCGTACTCCGCAGGCTGAAACACTAGCTGCTGGCCCACAGCTGAAGATAATAGTTTGGTTAGGCGGCGGCAATTTCTGCGTGTACGACGCAAAGTAGGTTCTGTTGAACCCGCAACACGCAAACCAATATCCGCGCGAAAACGCTGGGCCGGGCACAAAGAATTAGCGACCACCATGCGCTATATCCATATGGCAGCCGAAGAAATTCAACGACGGGTTCGGGCTGTACGGACTGAGAAACGGGAGAAAACGGATAAGGTGGCGGAGGGTAGTGGCAGTTTCCGACCTACCTATGTAGATGACGATTCTACAAATAAGAGCTAAGTCCTTTAGAATCTGGTGAGCGCGGTAGGAATCGAACCTACAACCTAGTGATTAAGAGTCACTTGCTCTGCCAATTGAGCTACGCGCCCGTTCTCGGTGGGATTTGCACGGCGGGGGCCGTCAACCAACTATAACATCGCGGTGGACGGTTTCCATGGAGAAAGCCGGCAGGCAGATCGCAAAATATTCGGCCCCTTCGGGTTCGGGCGTACTGTAGCGCACCCACTCGCCTTTGTGCGCGATGACCGCCTGGCCGGCGCGCACCTCCATCGCTCCGCCCTGGTATTCCACGCGAATCATGCCTTTGAGAACCACCGTGAATTCGTCGAATTCGGGCGTCTGGCCGGGCTCCTGCCATCCTGCGGGACTGCGCATGTGCGCGACGCTCGCGGCCGCGGTTGCGGAGTTCACGCGCCCGATATATTCGTCGATTAATTTCGGTTTGTTCCCGGCGGGTTGGACACGGGTCGGCTGCGGGATGAAAGTCGGCTGCGGCATATAAACCCTTTCAGGATAACGGCGCGCACTGTCGATGAGCCATTATGTCTCTCGTTTGGCTTCGCACTTTGGCTCTGTTTGTCCCGGCGGTTTATTGCGCGGCCGGCGCTACGTTTTCCGGTTCTGTAATTGATTCCGCCACAGGGAAACCGATTCCGAATGCAATGGTCACGGTGGGCGCCGAAGTCACGCGAACGAATACCGCGGGCGCATTTCAATCCGAAGCCGGCGGAAACTATGTCGCGGCGCGCGCGTATGGGTATTCGCGCTGCCGGATGGCTGCCGATCCAAAAGGCGCCGGCGCGCTCCAGCTCAAATTGACGCCTGTGACGCCGCACGCTCTTTACCTTTCGTTCTGGGCGGTGGGAACTCCGAGCATCCGCGAAGCGGTGCTGCGCCTTGCCTCCACCACTCCGGTGAACGCCGTCGTGATCGATGTAAAAGGCGATTTAGGATATCTCTGCTTCCGCACCGGCGTGCCACTGGCAGGAGAGATCGGCTCACAGAAAATTACGACCGTCCCGGACATGCCCGCTTTGCTGGAGCGCCTGCATAAGCAGGGAATCTACACGATCGCGCGCATCGTCACCTTCAAAGACAACATTCTCGCAACCGCGCGGCCGCAACTGGCGATACATCAAAACGGAAAGGTCTTCAAAGATCACGAGGGTCTGGCGTGGTGCGATCCATTTTTGCCGGAGGTGCGCGCCTATAACATCGATCTGGCCGTCGCGGCCGCCAAGGCAGGCTTCGATGAAATTCAATTCGATTATGTTCGCTTTCCAGACGCTAAAGGCGTCGAGTTCTCGCAGCCGAGCACCGCAAGAATCGCGCGCGCCGGCGATCACTTCTTTTCTGATGGAAGCGCGGCAGAAGCTGACGGCTTACAACGTCTTCCTGTCCGCCGATGTTTTCGGTTATATCTGCTGGAACACAGGCGATACGGGAATCGGGCAAAAGATTGGAGATTTGGCGGCCGCGCTCGATTATATTTCTCCGATGCTATATCCCTCCGGCTTCACCTTCGGCATTCCGAAATACCGGGACCCGGTGGAGCATCCGTACGAGATCGTGCGCTTTTCGCTCGACCGGGCGCGCGAGCGGACCAAGCTCGATCCCAAACGCTTTCGTCCCTGGCTGCAAGGGTTTGCCGATTACGCCTTCGACAAGCGGCGCTTCGGGGAAACGGAAATTCAAGCGCAGATTGAAGCGGCGCAAAGCTTCGGCTCCGACGGCTGGCTGCTGTGGAATCCGCGCAATTTGTATGCGGCCGATAGCCTTCGGGCTGCAGCGCCAGCCGTAACCCGTTCTTCCCTTCGCTAAAATTGTGCATTCTGGTGAATGCATGCCGAAGTCGCAAATTGATTCAGTAGCCCTGCTGCTTGCAGCGGTTGCCGCCGCGGTGGCGCTGATGTTGATGCAAGGGCCATTCGCATGGCTCGCCAGCATTATTGGATTGATCCTGCTCTTCGTGCTTTTTTCTTATGACCGCGAAGGCTACCGCTCGATTTTTCAAAGCCTGGCGTTCTCGGCAGTTTGCGGTTTGTGTGTAGCGCTGGCGGCCGGCATCGTTTTTCAACTGCTGGCTGCGCGCGGCGAGGTTCATCTGGCCGATGGTGGATGGTCGGGGAAATGGATGCCGCTCACCTGCGCCTTCGCGACGGTTGTGATTTGGGCGATCGACCGGGTTCGGATGGCGAATAGGGAACCGGTTGAGCTGCGGCAGGCACGGCGCGCTACGGCGAGGCCGCAGGGCTTCATCCCACGCACGGCTGCCACGCCAGTTTCCGTTCCCGTGCCGCCTTCCGCGCCCGCGCCGGCTCCCGTTCCCGCGCCAGAAATAATCCCAGCCGCGCCCGCCGCTACCCCACCGCCGCCGACCCGAAGCACCGCGACCCGAAGCACCGCCGCTCGCTGCGGAACCGGTTTTGGTTCGGCCGGCGCCGGTCGAACCCGCGCGTCCAAGTCCCGCCCCGATCATTCCGCGCGCTGGTAAGGAGACTCTGATTTACGTAACGCTGGTGGGCGAAGGTCTGAACCTGTTGCGTTCCGTGCAAGCCGAGCACGTGGGCCGCGATTTCTACAGAATCATCGAGGAAATGCCCGAAGGCGAAACCTGGGAATACCGGACCGGCCAAGTGGTGCGCTGCAAAAAGAAGAATCTCTCGAGCGGCAAAGCTTTGGTGGCAATGGAAGAGGCTCCGCGCGCCACGCCGTGAACGAGACGACGTAACGCCGGCAACCCCGAGCCTGTCCTACTAACAGGACGGGTTTATGGACTGGAAATGGGCGTCGTTAGTATTTTTCATTCTCGGCATCGTCTGCTTACCTTTTTGGCCGTATAGCGGGAACTGGTCCATCTATCCGTCGGCGTTTTGCTGGTTTATCGCGATCTTGACGTTGCTGGTCAGCATTTTCGCGAAACGCGGAAGTACGGTCTGGAAACACAAGGGGCAAGGTTAGCGCGCGCAAACGTTGGCAGTACCGCGGTTACTGCCAGAGTTGCGGTGTAACGCCATCTCCGATTTGCCCAGTCTCAGTAAGTAGGAGCGTTATGCGAAACATATTGGGGTTGTCCCTGCTTACGGGACTGCTGATTCTTCCGGGCGGATTAGTGGCCCAGCAGAAGGATCACAACGATGCATTTGTCCGGGGACCGAAAGGGCAAAGCCGGTTGATGGAGCAAGTGCGGCACGAACTGGTGATGCTTCCGTATTATTCGATCTTCGACGATTTAGCGTTTCGGATCGACGGCACGACGGTAACTTTGCTGGGCGACGTGACCAACCCCGTTCTGAAGTCGGATGCCGAAAACGTCGTGAAAGGCGTAGAGGGCGTCACGCAGGTCAACAATCAAATCAACGTTCTGCCGCTCTCGCCGATGGACTGGCAGATCCGCCGGGCCGAATTCCGCGCCATCTATGGCGATCCGCAAATCGGCGACCGCTATGGGCATCAGGCGATTCCTTCTATTCACATCATCGTGAGCAACGGGCATGTCCGGCTGGAGGGCGTGGTCAACAACCAGGGAGACAAGAACCTGATCGACATTCGCGCGAAAAGTGTGCCAAACGTATTTTCAGTCGAGGACAATCTGCAAGTCGTCCCGGGCAGCTAACCCGGCTTCTTAAGAACAGCTCTTCAGCTTGGACGGATTTTCGGCGCGCAGATTTGGAAACCTGCCGCGCAACAGCCGGACCGTTTCGCTCTGGCAATGGCCGAACGTGAAATGGTCGATATCCGTAGTGCCTTGGGCGGCGAGGTCGAGGGCGTTTTCTCCGTCCGGCAACTTCGCCCGCGCGTCCGCTCCGCGATCCACCAAAATGCGAACAATATCCGTATAGCCGTAGCCGGCCGCCATCATCAGAGGAGTCTCGCCGTTCCGTCCGCGCCGGTTCGGCTCGGCTCCGGCGTTGAGCAGCGCCTCGACCGCGCCCGGCTGGTTCTTGTGGATGGCCTGCATCAGCACGGACCAATCGTTTACTCCCGAAGTGCTATTGGGATCCGCGCCGCTCCCGACCAACAAGCACGATGGCTTGCGGCTGGCCGAAGCGCGCCGCCCAGACCAGCGCGCTGTTTCGATCGGCAATGGATGCGCCGGGGAGCAGACGCCGCAACTGCTGCAGATTTCCCTCGGAGGCGGCTTGGCCGAGCGGGTCGGCGGGATGCGGAACGCAAGTGGCTAACGCGACGAAGAGCGGGGCCACGGCATAGAGGGGAACTTTCATGCGTTCATTCTAGTTCTGAGTACTTTGTGAAGTAAAGTAAAATCGCCCCGAGGCACTGCTCAGAAGGCGTAAGAAAGGCGAATACAACAACTTACAGAAAAATCTGCAAACAAAGCTATTGCAATCCGATAAGGGGCATGCGAGTATTTTCTCAGTGGACTAAATTGGCCTAAAGTGGTCAGGTTGTGGTGGAAAACGATAATTCAAACACGCCCGCCGTGGTGGAGGCCCCTCGCGGCACGCTCAGCGGACGTGTGGATGAGAAGGGCAGGCTCAAATTGCCCGCCGCGCTGGTGCAGTATCTCGAAGCAGTGGGAGAGCGCAAAGTTTTTGTTACGACGTTGAACATATCGACAGCTTTAATTTACCCGGTTTCGGTGTGGCGCGAAACAGAAAAGATGCTGCAGGAGCCGGGGGAAGACGCGGGAGTCCGGAGCGACGTCGCATTTATCGCGAACCATTACGGCGAGGATGCGGAAGTGGACTCGCAGGGGCGTGTGCTGCTGCCGACGACGCTGCGGCGCGAATTGGAGCTGGAGAAGGACGACGTTCATTTGCTGCTGTACAAGCAGCGGGTTGAAGTTTTTGGCAGCCGGATATACGAGCAGCGGCTGGCGCGGGCGAAGGCGGACCTGGCCGCGAAGGTGGCGGCGCTCGAGACGAAGGGTTTGCGATAGCCGCCATGTATGGAGGCCGCGGGCGGTGGTTGGCATTATCCGGTGCTGCTCGCCGAGTCGCTCGAGTATCTCGCGATTCGGCCGGACGGAATTTATGTCGATGCGACGGCGGGATTGGGCGGCCATACGAAGGCGATTGCGGAGCGATTGGATAGCGGATTTGTGATTGCGTGCGACCGCGATGCGGAGTCGCTCGAAAGAGCGCGGGCCAACACTGCGGTGTTAGCGGACCGGATCCGTTTCTTTCACGGAACATTTTCGAATCTGTTTGAAGCGCTGGAAGCAAACGGCGCGGCGGCAGTGGACGGGGTGCTGGCGGACCTGGGCGTAAGCCGGTATCAGCTAAACGCCGCGGAGCGTGGATTTTCGCTGCAGGAGGATGGGCCCCTGGACATGCGGATGGATCGCAGCCAGGACATTACGGCAGCGGATTTGGTGAATGAGATGTCTGAAAAGGCGCTTGCCGATGTGATTTATCAGCTCGGCGAAGAAAGGAGGTCGCGAAGAATCTCCAGAGCAATCGTTCGCGCGCGGCCCATCCGCACCACCCGCCGTTTGGCGGATGTGATTGCGGAAGCCGTGCCGCGAACGGGGAGACTGCATCCGGCGACACAGACTTTTATGGCGCTGCGGCTGAAAGTGAACGGCGAGCTGGACGAGTTGCGGGAGTTGCTTCGATTAGCGCCGGAGCGCCTCAAATCCGGAGCGCGGCTGGTGGTTTTGACCTTTATGTCGCTCGAGGACCGGATTGTGAAGCAGGCGTTTCAAACGCTGGCGCGCGCGGGCCGGGCGCGAATCCTGACCAAGCACGTGGTCAGGCCAACGGAGGAAGAGATTTCGCGGAATGCGGCATCGCGCAGCGCGAAGCTGCGGGCGATGGAGTGGGTTTAGGCAGAGTTCAAAGGAATAGATAGCAGAGGGATAGAAGCATGGCGTCACTGGCAACTTTCGTAAATCGTTTTGTCGGAGTGAGAGATCTGGCGGAAGCTCCTCCGGCAGTATGGACACGCACCGAATCGCCGCGGCTGCGGCCCATTGCGAACGAGGATGTTTACCTGTTCGTGAAGCGCATCGACAACAGCACGGTGGTGCGCGCAGTGGACCCTTGCGCGCGCCGGGCGCGTACTCGAACCGTGCTTACCGGTTTTGTTGCCGCGCTGCTGACCATCGCGGGCCTGGTTCCGGCGGCCTACAACACCATGGCCGGATTTACGCTGGAGAATCTGCGGCAAGAGCAGCAAAAGCTCAAACAGCAGGAGGCGCAGCTCAATCTGGCGCAGGCTAAGCTGCTGAGCTACGACCGGCTGGAGCAGCTTGCCAATTCGCTCAAAATGGTGGACCCCGCCCCGCAGCAGGTGCAGTATCTGGAAGGCAATTCGAAAGCGGAGGCGCGCAATAACTTACCGCTGCCGGGCGCTGCTGTTCGCACCCAATAGATTAAGCCGCAAGCGCCGGAGCGCGGAGAGGGTGTGCTGGTAAAAGGAAATGGAAAAGCCGCCGCTCGGCGAAGCCGATAAATCGCTGGAAAGACTATTTATCGCAGGGCTCATCCTTTTCGGATGGGCCCTGATTGTCGTTCTGCGTCTGGTCGATCTGCAGGTCTTCGCGCACGAGCGCTATGTCAAGCTGGCCGATTCGCAGCAGGACAAACTGATTCGGATGGACGCGCCGCGCGGAGCGATTTTCGACCGCAACGGAAGTTATCTGGCGATCACTTCGCACGGTTCGATGATCGCGGTGAATCCCGCGCAAATCTCGAATCCGGGGATTGCCGCGGGATTGCTGGCGCGGCTTCTCGATCTGGACGCAACGAAATTGCAGGCAGAGATTGAGGACGCGATGCGCTCCAAGCGCCATCACGGCTACCTGGTGGTGGCGCGGCAGATTCCGGATGAAAAGGCGCGCGAGCTGGCGGACATGAAGCTGAACTGGATCATCATCGCGGACGATCAGTTGCGCAGCTATCCGAATCATGAGCTGGCGGCGCACGTGGTGGGCAACGTCAACGCGGAGGGCGAAGGCGCGGCCGGCGTCGAACGGAAATTCGATAAAGAGCTGGCCGGGACGCCCGGCTGGGAGCGCATAAAGGTCGATGTGCGGCAGCGCGCTTACGATGCCGAGATCACCACCCCTCCGATGCCTGGAAAAAGCCTGGGGTTGAGTATCGACAGCGATGTGCAGTACGTAGCCGAGGAGGCGCTGGAACACGCGGTGATCTCAAACCACGGCAAAGACGGCAGCCTGGTCGCGATGGACCCCAAAACGGGTGAAATTCTCGCCTTGGCGAATTATCCGACGTACGATCTGAACCAGCGGCTGAAACCGGGCGAAAAGCCGTATGGGCGCGAAGATCTGGCGGTCGTGGCGCCGTATGAACCAGGATCGGTTTTCAAAGTGATTACGGTTTCGGCCGCGCTTGAGACGACGAATCTGACGCCGAACACGATCATTCCGTGCGGAGGCGGCGTTCTGCACATCTTCGGGCGAACCATCCACGATGCGGAGCGCCACGGAGATTTGTCGATGGCGGATGTGCTGGCGAAGTCGAGCAACGTCGGGGCGATTCATATCGGCATGCAAGTGGGCGCGCAGAACATGTATGACTATGTGCGCAAATTCGGGGTCGGCAGACGTACCGGCATCGATTTGCCCGCTGAATCGGCGGGGATGCTGCGGCCGCTGCGCAAATGGCAGGCTACCTCGCTGGCTTCCATCGCGTTTGGACATGAAGTCAGCGTAACGGCGGTGCAACTGGCGCGCATCGGAAGCGTGATTGCGAATGGAGGATTCCTGGTACGGCCGCACGTGGTGGTGTGGGAGCAAGCGCCGGGCGAAAAGAAGGAGTTCATCAAAAATCCCGCGCCGCTGGAGGCTGTGAAGCCGGAGACCGTGGTGACCATGCGGACGCTGATGCACCGGGTGGTGATGCCCGGCGGCACGGCGCCCCGGCTGCACGTCGTCGGCTACTCGATCGCAGGGCAAGACCGGCACCGCGCAAATCTTCGATTTCGCGCATCATGTTTACACGCACAAATACAACGCGTCGTTCTTGGGCTTTGCGCCGTTGGAAAATCCGCAAATCGTGATTGTGGTCACCATCTCCGGGACGACGGGCGAAGCGGGTTTTGGCGGCGCGGCCGCGGGGCCGGTGTTCCAAGCCGTGATGGCGGCGGCGCTGCGGCGCTTCGACATTCCACGCGATGCGCCGGAAGAGGTCGAAGAGCTGGCGGAAAAAGAGAAGCCGTCGAAGGCGGCCAAGGAAACCGCTAAAGAGACCGATGACGTCTCGCTGGCGGAGTTGAATCCGCCCACTGCCGAAGAGCTGCAGGCCGCTGCCGCTCCGGTAGAGACGGACCCGAACGCTCCCAAGGTTCCCAACTTCGTAGGCAAGACGGTTAAAGGCGCTATGGAAGAAGCCTCTTCCGATGGCCTGGCGCTCGAGCTGTTCGGCGACGGTCTGGCGCGCGCGCAGAATCCTCCGGCGGGATCGGCTTTGGAGCCGGGGGAGAGGATTCAAGTGAGGTTCACGCGTTGACCATCGCACAGAATCGCGACCGTCAGGGAGCGGATGTCCCAGCCCGCGCGAAATCGAGCGAAGGGAATCCGCAATGGAACTGAAACGTGTGCTGGAAGGAATTCCGGTCGTCTCCAAAGTACCCGCGGAATTGCTCGAACGCGACGTGCGCGGCTTGGCCTACGACAGCCGCAAAGTGGAACCCGGCTATCTCTTCTTTGCTTTCGCCGGCGCGAAAACCGATGGAGCGCAATTCGCCTCCGCCGCGATTCAGAAAGGCGCTCTGGCGGTACTTGCCGAGCGGCCCAAGCCGGGCGGATTCGCCGGCGATTGGCTGCAGGTCGCGCATGGACGCCAGGCTTTGGCCAGCTCTTCGAAGAATTTTTTCGAGCGGCCCGACGATCATATCGCCGTGACGGGAGTAACCGGCACGAATGGCAAGACCACCAGCACGCTGCTGATCGATTCCATTCTTCGCGCCGCGGGGAAAACGACGGCGCTGATCGGCACCATCGAATACCATCTCGCGGGGCGAGTTCTGCCGGCAGTGAATACCACGCCCGAATCGCTCGATTTATTTCGCATGCTGCACGATCTGCAGCAGGCGGGCGGAACCCATGCGACGCTCGAGGCCTCGTCTCACGCGCTTGATCTTGGACGCATTTACGGGATGAATTTCCATACCGCCGCGTTCACCAATTTCACGCGCGACCATCTGGATTATCACCACACGATGGAAGCCTATTTCGGCGCCAAGCAGTTGTTGTTCACGCCGCGAAGCGGTCCTCCCCCACGCTTTGCGGTGCTGAATGCGGATGACGACTGGGTTCGGCGCGTCAAAATATCGCCGGAGACCGAAGTGTTCTGGTACGGTCTCGACCGGGGGCCACCAGCACAGGGTGGCACACAGCGATGGGTTCGCGCTTCGGACATTGAATCTTCGTTCGAGGGCCTGCGCTTTGCGGTGAGCTGCGAAGGAAGAAAATTCCCAGTCGCGTCGAGCCTGGTCGGGCAGATTAATGTCTACAACATCCTGCTGGCCTGCGCGGCGGCGCTGACGCTGGGCGTGGATGAAGAACAAATTCAGAAAGGGTTGAAGAACTTGCAGAGTGTACCGGGGAGATTCGAACGGGTAGAAGAGGGACAACCGTTCATGGTGGTGGTGGATTACGCGCATACCGACGATGCGCTGCGGAATGTGATCGCGGTGGCGCGGGCGATGAAGCCGAAACGGATCATCACGCTATTCGGATGCGGCGGAGACCGCGACCGTTCCAAGCGCCCGCTGATGGGAATGGCGGCGGCGGAGCTGAGCGATTACGTGGTTCTGACCTCCGATAATCCGCGCAGCGAGGACCCGCTGGCGATTATCAACGACGCGATGGTGGGGCTGGGGCGCTTCGACACGCCGCATACGGTGGAACCGGATCGCGAGCGGGCGATACGAGTTGCGATTGAGACCGCAGGTCCGGGCGAGGTCGTGATACTGGCCGGCAAAGGGCATGAAACTTATCAGATTTTGAGGGACGGTCCGATACCGTTCGACGACCGCGAAGTGGCCCGGCGAGTCTTGCGCTCGTTCGGGTTTGCGCGTAAGAACAGGGATTCCTAAGCGGGTTTGAAAGCAGGTGGATGTGCTGAATGGGGAACGCGGCGTGAGCCGGTTTGTGGTTCGCAGAACCAGAACGGCGCGTATTTTTTTTCACGCCGCGTTTTTTTTTCGAAGGCGCGGACGCGCGGGCGCGGGGCGTCGAAAATGCCTCGCCAGAATGGGAACATAAGCGATGCTGTATTGGCTGCTGTTCCAAGTTCTGCAAAAATACATCCCGGCTTTTCGAGTATTTGGCTATGTCACGACGCGTGTGGCTCTGGCGAGCCTCACCGCGCTGGCGATCGCGCTGGCGCTGGGTCCGTGGATGATTCGAAAACTGCGCGAGCTGAGTTTCGGGCAGCATATTCGCGAAGAGGGGCCGCAATCGCATCGCCAAAAAGCCGGCACGCCGACCATGGGCGGCTTGCTGATTTTGACCGCGATTGTTGGACCAACACTGCTGTGGGCCGATTTGCGGAACCAGTATGTCTGGCTGGCGCTGCTGGGTTTACTCGGCTTCGGCGCGATCGGCTTCGCCGACGATTACGCGAAAGTCGCTAAGAAAAGAAATCTGGGACTGACGGGCTGGCAAAAAATTTGGGCGCAAGTCGTCTGCGCGATGGTGATTGGCTTTTTCCTGCTGCTGCTGCACGCGAATCAGACGTATTCGACGGCCATCAATTTTCCGTTTTTCAAGCAATTCAAACCGGACCTGTTGATTGAGCCGTTGACGAAAAATTTTTGGACCTATCCGCTGGCCTTCGTGCTGTTTTATGCGTTCATCGTTTTCGTGATGGTGGGCTCCTCGAATTCCGTCAATCTGACGGACGGTTTGGATGGCCTGGCGATTGGATTGATGATTATCGCCGCGGGAGCGATGACGGTGTTGACCTATGTGTCGAGCCACGCGGCGTTCTCGCAATATCTGGATCTGGCGCGTCTGCCGAAATCGCAGGAGCTGACGATTTTTTGCGGGTCCATGGTGGGCGCGAGTTTAGGTTTTCTTTGGTACAACTGCCATCCGGCGGAGATATTTATGGGGGATGTGGGTTCGCTCGCTCTGGGTGGCGGCCTGGGCATCGTCGCGGTGCTGATCAAGCAGGAAATTCTTTTGATTTTCATCGGCGGCATCTATGTGATAGAAGCGCTCTCGGTGATTTTGCAGGTGGGCAGCTACAAACTGCGGCATGGGAAGCGCATCTTCAAAATGGCGCCGATTCACCACCACTTCGAGGCGCTGGGCTGGCCGGAATCGAAGGTGATCGTGCGGTTTTGGATTGCGGGATTCGTCATGGCGCTGTTCGCATTGACGACATTGAAATTGAGGTAGCGGGGCGCAGGTTGAATTTGAGCGGAAAATCGGTTCTGGTGATCGGGACGAAGCGCTCCGGGAGTGCAGCGGCGGAATTGCTGCTGAAAGCGGGCGCGCGGCTCCGGGCCATGGACTCTGAGCCGCTCACGGCAGAAGAACAGGGCAAATTCGCGGAGCTGGGCGTGCCGGTGGTCGCACAAGAAGCCGGGAACATCGCGGTCGAAGGCCGGCATCCGGACCTGATTGTGCTCTCGCCCGGCGTTCCGTACGATCTGCCGATGCTGGCGGCGGAACGCGAGCGCGGAGTCCGGGTGGTCGGCGAAGTTGAACTGGCTTCCTATTTCTTGAAAGGTCCAATTGCCGGCATCACAGGATCGAACGGCAAGACCACTACCACGGCATTAACCGGTCATGTGCTCGAACAATGCGGCATCGGCTGCCAGGTGGGCGGCAATATCGGCAGGGCGGTCGCTTCGCTGATCGAATCGTCGAACGAACGGCAGTGGAACGTGCTGGAGCTTTCCAGCTTTCAGCTCGAATCTATATCGAATTTTCGCGCCGGAAATCGCCGCGTGCCTGAACGTCACGCCCGATCATCTCGACCGGCACGGCAACTTTTCGAATTACGCCGCCGCTAAGAGACGGCTGTTTGAAACCCAGCAGCCAGGCGACCGGGCGGTGCTCAATTATGACGATGCGACCTGCCGTGAATTCGCGAAGCGAACCAAAGCGGAAGTGTTTTGGTTCAGCTCGTCCGGACGCGTACCGGCCGGGGTTTGGTTGTCGGGCGATGTTCTCCACTGGGGCAGCGAAGCGTTCCTGCGCCGCTCGCAAATCAAGCTGCGAGGCTTGCACAACGTCGAGAATGTCATGGCGGCGGCCGCAATCGCGCATCTGGCGGGCGCTCCGCTCGACCGCATCGGCGCGGCGGTGGAATCGTTTCCGGGCGTGGAGCACCGCATCGAATTCGTCCGCAATGTGAACGGCGTCGATTATTTCAACGATTCGAAGGCAACCAATGTGGATGCGGCGCTGAAGGCGGTCGATGCTTTCCCCGGCGGCTTGTGGATCATTCTAGGCGGAAAAGATAAGGGAAGCGATTATTCCCCGCTGCGCGAGCCACTCCAGCGCCGGGCGAAGGCGGCTTTATTGATCGGCGCTCCACCGCCCTACCCATACGCCGCCGCGCCGCTGATTGAAAAAGCTTTGCAAGGCGCGGCGCCCATCATCCAATGCGGAACGCTGGAGAGCGCGGTGCGGCATGCGCGCGAGCACGCGCAGCCGGGCGACGTGGTCCTGCTCGCGCCCGCGTGCGCCAGCTTCGATCAATTCAAAAATTACGAAGAACGCGGGCGCGCGTTCAAACAATTAGTAGCGGAGTTGTCTTAAGCAAAATGGCACAGCGCCTGAAAACAGACTGGATCTTATTTCTCACCGTGATCGGATTGGTGTGTTTCGGTTTGGTGATGGTTTACAGCGCGTCCTCCATGATTGCGGAGCTGAAATATCATTTATCGAGCACGTTCTTCTTTTTCCGCCAGTTGGGATGGGCGGTTTTTTCCATTGCGCTATTGCTCTACTGCATGAAGCGGGATTACCGGCGCTGGAACGATGCCCGTTTTGCGTTCGCCGCGCTCGGCATTGTTTTGCTGCTGCTGCTGATCGTCTATGTCACCGATTCCGGCAGTCACCGCTGGTTGAAAGCGGGCCCGTTTTCCATGCAGCCTTCGGAGCTGGCGAAACCGGCGCTGGCGCTGTTTCTCGCGTTTCTGCTATCGCGCCGCTGGCAAGCAATAAACGACCGGTTTACGCTGGGGCCGATTGCGGTTTGCATTTCCGTGATGGCCATAGCGGTCGCGGTGGCAGATCTTGGCACGGCGGTGGTTCTGGTGGCCACCACGGTCGCGGTGATTTTCGTCGCGGGCGTCGAATATCGCTACCTGGTGGTGTGCGGAATTGTTGGCGTGCTGCTGGCCGCGGGCTCTATCGTGGCCAAGCCGTACCGGCTGGCGCGCGTCATCGATTTTGTGGATAAGGACCACAAGCTGCTCGCCAAAATCGATCCGCACGGCTACATGTTGCAGCATGCGAAGGAAACCGCATCGACCAGCGATCCGGGATATCAGCAGCGGCAAGCCAGGATCGCGGTCGGCTCCGGAGGACTGGTGGGCGTGGGGCTGATGGAGAGCAGGCAGAAGCTGCTTTACCTGCCGGAAGCCCAGAACGATTTTATTTACGCCATTGTCGGCGAGGAAACCGGATTCTTCGGCTGCATGATCGTCGTAGCGGGTTTCGTCGTCATTCTGTGGCGCGGTCTGCGGACGTATGTGCGCGCGACGGACACCTTCGGCCGTTACCTGGCGCTCAGCGTCACGGTTTGCGTGGTGGTGCAGGCGCTTATCAATATGAGCGTGGTGCTGGGCATTGTCCCCAACAAGGGTATTCCGCTGCCGTTCATCAGCTATGGAGGAAGTTCGCTGCTGAGTACGCTGCTGCTGATGGCGATGCTGCTGAGCGTGAGCGAGCATGCGGCGTGAAGTCCTATTCGTTTGTAATAACCGGCGGCGGAACAGGCGGCCATGTTTTCCCGGCGCTTGCGGTGGCGCGTGTTTTGCGCGATCGCGGGCACAAGCTGCTGTTCATCGGCACGCGGGAAGCGATGGAATCGCGGCTGGTGCCGGAGGCTGGTTTCGATATCGAATTCATTCGAATCGGCGGGTTGAACCGGGTCGGGTTGCGAAAACAACTGCAAACCGCCGCGCAACTGCCCATCAGCATCGGAGCGGCGCGCGGCATTGTGAAGCGCTTCGGAGCACGGGCGGTATTCAGCATGGGCGGCTATGTGGCGGGTCCGGTGATGATTGCCGCGCTCCTGTCGCGCATTCCACTAATAGTCATGGAGCCGAACGCCGTGCCCGGATTGGCGAACCGTAGAGTGGCCGGGCGCGTCTATCGCGCGCTGCTGGGATTTGAATCGACCCGCGCCTCGTTTCCGGCTTCGAAATCGGAAGTTACCGGCCTGCCGGTGCGATCCGAGTTCTTCGAGGTACAGCCGAAGCGCGGCGGGGAATTTACAGTACTGATCACCGGAGGAAGCCGCGGCGCCCGGACTCTGAACCGCGCCTCGCGCGAAAGCTGGAACTTATTCCGCCAGAACGGCGCGCGGGTGCGGATTGTTCACCAGACCGGAGCCGCCGAACACGAAGCGCTTGCGGGCGAGTTCTCGCACACTGGGCTGGACGGCGAAATTGTTCCGTTCATCCGCAATATGGCGCAAGCTTTTGGGAATGCGGATCTGGTGATCGCACGCGCCGGAGCCGGCTCGGTCAGCGAGATCGCGGCGGCCGGCATGCCTTCGTTGCTGGTTCCGCTGCCGTTTGCCGCTGACGATCATCAAAGAAAAAATGCGGAAGCTTTCCTCGAGCGCAGCGCGGCGCGAATGGTTCTCGATTCCGAAATGAATGGCGAGCGGCTGTTCCGGGAGGTGGAGAATCTGCGGGCGAACCCGGCGGAGTTGGAAGCGATGCGCAGCCAAGTGCGCCAGTTCGCGAGACCGGGAGCTGCGGAACGGGCGGCGGACGTGATGGAGGAGGCTGCCGCATCCGGCAGATGAGGGCGACAGATCGGTCAACATGCGCGCGCTTGAAAAAAAATCCGGCGGAAAGTGCGAAACGGCGGGTTTGCGCATTGACAGTAGAAACGAAAGCCGAAACAATATCTTTTACAAATGTTTTTTAAGCCCCAGCACGTGCACTTCGTGGGAATCGGGGGCATCGGGATGAGCGGCATTGCGGAGGTTCTGCTCACCCTGGGATACCGGGTCTCGGGCTCGGATCTGAAAGCGAGTCCTATCACCGAACGCCTGGCGAAGCTGGGCGCAACCATTCATATCGGCCACAGCGCGGAGAATGTCGCCGAGGCGAAGGCGGTGGTCGTCACCTCCGCGCTCGACGCGCAGAATCCGGAAGTAGCGGAAGCGCGGCGGCTGCAGATTCCGGTCATTCCACGCGGCGAGCTGTTAGCCGAGCTGATGCGTCTGAAGTTTGGAATCGCCATTGCCGGAAGCCACGGAAAAACCACCACAACTTCGCTGGTTGCATCCATCTTGAATGCCGCCGAGATGGACCCCACGGTGGTGGTGGGCGGGCGCGTGGCGGGGATGCAGGGATCGAATGCGCGAGTGGGCAAGAGCGCCATTCTGGTGGTCGAATCGGACGAAAGCGACGGCTCGTTTCTGAAGCTTGCGCCAATTATCGCGGTGGTCACCAACATCGACCGCGAGCATCTGGATCACTACGCATCGCTCCAGGAGATCGAGGACGCTTTCGTCGATTTCGTCAATAAAGTTCCGTTTTATGGCGCAGCGGTTTTGTGCATGGAAGACGAGAACATCCAGCAGATTTTTCCGCTCATCCGCCGCCGCACCATCACCTATGGCCGTTCGGCGCAGGTCAACCTGGAAATCCATAGCGAGATTCTTTCGGCGGAAGGAAGCGATTTCTCGATCCGGCGCGCGGGCGCGGAGCTCGGAAATTTTCATCTGAGCGTGCCCGGCATCCACAACGTTCTAAATGCCACCGCCGCGATTGCGGTCGCCCTGGAAATGGAAGTTCCGCTCGAAAAGATCCAGCAAGGGCTCGCGGCTTTTACCGGCGTAGACCGCCGCTTCTCTATCCGCGGGGTAGAGCGCGGCGTTACCGTAATCGACGATTACGGGCACCATCCCACGGAAGTGAAGGCCACGCTGGCAGCCGCGCGGCTCTCGCCGTATCGCCGCATTCTGGTTTTGTTCCAGCCGCACCGCTTTTCGCGAACCAAGCATCTGCTGGACGATTTCGGAACGGCTTTTCATCAGGCCGACGCTTTGTATCTGCTCGACATCTACGCTGCCTCGGAAGCGGAGATCGAAGGTGTAAACACGCAAGCGCTGCTCGAAAAAATCCGATCTTACGGACATCGCTCGGCGGAGTACGTTCCTTCTATGCAGGAAGGGATTGAAGCGATCGCCCGGTCCGCGGAATCCGGAGATTTGATTATTACGCTAGGCGCGGGCAACGTTTCTCAGGCGGCGGACAAAATTCTCGAAAAGTTGCGGGAGGCCGCTTAGATGGCGCGCGCCGCGGAAACTCTTTTCGCCGATCTGCGCTGGGGCCGGTTTGTTTTCTGGCTGATTGCCGGGCTGCTCCTCATGGTTGCCACGCTGTATGCCTGGCATAGCGCCGAAGAATTTCTGATCAAAGACGGCCGCTTCCGGCTGATGGAGGCGGACGAATTCGCCGGGCAGAGCCCGAATCTGGTTGTGGAGGGAATCCATTATGCGTCGACTTCCCAGATCCGTCATGTGTTCGCGGAGGACTTTGGGCGGAGCCTTTATCTCGTGCCGATTCAAGAGCGGCGCAAACAGCTTCTGGCGATCGACTGGGTGGAGGACGCGACGGTTTCGAAGATTTGGCCGCAGACGGTGAAGATCCGGATTCACGAGCGCATTCCGGTCGCTTTCGTGCATTTGCGGCCGAGTGCGAAGGACGGCCCCTCGGGATTCGCTCTGATCGATATCGACGGTTACATTCTGCGGCCGCGCGTTGCGGCGAAATTCACGCTGCCGGTGATTACGGGCATCCGCGAAAGCGAGCCGCTCGAAAACCGCCGCGCGCGCGTTCGCCGTGTCATGGCCATGCTGCGGGAGATCGGTCCGCTGGCCGGGCAGATTTCGGAAATCAACGTGGCCGATCCGAACGATCTCATTGTGGCCGAGCATGATGGCGACCGGGTGGTGAATTTGATGCTGGGAGACGAGAATTTCTCGGAAAGGCTTGAGAATTTTCTGGCCGGCTACAGCGAGATTGAAGCTAAGCGGCCGGATGCCAAGACGCTCGATCTGCGTGTGGATGGCGTGATCACGGCGGTAGGAGATACGCAGCGTGGGCGCTAAAACAAAACTGGCGGTTGGGTTGGACCTGGGCAGCACCACGACGCGCGTGGCAATCTGCGCGCTTGAAGAAGAGACGCTCAAATTTCTGGGCTATGGCGATGCGCCGGTGCAGGCCTGGAATCGCGCGCGGCTGGCGGACCAGGAAGCGCTGGCGCAAAGCATCCGGTTCGCGCTGCATGAAGCGGAGTTGCGGGCGCAGGTTTCGCCGGAATCGGCGGTGGTCGGCGTAGGCGGTTCCGTATCGGGTATCAACAGCCGCGGCCTATACGAGTTCGGAAGACGCCGCGATATCGAACCCGGCGATCTTCGCTATGCGGTGGAGTTGGGGGCGCGCGTGCGCCTGGAAGACGACCGGCAGGTTCTGCAGGTCTGCCCGCAGGATTTCACGTCTCGATGGGCGCGCCGGCTATCGTAATCCGAAAGGAATTTTGTGCGCGCGACTGGAAGCCAATGTTCACGTGGTGACCGCCTCGCTGCAAGAGCATCAGGCCCTGGTTGCCGCTGTACATCAGGCGCACCTGGCGGTTGAGGAATCGATTTTCGAAGGGGCCGCGGCGGCATATGCGGCGGTTCTGCCGGAAGATCGCGCGCGCGGGGTGGCGCTGCTCGATATCGGCGCGCAATCCACGCATTTGGCCGTCTACGACGGCGATGCCTTGCTGCTTGCGACGACTATTCCCGTCGCGGGCGATCACCTGACGCGCGATGTTTCCTACTTGCTCAAAGTGAATTATGAAGACGCTGAAAATCTGAAGCGGCAATACGGGTGCGCGGCCGCGGGCTCCGCTTCCGATCACAGCCTGATCGAAATTCCTTCGGCCGAAGGGCGTGCGATGCGGGAAGCTCCGCGGCGGCAGTTGAATGAAATTCTGGAAGCCCGGGTGGAAGAGATTTTCGACCGTGTCTATTCCGAAATCCTGCGCGTCGGCATGGAGCAATCGCTGCTGGAAGGCGCGGTGCTCACGGGCGGCGGAGCGATGTTGAGCGGCATGTGCGACGTGGCGGAGCGCGTGCTGAATTGCCAGGCGCGGAACGGGCTCGCGGTGGGAATTGAAGGCTGGCCGCACGAGCTGGACAATCCGCTCTGGACCGTCGCGGCAGGCCTCGCGATGTATTCCGGACGGCTGCGCCTGAAGCGTGAATGGAAGCGCGCTTCCTCCGGATTGGCGGGATTGGTTTCGAGATAAGGGCTGGGCATGCCTATTAAAATGTCTGATTTCTAGTAAACGAAGGGCGAAAATAATGGCGGACGATTTAAAGTACCTGATTGAAGAAGAAGCACAAATGGGCACCCGGATTAAGGTGGTCGGCGTAGGCGGCGGAGGTTCCAATGCCGTGGCTCGCATGCTGCAGGAAGGGCTTAGCGGCATCGAGTTCTACATTTTGAATACCGATAAGCAGGCGCTGGCGGCCTCACCGGTGGCCAACAAGCTGCAAATCGGTAAGAAATTGACCAACGGCTTAGGGGCCGGCGCGGACCCGTCGGTGGGGCGGCAGGCCGCTTTGGAAGATACCGAACAGGTTATCGAAATGCTAGAGGGCGCCGATATGGTTTTTGTCACGGCGGGACTCGGAGGCGGCACCGGTACCGGGGCCGCTCCCGTTGTGGCTTCCCTCGCCAAAGAACTAGGGGCGCTTACGGTAGCGGTTGTCACCAAGCCGTTTGCCTTCGAAGGACCGCGCCGCATGAAACAAGCCGAGCGCGGCATCGCGGAGCTGGCCGGCAGTTGCGACACCCTCATCAGCATCCCGAACGAAAAACTGCTGACTCTTGCGCCGCGCGGCATGAGCTTCTTTGAATCGTTCCGGCTTGCTGACGATGTGCTGCGCCAGGCCGTGCAGGGCATCGCCGACATCATCCTCACTCCGGGACTTATCAATCGCGACTTCTCCGATATCCGCACCATCATGGCCGGCATGGGCTACGCAATGATGGGGACGGCCATCGCATCGGGAGAGAATGCGCCGCTCGAAGCCGCTCGCCAGGCCATCGCCAGCCCGTTGATGGAAGAAGGCGGCGTGCTCGGCGCGCGTGGCGTGCTCATCAATATCACGGCCTCGAGCTCGCTCGGCATTCACGATGTGAATGAAGCCTGCAATCTTATCCGCACCGCCACCGACAACAACGACGTGCAGATCAATTTCGGCGTCGTGCTCGATGAGCGGATGGGCGCGAACGTCAAAATCACGGTGATTGCGACCGGTTTCCAGCGCGACAGCTTGCCGGAGATTGAACGCCGCAATCCGCACTTCCCGTTCACGGCAACCAGCACTCCGGAGTTTCCGGCCGTTCATGCCGGTGCGCCGGGGGAATTGGAAGCGGGAGCGGCACGGCAGGAACACGGGCCCGAACCTGAGGAATCGGCGCCTGCCGACGATTACGAAACACCGGCGATTCTGCGCAAACAGCGGCGCAATGGAGCCATCGTTCAGTAGCAGTTTATCGGGCGCTACTCGCCCATGAGTTGCAGCACGACTCGCCTTTGATGCGGGTGCGACCGGTGCTCGAACACATACAAACCTTGCCATGTGCCGAGCGCCAGCCGCCCCGCGATCAACGGGATCGAGAGACTGGTTTGGGTTAAAGTGGACCGGATATGCGAGGTCATGTCGTCGGGTCCCTCCGCCGTGTGCCGGTAGCCGGCTGCTTCTTCAGGAACCAGCCGTTCGAAGAAGTCGCGTAAGTCCAGCGTTACATCGGGGTCGGCGTTTTCTTGGATCACGAGCGAGCAGGACGTGTGTTGGACAAAAAGGGTGAGGAGCCCGTCGCGGATTTTCTGTTTTCCGAGCCAATCGTCTACGTTGCGGGTGAACGGATACAGGCCTTTGCCGCGCGTCGGCACGGTCAACGTAGTGTGGACGACCAACCTATAGGGTAAGCTGCGGCTTCAAGCTGACTTCGCCAGCGTTTTCACGGGTTCGTTTTCGATCGTGACGGCCACTTGCACAGTCTGCCGGTAGCGATTCCTGTCGCGCCACTTCAAAATCTCGACCAGGACCCAGGAAACGGCCATACAGAGCAAGAGAAACAGCAGCACAGCCAGCATGGTTTGAAATGCCGCTTCTGGATTGTAATCTGCCAATGTCTTCTACCTCCGCGAAGTACGTGCCGGTCCGGGTGTAGACGTCTCAGTTGCGGGGATGGAAGAAGGCTATCGGAATACCCCTAAGCCGCGCTATTCATCGTCAGTTGTTCAATCCTGGGTAGTGTGCCGTCAACCACGCGTATAGGATGAGCGCGATAAGCAGAAGGGAAACCGCCAGAATGCCGTCGCGACTAGTTGCTCGCGCGAGCACCCCTTTCGTCACTTCGGTTTTCATCTCTGTGGTCTCATTCATTCGGGAACATAGGACCGTATATTACGTATCGGCCAGCCTGCAAATTTCTCAAGACAGACCGAATCGGGCATGAATTTTAGGTTCGAAGGAACAGTTTCTTCAAGCCTCACATCCACTAAGCAGCTTGCCGCGTCCTTTTGTTTTCTCCATTCTGGCTTCGTTGCTGGCGCTTGCCATGCTCCCGTTGCTGGCACTTACCACTCCACCTGACGCCGATGCCCTATTTGCGAAGATCCGCGAAGCTTACGCCAAACAGGACGCCGAGCTGTGCGGTTATACGGTTACGCGGCGCTACACCCTCACGAATAAACACCTCGCGCAACCTGCTGTCATGACCGTCAAACTGACGTCGCGCCGCGGCCAGCCTAAGCGCTTTCAAATTCTGTCGATGGAGCGTGCGGGCGCCCTTACCCGCCGTGCTTTCTTGGACATGCTGAAGGATGAAGCGGGCTCGCTCGGCCCAAGAAGAACGGGCCAGCCGGGTCGATCCTGCCAATTACCGCATGACGCTGCTGGGAGAAGAGCCAATCCACGACCGGCTTTGCTATCGTTTCCGCGTTTTTCCCCGCCGCGCGAGCGAGTACTTAGTGAATGGGGACGCCTGGATCGACGCCCGAGAGTATACGCCGGTTCGATTGAAAGGCCGTTCCTCGAAAGGGCTCTCGTTTTGGCTCGGACGCGCGGATATCGACCAATACTTCGCCAAATTCGGAGAATTTTGGATGCCGTCCTATAACCGCAGCGTGGTTCACGTCAAACTGGCCGGCGACGCGGTGCTGGTGATCGAATACTCCGGATACCAGTTCGATCGCTGCGGCGCAAAGCCGCTTACTCCACCGTGACGCTTTTCGCGAGATTGCGGGGCTGGTCCACATCGCAGCCGCGCCGCACCGCGATGTGATAAGCCAGCAACTGCAGCGGAATCGTTTCAAGCAGCGGCAGCAGCAGCTCGCGCGTGACCGGAATGGGAATAAGGTAATCGGCCATTTTGGCTACTTCTTCATCTCCTTCGCAGGCCACCGCCACCACTACGCCGCTGCGCGCCTTCACTTCCTGAATGTTCGACAGCGTCTTCTCGTAATGCACCCGGCTCTCTTCAGATTCGGGATCGCGCGTGGCCAGAACCACCACCGGCAGATTCTCGTCGATTAAGGCGTTGGGCCCGTGTTTCATCTCGCCGGCCGGATAGCCCTCGGCGTGAATATAGGAGATCTCCTTCAGCTTGAGCGCGCCTTCGAGCGCGATGGGGAAGTGAATGCCACGCCCCAGATAGAGAAAATCCTGCGCCCGAAACAGATTCCGCACCAGCTCGTCGTATACGGCCGAATTGGCGAGCACCTGCTCGAGCTTTCCGGGAATTTGAGCGAGCTCCTGCACCAGAATGCTCGAAGCGCCGGGAGCGAGCGTGCCGCGCACTTGCCCCATATACATGCCCAAGAGCAGCAGCGCCGTGAGCTGCGAAGTGAAGGCCTTGGTCGACGCCACGCCAATCTCCGGGCCGGCGTGCGTAATTAAGGTGCCGGCCGCCTCGCGCGTAATCATGGAGCCGACGACATTGCAGATGGCCAGCGTTTTGGCGCCTTTCTGTTTGGCCTCGCGCAGCGCTGCCAGCGTATCGGCCGTCTCGCCCGATTGCGAAATGACGACGGTGAGCGTATTGGCTGGAATAATCGGATCGCGATAGCGGAATTCGCTGCCGTAATCGACCTCAACCGGCAATCGCGCCAGCCGCTCAATCATGAACTTTCCGGCCAAAGCCGCATGCCAGCTCGTGCCGCAGGCGACAATCTTGACTTGCTGCAATTGGCGGAAGTCCGCCTCGCTGATGTCGATCTCGTCCAGAAAGACCCGCCCGCTCTCCAGGCCCACGCGTCCCACCAGCGTGTCTTTGATGGCTCGCGGCTGCTCAAAAATTTCTTTGAGCATGAAATGCTTGTAGCCGCCCTTTTCGGCCATGACCGGGTCCCACAGAATACGCGAGAGCTGGCGCTGCACCGTTTTGCCATCGAAATCGGTGAGGCGAACGCCTTCCGGCCGTCAGGATGGCCACGTCGCCATCGTTGAGAAAAAACATATCGCGGGTGTGGCTCAAAATCGCCGGAACGTCGGAAGCCACGAAAAACTCGCCTTCTCCCAAGCCGACCACGACCGGCGGCCCGTTGCGCGCCGCGACGATCTTGCCGGGATCGCTGCTCGCGATCACGCCGATCGCGAAGACGCCGGAAATCTGCTTGAGCGCGGTGCGCACCGCTTTTTCCAGATTGCCGTTGAGGTGCTTCTCGACCAGGTGCGCCACCACCTCCGTATCGGTTTCGGTTTTGAAGGTGTGGCCTTCGGCGGTAAGCTGCTTCCGCAGCGCGAGATAGTTTTCGACAATGCCGTTATGCACCACCACGATCTCGCCTTTGCAATCGCGGTGCGGGTGCGCGTTTTCTTCCGTAGGGCGGCCATGCGTGGCCCAGCGCGTATGGCCGATTCCATACGAGCCGGCCAGCGGGCTGAGGCGAATGGCTTCTTCCAAATTCCGCAGCTTGCCCGAAGCGCGGCGCACTTCCAGGCACTTGTCGCGCGAGAACACCGCGACACCGGCCGAATCGTAGCCGCGGTATTCGAGCCGCCGCAGACCGTCCACAATGAGAGGCACCGCTTCCCGGCTGCCGATGTAACCTACAATTCCACACATATATATTGCAGAAGTAACTAGTCTAAAATTTCGACGCGGTAGTCCTCAATGACGCCATTCGAGAGAACATCGCGCGCGATCTCGTCAAGAATCTTAACGGCCTGTTCGCGTGAAGTTTGACCGGCCACGCCAATTTCGAAGTACTTACCCTGCCGCACCGAGGCGATCTCGCGATGGCCAAGTCCCTGCAGGGCGGTGCAAATGGTTTGGCCTTGCGGATCGAGAATCGACGGTTTCATGGACACATACACGCGTGCTGTCATGGGAACTTCCATTGTAGGAGGAGCGGCGGAAAACAAATTCGAAAAAATTGTTTGAATGGGGAGGAAAAAACCGATAAGATCGAACAGGGCAATAGCGCGTATTGTAAAGATCTGCATTCTCGCTTCGAGCAGCGCCGGGAATGCCACCTTTGTCACTAGTGGCCGTACCCGCATACTGATCGACGCCGGTCTGAGCCGCCGCGAGATTATCAAGCGCCTGGCCGCCATTGGAGAAGATCTTTCGGCGCTCGATGCCGTGTTGATTACCCATGAGCACTGCGATCATACCAGCGGCCTGGCCGTTTTGCTCAAAGCTTTCAAACGCGCGCTTCCCGTTTATCTGACACACGGCACCGCGGGTTCCATCGACTGGGACGAACCTGCACCGGCGCTCGAAAGATTTCAGGCCGGGTGCTCCTTTACCATCGGCGATTTCGACGTAGCCAGCTTTACCATCCCACACGATGCGGCCGATCCGGTTGGATTCACGCTGACCGCGCAAGGGATCAAAGTTTCTATCGCGACCGATCTCGGATACGTCACCGATTCTCTGCGGGTACACTTGCGCCGTACCGATCTGCTGGTGCTCGAATCGAACCACGATCTCGAAATGCTGCGCGTGGGGCCGTATCCCTGGTCGGTAAAGCAGCGGGTCATGAGCCGGCGCGGGCATCTATCGAACGAAGTGGCGGCCGATTTTGTCGAGCACGATCTCGACACCAGCGTCAGCACGCTGGTGCTGGGGCATATCAGCGAGCATAATAACCATCCCGAGCTGGTGCGTAAAGCCGCATCGAAAGCTCTGGACGGACGCGCGCTCTGGACTCGGCTGTTCGTGGCCGAACCGGGCATCCAATCGCCCGTATTTTCTTACTGACGCCAAGTCACCATGATTCCCCGCTACACACGCGCCGAAATGGGCGCTATCTGGGGAGACCGGCACAAATATGAGTGCTGGCTCGCAGTCGAGCTGGCCGCTTCCGAAGTGCTGGCCGAGCTTGGCGATGTGCCGCTTGAAGCAGCGCAGGCATTGCGCGCGCACGCCGGCTTCGAGCTGGACCGCATTCAGCAGATTGAGCGCGAAGTCCGGCACGATGTGATCGCGTTCACCACGGCGGTAGCCGAGCGCATGCAAGCCGCCGGTTTCGGAGATGCGGCGCGCTGGCTGCATTATGGCCTGACTTCGAACGACATCGTCGATACCGCCCAGGCGCTGCAGATCCAGGAAGCTTCCAAGCTAATCGCCGCAGGGCTCGATGCGCTGGCCGCCGTGCTCAAGACGCGTGCATTCGAGCACCGGCATACGATTCAAATCGGCCGGACGCACGGCATGCACGCCGAGCCGATCACCTTCGGCCTCAAACTCGCGCTTTGGTGGGACGAAATTCAACGGCACAGCCCGGCGCTTCGCCTCGGCTGCGGAAGAGATGCGGGTAGGAAAACTTTCCGGGGCCGTCGGCACTCTCGCGCATATCGGCCCGGAGGCGGAGGAGCGCATTTGCGCCCGGCTGGGCTTGCGGGCGGCGCCGGTTGCCTCACAGGTGCTCTCGCGGGATCTGCATGCGCACTATTTGGCGGTGTTAGCGGGAATCGCCTCGACTTTAGACAAAATTGCCTTGGAAATACGGCATTTGCAGCGCACCGAGGTGCGCGAAGCCGAGGAGCCGTTCGCCGCCGGGCAAAAAGGTTCCTCCGCCATGCCGCACAAGCGCAATCCCATCACGTGCGAGCAGATCTGCGGACTCGCTCGGGTGGTGCGGGCGAACGCGCAGGCGGGCTTTGAAAATGTCGCGCTGTGGCATGAGCGCGACATCTCCCACTCCTCGGTGGAACGCGTGGTCCTGCCCGATTCCACCATTCTGGTCGATTATTTGCTGGCCAAGACAGCCTGGCTGCTCTCCGGCCTGCGCGTCAATGCGGATCGCATGCGGAAGAACCTGGACCTGACGCAAGGCCTGGTGTTCTCCGGCCAGGTATTGCTGGATCTGGCCGCTGCGGGAATGTCGCGTGAGGAAGCATACCGTCTGGTGCAGGCACATGCTTTGCGGGCCTGGGAGGAAGACAGCGATTTTCGCGCTGCCATTGCGGCCGACCCGCGTGTTCGAGAATACCTGACCGAAAGCGAGTTAAAGCACGCTTTTTCCTTAGAACGCCAGTTAAACAATGTAAATCGTATTTTTGACAGGGTTTTCTCACCCGAAGCCTAGAAAGAGGCTATAGGGATTTCCCTGTTTTTCGTTTACACTGGACCTGGGAAACGACAAAATGGCAGCAAACGTGCGTAAGATGCGTCGCACTGACCTCGAACTCGCGAGAGTTCTGCTGGTAGACGACGACCTTACCTCGCGCCTGACGCTAAAAGCCGTTCTCGAGGCTGGCGGGTATTTCGTCGATTCCGCCGCTTCCGCCGCCGAGGCGGTCGGCAAGCTGGATGAGCGGCAATATGAGCTGGTGGTCAGCGACCTGCAGATGGAATCTCCGGAAGCTGGTCTGAAAGTGCTTGCGCACGCGCGGCTTATGCACTACAAACCTGCTACCGCCCTCCTGACCACCTATCAGAACAAACGGCCCGTTGCCGGGCGGCCGCTGCTGATTGAACCCGAGGGTCTTCCCGCTCTGCTGAGCAAGGTAGCGGACCTGATCAGCCAGCGCGCGGCGCGTATCGTGGCGCGCCAGTTGCGGCAGGCGTGATTTTCAACGAACGCGGCCGATCCGTTCAATAACCGATTCGAAGTTGTCCAATCCGTCTTTAAAAAAGTGATCCGCGGCTTCGACGAATTCGAGCTGTTTCGGCGGCGGCACGGTTTCGAAAAACGCGGTTAGTTCGGGTCGCGGCCCGAACTGGTCTTGCGTGCTTTGCACGAAGTACTTTGGGACGCGAACACGATACACGAAATCGCGTTCCGCCACGCGGGTGGGAAAACCCACCGCGATCACCCGCCCGATGTCGCTTCTTCGGAAGCGAGCCGCAGGGCCACTCGCGACCCGAACGAAAAGCCCGCGGCCAGAATCGGCAATTCCCGATAGCGCTGCCGCAAATCGTGGAGTGCAACCCGCGCGTCTTCTGTTTCGCCGATCCCGTCGGCGTATTCGCCCTCGCTGAGGTTCACGCCGCGAAAGTTGAAGCGCAGCACCACGCAGCCGGCTTTGCGCAGCCCGCGGGCCAGGCGGTAGACCACTTTGTTATGCATGGTCCCGCCAAATTGCGGATGCGGGTGGCAGACCACCGCCGCCTCGACCGGCGCCTGATGCTCCGGCTCTTCGAGGAGCCCTTCCAGCTTGCCCGCGGGACCATCCAGAAAAAAGCTTTCGATGCGCCGCGGCATCAGTTGGTGCGGTAATTGATGAACTGCATGTCGATGCCGAAATCTTTCCCTTTGAGCACTGCGATGGCTTGCTGCAGCGTGTCGCGGTCCTTGCCGCTGACGCGTACGACATCCGCCTGAATGCTGGCCTGGACCCTCAGCTTGCTGTCCTTGATGACCTTGACGATCTCTCTCGCTTTTTCGATGGGAATGCCCTGCTGCAGGGTAATTTCCTGCCGCACGCTGCCGTGCGAAGCTGTCTCGGGCGTGCCGTACTGCAAACCTTTGAGCGGAACGTTGCGCTTGACCAGCTTCTGTCCGAGAATTTCGGCCACCGCCTTGAGCTTGTAATCGTCCGAGCTGGCTAGCAGGATCTTATGATCCTTCTCGTTCAGCTCCACTGACGATTTGCTGTCCTTGAGGTCATAGCGGGTCTGGATCTCTTTGGCAGTCTGCTGGATGGCGTTCGAGACTTCATTCAGATCGATTTTGGAAGCGATATCAAAACTGTTGTCCGGCATGTGTTCTTACTCCTTTCTGTGGTGGGAAAGCACCAGCACCACGCGCTCGGTCAGCTCTTCGATCAGCGCGGGCATAGCGCTGTCGAGCGCCAGCGTCACGGCTGCGCGAATACTGTTCCGGTCCATTCCTTGAGGAGCGGCCGCGCTGCCGTTTGTGGGCGCGCTCGCGCTCTGTTCCAGCAGCCGTTCCACCGCGCCCAGCAGCGCCGAGGCTTCGAACGGCTTGCGCAGAATCACGTCGGCGCCAGCGTTCCGGGCGTCTTGTTCTTCGAATTCGTCGCGCGGCCCAGCCGCGAAAATCACCGGCACATGGCGGTATTGCGGCTGCGATTTCAGGAAACGGGCTAAATCGAATCCGCTTTTGGTCGGCAGATAAATGTCGGTAATCAGCAGATCGGGATTCACATCGCTCAAGCGCCGCAGAGCGGTGGCTCCGTCGGTGACGCTGACTACTTCGAGTCCCTGTTTGGTCAGTATCTGCTCGGCAAGACGCAGCGCCTGCGGACTATCGTCCGCCAGCAGGATGCGGCTCATAACTGCTGGGATTGCGTATTTGTGGCGGGCTTGGTAGACGCGTTCTGAGTCTGCTGCGCGGCCGGCTGCGAATCCTGCTGCTTCTTCTTTTTCTTCTTTGCCAGCTTGGCCTGTTTCTTGGCGTATTGCTCGCGCAGCTTCTTCAACTCTTTATCGCGGTTGGTCGGCAGAGGCTGATTGACTTGCTGGTTGGCGGCTTGCGCGGTTCCCTGGCTGGTGCGCGCATCGGGCTTATTTTCGAGGGCGCTGCTGCCGGTCAGCGTGGTCGCGGTCACATCGTTCGTTCCTCCGCCGGGCGTGCCGGCGCTTGCGGTTTCCGTGGGGGCCGGAGCCGGAATGCTGGCCGGGAGGGTCGGTTTCGGATCCGTCATGGTGGGAGGGCCCGATTTAGCCGCATGACTCACATCCGGGCCGCTGCGCATCCACGCCATGGAGCGGGTCTTAAGGCCGGGTTTCTTGTAATTCGCCAGATCGTACTTCTCGCGATCGTAGGCCGCGCGATCCACCGGCGGAACGGGCATTTCCAGCTCTTCGAGCCGCTTCTTGGCATCGTCGCTGCGATTGCTGAGCGGATAGTCGCGAACCACGCGGGCAAACATCTCCCCCGCCTTTTTCCGGAAACGCGGGCCCATCTTCGAATAGGAATCTCCGGCTTCAAACAATGCTTCTCCGGACTTGCTGTAGAGCGGGTACTGATCGACCAGCGCGTTCAGGCGATTCGCCGCCGCGGGATTCATGTCGCGCTTCCAATAAAAATTACCCACGACAAATTCGTGTTCCCCCAGGCTCTCCTGAATATTCCGCAGAAGCTGTGTGGCCGATGGCGCAAATTTGCTGTTCGGATACTGAACCAGCAGAGTGCGGCACTCGTCTTCGGCTCGCAGCGTCTGGCTCCAATCGCGATCGCTCCTCTCCATCTGCTTGTAATGGATTTGGCAGACCCGGTCTTGCGCTTCCGCCGCCTCCTGCATGTTGGGATAGAACAGTTCGAAATCCTTGTATTCGGCTTCGGCCTGCGCCAGCCCGTTCGCGCCGCCTTCGCGATACCAGCTATCGGCGATCGCCAGCTTCGCTTTCGCCAGGTATTCACTCGATTCATAGGTATTCATGAGCGTCTGGAGCGAAATGCGCGCGACTTCGTAACGCCCGTGCTCGATGTCTTTGATCGCCTGGTCGAAGAGGACTTTATCGGGTTGCTGCGTGTTCTTGGTGATGGGCGTCTCGTATTTCTTGTGCATGCACGAGGTGAGAAGCCCGAGCCCGAGAGCCGCCAGCACCCACTGTTTTCGCAGATATTGACCAACAAACATATGACTTAAACCTTGATTGAGATTGCTTCTTCGGCGACGCGCCGCATTTCGCGGACGGCTGCGGCCGGTTCCGGCGCCTGGAAGACGGAGGAGCCTGCTACCACCCAATCTACCCCTGCCTTAGCGACTTCCGCAATGTTTTCCGGCCCCACGCCGCCGTCGATTTCGACAAAAAAGTTTAGCCGCCGCTGTTCGCGCATGCGGCAAAGATCGCGAACTTTGTTCAACGAATTCGGAATGAACGGCTGCCCGCCGTATCCCGGATTGACGCTCATGACCAGGACGTAATCGACAATGTCGAGAACGTTTTCCAGCAAGCGTACCGAGGTTGCCGGATTGATGACCACGCCCGCTCGGGCCCCGTGCTCCTTGATCATGTGCAGCGTGCGATCGAGATTTCGGCACACTTCGTAATGCACGCTGACGCAATCCGCTCCGGCTTTGATGAAGACGGGCGCGTAGGTATCGGGGTCCTCAATCATCAGGTGATGGTCGAGTTTGAGGGACGTGAAGCGCCGGATGGATTCGGTAATGGGAGTGCCCATGGTGAAGTTGGGGACGAAATGCCCGTCCATAATGTCGACGTGGATCATGCGAACGCCGGCGTGTTCCACTCGCCGGATCTCCTCGCCAAGGCACGCAAAGTCGGCCGCGAAAATGGAAGGAACGATTTCGAGCACCGCGACTACTCTTATGGCTGTCCCCAAGCCGTCCTTATTAGACCGGCTTCTCCCGGCACGCAAACGCCGGCCCGTACTGCGCTGTAGGAACCCTATCATCCTAACACGCAATAGGGCCGCATACTTATGCCTCCGTAATACCCGCCTATTACCAAACCGGCTTGACAATGAATGGGATAGAATGAAACCCTCCAGGTACAGCCTACTTTAGATAAAGGACTTTCTATGGCACTTACGGCAAAGACTCGACGCGTCGGGAATGTAGCGATTGTGGATCTGAGCGGGAAGATCACGCTCGGCGAGAACACAGGAATTTTGCGAGACGAGCTGAGATCTCTGCTCGCGCAGGGGAACAAGAACATCGTCCTCAATATGAAGGACGTGAACTACGTGGATAGCGCGGGGCTGGGCGAGTTGGTCGGCGCCTATACGACCGCTGCCAACCAGGGCGGCGCTGTGAAGCTGCTGCACATGCAAGGCAAGATGCGGGATTTGATGCAGATCACGAAGCTGCACACTATCTTTCCATCGTTCGAGGACGAGAAGCAGGCGGTCTCGAGCTTCGGCGCAACGGCTACGGCATAAGTAGCGATTCGTGCGGGCCGGCTGGGGGATCAAGCTGCCTCGGCGGCGAGGATACGCTGGACGCGGTTCGGAATGCGGCATTCGGGCGTTTCCAGGTGCAGGTTCTTTAATTCCTGGTACTCGTAAGCGGCCTGGGCGCTGAAGCCGGCCCATTTGTGCAGCTCGCGTTTGCGTTCTTCAGCGGCTTGTTTGCGCTTTTCCTCGTTCCGCTTTCGCTCTTGCGATTCAAAGCCAATTTCGGATTTGCGCTTTTCGTTTCTTAGGGTCCGGAGCTCGGCGGTGAACTTATGGAAGGCGCGCTCGTGGGTGGTTTGGTAGCGCAGATAGAGCGCGAACTGCTGTTGCTTTTCGGGAGCGAGTTCGGCGTTGGCGTCGAAGCACTTTTCCTGCAGCCGGACAGCGCGCTGCGCGAGCCAGAAGTGCTGGGCCATTTTTTGGACGAGCTCGATTTCGAGCGGATTTGCGGGATCGTGTTCGGCGGCGAGTTTTTCGAGGAGCGCGTCGAACTCCGGCTGCGATTCCGAGGGCAGAACTTGAAACGCGCCGCTCAGTCCATGGCGGAAATTGTTCTGCGAGACGATCGCTTTACCAATTTCGGAAGTTGGACCCGTGCTGAGTTGGGCATTGGCGCGGTTGGCGATGGCGCGCGGGGAATCGAGGTCAGGAATGGCGCATTCGGCTGCGAGGGCTTTGGTGTGGCGGATTTCGGCTTTATGGGCTTTGCGCTCGGCTTCGCGGCGTTCCCGGCGTGCTTGGCGTGGTGACATGGTGGATTGCTCCTGGGGAGATTTTTGGGCGATGTTGCCCTTTCGACGGTACGGCACCGGGAAACGGGTTGGAGCGCGGGAAGTGGCGGGCAGGCGGCGGTAAGTGATAGCACGGGCGGGATTCCTGCGGTGCGGAAATTTTTTGGATTGGTTGTGACTGGGTG
>CAWBDW010000038.1:0-9900 GCA_963787545.1 uncultured Acidobacteriaceae bacterium
CTCCTTCACAGGACCCCGATGCCATCCAACATGTCCGGATTCCCTGCCATGTGCCAGATCTTATATGAGGATGTCCGCTACAGCATCCGTACTCTGCTTCGCGCGCCGGTATTCACCGCCATCGCGATCCTCACGCTCGCCGTCGGCGTCGGCGTAAATACCGCCGTATTCAGCGTCGTGAATGCCGTAATGTTGCGCGCGTTGCCTTACCAAAATTCCGATCGCTTAATCGCCCTTTGGGAAATCGAGGGCTCACGCCATTACGAACATTCCACTGTTTCGCCCGCGAATTTGATCGAATACCAGCGTCAGAACCACAGCTTCACGGGCTTGGCCGGTTACGATCTTGCCACTCTGAACCTCACCGAATCGGGACCGCCACAGCGCCTTTGGGCCGAAAAGGCGACTTACAATCTGCTATCCGTCGTCGGAGTTCAGCCCGAGCGCGGCCGCGCCTTCCTGCCCGAAGAAGACCGTCCCGGAAGTAACCACGTCGCCATTCTCAGCCACGAGTTCTGGCGCAGGCAATTCGGCTCCGATCCCAATATTCTGGGCCGCAAACTGAAGCTCGATGGCGAGTTGTACCAGATCATCGGCATCCTGCCGCGCGGTCTGGAGCTGCCGAGTCAATTCGGCCAGTCGGACCGCATCGCGCTCTATTTGCCGGCCGCCTATCCCGCGGACCTGCTCGCAAGCCATGGCGATCACGAAATCGATGTTGTCGGGCGTCTGAAAAACGGCGTCACCTTGCCGCAAGCGCAAGCCGATCTCAGTCGCATTTCGGCGTGGCTCGCCAGAACATATCGCGACAGCCGCGACACCCGCGCTCAAATCGGCGCCTTGCGGGACAACATCATCCGCAATGTCCGAACGTCTCTGTTGATCCTGCTCGCCGCCGTGGGCCTGGTCTGGTTGGTCGCTTGCGTGAACCTTGCGAACTTGTTGCTCGCCCGTGCCACAGGAAGGCGGCGTGAAGTGGCCGTCCGTATCGCTCTCGGTGCCACACGCGCCCGCGTAATTGCGGGCTTGCTTGCCTTCAGCACGCTGTTAGCTTCCATCGGCTGTGCGTGTGGTTTAATGCTCGGCTCCGCGCTCGAGCAACTACTCGTCAAACTCGCGCCCGCCGATATTCCGCGCCTCGATTCTGTCCATCTTGACTGGCGTGTGTTCGCTCTTATGACTCTGCTGTCGCTGGCCAGTGGAATCTTGTTCGGCCTGTTCCCCGCCTGGCAGGTTTCAAAAGCGCGGCCCATCGAATCGCTGAAAGCTTCAGAACGAGGCCTCGCCGCAGCTTCGGTCCTGCGCTGGCGTGCCGTGCTGATGACGGCCGAAATCGCATTCTCCGCCGTGCTCTTAATCGGCGGCGGCCTGCTGCTGAAGAGCTTTGTTCTGCTCAATGCAGTGGACCTCGGCTTTGAGCCCGAGCACGTGCTCGCAGCCGTGATCAATCTACCCCAAACAAGCTATCCCGATGCCGGGCGCCGCCTTGCTTTCTTCCAGCAATTGGAGACGCGAGCCGGCGCTTTGCCGGGCGTTCAGTCGGTTGCGTTCGCAAATCGCTTCCCGTTGCGCGGCGGCTGGAGCGGGGGATTCCAGCTCGATTCCATCCACGGCCCGCTCGAAGCCGATCTGCAAGCGGTAAGTCCTGGCTATTTCCCCACGCTCGGTATTTCTTTGCTGCGGGGGCGAAGCTTCACGCCCGCCGATCGCAAGGGTACGCCGCCGGTTGCGCTAGTGAATCTTGCATTTGCAACAAAATTCCTGCCCGGTCAGGATCCTCTCGTGCATCGCTTTCGCCGCAATCCCCGAGCCCCGTGGATCTCCATCGTCGGCGTAGCCGGCAACATTCGCCGCAATGGCAAAGAAGCGACCATCGTGCCGGAGATCTATCTTTCTGCGGCGCAAACCGATGTCTATCCGGTTGCTATCGCCGATTTCGCCGTTCGCACGCAAGCCGATCCACGCAAATTGCTCGCCGCATTGCAACAGCAGGTCTGGGCGATTGATAAAGACCTGCCGCTGACGAACGTCAAGACGCTCGATGAAGTCATCTCGGCCTCCGTCGCGCACCGCCGCTTTCAGGCTCTTTTAGTCGTCTTGTTTGCGGCCGTCGCGCTCGGCCTAGCGCTGGTGGGCATCTATGGCGTCATCTCGTACTCGGTCGCACAGCGAACCGCCGAAATCGGAGTGCGCGTCGCACTTGGAGCGCAGCGCAGCGACATTCTCGGCCTCGTGCTCAGACAAGCGTCCCTGTTCATCGTCATTGGCCTCGCAGCCGGACTCACGTCTGCACTTGCGCTCTCGCGCTACCTGGCCAGCTCGTTATTTGAAATCAAACCATCCGACCCGGCCACCTACTTTGCCGTCGCCGCGCTGCTGGCCTGCGTGGCGCTCGCCGCATGCTGGATTCCCGCCCGCCGCGCCACACGAGTCGACCCGGTTGTCGCCTTGCGGTATGAATAATGGCTCTAGCGTGCTTTTTGGGCTGCTGCTGCTCGCTCTTTGGCATGGATGACGAGTGCGTCGAATCGCGGGTCACCATGCAGCGGCTTGAGATCGGGATCTCTTTCAATGGTCAGATCGGTTTCCGGAGATAGTCCGTGGTCGACCGCCTCTCGCAAAAGCGACAGCGGCTCGTCACGTTTGCCATTTCGGACCGCGAAGCGCGCGAGGTTATAGGTGGAACTAGCCGTTTCGGCATGCTCCGGACCCAAAACGCGACGTTGGACCTCCAGCGCCTCGCGTTGCAGATTTTCTGCCTCCGCATACCGGCCCAGGTGGGCTGTCGTGGCGGCCAGTTCCTGAATAGCTTGCAGGGTTCGCGGGTTTTCTGGCCCTAAACCACGGCGTGCAATTGCAAGCGCGTTTCTTTCCAGCGCCTCAGCCGGGGTGTAGGCATGCTGGAGATCCAGATCATTTGCCAAACCTAGCATGCTGTCTACTGCTTGAGGATGCTCCGGTCCAAGAATGCGGCGCCTGATTTCGAGAGTCTGCCGATCTAGTTTCTCCGCCGCGGCGTAGTCGCCCTGCTTTCGGTGAATCTTAGCCAGATCGTCTGTTATATCCAGCGTCTGTGGGTGCTCTGGCCCTAGAACGCGACGTTCCGTCTCGAGAACTCCCCGGCCCAGCTTCTCGGCCTGTGCGTAAAGACCCTCAGACACCAAATCGTCGGATAAATTCTGCATCGCACCTAATGTGGCAGGGTGCTCGGGTCCGTAGATGCGGCGCGCAATTTTAAGATTCTCCCGGTCCAACTTCTCCGCCTCGGCGTAATGAGCCTGGGAAGCCGAGTCAGTTGCCAGATTCATCATGCTCTCCAGCGTCTTCGGATGATCGGCCCCAAGAACATGACGGCGCTTCTCCAGCGTTTCTCGATCCATTTTTTCTGCCTCGGAATATTTTCCTTCCGATCGAACCACCGAAGCCAGGTCGTTCATCGTACTCAGCGTTTGGAGGTCCTCCGGACCGAGAACACGGCGCTCAATCGCCAGAGACTGCCGATCTAGTTTCTCGGCTTCGGCAAAGTGGCCTTCTTGCTCCAAAGTCCACGCGAGCTGGCTCATCGAGCGTGCAGTCTGCGCATTCTCTGTCCCGAAATACCGGCGTTCCGTTTCAAGCGCGTCCCGCTCAATCTTCTCAGCCTCCGCGTGGCGGCCAAGATCGCGCAAGACTTTTGCCAGCTCGTCCATCGACGCCAAAGTCTCCGGACTCTGCGGGCCCAGCATTCGACGGCAAATGGCGGCGGCTTTCGCCAGCAGAGGTTGTGCTAGCGAGAAGAGCCCCAGGTTGTCATATACAGTTCCCATGATGCTCATCATCTGTGCTTGCAGACGCGGATCTGCGGCTAGACCGCTATCGATGTCCTTCGAGGCTTTGTCGAGGATCTCCCGGGCCGTAACGCTGTTGCCGCGGGCTTCGTTCGGATCCGACACCTTAAACATTTCGGTCATGAACGCTGTGATGCGAGTCGCCCGATCTCGTTCGCGGTTAGCCCGGTCACGCTCCAGCATGGTTCGCCGCAATTGAAACGTCTGGGCTCCAGCGAACGAGATCAACACGACTGCTAACCCCACTGCCGCCGTAACCCCAATCCGATGGCGCCGTATGTACTTGCGAGCCCGGTATGCCGCGCTTGCTGGATGAGCCAAAACCGGCTCATTGCGCAGATATCTTCGAATATCTGCCGCCAGCTCCGATGTCGCGGCATATCGCCGCGAGCGGTCCTTTTCCAGAGCTTTAAGCGTGATGGCGTCAAGATCGCCGTGCAGTTGCCGGACTAATGTAGGGAAATCCATGCTGCGGTCTTGCGCCGTGACACTCGACTGTTTCCCGAGCGAGCGTAATTTCGTGCTGGGGCGCGGCGCATCCTCTTCACGCAGCCGCCGTAGGATCTCATCGAACGCCAGTTTCTGAAAATCCAGGGGTAGCGTACCCACTAGCAGTTCATACAATACGACGCCCAATGAATACACGTCCGCGCGTGTATCCACGTCCATGCCAGTCGAGTCGGCCTGCTCCGGGCTCATGTAGCCCGGTGTCCCGATAATCGCCCCCAGGCGCGTGAACATGGTTTCCGCGGTAAGCCGCTGCGAGGTCGCTTTAGCTACCCCGAAATCGATGATTTTAGGCAGCGGATGTCCGTCCACCTCACCTACCAGAATGTTGGAAGGCTTCAAGTCGCGATGAATAATAGCTTTCTGATGGGCATGCTGCACCCCTTCGCAGACGTGAATGAAAAGCTCCAAACGCTCGCGCAAGGTTAGCTTGTGTTTGTCACAGTATTCGGTAATGGGAACGCCGATAACGTACTCCATCACGAAGTACGGTCGGCCCTGCGGGGTGGATCCCGCGTCGAAAACCTTGGCAATGGCCGGGTGATCCATGAGCGCCAGCGCCTGCCGCTCGGATTCGAAGCGCGCCACCACTTCGCGCGTGTCCATGCCAATCTTGATCAGTTTGACGGCGACACGGCGGCGAACCGGGTGTTTCTGCTCGGCCAACCATACCTCGCCCATGCCGCCTTCACCGATAAGTTGCAGCAGATGGTACGGGCCGATGACCATTCCGGGCACCGCCTCGTGCGAGGCAATCGTACGAGTGGCGTGCAAGTGCTCGGGATCGGGATTGCCCGGACCGTTCGTTCCGGACTGCTCAGCCGACACTCCCGCCCCCTCCTGCGCGATTGGATTATGTTCAGTCTAGCTCAGTGTCTGTTAAGGGAGGAGTAGAAGTGTGCCGCGGTTGCGGCCAATCACGACAGCAAAAGGTGCACTGAATCGAAATTTCGGTGCGCTGCGTTCAACACCTCCTGGAGTCACTTTCAGCTCGACCGCAAAAAGTTCCCGATCGCGAGCGAAATACAATTCCTTGCCGTCTCGGCGCCACGATGGCTCGCCTCCTCCGTTTGTCGATAACTGCCAACGAGTGCCGCCTACAGGGAAACTTTGGAGGAACACTTCGACATGGCCCAAATCGTGAGATCTGTATGCGATCCACCTACCGTCCGGTGATATCGCGCCTTGATCGTAAGTTCCTGCACCCTCAACAATCGGGAACGGCTTATGCTCTCCCCGAACGGGAACAGCCATGATTCGGTCGGTATTGTCGTTATAGATCAGGAGCTTTCCATCGGGTGACCAACCTTCCGGTGATTTCTGAGAGCTAGAGGCGAGCACCAGTTCGTCAGTCCCCTCAAGTGCGGCCGGCCTGACAAAGAGATCGCGCACGCCTTTGCGGTCAGACGCGAATGCAATCCAGTTGCCGTCGGGAGACCACGCCGGATTGAAGTCGTCCCTAGGATCGGCGGTCAGACGCATGCCGCCACCCGATGCATCCAAAACCCATACATCGCGTGTTCTGCTGCGTGGATCGGTAATTCCGGCAGCAATCAATTTTTGGTTCGGGGATAACGCAGGATTCGTGTACTGCGCCATTGAGCCTACGGAAGAAATCCGCTTGCCCTGGCGGTCGAACCAGACAATGTGTACCACCAAGTGTATCCGTTATTCAGCAGTCAGAAATCAAAATAAAAGTTCATTGATTTGTAAACACGTCGCGGTTTGAGTGGGTCTATTGCCGCGATTGATCCATCGCAACTTCCGGGTGCGCGTGATCCAGGAGCGAAGATATCAGGGTCGTCGCCGGTTCGAGCGAGACGGCGTCTCGGCGGATCGAGCCCTGCGTATCGTAGTACTCGGCTTCCCTGCTTTGACTTCGGGCCGCTCGGCTTGCGCGATGGCGGCTCTTAGCAACTCTCGAACACCAGGCGCGTCCAGATCGGTCGCGTGCGCGATGCGAACATGACGAATCCACTTACCCTCGCCATGCAGCAGGCCATCCCGATCGGGTAGCATTGAGCCGAAGTTGAAGCCGAGGTTGACCCAATTGGCGTGGGTAGTTGTGAAGACGAACGCATCGCTGGGTCGCTCCGTGAACGTAAAGTGGTCGGCGATGGTGTACACCTCGTATACGAACTCGCTAGCTTCGGGAGCCTCTTCGAGGATCAGTTTTCGCGCGGCAAGAGCGAGCTGTTGAATCACTTCTCCGTAGGGCAGGAGGAGTTTCCGGTACTCCGGATCGGGCGGACGCACGCGCACCCAACCAGTTTATTCCGCCTGTTAATGGGACGGCTTTCGGCTTGCCCGTAGACCGGCCGCGCCGTGCCGCGCATGCGGAAACTGCTTCGGCTCCGATGTTGCTCATCTCGGAACCAGCGATTACTGCATCTAACGGGTTCCGAACCTGGTGCCTTGCTCGCGACGCGTACCTATTTGGGCAGAACGCCCTCAACTGTAAGCCAGTCCCAGAAGCGATCGATCCAATGTTGGGATGGCAAGCCGGTAATCCGCATGCCAAAGCCGTGGCCCCCTTTGGCGTACATGTGAAGCTCCGCCGAGTGATGGGCGACGGTCCACATTTGATAGAGGCGAACGCTGTCGGGGCCGAGGCCGAGATTGTCGTCCGTGGCGGCAGTAATGAATAGGGGAGGAGCATCGTCGGGCACCGATTGCCTCGGGAACGAGACGGCGGGGTAGATCGGGGCGGCGAAGGCGGGCCGGCTGTCAGCGGAGTACTGCAGCGCCGCGGCGGCTGTCACGGTTCCACCTGCGGAGAAGCCCATGATCCCGATTTTGTCCGGCGAGATGCCGAACTCGGAGGCGTGCTTTTTGACGTATTCGACCGCGGCGTGGCCGTCAGCGATTGCCGCGGGAATTGCCGTTTGGAGTATCGCATGGAGTTTCGGCTTGTCTGTGGACCATAACCGCTGGAACTCCTCAGCGGCATCGCCTTCGGTCGGGGCGAGCCGGTACTTCAATACGAACGCAGTGACGCCCTTGCCGTTCAGCCATTTCGCAACGTCAATTCCTTCGCTGTTGATCGAAAGCGCCATGAACCCGCCACCGGGACAGATGACAATACCGATGTCACTTGGAGCGGAGCCTGCGGCCGGTTTGTAGACGGTCAGGCTCGGCTGGGTAACGTTCGTGACGATTTCGGTGTTCCAACTCTTGGTGAAGTACTGCTTTTCGGCGTTGCTTTCGGCGGGCTTCGCGGCCCCAGGAACCGGGAGTTGGATCACCTGCTGGGCAAAGGATGTTACTGCAACCGCGGCAATCAGAAGGAAGTGGCCAATCGGACGTTTAAACACGAGGACAGTTTATCGAGCCCGTCATCTGGAGACAATGCGCCGCGCCCTCTATGGCCTCAGCAATCTTGATCCCGTTAGTTATGCGGGAGCAATCGTATTTCTGGTTGCAATCCCATAGCAAACAAACAACCCGCACACTCCAAAATCCCGTCCACACCTGAGGGCACAGCGCCGGGAATGCCGCTTTAATATTTGAGGACCTTCAGCTTGATCATTCGCAGATATACCCGGCTGTTGCTCGCGACTGTGGCAATTGCAAGTGTCACGAGCCTTCATGCCGAGACGCTAGTAGACAACATCCCGTTTACCGTGAACAGCGGCCCTTTTATGCAGACAGAAGCACTCCCGCAGTTCAATCCCGCTCTCGGAACGCTTACGAACGCTAACATCACGCTTTCCGGCTCACTGCAGGACGTGGCTGAAATTGTAAACTCCGGCCCCGCCATGTTCGACGTTACTTTGCAAAACTTCATCAACGTGGGAAGCCTGCAGGCTCAGAAGAACTTTCCCCTCGGTGGTTTTATCCCCGCCAACACCCCGGTATTGGGTGTTCAACTGCCCGTAACTCCGTTCTCCGTATCGACCTCGCTAAACGGGCAACTCGCCGAGTTCACCGGGCCCGGCTCCCTCAGCTTCCTTCTCCAGGTCCCGAACCCCATAACGCAGATTGTTGAGGGCACAACAGTAAGCAGCGTTTTCGGATCGGTCTCCGTGGACGGCAACATAGCTCTCGATTACACCTACACACCGGCCGCGGCAGTAACTCCCTCGGCGGTTCCCGAACCCTCGCCCGCCGTCCTGCTTCTCACGGGCTTACTACTGATGACCGCTGGCTGCCTGCGCAGAGTTAGAGGTCGTTACAGTACGCATTGTGATCCCATGTCGCGGCAATCCGGCATGTAAAAGTGAAGCTGCGCCGACTCAAATACCAAATGGAAACAATCGCACCATACTGCCGACGCTTTCCCACCTTTTGGTTTACATAAATGCTGCGATTGCCACCCTCGCGATGAAGCTCGCAGCCATGGTGCTCCAAATGGCGGATGAGATCGGTGCGTTTTCACGCAGCCGGCAGGATCAAACTTTCACGAATGGCGTCGGCGCCCTCCAGCTACCGTTCGCACCACAAGCCCAGCACAGGAAAGTATCGCCGACTACGCGGACGAGTAAATTCGGGGATTGAACGGCGTTCGTGGGGAGTAATCCTGTTCCACGTGTTCCCCGCGATTTAGGATGTGAAAACCTCCACACCTAGGGCAAATCCCGTCGGATTCGCATTGATGAGCAGGCGAAGTTCGCCCGCATGACAAAGGTGGTCGGCTGGCTGAAGATAGCCGTTTGTAATCTGGAAAAATTCATGCGGCCCAAGAATTTTATTTTTGCCCGAAGAGAGCATCTCGCCGATAGCGGGTTCATCAATACTTACCCCCTGCTCTTTCAGCTTTGCCGCCAGCATGTTTGCTGCAAGGGCTAGGTTTGGCCCATTGTAGCTGTGCATGGCTGAAATCGCTCCGTCGAAGATCGGCTTGATCTCGAAAGATTTGCTCGGGACCGAATTGCCGATGTAGATAGTTACCCGGAGCCCAAAAGGGCCCCTCGCGCGCGCAACTTCGGGATTCAATTCGTCGGCCCGCTGTAGCGCCTCAGTTATCCACATCCACACGGTCTTCGAGTCGGAAAGGCGCGTACTCGCTGTTACTTCAGTTTTGGAGGAGAGTGCAAGGCGGCAAAACCGTTGCGACGGCAGAAACTGCTTGTCTGCTGATTCGAACCAGTAGGTGTAACAGAACTGCGGGGATTGCAGCCGAACTGGCTCCGGTATTGACTTAACCGCGTCAGTCAGCCATTCAAACCGCAGAATCGGAAAGTCCGCGTCAACTCCAAGCCATTCCTGAATGTTATATGTGAGCACATTTTCCACATCACTTCGCGGGTGCACCTTGCCACAGAACGCCGCATGGCGGACATTGACTCCGCCCCCGGGTTTCCTGAGAGCGCGGACCGCTTGCCGCAGCTCTGTTTTGAACCTTAGCTCTTCGCTGGTTTTTGGCCCCCACCCAATCCGGATGCGACTCCAGGCTTCGACGCGGCTCTCGTCGGCGATTATCTGAAATGGATCGCACTGCCACTGGCTGTACTCACTTCGCATTCGCAACGAGCATGATCGCACGCTCGCTTTCGAGCATCGGTCGCATACGCTCCAAGGAAATTTGGCCGCGCTGAAATAGCGGGGCATAATGCGGAAACGGGTT
>CAWBDW010000039.1:0-10267 GCA_963787545.1 uncultured Acidobacteriaceae bacterium
TACCCCGCCGCCCAATCTGAACCCGTCGCAAGTGAACTTCTCGGGAAATCCGGCGAACGCGTACGTCGATCCTTCTTACGGCCGCCCCGCCATGGTTAACAACTGGAAGCTTCACATCCAGCAGCAATTGGCGCAAGATCTGATTCTCGATCGTGGCTTATGTAGGCCAGCACTCGACGCATCTGCGCTCGAATATCGATCCCATCAACAACCTGAACCTGAGCTATTTCGGGCTGGGGTCGCTGCTCACCGCCAATGTCGGCTCGCCACAGGCCGCGGCAGCGGGTATCAACCAGCCGTACGCCGGTTTTGGAGCCACCCGCCCGGTAGGCGGAAGCGTTGCTGCCTTTCCCGCAGTATTTTGCGCTGAACACAGATTGCTGCCTGGAGAATATGGGCCAGTCCTCCTATGATGCCTTCGAAGTCGAACTGCAGCGCCGCTTCCACAATGGCCTGAACCTGCTCGCTTCCTATACCTGGTCCAAAACCATCACGGATGCCGACAGCATCATGCCGTATTTTGCCAATCTGGCCGGAGGCGGAGCGATACAGAACCCATTCAATTTGAGTCAGGAGAAGGCGGTCAGTAACAGGACGTTCCCCAAAACTTCGTGCTCAGCTATATTTACGAACTGCCCGTTGGCAAGGGCAAGAAGTTTTTGAACAAAGGCGGTTTCGCGAATGCAGTTCTGGGAGGCTGGTCGGTTAGCGGCATTCAGACCTATCACAGCGGGCAGCCGGAAGCCTTCTGCTGCGCGACTGGGATTCCGTGGTTCGACGGCGCAATTCGCTACAACTACGTGCCCGGCCAGTCGATCTACAGCGCGGCCTTTCTTAGCGGAAACTACAATCCCGTGACTACGCCCATCTTCAACAAGGCGGCATTTTCCGATCCGAACAGTGCGGCACGGATTGCGGCAGGCGGCGCGTATGAGTTTGGAGATATGTCGCGCACCATCGGCACGGTTCGCAGCTTCTTTTATACGAGTGAAGATTTCAATCTGCTGAAGCGCACGCATCTCACGGAACGCACCGATATTTTGTTCCAGGTGAGTTTCCTCGATGCCTTCAACCGGCAATTCGATAACCACGTCAACACCGATTTCAATCCGAACGACGCCAATTTCGGGATCATGAATGTCGGCGACACGATCATGGGGCCGAGGCGAATCCAACTTCAATTGAAGTTGGAGTCTGATCGGCGCGCTCAGCTCGCCGGCTCTTTTACAGTGACGATCCGGTCCGCGGCAACATTCTTCAAATGCTGAATTACGCCGCTCGGCCAGCGGATTTCGATATCGGGAACTACAGTTTCCGCACCTAATCCGAAGTGCGGGCGCACATCGCTCGCCGAACAATAGCTTCCGCCGGTGGTAACTGTTTGGTATTGTATTCCGGTGGCCGTCTTCAATGTAACTGCTGCGCCGATTCCGTCGCGGTTACTCTTAGAGCCGATGAGCTTGAGCGTTACCCAGTGATTCGTGCTAGTGGTTTCGTTATGAAGGATGTACGCCGGGCCGTTAGCGTGGCGATCACGACATCAAGCGTGCCATCGTCGTCGATATCGCCGAGCGCCAGGCCGCGGCCCGTCCAGTTCCCAGAAAAGACGGCCCGGAGTCCTTCGATACATCCACGAAGCCATGGCCAGTGTTACGGAATAGCGCAGGAGGCTCTCTGATAATTCAGCCCGGGGTTGTTCATCTCAATCTTGTCCATCACGTGGCCCTGGGCGATCAGGAGATCTTTCCATCCGTCGTTGTCGTAATCGAAGAAACGCAGGCCCCAGCCGGAATGGAACAGGGTGATGCTGGCGAGGCGCGGCTGAAACTCGCATAGGTGAAGTTGCCGTCCTTCGTATTCGCATAAAGAGCGTATTTCTCGTTCGCCAGACGGTGACGATCAGATCCGGCCAGCCGTCGTTGTTGTAGTCGGAGAAATCGACGCCCATGCCGGAATATGTCCGCCCATCGCCGTCCACGGCGATTTCGGATTCAAGTCCGACTTCCTCAAAGGTTCCGTTGCGCTCGTTGTGAAACAAAAACTCCTGCATGGAGTCGTTCGCGATGAAGATGTCGGGATAGCCGTCGCGATCGTAGTCCGCGATCGCTACGCCGAGCCCTTTCCGGGCATGATAAAGCCGGCCTGCTTCGAGACTTCCCGGAAGTGCCTGCCGTCTTCGTTGTGATAGAGGAGCAATGGAATTGGCTTGAACAGATCGGGATGGCAATAGGAGCGATGGCCCGGCTGATGCTCGCCGCAACAGAGCTCGGGGAAGTCCCAGTCCAGATAGCGGGCGACAACCAGGTCGAGTTTGCCGTCGCTGTCATAGTCGACCCAGGTCGCGCTAGTGGACCATCCGCCTCCGGCTACGCCGGCCTCGGCGGTGACATCGGTGAAGGTGCCGTCACCGTTGTTGTGATAGAGAATGTTGCGCCCATATTCGGTGACGTACAGATCTTCGTAGCCGTCATTATCGTAGTCGCCCACCGCGACGCCCATGCCATAGCCGATGCCTGCGACGCCCGCATGTTCGGTAACATCCTCGAAGGCGCCATCCTTACTTGATGATAGAGGCGGTTCCAATATTCGGGCCCGGCCTTCTTGGGGATCGAGCCGGGCTGGGTAGGATCGCTATCGCCGGCCCGATAACCAGATAGATATCGAGCCGGCCGTCATTGTCGTAGTCGAAGAGCGCCACGCCCGAGCCCATTGTCTCGAGTAGATACTTCCTCGGAGTTGGCGAGGCGCGATGGAGGAATCGAAGCCGGCTCGATTTCGTGATATCGACGAAGTTACCAGGAGATCCGTCGCCAGTGAACGATGCGAGTGGCAGCGCGACTGTCAGCAGAACGGCTTTACTGAGCTGGCAGAGCAAGCCGCGCATTGGTGGTGTGTTTTTTCTGAAGCTGGCGCGCGAGAGCGAACTCGCGGTCCGCCTGCGCTTTATCGCCCGTCTTCGTTAGCGTCAGAGCGTAATAATAGTGTGCTTTCTGGTAGGAAGGAGCGCTGACAATGGCTCGTTCCAAATCGTTCTTCGCTTCCTCGAGTTTCGCCGTCCGAAAGGCCATCACGCCCATTTCGGTGAGAGCGCCGGCATGCTGGGGAGCACGCGCCAGCACCTTCGTAAATTCGCCGCGCGCCGCATCGGTGTGCCCTTGCTCGAGAGCGATCTCGCCCAATTGGAATAACGATTCCGTCTGATTGGGTTCCAGCGCGAGCGACTTGTCGAAAGCGCTCTTTGCTTCATCGAGTTTCTGCTCGGCGACGAGAAAGTATACGAGCCCGTACCACGCGCTCGCGTCATCGGTCTTCGCGTCCAGGTACTTGCGTATATCTTGTTCGGCTTGCTGCGCGAGACTCTCGTCCAGATACACACGCGCCAAAGCATAGCGAGCTACCTGATAGCCGGGCCGCAGCGCGAGACTCTGTTCGAGCGCTGCTTGTGCATCCGGGTACAAACCCGCTTCGAGTGCCACCATGCGGAAATCGTAGAGTATCTCAGGATTCTTGGGAGCGGCCTGCCGCGCTTTCATCGCGATCGCAATGGCTTGATTGCTGTTGCCCGACTGCAAGGCTTTTAAAGCGCTCTGCTTTGCGATGCTCTGCACGAGCGACTCGGCCTGTTGATTGCCGGGAGCGATTTTGAGCGCTTCCTGTAACTCGTTCAATGCATCGATGGGCCGTTCGGAACCATGGAGCAGCGCCAGATTGATATGCGGACCGGCGAGCGGGTGTCCTGTTGCGATCGCTCGCGAAATAGAGTTTCAGCGTCATCCGGCTTCTTCTGCTTCACTCGAACGAGCCCCAGTAAATTGAGCGCCACGGGATCTTCGGGTTGATCTTTGAGCAGCGGCTGCAGTTCGGCTTCGGCTGCGGCGAGTTCGTCCGTTGAATCAGTGCGGCAGCGTCTTCGAGCGTCTGAACCGGCGCGCTGGAGTGCGTCCCCAGCAGCGCTCGCGTTTGCGCGAACTCTTTTTCGGCATCGCCCGCTTTGCCTTCGCGCTTCAGCACGCGGCCCAGCAGGTAATGAAGCGCTCCGTCCTGCGGCTGGGAGGCGATTGCGGCCCGCAGTTCGGCTTCTGCTTCGGGAAAGCGGTTTTCGGCGAAGAAGATGCGGCCTCGAAGCTCCGCCTTCCTGCGATTTGCCGCCAACGCCGTCTGCGTTCTCAAGCAGAGTCAGCGCTTCTGCGTTATGCCCCGAACGGCTGAGCAGATCGGCGAGATTCAGGAACGGCTGGTCGCTGCGTGCCCCCGGTCTGGTTCTCCATCGCGATGGCTTTGCGATAAGCGGCTTCGGCCAGGTCTAGCCGGTTCTTGCCTTTATACGCGAGGCCCAGATTGTTTTCCGACTTGACATAGTTTGGGTCGAGCTGAAGCGCGCGCTCAAAACAAACGATGGCTTTGTCGAAAGAGTTCTGCACGTAGAAAGCGCGGCCGAGATGATAGACAGCTTCGGCATCCTTGGGATTTTCCCCGACGGATCGCTGCAGCCATTTGATCGCATCGGGAATATCGTTGAGGAGGACGTAATCGAGGCCGACGATCTTGAAATCGTCCGCCCGCGGGCGTTGGAGCCGCGCTGCGGCCGTGTACTCGGCCAGCGAGTCGCGCGCCCGGTCCTCGCGGAATAAGACGTACGCCAAAAGATAGCTGGCGTCAGCGGAATCGGAGTGCGCTTGCAAATACTGGCGCAGACAGTGTTCGGCGTCGCTGAATCGTTCCAGATTGATCAGAGCTTTGGCTCGCAGCGCGAGTGCGTCCGTCTTACCCGGAGCCGCCAGTTCCGCTTCGGCCAGATCCTGTTCGGCTTCGCTATACCGCTTCGCGTTGAGAGCCGCCTCGCCGCGCTGGTAGGCGTTCTGCGAAGCGGCGGCGATCAGAAGAATGACTGCGAGGAGCTTCACGGGCGGACGTACTCATTACAGTGTATGCTCGATTTTTTATGGGATCTCTCTACACAGTTCTGTCCCTGACGATAGCTCTGCTGCCTCATGCCTATAAGTTGTCGGGCGACTTTTGGGGCACGCACGATCCGTCCATTATCAAAGCGGGAGACACCTGGTACGTGTTTGCAACCGGCCGCGCGCCCGATGGAGGACAGTTCGCAATCCGCTGTTCCACCGATTTGCAGCATCGGCGCCTATTCGGGCACGTCTTCGACAGCATTCCGGAATGGATTCACAGGGCCAGTCCAGGGACATGGATCGTGGGCGCCTGAAATTTCGCATTACAAAGGCGCTTACCGGCTCTATTACGCCTATTCTCTTTTTGGGAAGAACACTTCGGGCATAGCGCTCGCGACCAACAAGACTCTCGATCGGAAGAGCCCTGCTTATAAGTGGGTTGATCGCGGGCTGGTGCTGCGCTCCACCGTCGCGGACGACTACAACGCTATCGATCCGAACTTCGTCGTGGATCGGCAAGGCCGAAGCTGGCTCGATTTCGGGAGTTTTTGGGGCGGAATCAAAATGCGGCGCTTGAATGCCGATGGAAAACCTTCGCCCGACTGATACGAAGCTCTATTCCTTGGCGGCTCGCGCACGTCCGCCGGATGCGGTGCCGGCCAAACCCGGTTTGCCGCCCGACTGGGAGGCGGTTGAGGCGCCATTCATCGTCGGGCACGACGGCTATTACTACCTCTTTGTGTCCTGGGATTTGTGCTGCCGCGGCGTGAAAAGCACGTATCGGATGATGGCCGGCAGAGCGAGAGAGATCACCGGTCCGTACCTGGACAAAAGCGGCAAATCGATGGCAGAGGGAGGCGGAACGCAAATCCTGTCAGCGAATGATATCTGGGTAGGGCCAGGCGGCGAATCGGTCTTGCTTGGATCGCCAAACGACATAATCGTCTTCCACGCCTACGACGCCAAAACAGGAAAACCCGCGCTGCAAATTTCGACGATCGATTGGTCGAGCGGCTGGCCGCAGGTGGCGCTGGTTCGAACACTGCACTAATCTGGGAAACGGGTCTAATTTAAAAGCGTTCCGCATGACCATCGACGAACGCTTGGAATTTCCGGTCCGCTCCACGGGGTCTACACGGTACCGCAATCCCAGCCCGCGCCTGCCCCAATCCCCCTCAAACGGTTTTTGGAGGATTTCCCGCCTAGTAGCAAGAAGATCGTTGAAGCGTCCCTTTTTACGTACTCAAGAGACGCCCCGTCGATGTTTCGGATTTACACGGCTGACCTTGATCTTTATTGCCCTGATGAAAAGTGCGGTGGCACTCGAAGCTTTGCCACGCCTCAGCCTGCGCTGGAAATCGCTGGCAAACAGCACGGTCACTCTGTTCACATCAGGTATACATGCCGAAATTGCCGGACTCGGGTAAAGCTCTATTCTTTACTGGTGTGGTGCGTGGGTGAAATCTGCACGATCCAGAAGCTTGCGGAGGTGCCCGAGTTCGGGCCTCCGACTCCTGCGAAGGTCTTCAAGCTGATCGGGCCGGAAAGAGAGTATTATTTGAAGGGCCGCCGGTCCGAAAATCAAGGTCTCGGGATAGCAGCTTTCGCGTATTATCGCCGCGTAGTTGAAAATCAGAAAAACCGAATTCTGGACGAAATTATTCGAGTGTGTAAGAGAATCGGGATCGCGGGAGACACGCTCGCTGACCTGGAAACCGCTAAGCGGGAAACGCAATTCAGTACGTCGGTAGCGAATATAAAGCACGGTGTTCCACAGGCGCTACTGGTAAATGGGCATAATCCGCTGAGTCTGCTCCATACCGCTCTGAGCGAAGGCGTTCATGCGCAAACTGACGAGGAGTGCCTTGAGTTGGCAACGAGCATCAGGGTGGTCCTGACGGACTTGGCAGATCGGATCGATGATGCTATGAAAAGCCAAGCTGAATTGGATTCAGCAGTTACACGATTGCTGACGCAAAAGCAAAAAGACAAGAAGTAAGTTAATTCCGGCGCCCAGCCGGAAGAATCGTCGGCAGAACTTCTGCTGAGAAATTAACTCCGGCACCGATCCTTCAGCGCGACGTAATGGATTTTGAAACTACAGCGAGAGGTTAAAGGCCTTTGAATCTTATGATTCTGACTTCGAAGTGAAAGAGGTTCTATATCTTGAGTCGACTTGATTTACCTTTTTTAAAAAGGGGAATTATCGTATCAACTTTGCTGATAGCAGCCGCCACGATTACGCAGGAACCGGTGATGAGAGCGACAACGATGCTTTCTGACACGCTTTTGGAGAAAGCATAGCAGATTCTGGTGACCGCCGCCTGGCCTAGTCTCAACATGGCAGATCGAGTGTAAACTATTATTTCCTATGGAGTGCTCTCATGAGGGCCAAACTGGCGCGTTCTGTTCCCGTTGTGGAAGAGAGCTCGTTTCTCAATCTTCGGGATCCACAAGTCAGCCGAAGCGAAATCAACCAAGCATCTTTCGTATTGCAGTCGGTGTGGCGCTTGGGATTATTTTGCTGGTCGGCGCCGTATTTGCGTTGGAACTCGTTGCTGAGTTCGGCCGCCAAGCAAAGATGGCGAACGAACGCCACAGCGTTGCATACATCATCACCAGCGGCATACCGGGAGAAGATAGGCTTGTCGATGTGACACTCGAAAACGAGCAGGGTTGGGGACGTCGACGTTCAAAGTAACGACGCCTTGGAAATATGAGAAGGATAACTTCCACCCTGAATCATTTCTATATGTCACCGCCCAGAATCAGGACCAGGAAGGGGCAATCAAGACAGAGATCTACGTGGACGGTACCTTGGATAAGTCTTCCACAGCGGCTGGAGAGTACGGCGTGGCGACTGCAAGCGACCGCCTGCCGTAAGGTCTTGAGCTAAATCTCAAGGGCGACTACTCGCCGACGCATCGCCCGATTTAAAATCGCCCGAGACTAGTACATCTTGGGTTTTAAGGCTTATGCGGCACTTGATGGCACCAGTGAACGCAAAACACCGGGGCATCTTTATGCGGGTGATCCGGCTGCACGGTTCCGGCTGTCGAAAACCCAGGACACGTCTTGCGACCTCCAAAGAAGGCGCAGAGATCCGCAGTCAGGACTGATGGCGCTTCGTCGGGTTCGAAGTCTACCAATTGAGATCCTCATCCTGCTGCATCACGTGTATGTTGGCCTCTCAGCCATAATTTAAGTTTGACAGAATACGAACTTAATGCCCGTATGACAATCGTCCCGCACGAGTGGCTCGGTATCGATTGCTGCGGCTGCCTAATCGTGCGGCTTCTGGATAGCGACAAAGCAGAGATCCTCTGCAACGAGTGCGAGGCGGTTGTCGCTACGGTTCCATTAGATGATGTCGAGAGCACGTTGCAAGCGATAACACTTAACCAGCCGGTCTGCTTTTCGAGATGTCCGGACTGCGGAGCCGCCAATGGATTTCCCGGATTTTCTGAGATCAAAGGTTTTCTTTGCCGGCAGTGCGGGCGGGGTGTAACCAGGACGGAATCAAATTCCTGACCTCGCGCCCTGGTGCTTACTATCCTGCTTTCCAGTACGGAATGTGGTTTTCAACGCGTGCTGATCCCGCTAAATACCTGGTTTTTGTTATTGCCGTTCTGTTCCAGCCGCCATAGAATGAGCCGAGCCCAATAATGAAACTCTCGCTGGTGTTTCTCTTGCTGGGTCTGACTGCCCCTACGGCCTTGCCAGACTCGAACTTCTACTTCGACAGCTTTTCTGTTCAAAGTTACTTGACCGGCTACTCGCCTACAGACCTTGATAACATCGCTAATTTCACGATTAGCGGTCCGGACGGCACGCTATCGGGCAGGGCCGGGCATGATTTATCGCCTTTACATCTGAATGGGGGGCCCGGGGAGACCCTTCCGATCTCAACAGGATTGGATTTCACCCCGGACAGTGGCTCGCGCGTTTCCGGAGTGCTTGACGGCGCTCCGTACAGCAATATATGGTGCGATGACGATAATTCAGCGGTGAATTTTGAAACCCTGGCGCCTTTCACTCTCCCGGGCGAGCGTCAGGGCGACTTTATCGTAACCGTGCCGGCGGAGTTTCCGGGAATTGGAGGCGTCACGGTGGGCGGCGGCGCCAACGACGGGTGCGGGGATTATGAGCATTCCTCAGGCTTCCTGGGAGTCGGACCGGTATTCGGCTCAGAGACGTTTACTTTCGAACCTTTGGAGGGCAATCAAGGATGGCGATTGATCGAAGGAGATTTCACTTCCTCGCCAGAACCCTCAACGTTGTCGACCGGATTTGTGGTTTTGCTTTTCTTCGGGGCTGCGAAATTCCTTCGGCGCAAAGCAATCGTGTGATAGGTACGGCCAAAAAGAAAGTCACGGTCGGGGACCTCGCACCGACGCAGCGCTTCATCTAAAATCGTCCGAGCTACATCTTAAGCCTAACGCGGCGACGCCGGTCTGTGATCCGGCGGACCAGGGAGATTATGAAGAGCATTAATGCATAAACCAGCGCGAGAGCCGTGTGGCTAAATCCACAGCCGACGCTATTAGAGATGCCCGTCTGAATCCTTGAACGGCGTACAAACTAAGCGTGCTCAGGACTTGCCGGGTATACCACAACGAGCGCCTTGGGGCCCGAGCTTTGGCAGTTGAGAGCTAAAGTACTCCTCGTGCAGATCACCACAGATCGGCAAAAGATCGGCGATCGGAAGGAATATATAGAGCAGCACCTCAAGTGCGGGCGCTGTGGATCCACCGGACATCCAAAAGGCCAGGTAATCTATCCGAAGCTTCAGTTGTTTGGCTATGTCACTGGTCTCCTGCAGCCTTCTCGAAGCCGGTTCCAACTCGCACTGAACAAAAATAGTAGCCATCGGAAGCAGTCGTTCACGATACTCGTTATAACGGTTGGCATCAGCTACCGCACGCTCACGGCGACATTTGAGTTGCGATTTTGACTCCTGTGTCATCGATTCCGCCTGACTGTCCTTAAAAGCGGCTATGAAGCCGTCGATCGCCGCCTTCACTCTGTCGTACTCCGCAGGCTGAAACACTAGCTGCTGGCCCACAGCTGAAGATAATAGTTTGGTTAGGCGGCGGCAATTTCTGCGTGTACGACGCAAAGTAGGTTCTGTTGAACCCGCAACACGCAAACCAATATCCGCGCGAAAACGCTGGGCCGGGCACAAAGAATTAGCGACCACCATGCGCTATATCCATATGGCAGCCGAAGAAATTCAACGACGGGTTCGGGCTGTACGGACTGAGAAACGGGAGAAAACGGATAAGGTGGCGGAGGGTAGTGGCAGTTTCCGACCTACCTATGTAGATGACGATTCTACAAATAAGAGCTAAGTCCTTTAGAAT
>CAWBDW010000040.1:0-23047 GCA_963787545.1 uncultured Acidobacteriaceae bacterium
TTCGCGACCAGTGGCGGGTAATCCCCAGAAAAAGGTGCGACCTGCCTCTTTCCCATAACCCGACTTGCCAGGAGTGAGTAGCCGAGGTTCAAAAAATCGCGATACGGCCTGGGAGCGTCCACCAGGCCTTGTCGTGCCAGCAGCTTGATTCAAGCAAGAGAGGAGGGATGGTTATGGTTATCGATATCGGCTACCATATAGGGCAGTCGCAGACCTACCGATTTGGTGCAGGGCACCCTCGATCTCCTGATCCTCAAAATTCTCGCCTTGGAAGCGATGCACGGTTGGGCAATCGGTGAACGCATCAAGCAGATGTACAAAGATGTGCTGCGGGTGGGCCCAGGATCGCTTTATCCGGCGCTGCACAAACTCGAACAGGCCGGCTGGATCAAGGCCGAGTGGTCTGTAAATGAGGAGAAACGTCGAGTGAAGTTCTATTCGATCACTAGGCAAGGACGTAAGCGTCTTCAGCAGGAGGCGTCGGATTGGAGGCGATTGTCGGGCGCCATCACATCGATTGTTTTTGAGAGTTAACACGGAGGTGACGGCATGCGATTTGTACGGAGCTTCCGTTTCTGGATAGGTTCGCTATTCAAACGCTCGCAAATGGAAGCAGATTTGAACGACGAGCTGCGAGACCACCTGGAACATCAAGCGGAGCAGTACCTCGCTAGTGGCATGCCGCCTGAGCGGGCGCGGCTTGCGGCGCTACACGAAATGGGTGGTCTCGAACCAATGAAGGAGACATGCCGTGATTTGCGCGGAGTGAACTCGCTGGAAAATATTGTTCGAGATATTCGCTATGCGGTGCGAACGTTGCGGTCGAGTCCAGTGTTTACCGCGGTCGCCATCTTATCGTTGGCACTCGGCATCGGCGCGAATTCTGCAATCTTCAGCCTCATCGATACACTTCTGCTTCGGCCTTTGCCGGTTGCACACCCAGAAGCATTGAGAAACCTGATTCTGAAACTGCCGGAGTTTCCCGCTATTCGTTTGAGTTATCCGATGTTCCAAGCGCTCGAAGCGAGAAATGAAGTATTCGCATCTCTGGCGTCGTGGTCGGATGGCCGGTTCCAAACGATTTCCGGCGGCGAAGCCGTTCATGTGGACGGTGAACTGGCAAGCGGCGCCTATTTTGCGACGCTTGGTGCGTCGCCGGAAAAGGGCCGAGTATTCACGGAAGCAGACGATCATCCATCGGGTGGAAAGGACGGTCCCGTGGCCGTGATCGGCGACGCCTTTTGGAGGCGTCAATATGGAGGATCGCCTTCGGCCCTTGGCAGCGGCCTCGTACTCGACGGCATCCGGTTCACCGTGATCGGCATTATGCCGCCGAGCTTCTTCGGCGCGGAGGTGGGAACGCACCCTGACGTGTGGGTACCGATTTCGTTCGCGGACAGACTGGGCCCACCGGGCTGCCTCAATAACCGTAACTGCTGGTCGCTGAACTTGATTGGACGGATGAAAGCGGGCGTAACGGGACAACAGGCGAACGCCGAGCTTGCAACGATCAGCGGAGATGTCTTGCGAGAGACCATGCCGCCGGGTTGGAAACCAGCCGGGAAAAAGCCGGATCGCGCTTATATCTTTCGAGCGATTCGGGCGAACAGGGCTGGTCATTTCTCCGCTATCAATTCACCCATCCGTTACTCATCCTCATGACTTTGGTCTCTTTGGTCCTGCTCATTGCGTGCGCGAACATGTCGGTTCTCCTGCTGGCCCGGACATCGGCGCGCCGTCGCGAGATCGCCGTACGCCTTTCTCTCGGCGCCGGACGTGCTCGCGTCATTCGGCAACTTCTAACAGAGGGTGTGCTGCTTTCTCTCGCGGGAGGTCTGGCAGGAACATTGTGTGCGTTTTGGCTCACGCGGATTCTGATCGCGTTTGTCTCGGATCGCCATGGCCCTGGCCAATTCACTCAGCTGCAAGTTCAGCCGGATTGGAGAATGGTGCTCTTCTCATTTGGCGTGGCGTCGCTTTCAGGAATTCTGTTTGGGCTGGCGCCCGCCTTGCAATCGGCGCGCGTGGACATTGTTTCCTCATTGAAGAAGTCCGCTCATAACTTACGTGGAAGCGAAAGCAGGTTTCAATCTGGGCGCCTATTACTGACATTTCAAACCGCTCTTTCCGTTCTTCTAGTCGCCACGGCTGGCCTTTTCGCGGCAGTCTGTTTCACCTGCTCACATTAAATTATGGCTTCGATCCGGAAAACGTCTCCTTAATTGCCGTTGACACAGGCAAATTGCCCGGGACCTCAGCGGCCGTAGCCAACTTATACGCCCGAATACTGGAGAGAGCCAACGGTTTACCGGGCGTGAAGGCCGCGAGCCTCACTTGGCACGTTCCGCTCACTTTCCCTGGCGGGGGCGGACCACTACAAGTTCCGGGCAAACCTGACCTGCCACGCCACGAGAGCGACACGTCTATCAATTGGGTCGGCCCGCGGTTTTTTGATGTCATGGGCACTCGTCTGCTTTCTGGCCGCGAGTTCAATGAAGGCGACGGTCCTACCGCCGAACCCGTGGGAGTCATAAGTCAACTGGCGGTGCAGCGATTCTTTCCCGGAGAGAGCCCGATCGGCCGGCATGTTGTGCTGCATGGGAAGTTGGTCCGAATTGTGGGAATAGCCCAAAATATGAAGTACCAGAGCCTTCGAGAGCACGCCGCTCCAGAACTTTATATCCCATATACTCAATACGCCGGCCACAGTCCCGTCACCAGCAGTGGACTGCCCTTACTCACATTCGTTCTCAAAATGCGTCCCGGCGCTCCTTCACCGAATCAGCTATTTCGCGCCCTGCTTCATAAATTGGCTCCTGACGTGCCCCTTGGCATGACGTACACCATGCAGGAGCAGGTGGAAAACTCTGTCGCTCGAGAGCGCTTGATGGCATCGCTTTCCATCTTTTTTGGAACGCTGGGTCTGTTGTTAAGTTCCGTTGGGCTTTACGGCATCCTCGCCTACAACGTGACGCGGCGTACCGGCGAGATCGGAATACGCATGGCTCTTGGGGCCCGCCGAGGCCAGGTCGTCTGGCTGGTGCTGCGAGATGTCCTAAGTTATGTTCTCGGTGGTATTGCCATTGGAGTTGTAGCCGTCCTGGGCGGAGCGCGCCTGGTGAGCAGCCTTCTCTATGGCATGCAGCCGAGCGATCCAGGCAATCTCGTCACGACCATCGTTATCCTCCTGTTAGTTGCGGCTTTAGCCGCTCTTCTGCCATCAGTCCGTGCGAGCCGCGTTGATGCTGCAATTTCGCTCCGCCAGGAATAGCCGTTGCGTGCTCGGTCTGATCCATGGGATTCCGAGGGGGTCATTTCGCCGATCTCACGTCTCTTAGGTTCAGTTGGAAGAGGCACCTCTTGCAGAGTATTTATCTCGAATTGGTGAAATTGGATGGTGATTCGATTGATTCCTTTTGCGTGCAATGCAAATGGAAGGATTCTATTTCATTAGAACTTTCGTCCGAAGATCCTAGCGGGTCGCCTGGCGACAGCCACAGCTTTCGCGAGCATGCCTAATCACTCGAAACACTCTCGCGTAAGTAACTTTGCTGGATGGAAAAGCCCGGGTTCCGTAACGAATGCTCGCGATCTAAATGCAATGCTGATGCTTGTTCCGGCGGTGCTCGAAAGACTGGGTTGTCCGAAACTGGGCAACTCTGGGATAGATCCGCCCTGACGGCCAAGTGTTTACGAATATTGTCCGGACCGTCGGTGATTCGGAACTATTGGTCGCTACCCGTTTACGCAAGCGTGTAGATGCGGGTTCAGTAGCGCTGGTGCAGGTACACACGTCGCCAAACAGGGCCGAGAAAGGCAACACAGAAACCGCGTTATTGTGAGCGGATTGTTCGGTCTGAGCCCAGTGATATGTTGCTCTAGTGCGTTTCGCATTGCTATTTGCCGTGTCTGCAACCGCGTGCTTCTGTGCCGCGCCAATGGGATGGAATTCCTGGAACAGTTTCGCCAACATCGTGAATTCGCAAATTGTTCAGCAGCAGGCGAAAGCTCTGGCCTCGAACGGCATGAAGGAAGCCGGTTACGAGTATGTCGTCATCGACGAAGGCTGGTGGCTGGGAAAACGCGATATCGCAGGCAACATCGTCGTAAGCCCTAAGCAGTGGCCCGCGATTAAGACTGGCCAGAAAGATGGCGACATGGCCAACATCGCCGCCTACATTCACAGCTTGGGTTTGAAGGCTGGCATCTACACCGACGCTGGCCGTGACGGTTGCAGCATGTACCCCGACTCCGGCCCGAAGTACACGAATACGGGCAGCGAGGGGCATTACGATCTGGATTTCCTGCAATTCTCGAAGTGGGGCTTCGATTATGTCAAGGTGGACTGGTGCGGCGGCGCGAAGGAAAAGCGGTCTGGCGCCGTCCAATATGCCGAGGTTGCCCGCGCCATTCAACGCGCAGAAAAAATAACGGGGCGTAAGTTGTTCCTCTCCATCTGCGAGTGGGGTAGCCAGAATCCCTGGTTCTGGGCTCCGGGCGTCGGCGGTGTCGAAAGTACCATCTGGCGAACGGGAGGTGACATTATTCCTCCCGTGGTGGAGAGCCTGCATGATCCCGAACACGCCAAGCGCGTCATCACCGCCAAGAATGTGTTCAGTTCATTCGAGGCCGGAATGCATCCGGAAGCACAACACACCGGCTACTACAATGACCTGGACATGATGGTCATGGGTATGCGCGGCATGACCGATGCGACGGACCGAATCCACATGGGACTGTGGGCGATTTCGAGCGCCCCATTGATGGCGGGTTCCGACCTGACGCGGCTTTCGCCGGCAACCTTGTCGCTGCTCAACAACAAGGAAGCGCTCGCAATTCACAATGATCCATACGGTTTGCAGCCCATCAAAGTTGCCGAACCGACTCCCGGAATCCAGATTTGGGCAAAGCCTATGGCGAACCCTGGAAGACGCGCAATCGCCATACTGAACCGTGCCGACACCGCCGCGCAAGTAAAGATCGATTGGCGCAAAGTTGGCCTTGATGGCACTCCCAGATCCTTGCGCGACGTGTGGAACCAACGTGATCTCGCCACGGCTGACGCGGCATTGTCCGTCCCAGCGCACGATCTCGCGCTACTACTCGTCGACGGTGAAGATAAACAACCGTCCGAGTATCTAGCAGATGAAACAGAGATCGCCGGGATTCAAGCAACGAAAGGTCCGACGTTCGCCCGTTTGCAGTACGCAAACAGCTCCGGTCACGTTGCGGTGGTCCGAGTCAAAAGTACATCGGGTTTTTCCACCGCGCTCGCCCTCCCAGCGACGGCCGGCTCAAGCACCGGCACGGTTGGCCTCATCTTGCCTCACGGGACCGCAGACCTGTCGTTCGAGGCACAGTCGGCGGCTATTCGCAAGCTGGCTGTTTATTCCTGGTGATCGTTAGGCTCGCAGTAATGAGCCGAAAGACAAATGGACTGCTTCCAGCCGGGGGTCCCGAAATCCGGGAATTGCGGGGGCTGAACTCGTGGCGTTGTGCGCCGTCTGACCGAGGCTTGGGGCTACGGATCGACGCGTCGGCCTGGACTGCTGATGAACGTTCTCCTGGAACGTCCACAACGCTGTCCGCTTTACGCTCGAGATCGCTGTCTGGCGAAGGTTTTGTCGGCAGGATCGAAATCCCGCCCACATACTATGTACGCCAAAAACGATAAATGTGTCCGAGTCCGGTGAAAATTAGTGGGCTGCGGACATTTTCCAGATCTGTCGTGATCCGGGAGCCATCCGGGGAAGATAATCGTTGGCGGTTCCTAAACCCTTCGCGACCAGGGCGGATCTATTCTACGTAAGCGGTCGGACGCCAATCTCAACATAGGCGAACCAGTTAAGTGCCAGCCTGACTCTATTTGCTCGGAGACGAAATGTCTCTCGACGTAATTTCGTATTTGAAATTATCCGGGTCGAGGCTGTCGAGCCGGCCTTCATTTGTTTCAGCCTGCGGATACATAAGGAAGCCGAGCGTCGCACCATGCGATCCGGGCAGCGCGATGTCGTGAGCGAAGTTGTACGCTATCCAATTCATCTGCCAAGACCCAAAGAGCCGGGCTCGCGCGTCCTCGACTGTCTCGTCGTGCAGCGTCAGATTTCCAGGCGGTTCCTCCAGCACAACTTTCCGCACGTCTGCGGGATCAACCGGAACCCAGCCGCAGCTGCCGATGTACACTTCGGCCCGGCAGTGCTGTGCTTTGGTGATGCTTGCCGACGCCACGCCAAGACTTTTATAGCCGAGTTCCGACTTCGCGACTCGGATGCCATATACGTCGCGAGCCGGAAGGCCAGCCGCACGGGCCAACCCGACAAAAAGTGCGTTGAGATCGGCGCATTTTCCACCCAGATCCTTGGACTCGAGCATGAACCGAATGTCGCCGATGCCACAGCCGCGCGTTTTCGGGTTCCGAAACGTGTTATCGACGATCCACTCATAGATCGCGTGTGCCTTGTCAAGATCCGTTTTCGCGCCGGCTGTGATCTCTGTTGCCGTGGCTTTCACAATACCGTCGGTCGGCAGGAGCTTCGTAGGGCGTAGAAAGTGCTGCAACTCCGCTCGATCTGCTTTCGGAAACCTAGGGGTTCGTGTGGAAAGGTCGACTACATAATTGTGGGTTGCGGCGCGGCTGGTTTGCGTGAGCACCGGCCTCACCCCGGCTGGAAACTCCGCGGTAAGGATCCCGAGCGCATCGGCATGGGTCTCAATGATCCTGGCACTACCTCCCGGGGCGGTGAACTCGTTTGAGAGCGTCGTCTGAAATGGTGTCTTGCTGAGGAGCGCGGTTGGCAGCCAAATGCGTGTTATCCCGGAGGGTTGCAGGATTTCGACGCGCGTCTCCACTTCGAATGTGCGCCAGCCTTGCGACACTTCCGCGTGTGCACCCTCGCATCTCGCCTTCGGGAACAGATAGCTACCCGAAAGAGCGCCCATGGATCCCAGAAAGTGGCGGCGGTTCATAAACGGATTCTCTCAAGTCCGAGCCCTATTCTTCCAAGTTGAGGTGTAACGCGCGATGCTTCCGTGTGCAGTCGCAAGTCCCCTGATCAACAATGGCTTACGTGGAATATCACCGACGTGGCCTCCGCGTCTGTAACAGCTCGGGCGGAAACGGGGTCCAATTTGGCGGAGGTGTGCATGGAAAAAGAACAGGTCACAGGCAAGGTTGATGAAGCGAAGGGTAAGGCCAAACAGGCGGTCGCCGGCGTCACAGGAAACCGGGATCTTCACAATGAAGGCGTCGTCGACGAGGGCAAGGGCAAGGTGAAGCAGGCCTATGGCGATGTGAAGGACACGATCAAGGAGGCCGATCGAAAGTCCGGAACAGACATCAACGATAAATAGGAATTCAAGCACTTGCGTCCTTGGATTGCTTTGCAGACTTGGACGTAAGTGCTTTCGCTTACCGCGTCTTCATCGCGCAATTGGGAATTGTTGACGCGTTAAGGCAGAAGGTATCTGGAGAGAGCGAAGTGGCTATTTGTGTGCCGTGAGTTGCTGGTGGCTTCTCTGGATCAAAACGCTCTGAGCGCTAGGCTAAGAATCCAGCCTTCTTCAAAAACGTGTAACTCCGGCGCAAGCTCGCAATAGGGTCCGTACTGAAATCCTGCTCAACGAAAACATGCTTCGCGCGGGTTTTCGTAATGGCAGCAAGAATTTCGCGCAGAGGCAAATCGCCGGTGCCAAGTTCACGATATGCATCGTTCGGCACGCTTGCAATGTCGTAATGGACGGGAGTTCCTTTGGCCCGATCTTTTAAGTGGACTAATTCTACCCGGTTCGCGTTTTCGCGGAGAAACGAGGCGGCGTTCACCCCCGCCATGCTTACCCAAAATGTGTCCACTTCTAAGCCGACCAAGTGCGTATCCAGATGCTCCAGCAAGACATCCATGGGCCTGCTTCCGGACATCGGCTGAAATTCAAAATCGTGATTGTGATAGCAAAACCGCAGGCCCGCGGATTCAGCCTTGCTTGCGGCTGCATTCAGCTTGTCTGCCAGGGAGCGGTAGAAGTCCAGCCCAAGCCGCTCCTCGGGAGAAAGATAGTTGAACACGATGTAACGAAAACCATGATCTCGCGCCAGGTGAATGCAATCATCGAACGTCACTCCCGGCTCAATAGGAGGCATATCGGCGTGCTGCCATGCAGACCAGTTACCGGTGAGAAGGGGAGTCTCGAAATGTAAGCTGATGGGCTTGAGATTTACCCGTTTCAGGAGCGGCGCCACCAGCGTCACCTGGTTGCGCAACACCTCTACCTCACGGTAGCCGATATCGGAAATCGCCTGAAGCGTCTGGAGTGGGCGCTTCGGTATTAGATCGCGAACGGTATACAGTTGAACGCCCGCGGCGAAGCGCTGATCGCCGAAACCGGGAGTGCCGGCCAGACCGAGCACGCTCAACAATAATCGCCTGCTCAACAGGCGTGCACCAGCCATAATCTTCGTCAAGTTTATTACAGCCCGTAGGCGCACGACCCGACGGCCTACGGTACGCTAATTACTCCCCCCGAATTATGTTCCTGAGCCGAATCTTCATCTATCCCATCAAATCGGCGCGTGGCATCGCGGTCGCGGAAGCAGAGCTGACCACCAGCGGCCCTGACAACGACAGGCGCTGGATGTTGGTCGACGAAGAAGGTCTCTTCCTTTCCCAGCGCAAAGTGCCGCGCATGGCATTGATTGAACCGCGTTTGGAAGGGGCTGATCTGGTCGTCACTGCGCCCGGGATGTCACCGCTGGTCATGAGCGCAGCTTCGAGGGGCGCCGGGGAGCTGATGCCCGTCACCATTTGGCACGATCACCTGAAACTGCCACATCCCAACCCGGCCTATAGCCAGTGGTTCAGCATTTTTCTCGGCCAGTCGTGCCGGCTCGTTTGCTTACCCGACAACGTCATTAGAAACGTTGAACCGCCGTTCGACGGACCTGAGTGGCGAGTCAGCCTGGCCGACGGCTATCCGCTATTGGTGGTGACGGAGGCCTCACTCATAATGTTGAACGAACACCTGACCTCGCCCGTCGGGATCGAACGCTTTCGGCCGAACCTTGTTGTCTCGGGAACAGCTCCTCACGAGGAGGATGACTGGCGGCGAGTACAAGTCGGGTCCGTTCAACTCGCGATAGTTAAGCCTTGTGCCCGCTGCTCAATCGTGCTTGTTGACCCAAGCACGGGTGCGGTGGGCATCGAGCCACTGAGGACTCTCGCTCGATACAGAAACCTGCCACGCGGCGTCATGTTCGGCCAGAATGCACTTGTGATTAACCCTGGCAAGCTTTGTGTAGGCGCAGCGGTTGAGGTTGTCGACGCGACTGTCCGCCGCTAGAAGTCGAGAATGGCCGGTATCACCCCTTGGGTAGCGTTTGCGAAGTTCAAGCTCCACTGATGAGCGGTCGGGTTGTACAGCCGGAGATTGATAGCCTCAGGATGACCGGTCGGGCCATCCACTTCCAGTTCCACCATGTTGGCGCGGCCTTCCCAAATGCTGTGCACTACGCTCGTGCCTTCGTACTCGACCCAGGTGGCGCCTCCCTTCGGAGAGTGACCCAGCACTTTCAAGCGCATCTTCCAGGTCCCCAGCTCAAAGTCGAAATCGTGCCGCCCGTTGTGTTGGGCCGGGACGGGACTTGGACCAAAATCCCGATAGACGCTCCGACCAGTGACAAGAGAATCCGCCTGGCTCCGCAGGAGACCGATCACCCTAATTACATAGTGGGAACGGTAGAGAACGAGGACGGTTCGGAATCCGGTGGGTCTGCTTTCGGCTGGCACTGAGGCTCCAGCGCCGTATAATCCGCGACAACTGCGAGAGGAAGGTGATCCGTGACGAAACCGACGATACTGGTGGCGACGTGGGGCGATGGGCTGTTCGCAATTAGCGGCGATAGGCGCACGCAAGAGATTGGGAAACAGCCCGTCAGAGGTCTCGCACCGGATGGACGCGGCGGTGCGCTCGCCATTGCCGGCCGGCATTCGCTGCGCAGGCGTGCACCAAGCGGCGAATGGGCAACCGTCGCTACGAGCGAGTTTGAGCTTTCGTGCTGTATGGCTGTTAGAGACGCCATCTACGTAGGAACCGACGATGCACGCATGCTGCGGCTGAGCGATGGGAGCGGTGTGCTCGATCCTATCGATAGTTTTGATCACATCGCGGGGCGGGATGGCTGGTTTGCCGGTTCGGCAATTGTTAATGGGCAGCGTCTCGGGCCACCGCTAGGCATTCGCTCGGTTGCGGCCAACTCGAACGGGAGCATACTGTTTGCCAACGTTCACGTAGGAGGCATTCCGCGTTCCATGGATGGCGGAAGAACCTGGCAGCCCACCATAGATATCAACAGCGATGTTCATGAGGTGCGCGCGCACCAGACAGATCCGGACATTGTGGTCGCGGCGTCCGCTATCGGCCTTTGCATTAGCCGCGACGCAGGAGCAACGTGGAGCATAGAACGGGACGGCCTACACGCATCGTACTGCTCCGCGGTAGCGTTCTCGGGCGATGACATTCTGGTCTCCGCGTCGACAGATCACTTTGCGGCCCAGGGAAGAATTTATCGCCGGCCGATCAGGCCGGATGGAGAGATAGTGGCCGTCGAAAATGGCCTGCCTCCGTGGCTCAACGGAATCGCCGACACAGATTGCATCGCCACAGACGGCTCAACGATTGTGGTGGTTGACAGAGCTGGCACCGTGTACCTGTCAACTCAGTTCGGGCTGGCTTGGTCGCGGAGCAGCAGCGAACTACCAGGCCCGAGTTCGGTTCTAATCTGCTGACTAAAATCGGGTTGCGAAGCGATTCCGTTGTGCAATACATTTCGTAACACGGAAATGGAGGAACCTGGATCAGCGACGTGTTGTTGCACAAATGCTGGATGCTGTTGAAAAACTCCGATCGCGCATGCCCTTCCCGCCAATTTCCGTGTAATCCGTAACGAGGCGCTGAAGAAGGTGTCTGGCGCCCTGTTTGCTACAGCCAGTTCATTGGCCGAGCCTCGGACAGACGCGCTTCTGTGCCCTCGTGTAATAAACGAGACGTTAATCTGCTGGTCAAGAGCCGTTTAGAATGCAGCGAAAACCGATGCTCGTACTCCGGTGCCGTCGGGGGGCACTGCCCTTAGCGGGGCCGCACGAAAAGATCGAATACGGAACCGGTTCGGCCACTTCGCCCACGAGAGTTTTTCAACAGCATCGCTGGTTTGGGCAAGCAATGGTTATACGATCTAATGTCGATTATTCTTGTACGTGGAAACGGTCCATCAGTGCCTAACGCCCCGACTAGAAAAGCTGCCGGAACCCGCCTCCTCTACGCGCTGCTGTTCCTATACGCCGGCATCGCGGGCACCTACGAAGTTGTAAATTCCATCTCAACGATCATTGGTAATTTTAATCTCCGCAACCAAGTACAAGCACCCTTTCAACTCTATGGAAATTTAATCTACAGTCCCGCGGCGGCGGCCACGCATGCCGGAATTGCAAAGGGCGATACGGTGCTCGCTATCAACCGATTGCCCTTTACCGGAATGGCGCTGTGGCAGCGCATTCGCTGGTACGCTCGCCCGGGCGACACAATCACTCTTCTGGTCCGAAAACAGAACGGGAGCGCTCTTACTGCGATGATTCCTCTCGAGGGATATCCGAAAGGCTGGTCAGTGGAGGACCCGCCAGTCAGGACCACGCTGCCGGACCATATTTTTGTCCTGATTGTTGTGCTCGTAGTTCCGCTTTTCTGCGTGGGACTGGGCGTTTGGGTTGCATTTGCCCGCCCTTCCGATCCCAACGCCTGGTTCCTCCTGCTTCTTCTGACGTTGCCGCAGTCGTTCAATCCCGGGGCGTTTCGCTGGTGGATTCCAGCCTGGCTGGGCCTCCGACTTTACTGGCACCTCGCGATTCAATTTGTTGCGCCGCCCGCTTTGTTTCTTCTCGGCTTGCTTTTTCCGGAGCGATCGCGCTTCGATAGACGGCTTCCTTGGCTGAAGTGGCTGGTTATCGCATTGACCGGAGCGAGCGTGCTTGCTGCCTTCGTTTCGGAATACAACGGTTGGTACGACATTTCTCTGCTGCCGCGCGTCGATACTATCGACCGATTCTTAAACCCGGTCTTCGTGTGGTCTGCGATCTTCTACATTGCACTGTACTGGGTTCTGCTCCTCGACAAGTTGCGAACCGCTTCTTCGCCGGACGCTCGACGGCGCCTTCAAGTCTTGTTGGCGGGCTCCGTTGTGGGCCTCGGTAGCATTCTTATCATCTGGGGATTATTGCCGTTTTTAGGAATCGCCGACCCGAACGATATCCGATGGCTCGCCTTCCTCGCGATCGTCCTGATGCTCTTCTTCCCGCTCACGCTCGCCTATGTCGTGATCGTCCAGCGTGCCATGGACGTACCCATACTTTTGCGCATGGGGAGCAAGTACTTGCTCGCCAGTACTACGGTGAAGGTCTTCCGCATTGCCGGAATCGCGGCTCTTATGTGGCTTATCGCGATCCCGCTTTTCACTCACCGTCACGGTCCGCTAAAAACTGCGTTGTTGGCTGCGGTGCTCGTGCTTTTCGGTTTTCTGTTCCTCAAGAAAAGGTCGCCTACCGACCTGATGCAACATTGGGTCGACCGCCAATTCTTCCGGGAAGCGTATGACGCCGAAGTGATGCTGAGCCAGCTTGCGAAGACCGCGCAGACAATTTCGGATCCGGCAGCGCTGATCCGAACGGTTTCGGATCGCATCTCGCAGGTCCTGCATGTTGAGCGGCTAACGGTGCTGCTGCGCAGGAACGGCGGCTTCGAGCCTGCTTACGCGATCGGCCCGGCGCTTGCTGCGCCAGTCCGCGTGCTCGACCAGGCCCGCTCATCGACACCGATTTTTAATAGCGCGAGTGACGGCCGCACACTCGACCCGGAGTCACCCGAATTGCTGATTCCATTGTCTGGACGCACGCAATTGCTGGGTGCGATGGCGCTCGGTCCGAAACGTTCCGAAGCACCGTACACGCCTTCCGATCTGCGTCTGCTGGAATCGGTGAGTCTACAGACAGGCCTCGGACTCGAACTCAGCGAAGCGGCTGCTTCACTGGCAAGTGCGGCGGTGGAACGCGCACACATCGCGCGTGAAATGGAGATTGCGCGCGAAGTTCAGGAGCGGCTGTTTCCGCAGCGTCTACCTGCGATAGAAGGCATCAGCCTTGCCGGAGCGTGCCGCACCGTATTTGGGGTTGGCGGCGACTACTATGATGCCATCGAAATCGGCGGGGGCCGTCTCGGGCTGGCGATCGGCGATGTTTCGGGGAAAGGTATTTCGGCTGCGCTTTTGATGGCGAGCCTGCGCGCCTGCCTTCGCACCATGACACTCACCACTTCAGGGGACCTCACGCAACTGATGGGGCACATGAACCGCCTGATCTATGAAGCTTCAGCGATCAATCGTTACGCCACCTTCTTCTTCGGCATCTTCGACCCGGCCGCGAACAGGTTTAATTACGTCAATGCCGGCCACAATCCGCCGGTGCTGCTCCGTAAGTCGGCGGCCGGCTACGAGTGGCTTCGCCTCGATTGCGGCGGACCGGTGATCGGGCTCCTCCCGGAAGCATCCTATGAGCAAGGTTCTCTCCTGCTGCATCCGGGCGATCTGTTGCTCGCTTATACGGACGGTATAAGCGAAGCCATGAACTCCGCTGAAGAAGAATGGGGCGAAGAGGCCATGATTTTGGCTACCCAGCAAACTTTGGGCGGAACCACCGAAGATATTGTCAAGGCGGTCTTCGCCGCCGCCGATGCTTTTGCCGGAAACGCATCGCAGCACGACGACATGACCGTTCTGGTAATGGAAGTGTCGCCGGTTTCGGGGTCTTATGACGGCATGCTTGTGTTTCCACTTTGAAGGACGCGGGTGGAGGGTCGCTGGTGGGCGATCAGACGTGCTGGTCGAACAGGATTTGGTTGCCGTCAGGATCGGTGATCACGAAGCTCGCCGGGCCGGTTGTGGTTTCATCCGCTGAATGCCAGACGTATGCTTTGACGCAGCGTGGCTCGTTCTGCCGGGTTGGCTTCCGAAGGGAGCACGTGCGCATCCAGAATCGGTTCGATCCAATGCGTGCCCGGACGCGTGGAAAGGGCTCCAATGGCGGAGCTCCAGATGAAGGCGAGCCCTCCTCAATGGGACGTGCCCGCCGTTCTCTGGCCTCAATCATCAAGCATACGTTGTGGCGATACGGTACAACCAGGTCTGCATTGCGGCTTGACCGTCGAACCGATCCAGGCTCCGCCAGGCACGAAGCATGGTCTCCTGGACGGCATCATCCGCATCGAAGACCGAGCCCAACATACGGTAACAGTGCCCCTTAACAGCGGCGCGATGAGCTTCGAGGCGGGCGAGGTCTCCAGGCATCTCGTCACTACAGATTGTAAGCCGCTCATTTTGGCTTCGGGACACCGCAGAAAAGAAAACTGCGGGGCGGCCCAAGCGCGATGCGTTCCGTTGAAAAGTCAGGCTGCCAAGCCGAGCATTTTGGACGGGGACACGCCTGCTAATTGGGCTTTGTCGAACTAGGGAACAAGAAGTCGCGCAGCTTGCATCAGAAGGTAATTGCGCTCGGGGAGATTCCCTGTTTTGCCGGCAGCCGCGCGGTAGTATGTGGCCGCAGCTTGCGAATTGCCGGCCATTTCCAGCAGATGTGCGCGAACGGCATCCATGCGGTGGTGTCCGGCAATTCGCGGATCTTCCGCAAGGGCGTCCAACAGAGTTAGACCCTCTTTCGGGCCATACACCATCGCTGCCGCGATGGCGCGATTCAAGATCACCATCGGATTGTCCGACATCCGCTTCAGCAAGTCGTACAACGCCAGTATCTGAGGCCAATCGGTATCTTCGGGGCGCGCGGCTTCATCGTGAACAGCGGCTATGGCCGCTTGCAATTGATAGGGCCCGACGGAGCCTTTCGGCAGTGCGGCCGAGAGCAGCGCGACGCCTTCGGCGATCTGCCCTCGATCCCAAAGCGCCCGATTCTGCTGCGCGAGCGGAATCAATTCATCGTTCGAGCCGGTTCGGGCCTGCCTGCGCGCGTCGGTCAACAGCATCAGCGCAAGCAGGCCGGCGATTTCGGTATTCTCCGGTTGCAGACGGAGGGCCATGCGCGTCAGACGTATCCCCTCCTGAGAGAGATCGGCGCGACGCAAGCGTGGTCCTGAGGTGGCCGTATATCCCTCGTTGAAGATCAAGTACAAAACGTGCAGCACCGAGCGCAGACGCCCGCCATGCTCTTCGGTATTCGGCAATTGGAATGGGATGCCCGATTCCTTGATGGTCTGCTTCGCCCGGCTGATTCGCTGCGCCATAGTCGTTTCCGGAACCAAGAATGCATTGGCGATCTCAGCCGTAGTTAGACCGCCGACGGCGCGGAGGGTTAAAGCAATGGCGGAGGCAGGCGTAAGTGCCGGATGGCAGCACATGAAGAGAAGCACGAGCGTGTCGTCTTTCTCCGGGACAGCATCCAAGGCCGTATCGGGCGCACGCGCCGCCTCCTCCGCAACTTCCGTCTCGCGCTGCCGCCGGGCAGATTCGCTGCGGATATGGTCCGCCATTTTTCGAAATGCAACCTGCGCCAGCCACGCGCGCGGATTCCCGGGAACACCGTCGCGCGGCCATTGCATGACTGCCGCAATCGACGCTTCTTGAACCGCATCCTCGGCCGCGGCGAAGTCATGAAATCTTCGCACCACGATCCCGAGCACCTGCGGCGTCAGTTCTCGCAACAGGTGCCCAATCGGAAGATCGGATGATGCTTCGCTCAATGCCACAGTTCGATGGTCAGGCTCAAAATCCCAAATCGCTGTGGCTACTGAGCACTTGCCGTACTTCAATCGGCATATTTGCCGGATTGCCGCCGGGCCCGGGCGCGGCGGATGCACGAGCAGCAAGCTTGTAGGCCTGCTCGGGACTATCGACGTCGATTACCCAGTATCCCGCAAGGAACTCCTTCGATTCCGGAAATACGCCATCGGTAACGGGCTCTCCGTTCTTCCCCGCGCGGACGATCTTCGCCTCTTGCGGCCAGGCCAGCCCTTTCGTGTCGACGAAAACACCGGCATCGTGAAGTTCCTGGTTGAAGCTCTGCATAAACGCGATGTTCCGCTGCAGATCCTCTTTCGACCACCTGGCGTATTCATCCCAGCCGGCCTTGTTGCCATGCATCATCAAAATGTATTTCATACCCTTGCTCCTTCCGACTGTTCCGGTAATCTTGCATTCTCTACGATTGCGGAGCGCGGAACGCGAACTGCCGAACCTCGATCGGCATATTGGTTGGTATTCCTCCGGGCCCCTGCGCGGCTGAAATCCGGCCGGCAATTTCGTAGGCCCGCTCCGGCGTCGCTACGTCTACGATCCAGTAGCCCAGCAGAAACTCCTTGGATTCGGGAAAAATGCCATCCGTGATGGGCATCCCGTCTTTCAAGCCGCACACCAGCTTCGCCTCATGCGGGGCTGCCAAACCTTGTGTGGCGACGAACTCGCCCGATTCCGTGAGCTCGCGGTTGATGCCGGCCAAAACGGCCATATGCGCATCAATGTCCTTTTTACTCCAGGCGCGGTATGAGTCTACCCCCACCTTTGTTCCCGACATCAACAAAATGTATTTCACGTCTTTTACCCCTTTCTGTTTCACGCGGCCTTTGGCGCGTTCATACGGTAGTCGGAGCAGCTTTCCGGTTTCTCGACATGTTCCCGACAAATTCCATGCGAAAAAATTGGCGGTCCGACGTCGATTTCGAGCCGCACGCGCCGACATAACTGTGGAGGTGCAAAGATGATTACCGATTCCGTGGTAGTGGACGTCAGCGAGGACTGGGCGGTGGCCTGCGATCTGCAAGAACGATTCATGGAAGTCCCGTATGCGAAAACCCAGAGGCTCACGTACAGCGCCCGGTGCCGGCAGATGCGCGCTCTTGGCGGTGATTGCTTCACTGTCCTGCCGCTATCCGGCCGCCGCATGGCGCTCGCGGTTGCCGATGCGTCGGGTAAGGGGCTTCCCGCGGCGCTCCTGATCGCGAACGTCCAGTCTTCTCTGCGCACTGCCGCTTTGTTCGCCCCCGATGACGTGGCCGCGGTAGTGACAGCAGTGAACCGCCAATTGCACGCATGCTCGCCCGCGGATCGGTACGCCACCTTATTTTATGGCGTCTTCGACGAAAATACGCGCACACTGCAGTATGTGAATGCAGGCCACAATCCCGCCATGGTCATCCGCTCAGACGGCGCAATCACCTGGCTCAAAGCCGGCGCGCCACCCGTGGGATTTTTTGCGGACACGGTCTACGAAGCGCGGGCGGTTCAGTTGCATGCGGGCGATCTCATCCTTGCGTACACCGACGGCATCGTTGAAGCGAATAACACGGCAGGCGAAGAGTGGGGTGGGCTCGGCCTTCTTGCCGCGGTAACCTGCTGTCAGACGCGGCAGCCGGACAGGATTGTCGACACTGCATTTGCGGCGCTCGACGAGTTTTCAGACGGTAACCAAACCGACGACGCAACGATACTCGCCGCGCTCGTCAACTGACGGCCAATACACAGGCATGTAAAAAATGTTTGACACGTGTTAGCGGATGGCGCTATATTACGGATGTCAAATATTTTTGACATGGAGCGATTCGCCATGACAAGCCTTTCTTACCGGGAGAAGACTCTTTACGCCTCGCTTGCGGCGGAGCTGGTTGTGTACGGACCGTATTTCTTCCTGCACCAGCAAAACACCGTGAACAGGGTCGCGGGCATGATTATTGCCATTATCGTGCTGCAGATAATCCTGCAGTCGGTGATTGCCGCACTGACACGGAAGCGTGTAACAGATGAGCGCGATCGCTTGATCGAGCTGCGAGGATATCGTGCCGGCTATGTAGCGCTCGCCTCATTGATGGTGCTCGGGCTGGGCATGTTGTGGTTTCACGCGACCGTCGGCCATCTTCGGTTGGACAGCCGGATGGTCGGACTTCATTTTCTGAACGTCTTCTTCGGGATGCTGGTCGTTGCGGATATCACGAAAACCGCCACTCAGCTTGTGGCTTACCGGAAGGCGTTCTGATGCCCGCCATACGCAATCAGATTCGAGAACTCCGGGCCCTCCGCGAGATGACGCAGCAGGAACTCGCCGATCAAGTGGGCGTCACACGGCAGACGGTGATAGCTATCGAACAAGACAAGTATTCGCCTTCGCTTCAGACTGCGTTCAAGGTGGCAATCGCGCTTGGCGTGCCGCTTGAGCAGTGCTTCCAGTATGACTCGCGCGGTAAGCGCTAACCCGGCCGGGCGAACTCGGTTAGCGCTATGCGCACAATGACTGTATGAAGGGATACACGGTCATTGAATCCGCAATAGAGGTTCAGAAAAAATGCGAATCGACTATTCGCCTGCGTGGGCGCCAAGCGCTCGTTCCGCTGATCACGGCGGCTCTTGCTCTGGTGACGATCGCGCATCCGGTCTTAGGTCAAGCGCCATCAATACTCGACGCGGTCCATCCTGTGGACGGCTCGATTCAAGCCCTCAACCTTCAAGAGTTCGGCGCCGCGAACGCGAACGCTCCAGAAGATTCGGCGGCTTCCGGCGACCCGGGCGATCCTCAACAATCACAATCACCAGGGCCGGTGCACCGTGGCGCCCGACGACTGTTGCACGATCAAAAGGAACTTTATCGCGCTCCATTTCAGCGCTCTAACTTTAAATGGGATGCGATCGTGCTGGCGGGAACCGGGGCGCTGCTCGCGACCGACCGGCACATCGAGAGACATCTTCCGGGAGGGAACGTCGATATCTACGGAAATTTTTCCAATGTCGCTCTAGGCGGTACCGCGGCCGCTCTCGCGCTTTCCTGGGGCTACGGGATCAAGACGCATAACGAGCATCTGAAGGAGATGGGAACACTCGCGACAGAAGCCTTGGTGAACACTTTTCTGGTTTATACGCCAATGCAATTCATCGCGGGACGCCAGCGCCCGGGCGAGGGAAACGGTTATGGCGATTTCGGGCGTCACCACAACGTAGACACGTCATTTCCTGCCGGTCATCCGATGTTCACGATCGCGATGGCCAGCGTGGTCGCCCATGAATACCCGAAGCCATGGGTGGAAGTGTTAGCGTATGGCGCAGCGGCGTCGGTGATGGGCGGACGCCTTCTTGGCCGCGACCACTGGTCTTCGGATGTATTCGTGGGTTCTGTGCTTGGGTATTTTATTGGGTCGCGTATTTTCCATTTACACTGCAATCCAAAGTTCAGTGACGCTTGCCATTCGCATTAGCGGATGGTGGTTGCAGGCAGCGGATTCTGCCGTGGGTTCGGGCACGGGTGCGGTAATGAGCATTTATCTGGGGTGTGGTTTCTCTGAACCCGTTTGGGGTCAATCTCACCATAGCCGACTTTACGTCAACAGGGATTGTGTGAGGGCGGACTTCCTTCTACGAGTCTGGGACGTTAATGCAACAAAGTCCGGTTGTCCTCACAGAAAACGATTAGAGATGGCTTTGCCGGCGAGCGTTACCAACCTTCTTTGCCCAAGCTGAGCACGGAGAAGGAACCCAGGCTGCCGAACTTTCGTCGGAGAGTGGTGTAGGCGTCCTGGTTAGTCAAGTTGCCTGTTCTGAGGAACACGGCGGCCGCAGTTCCGAATAGCGATCAAACAGAGGTAAGAGATTGGTTCGTGAGGTTTTTGCCCTGGCAGGGCTATGCGTGGTCTTTTATACCGGCGGAGCCGGGGTCTTCGCCGCCGAAGTGCCGTCGCGCATCATTGGCGAGATCAACGATAGCAAAACTTTTCGGATAACTGGAAATACGAGACCCGTGCTGACGCTAGCACAGGATCATGGCCAGGTCAGCAGCTCGCAACCTCTGTCGCATATAGTTATTCACTTTGCTCTCAGTTCGCAGCAGCAGTCTGATTTAGATCAGCTTGTAAGACAGGAACAGGTAAAAGGATCTGCGCAGTTTCATAAGTTCCTGACGCCGGAGGAGTTTGGCGCTCGATTTGGACTCAATTCCGAAGACATTCCCAAGATTACGAGCTGGCTGGCGAACCACGGCTTTTCAGATATCCAGGTAGCGCGCAGCCGAACATTCGTCAGCTTTAGCGGCACAGCGGGTTTGGTGCAAATGGCTTTTCACACGGCCATTCACGCTTACACCTACAACGGAGAAAATCATTACGCGAACGCGACCGACCCACTGTTACCCAAGGCGCTGGAGGGCGTTGTGCAAAGCGTGCGGGGTCTTACCGACTTCCGTAAAAGGCCGCTGGGAATTCGGAGACAGCACCCGCACTTCACATCCAGCATTAGCGGTGACCACTTCCTAGCCCCTAACGACTTCGCAACCATCTATGACATTCAGCCGTTGTATGACGCGGGCTTCAATGGAAGCGGCGTCAAGATTGCGGTGGTAGGACAGAGTGATATTCAGCTCAGCGATCTCCAGGCATTTCGTACAGCCGCTGGTTTGCCGGCGAACGATCCCACGACAATCGTCACTGGGACCGATCCAGGTATTCAGTCGAGTTCCGGCGACGAGTCCGAGTCGGATCTGGATTTGGAGTGGGCCGGTGGTATTGCCACAAACGCCACCATCGTCTTTGTCACGTCGAGCGACGTAGATAACTCGGTCACATATGCAATCGACAACAATGTAGCGCCGGTAATGTCTGTAACGTATGGCTTGTGCGAATCGCAATTGGGTCAGGCAGACATCAACACCGAAAACTCGGAATACGAGCAAGCCAATGCGCAAGGTATGACGGTGGTCGCTGCTGCGGGAGACTCCGGAGCCGCGGATTGCGATAGCGGATATCCGGCCCGGCTCGGTTTAGCCGTGGACGCGCCGGCGAGTCTTCCGTATGTCACGGGCGTCGGTGGGACAACGCTGAACGATGGATCGGGAACCTATTGGAGCTCGGCGAACAATAGTTACGGCGGCTCGGCTCTTTCCTACATCCCTGAAGTAGCTTGGAACGACACGAGCGCGGCGAACGGACTCGAGGCTAGCGGAGGAGGAGCAAGCATGTATAACTCGAAACCATCCTGGCAAGCAGGCGCGGGCGTGCCCGCTGATGGCTCGCGCGATGTGCCGGACGTTGCTTTCGCCGCTTCTCCCAACAACGATGGTTTCCTCACCTGCTCCGGAGGCGACTGCGTGAACGGATTCCGCAATACGGATACGACACTCGATGTCAGCGGCGGAACTTCCGCACCCACGCCTTCGTTTGCGGGAATCGTCGCACTCATGGTGCAAGCCTACGGCCCTCAAGGAAACATAAACGCACATCTATACGCTTTAGCGGCAAGTTCCACCGATGCGTTTCACGACATCACGGCAGGAAACAATGCAGTCCCGTGCCGCACCGGTACGCCCAACTGCACGACTGGGAGCATGGGTTTTTCTACCGGACCCGGATACGACCAAGTCACTGGTCTGGGTTCGATTGATGCGTATCATTTGGTGAACGAATGGACGAGCGACGTGGCATCTCCCGTCGGCGACTCGCAAGGACCGTTCACGTATGTTCCGATAACCCCGTGCCGCGTGGCGGACACCAGAGAAGCGGAAGGCGCGTTTGGCGGCCCCGAGATGGAGGGCGGCTCTATGCGAGAGTTCGTCGTTCCTAATGGCGCTTGCAACATTCCCACCTCCGCTGTCGCGTATGCACTGAATGTAACCGTGGTGCCGAACGCCGCTCTCACTTACTTATCCATTTGGCCGAGCGGCCAGGCGCGGCCTGTGGTCTCCACGCTGAATTCGGATGGCCGCGTGAAAGCGAATGCGGCGATTGTCGCGGCGGGGAGCGATGGCGGTGTGAACGTGTATGTCACAGACACAACGCAAATCGTTCTAGATATCAGTGGATATTTCGTGCCGTCGAGCAACTCCTCTGGACTGCAGTTCTTTCCCGTTACACCTTGTCGCCTTGTAGATACCAGGGGCGCAGCGGGTGGCTTGGGCGGCCCGCCTCTGGCGGCTTACGAAAGCCGAAGCTTCGCCGTCCTGTCGAGTTCCTGCAACGTGCCATCAAGTGCCCAAGCCTATTCACTGAACTTTACGGTTGTGCCACACGAGCCGCTTGCGTATCTGTCAGCGTGGCCAACGGGACAAGCGCAGCCGACAACTTCGATCTTGAATTCCGATACGGGCACCGTCACAGCGAATGCGGCGATTCTGCCGGCCGGCAGTAATGGCGCAATCGATGTCTATGCCAGCAACAACACGGACGTGGTGATCGATATTAACGGGTATTTTGCGACCGCGGCTACCGGCGGGACCAATTTTTACACGCTCACTCCATGCCGCGTGATCGACACCAGAAATCCAGTGGGATCTCTCCCCTTCAGCGGCACAATCGCGGTCAATGTGACCGACAGCGGCTGTGGCAGTCCTTCGAGCGCGCAAGCCTACGTGATGAACGCCACTGTGGTGCCATCAGGATATCTCGCCTACTTAACCTTATGGCCGAATGGAGAGAATATGCCCGTTGTTTCGACACTCAACGCCGATCCCGCAACAGTCACCTCCAACATGGCGATCTTGCCAACTACGAACGGGTCTGTAAATGCTTACGCGACCAACCCAACGTACCTGATCCTGGATATCTCGGGATACTTCGCTCCGTGACAGCAATAACGTCTGCTGGGATATCCGCCGTTCTGCAATGGTGGCAGCGCCCGCGGCGGTGATTTGTAGAATCATAACGGCACCTTCGCTCAGCAACCGGCGTGAGGAATGGTTTGAGGGACTGCGCCGTGAGCTGAACGAGCGACGCCGGAAGTGGCGGAACTCACGCCCGAAGCGCTTTCTAAGAACCGGCAAGTGGATATCGTGCCGAGATTCGGCGTCGGCTTGCGGCCGATTTCACGGGCTGGATGACGGATCAGACCGCGTTTGAGCACGAAGTTGAGAAGGTGATCGATGCATTGCGAGTGGTTAGCGCGAGCGATGATGAATTCGCGAGCTGTCGTCGCGGTCCCCAAGTCGGCTTCGGGGACCTCTGCGGCGGACCTATAACGTGCAACATCTGGAGCGATGCGAAACCG
>CAWBDW010000041.1:0-84332 GCA_963787545.1 uncultured Acidobacteriaceae bacterium
TCCCAGCCCGTGCCCAACGCCGCCCACAACCAGCAACCACCCAACACCCGGTCCACCGTCCTCATGGACTTCTCCTCTCCGAGATTTACTTAGCGAGTGAAAAGCAGTACAGCGTGTCTCCCGCTCCCACCACCACATATTGTTTGCCGTCCAGTTGATAAGTCATCGGCCCATTGCTCACCGTCGCCCCCAGTCCGGCGTGCCAGAGAATCCCCCCCTTGGCCGGATCAAAAGCGATGAAGTTATGCGCATTGTCGCCCGTGAACAGGAGCTTGCCCGCCGTATTCAGAATTCCGCCCACGCCGGGTCCTCTGGAAGGCCATGCGTGGCTCCAACGCACTCGCCCGGTCTTGACATCCAAAGCTTCCAGAATCCCTTGTAAATAACCTCCACTTGTGTTTCCGCCGTATCCCTGCGGCTCATCATCGGTGTCGGTGAGATACGCAACGCTGTACCCTTCGTGAGCCTGCACGTAAAACAAACCGGTCTCCGGATTGAAGCTCGGAGGAAACCAGTTCGTGCCGCCTCCACCCGGAATATTGATCAAAGATCCGTCCACCTTCGGTTCCTTATTTGGATTGGGAATCGGCTCGCCTTTCGCATCCACTCCTTTCGACCAATCCACGCCAACGAATCCGGTCGCAACCAGGCATTTTCCATTCGTCCGGTCGAGCACGAAAAAGTAGCCATCGCGAGCGGCCTGCGCCAACATCTTCCGAGGTCGCCCGTGGAACATTCCGTCGAACAGCACCGGCGTTTCGACGTTGTCCCAATCATGCGTATCGTGCGGCGACGCCTGGTGATACCAGACCAGCTTGCCCGTGTCCGCATTCAGCGCCACGATGGATGCGGTCCAAAGATTGGCTCCTTTCCGCCCTTGCCCGGCGAAAACCGGGTTGGCATTACCGGTGCCCCAGTACAGCAGGTTCAACTCGGGGTCATACGTTCCGGGCAGCCACGTCATGCCGCCGCCGTGCGTCATCGCGGCGCGGTTCGGCCAGGTCTCCGATCCCGGGTCGCCCATCTTCTGCGGCGTGCTATACCAGCGCCACTGCAAATCTCCCGTTTCGGGATCGCGCGCCTCCAAATACCCTTGCACGTCCATCGCATCGCCGCCCACTCCCACCAGCACATGGTTCTTCACCACCAACGGCGCTATCGTCGTGAAATATTGCAGCTTCGCATCGGCGACCTTTTTTCGCCAGCGCTCTTTCCCATCCTTGGCATCGAGCGAGATCAGCCAACCGTCGGGTCCCATGAAGTAGAGCCACTTGCCATACAGGCCCACGCCGCGGTTTCCCACCAGATGTCCGCCGTGGTCCTCCCAGTCATAGCGCCACAATTCTTGCCCGGTACGCGCGTCCACGGCCCAAACATGATCTGGAATCGTGAAGTAAAGAATGCTGTCGACTACCAGCGGTGTGCTCTTGATAACCGGGCTGCCCACACCCCGCAGCGCACCGACGCTGCTGACGCGATACATCCATTCGAGATCGAGAGACCTTATATTCGAAGAGTTGATTTGCGCAAGCTTGCTAAACCGCCGGCCCGAATAGTCGCCGTTATAAGTTGGCCAGCTATCTTGCCCGAACAAAGAGCCGGTAAGCAGGAAAGCGAACCAGAAGACAACAACAGCGCCGAATCTCATTTCAAGGTCATCAGGTACGCAGTTAAATCGTGCATGTTTTTGTCAGTGTAGTGCGCCGCCAGTTGGATGTGAGCAGCCAACGGGTCGGAGATCTCAACTCTCTTTACATTGTCCCTGCTCCAGGAATGATAATTTCCTTCGTGGTCCTCAATCGAGATATGGAAATCGTCGATGCTCTTAACGACGCCGGAGAAAGATTTCCCTGAATCCAAGGTCACCGTCGCGCGCCGCGGCACGCCCCCCGGAAAGGCGAACCGCGCTTGCAACTGGTCCGGTTCCGGGAACTTCGCTGCAATATGCGCCAGATCGCCGGATACCGAATGGCAGGTGCTACATCGCCCGGCGCCATTGAAGTAGCTCTCGCCTTGTTTCGGATCTCCGGTAACAATATCCAATCTCTTATAAGTTCCGCGGTTCGCAACCAACTCGACGCGCATGTGCAGGAACTCGGCGATATCGCCAATCTGCTCCTTGGACAAATTCGGGAATGCCGGCATCCCTTTTTGCGGACGCCCGTTCGTCACCACCTGGCCGATCAGTTCCCCATGATCGTCATGCAGAACCACGCCCGAGCGGATCAGGTTCGGCCCCTCCGCGCCCGTCGCCTTCGCGCCATGACAAAAGCTGCAGTTCGCCGCATATAGCTTCTCGCCGCGAGCCGCGGCCGCCGCGTCGGGCTCCCGTCCCAATCCCAGAAACTGGTGGGTTCCCACTGCTCCTTGTCCGCCCCGCTTCGCCTTAGAAGCCGACTCCGGGCGAGTCTCCTGAGCGTGCACGTGCGGTGTCGCGACTGGAATCAGCCAGATTGCCTGCATACATATCGGAATCCAAAATCTTCTGGCAAATGGCATCGCCTGCGATTCAGCTCCTATAACACCACGCCCGCGCGCTCCAGGAGCGCCGATATTTTGGCATGATTCTCGCGTTCTTGCCGAAGAACCGAATCGCCCGCGAGCTGGTGGAAGAGCCACGTCGTGAACGAAGCGCGTTCGTAATCGCGCGGCTCGCGCCAATAGGCGAGCGGAGTTTTCCCGAAGCGGTCACGCGCATTTAGCGGCACACCGGCATGGATCAGATATTCGATTCCATCGACGGGCGGAACCACCGGCGGTTCGAGCGCAAGATGCAATTGGTTTCTGCCATTCTCGTCTACGGCGTTCAGGTCCAGCCCGCGCTGAACCAGCAAATCGATAACCGCAGGCCTCAGCCAACCCATAAAAAGTTTTGAGCAACTCACCGCTTGCACTGACGCTCCGGCATCCAGCAGCGCGCCGGTATTTTCAACAGCTAAGCGCAGTAGCTCGCGAATGGAAACTTCTGCGCCTCCTCTGGGATGCCGATCCCGCAAGGGGCTGTGCTGGCCAGGCGAGATCAAATCGCTCGGAAGAAAGCGAACGTTTTCAGGAAGGCTAAGCTTCCCTTGCTCCACCGCGTGTAACACCGCCACTGCGATTGGCAGTTTATAAACAGATTGCATCGGCAATTTTGCATCGGCATTCACGTTGCAATCGAGAGACTTACCGGGCAGCGAGCAAGCGACCCCAACCCGGCCGTGCGCTTGCGCAGCAATTCGTTCAATGTCGCTTGCCAATCCGGCATGCAGTCTGTTGCAAAGCAATGAAAGAAACAGGCCCAACAAAGCACGCCGCATGAATTAGAGTCTACTCGGATGTGTTCCACCGCACTATAATGGGCAAACCCACTTCAGCGATATGCATAAATCTGTCTTGCTGTTTCTCGCCCTAGCCGTGGCCATCCCTATTGCGGCCCAAAACGATCAGCCGCCGCTCGTGCGCAATCCCACGGTGAGTCAGAACCGGATTGCATTCGAATATGCGGGAGATATCTGGATCGTTAGCCGGAACGGCGGCGATGCTCACCGCCTCACGAACGGCGTAGGACACGAAACGGGACCGCACTTTTCGCCCGATGGCTCACTGGTCGCATTCACTGGAGAGTATGACGGCAACGTGGACGTTTACGTCGTTCCCGCGGACGGCGGAGTGCCGCGCCGCCTCACGTATCACCCCGGACCGGATGTCGCGGTCGGCTGGACGCCCGACGGCAAGCGCATCCTCTTCGATTCCAATCGCGACAGTTATGCCGATGGCGGCCAGCTCTATACAATCGCGCTAAACGGCGTTTTCCCCGAAGTGCTGCCGCTTCCTATCGCCCAGGACGGCTCTTACTCCGCCGACGGTTCGCACATCGCGTACGAGCCCTTGTTTCAGTGGGAACACGCCTGGAAGCGCTACCGCGGCGGACAGACCATGAAGATCTGGCTCGCCGATTTGTCCAATTCGAGCATCGTCCCCATTCCACGCGAGAACTCTAACGACTTCAATCCGATGTGGGTCGGCAACAAAGTCTACTTTCTCTCCGATCGAAACGGCCCGGTCAGTTTGTGGAGCTACGACATTCCCTTCCGCAAGGTAACCGAAGTTGTAAAAAACAACGGCCTTGATTTCAAATCCGCTTCGGCCGGCGGCGGCGCCATCGTCTATGAACAGTTCGGATCGCTGCATCTCCTCGATCTCAAATCCGGTAAGTCGCACCCGGTCGACGTGCGTATCGCAGCCGATCTCGCCGAAGTGCGCCCGCGCTGGGAAAAGATGAACAACACCAAGATCGCCAACGTTGGCATCTCGCCTACCGGCCAGCGCGCCGTCTTCGAAGCCCACGGTGAGATTCTGACGGTACCGGCCGAAAAGGGAAACATTCGCAATCTCACCAGCACTCCCGCGATTGCCGACCGCGATCCCGCTTGGTCGCCCGACGGCAAATGGATCGCATACTTCTCCGACGAATCGGGCGAATACGCGCTCCACATTCGCGCTCAGAGCGGTCTCGGAGACGTCAAGAAGATCGATTTGGGGAATCCGCCGTCCTATTTCTACGATCCCGTGTGGTCGCCCGACAGCAAGAAAATTGCCTACACCGACAAGCGCCTGAACCTCTGGTATGTGGATCTCGACAAGGAAGTGCCGGTTCGCGTAGACACCGATCTCTTCGACAGCCCCGCGCATCGCATGGACCCCAACTGGTCGCCCGACAGCCGCTGGATCGCGTACACGAAACAACTCCCGAACTATTTGCACGCCGTCTTTGTTTACTCACTCGGAGATACCAAATCCACGCAACTGACCGACGGCATGAGCGATGCCTTATTTCCCAACTTCGATAAGGGCGGAAAATATATCTACTTCACCGCCAGCACGAATGTCGCTCTAAGCGCAGGTTGGATCGACATGACCAGCATCGGCCATCCGCAGACCAGCGCGCCGTATGTGGTGGTGCTCCGCAAAGATCTGCCCTCGCCGCTTGCGCCGGAAAGCGATGAGGAGAAACCCGCCGCGCAAAAGCCGGACGACAAAGATCAGAAGAAACCCGCCACGCCTCCCCAAGTTCGCATCGATTTCGACAACATCAGCCAGCGCGTCCTCGCGCTTCCGCTTCCGGAGAAGAATTATTACGACCTCGTGGCAGGCAAAGAGGGAACCGTGTACCTCGTCGAAGGCCCTATCGTCGACATGAATCCGGGCCCGCCCGCGCTGATCGTTCACAAATTCGATTTCAAGGCTCGCAAGGACGAGACTGTGCTCGAAGGCGTAACGGTCTTCAAACTATCCGACAACGGCGAAAAGATGTTGTTCCGCAAAGGTGATGCCTGGACCATTGCGGCCGCCGATAAAGCGCCGAAAGCGGGCGAGGGCGTACTCAAAATGGCCCAAATGGAGGTCTATGTCGATCCGCAAGCCGAGTGGAGACAGATGTACCACGAGGTCTGGCGGATTGAGCGCGATTTCTTCTACGATCCGCATTTGCATGGGCTCGATCCGCATGCGGCGGAGGCGTACTATGCGCCTTACCTGGCTCGCGTACGCAGCCGCGGCGATCTGAACTATCTCTTCGAGGAAATGACCGGCAACATCACCGTCGGTCATATGTTCATTCGCGGTGGAGCCATGCCGCAAGTTCCGCACATCAAAATCGGACTGCTGGGCGCCGACTACAAAATCGAGAATGGCCGTTACCGTTTTGCCAAAGTGCTGCAAGGCGAGAACTGGAACCCGAAGTTGCAGGCGCCGCTCACCGAGCCCGGCGTCAATGTCGTTGCGGGCGATTACCTGCTCGCCGTGAACGGCCGCGATCTGCGCGCCACCGATAATCTCTACAGCTTCTTTCAGGAAACGGCCGGCGAACAGGTAGTACTCAGCGTCGGACCAAACCCCGACGGCCGCGGCTCTCGCGAAGTAACAGTTGTTCCCGTGGATAACGAACACAATTTGCGCTATCGGGATTGGATTGAACACAACCGCATGGAAGTCGATCGGCTGACGCATGGAACCGTCGCTTACGTACACCTGCCCGATACCGCCAACGGCGGCTTCACGAATTTCAATCGCTACTTTTTCGCACAGGTCGGCCGGCAAGGGGCCATTCTCGACGAGCGCTTCAATCACGGCGGCGATATCGCGGATTACATCATCGATTACCTAAACCGCCGCCCGATGGGCCGCATCACCAGCCGGGAAGGCGAAGACGTCACAGATCCGACGCAAGCTATCTACGGTCCCAAAGTAATGATGATCAATCAATTCGCAGGTTCAGGCGGAGATGCCATGCCGTGGTATTTCCGCAAAGCCGGCATCGGGCCGCTGGTCGGCATGAAAACGTGGGGCGGATTGGTCGGCATCGGCGGCTATCCTGCGCTGATTGACGGCGGGTCCGTTACCGCGCCGCGCTGGGCGTTTTACGGCTTGAAGGGCCAGTGGGAAGTCGAAAATCACGGCATCGCGCCGGATGTGGAAGTAGATCTCGACCCCAAGCTGGTGCGCGAAGGGCACGACCCGCAACTCGAACGCGCCGTCGCGGTCGTCTTGGAGTTGATGAAGAAAAATCCGCCGGAAAAATTCGTAAAACCGCCCTACCCGAACTACCATCAGCATTTTGGGGTGACGAAGCAGTAACCGCTCGATCCGGCCTACATGCGAGACTGCTCATGTCGCCCTCTAATCTGGTGATCTCGAAAATAGGACCCGAGTCGGACGGCGTGCTTCGGAATTTGTTCGAGCAGTACCTTCACGATATGGCAGAGTGGTTTGAAATCAATACCAAAGCCGACGGAAGCTACTCTTACGACACATCGTTGATATGGAAGAATGGCTACGACGCGTATTTGGCGAAGGTTCAGTGATTCGATTGCAGGCTTTGCCCTTATCGGATCGGCAGTTGAGTGGCTAGGCGACACCGGCGCCCAGGACGTGCACGAGTTCTTTGTCATCCGTACATTTCGAAGGTGCGGGTTGGGACGGAGAATGGCAACGCTTCTTTGGAATGAGCGTCCCGGCGAATGGCTCGTCCGAGCCCTCGAATCAAATGCGCCAGCCGTCCTCTTCTGGCGAACCGCGATTTCAGACCACTCGCGTGGCTCTTATCAAGAGGAAAGGCGTATCGTCAACCAGCGTCCGTGGCGATTCTTCAAGTTCACATCCAATGGCGCCACCGATCCACCAGCTCGCGAGCGGCAGCCGGCCATTCAGGAAATAGAAACTGAAAGCCCGCGCCCAGCAGCCGGCCCGGAACAACGCGCCGGCTCTTGAGCACCAGTTCTGATTCAGTACGCATGAGAAAAGTGCCGGTCTCCAGCATCCATGCCGGAACCGGCAACCCGATGCGAGTGCCCCAGGCCTCGCGCAGCGCGCGCATGAAATCGCGATTCCGAATCGGGTTGGGAGAAGCCAGATTCACCACGCCCGTGATTTCCTCGCGCGCGATCAGCCATTCGACCGCCCGCGCGAAATCGGTTTCGTGTATCCACGATACAAATTGCGTACCAGGTCCCTGCCTGCCACCCAGGCCGTGCCGGACCAGGCTCAGAAACACGTCGAAAACGCCTCCACGGTCCGGGCTGAACGTCATCGCGCTGCGCATCGCCACCTTCCGCGTGCGCGGAGTGTCACTTGAGAAGAAAGCTTCTTCCCAGCCCTTCGCAACTTCGATGGAAAAATTCCAGGTGCTCGGGGCTCCTGGCTCATTCCCGCCCAGTTCGCCATTCGCCTCGTCCATGCTGCGATCCAGAGCGTGCCGATAAATAGTTGCCGTGCTGGCATTCAGCCACACCTGCGGAGGGTGCGCCAAAGACCCAATCACCTCATTCAGTAAGTGCGTGCTTCGAATTCTCGACTCATAAATGGAGCGCCGGTTCGCGGCGGTATAGCGGCAATTAACGCTTCGCCCTGCGAGATTGATGCAGACATCGCTCCCTTCCAATTCCGCGATCCAGTCGCCGTGTGTTCCTCCATCCCATTGGATGACGCGCCAGGGAGCGGATCGAGGTCGGCGGCTCAAAACCGCGACCTCATGTCCCGCCGCGTGAAAATGGCGCGCAAGGATATGCCCCACCTGTCCACTACCGCCCGGTATAACGATTCGCATCGGAAGATTCCGCGATTTCCTTCAGCACCACATTCCTCTCATGAAGCAGCGCCCGCATGTAGCGGCGTAAAACCAGCGTTTCCGCCACCAACCCCAGAACCGGTAGCGGAGCGGCAAAGCAAAAAACATCTTTCATCTCCGTCTCACCGCTCGGCAGCGACCGAAAGTAATGATCGTGCTGCATGAATCGAAATGGACCCTCGACCATCGTGTCCTGAAAGTAGACCGGCGCCTCCATTGCGGTGATCTCGCTTGTAAGCGTGTACCAAAGACTGAAATGCTTGGCACGCCAGGTAACGCGCTGCCCCATGCCGATCAAACCGGAAGTAACTCCCGCGCTCGCCACGGCCTGCTCCCCAAAATGCACATTGCCCGCCAGATGCACTTCCACGCTCCTAGCAAGGTCAAAACATCGCTCCATCGGCGCCTGGATCGTCGTTAGTTCTTCCAGCCGGACCATGAGCTTAGGCCACCGTCGAAAAGAACCGCTTCAAACTCCCTTTCAATTTCCAGAGCTGCCGCAGAACACCGCCCGGAAGTCCGCGAAACTCCTCGTAAACCGTGGTCGCCTGCTCAAAAAACGCGAGAAGTTCGCGAATTCGCTTTCGCGCTTCTTTATCTTCGGGAGTGTTTCGATCGATTTCCGTCGAGCATTCGCGAAGAACCGCAATGGTCGGGTCGATTTCGCGGCGCTTCCGTTCTTCGACAATGATCGTGAACATCTCCCAAACGTCGTGTACCGTGTCGAAATGATCGCGGCGGTCGCCCATTACGTGCACCACCCGCACCAAGCCCCAGCCCTGTAACTCGCGCAAGCTGGTGCTCACGTTCGACCGGGCGACAGACAATAGGTCCGCTACTTGCTCCGCCGTGAGAGGAGCCCGTGACAGGTACAGGAGCGCGTGGATCTGCGCCACCGAGCGGTTCAAACCCCAACGTGTGCCGAGTTCGCCCCAGTGAAGAATGAATTTCTGCTGTCCAGCACTCAAGCTCGTCATGTCTGTAATTTCTGTCTATACCGAAAGTACAGTAACTGTGAACAATTGTCAACTGAACGATAGAGATCGGGGCGCGCCTTGCATTTCACAAATTCAAAATCGCTGGCTAGTACCGGGATAACTCCCCCGGCAGTCTGTCTGGTCCCGCGGTGCAGCGCGGCCGCTCGGCGATGTATACTCTTCTATGTAATGTCCAAAGGAAACACATCCGACCAAAAGAGATCCGAAGTTCTGCAGGGAACTCTCGATCTCATGATCCTCAAGACCCTCGATGCCATGGGACCGCTTCACGGTTACGGCATCGCGCGCAGAATTGAGCAACTGAGCGAAGACGTCCTGCAATTGAATGAGGGCACGGTGTACACCTCCCTATTACGTCTGCAACAGCAACGCTGGATTTCTTCTAGCTGGGGAGCCTCGGAAAACAACCGCAAGGCGAAGTTTTATTCGATTACCAAAACCGGACGTAAGCAGCTTGCCAGAGAAACGGAGGATTGGGAGCGCATCGCCGGCGTAATCGGGCGAGTGTTGCAAGCGGCGAGCGGCAAATGAGCCGGTTTCGGAACTTCGTAAAGGAACAGCTCGCCCGCATACGGGGATCGTTGGGACGCCGTACGTTTGAGCATGAGTTCGACAGCGAAATGGACGCTCATCTCGCGTTGCTCACGGAGCGCTTTATGCGCCAAGGTTTGAGCCCGGACGAAGCGCGATACGCCGCTAGGAAGCAGTTCGGAGGAGTGGCGCAAATGAAAAATGAGGTTCGCGATCGCAGCAGATTCCGCCCGCTGGAAACGATATTGCAGGACAGCGCCTACGTGTTCCGGCAGTTTCGCAAGTCGCCGTTGTTCGCGGTTGCCTCAATCCTGACGCTGGCTCTGGGTATTGGCGCGAATACGGCGATCTTTACCTTGGTCGATCAACTCATCTTGCGCCTTCTGCCCATCAAAGATCCGCAACAAGTGCGTAGCCCTTTCCGCGAAAGGACAGTTCTATGGCGACAACATGGGAGCAAACGTACTGTCCTTCACGATGTACCAGGCGATTCGCGACAAAAATCGCGTCTTCGGCCAGACCATGTGCCACAAGTCGGTCCAATTCACTGCGACCGCAAATTCAGAAAGCGATGTCTTGGGCGGTGAACTCGTTTCCGGGAATTACTTTCCTCTGCTCGGTATTAAAGCAGCCGCGGGGCGAGTGTTCAATTCGAACGACGATCTCCGTGTCAACGCAAATCCGGTAGCAGTGCTTAGCTATGGATACTGGAAAAGCCGATTCGCCGGCAGCGACCAGGTTATCGGCCGCAAGCTTCTGGTCAATAACTACCCGCTGACAATCATCGGCGTTTCGCAACCCGGATTCAGCGGCCTGGAACCAGGTTTGCCGACGCAGCTTTTTGTGCCCATGACGATGACGCCGGCGCTCTTTCCGCAATCCGATTTCAGCCAAATGTTCGATCCCCGGCTGCGTTGGCTGAACGTGTATGGAAGGCTGAAACCGGGCATGACGCCCGAACGTGCAAAGGCCGGCCTACAGCCGCTGTTTCACCAGATTCTGCAAGCCGAAACGCAGCAAGCGGGGTTTGCTCACGCGACGCCCTACGAGAAACGGCAGTACCTCAAAATGTCGCTGGACGTCATTCCGGGAGGGCAAGGAAATAGCGAACTCAGGCAGCAATACGAAAAACCGTTATGGGTGCTCATGTGCGTCACCGGCTTTGTGCTCCTGATCGCATGCGCAAACCTGGCGAGCCTGCTGGCCGCTAGAGCCGTCGTGCGTCAAAAGGAAATTGCGGTTCGATTGGCCATCGGCTCAAGCCGTGCGCGCATCATTCAACAATTGATAACGGAGAGCCTGTTGCTCGCCCTGGTTGGCGGGTTAGTTGGAATCGGACTGGCGATCGTGGTGGTAAAAAGCCTGCTTACGTTTCTGCCCGAGAATTCCACCGGTTACGCGATCTCCAGCTCACCCGATTTACCCATGCTTTCGTTCGCGCTTGGCCTCTCTCTGCTCACCGGCCTCCTCTTTGGATTGATACCGGCGCTGCAAGCGGCGCGCCCGAATATCGCAGACACACTAAAAGCGAAAGCCGCTAGTCTTACCGGCGTGGCCGCACAAGTTAATCTCCGCAAGGTTTTGGTAGCGGCGCAGATTACGCTTTCTTTGCTGCTGCTCATCGGCGCCAGTCTCTTCATTCGCAGTCTGGCCAATCTGCACTCGGTCAATCCCGGATTTCAAACGCAGAATCTCGCGCAATTTGACATGGATCTCGGTTCCATCGGCTATGACCGGTCGCGCGCCACTGCTTTCTATAGTGAGCTCGAGACACGTTTGGCGCGCCTGCCCGGCGTCGAAGCTGCCGGAATTGCAAGCAACCCGGTGCTCGCCGATAGCAATTGGCAAAGCAACATCCTTGTGGAAGGCCGCCAGAACAAGCCCGGCGAGGCGACTAATGCGTACGTGAATCGTGTCAGTCCCGGCTATTTCAAAACCTTGGGTATCCATCTTTTTTCCGGACGCGTTTTCCGTGACAGCGACACGCCGGATTCGCCCAAGGTGGTTGTCGTCAGCGAGAGCTTCGCCAGATATTATTTCGGTCAACAGCCTGCGGTCGGACATCGCATAGGTCGAGGATTCGATCCCAGCACGCCAACGGATCTGCAAATTATCGGAGTCGTAAATGATATCGACTATCAGGATCTGCGGGAGAAGGATTCGCGTCAGGTATATCTGTGCGCGCCTCAAGGGTCTAATCTCGGCACCACTGTCTACCTGAGCGTGAAAAGGAATCCGCGCAGTGTCCTCGCGAGCGCAAGGCGCGTAGTGCATGACATGGAGCCGAAAGCTCCCGTGATGAATATGAAAACGGTGGAACGCCAACTCGAAGAATCGCTCGTAACGGAGCGAATGATCGCGTCGCTCTCAACCGTCTTCACAGTGTTGGCGGTCGCGCTCGCCGTACTCGGTTTGTACGGCGTGATGGCGTATATGGTGACGCAGCGCGCGCGTGAGATCGGCATTCGGGTCGCGCTTGGCGCGCAGTTCGGAAATGTAATCTGGCTGGTCATGCGCGAAGTTGTCCTGCTGGTTCTAACAGGCATTGCCGTCGCGCTTCCGCTGGCCGTCGGATTGGCCCGTTTTGTTCAGAACGACCTCTACGGCATCAATCCAACGGACCCGGCATCCATCGCGATTGCAGCTCTGCTGCTTGCTGGAGTCGCAATGTTCGCAGGTTTTGTGCCAGCCCGGCGGGCAGCCTCAGCCGATCCGCTGCGCGTCGTGCGTTACGAGTAGCGCCAGCTTCGAAACCTTTAGCGATAAAATAGCGGATTTCGAGGAGACTTCCGTTGAAGGCATTCCGAATTCTGATATTCCCCGCTCGCCGCCGCGTTGTTTTTTGCAAGCCAAGCCGCTCTTCCGGCTCAAAGCCCCGACGCGCGCGCGCGAGCCATCGTCAGCCGCATGACTTTGGATGAAAAGATTCAAGAGTTGCACGGCGTCAAAAGCAGCCACGCTCTGGCGCGCGTCGTCCCCGGTATCCCGCGGCTTGGCATTCCACCTCTGCGCATCACAAACGGCCCGGCCGGCGTGGGCAACGGCGGTCCAGGTCACCAGGGCCCGGCCACCGCGCTGCCGGCGCCCATTTCGCTCGCGGCGTCGTGGGATCCGAACCTCGCCCTGCTCTACGGCAAGATACAAGGCGCCGAAGCGAGAGACCTGGCCAACGATCTGCTCGAAGCTCCCGACATCAACATCGCGCGCCTGCCTCAGAACGGCCGCACGTTCGAGGGCTTCGGCGAAGATCCTTACCTGGCCGGCCATCTGTCGGTAGCCAACATCGAAGGCATTCAGAGCGAACATATTATCGCGAATGTCAAGCACTACGACGCCAACAACCAGGAAGAAGGTAGACACAACATGAAGGAAGTGATCGGCGAGCGTGCGCTCCATGAGATCTATATGCCGGCCTTCGAAGCTTCCGTCAAACAGGGCCACGCCGCCTCCGTCATGTGCGCGTATCCTGCGGTGAACGGCGCCTACAGTTGCGAAAGCAAATTTCTGCTGACGCAGGTCCTCAGAGACGAATGGGGGGTTTTCAAGGCTTCGTCACGCCGGATTACCGGGCTGTTCACAATACCGTACCGGCAGCCCTCGCCGGACTGGACGTGGACGCGCTGCGCGGGGCCGACAGTTTCTTTTCGGCCAGCTACTTGAAGCCTGCCATCGAATCGGGCAAAGTGCCCGTGTCCGCTATTGACGAAATGTTGATCCGCCGCTTCCGCACCATGATCGAATTGGGCGTATTTGACCACCCCGCCACCCTCCAGCCGATCCCCGGGAAGCAGGACGGCACAGCGGCGCGTCAGATCGCCGAACAAGGTATGGTGCTTCTCAAAATCAGAGTGGAACGCTTCCCCTCAATGCCGCTCGCCTTGCATTCGATCGCACTGATCGGGCCCTACGCCGGCGAAGCGTCGACCGGCGGAGGCGGCAGTTCGCGCGTCCAGCCGCTCTACACAGTCACTCCCATGCAAGGACTCCAGCAACGTACGGGCTCCGGCGTTACGATTCATTTCGCCGATGGCAGCAATGTCGCAAAGGCTGCGGATACGGCCCGATTGGCCAACGTGGCAATCGTCATGATAGGCGATCGCGATAGCGAAGGACACGACCAAGCCATTGCGCTCAGCGGAAACCAGGATCAGCTCGTCGAAGCGGTTGCGGCGGCCAATCCCCATACTGTCGTCGTTCTCAAAACCGGCTCGGCGGTCCTCATGCCGTGGCTGGACAAAGTGCCGGCCATTCTCGAAGCCTGGTATCCCGGTGAAGAGGACGGCAACGCGGTCGCTGCGGTTTTGTTCGGCGATATCGACCCCTCTGGGAAATTGCCTCTCAGCTTCCCGAGAAGTGTTTCCGATACTCCCGCCGCTACGGCTGCCCAATATCCGGGCGACGCCAATGTGAATGGCTATGACCGCGTTGCGCATTATACGGAAGGGATTTTTGTCGGTTACCGTTGGTACGGCGCCAAATCGGTGGAACCGCTATTTCCATTTGGCTACGGCCTTTCCTACACCACCTTCTCCTTCAAAAGTCTGTCTGTCTCTTCACGCGCGGTGGATTTCGATATCAGCTAATACCGGCAACCGCGCCGGTGCGGAAGTCGCGCAAGTATACATCGGCAAGCCCGCGTCGAGCGCCGTCCCGGAACCGCCGGAGGAACTGGTGGGATTCCAAAAGGTGGATCTGCAGCCACGGCAGACCAAGCATGTCCACTTAACGCTCGACGCGCGTTCGCTCTCACACTGGGACACCGCCACGCATAATTGGAAAATCACGCCCGGCACGTATCGCGTGGTGGTCGGATCATCCGTCCGCGATCTAAAACTGCAGAGTCAAGTGATTGTCCCCACTTCGTAACTACCCGTGGCGAGCGCTTATACGGTTACCCACGCTCGCCTGGCTGCGCTTTCGGCGACTTTTTCAAGGAGGATCATGCCGCGCAGGCCGTCTTCGAAGGTGGGGTACTCGACGGGAGCGGAAGGATTGGCCACTCGGGCGTAGAAATGCTTGAAGACCTGCTTGTGCGAGTCGTCGTATCCTTCGCTGTGGCCGCCCGGAAGATCGGCGAAGGCGGCGGCCTCCGGATACATGAGCGAGGCGTCCTTGATCATTAGTTGATTTGGTTCGTTGCGGTGTCCGATCCACAAGCTATCGGGCTGTTCCTGGTTCCAGGCCACTCCCGCCTTGGTACCGAAGATCTCAAATGCAAAGCGATTCTTGCGGCCCGCGGACATTTGGCTGACGGTAAACGCACCGCGCGCACGCTCTCCCAGATGAAGCAGGACCGTCCCGAAATCTTCGGTGTCTACAGGAAACGTCTCGTAATCGCCTGCCGCACGTTTTTTGCCCGAAAAAGTCTCGACCGGACCTTTGGGACGTTTGCGCGTTTTGTAAAACGTCGCCAGATCGGCACATAACTCCGTGATGGACAACCCGGTGAGGTGCTGAATCATATCCATCCAGTGCGTGCCGATGTCTCCCATGACGCGCAGCTTGCCATTCGATTTGGAATCGAGCCGCCAGTTCCAGTCGGTGTCGTACAGCAGCCAATCTTGCGAATAGGTCCCTTGCACGATGAGAATTTCCCCCAGATCGCCGGCCGCAATCATCTGACGCATTTGCTGAACGAGGGGATAGTAGCGCAGGTTGTGCTGAACGCAATTGACAGCGTTCTTCGCTTTCGCGGCTTCGACAAGCTGGCGCGCCTGGTCTACGTTCATGGTCAGCGGCTTCTCACAAAGCACCGCCTTACCGGCATTGAGAGCGGCCATGGACATCGGAAAGTGATCCACGTTCGGCGTGCAGATGTGGACCGCGGCGATCTCGCGGTTGTCTAAAACATCCTTAAGGTCGCTTGTGGCGAACGGGATTGCGAAGCTTTCCGCAAATTTTTGTGCTCTATCGGGACGGCTGCCGACCACCGCGGCGACTTCTACGTTTCCAAGGCGGCGCACGTTCTCCGTGTGGACTTTGCCCATAAAACCAGTGCCCACGATTGCGGTCTTGATAGTTTTCATCTCTTCTCTCTTCCACACTGTACAACCCGGTGGGTTGATACGCTGTGGGTTATAGAGATAGTCCGGTGCTGGTTCGAGTGGTATGGAGCAAACAGAGGAACGGCGCTGGGGCTCGATTTGAAAGGCTGAGGTTTGAAAATCTGGCGGTCGCGTTTGCCGGGCTTCTCGCTCCTTTGGCCTTAATCGCTTTCACGATTTCGTTCTGGAGCATCGCTGCCGATCTCCATTGGACAGGGAATTTCTTCGTCTCAACAGGCCTCTTCGCCCATTGGCAAGTGTGGCTTATCTGCGCTGGCGCGCTACTACTGGCCGCGCGGTTGTTGAACCGCTATGCGGAACGACAATGGCATCGAGGGCGGTAACAACGATTTCGATTTTGGTAATCGAGCTACAAAAATCGGTAATAGTAAATCGCCGAATAATTCCGGAATACGGCCGCACTTTTTACCCGGGGGATGCCCATTTGCCGTGTTAATTCCACGTTAAGTGCAAATACCTGCATCGCGCGCCCTACTGCGGAAACTTTAGGAACTTGGCGTGCATCGAGAAGTTGAGCAGGGAATCCGATGCCTGAAACGCGAACGACAGCGATTGCGGTACTGACAGAACCGGCCAGAGCTTGGGTGCTGAATGCAGCGCAGGGCGCCGGGGAAGTGTTCGTCCGTGCCGGCGCGTGGGCGGGCGATACAGCTCAGCAATTTAGCGTTCTGCTGTCCGTGCTGATGGCGCCTGCCGTTTTCTCGGCCTATGCGTTCGCGCTGTGGAGCCTGGCGGGCAATTTGGGCTGGACCGATACCTTCGTATTCGCTAGCGGGCCATTATCCAATTGGTTAATCTGGCTGGCCATTGCAGTCCTGGTGAATCTAGCCGCTAGCGTATTGAAGCGCTGCACACGTTCTGAGGAGTAATCTCTCCGAACGGGCATTGTTAGCGTTCTCGCGGTGAGCGAGCGCCAATGATGCTCTGTTATTCTCTAGTGAGGAAACTCCTCCCTTCGATGTCGTTCAGTTCGCGTTCCTACGTGAATAGATATATTCCTTCCAACCGCTTCCCCACGGGTTTGAAGTGGCTTCTGATTGTCAACCTGGGGATTTTCGTTTTCAGCTACATCCTGCAGAATAGCGGCGCGAATTCTTTTTTGCAGAATTTCGTACTGGTTCCGGCGCAGGTCGTTCAGACGTTTGCGATCTGGCAACTGGTCAGCTACATGTTTCTGCATGCGGGCATCGGCCACATCCTCTGGAACATGCTGGCTCTCTGGCTGTTCGGCATGGAACTGGAACGGCTTTGGGGCACGGCTAGGTTTCTGCGGTTTTACTTCGTCTGCGGCATTTGTGCCGGGCTGACGGTGGTGTTAGCCGCCTACATCTTCGGCGGCGTCAATGTGCCGACAGTTGGATCTTCGGGCGCCATCTATGGAATTCTGGTGGCCTATGGTTTGATGTTCCCCGATCAGACGATTTTGTTCGGTTTCCTGATTCCGATGAAATCAAAATACTTCGTCCTGATCATCGGGGCGATTGTTTTTCTGGAATCGTATTCGGCGGCCATCGGCGGACAAAAAAGCGGCGTCGCGGTTTTGGCGCACTTGGGTGGATTGGTTGCCGGATATCTGCTGCTGCGCGGCAAGAGACTGCAGAAGCAGGTGCGCCAACCGGTGATTGCCGGCCTAAAAGAGTGGAAGCTGCGCCGCGCCAAAAAGAAGTTTGAGGTTTATCTTCGCAAGCGCGATTCCGATCGCGACCGCTGGGTTCATTAGGCTTAAAATTAAATCCAGCAAAGGCAATTAGCAATGAAGTATCGTTCTCTCTTCGCTGGGCTTGCCGGCATGATTTTCGTTCTGGCGAGCCTATACCCGCTGTATCTGCGCGCGCAGGAAGGCCCGCAGCCGCAAAGCAGCGACTCGGTGGCAAAGCCAAAAAATAAGGCGCCGGACGACAGCGCTTCACCCGTCCCGCCGATCCATTCGGAATATAAACGCGAGAAAGAAGTACCTCCGGAGGCGCCCACTTTTCACGCAAACGCAACCACTGTGGACGTCGATGTCGCCGTTTTAGACGATCACAACCGATTCATCTCCAATATTTCCAAGGACGACTTTCGCGTGATGGAAGACGGCGTGCCTCAGCAGATTACGCAATTCGGCCACAGCGAAGCTCCGCTGACTATTTGCATGGTGATCGAATTCAGCGCCCGCTTTCAATCGTTCTGGAGCATGGGTTGGTATGAGACGCTGCAGGCCTCGTATGGATTTCTCGAGACGCTGAAGCCGGAAGACAACGTCGCGGTCGTCGCGTTCGATATGCGCACCACCATTCTCTCCGATTTCTCGCCCGACAAACGGAAGGCCGAAGACGCAATGCGCATGCTGCGGATTCCAGGGTTCAGCGAATCGAACGTTTTCGACGCGCTGACAGACATGGCAGATCGCATGTCGAACATCGAAGGGCGGAAAGCGATTCTGTATATCGGCAGCGGCATCGATACTTTCAGCAAAATCACTTACGACCAAGCGCGCAGATCGCTGCAGGAATCGGGCGTTCCGATCTACACCATCAGCACATTGCAGATCGCGCGAATTATGGCCGAAAGCCAGGGCATGGGTCCGAACATGGAGATGAATTTTCTGCAGGCGGACAATGAAATGCGGACCTTTTCGAAAGAAACCGGCGGACTCTCTTTTTTCCCCCGCTTCATTGCCGAATACCCCAACGTCTTCGGCCAGATCGAAGATGCGCTGCGCAACCAGTATTCGTTGGCCTATCACCCGACCAATACGGCGCATGACGGTAAATTCCGCCACATCAAAGTGCAGCTCGTCAATCCGGAAACCAATCAACCGCTGAAGTTGACGAACCCGAAGGGCAAGCCGATGAAATATCAGATCGTCGCGAAATTGGGTTATAAAGCTCCGCGCGCCGTCGAGTAGAACGTGCCGGCTCGACACCGCTGAGCATCGCTCACCGGATGCGTCCGCTGTCAAGCACTAAATCTTTTGCAGTTTGAACCCGATAGCGGGTCATTGACAGTCTTGTTGGCGTTTGTTACTGTCACTGGGTCTCGATGCGATCCGCTCCTTCCCGTCGCTCTCAAAATTCCTACACGATTCTTCTTGTCGACGACAACGAAAACGGCGTGATGGCTCGCCGGTCGGTGCTGGAAGAGTTGGGCTATAACGTGGTGTCGGCCGGCTGTGGTCTCGACGCCCTGCAAGTTGTCGAACGGCAAAACTTCGATCTGATTGTGACCGATTACAAGATGTCGCCCATAGATGGCATCGAATTGATTGCGAGGTTACGCGCGAAAGAATTCCGGAATCCGATTATTCTGCTGACGGGTTTTGCGGAGAGCCTCGGCCTTCGCACGCAGGATACTGGCGCGGATGTGGTGATCCAGAAAAGCTCACACGAAGTGGCAAGTCTGGTGCTGTACACCAAGCGGCTGCTGCACCCCCCAACGAAGAAGCCACCCCATTCGGCCGGTCCCGGCCGCAAGACACGCTCGCACAACGCCGGCTCCTGAGCGCGCCGCAGCCGGCAGCCGCTATATTGAGGGAAATGCTTTTCGGCAGAACCCTCTTCGTGTGCGCCTGCTGTGCGCTTGGGCCGCTTTCGTACCCGCTCGCCGCTCAACGCCCGAAAACAGCGGCCAAAACCGTTCGCCAGCCTTCGGTGAAGAGCTCGCGGCCGGGCAGCTCGTATCTGCTCCGGCCGCTCTCGCTGCACGATCGCATTGCTCAATTGATTGTGGTTCGCGGGTATGGCGATTATCCTCCCAGCAGTAACGATGAATACCGCAGATTCGCTCGCTGGATTCGGCAAGATCGCGTTGGGGGCTTTATCGTTGCGGGACGCATTCGGGACGGCAGCGTCATCGGCGCTCAGCCCTTCGAAATGGCCGCGTTCGTCAATCACATGCAGCGACTGGCGAAGACGCCTTTACTGGTCGCCTCGGATTTTGAGCGCGGAGCCTCTATGCGCGTGTCGGAGACCGCACGCTTTCCATATCTGATGGCCTTTGGGGCGGCGCGGGATTTGGCTGCGACCAAAGAACTGGGGGCCGCTACGGCGCGGGAGGCGCGCTCGCTCGGGGTGAATTGGGTGTTCGCTCCCGATGCGGACGTCAACAACAATCCCGATAATCCGATCATCAATGTCAGATCCTATGGCGAGGATCCGCAATCGGTTGCAGCGGGTATTTCCGCTTTCATCGAAGGTGCGCATTCGGATCCGTCCAATTACGTGCTCGTGACAGCCAAGCATTTTCCCGGCCACGGTGACACAGCGGAAGACAGCCATATGCAGCTCGCCAGGCTCGATGAGCCGAAGGAGCGAATCGAATCCGTGGAATTGGTTCCGTTTCGCGCAGCGATTGAGTGTGGCGTCGATTCGATCATGACCGCGCATATGGCGGTACCCGCGTTTGAGCCGGAAGCGCTGCCCGCAACAGTCTCCCGCAACATTCTTACGGGGCTGCTGCGCAATGAGCTTGGGTTCAGAGGACTGATTGTCACCGATGCTTTAGAAATGCAGGGGATTGCGGCGTTGTTCCCTCCGGGAGAAGCGGCGGTGCGGGCCCTTGAAGCAGGCGCGGACGTGCTTTTAATGCCGACAGATCCCGAAATTTCGATACGCGCCATTATGGCAGCGGTGAAGAGCGGCCGCATTTCGCGCCGGCGGATAGATGAGAGCGCGGTGAAGGTTCTGGCGGCCAAGCAGCGCGTCGGACTCTTCCGCCGCCGCTCCGTCGATCTGGACGCGATCGGCAATCAATTGGAAGATCCGGAACTCGATCTGCTCGCGCAGCGCGTGGCCGATGAAGCTGTGACGCTTGTGAAGGACGATAAACATCTTTTCCCGGCGCCGGGAACCCAGGGTTCGTGTCTGGTGGTACTCGCGGAAGGACAGTTTTCGCAGCGCGGCGAATCGCTTTCCTGGACGCTGCGGCAAAGCATTCCCGATTTGAAGACTTACGTTGCGAATGCCGCAATGCCCGACGATGTGCTCGCCGCCGTTGCGAACGATACGACGACGCATTGCAAACAGATCTACGCCGCCGCGTTCGTGACGGTTGCGGCCAATCGCGGCAGCGTTGCATTACAAGGCGGCCTGAATTCCTTTTTAAAAACGCTGGAGCACGGGCCCGTTCCGCTCGCTTTGATTTCGCTTGGCAATCCATATCTGTTGCGCGATTTTCCCGATGTGAGCTCGTATGCCGCGACTTTCAGCACCTCCACCACTTCGGAAATGGCCGCCGCGAAAGCGATTCTGGGCCAAATCCCGATCGTCGGGAAAATGCCGGTTTCCATTCCCGGCTTGGCAAAAATCGGAGATGGTCTGGATGTACCAGCTAAACCGAAGCCCGCATCTAATGCAGTGGAATGACACAAATTACCTGGCTAGGACATGCAACTTTCGAACTTCGCTTCGATTCGGGAGAGGTTTTGATTTTCGATCCCTGGATTGAAGGCAATCCGGCCTACCCGAAAAGCTACAAGATTGAGAGGGCGGACGCGATCGCGGTTTCGCACGCCCATTTCGATCACATCAACGACGTGATTCCGCTCGCGAAGAAATTTCATCCGAAAGTAGTGGCGATTTTCGAGACTGCATCGTGGCTTGAAAAAAAAGGCGTCAAGAACACGATAGGCATCAATAAAGGCGGGACTGTCGACCTCGGTTTCGCGAAGCTCACGATGACGCATGCGCTGCATAGCTGCTCCATTAAAGACGGTGACGATCTGATCTACGGCGGAGAAGCCGCCGGATACGTCCTTTCGCTGGCCGACGGACGAAGCGCTTACTTCGCCGGCGATACGGCTCTGTTTTACGACATGACTTTGATCGCGGAGCTGCATCGGCCGGAATTGGCCTTTCTCCCTATAGGCGACCACTTCACCATGGGGCCGCATGAAGCCGCGCATGCCGCTCGTTTGCTGAAAGTCAAGCGCGTGATTCCTATGCACTACGGAACATTCCCAGCGCTTACCGGCCGTCCGGAAGATCTGGCGCAAAAACTACAAAAAGACGGAATCGAAGTTTGGACTTTGCAACAGGGCAACCCCGTACAGTGGTCCGGCCATTGATCTGTTGAATTGAACAAGCGGCTCCCGGGCTGCGTCCCTCTCAGTGCATGTTCGATAAGTCGAATTTCCGCTACGCGCTTCGCACGTTGGCGAAAAGTCCGGGTTTTACCGCAGCCGTTCTGTTATCGCTCGCTCTCGGCATCGGCGGCAACGCTGCTATTTTCAGCGTCGTGAATGGTCTTCTCTTCCATCCTGCCGGAATAAGCCATCCGGAAGAGTTGGTTGCGCCGCGCGTCAGCTACAAGAAGCTAAACCTGGACAGAATCGGTATGTCCGCAACGGATTTTGCCGACATTCGCGACAGCCGCCAAAGTTTTTTCGAGAGCGGCAATGGTAGACCTGGGGGGTTTCAACTATACCGGCGGCGACTCGCCCGAACGGCTCGAGGGCGCGCTGGTAACGTGGCAATGGTTCGACGTGTTCGGCAGTGATCCGCTGCTTGGGCGCGGTTTCCAACGCGAAGAGGATCAGCCTGGCGCGAATCATGTCGTCGTGCTCTCGTACGGCGTCTGGAAACGATTGTTTGGCGGCGATCGCGGCATTATCGGACGCACAGTGGAACTGAACAAAACGCCATACCGCGTGGTGGGCGTGACGCGTTCCGATTTCCGCTGGCCTGCCGAGGCCGACATCTGGACTCCCATCGGACTGCCGCCTCAGGCATACGGTCCCGACAATCGCTTGAACGAGAACTATTTCGTCGCCGCGCGCCTCGCTCCGGGCGTGAGTCACGCTCGCGCGGCAAGCGCTGTCCAGGCGCTATCGAACCGCGTGCTCGATCAGCTCCCCTTCGCGAGAGGATCGCAGTGGAGCATGGTTATCGAACCGCTGACCGAGTATACAGCGGGAGATCTAAAGACGCCCATATTCCTGTTGCTCGGAGCGGTCGGCTTTGTTTTGCTGATCGCCTGTTCCAATATCGCCGGCCTGATGCTTGTCCGCGCGACCGCGCGCGCTCGCGAGTTGGCCATCCGGACAGCTCTTGGGGCAAGCCGGGCCGATCTCATCTATCAGGCGCTTGCTGAAACATCGCTGCTCTCATTGGTTGGAACCGTTCTGGGCTTCGTTGTGGCACTTGGCATTCTGCGCGCCATATTATCGCTTGCGCGCCTTCAGCTCTCTACCGGAATTCTCATTCACATTGACGGCTATGTGCTGGCTTTCACAGCATGCGCCGGAATTCTTTCGGCCCTGGTCTTCGGCTTGGTGCCGGCCTGGCATATCTCGCGATTGGGACAACACTATGACCAGCTCAAGGAAGGCAGCCGCTCCGATACGGAAGGTCATCATCGCCAAAGGCTGCGGTCGATCCTGGTTGCCGGTCAGATCGCGCTTGCTCTGGTTCTACTCATCGGAGCCGGGCTGCTGCTGAAAACGCTTGCGCAGCTCCGCAATGTCAATACCGGTTTCGACCCCCGTGGCGTGATGACAGCCTCGGTCGCGCTGCCCACCACGGAGTACGGCGACGCCGATAGGCAGACCGCGTTTTTTCATGCTGTGCTGGATGGCCTTTCGCAAACGCCCGGCGTGATTTCTGCGGGTGCAGTGAATGCGGTCCCGTTCAGCGGGAGCGATCCGACAGCCTCTTTCGACGTCGAAGGGCGAATTGTCCCGCCCGGTGATCCCGGTTTTCACGGCTCTGCGAGATACGCAAGTCCGGACTATTTCAAAACGTTGAAAATCCCTCTGCTTGCGGGCCGTTATTTCAACGACGGCGACCGCAAAAACGGCCAGGCGGTAGCCATTATCGACGCGGATCTCGCCCGGCGCTATTGGCCCAACCAAAATCCCCTCGGACGCCGCTTGCGTCGTGGTTCGAGAAACTCCTGGGCCACCATTGTCGGCGTCGTCGGCCATGTGAAGCAGTCCAGTCTGGCGGCCGATTCGGGCCGCGGCGCTTATTATTTTTCGATTTACCAGCAACCAGAGACGGAGCTCTTTTTCGCTGTCCGAGGTACTGTATCTGCCGCGCAGCTCACACGCGCAATCCGCAACGCAGTGCATGCCATCGATCCCGCCCAAGCCGTTTTCGACTTCAAAACGATGGAGGAGAGAATCGCGCTCGCACTTGGACCTCGGGAATTCGCCGCGAGAATATTGGTGGTGTTCGCTGCCGCCGCACTGTTCCTGGCGGTGATCGGTTTGTACGGCGTTATCAGCTTTAACGTGACCCGCCGCACGCGCGAAATTGGAATTCGCACTGCTTTGGGTGCGGAACAAACTCGGATAATCGCGCTGGTGATCGGCCAAGCCATGCGCCTGGTGTCGATTGGTCTTATCGCCGGATTTATTGCCGCAGCGCTCCTCGCCCGCTTCGCGTCGACTCAATTATTCCAGGTCAGCCCGTTCGATCCCGCAACGTTCGCGATCACTGCGCTCGTGCTCACCTTTGCCGCACTGCTGGCTGCCTTCATCCCGGCCTGGCGCGCCACGCGCGTCGATCCCGTGACTGCGCTTCGAAACGAATAATCAAACAAGCCAGCGCTCAGTAGCGTTGCACGATCACTTCGCGGAATCCGGTACGCCGTAGCGCGTCACGGGTGGAAGACAGATCGGCCGCGTCGTGCAGCGGACCAATCAGCACCCGATAGATCTTTGCGTTACCGGGCTTCGGCACGGCGTGCGCTTGAAAGCCTTTTTTTTGCAAAACATCCGAGACGGCCTCGGCCTCATCTTTTCCCACGGCGGCAACTTGCAAAAACTGGTCGCCTGGTTGGGGGTTGAAAGCCGCCGAGGCGCCTGCAGGCACGTGGGCCGCCTCGGCCGTTTTGCGCTTGGGCGAGCCGAGCGGCGCCTGCTCTGCTGAAGGCGCCGTTTGATCGGCAGGCGGCGCAGTATCGCTTGGGAAGGAATGAGTCTCGCCTCCCCCCGTCCCTTTATTGGCTGCGGGAGTAGTTTCGGCCGCCGGCGCCGGGGCAGCCGCAACCGCCTTAGCCCCGGTTCCGGCGCGGCCGACCATGTACCCGCCGTAGAAAGCAATCCCGAGCAACGCCGCAACCACGAAAAAAATCCCGGTGAGCTGCTTGTTGCCGAGCAGAATCTCCGTCTCGCTTTCACGCGTTCGCAACATTTCTATATAAAATTGTACTTTAGATTCAAATGGCTGAAAATAGAATTTTAGGGCGTTACTCTACATATAACTTATGAGCTTGTTCAAATTGCTGGCACCCGCCGCGGTGTGCATCCTCATTGCCGGAGCCGCGCATGCTGCTTCCGCGAAATTGAACCTTCTCCCCGGAATGCCTCCGGTTTTAAATACTGAGAACCTGTATTCCGCCGATGGACCCGGCATGTTGAGCCCGGTTGTGAAGAACTTTCCCGCGCGCGTGTACGTGCCGAATTCCAAGAGCGACACGGTCGATATCATCGATCCTGCGACCTACAAAATTATCGGACATTTCGCGCTTCCGAAGCATTCGAGAGGCTTGTTGGAGCCGCAACACGTGGTGCCGTCCTGGGATTTGAAGAAACTGTGGGTCGCGCAAGATCTGGGCAATCAACTGACGCTGATCGATCCCGCTACCGGCAAGGAAGGCGAGACCATTCCCGTCGATGACCCGTACAACATGTACTACACGCCGGACGGCAAATACGCCATTGTGATGGCGGAACGCCTGAAGCGCATGGATTTCCGCGATGCGCAAACCATGAAGGTGGTCAATCGCGTTCCAGTCAATTGCAGAGGCGTGAATCATGCGGATTTTTCGAGCGACGGCAGGTACATGATTGCCACCTGCGAATTTTCAAGCGAGCTCATCAAGGTGGATGTTGCCGCGCAGAAGGTGATTGCGCACCTTCCGCTGCTGCCCAAAGGAATGCCGCAAGACTGCCGGATTTCTCCCGATGGAAAAGTTTTTTATGTGGCGAATATGGACGCCAACGGGGTACACGTGATTGACGGCGACAAATTCAAGCAGATCGGGTTCATCAAGACCGGCGCTGGTGCGCACGGACTGTATTTCAGCCGGGACGGTAAATACCTATATGTGTCGAACCGCGGTTTTCCCAATCGGCCCAAAGGCAGCCATGAAGGATCGATTTCCCTGATTGATCTGGCAACGCGCAAAGTGGCAAAGGAATGGGATATTCCGGGCGGAGGCAGCCCCGATATGGGCGGCGTGTCGGCGGATGGCAAATATCTTTGGCTGTCCGGACGCTATGACCGGGAAGTCTATGCCTTCGATACCACAACCGGCAAACTGGCGGCTCGTATCAAAGTCGGCGACCAGCCGCACGGTTTGTGTGTCTATCCGCAGCCGGGCCGCTACTCATTAGGCCACACGGGAAACATGCGCTAACACGCAAGCTTGAACCGAGCCAGCCACTCACTGCATGTCCGATTTCACGCGTCTTCTAAGGCGCAACCGTAACTACCGCTATACGTGGACCGGCCAAATCGTCAGCGAGGTAGGCGATAACTTCAACAATATTGCGGTTCTCAGCCTGGCGGTAACGGAAACACACAGCGGCGGCATAATTGCCGGACTGATGCTCTCTCGCGCGATTCCGGCCGTCATGATTGGACCCGTCGCGGGAGTTGTTCTCGACCGCTTCGATCGCCAGCGAATCATGATTGCCAGCGATTTGGTGCGCGGCTTCATCGCCTTGGGATTTATTCTGGCAATCGGCTACCGGCAGACCTGGCTTCTCTATGTTCTGAGCGCGCTGCTGATGATCGCATCTCCGTTCTTCACCAGTGGGCGCTCCTCGCTGCTGCCCTCCATCACTACGGAGGAGGAACTGCACACCGCCAATTCCCTTACGCAAACGACCGGCTGGCTGACGCTGGTGGTGGGGGCGTTCTGCGGTGGAACCGCTGTCGCCAGATTTGGCTATCAGCTCGCGTTCATCTTCAATTCGCTGTCGTTTTTCTTCTCGGCTTTGTGTATCGCAAACCTGCGCTCGGCGCACGGCCATTTTCGCGCCGAGAATCGCAGCTTGAATGAAACCAAGATCGCGAGGCCCTGGCACGAATACCGCGAAGGGCTCGGCTATATGGTGAAGAGCCCGCTGATTCTCGGCATTGGCCTGATTGCCGTTGGGTGGGCCAGCGGCGGCGGCGCGGCGCAAGTTCTGTTCACGCTCTTCAGTGAGCTGGTGTTCAAACGCGGCGCTCAAGGACTTGGCGAACTATGGGGCACCGCCGGTATCGGCTTGTTGATCGGTGGCGTCATCGGCAATTGGCTTGGCAAGCGGATTGGGTTTGAGACGTATAAGAAAACGGTTTTCTTCTGCTATCTGCTGCACGGCGGCGCTTACATCGTCTTCAGCCAGATGCCGACCTGGGGAGGGGCGCTTTTTTTCATGGGCCTTTCGCGCGCCAGCGTTGCGGTCAGTTCCGTGCTGAACTGGTCGAACCTGCTTCGGCACGTGGAAGATCGCTTCCGCGGCCGCGTGTTTTCCACCATTGAGACGATGAACTGGTCCACCATGATGCTTTCCATGTGGGCCGCTGGCGCCGCCTCGCAATATATCGGTATTCGGGCAATCGGCGCAGCTTCGGGCGCGCTCAGCTCCTCCACCGCCATTTTTTGGGGCTGGGCCAATTGGACCGGCAGACTTCCCGAGCCGGCGGTTACCGAAGAGGATATGGCCGTTGAAATCCACGGCGACCCAACCGGTTGAACTGCTATAGCATGCTGAGGCGGCTGACCTTAATCGTGTCGCCCTGGACATCGCCCGTTACCACGACTTTCAGGTTGTCCTTGTCGGGCGTGTTCTTCAGCAGCAGGAGAATGCGCTGATTGCCGGGATCTTCGAGCCTATAGAACTTCTTGTCGTCAGTAATCAATCCATAGCTGCTCCGCGTGTAATTATTCATAAGCGAGCAACTGCGATTCTGCTTCAAAACTTTTTCGCGGCCGTTTCGCACCATCGACTGTACACAACTCCAATCGGCAACCACACCTTGCATCTCCGCGGCCTGCGAAATACAGGCCAGCGCCAGCATCAGACCGAAGAGCACGCCTATCCTTTGCATCCTAAGCACCAGAGTACACCGGAATGCGAAAATACTTAGGAACTTTACTATCTGGCTTTGAATCCAAACACTATGTTGCGCGACCGCCGCGAGACGTATTATCACGAACGGGTAAGGCAAGCGGGTCCGCGCTATCCGAATTTCGACCTGCTCTCGGCGCAAGTCGCACTCGACCTGCTTTACACGTACGATGTCTTACATCAGATCATCGCGCACTACATGTCCGAGTTTGGACTTTCGAAATCGACGCTCAACATCCTCATGCTGCTGCGGCACGGGCCGCCCGAAGGCATGCAGCTTCACGACCTAGGCGAACTACTACTGGTAAGCAGGGCGAATATTACGGGGCTTATCGATCACCTGGAAGAAAAGGGCTATGTGAAGCGAGTGGTGGATACCAGCGATCGCCGCGCTCGTTACGCCCGAGTTACAAAAAAAGCCGAGGCGTTGCTGGACGAATTTATGCCACTACATTTCCGGAATGTAAAATCACTCACGGGGGATTTGACCAGTCATGAAAAGGAGCAGCTATTAGGGCTGTTGAAAAAGCTGCGTGCGAGTGTAATAGAGCACTCCGGAGCGGTCGAAGAGCGCGCGACGTGCGCCTCGAATGCTTGAAGAATAGGGATAAGAGTTATGGCGGACGTGCAAGAACGGGAAAAGGGGCATGATCCCGAAGAGCAGGATCACAATCGGGAGGAGCAAGACAACGGACAGGGTCCGGATGAGCGGAAGCACAAGCGGCCGGCGAATCCGCGGCGCAAGAGAACCATCCGTTTTGTTCTGCTCGCGCTCATTGTAGTAGCGGCCATTGTGGCCATACCGGTCTATGCGTATTACTCGGTGCGCGAATCGACTGACGACGCTCAAGTAGACGGTCATATAGTTCCCATCAGCCCGCGTATCAGTGGAACCATCGTCGCTGTTTTGGTCAACGATAACGAGCCGGTAAAAGCCGGGCAGGAACTGGTACGGCTGGATCAGGCCGATTATCAAGTCGCGCTGCATCAGGCCCAGGCGCAGCTCGCAAGTTCTGAGGCAACCACGTCCGAATCGCAGGAAAATGTACCCATCACGACCATTAACACCACGAGCGAGGTGAGCACGAGCACTACCCAAGTCCAACAGGGGCGGGCGGGCGTTGCCGCGGCGCAGCAGACGGTGAATACCGCTCGCGCCCAGTTGAACTCCGCAATGGCATCTCAGGCTGAGAAGCAGGCAAATTACGTGAAGGCGCAAAAGGATCTCGCCCGATATAAGGATCTGGTCGACAAGGATGAGATATCAAAACTGGACTACGACACGGCGGTTGCAGCCGCCGACGTCAATCAGGCTCAGGTGAACGCGGCGAACGCCAATATCGTTGCGGCGCGGCACGGTGTCGATCAAGCCCTCGCTCAGCTCGATGAGGCCAAGGCCAAGCTTGCCACGGCACTGGTGCAGAGGCGGCAGAGCGAGCAGGTGAGGGCGCGGCAACAAGCCGTCAGCGCGGCGCGCTACAAACAGGCGCAAGCTGTGGTGCAGCAGCGCAAGGCCGATATTGAGCAGGCCGGCCTCAATCTTCAATACACGATTATCCGGGCGCCAGTTGATGGCGTGGTCAGCCGTAAGAATGCGGAACCGGGGATGCAGGTCTCTCCCGGGCAGCAAATCATGGCATTGGTGCCGCTCGACGACGTCTGGATCACGGCCAATTTCAAAGAGACCCAGCTCAAGAAGATGCGAGTCGGCCAAAGGGTCGAGATCGACGTGGACACCTATGGCAGCGGCAGGAAATACAGAGGCCATGTGGACAGCATCGCAGCCGCGTCAGGCGCGAAGTTCAGCCTCTTGCCGCCCGAAAATGCCACTGGCAATTACGTAAAAGTCGTGCAGCGCGTGCCGGTGAAAATCGTGCTGGAGCCCGGTGAAAATCGCGATCATCTGCTACTGCCGGGAATGTCCGTTACGCCGACCGTGCTTTTGAACAGCGGAACAAAAAACGCGTACTGAAGCCGCATGGCAAACGACAGAGGTTCCCGGCAGCAGCCCGGCGGAAGCGTCCAGCCGCAGTGGCGGCCGAGATTTAATCCCTGGCTGATTGCGCTGGTAGTCACATTGGCCAGCTTCATGGAAGTGCTCGACACGAGCATCGCCAATGTCGCTCTGCCTCACATTGCCGGCGGCATGTCGGCGAGCGAAGACGAGGCCACGTGGGTGCTGACCTCGTATCTGGTGTCCAACGCGATTATTCTCCCGCTCAGCGGCTGGTTCTCGCTGCTGATCGGGCGCAAGCATTTCTACATGGTTTGCGTGGCGATGTTCACAGTGAGCTCGTTTCTGTGCGGCGTTGCTCCTACGCTTGGACTTCTGGTGCTCTTCCGGGTGATGCAAGGAATTGGCGGCGGTGGTCTGCAGCCCAGCGAACAAGCGATTCTGGCCGATACCTTCCCTCCGCAGCAGCGCGGCATGGCCTTCGCCATTTACGGCGTGGCGGTTGTGACCGCTCCGGCTATTGGGCCTACGCTGGGCGGCTGGATAACGGACAATTTTAGCTGGCGCTGGATCTTCTTCATCAATCTGCCAGTAGGCATCCTCTCGCTCATTCTGACCAGCTTCATGGTGGACGATCCGCCATATTTTGAAAAAGAGCGCGAGAAGCGGAAAGGGAAGCTGCGGGTCGATTACTGGGGCATCATCTTCATCGCGCTGGGCCTCGGGTTCCTGCAGATTCTGCTCGACAAAGGCGAGCGTGACGACTGGTTGGCATCCGGTTTCATGCGAACCTGCCTGCTCATCTCGGCGGCCGGGCTAATCCTGGCGGTCTATTGGGAGCTGAAAGAGCGAGACCCGGTAGTGGATCTCAGCCTGCTCAAAAACCGGAACTTCGGGATTTCCGCATTCTTGATGTTCATGGTCGGAGTCATTTTACTCGGCAGCACAGTTTTGATTCCTCAATATCTGCAGCTTGTGATGGGCTATTCGGCCACGGAGGCGGGCCTTGCGATCTCCCCCGGAGGGTTGCTGGTTATGGGAATGCTGCCGTTTGTGGGATTGCTGTTGAGCAAAGTGGAAGCGCGCTGGTTGATCGGCATCGGGCTGGCGATCACGTCGCTGGCGCTGATCCACATGACGAATTTCGATATTTACATGGATTTCAAATACGTCGCCATCGCACGCTGTTTCCAGGCCGCGGGGCTGGCGTTTCTGTTCGTACCGATTAATACCGCCGCTTACGCATTCGTCCCGCCTACCAAAAACAACGCGGCGTCCGGACTAATCAATCTGGCCCGTAATATCGGGGGAAGTGTAGGAATCTCACTGGTCACCACTATTTTGGATCGAAGAGCGCAATTCCATCAAGCGCGCCTGATTGAGCACACGACCGCGTTGAATCCGCGCTTCAATCAAGCTTTGAACTCCGCGACGCATGTTTTCGCGGCGTCCGGCGCCAGCGGAGGCAATGGACCATACGCGTTGTTAATGCGCATCTTGCACAGTCAGGCCGACATGCTCTCTTACATCGATTGTTTCTGGCTGCTTGGAGTCGCATTCGCGTTCATGCTGCCGTTGATTTTCGTGATGAAGAAGATGAAGCCGGGCCGCCCGGCGGCTGCGCATTAAAGTTCGAGTGGGGCGCGGGGCTCGGCCGTTTTCGCCTGCAGCATCGCGGCGCCGGCTTCGAGGCCGCGAGGATAGCGCGATACTTCCAGGCTCACAGGCAGGCTGAAATAAAACGTCGAGCCAACTCCTTCGGTCGATTCGGCCCAGATCCTGCCGCCGTGGCGCTCGACAATTTTTCGCGCGATGGAAAGACCCATTCCGGTTCCCTCCACCTGGCGTCCGTGCAAGCGCTGAAATAGACCGAAGATACGCTCCGCGAACTCCTGTTTGAATCCGTGTCCGTTGTCGGAGATAGAGAAAATCCAGTTGCTGCCGTCGCGTCTGGCGTCCACCCGAATGCGGGGCGCCTCATCGCGCCGGTACTTGATGGCATTGCTAATCAGGTTCTGCAGCACCTGCGAGAATTGCACCTTATCGACCACCAGCGCGGGAAGGGAACCACGATCGATCTCCACCTGGTTCTCGCGTATTGACGCTTGCAGGCTGATCTCCGCCTCTTCTAACAATTTCTCGAAAGAAATGGGCGTCGTCGGCTGGCCCGCTTTGCGCAGACGCACAAGCGCCAGCAGACCGTTGATAAGATCGCTCATCCGGCGCGAAGAGCTGACGATATAACCGATGAATTCGTCGGCATCTCTATCGAGCCGGTCTTTATAGCGCTCTTCCAGCAACTGCGTGAAGCTGGTGATGGTCCGAAGGGGTTCCTGCAAATCGTGGCTTGCTACATAGGCAAACTGCTGCAGTTCTTCGTTGGCTTGCGTCAAATCGTGCATTCGGGCTTCAATTCGCGCTTCCAGTTCCGTATTCAGCGCCGCCAGTTCGCTATTTGCGCTTTGCAGCTTAAGGCCGGCCGCATCGCGGTCGTGAAGATAAGACAACATGCCGTTGTAGAGCCATAGCATGGCGCCGATCAGGACAAGCGAACCGACCAAAAAGACGACGAATTGCCAACTGTTCAGGCCGTGTTGGCTTTCAAGATAGCGGGATTGCCGGTTGCCTATTTGGTTCTGTAGCTCACCGATGCGGCGGCGGATCTCGTCCATCGTTTCTTCCGATCGATTTGACTTTGACAGCTCCACCGCGGGAGCGAAGCCCTGCGCGCGCTGCGTTCGCATGACTTGATTCGCCTGATCGAGTCTTTTTCTTACCAGCGCGACGATTTGCGCAACCTGGGCTTGCAAAGCCGGCGGCTCGTCTTTGGCATTGCGCTGGCAAGAATAGACCTGCGTGTCGAGCGATGCGTTGGCCTGATCGAGAGGAAGGATATAGCGTTCGTCACCGGTCAGCAGAAAACCGCGCTCGCCCGACTGCGCATCATACGCTAGCGAGCCGAGTTGAGAAATACCCGAACCCAGATTCTGAATTTTCAGGAGGTCGGTATCCGTGTGCTCCGTTGCTAGATCGACCGAGAAAAACAGAACGCTAAAGGCGAGCGGCAGCGAAAACAGGAGAGCCAAACGTCTCCTGGTTTGTGTATACACCGACGCAGTCATGCGGCCACACTCTCATGTTACGGGGAAAGCCGCTTCGCTTGCTTGGATCGCCGTATCGCCAGATTGGTTTCAGACCTGCACGGAGGTTAGATTGCTCACGCAGCCAGTTCCTTAGGCGAGGTTGCGAGTGCTTGCCGATGCAGCCGGCCAAGTAACATTCGCTCAAAATCATAATACGGCAGGCGCGCCGGAAAGGCGTACCGAGCATGACAGATCTCGGCCAGAGCTTCCGGTACGTTTTGGACGACGAGCGAGAACACCGCTTTGGTCCGGTGCCGCAGCCAGGCGGGCGATAATGCGTCGAGATCCACGGCCGCTAATTTTTGTCGCGCAGATGCGAAATCGTCTCGAAACAGCACATCCAGGCATGCCGACCTGGCGAGCGTGGATTGCTGCGCCGCTTCGCCGCATTCGTGACGAAGCTGCAGCGCTTGCCGGTCCCAGGCATTTGCAGTAACAAGGTCGCCGCGATCGATTGCCCATACAGCGATGATTTGCGCATAGACGAGCATCGCATCGGGCCGGCCCTGCATTTCAGCCATCGCTCGAATGAGTCCCTCCGGATAATCGCGCGGGCGAACTCCCCGAAATTCGAGATGTGCAATGAGGTGATACAGAAAGATGTCACGCGCTTCCGCGCCATCGGCCCAGACGATAGAAAACAGTCTGGCGTCATTTCGCACTCGCGCAGTGCGGGCGTTTGGGATAAGACCCAGTACAAATAAGAAACAGTTGAGCTGGGCCAATGCTCCTAGAAAAGTTTTAGGCCAGCCCTCCCCGAAGCCATAGAGCAGCAGCAGGCCAGTCGCGAGCCCTGTCAGCAGAGTTACGAATGGCCCGGCGGCTACGACCACCAACACTCTCTCGCGCCAGAATGCAGTTTCGCGCGGAACGGCCGAAACAGATCCCGTGAACCATTTGCCGGAGCTTTCAAAGCTCCACTTGCCATGTGAGCGCCTGGCGCGCAACGGACCGATGCACAGCCCAAGGATTTCGAAGTCCATCAGAACTGCCGCCAGGAAATGTCCGCCTTCGTGCAGAATAATGGAGGCGGCAAGGGCGGCTATGACCGCACCGACAGCGCCCAGACTGTCAAATCTCACTGCCTGGAAGATCGTTCGCGCCCAGGCAGGGCCGAAGAGCTTGATCGCCGCGCCCAGCGCAATGGCGGCAAGCAGCAGAGCCATAAAGGATCGGTTGGTGCCGGACACGGCGCAAGAGCGCTCCGGCAACGCCGGTAACGGAGGAGTGATCTCCGGCTGAGCTATTCGTGCTGGGAATGCGGCAGCCATGCACGAAGTATGGTCCGGAACGGGCATTTCCGGTAGTGCGCCGCGTACCACAGACCACCCCTTACGACCCGTACCGGCAGATGCGGCTGGCCCTGCGGGAGTACCGTCGCTTGCTAAACTGGAGCCAACGTCCTAAGGCGCACCAGGTTCCTCGTGCGCGCTCCTTAAAGAATGGCTATTCAGACGCTTTTTGGCTCGGTTCCAACGGAGCCGAATCTGCTCGACCGGCTCAAGGCCGGAATCGAAAAGACCCGCTCCGGGTTAGTCGACCGCATTGAGGACGTGCTGGCGGGCAAGAAAGAGATCGATGCCGATCTCCTCGAAGAGCTCGAATACACGCTGATCACCGCCGACCTCGGCGTGCGCACGGTGGATGACATTCTCGCGCGCATCCAGCAGCGCGTCGATCGCAAGATGACGGGCGACGCCGCTGAAATTCGAAACCTGATTCGCGAGCAGTTACTCGACGTACTTCGCGCATCGGAGGCGCCCATCAGGATCGTGACCGCTCCTCCCGCTGTGGTCATGGTGGTTGGCGTTAATGGAGCGGGTAAAACGACCACCATTGGCAAGCTGGCGCATCGCTTTCTCGCGGAAGGGCGCAAAGTTTTGTTGTGCGCGGCCGATACATTTCGGGCAGCCGCAATTGAACAACTTGAGGTCTGGGCGCAACGCGCGGGCGTCGAGATGATTCGCCAGAAAACGGGCGCCGACCCAAGCGCAGTGGTTTTCGACGCTCTCCAGGCGGCCAAGGCGCGCGCCGTCGATTATGTCATCGTGGATACGGCCGGCCGCCTGCACACGAAAGAAAATCTGATGGCTGAGCTTGAGAAAATGCGCCGCACCTGCCAGCGTGTAGTTCCGGGCGCGCCGCACGAAGTCTGGCTGGTGCTCGATGCCACGACTGGGCAAAATGGCCTGGAGCAGGCGCGCAAGTTTACCGAATCGGCAGGCGTCACCGGCATCATTTTGACCAAGCTCGATGGCACCGCCAAAGGCGGCATCGTGGTAGCAATCGCGCGAGATTTGAACCTGCCCATACGGTTTATAGGTGTCGGCGAGAAATTGGCCGACCTGCTGCCATTCGAGCCTGAAAAGTTCGTCGAATCGCTTTTCGATTAACGGGAGAGGATCGCGCGATGAGGTCCTACATGCCGGAAGCGCTTCAACTGGCGGAGCGCGGGCGCGGCAAAACCAGTCCGAATCCCGCGGTCGGCGCCGTCCTGGTCCGCGACGAAACAGTAGTTGGCCGCGGCTTCCACACCTGGAGCGGCGTCGACCATGCCGAAATCGTTGCGCTGCGCGAAGCGGGCGAACAGGCGCGCGGTGCGATCCTCTACGTAACGCTCGAACCGTGCTCGCACCAGGGCCGAACCAAACCATGCGTCGAAGCGCTTATTCAATCCGGCATTTCGCGCGTGGTTGCTGCCATGCAGGACCCAAATCCGCAAGTTAGCGGCGAAGGATTCCGGCGGCTTCGCGAGGCCGGAATCGAGGTTGCGATCGACGATGCGAATACGGCCGCGGCCGAAGCTCTGAATGAACCTTTTATCCATTTCATGAAGACCGGCCGACCGCTGGTGACAGTCAAGGCCGCGCTCACGCTGGATGGCAAGATCGCGGCGCCGCAAGATAACCTCGGCTGGATCACGAGCGAAGTCGCGAGAGCGGACGTGCAGCAAGTTCGCCACTTCTCCGATGCGATTCTCACCGGCATCGGCACCGTACTGGAAGACGACTGCCTGCTAACGGACCGTTCGGGGCGGGAGCGCAGCCGCCCGCTGCTTCGCATCGTGCTCGATTCGCAGCTTCGGATTCCGCTCACGTCGAAGATGGTCGCGAGCGCCGAAGACGATGTTCTGGCCGTGGGAACGTCGGCCGCGCCCGCTCAGCGCAGAAAAGCTCTGGAAGCCGCGGGCATTCAGGTTCTCATTGCCGACGGGGCCGCAGGACGAACGGACCCGCGCAAGGTGATCGAGTATCTCGCCGAAAGGCGATATCTTTCGCTCATGGTGGAGGCTGGCAGCACGGTGAACTGGACTATGCTCGATGCGCACATTGCGGATAAAATCCTCTTTTATTACGCACCGAAAATCCTGGGCGGTTTGAAGAGTCTGCCGGTGGCGGGCGGGCAGGGAAGAATGCGGCGCGCCGACGCGATCTTGTTCGAACGTCTGAACGTCCAACCGATCTCGGAGAATGAATTTGCCGTCGAGGCGTATGTAAAACATTAAATGTTCACCGGCATTGTAGAGGAATTAGGACGTGTTGTGGCGCTCGAATATAAAGCCACGGGTGCGCGGCTCACGGTCGCGTGCTCGAATGTTCTTCACGACGCCAAACCCGGAGCGAGCATCGCCGTGAATGGCGCGTGTGTAACTGCTGTGGAGTTGAAGGGGGGCCGCTTCTCCGCCGACCTCGCACCGGAGACTTTGCGGCGGACCAATCTCGGCGACTTGCACGTGGGTGCGCCGGTGAACCTCGAACGGCCGCTACGCGCCGATTCCCGGCTTGACGGTCATTTCGTGCTCGGTCACGTGGACGGCACGGCCACCATCGTTTCGCTTGAACCGCTCGGCGAAGGAAATTGGTGGCTCCGCATTCGAGTGCCGGCTGAATTAACGCGCTATGTCGTCATGAAAGGATCGGTCGCCGTCGATGGCATCAGCTTGACTGTTGCCGAGATGGAAGGCGACCTCGCGGGATTCACGATTATTCCGCACACTTTCGAACACACCACGCTAGCCAAATACAGTTCGGGTGCGCGAGTGAATATCGAGGTGGATATTCTGGCAAAGCACCTCGAAAAGCTGATCGCCGCCGGACGGACTTAGGGCGGCGTGTCACTCTGGAGTTTTCCATCCAACTGCCATGCAGGCCAGCCAAGAGAAGAACACTCTCAGCACGCTGCTTCAAAGCGATCACCGGTACCGGTATCTCGATACCTTCATTACTTTGTTCGTTGTGGTGCTTCTGATCTCAAACGTGATAGCCGCAAAGTTTTTCGCCATCGGACCATTGCGCGTTAGCTGCGCCGAAGTGCTTTTCCCCATCACCTATATCTTTGGCGACATCTTCACCGAAGTGTATGGCTACGGCGCTTCGCGGCGCGCCATCTGGTACGGCTTTTTCGCTTCGTTCATCCTGGTCACGGTCAGCTACATCGCGGTAATCATCCCGCCTGCGCCCGAGTACACGGACCAGCGCGCCTTCGCCACCATCTTCAAGCCGGTTGGGCGCTTCGTGCTTGCCAGCCTAATCGCCTACTGGTGCGGCGAGTTCGCCAACTCTTTCACGCTAGCTAAAATGAAGCTGCTGACGAGAGGCAAATACCTCTGGACGCGCACCATAGGTTCCACCGTTGTCGGCCAAGCGGTGGATACCACCGTAGTGATCTTTGTGGCTTTCTACGGAATGCGCTCGATGGGCGTGCTGATCCATTTGATTATTTCCGCCTACATCATCAAAGTCGTTTACGAGACGCTGATGACGCCAGTTACCTACGCCGTAGTCAATTTTCTGAAGCGCAACGAAGGCGTCGACTACTTCGATTACGAGACCAACTTCAGCCCGTTCGCGACCACGGAGTAACCGCCCTACTGAACATCCGCCGGCGCCCGCATCAATTTCACCGGCAAATTGAATGTCCGATTATTGCGGAATATCGTCAACGTGATGGTGTCGCCCACGCGTTTATTGGCAAAAGCTCTCACCAGTGCGTCTTCGCGCGTCACGGGTTGGCCATCGATAGCCGTAATTAGATCTCCGCCAATGCCGAGCTCCACATTTCCGATGTCCACTACCTGGCGCGCCCCGCGCACGCCCGCTAAGATATTCCGAAGAGCCGCGCACGACGCCTTGCACCAGCAGACCGCCGCGCCGCGGTAGCCCAAGCGCTTCGGCTAAATCGCCCGCCACGTATTCCGTCGTGATTCCAATCCTCGGACGCTCGGTGATTCTCCCGGCCTGGTAATCGCTTAACAGCGCTTTGGCGCGATTGATCGGCAGCGCAAAGCCGATTCCGATATTCGTCCTCCCCAGGATGGCCGTGTTGATGCCGATCACCGCGCCGTTGGAATCGAGCAGCGGGCCGCCGCTGTTTCCGCCGTTAATGGCAGCATCGGTTTGAATCATACCTTCGAGCTGCTGTTGATCCTCGCCGTCGATCTTTCTGCCAATCGAACTCACCACGCCGACCGTGAGCGTCCCCTCCAGCCCAAACGGGTTGCCGATAGCGAGCACCTTTTGGCCCACTTGTAGATGATCCGAATCTCCCAGCCGCAGAAACTCCGCTTTCTTCTTCGGATTGATTTTGATCAGCGCGAGATCGTCCGAGCGGTCCCCATCAAGCAATCTCGCGTAATATTGCGATTGATCGGACAACGTCACCTGAATGCGGCTGCTGCCGGAGATCACGTGAAAATTCGTCATTATAAATCCGGCGTCGTTGATCAAAAATCCCGAACCGAGGCTCTGGGAGGCGACAGGTTGGAAGAAAAAGTCCCGGCGCACCGCAGTGCTGGTAATGTAGACCGTCGCCAGCCGCGCGGATTTGTATATATCGATATTGTTCTGCTCGTCCGGTGTGAGACTGGCTCCGCGAACAGAGGCCGTATCCGTCCATTTCAACGCTGTCGGGAACAACGGCGCGGCCAGATCTCGAATATTCCAGTTCGCGCGGGACGTCAGCCAGACGAAAGCAAACGCAATGACAAGCGCCAGGAAAAAAGTTCTCGACCTCATGCGTTCCGGCCCTCCGCTAGTTGCTTCAACTCATTAAAAACGGCGGCAACCTGGCGAACCGTCTCCGCTTTTGGGCCGCTAGTGTCTACGATGTAATGCGCGTGCTTTTTCTTTTCTTCAAGCGGCAATTGTTTTTCGAGCCTTGCAAGCACCTGCTCGCGCGTGAGGTGGTCGCGCTTCACACCACGGGCGATCTGCGTCTCGATATCGCAGGCGGTTAGAATCATCCGGTCGAAATCTTTGTAACGCTCAGTTTCTATCAGGATAGCGGCTTCTACAACGGCGATTCCGCGCGGATCCTTCGCCGCAAACGCGTCCAGCATCTGCCGTTCGAGCAGGAACACGGCGGGATGCACGAGGCCGCTAAGGGTAGCGAGCAGTTCGGGGTTTTCAAATACAATCTGCGCCAGCTTTTTGCGGTCAATGCTGCCGTCCCCGGCTAAGATTTGCGGGCCAAAAGATTGCACAACGGGCCGGTAAGCTTCTCCATCCGCAAGCAGCACGCGATGGCCCAGTTCGTCGGCATAAATAAGATGGCAGCCAAGCCGTTCCAGCTCACGAGCCACAAGCGTTTTTCCGCTGGCATAGCCGCCCGTCAGGCCAACGTGCAACATTTCGTTCGCTAAATAACGTGCCGCCAGATGCTGCCATCTGCCAACCCAACGGTGTTGGCCATGAGCATCGCGATCGTCAGCGGACCGACTCCGCCTGGAACCGGCGTATAGGCAGAGGATATTTCTTTCATGGCGAGCGGCTCCACGTCGCCAACCAGCGTGCTGCCGTTCTTCGCGAAGGCAGCCAGCCGCGCCGGATCGTGCGCAAACAGGCGCTCGACTTCCGTCTTGTCCACTAACCGGTTCATCCCCACGTCGATAATGACCGCTCCGGGCTTTATGAAATCGCGGGTGATCATCGCCGCCCTTCCGATTGCCGCCACCAAAATATCGGCGCGTCGGCACTCCTCCGCCAGGTTCTCGGTGCGGGAATGGCAAATCGTGACGGTTGCATTTTCATGCAGCAGCATCAGACTGAGCGGTTTTCCGACGATGTCGCTGCGCCCAACGATTACAGCCTTCTTCCCGGAGATCGCTATTTTGTAGCGCTTGAGCATTTGCATGATCCCGGCGGGAGTGCAAGCTCGCGGGGCCGGCTTATTTCGAACTAAGCACCCGAGCGCGTGTACACCGAACCCATCCACATCTTTTGACGCATCGACATACCTGGTCACCTTATCCGTGTCGATGTGGTTGGGCAGCGGCATTTGAATCAGAATGCCATGCACGGAACTGTCCTTCGCGAGGGGCAGAATCTGCTCAATCAACTCATCTGTCGTGATATCAGCGAGGGGGGTGATTTCAATGCTGCGGATTCCCAGCTCATGGCACGTCTTGATCTTGCTGCGAACGTAAATTTGCGAAGCCGGGTTGTCTCCTACCAGTACAACCGCCAGCGTGGGTGTGCGGTCCTTTGCCCGAAGCGCCTCGATGCGAGGCCGTAATTCGCCCAAAATTTCCTGGTTTATCTTTCTCCCGTCGAGAACCAGCCCGCTCATGCACTCGTGAGAATAGCAAAGCATTAAAGATCTGTTCGAGATCTTACGATAATTCCCTTCATGGCCTTTTCTGCCGCTGTGCTTTCCGAATTCGACTACAATAAAAATATGGCGATTCCTGCCAGCACCCGCCCGTCGCTTTTCGGCTCGGACTAACCCCGCGCGTTCGCGCGGCCCTCCCTAAGTCTGTTTCTATTCATTCAAGATTTGAGGTGCTTTTATGGTGCACACTGCTGCACATCCCTTGCTGCCGAATTTAGTGACGGCGCTGCCGGGTCCGAAGGCGCAGGCATTCATCGCGCGCGATCAGGCCGTCATTTCTCCCTCCTACACACGCTGTTATCCGCTGGTTGTGAAGCGGGGCGAGGGCGCGATTATCGAGGACGTGGACGGCAACCGCTTTCTCGATTTCAACGCCGGTATTGCGGTTGCCTCAACCGGGCATGCCCACCCGCGTGTGGTGGACGCCATTCAGAGGCAAGCGTCCGAGTTCCTGCACATGTCGGGAACGGATTTTTATTACCCCGGCATGGTGCAGCTCGCAGAAAAACTCGTGCGGCTCACCCCCGGCGACTTCCCGAAGCGCGTGTATTTCGGAAATTCGGGCGCGGAAGCAACCGAGGCGGCCCTCAAAATGGCGCGCTATCACACTGGACGCGATAAGTTTATAGCCTTCTTCGGAAGCTTTCATGGCCGCACCATGGGCGCGCTGTCGCTCACCGGCAGTAAAGTCATTCAGCGCCGCGGTTTTCATCCTTCGCTGCCCGTTTACCACGTTCCTTATCCCAATCCGTACCGCTCATCGAAGGATGCCGCCAGTTCCGCTCTCGAATCTATCGAAGAACTGGAAAATCGGCTATTTAAAACGATCCTGCCGCCGGAAGAAGTAGCCGCAATTTTCGTAGAGCCCATTCAGGGTGAAGGCGGCTATCTGGTGCCTCCCGCCGAGTTTCACCGCGAGCTTCGCCGGATTGCCGACAAGTACGGCATTTTGCTGGTGCACGATGAAGTGCAATCTGGCATGGGCCGCACCGGCCGCATGTTTGCGTCCGAGCACTTCGGTGTGATTCCAGATATAGTCACCATAGCCAAGGGAATCGCCAGCGGGATGCCGCTTTGCGCCGTGGTAGCACGTGCGGACGTCATGAACTGGAGCCCGGGCGCGCATGCGTCCACGTTCGGTGGCAACCCCGTTTGCATCGCGGCGGCGCTCGCGACCATCGAGTTGCTTGAAGAGAGCCTGATTCGAAATGCCGCTGATGTGGGCGCTTACATGATGCAGCGTATGCGGGAGTGGCCGCGCCGCTTCCAGCATGTCGGCGAGGTGCGCGGTCTTGGATTGATGATCGGCATCGAAATCGTATCCGACCGGCAAAGCAAGGAGCGCGCTCCAGCCCTCCGCGACCGCCTTGAAATGCTTGCGTTCGAGCGCGGTTTGCTGGTACTGGGCTGTGGCCCGAACACGATTCGGATCTGTCCGCCGCTTGTGATTACCCGTGAGCAGGCGGATTTCGCGATGGATACACTGGAGCAGTGTCTGCGGGCTCTGGAGTCTTAAATTCGGCCAAAAGGGCCGTTTCCGCGGTTCGCTCCAGTGATCTGCCGGCAGTTCTGGATGTAGGCTGCGGTATCAACAAGTATCCCGGCGCAATTGGTATCGATCGTAATCCGCACACGCGCGCCGACGTAATCGCCGATCTCGATCGCTTCCCATACCCATTTCGAGATGGCGCATTCGGTGAAATTCGGGCGATTCACGTCATTGAGCACGTCGCCGACGTGATCGGCACGCTCGAAGAGTTCCACCGGCTGGCCGCGCCCGGCGCCCGTATCGTGATCGTTACGCCGCATTACACGGACTTCAGCTCGTTTTGCGATCCGACCCACCGCTGGCATCTCAACAGCTTCTCGCTTCGATACTTCGGAGAACAACACGGCGGATTCGGCTACTATTCCCAAGCGCGATTTCGTGAGATTTCCACGCGCGTTACGTTACTTGCTTTGTGGAGATATCTAGGATTCGAGTTCCTTGTCAATACCTCCAGATGGTTTCGTCGTTACTGGGAGTTCTACCTTTGCTATCTGATCCGCGGCAAGGCGATCGAGTGGCAACTCGAGGCACTGAAGGACAGCACCGGTCCATTTCACCACGCCAGTTGCTATGGAAGCTGAGCGACTCGGCAAGACACTTTCGCGAACGGCGCACGTTATTACCCTCCGCGGCGCTCGGCCGGCGCGGCGAGGATCTGGCACACCGCTATTTGCGAAGTAAGGGTTTAATGGTGCTGGCTCGCAACTATCGCCCAGCCAATGGAGAAGCGGAAGTCGATATTGTCGCGCGAGATGGCGAGATAACGGTATTCGTCGAGGTGAAATCGCGCACATCGGCGGAATTCGGCGCTCCCGAGCGGGCCATCGACAGCGAAAAGCGGAAGCACATTGTTCGCGCCGCGCGAGCTTACGCCACTCGAGCCGGAATCGGATGGAACCAGGTTCGCTTCGATACCGTTTCGATCGTCTTCACGACGCCTCCTTCGATTGTCCACCTGCAGGACGCTTTTTTCGACGGCCGCGCCATCTGATTGCCGGTAGCCGACCGCGCCCGAAACACACGCTTGGAGCACTGCGTCGCACGTTTTGGCGCCGCGATCCCGAAAAACGACATCTGAAAAAAAGACAGAGCATCTGGAGATTGGAGGCCGGAAAGTACCCGTTTCGAATCTCGAGAAGATCCTGTACCCGGAGAACGGATTCAGCAAAGCCCAGGTAATCGATTACTACATCCGAGTCTCCCGTTACGTGCTGCCGCACTTGAAAGACAGGCCAGTCACGCTGAAGCGGTTTCCGGACGGCGTTACGGGCCCATTCTTCTATGAAAAAGATGTGCCCGGTTTCGCTCCGGAGTGGGTGAAAACATTCCCGGTGCCTCGCCGCGCCGGCGGTCCCGATATCCAATACATTCTCGTCAACGATTTGGCCACTCTGGTATGGTGCGCCAACGCTGCAAGTATCGAGCTGCATCCCTTTCTGCATTGCGTTCCTGAACTGGAGCAGCCTACCTCGATCGTCTTCGATCTCGATCCGGGCGAAGGCGCGAATCTCATGGAGTGTGCGGAAGTTGCGTTCCTGCTGAAAGACTTACTCGCGCGCCTGAAACTCCAGTGCTTCCCTAAAGTTTCAGGGTCGAAGGGTATTCAGATCTATGTCCCGCTGAATACGAAGGTTCGTTACGAGGCCACGCAGCCGTTCGCTCGCGCGGTCGCCGAGCTTCTGACGAAGCAACATCCACGACTGATTGTCGCCAAGATGGCCAAGCGCGAACGCGCGAAAAAAGTATTCATCGACTGGAGCCAGAATGCAGATTTCAAAACCACCGTCGGAGTCTATTCACTGCGAGCGAAGCGCCGCCGCCCGTTTGTTTCGCTCCCGGTCGCTTGGGACGAATTGCAGCGCGCTCTCGACGTACGCAAGGCAGACGGGCTCTATTTTGAACCGGAAGCCGCGCTGAAGCGCCTGGACGAAATCGGCGATCTGTTCGCGCCCGTGCTCACCCTCAAACAGTCTTTGCCGGCGTCTGCACTGGAAGTGACCGGCACAGAACAGCCGAGTCGCGGCAAACGATCTCCGGCTTCTCAGCAGCAGGCGAGTGCTCCACGCGCCAGCAGGCAGGGCAGCAAAAAACGGTTTGTGGTGCAAAAACATGCCGCAAGCCGCTTGCACTACGATTTTCGTCTGGAGATGCACGGCGTCCTGAAATCCTGGGCGGTTCCGAAAGGCGTTCCGCTCGAGCCAGATCAAAGGCGGCTGGCGAGGGCGACCGAGGACCACCCTATCGAGTATCTCGATTTCGAAGGCACCATCCCGAAAGGCCAATATGGCGGCGGAACCGTCATGGTCTGGGACATCGGCACTTACGAGCTGATCGAGGGCAATTACTACAAAGGGAATTTGCGGCTGCACCTCTCGGGCAAGAAACTAAAAGGCGAATGGGATCTGGCGAGGGATCGCATCCGTGGCAATGAGAACTGGTTGCTGATGAAGACCGGCTCTTCGACGAAACCGCTCAGCGCAAAACGGGAAAACACCTCAGCTCTGACGGGTAGAACCATGGACGAGATCGCGGCCGCAAACGATTCCGAATGGCAGAGTAACCGCGTGCCCGTTCCCGGCCTTGCTATCGACAAACTTCCCCGCAGTGAAATGCATTTTGTCGAGCCGATGCAAGCGAAGCTGGTTGCGGTATTGCCGGAAGGTGAAAACTGGATGTACGAAATCAAGCTTGACGGCTATCGCGCTCTTGCCATCAAACAGCGGGGCGTGTGCAGGCTGCTTTCGCGCCGCAACAACTCGCTCGCGGACAAATTCCCCGGCATTACGGAGGGCATGGCGAATCTCGAAAACGGCAGCATTCTGGATGGCGAAGTTGTCGCGTTGGATCCGCAAGGCCGCCCGTCGTTCAATCTCTTACAGCATTGGAAGGCGAGCAATGCTCCGCTGGTTTTTTACGCCTTTGATCTTCTTGCCTATCGCGAACGGGATCTCCGTTCTCTTCCCCTGAGCAAACGGCGTGAGGTACTGGAGACAATTCTTTCCAAGGTTGGAGATCCAATCCGCATTTCGGCAGTTTTGCAAGCTGCCGCGAACGACGTGATCGCAGCAGTGAAGCAGCAGGGGTTAGAAGGGGTGATCGCAAAGCGGTCCGATAGCAGATACGAGTCTGGCGGGCGCAGCGGAAGCTGGGTGAAATTTAAGGTAAACCGCGGCCAGGAATTGGTGATCGGCGGCTATAGACCCTCAGGTAAAAATCATTTCGATGCGCTTGCCATCGGCTATTACGAGCAAGACCGGCTGATTTTTATCGCGAAACTGAAGAACGGTTTTACGCCGGCGGATAGGGATGAGATCTCCGCGCGCTTCAAGGGCCTGGAGACGAAAACCTGTCCATTTGCGAACCTACCCGAGCCCAAGAACGCACGCCGGGGTGAAGCTCTCACTGCGGATGCGATGAAGAAATACCGCTGGCTTCGTCCACAGCTCGTAGCGCAAGTGGAATTCACAGACTGGACGGCCGCAAATCATCTGCGGCATTCGCGATTTGCGGCGCTTCGCGATGACAAGAATCCTCGCGAGGTAGTAAAGGAGATTCCCGAACCACGATTAGAGTGAGATATGATAACGCTCCATGAAGCTCAAGCCGCTTTCCTCCATCGTGATCGCCTCACTTTTTCCCGCACTGGTGGTTTCGGCCCAGAACTCGGATCACAAGCTGATCAATGCCTATTACGCGCAATGGAAGATTTATAGTGGCTTTACAGTTAAGGACCTGGACACAAGCGGAACCGCCCGGCATCTCGATATCCTCAGCTACGCCTTCGTGAATATTGGGACGAATGCGCAAGGGCAGTACGAGTGCACTTCTTTCGATTCCTGGGCCGACAACGGAACCGCTGCCGCCGCCAGCGCGAATACCAGCGTCGATCGGAAGCAACTTCCATCGAACGGCCTGACCGGTAACTTCGGTCAATTATTGCTTCTGAAGCAGAAGTATCCAAATTTGAAGATTGTCATCACGATTGGCGGCGCGAGTCTCCCGCCTCAGGCTTTCTCCGCCGCCGCTGCGACGAGCAGCAGCCGGAAGCATTTTGTCGCCTCCTGCCTCAGCGATTACATTCAGGGGAACTTTTCGGGCGCGTTCGGGCAAACTCCGAACCAATGGGAAAGCGGCCGCGCGGTTCAGGGACCGCCCGGACCTGCGGTTCCGAATACGCCCGGTCTGTTTGACGGCATTGAAATCGATTGGGAATATCCGACAGCCGCCGACACCGCGAATTTCACGGCACTCATGGAGGAATTTCGCGACCAACTCGATGCGCTCAGCAGAAGAAGTAAATATATTCTCACCTTCGATGCTCCCGCTGGAGAACAGAATTTCACGAACATCAATCTCGCGGCAGTGAGCCGTTACGTCAACTACATTGACCTGATGACATACGACTACAATGGCCCGTGGAATAACTATACGGGTTTCGTTGCTCCTCTTTACAAAACAAAGTACGATCCTTACAGCACTCTGAACATCGACTACACCGTCGAGTCGTATATCGCATCCGGAGTCTCACCAGAAAAGATTTTGCTTGGAATTCCGTTCTATGGTTACGGCTGGACGGTGACTGCGAATACGAATCCGGAGGGTCAGTTTGATATGGGAACTGCTCTGGCAGGCGCCGGCAGCACGCAAAATTACAACTACATCAAAACGACGCTTGAACCGAATTCGCAAATGTTCCGCGACAATACGCACGAATGGCGGCGATTCGCTAACGCCATGGCTCTTCGATGGCGCCACTTTTTGGACGTACGACGATGCCGAATCCATTTATCAAAAGATGCAGTACGCGCGGCGCAAGAATCTAGGCGGCGCATTCGCGTGGGAGACCAGCGGCGATCTTCCGGACGGCCATCTACTCAAGTCGATGTTCGCGGGTTTGAATGGGCTCCCGCTCTATTGACCGTTGTTGGCTACCGCTCGCTCAACCCGCCGTCGACCGCCAATACCTGGGCTGTGATGAAATCGGGAGCGGTCAAAAAGAAGTGAACGGCTTCCGCCACTTCGACGGCCTTACCCGCGCGCAGCATAGGAGTGGCGTCGATCATTTTTTGTGTTTGCGCGTCGATATCGTTGAATCCGATCACGCCCGGAGCGACAGAGTTCACCGTAATTTCGGGCGCGAACGCCTTTGCCAGCGCCTTGGTTAACATGATCACTCCCGCTTTCGACGCGCAGTAGTGCGCATGCTCCGCCCAGGCTCGTATACCGCCCAAGGAACTAATATTGACAATTCGGCCGGCGCCGATTTCTCTCATCTGCCGCGCCGCTTCCTGGCAGCAGAAGAATGTCGCTTTCAGATTTACGTCGTGGATAAAATCCCAGTCCGCCTCCGTGATATCGAGGGGATCGATCCGGGCGAACCGGGCGGCGTTGTTCACAAGGCAGTTCAGCAGGCCAAATTTCGCGCGAACATCGCGAAAAAGTTTTCGGATTTCCTCCACGTTAGCCAGATCGGCCTGAAACACAGGTGCGCCGCCGCATTGCCGCGATACTTCTTCCGCCTCTTCGCGGGACGTGTTGCAGTGGATCGCAACCTGGAATCCGCGCCGAAACAGTTCCAGCGCAATGGCGCGGCCGATGCGTTTCGCCGCTCCCGTAACCAGAACGCGCGGCCCTTCCGTCATATTTCTTCGCTTGCGAAGAATTCCGCGATGACGTTCGCCGTATACGAAATATCTTGCGGCGTGTGCGCCGAAGAAACAAAGGCCGCCTCAAACTGAGACGGTGGAAGATAGACCCCGCGCTCCAAAACGTAGTGGAAGAACTTCGCAAAATGCGCGGTGCCGGATCGCTTCGCTTCGTCGTAGTTTGTAACCGGCCCCCGTTGAAAAAAGATGGTGAACATCGAACCCGCGCGATTCACACAAACTCCGTCCGGCAGCGCGCGCAAGTAAGCCGGTTGTGGATTTCTCCAACGCGTCGTACAGCTCCGGATGAGCTTCCAGATATGTCAGCATCGCGATGCCCGCGGTTACCGCAACGGGATTGCCGGAAAGCGTGCCGGCCTGATAAACATTCCCGGCAGGCGCTACGTTTTTCATAATGTCGGCACGCCCGCCGTACGCTGCAATTGGCAAGCCGCCACCAATAATTTTGCCGAGCGTCGTCAAATCCGGCATGATGCCATATAGTTGCTGCGCTCCACCCCGGCTCAGACGAAATCCCGTCATCACCTCGTCAAAAATCAGTAGCGCACCGTATCGGTCCGCTATCCGCCGCAACCCTTGCAGAAAACCGGGCGCTGGAGGAATACAGCCCATATTGCCCGCGACGGGCTCCACAATGATAGCGGCGATCCGGTCGCCTTGTTCGCGGAATGCGGTGTCTACCCGATCAAGATCGTTGAACGGCAGCGCTATGGTGGTCTCCGAAAACGCGCGCGGCACTCCCGCCGTATCCGGGAGGCTCAAAGTGGCCATGCCCGATCCCGCTTTGACCAGCAGTGAATCGACATGCCCGTGATAGCAGCCTTCAAACTTAACGGTCAGCTCACGTCCTGTAAAACCGCGCGCCAGCCGCAGCGCGCTCATGCAGGCTTCGGTCCCGGAATTGACCAGGCGCACCATTTCGATGGACGGCACCGCGTCGACGATCAATTCCGCCAACTCCACTTCGCGTCCGGTTGGAGCGCCAAAGCTGGTGCCGAGTTCCAGCACTCTCGTGATCGCGTCCATCACGGGCTTAGGCCTGTGCCCGAGAAAAAGCGGCCCCCAGGAGCAGACGTAATCGATGTATTCGTTGCCGTCGACATCGTAAATGTGCGAACCGTCACCGCGCGCGATAAACGGCGGTGTTCCCCCTACGGCCCGGAAAGCGCGCACGGGCGAGTTTACGCCGCCGGGGATATACTTCTGGGCCGCGGCAAACAGCGCTTCCGACTGCGTAAAGTTCATACTCGGGTTTCGCCGAGCACGACTTTGCGGAATAGGAAGCTCATCAAAATTTCGTGTAAAGTTGTGTTCACGTTGCGCAGCAAACGGCTCTTTAGCTCCAGGTAAGGCTGTGTGCCGGCAAAGAGGTCCTGCATGATTTCGCAGAATCGCGGGCTGCGCTTCATGAAATCGACCATGCGATTGGGGACGCCGCCGAATAAAATTCTTCCGGCGAACAACCGCTTCGCCAGCCCCGCTCCGTACATTAAGTCAGTGCCAAAGTCGCGCTCAATGAGCTGCCGGTATGTCTCCGCTTTCTTTTCCGGTTCGCGATCCCCGAGCACCACTTGGCTGGCCAGATCCCCGGAGCGGACCGCATAATACAAGCCCTCACCGGTGATTGGATCCACCAACCCACCCGCATCCCCTACGGCAATCCATCCATTCCCGGCGAGACGATTGTTATGCCAGCTGTGCGATTCGAGCGAAGGCAGCATGTGCGCAAAAAACTGCGCGCCTTGCCGCGAAATTCCTCTCTCATCCATGTAGCGCTCCAGGCGAAGCCGCAGGCGTTGTGAGGACTCGCCTTTCCCGCCAATGCCCACCGACAGATGTCCGGGCCGCGGAAATACCCAGATGTAGCCTTCCAGATTCGGCAGGAACTGAACGTCGATGTGTGGTTGATCGCTCGGCACAAAATATCCGAGCGCGCACATCGTATTCTGCGCATCGAATTGTGTTCCTACTTCGCGAAGCGGGTTGCGGGCGCCGGTTGCGATCACGCAGTAATCGGCTTCGAGCGCGCCCGCTTGCGTACGGATTTGCCAGCCGGATGAGGTGCGCTCCAGCGCCACTACGCGGGTTTTCTCAATCTCCGCTCCGGCTGCCTCGGCGCGGCGCAGCAACAAGCGGTTTAAATCGACACGCGAATAGATAACCAGCGGCCGGTTCAAGCGGCATCTTGAACGCGCCCGCTCGCGGCGCCGCGACTCGCGCATCGCTCACCAGCTTCTTGGGCGTATCGTTCTCAATCAGATAAGGATATTGCGAATAGGCCTTGTAGGTGATGCCGCCGCCGCACGGTTTTTCCCAAGCCAGTTTCTCGTCGAACACGACGGTTCGCAAACCAGCCCGCGCCAGTCTCTCCGCGGCGGAAGCGCCGGCAGGACCACCACCTAACACCGCGACTGTCTTCATTGGGTTCGCCCGTCCGTTCCTTGTTCCTGCTGCGCCTGGTGCGGGTTCCCAGTGATCGGCGGATGTCCAGGAGGTAATTGATCGCCCCCCGCCGCCGAATGCCCCGCCATCCCGTGTCCCTGAGAATCGGCTACGTTGACCACCACCCATTTGCCGTCTCGCGCCTCTAACGTGTACTTCATTACCATGCCGCTGTTCACGCTGGGATCGGCTTTAGGGTGAAACGCGACTGTGGCATACGCCGTATTCTTGTTAAACGAGACCGACGTGGTTGTCACGTCGAGTGCATTCAAATCGAGACCCGAGTGCGTTTGCAACCGGTTTAGGATCGCTTCCTGGACCTGGGCTTTATTCCGCATGCCGTTCCCGCAGCCTGCGAGCAAAATGATAGCCAACAGCGCACTTGGGATACGTAACACGCTCCGATTATAACTGGGACAAGTTCCGTAACACCGTGATCTGACAGTCGTTTCCAATCACGCGCTTCTATCGCGCACACAGCGGAAGCTCATGTTGGTTGTCGTGCTATCGGGCGTATTGGAGGTGCGCGCCGCGACGCGATACCGGTTGCAATACGACTTGTGGCACAAATACGATCCGCCTTTAATGACTTTCGATGTGCCGTGCATCGGTCCTACCGGATTCAAGCGCGTGCCGATCGCGTGAAACGTCGGGCTGAACCAATCCGCGCACCATTCCCACGCGTTCCCCGTAATCGTGTATAGTCCATATCCGTTTGGCGGAAACGCGTCCACCGGCGCGGGCGCCGAGTATCCGTCCTCGGCCGTGTCCAGAACCGGAAACTCGCCTTGCCAGATGTTGCAGAGGTGTTGGCCGTCCGGCGTTAGCTCGTCGCCCCAGGGATAGAGCTTTTGCTCGAGACCGCCGCGCGCCGCGTATTCCCATTCGGCTTCGGTCGGCAGCCGCTTCCCGGCCCATCGTTGCGAATTCGTTCGCATCGTGCCAAGACACATGCACAACGGGATAATTCTCGCGCCCGGCGACGGTTGTATCCGGCCCTTCCGGATGACGCCAGTCCGCCTTCCGCACCTTGCACCACCAGGGAGCCGCCTGGACCGTGTCTTCCACCAGGCGTGCGGAATCCTCAGGCGCAATGTGTCCTCGGAAAACAAATGACCAGCCGAATCGCTCGGCTTCGGTCGTGTAACCTGTCGCTTCGATGAACTCGGAAAACGAGCGATTCGTAACCGGATAACGGTCCATGTAAAACGGATCTAATATCACCTTGCGGATTGGACCTTCGCCGTCGGCCGGAAACGCCTCGTCGGAATCGGTGCCCATGAGAAAACATCCGCCGTCGAGATGGACCATGTCGCTGGTCGAACCGCGCTCGGCGCGCTGCCGTTCCGCTGAGGCTTGGCGCGACGCTTCGAGCAACACTGCCCGCTCCTTGCTCGGTACGCAGCACGGACTCGGCGCTTTCTTCATGCGAATCGCGCTTTCTTCAATCGCTGCGCGTAAAGCCCTTCCGCGATCTCTTCATAGACTTCGCTCAGCGGCCGAACGCCCGCCACTCGCCTTTCCAGCATCCGTACGATATGCAAGCCGAAGCGAGTCTCGAAAATCGGGCTGGTGCTGCCGGGGAGTAACTCAAATACCACCGCGTCGAATTCTTCCACCATGAAATCACGCGGGAACCAGCCGAGATCGCCGCCATTACCCGCGCAATCGGAATATCGATCCGCCACTTCGGCAAAACCGACGCCTCTGTCGAGTTCCCGTTGCGCTGACCGCATAGCGGCAAGTGCGATCTCGCGATCCGTCGCTTCGTCCAAATTCTTGACGATCTGCAAAACGTGCACGCGCTCCGGAGCGTAGAAATGCGAACGATGCGTTTTGTAATAAAGATCTATTTCCTTTCGCGTGGGGCGCAGCCGCGCTTCGTCACTCATATTTCAGAGCCGAACTCGGATCCACATAACTCGCGCGGTACACAGGGAGCCACGCCGCGGCCGCCCAACCGCGCAAACGGCCGCCATCGAGAACAGCGAGCGGCAGCACAGGTACGGCGCGAATGCCATACAGCAGCGCCGAGCCGCCCGGAACGGCCACGAAGCAAAGCGGTCAACCCGCCAACAGTCCTATTCCAACGAGAACCAATGCTTCCCGAACAACCAGCCAGACAATATCGCGGCGGTTTGCGCCCAGCGCCATCCGGATTCCCATTTCGCCGGTACGCGCCGCAACCGAGAAACTCAATAATCCAAACAGCCCAACGGCAGCAAGCGCCAGCGCGAGAAGGCCGAAGCAAGTTCCGAGCGCAGCCAGCAGCTTTTCCTGCAGCAGCGCAGTATCGCGCTGCTCTGAGATGGTACGCACTTGAGTGCGTATTGACGCCCGGCTTTTCGCAATTCCATCCGAACCGCGGAAATGAGCTGCGCCGTCGAACCCAAATAACGGAGCTGCACATCGCCCCAATTGCCGCGCGATGGAAGCTGCCAAAAATTCGAGATATAGAAAGCTCAAGCTCTTTCGTGCGCGGATCTTGCAGCGGCGCATTGCCCGCGATTCCCACAATCTCCAGGTCTCGCGTTTCCGGTTCCGTTCCGAATCGAATGTGCTGCCCTAAAGCGCCGCCATTCGGAAACAGCCGTTCGGCCAGAGCTTTGCTCACGATCGCGGTTTTTTGCGAATCGGCGTTCGCTTAGCGCGGTATCGCTGCGGCGAAAACCTTGCCCCGCCAGCAATGGAATGCGCATCGTGTCGAAAAATCCATCGCTCACGAATTCGGCCGGCGTTAAGCGTAGCGGCTGCGTCGGGCGAATCCAGACGGCCAACGTTTTCCTTATAAGGCAGCGTGAACAGCGGCGAAAAGCTCGACAAACTAACCGCCTCTACTCCCGGCAAGCGGCTCATGCGCATCGAGCAGTTCACGAAAGTAAGTGGCCGGCGGAACCAAGTCTGCAGCGCTCCCGGAAGCGGCATGAGCTGCGCATTCAACACAGCTTGCGTTTGGAATCCGAGCGGCACATTTTGCAAATGCCGCAGGGTCTCGACGAACACGCTCGCGCCCAGCACCAGAATCAACGTGAGCGCCACTTGCGTCGAGATCAAAATGCGCCGGCTTCGCGCCCGCGCGCCCGTTAAGGATCGCGAGGCGCTCTTGAGCGCGGCGGATGCATCGACATCGCTGATCTGCCACGCCGGGAAAACGCCGAACAGCAGCAGAACCAGCAGCGCGACGCCGCTCGTAAATAACAGTACGCGCTGCGTCGGGAGCAACTTCGAGCGACAGCCCGTAGTAGGCGCCGCTCAAGATTCTGAGGAGCAGATGATCGCTCGCCCAACGCAAGAGAATCCGCGCAAATCAAGCCGCCACAGATCAGCAGCCCGGTTTCAACCACCAATTGCCGGATAATTCGCCCGCGTCCGGCTCCCAACGCGAGGCGAACCGCAATTTCGCGCCGCCGGTCCTGACCGCGCGCCAACAGAAGATTCGCGACATTGATGCCGGCCCCCAACAGCACCAGCACGCTAATCGCCAGCAACCCGAGGAGCGGTCCGCGAAAACGATCTCGCAGCGAGTAATCGATTCCGCTCGCGCCCGACGCCACCACCACAGGTTGGCTCAGCAGTTCGGCGCGTTGCGCGCCTTTGAACTGGCCGGCAGCGCTTGTTCCAGCAATCTGCGCCATTCGACCCTGAGCCGTTGCCGCACCTGCTCCGGCCGGACTCCCGTCTGCAGACGAGCGAGCACATCCGCCCAATAGAACACGTGGCGGGATGCGTCGCTCCCAAAAGCTGACGAGATCGGAAACGAAATCGCGGGCAGGATACCCGACCAACAAACCACGAAAGCGCCGCTCCGTGACGCCGATGATCGTGAACGGCACGCCTTGAATGCGAATCTCTCTTCCCAGAACATGCGGATTTTCCGCAAACTTGTCCTGCCAGAATCCGTAGCTCAATACTGCGACATGCGGCCCGTTGGGAACATCGTCGGCCAGCGTAAAAAGCCGCCCGATCGCCGCGCGCACCCCAAGCGTGCGATAGCAATCGCCCGTCAGCTCGAGCATGCCCATCGGCAGCGGCGTGTTGTTCCATTCCACCGTAAGCAGCGGAGTCTGCACTCCGCAAACGCCATCGAGCAGCGGTTCTTTTCGCAAATGCTCCAGCAGCGGGCCGGGTACATCCACCGTCATACCGTTATTTTCGAGCGATCCAATTCTGATCAGCTCTTTGCGGACGCGCGCACCGGCAGCGGCCGGAAGAGAAGTGTATCGAGCAGGCCGAAAATGGCGGTGTTCGCGCCGATGCCAAGCCCGAGCAAAAGAATGGCCGCGATGCGCGAAGCCCGGTTTACTCGCGAGCTGCCGCAGCGCATACAGGAAATCGCGCATGATCCGTCGCACCATTATCGAACGATCAACTCACCTGCGCGACAATACAGAACGGACCTAATTTCGAATGAGACCTCAGTTGAACCTATTCGCAGCCTTACTTCTCGCTTCGCCGCTCGCCCTGTTCGCACAGCAGCCGAATCCGCCTCGCTCGCAAGTGCAAAAGACCACGCCCGCGCGGCAGGTCACTCCCCCGGAGCGGCCCGAGCGCCCTCCGAATGAAGCGACGCAGAATCCCGCGACCGAACAGGAGCAGCAGCGGGAAACTCCGCGCGCCAACCCGGTTTCTGAAGAGCAGCATGGCGCCGCGCCCAACTTTCACTTCGACATGACCGAACATCCGCCTGCGGTGACGCATCATGAAATCCACGTCGACGGGAAGCTGCTGCGCTACACCGCCACAGCCGGCAATCTGCCCATCAAAGATCAAAGTGGAAAAACCGAGGCCTTGATGTTCTATGTCGCCTATACCGTGGATGGCGCCGATCCGGGTACGCGCCCGCTCACATTCGCCTTCAACGGCGGCCCTGGCTCGGCATCCATCTGGTTGCACATGGGGGCGTTGGGCCCGCGCAAAGTTGTTCTGCAAAAGCAAGGCTTCATGCCCGCCGCGCCGTACCGGCTCGAAGATAATCAGGAAACGCTTTTGGATAAATCCGATCTCGTGCTGGTCGACGCCATCGGTACCGGCTTCAGCCGTCCGGCGGATATGGCCGCTCTGAAGAAGTATTGGGCCATGAAAGGCGACATCGAAGCTTTCGGAGAATTTATCCGCCTCTACATCACGCGCAATGAGCGCTGGTCCTCGCCGTTGTATCTGTTCGGCGAAAGCTACGGCACCACGCGTTCGGCCGGTGTCGCCGGCTATCTTGCCGACCAAGGCATCTCGTTCAACGGCATCACGCTGCTCTCCACTGTGCTCGCCTTCCAGACTCTCGAGTTCAACAGAACCAACGACGAACCATACCCGCTCATCCTGCCGAGCTACACCATGATCGCGGCGTACCATCATAAGCTCGCGCCGGAGCTTGAACAGGATCTAGCAAAGACGCGCGCCGAAGTGGAGCAATTCGCCTCAGGTGAATACACGCAAGCGCTCGCCAAAGGAGACACGCTCAGCCCACAGGAGCGCCAGAACATCATCGATAAGCTTTCCCGCTACACCGGGCTTAGTAAAGAAATTATCGATGAATATAATCTGCGAGTCGATGTTGGTGGATTCACCCATTACTTGCTGGCCGATCAGAAGTTGCGCGTAGGACGTCTGGATGGCCGTTTCACCGGCCCCGATCCGGAGGGCTTCACCGAAACTCGCTACTACGATCCGACCAGCTCCGAAACCGGGCCGCCCTTCACGTCCGTCTTCAATGAATACGTTCGCCGCGAGCTTAACTACAAAACGGACATGCCCTATTACACGACTGCATACATGACGTGGGGACCCACCGTGCGCTGGGACTGGGGTTTGCCGGAAGCCGGCTTCCCCGATACCGCCACCGCACTGCGCGAAGCGCTGGTCAAAGATCCCTATCTTAAAGTTCGCGTGCTCGAGGGTTACTACGATTTGGCCACTCCTTATTACGCCGCCAACTTCACCATGCAGCATCTCGATCTCAGCCCGCGCTACCGCAACAATATTTCTTACGCAACCTTTGAATCCGGCCACATGGTTTATCTGGACTCCGACTCGCTGAAAAAAATGAAGGAAAACGTAGCCAGCTTTATCGATCAAACTACCTCCGGCGCGCAATAGAAGACACCGGAGTTTTGCGAGGGAGATTTACATCCCTTTCGCCTTCTTTCGGCTCGTTTTCATTGAAGCTAATCTCTGCTGGCGTCGTCCAGACAGTGTCAGTTAGAGCACAGCAGAGGTGAAAAATTATGGCAAGTACAACACAATCTACAGTTGTCGCTGTTTTCAGCGGTGATGCCGCAGCGCGCGCCGCCGCTAACGATCTGAAGAGCGCCGGAATCGGCGACAACGATATTTACATCAGTTCTGAAACCGAAGCGGCCGCACAAACCGGCTACGCGGAAACCGGCTCCTCGCATCATCACGAGGGCGGATTCAAAGGTTGGTGGCATCGTCTCTTCAGCGGTGATGACGAATATACCGACCGAGATTATTACCAAACTGCGGTCGGCAGCGGAAACGTCCTGCTGAGCGTGGACACAGAGGAAGAGAACACGGACGAGGTGGTGGACATACTGAACCGCTACTCTCCGATCGATATCCAGGAACAGGCGGGCTCAGCAACAGCAAACCAGGGCGCTAGCAATACCGGTTATTCCGACGCTCAGGCTGTTGCCGGTCAGACAAATCAATCCGGTTCCGTGCCCGTTGTCCAGGAGGACTTGCGCGTCGGCAAACGCAGCGTCGTTCGCGGCGGAGTACGAGTCTACACACGCGTGATAGAAGAGCCTGTCGAAGAATCGGTTCGTCTTCGCGACGAGAAAGTGCGCGTTCAGCGCCAGCCCGTAAATCGCCCAGCTAACGAGAACGACTTGCGCGCCGGTGAGGAGCAGGTCATCGAGGTCAAAGAGTACGCCGAAGAGCCCGTCGTTTCCAAAGAGGCTCGTGTGGTGGAAGAGGTTCGGGTAGGCAAAGATGCGACCGAACGCACCGAGACCGTCCGCGATAAGGTGCGCCGCACTGAAGTCGAAGTGGAAGATCTCGAAAAGAAGGGTCCGCAATCGGCTGCTCCAGACGATTTATCGGAACGTCGAAAATCGGCAACCAACAAGCAGTAACTATGGATGATAACGGCAATGACGTCGTAGTTCCCGTCGTAGCCGAGGAATTACATGCGGACGCTGTCCCGGTTGAAACCGGCGGCGTCCGCGTCACCAAACACATCGAAACACACGACGAAGTTCTCGCGCAGGAACTTCGCAAGACGCATGTGGACGTAAAGCGAGTGAAAACCAATCGCGTCGTCGACGGCCCTCAGCCGGTTCAACGTACCGGAAAAACTCTGATCGTTCCCGTGACCTCAGAAGTTTTGCGAATTGAGAAACAGTGGGTCGTTACCGAGGAGATTCACATCACGGAACGCGAAGAGCGCGAAGCCGTCGAACAGAAAGTGGAAGTCAAGCGCGAAGTACCGGTTATCGAGCGCCTGGATGAAAACGGCAAGCCGGTGCAAGCGTTTGAACCCGAACCCCAGACCACACGCCAGCAACGAACGTCTTTAGTTGCCCCTGCAAACAATGCAACCGCGGAGAAGCGAAAGCCGTTGTCCCGCCCTCGCAGTATCCTTCGCAAGCCGTAACGCCCTAGCCCGGGCGCCCTGCGTCCTGACATCAGACGTCTTCAGGCACAACGAACGGAGCACGATAACCACGATCGCCATCACGCAGAAGCCGATCGGCCTCTGGATCGCCGATGACTTCTTGAGTAGCAGGATTGAAATTTAACGTTCTTCCCAGCCGATAGGATGCGTTTGCCAAGTGGACGAGAGCGCAGGAAATATGGCCCTCCTCGATGGGTCCATTCAAATCCGCCTGATTGCGGCTCACTACGCAATCAACGAAATTCTTGAAATGAGCGAGCTCGTCGCCCGAGGCGTGCACGGCCAGCTGTTCTTCCTCGTCGCTTCCCAGGCATACGCGATAGGTGGATGCATCTTCATCGCCCGTTGCTAGGTACCCGTCGGATCCATAGAATATATTTCCGACAGTGTTGTGGCTGCCTGCATTTGCTCCGAGCTTGGGCGCGTTCGAAGAGGCGTTCGTCAGCCGTGCTTTCGCGGATTGTGTAGGTTCAGGTGTACCGAGAGCGCGCGTTCCGATGCCGGCTTCGTGATTGGTGATCCAGTGCCTGACCTCGAAGGTAATCATGCGCCGCTTGCCGTCTGGGAGATCGAATTCGTAAACGCACACGAGATCGTTGGGCGTCTGCTGATCGTCATCGAACATGAAATGTCCGCCAATGGCGCTGACTTTGTTCGGGAAGCCGACCCCCATTCCCCACCTCGCAACATCGACCTGGTGAATGCCTTGATTTCCCAGATCGCCATTGCCATATTCCCAAAACCAATGCCAGTTGTAGTGGAACCGATTTTTCGTGAACGCATGCAAAGGAGCGGGGCCGGTCCATAAATCGTAGTCGACGCCAGCGGGCACTTGGCTGACCGGCGCCCGCCCGATAGTATCGCGCCATTTATAACAAAGCCCGCGCGCCATGTAGGTTTCGCCGATCGCACCTTCTTTCATCTTGCTGATGGCTTCGCGCACGCTTTGTGACGAGCGGGATTGCGTGCCGTGCTGGACGATGCGGTTGTAGCGCCGCGCGGCTTTGACGAGCTGCTGGCCTTCCCAAAGGTTGTGTGAGCAGGGCTTCTCGACATACACATCTTTGCCGGCCTGGCAGGCCCAAATCGCCATCAACGAGTGCCAGTGATTCGGCGTAGCGATGGACACCGCGTCGATGGACTTGTCTTCGAGCAGCTTCCGCACGTCGGTGTAAGTGGCGGGCTTAGGAACCTCCAGCTTTGCCGTTTGCGCCCTTGCCGTTTGCGCTAAGGCCCGGCGCAGGACATTCTCATCGATGTCGCACAGCGCGGCAATCTGAACATTCTTGATTTGCGCATAGTTTTTTAGATGATCGACGCCCCGGCCATGCAGACCGCATACGGCGATCCGCACGCGATCGTTTGCTCCCATAACACGCTCGGGTGCAATGCCGAGGGCCGCCAACCCGGCAGCGCCCGTCCCTAAAAAGCCACGCCGATTCATCCCGCTTCTGTCCGAGCACATCGTTCTCCTTATACAAGATATTGGAGCGTTTCCTGAACCAATCTTTTTGTGCCGGGGACGGGATCGCCTGAACGTATATCCAGCTCCATGGAGAAGAAGCCGCGGTAATGGTTTGCTTTCGCTATCGCGAACATGCGTTTCAGGTCGACTGCCCGCTGCCCGCCGCTATCGGATTGGACGCTGTCTTTCACATGGCACATATTCCAGGCATATGGAAACATCGCCTTCATGGCGCGTTCATTGAAGGCGGCGTCATGCGCGACGAGCGCATTGCCGAAATCGGGCAAAGCGCGCAAGAACGGACTATGTACTTTTTGAATAATCGCGAGCAGAAAAAAGGGATCTTCCGACACGGCATCGTCGTTTTCCAGATTTACTACGATGTTTCGCTCTTGACCGTACTCGGCCATTTGCCCGATGCTTCCCGCAGCCAAAGCAACATCTACCCTTTCACCGGGTCGGCCCTGCACATGCTGCCGAACGCTGGGCGAGCCAAGGGCAACGGCGACATCGATCCATTTACGTCCTTCGCGGACCGCGGCTGCACGTTTTGAGGAATCGGGGTCGTAAAACATTCCTCCAGGCAGACCTAAATCGACGATGTGCGACCCGGCACGAGCGACCTCGGCACGAAAGGCTGCGAGATAAGGGGCGCTGGTCGAGCTGAGATGATTGCCGAGCGGATTTATATTGTGGATGCCGAATTTTTCAACGACGAAAGCGGGAAACTCTTTCAGGTCCATCCTGCGCACGTCGCGATCCCGGTGGGGATTTGCCGGGCTTTCAATAAAAGCCCGAAAAGGCCAGGAGGTCACCGCAAGCCGGTCGCGCGGTGCGGTTGGAAAGTCCAGTTGCGGCGGAACGTTCCGAGTTTGGGCTTCGGCGAGGAAGCCAGTTATCGCAGAACCAAGAGAAAGTTGCTTTAAGATGTCACGGCGGGAAAAATGCAAGGCGGCCTCGACCGGGCGGCAGACCTGAAAATCCAGGAAAGCGTCCGGCGCTTATCAAAGCCATGGTAATACTCGGCGATCGTAAACTCGCGTCTACTGAAACCGCAGTGCCACTTCCGACCCGTAGCGATGATAATTTGTGAACGTCAGCTCATTCCATTCGCGGCGCCCCGACTCTTCGTACAGCACCGTATACTCGCCCGTTTTCGGCAGCATCCACATTCTTCCGCTCAGCTCGATGTCCTGCAGCGCGATGCCCCAGCGAATCTCAGAGATTCCCATTCCCGGCGGTATGCTCGTGGAGGTCCGCTCCAGTTTCAAAACCTGTCCCGTCGCCCTCGATACCCATACCTCGGTTTGAAACGGAACCCGATAATGCTCCGAACGCACTTGCAAATCCCAGGGGCTGTCCTGTTCCGATACTTCCATGCCATACACTGCCGCGGCGGTTCCGTCCAAATCCGTGTAGCGCCGAAACAATACTGTCTGGGTCTTCAGCAAGTCTTCCGTTTGGCGCAGCAAGGTTCCAAACTCGCCTGTGGACCACGCGCCCCCCACGCTCCAGATGGCCTGCCGCGCGTGCTCATTCTGGCGAATGTCGCTGTATTGCTCGAACCCGTTCTCAAACGATACTTTGGCCGTAACTTGATCGATTTGAGAACTGCTCTCGCCCGTGATGCGGCCCTTGAAACGCCTCATATCTTCGTTACACACGAACGATTCAAGGCTGGCGTACAGTTCCTGGTTCGCTTGCCGAACCAGCGCGAGCAGGTCCGCGTCGTTTTTGGCAGGGACCGCCGGGATAAAGCCCGCTGCAACTGCTCTGTCCGGCTGTACCTCCGGAAGCGGTCGCCGGTGCCGCCGCCGGCGCTTCGTTGGGAGCCGCCGGATTTGACGCCGCAAAGGAGTTGGCAATCCAAAGTCCTGCGCAAGCGACACTGAGAGCGTATGTGTGAAAACGAATCAATTGTTCCTCCGTCAGGACCGGTGCGTCGTCCGGACGCAGCACACCCCGCGCGCCCGCTACGCTGAAGCCCGCTTCAGGGTTTTCTTGTCTGCTGTCCGATGCAAACTTAATCGAACTTTTTCCCCGTCCGGCGAGGAAAGTTTGCAGGTTTTTTGTCGGTATCCCGGAAGAATTTTCGTACTAGAGAGGCCTTAATGCTAGATGAATCCGAGCGCAAACGCTTACGCCATAACCCACGTAAGCTTCTGTTTCCTAACGAGATAAAAACAGCACGTTAGTCGTCGTGATCGCGGAGGATCTGAGGAATATCCCGGCTATTCTGGATTACTGCCGGGATTGGTGGATGTTGCCGCAGGTGTATTTGGCTTGGGGGATTTCGTCACCGGACTAGTCTTCGATGTACTGGAGGCGTTCGCGGACGCTTTCGCCGCTGCCGCCACCGGAGCGCCTTTTGCCGCCCAATCCACTTCGGTAGCCGAATTCCCCACGACGCCCTTCTTCACGTCTGTCGCAACGTCTTGTTTGACCGTCTGATCCGCTTGCTTGGCCGTCTGATGCGTCCCATCGCCCAGCTCAATGACTTTCACTCTTACATGCTTCACGCCGAACTGCTTGCACACCGCTGCGCTTGGCATGTAGATATCCAGCCTCCGGCCCTGGATCGCATCGCCTGTATCTAACACCACGTATTCCCCCGAATAGCGCCCCGCATGGGTGATTTTGATACGCGTGCCGATCGGCAGTACGGAAGGATCAGCCGCCACCACGTGCCGGTGTACGTACTCTCCCGAAGCCGTAATCCCGTGCTGCGCGTAAGCGGTAGCAATGTAGGTGCCGTTGAGACGCGGCCCGCGCTCTCTTGCCAGTAGAGGCGCCAGAGTAGCTAAGATTAGAATCGCGTATTTACTCCAGCCAGTCCTCACATCTAGTTAGATCGTCATCGCCGCTAAGTCGATCTACCGGAATGCAGCCACAAGTACCGGTTCGCGAAACCTTCGCCCGCACTCTTACGTGCCCTGAAGGCCGTTAAGGCCGAATTCCCGCCACTTTCATGCGTACCCGGTACACGCTCGTACTCGCCGTAACGTACAGCGTTTTACCATCCGCATCGCCCCAGGCCAGATTGCCCACTCGCTCGGGAACGTGAATCGTTCCTAAATGCTGCCCCTTGGGCGAAAAGATCCACAACCCGCCCGGACCCGCGCTATACACGTTCCCGCGCTGGTCGACTTTCATCCCGTCGGGTCCTCCCGGCGCCGTATCCGACGTCGCATCGAAAAAAACCGTGCCATCCCCGAGCGATCCATCCGGCTTCACTGGATAGCGCATCCACAGCTTCTTCGGCTCGCTGTTGTCCACATACAGATACTTTTCATCCGGCGAAAAGGCGATCCCATTCGGCCGCGGCAAATCCTTGATGAGAAGTTCCAGTTTGCTGCGGTCGGGCGCGGACCCCGGCGTCTGCTCGCGCGCGTGCGGAATCCGGTAGACGCCGTTGACCGCCAACTGCTTCGCCGGATCGCGATCCCCCTGCGTCGGCAGACCATACGGCGGATCGGTGAAATACAGCGAGCCATCCTTCTTATAAACCAGATCGTTGGGGCTGTTCAGCCGTTTGCCTTGGTAGCTGTCCGCCAAAACTGTGATCTGCCCATGCGGATCCATGGTTTCTAAGCGCCACACATTTCGCCGCGCGTGCCCCGCTACCGTCAGCCTTCCGCGCGAATCGAGCGTCATCCCGTTCGATCCCGGCTCCGGACCCCCATAGGGCGCCGCACCCGTGTATCCGCTCGGCTGCAGGAAGATGCTCACGCCATCGCCCGGCGTCCATTTGCGGATGCTGTTGCTCGGAATCTCGGCGAAAAGCAAATACCCGGCGTGAATCCAAACCGGACCTTCCGTCCACTTGAATCCTGGCCCGGTCGCCACACGCTCGATCTTCGCCTCCGTCGGCACAAGCTGATCGAGCGCCGGCGCGAGCCTTTCAATGGAGCCCGATGTTGTCTCCTGCGAAACCGCCCAGTGCCCAACCCCGACGCCCAGCACAATCAGCAAAAAAATCCGTAGCATCTTCACGCGAAAGATTGTATCTGATTCGCAGTTAGCGGCCGGCGCCTGCCGCGTTCGGCTGATAACTTCCAGGAACCGAGCGAAACGAAATCGCAAATCGATTCCAGGCGTTAATCGTTACCACCGCGAGCGTCAGGTTTACCAATTCCTGCTCGCTGAAATGCCGCCGCATGCGCTCATAGAGTTCGTCGCTAACATCGCTTTCCGCGATGCGCGTCAGCTCTTCCGTCCATTCCAAAGCAGCGCGTTCCCGGTCGGAGAAGAACGGTGTTTCCGGCCACGCGCTCAGCGCATACAGACGTTGTTCCGTTTCTCCGCCGGCTCGCGCGTCTTTGGTATGCATATCGATGCAAAATGCGCAGCCGTTGATCTGGGAAGCCCGTACCTTTACCAGTTCCAGCAAAGAATGTTCCAGGCCGCATCCGCGGATATATTTTTCGAGTCCGTACATCGCGTTCAGCGGTTGCGCAAAAGCGGCGCTTTTGTAATCGATTCGGGGTTCCATTTGGCTCATTCTGTCTCCTTTCCCCATCTTCGCAACCAGCCGCCGGGTTGTGGCGTATTCGGCTCTATGCGACTCTGAAGTGTGAAGTCGATTGCAGCGCCCGCCCCTTTGTTGTTCTTCCGTTCATTGCTGCTCAACCCGAAAGCCATCGGAGCTGTGGCGCCCAGTTCCCCCAAACTGTCGCAGCTCATGGCTTCGTGCGTGGACCCTGGCGATGCGCCAGTGCTGGAGATTGGAGCGGGCACGGGAGCCATTACGCGCGCGCTGCTCGAACGCGGAGTCGATCCCGAGCAGCTCTTCCTCATCGAACGCGATCCCGGTCTTGCGGCTTTCTTACGTCATCAATTTCCCGGCGTGCGCGTTCGTTGCGGGGATGCCGTTCACTCCCGCCGCATCCTTACGGATCACGCCATCCCGCACGTCAAAACCGTGGTCTCTAGCCTCCCTCTCCGCAACCTCTCTCCCGCCGACATGCTTGCAAACGTTCGCGCCATGCTCAACTCGCTCGGCGAGGGAGGCCAGCTTATTCAATACACTTATGTCGCGGGCTGCCCCATCCCGAGCCGCCGCCTCGGCCTGGATGCGGAATGCTTAGGCCGCGTGTGGCTGAACCTGCCGCCCGCCTCGGTTTGGCGCTTCACGGCGAAACCGGCCTGAGCCGCAAAATCGTTACAATGGTGAGTCCACTAACTGGGGGCGTAGCTCAGGTGGATAGAGCACTTGCCTTCTAAGCAAGTGGTCGCAGGTTCGAGTCCTGCCGCCCCTACCATTTTCGACGCATTTTTAGATGGTGAAACTTGTGTCGATGAACGGATCGCACACCAGAGGCGATGAAACGCCCACACCCCTGGAGCTTTGAACCCGAGCCAAGGAGCGTGAGCGACTTAGCCCGGCCCGCGATCTTCAGCGCCTTCCCATGGCCGAACGACACGGGAACTGAGCCGCGACCAGAGGGAGCGGTCCGCCCGGTTCGGTGATTTTTCAGAAGAGCCGATTCCCAATTTTTTCACAGCGCCGTCAGGAAGCGGCTGCGATGCAGTTGTTCACGAAGTCACCGAGGTTGTTCCAAATGTTCGCAAGATCGGTTCTGATTGCCGTGAGAGCTGCAATCGCCGCCAAAGCAACGAACCCGAGAAGCAGAGAGTATTCAACCAAGTCCTGGCCGTCTTCGACCCGCCAAAAGTTCTCTAAGACTAGTCGCAGCAAGAATCCTCCGGTATCTTATCGGCCTGCGCATAGCCGAGTTTCAGTAATCTATCCTACTGATCCGGGCTGCTTCCGGTCTCCAGCTTTCGAAACGTTGCAGCCCGGCTCATGATGCGTTCACAAAAACCAGCCGTAGGACGACAACGGTTAAGGGTTCATTCTCTGATGCGCAATACAGGAATGGCGATTTGCGGATGCAGCATTGCTGCAGAAGTCGGGCACAGGATGAGGCACATTCCTCATATCTCGGATGTCTTTGCAGACGCCGTAGAGCCGTTTGCTAGCACCTCAAGCTAATCGTACGGCGGGAGACGATTGTGCGCTTGCAGAAAACCGACTACTCCCAGGTCAGTTCTCTCGAACGAGATCCGTTGTTGGCCGAGAGACTTAAGAACCTCAGAACAGTTCCCGGAGTAGGACCGATCACGGCACGGCAGCTAGGGCGGCGTCGAAATCCAGGCCGTTTTGATTTCCGCTGCTGCTGATACGCATCCCGCTGCTTCGGCCATAAAGATCGTGCTCAGGTGCTCCAGAGTTTCAGTAGATAACGTTTGTGGAATCCGCTCCACGGTTTAGCCACCTACTTCGGCCGCGTCGCGTTTACCATCGTTAGGCCGGTATCGTAATCGAGCTCGCGGGGCAGATAGCCGTCGTTCTCACGCTGACGCGTCATTCCCGCGTTCTTCCAAGTCTCCGGAAATTCTTGCCGCCAAGTCCGCTTGCCCCAGTAGTAACCGCGAAAAGGGTCGCGCGATTGATTCATCCAGTTCAGCAACCGGTCGTGCAGGTCATTCCGTATTGCTGCATGTCCCGAAGAATCGATTAGATTGTCCATTTCGCCGGGATCGGATTCGAGATCGTATAGCTCGTCCGTTACCAGCAGGTTCACCGATAACTTATATCTTCCGTCGCATATGCAGCGAATCGGCTGAACTGCACCGAACCCGTCATGGTCGACTTCGTACCGTCCCCACTCGATGAATACTTCTCTTCGTAAAGAGAGGTTCGGGTTTCTCAACATCGGCAAGATGCTGCCGCCTTCCAAAGTCTTCGGGACTTCGAAGCCAAAGAGCTCCATTAACGTCCCGTGTAAGTCGATCTGTGAAACAAGTTGATTCGATACCTTTCCTGCTGGCGCCTTCCCTGGCCATCTGACAAGAAACGGGATATGTGTAATTTCTTCGTACATAGCGGGTCCCTTATCGCGCAGCCGGTGTGATTCGAGGAAGACACCATGGTCCGACGTGTAGATAACCAGCGCATTCGGCGCACTCTTCTCGATCTGGGCGAGCACGCGTCCGATTTCTGCGTCGATGAAAGTGTGCGAACCAAAGAAATGCTTGTTCCGAATCGGTTTCGGTTGGCCCGAGACTCCGTCGTGCGATATAGAATTTGCCCAGATACGCTGCTCGACGGGCTTGTGGGTTAACGGGTCGTTTACATTAGGATCGCTTGGAAACACGAAATTCTCATACATCTTGGAATATTCGATGGGGCAAAGACTAGGGCCATGCGGCTCGTCGTAAGCCACCACTAATAGATAGTCCTGATTTTGATGCTCGGCAAGAAAATTAACCGCGCGGTTTGTGACTCGATGCCCGTAGCACATCTCGGCTGTCCAGGTTGGATCGCCTCCGGTTGATGGCTTGCGAGAGCGTCGCCGGTCCTCGCGAGAAAGCTCAGTGAGATATCGGCGCATGTCATACCAATACGCTCCATTCCATCCTGGACCCGGAATTCCTGTATCGAAATAATCCGTTCCGGAAAGATGCCACTTTCCAATAAAGCCGCATTCAATGCCCCTATCATGTAGCCGCTGGCCGATGGTATGCACCGTCTCGCCCAGCGGCATACTGTTTCCCCATACGCCATTCGTATGCGGATAAAGGCCTGTCCAAAGAGCCGACCGGGCGGGAGCGCAAACGGGCTGGCAGTTATAGGCTCGATCAAAGCGGACGCCTTGCGCTGCGAGGCGATCCAGATTAGGTGTCTTCAGACCCGTGTTCCGGTAGCAGTTCAACATGTCCCGCCGCACGGATTCACCCAGAATGACAACCACTTGACGAGGCTCCTCGGCCACTGCTGCTCGCATCGGGACCTTCGCGCCAGCCGCCACCGTTGCGCTTCCCGCAGCGGACTTTAGAAAAGCTCTTCGATCCATAAACCGATCACCTCGACTTTAAACGTTCTTGATGTGAGTCGTCCATATTGTAAGCACTTGCCGTTGTGTTGCCGGACGCGCCCGGCAAAGCGCTTCCAAGCCGCGGGCCAGTTTACATGCGGGTTTGTGGGGACCTATCGTTCCGTGCGGAACTGCCTGTGGGCGCGATAGTAGCGGTCTCAACATTAGGATCACGGTGGGCGTTGAGCACGCCTACGATGCGAAATTCGCTTCGTCACGACAAGTCCCGACGATTTGAAAGCTCGATGGATCGCTTTTCCAGGTCTATCCTTGACCATCTATGACGTAAAAAATACTCGTCATCTCGGTGGCGTCCATGCCAGCGATATTCACTTTTGCACGACGCCAAGGCCGACGAGCGAGTCATTCACCTTGCAGAGCGTTTGGTTGTACCAATCGCACTCGCACGCGGTTTCTTCGCCGCTTCCGCCAGGGTAGGCAGAAACCTTAACGTAACGGCGTCCGCGACCTACTCGTGATTGACACGCTTGGCCGTCAACCCACCGCCCGAGAGTTGGAGCGTGCCGTCCTGCGCATGTGAAAAGTGGAGATCCGGCACCTGTCCATCGGGATCGAAAAACATGTCTTCTGCTTGCGGAAGAAGCGCCAATTTCGGAAATCCGGGGGGTTGAATGTAGAGCTTGCCGTTCTCGACTGTAATCACGATGCGAAAGTTGTGCGGTGCTTCGTATGTGCCTGCATAGCGGGCGATCTTTTCAGCGGCCAATGCGATCACGCTCTTCTCAACCGGGCGAAAGTCTGCCCAGCCATATGCCGCGCCAATGGACGACAGAATTTCGTTCGCGAGTGCCGCGCCGTTGTCGCCGTTTGTCATCACCACGGCGCCTTGCCCCCCTTGAACATAACCGAACAACATGCAGCGGAATCCGGCGTTTGCGCCGCCGTGGAGAAAGGCGCTCCTGCCGTCGGTGTCGCTCAGTTGCAGGCCAAGGCCGTAATGATCCAATACGGGCGTTAGCATCAGTTGCACGCTTTTCTCGTTTAGGACACGCCCTGGCTTTTGTATTTCAATGATCGCCTTGCTCAAATCGGATGGCGTCGTCCACAGGCCGGCAGCCGCTTGCTCTGGATACGTGTTCCATTTGCCTCGTATAGCCTGACCCTTCCCGTTGTAGGCCGTAGCCGCGCTTGCGCGCAGTGGCTCCGGTAGCGGTTGTTCGTATGTGCTGTGATTCATGCCCAAGGGTTCTAATACGAGCTCGCGAACCACCTGCGCATACGGTTTCCCGGTCACATCCTGAATGAGCTGCTGCATGACTTCGTAGCCGCCGCCGGAGTAGCGCCATGTGGTGCCTGGCTTGATATCGACTCGAACCGGGTCTGAGTTGGCCGGCTTCGCCCCGTCTAATAGTTGTACGAGCGTCGGCACAGGAGCGCCTTGTGCATAACCGGCGAACCCATGCACGGTCAACCCGGCGGTATGACTCAAAAGACGCCGCAGCGTCACGTGTTCGCCGTGCATGGCATCGCTCGCGGGGAGCTTCCAGCTCGTCAGCTTGTCATTCACGTCCTCGTCCAGCGACAACTTGTCCAGTTCGACAAGACGAAGTGCGGTGATCGCCGAGACGGTTTTGCTGATCGAGGCCGCCTGGAAGAGCGTATCCGTCGCCACCGCGCGATCAGGCGTTGCCATGCCAAAGCCCTTCGCCCAAGCAACCTTATTGTCGACTACAACCGCCACGCTGACGCCCGGCACATGATAATGTTCCAGACGCTCCGCAATCGTCCATTTCTGAACAGGCGCCCCCTGAATGTGCACCTTTGGACTCAGCCCGTTTTCTACTTGAGCGATTTGCCGGGCGACGTCCTGTGCAGCGCCAGTTTTTAGGCCAACCGCGAACATCGCGGCAATTACTGCACATTTGTATACGCCGCTCCAGAGCCGAAAGGACCGGCTGGGCGCGAGAGGAAAGTTTACGCTGATCATGGCTGTAGAACACTATATAGTACTTAATCTGAGAGTATGAAATCCGCATACGCATTCACCGGGTTCCTGCGCGGAACATAAATGGAGCTCATTGCGCGGAGTGTGCGTTCGTCACACGTGGCCCGAAGCAAAGGGCCGAACGCCCACCAGCACTCTCCAAAGGTAATCAAAGCCGATCCGCTGCCCGAATCGCTTTGCCTCCGCCTCTTCGGAAAGCACAAAGACGCCCATAACCGACTCATACGCCCCAACGGCACTGGCGAATCCGGCCACGCTGACCAGATCGCGCGAGCGAGGAAAAAAGATGGGCCGCCCAATTTGGCGGGCGCCCGGGTGTGATGAAGAGAGTCCTACGAACCGAAAATTCGCGAGCGCTGGCCGCAAGGTGAGCGGGCTTATAATTTGGGCCGGTAACATTCGGGGCTGCTGAGAACTCGAATGTAGTGACGAGTGACAAGCCTAAATATGAAAAACCAACAACTATTCAAAACTTCTTTGATTCTGCTGGCCGCTGCCGGCTGTATGTTTTCTCAAGACTGGCGTCATGGCCGGGGCGACTTTTTCCGGGGCAATTGGCACACGCATATCTTCATGCAAGTGCGCAGTGACTTGGATCATATATACAGCGCCGGGGCCGCGGCCGAAAAAGAGCGACGCCGTCTTGACCGCACCAAAGAGGAGCTCACTGGATTGCAGGCCAAGCTGGACCAGGGCGTGTGGGACAACGGAACGGTCAACGATGTGATCGATTCATTGCGCAAGTCGGCAACCGACCAACGTTTGGCGCCTCAGGACCGGCAGATTCTCGCGGACGATGGGGCGCGAATCCACGATTTTCAGGCACACCACAACGAATGGATGCGCCGATAACGATACCAGCGCCATTGCCGAGCAATAAATACGCATAGCTACGCCTCCCGATACTTCCTGAAAAACGGCCGCTGACTTCGCTCACCGCCGACGCGCTTCGCCGAATGCTGGCCGACTACGGACCGTTCAGGTGCATATGCGATGGGCGATGTCGTATATCACTGCGCGGCGCACGATGGAGATGGGCATCCGGTTTGCGCTGGGGGCGGAGCAGATTGAGCGTGCTGCGCATGGTCCTCCCAGACACGCTGCGGCTAGTGCTGGTGGGGTTAGCGATCGGAATCGGCCTCTTCTCGGTCGGCATGACGAAGAGAAGTAGCTTCCGATACTGACGAATATCTGTAGCTATTTTTCTGCGATGTGACGCAGATCATCGTTGACACGCCCAATTTATCTATTTACTGTTCAGACATGGATTCCGACGTCACGTAGCAAGTAGACGAGCCCGATTTCAAGGCAGAACCCTGGAAAGAGACCTGCACAACGGCAAGCAGGTCTGGATTAGCGTTTCCTGCGAATTGATCGAGGGACGTTGGGAAGGTTTTGTCTCCATGAGCACTAAGCGCCCGTCCGAACTGCAACCCGATCGCTAGCTGATTCGCAGGGACCTGGGGTGCGGGAAACCTCTTCTCAGCCGGCATGGCGAAAAGAGATACCTACCGATAATGCGGGATATCGCGCCTTAAGGAAATTCAATTTCCGGATTTGCCGACAACATGCCCACAGTCGGACGGCTGAGTGAGAATGGCAGCGTTCGCGGCGCGTCTCAACGCCAGTCGTCGATCACGTAGGCGTCAGGCCGATTGAACCCGACCGCATGCGGACGTTGCATGGCGACGCCCTGCATGGCTACGCGATATCCGTGGGAGCGCATGCGCCGGTAGGCATCTTCGCGAGCCAGATTTACGCCAGCCTCTATATCCACCCCACGCGAGACGGCAAATGTCTCGCAAGCGTCCAGCAATTTGTCGAAACGTTCCCCCGCACCCGCACCGCTACGGGCGGCGGCAAACTTGATGTAACATGTCTTTTCGCCGCCCTCGGATCCAGGTCCGTTCAGGCATACCGCGAACCCATCGAGAACACCGCGCGTCATTGTCAACACCACGTCGCTGGTGCGCTGCGCAAGCACAGCCCGGATTTCACCGGTGAGATCGAGTCCCTTATCAATCTTGTGGGTCAGTTTCCCGCACGCGAGGATGGCCTGTTCGCATTGCCCCTTGTTGAGGGCCGACAGCAACGTTGGTGAGTCCGCCTGTTTGACCTGTGGTGTTGTCTTAGCCTCCGGCGTTCGCGTCATGATGGCCGTGAGATAGCGCGGCCAATAGCCGAACTTCTGATACAAGCCCACGTGCTTGGCGCTTTGCGGGAACGTGAACAGCCCTGTGTGCCGGAGGCCCCATCTTTCGAAAATCGTCATGGTGGCTTCAAGCAACCGCTGCGCCACCCCGCGGCCCCAGTATTCCGGCAGCACAGTCAGGGGGCCGAAGAACCCAAACGATCCCCAGCGCGTGGCCATGTTCGATCCGATCAGGCGGCCACCTTCGCGCGCCGCGATAGCCTTGATGTGGGTCGAGTGCCAGCGCGGCGCCATGAACGTGCGGTCGCCCATGAAATCGAGCGGATTGGGTAATCCCAGAAACGTTCCGAACGCCAGCCGTACAATCCGGTTCGCCTCTTCGAGTTCACTCTGTTTCAGCAGGCCGACTTTGATGGGTTGATTCGCTGACATTGCTTTACGCCTCCTGTGTTTAATCCCTCAATCTCCTTCGACCGATCACTTTTGCGAGGAGCGATTCAGATCAGTTTAGCCGATGAACAGCAGATTGCGCCTGGATGACGGCCGACTATCTGAGCTCACTTCTTCTTAGCATGCGCGCGGATGAACTGGGCGGCACTCATCCGGTACGGCTGGCAGATGCGTTCTTGACTACGCAGGAAGAATATGCTGGCTTTGCGCACCGCAAAACACCTACCGATTTTGCACCTTCACGGACCGGACCTGTATAGCTCACCGTTACCTCCGAGCCGCACGCTTTTGCAACAATGCGAGAGGGGCCGCCTAGGCATAAGCACGGAATGCTTGCGCCAGATTTCGACCAGATTGTGGAAAGGGCGTTACGCAGAATTCCCGCGCGATTCCGAAGCCGCATGAATAATGTTGCGGTGGTAGTCGAGGATGAGCCTGCGGTGGCCCTGCTTAAGGCGAGAGGAGTCTCGCCGGGCGGCACGCTCCTCGGACTGTACGAAGGGCGCCCGCTCTCCCATCGCAGCGTTTTTGAGCCCTTCCATTTGCCAGACCGGATCACCGTTTTCCAAGGTCCCCACGAGCGGCTAGCTCGCGACCACGACGATCTGGAACGCTTGGTGGAGCAAACGCTCTGGCATGAGATTGCGCACCACTTCGGAATGAACGAGAGGGAGGTTAGGGCCGCGGAGCGGTTGAGACGAATGCGGCGGCTCTGGCCTCATTGAGGCGTGACACACGTGCTCCAAGCCTAATGTCGCTCTGCCGGGTCCCTCTCCTTCGGCCTGGATTAACCCCTGTGACAAAATGAGGCGGTAGAAGGCGGCTATGCCAAGCTCCGTTAAGCGCCGTACCGTCGATCTGTCAGCGTATCCAGACCTCGTGGTTATTTATCTGGGAATGCGGGTCAATCGTATCACGGGGCTGAAAACGCTGCTCGGGTTCGGGCCAAAGATCGCGGACTCGGTTGCTGCGCAGCCTGACGGTCTACTTCTGCATGAGAATTTCCTCTTCTCGTTCTTCCCGATGCACGCCGGGATGCGGCAGTATTGGCGCGACATGGAATCGCTTTTGGCGTGGACCCGGTCGGATCCTCACCGTCAGTGGTGGAAGAATTTTCTGCGCGACTCCGGCGGAACCGGATTCTGGCACGAGACTTATCTAATGCGTGGCGGAATGGAAGCGATTTATGACGACGTCGCCCAGCCCATTGGGTTGATGCGCCTTGCGCCTATCGTGCCCGCGCGCGGAGCGATGTTCGGAGCCGCTCATCGAGTTGCAAGAGATATCAATCGTGAGCCGGTCGTCAGCGAGAACGAGCTGTACGAGCACTAAATAAGATCTGGGCTGAGCCGCCGGCATATTCCACGTTGAAAGAGCGACTCACAGTAGATTGCCGAATAGAGTCAGTTTATCGACGAACACAAACTCGCGAAAAGCGGAGGCCGGCATGCGCTCTTCTCTGGTCCCGTTTTTCGTGGTAATGAGCTTAGAATCAGCCAGTGTGATTCGTCCTTTGGGAACGGCGACAGAGCAAATACGCTTCTGGGTGAAGTGGGAATCCGGTGAGGTCTGGTGAAAATGGCACATCGCCGTAAAGTCCTGCAGCAGTCGAGGCGTCAACGTGACCATTTCCAGGCTGCGGCAGGCATCCACGGCAGCCGTTTCGACGCTGCTGAAAATTATGGTGGATTCGGGCTCTCCGCCGTCCTGCCGCTTACGAGCAGCTGATAGTGTCTTAGCTCATGGCGCAAAGGCGATGGAGATCGAGGACATCGAAGCCCGCGTCAGCGCTATTGAACGAGGCATCCAAGAGAAGAACTAAAGTGCCATACGGCCGGAGCTTTCCCCTGCAATAGGAGCACGCCGCGCGAATTACGAAACGGCATGCGCCGAATTCGCGTGCCCGATAATCAAAAATGCAGAACGAAGCCAGGCAGTTCGATGAAGCGCCGTGAAGGCTCTGCTGAATTGAGCGCGGGGTTGCTACTCGGTGCGCAGCGCGATCATAGGCTCGACGCTCGCAGCCCGCGCAGCGGGAATCCAGGATGCCAGGAGCGCGGCGGCGCAGAGTAATAACGTAGCAATACTGAGCATGCGCGGATCCCACGGAGAGATGCCGAAGAGTTGACGCGTCATTAGCCGGCCGGCGGCGATGGCGAGCGGGATACCGAGTCCGAGTCCAATGCCGATCTGGGAAAAGGCGCCGCGAAGGACCATGCGGACCACACTAGCGCGATCGGCACCGAGCGCCATACGCACGCCGATCTCGCTCGTACGCTGCTCGACTGTGTAGGCCATCACACCGTACAAGCCCACAGCGGCGAGAACAAGGCCGAGCACGCCGAACAGCATCGTGAGGGTGGCGATCATGTTCTCCTGTTGAAAATCACCAGCCAGAATTTTCGAGTACGGATCCACGTTGTAAACCACCAGGTTGGGATCGATGCTGGCGAGTGCTTTTCGCACATCGACTTCGATACCGGGCGGATTGCCGGGAGCCCAGATGACGATGTTGTAGAGGAAGTGGGAGAAAAGGTCGAAGGTGTTGAATTGCGGATCATCGTATTTGACGCTTTGTGCTTCGGGGAGCCAGAACATCGGGCCGATCGGATCCTTGTAATCCCAGGGCATGTAGCGGATGTCGCGCACAACGCCTACGATTTCGAATTTGCCGGCGTACTGAATACGGTTCATGCCGAAGTGCCGGCCGATCGGGTTCTGGTGTTTGAAGAAGCGTCGAACGAAGGCTTCATTGACGACGGCGACCGGGCGAGTAGTGGCGGTGTCCTGCTCTTCGATAGAGCGGCCCTGCACGATTTTTCCGCCGATAGTTTCAAAGAAGCCGAACATGACGCGGGCCCAGCCGGCGCCGGTGTCTTCCTTGGGTCCGGGTTCGGGGCGGCCTGCGATACGAATGCCCTCATTCCAGCTATCGCCACTCATGGGCGCGTAGAGAGCGGGAGCGACCGTGCGCACTCCGGGCACGCGCAGGATGCGCTCGTCGACACGGCGGAAGAACGGCTCCATTTGTTCGGGCTTGTAGTTGCCGAGCGTTGGGTTGATGGAGACGAGATAGCGGTCCTTCGTTTCGAAACCAAAATTCTGGTGCTCAAGATTGCGCAGGCTCTGGCCGAGCAGAGCGGCAGCGGAGAGCAGAACGAGCGACATCGCGGCTTGCGCGATAACCAGCGATTTTTGCGCGATGGAGCCGCCGCCGCGCACGGAACGGTTGCTGCCGCGCAGAGCTTCGACGGGATCGACATGCGAAGTCATCCAGGCGGGTGCGATACCGAAAAGTATTCCGGTGAGCACCGAAACCGCGAGCGTAAAGAGCAGAACGGGCCAGGAGGGCGACGCATCGACAGGGACGTAGTTCGCGGGGCCGCCGCCGTTGTGGAACGCGAGATAGAGAATCAGTGTGCTGCCCCCGCAGGCGATTCCGATTCCGAGAATGCCGCCGATGACGGCGAGCAGGGTGGACTCAACGAGCGCTTTGCGCACCAGCCGGCCGCGCGACGCACCGAGAGCGACGCGCAAAGACGTCTGTGAGCGCTGCTTCAAGCCGCGGGCGAGCATGAGATTGGCAAGATTGCCGCAGGCGACAAGCAGCACACAGCCGGCTGCTATGAGCAGCAGCTTCAGTCCAGCCTCGTATTGATCGCGCATCGCTGCGACACCGGCGCCGCCGGGAATGAGATGCAGGGTCTGTTGACGCCAGGTCTGCTTTTCGCCGGGCTCCATGTCGGGCACATGGCTCGCTAGCCAGTCATGGAACTCGACGCGCAGCCTGGCTTCGAGCGACTTGGGATTCACACCGGCGCGCACGCGGCCGACGATGTCGAGCCAGTTCTGATTGGGGCGTTTGAGGCGCTGGGCTTCGCCATCAAGCAGAGGTTCGGTGTTGACTGGGATCCAGAGATCGGGCATACCCCAGCCGGCGAGCTTGGCGCCGTAAAAGCCGGGCGGAGCGACGCCTATGACGGTGAAGAGATGGCCGTTGATCTGATAACTCGCACCCACAACGGAGCGATCGGAGGCGTATTTATCGCTCCAGGTGTGATAGCTCATGACGGCGACGGCAGGTGCGCCGGGCTGATCGTCGCCGTCGCTCATCAAGCGGCCGATCCAGGGACGGACACCGAGGGTGCGGAAGAAATTGCCGGAGACGAATTCGCCATTGCGCGTATCGACGGGGCCCTGCGCTCCTGCGCGGCGCACACCGAGTGGCGCATTGCCGGCTTGCAGTACGGCAAGGTCGGCGAACTCGGGCGTGTGTTCGCGCAAATTCTTGTAGGCTTCGTAGGAGAAGAGCGAAAAATCGCCATCGCTACCCTGCGTGTACCCGCCCCAGTTGCAGCAGCGGATTTTGTCGCCCACGCGCCAGAGTTCTTCGGGCTTAGTGACCGGCAGAGACTTGAGCATCACCTGGTGAACGAGGGTGAAGATCGCGGTAGTGGCGCCAATACCCAAGGCCAGCGTGATCACCGCGGTGGTGGTGAATCCGGGTGCTTTTCTGAGTTGCCGAAGCCCTTCCTGCAAATCCGCCATTTCGTTTCCTTTCACTGCGTTTGGTGCCGCCACCACGTCGCCCATGCTCTAGGTCTCGTCTTAAATACGAACGCACAGCCGCGTGGTTAGCAAATTCTTCGCAGCACTTCTCAGTTGCAATACTGAGCAGAATCGGTTTAGTTACAAGCCGACCTTAATTTTGTGACTCACAGAGCGGAATACGCGCGGGCGGTCTATAAGATCCAAAAGTATTGCCACAAAGTTGAAGCTGTTATGTAAACCGAGAGGGTAGTGTTTGGCGAGTTTGAAAAGCGCTAGCTGATAGTAATGTCGAAGTCAGATTGGGCAATCTTAGTCGATCAATGTGCGTCGCCGTCGTCCTGATCGCTTCCCAGTCGGATGTTGTCGGGGTTGAGATTCTCTTTAGGCCGCATCTGAGGCCCCGTCGCGTGTGTTTCGCACAATGTCTGGGCTACATAGAGTCGTTTGAGTACATAGACCGCCTACTGTCCCGTTCAATTCGCTGTCGCATCCAGCCCATATTGACGCTTGAGGATATAGAGGCCGGGTCCATTCTGACGTGGCTCAAAAATATGCTCGAAACCGTGGACGACGAAGCACTCAAGAGCGGAGACGTTAAGAAGTTGATCGGCGCATACCTCGTCACCGGCAAGAAGATCTTGATTGACTACTGCAACAAGCGCACGACTATAGGTTCCCGTGCCGAAATTGAGGAATTGCAGAGGCGAACTGCTCGCTGCAGCTGGCAAACCGACGTAATACGCATTCCTATGTATAGCCCACCTCCGCAATTAGAATTGCGACGCAGCTTGCGCATGATTGCCGGATCGACCGAATCACTGAGGACGGCGATGCTGTGCGATATCGCAGCGCCTGGGTGATTCTGATCTCAACTTGTCGTTTCGTGTTGCGCCTAAAGATATTGAAGATCTACTAGTAAGGAGGAAATGACAAGCACCACACCGATGATTCTGAAGAATCAAAAAGCCTGATTTTCTCGGAGACTCAATGTGGGAGTTTCATTTCTGGCACGGATACTTCGGGCCAGAATAGCTGACGCAGGGTGGCTGTCACGATTTCGCGACGGTGGCTGGTCACCAATCTGCCGGGTGACGCTTTGCGCGCATTGTAAGCACGACGGTCAAGTATGGATTTGATGCCGAAGTAGATCGGACCCAATATGAAGTCGTGAAGGTGTTGGAGATCACGCCCGATCTCCCCGCCATGTGCAGACATCGTTGCCTTAAGCCGCTCTTTCTAACCCCCGCTCTTCGGCTTCGATCAATGCAACCAAATCCGAGACTTCCCAGAGCCGATCTGTCACTCCAGCGGCCATTGCGGGCGTAACGCGCAATGTGCGGTGAATCTTGATGAAGTTGTATGCGAAGTAGCCGAGTGCGACGGCCGCCGAGTGGTTTTCGATTTTCTTGCTGAATGCGTTCGTCAGGCGAGTGTAGCGCCGATTCGTCATGCGGACCGAGAGATTGTGGCGCTCAACAAAGCTCGTGCTGACGTGCTTCGGATCGGGGCAAATGTGGACGGGCAAATGTGGACGGAGGGAGAAAAATCTGATTCTAACGCTCGGTGGCAGCAACTCGACACAGCGCAGGCCGGCCCATCGGTCGAACTCGGAGGTCTCGACCGGTCTTGTGTTCCATGCTTTCGAGGAACCGCACGTTCCCGTACGGTTTGCCTTGCTTTGTGCTTGCTCGCAATTCATCCTCCTTCTCGACGCCTACCCCCTCATCCAGCAAGCGCGCCCATTCTTTGGCGCTGAAAGAAGCGGCCCACAGATACAGTTGTAAATAATCTGGCGGCGGGACTTGGCTCAATCGCGCGGCCGCGCTGGACCATCGATACTCGGCGGCTGTTCTCACGAGTCCGGCGCGAATCGGATTGCGCTCCACGTAGAGCAGCGCGGCCCATAAGTGCGCGTCGTCAAGCGGGCACGAATAGTAGCGCCCTTGCCATAAGTGACCGGCTGCACGCTTATGCTGGCGATTGACATAGGCGGCAAACCGTGAGTGCGCCCGCCGGAACGTTTGCGCCATAGCCGTCTCGCGCTGCGGCAGAACGATCCAATGAACATGATTGGTCATCAGGCACCAGCCGTGAAGTTCGAGACCGTAGGCAATTGCGGCGCTCGCGACATACTCGAGATACGTTTGGCGGTCCTGTTCTGTGGCAAAGATGTCCTGGCGGTAATTGCCCCGCTGGGTCACATGATAAGCAATTCCAGGAATGGCGACACGAGCGAAAGCTGGCATCCGCAATAAGGGTGTTTCCCCGCACCATTTCTCTCGGATTTTACTGCCTCCGTCCGCTTTTCCTGCCGTCCGCTTTTCCTGCCTCCGTCCGCTTTTCTCCCGTAAAATACCGCGCATTGAAGAAGTCGACGCCAGTTTCTTGATCCCGCACCTGGCCGGTAAGCCCGCACGCCCCGAAGGCGCGTGTTTACCATTCGACGGTCACGAATCTCGCTTGGACAGGTAGAAGATTCGTGAACTCGTGCGTTCCTGCCCGCACCCATCGTAGCCCGCCTGAAGCTATAGCTATGACTTCCGGTGTGCTCGGTTTCCAGTTGCCTTCCTCGCCCAGATCCCGAACATCACGAAGCTTGAGCGCAGATATAGCGATCACGAGCATATCGTTCGTCTCACTTGCCTCCTCTAGTTTCTGTCCCACCGCCAGATCGTAAGCTTGGACGGTCAACTCTTGGCCGGCAGATTTCACGTCAATGACGATCAGCCTCGCTGATCTTTGGTCCGTGTTCCGGAAATCCAGTTTCATTCCGGTCAAGAGCGTCCCTGCGTCGCTAGGCGCGCCACAGTCCGAGTTGCGCCGCCGCTGCCTGTCAGCTGCAACGAATCTACAGCAATCCACACCGCTCCTTTCGGCGTCTTTGCCTGGACCGCATAAGAGGCGTTGGCTGGGATATCCACTGCCACCGCATGCACCCGCCAGTCATCGAGTAAAGTCTTCGGGTGCTCTCCAGTCCGAGAACCCGCCGATCGCAGTCCAACGACGGCTGCGGTCAGAATGACGAGCGTCTGGAACGTCTTGATCATTGTGAAGGCGGCCCGAAGGTAATGGACCTCTGCTCATCGCCGCCACCTCCTCCGCCTCCAATGCCCAATGGATCTGAAAGAAACTGAAGCACGTCAAAGCCGCTCCATCCGAAGGGACTCCAGCCTGATCCAGCGCTCACCACTGGTCCGTAGCGTATTGTTGAGTTCGCGCCGCCAGACTGTGTACCGGTCTTGGTATTCACCCGTGGGCGGTTATTCGTAACGGTTAGCGTCGTCAGCGGATCAAATTTTGCTAACCAGGTGATGTACGAGATGGCGGATTCGGTGGTTCGAACGCAACCATACGTGGGATGCTTATAGGCGCCAGCGTTTGCCTTCCCTGCATGTATACCAACGCCACTATGTGGCTGCCTGTCCTCGCCAATGAAACCCACTAGTCTGAAGATTCCGCCTGGGCCGTAAGACCCGTTCGAGGTAGCGTCGGCTCCGTAGTGCAGATGCGGCCGGGTGCTATCGCTCGGAAGAAAATCGTACGTGCCATCGGCCAATTTCCCAATTGTTTTGAGATGGTCGACATTGTTAGCTGCGCAGAAGCTCATCGGTACCGCAAATGAGTCCGACGGATCGGAATTTGACGGTAAGAGTCTGTGTCGCGCCGTTGAAGACGAGGGTAGCGAGCCCATCCGGGTCCACCGAATTCAGCGGATTATTTGCGACATAGCTGTACGCATTCCAGGACTCTGCGGATTCGTCATATCTGCCCCCGCATTCCCTGGGTCCGGACTCGTAAACCGTCCCAGCGCCGCCCCAAAATACCGTGCATTGAAGAAATCCACACCCGTTTCCGAATCCCGCACTTGCCCGGTAAACCGCTGCTCAACATTATCGAACGCGCCCCACTGCGAACTCCGGTACGCCCAACCGTTCGGAATCTCTTCCCCGAACGGCAGATAATCGTGCCGCGCAATCACATTCGCATTCGCGTCCGTCACCAGCCGCACGCTGCCCAACTCATCATAAGTCAAATAGCACGTCGCGCACGGCGAAGGCAGCGCAGCCCCGCTCGCGTACTCCGCGGCTAATTGCCCAAACGCATCGTAGACATACAACGTCGTCCCGCTCGGCCCAACTCTCATCACCCGCTGCCCGGCGCCATCATAGGCATACGTTTCGGTCGCCTGCGACGTAGGATCATAGGCCGAGATCTGCCGGTTCTCCGCGTCGTAGCCCATCGTGTCGCCGTTCACCGTCGTTTGATTCCCCGCCAAATCGTAATTCGTCCCATTGATCTGGTTCTTCGCGTTGAACACATTCGCCGTCGGCGTATTGCCCGCCAGCGGTACGCCCGAATTCGCACTCACGTACATGTTCCCAAACGTGTCGTACGCAAAGCTCCGCGACCAGCCGCCCGAATCGCTGGCGCTCGTCAGCCGGTTCAGCGTATCGTAGCCGTAAGTACGATTGAAAACCGTCAAATTCACGGACGGAGCCGGGCCGCCCTCATAATAGGTACCGCCTTGCAGGTTGCCGTTGTTGTTTGTTGTGCCCCAGTTCAACGGATAGGCGATAAATAGAAAATAGTTCGGATTATCGTAAATTGCGTCCCAAAACTGCAACGGCTGCAACTGGGGGCTGAAGGACCAGTAGGTGCGCGTCAACTGGTTCCCATACGTGTACTTATACGGCGATCCATGCGGCAAGTAACTTACCGAGTTCACATATGTCTTCCCCTGCCCGCTAAATGCTCCCGTGACTCCATTCGCCCGGTCCACCGCATCATAGCTGGTTGTTACAGCGCGCCCGGACGGATAATTTTCGTTCGTCAGCACGCCCGCCAGATTATACGTGTAGCTGAAGGTGTAATACGACCCCGCACTCTGCTGCCCGCTCACCGTTACGTTTCCCAACGCGTCGTAACCAGTATAGTTCGTCGCCGAATTCGAGTTCATGACCGATGCCGGATATCCTTTTCCATTCACCGCCGTATCGTAGCTATACGTCACCGTCGGCGTCCCATCCCCATAACTAACCTGCTGCAGCCGGTTCAGAGCGTCGTAGCTGTAACTCGTTTGAATCCCCCGCGCATCCGTCCGCGTCTTCGCATTCCCGTAACTGTCGTAAGTATAACCGGCCGTTCCACTCTCAGGATTCGTCGCAGATGTCATCCGCCCCAACGGATCGTAGCCAAAACTCCGCGTCCGCCCCGATTGATTTACGCTCATCAAGTCTCCCAGTGCATCGTAGCCGTACGTGGTCGTGAAATTCAATCCTGCCGGGTCTTCCGCCACCTGCGTCAGCCGCCCCAGCGCGTCCGTCCAGCTCCGCCGTGCCCAGGGGTGACGTGTCACTATTTAGCCGGTGCGCAGCACCGTGGGCCCTCACTTCACTTTCTGGTACCAGATCCCCGTGTCATTATCGACGAGCAGCCGAACCTCGTCGCCTTTCACCTGGACCGGGTACCCAGAGTGATCCAGGTCAAGAGTCGGCTCTCTGCCGTCAGCGTAGAAGTGCCATGAACCTGTGTGCTCCGCTTTGGGCTTTGTCGAGCCGCCCTGGACAAAGTCATAGCTACCATCGGCCTGCAGGGTCAACCTGTCGTAATTGTGATTTGTTGGCTTGTCTTCAGGATCTTCAGATTTGTACACGTAGGTACCTATGAGGAGATCCCGAGTCACGGGTTGCTGATTTAAGCTGCAACCGGCTAGTACGCAGCACCCCAGTACCGCTAGCCGGAGATGCAGGTTCCTCATCATCCGCCGCACGGTACAAAGATGTTGTAAACCTGATGCGTGTTGCCCATCGGTGTGGGAATACGCCCGCGCTGCCACTGAGGCCCCTTATCGTATGTCAGCGACTTAAAACTCGTTGTGTTTGTCAGCGTTAAGTTGATGCCGCCGTTTGTTGGAGTGATCGTATACCTGAATGAACCGACAAACTGGGCCATCGGATTCGCACCCGCTGCAACATAGCCCTGTGCCCCGAACGTATACAAATTACTGGTCCGCCCGGTCATGGTGTAATCGTTCAGCACATCCTGAACGGGGCCGGATTGTGCCATGACTTGCGAGGTGGCGCTGTTAGGTCCAAAGTTTTGATCTCCTGACCCTAATCCAGAAAAGAACTGGCCCGTCAAAAGCGCAGCCTGCGCAGTTGCAGCGACGTAGTGACCCGCGCTAGCCGAATTTGCTGAACAATTTCGTGTCCCTGTCTTTGGGGGGCGGGATTGCTCGGCGCGTTTGGTGCAGCAACGCTGTTGCCCGCGTCAAAGAAGATGTTATTTCCGTACACGGGCACTACGACCCCATTTTCTGGCGCTGTAATCGCGTACCCGATTGGCGTCGTGGCCTGGAGATTCATAAGCTGGAACTCGTTATCGCCATACGCCAAATCACCCCCTGCATACATCTGCTGGCTGATGAAGTTCTGGTACGCTGCGGGATTGCTTGTCGGCGAGGCGCCCGGGCTCCCGAGCCCGCACCAGTTGTTGCTTGCCGCGCACGAACTCATCCCCGTCGGATCGATCAGTCCAAGCGGATTATTGCCTACATACGCATACGCGTTCCAAGTCTGCGGATTCGCTGGATCTGCTCCGATATTTCCCGGGTCCGGACTATTGAACCTGCCCCAGCGCTGCGGTAAAGTACCGCGCATTGAAGAAGTCCTGGCCGGTTTCGGAATCGCGCATTTGCCCGGTAAACCGCTGCTCAACATTATCGAACGCGCCCCACTGCGAACTCCGGTACGCCCAACCGTTTGGAATCTCCTCCCCGAACGGAAGATAATCGTGCCGTGCAATCACATTCGCATTTGCGTCCGTCACCAGCCGCACGCTGCCCAACTCATCATAAGTCAAATAGCACGTCGCGCACGGCGAAGGCAGCGCCGCCCCGCTCGCGTACTCCGCCGCTAATTGCCCAAATGCATCGTACACGTACAACGTTGTCCCGCTCGGTCCAACTTTCATCACCCGCTGCCCGAGTCCATCGTAAGCATACGTTTCGGTCGCCTGCGAGTTAGGATCATAAGCCGAACTCTGCCGGTTCTCCGCGTCATAGCCCAGCGTGTCGCCGTTCACCACGGTTTGATTCCCCGCCAAATCGTAATTCGTCCCGTTGATCTGGTTCTTCGCGTTGAACACATTCGCCGTCGGCGTATTGCCCGCCAGCGGTACGCCCGAATTCGCGCTCACGTACATGTTCCCGAACGTGTCGTATTGAAAACTCCGCGACCAGCCGCCCGAATCCGTAGCCGACGCCAGCCGGTTCACCCCGTCATAGCTAAAGCTTTCCTGAAAACTCGGCCCCTCCCACAGTCCCAGCGAGAGCACATTCCCGTTGTCATTCGATCCGCTCCCCGCAGAGTTGTAAGTGATCGGATTCTCTATAAAGTAAAAGTAATTCCCACTGTCGTAGCGCGCATCCCAGTCGCCGGACATCTGCAATTGCTGGGTAAACACCGATGTCCGCGCTAACTGATTCCCATACCAGTATTTATATAAAGCTCCATGCGGCTGGTAAATCACGTTATTCACGTACGTCGTGGGCTGCCCCTGCCACGCGCCCGTTGTCCCATTTGCCCGGTTCGCCCCATCGTAGCTGGTACTCACCGCCCTCCCGGACGGATAATTTTCGTTCGTCAGCGTACCCGCCAGATTATACGTGTAGCTGAAGGTGTAATACGACGCCCGCATTCTGCTGCCCGCTCACCGTTACGTTTCCCAACGCGTCGTAACCAGTATAGTTCGTCGCCGAATTCGAGTTCATGACCGATGCCGGATATCCTTTTCCATTCACCGCCGTATCGTAGCTATAAGTCACCGTCGGCGTCCCATCCCCATAAGTAACCTGCTGCAGCCGGTTCAGAGCGTCGTAGCTGTAACTCGTTTGAATCCCCCGCGCATCCGTCCGCGTCTTCGCATTCCCGTAACTGTCGTAAGTATAACCGGCCGTTCCACTCTCCGGATTCGTCGCAGATGTCATCCGCCCCAACGGATCGTAGCCAAAACTCCGCGTCCGCCCCGATTGATTCACGCTCGTCAAATCTCCCAGCGCATCGTAGGCGTAAGTGGTCGTGTAATTCAGCCCTGCGGGATCCTCCGCCACCTGCGTCAAGCGCCCC
>CAWBDW010000042.1:0-3267 GCA_963787545.1 uncultured Acidobacteriaceae bacterium
ACTTTACGTCCAAGTGGATTCCAGGCCTCCGGAGTCAGCCGATCGCCGTAGCGATTACGACCGGCTGGTAAATTCCGCTTTCGTTCGGGAAAACCCAGCGACCATTTGCGAATCCACTCGAGGCAAGAATTGCTGTGATTTCCTCGCGCAGGACTGCGCGATACTTCGACGCGCCGTGGAAGTTACTCCACCCGGACGACGTTTCGCGCGTGATGTAGAGATGAAACATGTACCGACGACCGTCCGCCCAATCCCATACTTGGAAGACGATCCGGCGGTGATCTGAGTCCGAATAGAATGCGGGACCTTGCACCGTTGGCGATCGCGGATTAGCTGATCGTAATCGCGAATGCTCGCAAGTAGCGTTCGGCGCGGGCGGAGCTTAGCACGCATTTGTCGCGCTGCTTCCGTAAGATCCGCATCGAATAGAAGGTGGGGCAGAGCATTGTCCATCGAGATCACTGCGTCGAAACCGCCGACCGGAGCTCGTCGGGTGTCGTACATCTGCCACGTAGGACGGCACGTTGAGCTCGCGCATCGCGGCTTCCGCACGCGCGCGCCGACGGCACCGGCGCTTATATCCGATCCTGTTACGTGGTAACCGAGTTTTGCTAATCCGAGGGCCTGCGTGCCAATTCCGCAGGCGCAGTCGAGAACGTTTACGACCCTGCCGTTCGCGTTCTCCCGCTGGAGAATCGAGTTGATGGCTGCCGCCTGGCGCGTCACCGAAGCTTCCCAGTTATCAAAAATGAGGTGGTAGTGCGACGCGAACTCGTCATAGAACCGATTTGCGGTATCGTCCGTCATCCGCTCCAATATAGAGATTTCGATTGGCGCCAGTCCGAACTGCGATGGCTGGCAGGCCCGCACCTGGCCGTAAAACGCGCATTGCGCTCCTGGCTTCCGAGGTGATTCACCGGAGCGGGATGCCGACTACCCGTCAAAGTGAATCTGGTCGTAAATGCGCCTTTATGAGGGCCGACGCAGCCCGTTTGACCGATGTTGGGAGTGTAGACCTTAGTTTTGTAACAAGACAGGGGATGCGACGCCTGAGCCGATATTGAATTCGGTCAAATCGGGGCCGTCCTTAGCACCGAGGAGCCGCGTTATATATCTGCCCAGCTTTTTCTGGATCACGATATGCCAATACTGTCGGTCCTCAGTCTTGGTCATGCTGAGCAAATCGAGAGAGCTTCGAAGAGCTGATAACGGGACTAGCAGCGTCGCGCTAGCCGAGGAACAGCCGAGACAAACGTAGGGGGACCTTGCAGTTTCCAGAAATTCAAGTTGAGCACTATGTAATGCGAACCAGAAATATGGCACATCTCCGGATTCGTTGTGGGTCGCTGAAACGGCGCACATTAGGCGAGTGTGACCGTCTCCAGACTCATAGCGTGTCTGAGAAAGCTTGGACAGGTGCACGCCCAAATGTTGCTGTGCCAGCTTGACGCAATCGCCGTGGAATGCGGCCGGGGCGCTCTTGTCCTGCGCAGCCGGTGCTTCGATGATTGCGACTGCCGGACGGGGCCACAGTTGGACGGCGATCTTAAATAGTGTTTTCGCCCGGTATTCAACTTCAACGGAAGTCCACTGTTCATAATCCCCGAAAAAACGATTTAACTCGAAGTGGCTTAGGGCAAACAGGCTACGTTTCTCCGCATATGACCGATTCCCAAGCTCGGGGTTGTACCCCGTCAAAGTTAAGTTCCCGATGGTGTGCAGCCATTCTGCCTGGACCTTCGCGGCATCTACTCCAAGCATTTCGTACCATTCCGGCGACAACGTCTGCGGAATGACGTGCTCGATACTGGATTCTCCGAAACCCGCGATCTCGTGGTGCCCGTATGAAGCCTCAAGGCACTCGAGGATCACTTGACATGCCCGACTTCCATACAATGTGGAACGGATCCAGCGTTCGGCGAATTCCTCATCCGTTGGCCAGCGACGGTTCTTGTCTTCGCGTGCCAGGGATCCCGAAAGCCAAGCAGACGGTGTCTCAGTGACAGGCTTAGTTTTGCAGAGGACGATAAACAAGCCCGACAACGAATTCGAAGGCACTCCAACGACCATCCGCCGCAATATGAAGGAGAAGAGAATTCCCATGCTTGCAACGAACTCTCCCAGTCCGAAATGCCCGTCGGCATAATCCTCATAAAGCGCGAGTAGAAGAGGGTAAACGCTCCCGAAATCCAATCGCCGAAAGTGATCGAAGTATCGGCTCAGGTCCAGATGGGGTTCGGTTGCGACACCCGAGACTCTCCCGTACAGGGTGGAAAGCCGCTCCATCCGGATCATCAGGAGCCGAACCGACGCTGAGTCCGAATCTGTGACTAGTCTCCTTATTGCGGTGTAGACATCCCCCTTGCGCACTTCCTCGCCTTCTGCACCCAAGAAGTGACGCATGAATTCCGTCAAGCCTTGACCGAGCCGATTCTGCATCGGCAGCCACAGTCCGTCGTAGACACCCTGCTGATCTGACACGGGAAACCGCATCAAAAAATAATTGCGCACAAGGTCCGACTGCTCCAGGGGCGAGCCCTTGAAGTTGAGGCTTTCGAAAATCAGGTACGGATCGTCGGTCTCGCTCAGGTTGATCATTACGACCATCAGTCGTTTCTCAATGATGTCCAGAATCCGCTTGGGCTCGATCTTTTCTCCCTCCCCGGGGGAATCACGCAGCCGTCGTCTGAAATAGTCGTACGATTTTTTGAACTGAGATTCGGGCACCAAATTTGGAGTCTCCTGAATCAAGTACGCGTAGGCTTCGCGATCACCCTGCGTAGGCAGGAGCTTGAAAAATTCCGTTCCCTCAGACCCATCGTTCGTCAGGTAAAACTGCTGAATGCGACGCCGAACCCCCTGCTGATCCACGCCAAGCGCGTCACGCACCGCGCACATCAGGAGCGAAATCGTCGTTAGGCGTTGTTGGCCATCGATTATCAAAAACTTGGAAACTCCCACCGGAACGCTGCGCGCGGGCATAGTAACTACCGCACCCATGAAGTGTGTGGCCTTATCATTGACGTCGTCTGTCGGATAAAAGACCATAACGTCGTCCCAGAGCGTCCGCCATTGTTTTTCCGCCCAGGTGTATGGACGTTGAAACAACGGCACCACATTCTGTTTAAATCCGCTGTAGTAGTTGATTACAAAGGTGGGTGTCGCTTCCATGTTGCGGTGAGTCTATCAGCAAATTGGTGAGCGGTCGGGGAAAACGAAGGGTCGGAGCATTTCGTCTGACGGCAATTGATGGCCACATTGCCGTAA
>CAWBDW010000043.1:0-32398 GCA_963787545.1 uncultured Acidobacteriaceae bacterium
GCCGGTTCACAACGCCACTTCATTCGCGGTCCACCGCCAGCTTGCAAAAGTAATTTCGGTGGAACTGGATAAAACGTTCTACACGCCCGGCGACAGCTGAATCCGCGCATCGAGGTGCGCAATGTATCGAACCGCCCGCTTGATAACCTCCAGGTCGAATTCGAGCCTTACAACTATCCCTGGGTCGCGCCGCCTCCCGACGAGCCGCCGCTTTGGAAACATATTGTCGCCTCGATTCCTTTCGCTAGCACCCGGTGCCGAGAAGACTTTCAATGTGAAAAGCCGACCGTAATCAAGCTGAAAAGCAGCCGCTCATCGATTACTATTCGGTTGTCATTCGCGACAGCCGCGATCCGGACCGCATCTACGATCTGGCATTCGCGCCCCCTGCTTTTACCGCGCCGCCCAATACCGAATATCCGAAGCAGTATCCGTTCTTATATCTCTACTGGCATGAGGCCGATGTGCCGCGATCGGAAGCATACAGGCATTTTTATCCGCCAGTTTTTGTTTCGAGCGCGATCGCCTTCAACACCCGCCACACGATGTTCCGGATGGGCGAAGCGCCGTCAGTCAGATTTTGGATTCACCCGGATGGCAGCGAGTACCGGAAAAGCATTTCGCTCCGCGTCTTCAACCAGGCCGGTCAGCAAATCAACCGAAAATCCCCAGCGCCCGCTTGTGGGCCTCCACGCGGTTACGCTGCGCCCTGTACCTCCCGGTGTTTACCTGGTGGAAGTTTCCGTACACGCGCCGAGCGGCGCTGCTATTGCACGCAATCAGCTGAATCGCCGTAAATCGCTGCCGAAATCGATTCTGGTTTTCTGCGCGCACGAAGACGATGACACCGCGCATCCGGGAATCATCCGCGCTGCCGTCGAAAACCACATTCCCATCCATTTCGTCTACTTCACAAGCGGCGACGCGGGCGGCTGCGACCGCTTCTATTCGCATTCCTGCGATGCGGCGCGCGCCATGGATTTCGGAGAGGTCCGCATGGACGAAGCGCGAGCCTCCCTCGAGCATCGGCGTTCCCCGCGAAAATCTTTTTTTTCTCGGTCTGCCCGATGGCGGTCAGAGCAGATCTGGGATCACCACATCAACACCAGCGACCCGTATCTCTCGGTTCTCTCGCCAGCGATCACGCGCCGTATCCCGAGGACGCAATTCCGAATCTGCCCTACGCGCGCGAATCGGCCGTCGCGGCAGCCCGCCAGTTTATCGAGCGTTTCAAGCCGGACATGATCATTACCGGCCATCCGGATGAGCGGCATGTCGATCACCGCACGGGCAACTGGATCGTCGTAAAAGCTATGCAGCAACTGCTGCGCGAAGGAGCGATCTCGCGCGACACCAAGCTGATTGTGGATCAGGTGACGGACCCGCCCCCGCCAAGCCCGCGCCCTATCATTACGAAAAGCAAACGCTCTACGTCTCAGGCGAAGCGGCGCGCCTCGGGCAGGAAGCGGCCTGGTATTACCAGTCGCAGGATGGCAATCACGAGCAGGCCAACATCACCGATTTCGACAAGCTGCCCCGCCACGAAGCCTACCCGCATTTCGAATCCTCGACTGGCAAGAGCACGAAGGCTGGAACGAACGGCACTAGCGGCACCTCATTACATCGCGGCAGTAAAATAGGCACATGCACAATGAGTTCACGGCGATTGTCGGACGGGACGACTCATGGTACATCGCGTACTGCGCGGAAGTGGCGGGAGCAAACGGCTAGGGCAAATCGCGTGAAGAGTGTCTGTCGAACTTGCGTGAGGCTATTTCGCTGATTCTCGATTCCCGGCGAGAGACACCCCTCCGGTAGTCACGCTGATTTAAACGACGCTGCGATGCTGCTCCGTGCCCTTTGACGCGAGAGAAAAACGCGGCTCGATAGCCGGAGTCGCCGCGCCTGTAATGCGCGCCGCAACGTATTCTCCTACCGCGGGGCCATGCTTAAAACCGTGCCCGGATCGCCGCCTGCAATCCAGACGTTTTCAAAATCAGGATGCCGATCGATGACGAAATCTCCGTTCGAGGTGTTCTCGTACTGGCAAACCCGTGAATCGACAACCGGCGCGTCGCGAAGAGCTGGAAATCGTTCGGCGACATAAGTGCGCGCGGCCGTGATCTTATCCGTCGTGACGAGCCGGTTGGCGGAATCGGGATCAACGCCGGCCCGTGGTTATCAAACGCCACTTTGAATCCGCGCGTGTCAAGATCCGGGAAGCCGTACATGCCGCGATTGTCCTCAAAATCGATCCACACCGCCATCTGCGGCGGTTCGAAGCGGCGGTCGCCCGCCGGAATACCGAAGAACAGGACCTCCTGACGCGTCGGAAAAATGCGACGTCCCAACAATTTCGGAAAAACTTTCCCGAGCCACGGCCCGCAGGCGAAAACGAACGCATCGGCGGCGACCGCTTCGCCATCCGAGGTCGCGATACGATCAAGCCGGTCGTGGCCCTCCGGTGTTCGAACTTGCGCCAGCCGGTACGACCTCCGCGGCTAACGAATGCTTCCACCACAGCCTGTACCGCTTGGCGCGCCAGCAAAGCTCCGCTCTCCGGCTCAAAAATTGCCACTGTCCCCGCGTCGATGTGAATTTGCGGATAACGCCGCGCGAGCTCGCTCGAAGAGAAATCGCGAAATGGAACTTCCACCTTGCGCAGCGTTTCCCTGCTCTGCTCCGCATACGTGTTGCCGGGCTTCGACATCCACAACACGCCGGTGCGCCGCAAGAAATTCCGTCCAGTCTCGCGGAAGAAGCTGGACCAAAGCGCGAGCGAGCGCTTGGCCATGCGGCTGTAGATTTCGTCGGGGCCATAGGCGCAGCGAATGATGCGCGTTTCGCCGCCCGAGCTGGCGCGGCTGCTCGCGGGGCCGTATTGATCGAGCAGCGTGACTTTGTGCCCAGCCGAAAGCAGATGGTACGCCGTCCAGGCCCCAAACACACCGGCGCCAATTACGGCATAAGTTTGCGGTGTTTCGCTCCGCGGCAGTAGCGCAGCCGCTGTCAGAGATCCCCCGAATTCGCGCCTGCTCATAGGAAGCATGTTACTTCTACATTTTGATGCTATCCAGCCGGTGGCTCGCTCTGTTTCTAATCGCGCTGCTTGCGCCCTGCGCGGCACAGGATGATGCAGTTTCAAACGCGGTAGCGGCGCTGCAGGCTAGCGATCCTTCTTCCGCCGAACGAATTCTCCGCACGGAATTAAAAGTCCATCCCAACAACACCGCCGCTCTCGACGTCCTCAGCGTGGTGCTCGATCAGGAGAAGAAATTCACAGACGCCGACGCAATCTATCGCCGCGCCGTCGCCGCCGATCCGCATTCGCCGTCCATTCTCAACAATTACGGAAATCATCTGCTGTCCATGGGCAAACGGAACGAAGCGCGCGCGGTTTTCCTGAAAGTCCTCGCGTTGAATCCGGCCCAAGTGAACGCCTGCACCCAGCTTGCGCGGCTTGCCCTGGAGCGCAAATCGCCGGCCGAAGCAGCTTGCCTCAATCGTCTTCCGGCGAGCGCGCAAGAAAGCCGCGACATCGAAATTCTGACGATACAAGCCGATTACGCCCTTGGACGAACTGCGGAGGCGAATGCCCTGCTTGCGCGCGTTTCAGACAGCGGCGATAGTTTCTCGCTCGGCGTCGCTCTGGCCGGCGTTGGGCAATACGAAAAAGCCGAGGCGTTTTTCTCGCGCGCAGTGGAAGCCGCGCCGGATAATTTCGACGCGCTGTACGATCTGGGGCTGGCCGCCTCGCACGCTGGACACAAGGAGCGCGCGCAACAGGTGCTGCAGCAGGCGCTCGCCCGGCAGCCCGAAAATGCCGATGTTCTCTACGATCTCGCGGCGGTGGATGCCGAGCTCGGCCACACCGATACCGCCTTGGAACTGCTGGCGCACGCGGCCCGGATTGCCCCGCAGCGGGCCGATGTCGAGCGGCTGCTCGCGCATACCTCCGCTGATCTGGGAGATTTTGCGGATGCGGTAGATGCGTGGCAGCGCTACAGGGCTCTCGCGCCCGAAGACGCCATCGGGCGGCGCGAGCACGCGTTCGCTGAAACCGCGTTGGACGAACACTCGAGCGCCGCGCTCGCGGATCTGCGCTGGTACGCAGCCAAGCATCCTAAAGACGCCACCGGACATTACGAGCTGGGCACAGCCGAAAGCGCAACGAACCCGGACCAAGCCTTGCAGGAATTGAATCGCGCCCTGGCTTTGAAGCCGGATCTGGCCGCCGCGCACATAGCTCGCGGATTGTTGAATTACCGCTCGAACCAACCAGCCGCTGCGCTGGCCGATTTTGAATTCGCCGCGCAACACGATCCCAAAAATGCGCGCGTGCTGGACCGCCTAGGCGAAACGTATGCCGCGCTGGGCCGCCACGCCGATGCGCTGCGCAGCTTTCGCCAGGCCGCGCAACTTGCGCCGGACGATTCCACCATACTTCTGCACCTCGGCCGCGCATTGCAGAGCGCGGGGCAGGCGCAGGAAGCCAAAGCCGTGTTCGCGCGCTTCCGCGAATTGGGTCCAAATAAATCGGCATTGCCGCATCCCGCCGGCCTGGTCGAATTTCTCAGCCTGACGCCGGAGCAGCAGTTTGCCCGCTATCGCGCCGGTGTCGAACGGACTCTGCAGAAAGATCCCGCTAATGCCGAGGCCCAGGTGCGCTATCTCGAAATACTGCTTCAGAGCGGCAAGGCTCCGGAAGCAGCCGAAGTAAGCCGGAAAATTCTCGCGCTGAAGCCGAGCCCCGCTCTGCTTACAGAGGCGGCGAACGCGCTGGTTGCGGCCGAACAATACGCGCTCGCGGCCGATTTCTTGAAGCAAAACATCGATGCGTCGCCGGAGCTGAAACTGGACCTGGCGCTTGCCACTTTTCACCAGTCGGGAGCAAAAGCCGGCCTCGATGAGCTCGCCGCCATTCCGCCGGCCGGACGGAACGGCGATTACGATCTCGCGCGCATGCAAATGCTGGACGCCCTCGGCAAAACTTCGGACGCCGCCAGTGTCTTCCAACAAGCGCTACAAGCAACACCGAAACATGCCGAACTATACCGCCAAGTCGCGCTGCTGCTGCTCAAGAAAAGCCGCACGTCCGACGCAATTCGCCTCCTCAATAAAGGAGCGCGCGTACTGCCCGACGATCCCGAAATCCCTATGCTGCGCGAATTGGCCGCGGAGCTGGAAGCGCATCCTTCCGAATCCGAGCACCTGCTGCAAGAATACGCGCAGCGGCGCTCCATGTGAACGTTCATCAAACTCGTGAAAATTCTTGAACGTTTCCCGCCAGTCTGCTATTGTATCCAGCAGCAGGGTTCTAGAAGGAGGAGTCGTGCGCTTATTCCACGTCACCAATCCAGCCGCCAGGCGCGCCGCGCCGTGGAGCTTTTTTGTCGCCATGGTCATGGCTTTGGCGTTCTGCCAATTCTCGTCCGGGCAATCGTTCACCTCGTCGATTAGCGGAGTCGTGACCGATCCAAGCGGCTCGGCGGTTGTGAACGCGAAAGTCGAGCTGAAGAACATGGGGACGAACGATATTCACCCCGCGACCACACAGGGCGACGGCTCGTATCACTTCACGAACCTGCAGCCCGGAACGTACGCGATTACAGTCACGGCGCCCGGCTTTCAAACCTCCGTGCAGCAAAACCTGATTTTGCAGGCGCAGGTCGCCAGCACAGTGAACGTCTCGCTTCAAATCGGAAACACGCAGCAGAAAGTGGAAGTAACCGGCTCGGCGGTTCTGGTCGATACCCAGACGGCGAATCACTCTGTTACGCTGGACAGCCAATTGATTGCCGCTCTCCCAAACAGCACGCGGAATCCGTTGAATTTCGTGTTCGCGGTTGCAGGCACGACGGAGGCTCCTGGCGGCCAAACGCAGAAATACGGAACGTTCGATCAGATGTCGAGCAATTTCGGACTAAACGGCGGACGGACCGGCGACGAGTCGATTCTGATCGACGGCGCTCCTTCGCAAGCCGTGGATTGGGGCGGCCTCATGGTGTCGCCGCTGCAGGATTCGGTCCAGGAACAGCAGATCGTGCAGAATTCTTACGATGCGCAATACGAGCGCTCCGGGGCCGGAATCGTTTCACTCATCACCAAGGGCGGCACAAACTCGTTCCATGGAGAGGTCTACGATTACCTGCAGAATTCGGCCTTGAATGCGAATAGCTGGTATAACAACACGTACGGAGGCGTCAAGGGACAGTTCAAACAGAATCAGTTCGGCGGCAACATCAGCGGGCCGATTCTGAAGCGCTGGAACCTGTTTTTTTTCGGCGGCTATGAAGGCTTGCGGCAGCCCAATACGCAGTCCACGCTGATCACGGTCCCCACGCAGGCGGAGCGCGCCGGAAACTTCTCGAGCGCGTTGAACTCAGACGGCACGCCCGATCTCATTTACAGCCCGTTCACGACAACAGCTCTCGATAACACTGGGAATAACTTCACGCGAACGCAATTTGCGGGCAATGTGATTCCATCCAACCTGATCAATCCAGTCGGTCAGAAGATTGTGAATCTTTATCCGCTGCCCAACCGCACGGGAGTAGGACCGAACGATCTGAATAACTACTTCCAACAGGGCGCGGGCCATTTCCAGAACGACAAAATGGATACGCGTGTCGATTGGGAGCAGAACGCGGTGCACCGGCTTTTCGTGCGCTGGTCTGACCGCTTCCGCCAGGATCAAAACTATCCCTGCTTCTTCTGTAATGGCGCCGATACGGGAGTAAACCAGAACGACACAGGATTCCAGGTGGTTGTGAACGACACTGTCACGCCCAGCCCTACCTGGGTGATCGATACTTATCTGAGTTACAGCCGTTGGAAGGAAGCGCATATCGCGCAGGGATACGGGGTAGCCGACGCCTCCGCCATCGGCTTGTCGCCAACGCTTTTCCAAGCGCCGCTTCTGCCGACAATTTACCCGGACAATGGCTATTCGAGCCTGGGAAATGGAAGCTATGAGCAATACGTACGCTACTCCAACACGGTCGAATTGAATTTCACGAAAGTCTTTTCCAGGCACACTCTGAAATTCGGCGCCAACTTCGATGACCAGCGAATCAACAGCGTGAGCGAGGCAGCGGGATCGTTTAATTTCAGCAGCGCACAAACCTCGTGCGATCCGAATTCGGGAGGCGCCTGTACAGCCTTGAACTACAGCTCCAGCGCGAGCGGGAATTCGATCGCTTCCATGCTGCTCGGCACGGCAAGTGGCGGAGGACAGTCAATCAACATCGATCCGGCCATGGGCCTGCATACCTACGGAACTTATATTCAGGACCAGTGGCGCGTGAATCAACGCCTGACCGTCAACTTGGGCGTCCGGTATGAAAACCAGCGCCCGGCTACGGAACGTTTTAACCGCTTGATGTACTTCAACACCACGGCCATTAACCCCATCAGTAACGCGGTTGGGTTTACGGTTCCGGGCGAATTCGAATATGCCGGCGTCAATGGAAACAGCCGTTACGCATGGCCGCCCAATAACCTCGATTTTGCGCCTCGCGCCGGAATCGCGTTAAAGCTTACGGACAGACTGGTGATGCGCGCGGGTGCCGGTATTTTCTTCCTGCCGCCTTCGGCGATGATCACTTTCGACAATCCCGGCCAGTTTTACGGCTTCAGCTCTTCGACTACCTATATCGCGACGACGAACAACGGATACACTCCGCTGAACCTGATCAACAATCCGTTCCCTTATGGAATTCAGCAGCCGCAAGGCGATGCGCAAGGCCCAAACACGCTCGTCGGAACCGGACTAGGCCAAATCTGGCCAATGGAGAAGCACCCGACGCCTTATAGCGAACAGTGGAGCTTCGATTTGCAATATCAGCTCACTTCGCATTCGGTCTTTGAGGTCGGATATACCGGCAATCGCGGACGCAAGCTGCTGTACGGCAATCCGAATCTGGACGCGGACCAGTTGCCTGATAAGTATCTGGCGCTGGGCCCGCAGCTCGATTCGCAGGTGCCGAATCCGTTCTACGGTATTGCCGATCCGAGCACGTATCTGGGACAGCAGCCGACCATCGCTTACAACGAGCTGCTGCGACCCTATCCGGAATACACGTATCTGCAATGGACTCGTTCGCTGCCGGGCGCGCGATCTTCCTTCAATGCGCTGCAAGCGAAATACAACTATCAATTCAATGCCGGTTTGAGTTTGCTGGTGACCTATCAGTGGTCGAAAGCGCTGGACAACGGCCCCGAGGACTACTTCGGCTGGGCCACGGGAAATTCATGGCGCGACGCTTACAACACGATGCTCGATTACAACATCAGCACGCACGACGTTCCGCAGAGCTTTGCGACGGCGCTGGTGTATGAGCTGCCCTATGGACGCGGCAAGCATTGGGGGAACAACGCTCACTTTATCGCGAAAGAGGTGCTGGGAAATTGGCAGCTCGGTTCGGTCATCCGGCTGGCGAGCGGTCTGCCCATCGGTCCCGTATACGAAAACCCCTACAGCAACCAGCTCAATAACTACGGATATCCGGGAGGGGCGCTGCCGGATTTAATCAGCAAGAATGTCGTGCCAACGAACCGGACGGCATTTAACTGGGTGAACGCCGCCGCGTATGCGGCTCCGGCGTCCATCTACATGCTCGGAAATGCGCCGGAGCGGCTGACGCAATTGCGCGAACGGGCAGCGCGTAACGTGGATCTTTCCATCGCCAAGAACCTGGGAGGAGAACGCTTCCAGGCCTGGATACGAGGAGAATTCCTGAACGCTTTCAATTACGCCCAGTACAACAATTTCTGCCTCGATCTGTCGCAATCGTCATGCGGGCCGTTCGGCCAGGCGTATGGCACTGAGAACCAGCCGCGAACAATTCAAGTCAGCCTGAAGCTTAGTTTCTGATCTACTTCTTTTTCAGCGCCAGATCGGACGGCTTCACGCCATGCGTGTAGGTCTCCGAGTGATACGAATGCGGGTGGTAGTCGCCCACCAGATCGACATCCGCTTTAGCCGGAATCTTATTCTCCATACCAAGCGTCCAGTAGGTCGCATTAACGAGTAAGCGCCGCAGTTGATCGCTGAGCAGATCGTCTGCGGCGCCCATGGTCGAAGTAAAGCTGCGACCGGTCTTGCCGCTCTCGGCCGTGAAATTATCCGTCCAGGCGACGGGAATCATCGGGTCGTTCAGCTTGCCGGCAACCGGCGGGTCGTTAGGACTTTCTCCGGAAAGCACTTCGCCGAGCAGCAGCGGATGGCAGGTGGGCTGCATCGGCAGCGGCACTTCGTAAACTTCCGTCGGAACCCAGATTCCGCCGTTCGTGATGCCGCGAAGAATGGGGTTCGAATCGGCATCCGGCGCAAATAACGCGCGCGTGCTTTGCTTTCCGTGCAGACCATGATGGCCGTAGTGGCCTAACTGCTCCTCCCAGGTTGCGCCGAGAAATTTGCGGCCGAATCCGCCCACCCAACCGGGAATTTTGCTGTTCCACGAATATTTCGCGTACGTCGTGCTGGTTTTGAACCAGAATGGATGAGTTCCGGTGCGAATGGCGAGAATGGGGCGGCCGGAATTGAAATAATCGACAAAATATTTCATTTGATCGTCCGGCAGATCGCGCCAGCGCATGAACAGAATCAGCAGATCCGCTTGGCGCAAAGCTTCCAGTCCCGGGATATTGCGGTTCGCCTTGGGATCGATGGTGCCGTCGGCCGGATTGATGGAAAACAAGACCGTGCATTTGAAGCCGTGATGCACGGCGAGAATTTTCGCCAATTGCGGCAGCGTTTCTTCCGAGTGATATTCGGCATCGTCGCCCGCCACCAGCACGATGTACTTGCCATGCCCTGGGCCATGCTTACCCTGATACGTAACACCAGCGGTGAAGATGGGAAGCGTAAGCAGGAGAAACAGGCATACAACGCGCACGGCCTAGTTCAGCCCTCCCATACAAAGGTATTTCAGATTTTCATATTCATGAAGCCCCTCGCGCGCGCCTTCGCGGCCGATGCCGGATTCTTTAACGCCGCCGAAGGGCGCGACTTCAGTCGAGAAGACGCCTTCATTGATGCCGATCATTCCGCATTCGAGCGCGGACGCGACGCGCCACACGCGAGCCAGGTCGCGCGAGTAGAAATAGCCGGCCAGACCCGAAGAAGTGGCGTTGGCGAGTCGAATGGCTTCCGCTTCGTCATGGAAGCGGAACAGAGGCGCGACGGGGCCGAAGGTCTCTTCCTGGGCGCATTTCATCTGGCCGGTCACATCGACCAGAATGGTAGGTTCGAAAAAGTTTTTCCCGCGCGAATGGCGCTTTCCGCCGGTGACAATCCGGGCGCCTTTTGAAAGCGCGTCGGAAAGATGTTCCTGCACTTTGGCGAGCGCGCGGTCGTTGATAAGCGGCCCTTGCTGCACATCGTTTTCCCAGGCGGAGCCGACACGCAACTTATCCACGGCAGCGGCGAGTTTCTCGGAGAAGGCGTCAAATACACCATCCTGAATGAGAAGCCGGTTGGCGCACACGCAGGTTTGTCCGGTGTTGCGGAACTTTGACGCGATCGCGCCGGTGACGGCGGCATCCAGATCGGCGTCGTCAAAAACGATAAACGGCGCATTGCCGCCCAATTCGAGAGAAACGCGCTTGAGCGTATCGGCGGAAGCGCGCAGCAGATGTTTGCCGACAGCGGTCGAGCCGGTGAAAGAGATTTTACGCACGCGCGAATCGCGCATCCAGGTGTCGACCACTTCCGGAGTGCGCTGCCGGGAAGCCGTGACGATGTTAATGACTCCGGCGGGAACACCTGCCTCAGCAGCCAGCGAGGCGACGGCGAGCGCCGAGAGCGGCGTGTCTTCGGCGGGCTTTGCAACCACCACGCATCCGGCCGCCAATGCGGGCGCAAGCTTGCGCGTCAGCATCGCGAGTGGAAAATTCCAGGGCGTGACGGTGGCCACGATTCCAACCGGCTCTTTGACGACGATCAGTTTGCGGCCGCGAACGGTTTCCGGGATGACTTCGCCGTAAGCGCGCATCGCCTCTTCGGCGAACCACTCGATAAACGCGGCTCCGTAAGCAACTTCTCCACGGCTTTCCGCGAGCGGCTTGCCTTCTTCCAGCGAGATCAATTTCGCCAGGTCCTCCTGATTCTGAAGGACCAGCCGGAACCAGGATTTCATGATGCGCGAGCGCTCTTTGGCAGTGGTGAGACGCCATTCGGCGAAGGCGCGCTCGGCTGCATCCACTGCGGCGGCGGCATCGCTCGCCCCGCAATCGGGCACCTCGGAAAGCAGCGATGAATCGGCCGGATTCAGCACTTGAAATTCGCGGCGCTCACCGCTCTGGCGCCACTCGCCGCCGATGAACGCGCGGTCCAGCAGCAGCTCCGGACGGCTCAATTGGAACCCGGACGTTTCGATTTTCTGTTTTGCTTCGGAGTAGACGGGCATGTCCATACCTTCTGATTTCAGGTTCGCACGCGCGAAATCTCAGGTCTCGGCGTAATAGCCTTCGGTCGCTTGGATGGCCAGCCCCTTCTCTTTGGCGGTCAACCGAATCTTGCGGAACTGCGATCTGGTTGCGGGCTGATTGGAGACGAACCCGAGGCTGTACTCGCTGCGGAGCTCGGCTTCGATGGCACTGAAAATTTGCCCGATGCTCATTTGCTTCGAGACTTCGAAAAAGCCGCCGCCCGTTTCGCGCGAAAGGCGTTCCAGGACGCGCTTGCCTTCACCGCCAAATGCACCCGCGCGCGCGTAATACGATTCGTCGGAAAACAAAATGGAATAGACGAGGGTATTGGCGCGCTGCGCCGCCTGAATCGCATCGGTGAGCGTGACCTGGCTGCCCACATCGTTGCCGTCCGTCAGTACGATGAAGGCTTTGCGTCCCTGCCGCTCGCGCATGATGCGGATAGACGCAGTGCGCACAGCATCGTAGAGCAGCGTGCCGGAGCCGTTCACGGTTTGCTGGGCCGTCGGAGAATCGAGCAAGGAAAGCGTATCCTGCAAGTCTTTGTGCGAAGAAGTGAGCGGTTGCCGGATGAGAACCGCCTGGTCGAACTGCACGATAGCAGCCTGGTCCTTATCCTGCCGCAACACCTGGTCGAGAAAGCGATAACTGGCGGTGCGCTCGTCTTCGAGGACGCGGGTTTGGCTCAAACTGGTATCGACCAGCAATCCGACTGTAAGCGGCAGATCCGATTCGCGCGAGAAGTATCGAATCGCTTGAGGCTTGCCGTTTTCGTAGATTGTGAAATCGTTCTTTTCGAGATTGCGGACGATTTGGCCTTGCTTGTCATGGACCGTGGCGAAGACGTTTACGACTTTTACTTCGGTGGAGAAAGTGGGTTCCTGGTCCGCTCGCAGGGAAAACGGGAGAAATGGGGACGCGGCGCCAGCGAGGAAGCGGCGACGGGAAACAGAATTGCAAGCCAAACCGCCATGGGACATAACACAGCTTCTAAAACCCGCTCCGCCCGGGCAAATTGGGTCTTTTGCTCAGTTTATATGGCCATCACGCCGCTAGTTATCTACGTAATGGTCGCGGTTTTCCCGCACCTAAGATAATGGCGCGAACCGAAAAGATAAATGTTAGCGCCGCTCGCTAGCGCCGCTCGCTCCCGGCCGCTGCCGACGTCGATCTGGGGCGTTCCCGCTCCTGCCGAAGCTCTCGCTCGGCCCGGTCCCAGTCCACTTCCGGCGAGCCGTGCGGGCATCCGCGCTCGTGCCAGCAGCGATAAGCCCGTTCGCTAACTTCGTCGCGCGTCGGCGAGGAAGCGTCCTGATCGAGCCGCGTCGTCGGACTTTGATCCGAAGCCTCTAGGCCCCGCGGCGTCATCCCCGTAGTTCGCGCTCGTGGAACAATCGTCGGAGCCGGCGACCCTCCTCCCGCATCTCCCGGCGTGAGATTGGTCGTGCCCGCTCCAGCGCCGACCCCGGTGTCCACGCCCGAAACGTCTACACCCCTTCCACCAATCGACATGTTTGCATCCGAAGCGATCGTGTCGTTGATGCTCAGCCCGGCCTTGGCCCTTCTGGCGCGCTCGGCCTTCTGCTCTGCTGTGAGATCCGACTCGCGATCTCGTCTGAACCCGCTCTTCTCGTCTGCCGGTAAGTCGTTTAACTTGGGATCGATCATTGTCCGCCTCCGTTGTTTGACACCGGCCAGGCAGGAATTACAACGAAGAATGTTCCTTGAAACCCTTCACCAGTTCGTCAATCGCCCGCATCCTGCTCCAAAACCCCGGCAGCAGATCCAGCCGCAGCGCGTTGGCGCCGTCCGATAGCGCTCGTTCCGGCTCTTCATGTACTTCCACAAACACGCCGGCGATCCCCACCGCCGTAGCCGCCCGCGCCAGCGGCTCGATGAATTCCGGCTGGCCGCCCGATGTGTTTCCCGCAGCCCCCGGCAATTGCACGCTGTGCGTCGCGTCGAAAATAACCGGATACCCGGTATCGGCCATTATGCGTAACCCGCGCATATCGACGACTAGATTGTTGTAGCCGAACGAAGATCCGCGCTCCGTCAGCAGGATCCGATCGTTTCCCGTGCTGGCGACTTTTTCCGCCGCCCGCGCTATGTCTTGCGGCGCCACAAACTGCCCTTTCTTGATGTTCACCGCGCGTCCGGTTCTCCCGGCCGCCACCAGCAGATCCGTCTGCCGGCAGAGGAAAGCCGGAATCTGCAAAATGTCGGCGCCGTCGGCCACCGCCTCTGCCTGGGCGGGTTCGTGGATATCGGTCAACACTGGCAGCCCGCTGTCGCGGATCTTTTTGAGGATGTGCACCCCGTCTTGCAACCCAGGCCCTCGATACGACGAAACGCTGCTCCGGTTGGCCTTATCGAACGATGCCTTGAAGACATACGGTCCCACTGCGGCCCGAATCGCTTCCGCCAACCCCAACGCGTGCTCTTCGCTCTCAATCACGCACGGCCCGGCGATGAGCGCTAGAGCCGCTGTATTTGAAAATGTGACCTTTACATCGCTTTCGCCGACGGTGACCGCAGTCATCGCACGTGCGAAAATTCCGGCCGCGCGGCGGCTTCTTTCCCCACTCGCGGTTTGCCGTCCTTGTGCTTCAGCGCCGCCGCAAGAAATGCCGTAAACAACGGATGCGGCTCCAGCGGCTTCGATTTGAACTCCGGATGGAACTGGCAGCCCAGAAACCAGGGGTGATCCGGCACTTCGCAAATCTCCACATAAATACCGTCCGGCGTTTGACCCGTCAGCCGCATGCCATGCCCGGTCAGCGTCTCTTCAAACTCCCGGTTGAATTCGTAGCGATGCCGGTGCCGCTCGCTGATTTCCGCCGCCCCATACGCTTGCTCGGCGAAGCTGGGCGCCGCCAGTTCGCACACATATGCCCCGAGCCGCATGGTCCCGCCCAGCTCATCCACGCCCTTCAACTCGCGCAGCTTATAAATGACGCGATGCGGCGTAGCCGGGTTAAATTCGGTCGAGTCCGCGTCGCTCAGCCCGCACACGCTCCGCGCAAACTCGATCACCATGGTCTGCATGCCCAGGCAAATCCCGAAATACGGAATCTTGTCTTCCCGCGCGCAGCGAATCGCATTCAACATCCCTTGAATCCCGCGCTTGCCGAATCCGCCCGGCACCAGAATCCCATCGAACTCCTGCAAATATTCGCCGGCAGTGCGGCCATTCCATCCGCTCCGCGTCGATCCACTCGATATTCACCCGCGCCTGGTGCGCAATCCCCGCATGCAGCAGCGCTTCCTTCAAGCTCTTGTACGAATCTTCGTATTCGACGTACTTGCCCACCAGCCCGATGCTCACCTCGCGCTCCGGATTGTGCATGCGATTCAGCATGTCCATCCAGCGCGACAGATTGCGCGCGCCCGCCTCCATGCGCAGCATGCGCAAAATACTTTCGTCCACGCCCTGTTCGGCAAACACCATCGGAATCTCGTAGACCGAATCGACATCCTTCGCCGTCACCACGCCGCTGACATCCACATCGCAGAACAGCGCGATCTTCTCTTTGACTTCCTTCGGCAACGGCCGCTCCGACCGGCACAGCAAAATATCCGGCTGAATACCGATGGCCCGCAATTCCTTCACGCTGTGCTGCGTCGGCTTGGTCTTCAGCTCTTGCGCCGCCGCAATCCACGGCACCAGCGTCAAATGCACGAACAGCGTGTTCTCGCGCCCTTCTTCGTGCCGCATCTGGCGGATGGCTTCGATGAATGGCAGCGATTCGATATCTCCCACCGTGCCGCCAATCTCCACAATGGCCACATCCACATCCGCCGCAACTTTTCGGCAGGCCGCTTTAATCTCGTTCGTAACGTGCGGAATCACCTGCACCGTCTTACCCAGGTAATCGCCCCGCCGCTCGCGCGTGATGATGTTTTCGTAAATACGGCCGGAGGTGAGATTATTGCTCTGCGTCAGCGCCGCGTGCGTGAAGCGCTCGTAATGCCCTAAATCGAGGTCCGTTTCCGCTCCATCGTCGGTCACGAAAACTTCCCCGTGCTGAAACGGGCTCAACGTCCCCGGATCGACGTTCAGATAAGGATCGAATTTCTGTAAAGTGACGCGCAACCCGCGGCTTTCGAGAAGACAGCCGATCGACGCGGCCGCAATTCCCTTCCCTAACGAAGAAACAACACCACCCGTTATGAAGATGTACTTAGGCATGATCCCCCCGAAACATGCTGCCCTAACGAGAAAAGTTGGTTCACTCGTTCCAGGTCTTCCGGCGTATCCACTCCCAGCGATTCGTACTCGGTCTCCACCACCCGAATGCGATAGCCGTTCTCGATCGCGCGCAACTGCTCCAGACGCTCCGCTTTCTCCAGCGGCCCCACGCTCAAATCCGGATAGTGCAGCAGAAAATCGCGCCGGTAAACATACAGCCCGACATGCTTATAAAAAGGAACGCCGCCCTGCCCGTCGCGTTCATACGGAATCGGGCAGCGCGAAAAATAGATGGCGTCGTTTAGCAGATTCGTCACCACTTTCACGACATTTGTATTCACCAGATCGGTCGGATCGGCAATACGCTTTTTGAGAGTGCCCATCGAGACCGATTCATCTCCATGCACCGCCAGAATGGCGGCGTCGATCGCTTCCGGATCGATCAGCGGTTCATCGCCCTGAATGTTCACATACAGCGCAGCTTCTTCCGAACCGGCGATCTCGGCCAGGCGATCCGTGCCCGAAGGATGATCCGCGCGCGTCATGCGCACCCGCCCGCCAAAGCCGCGAACCACGTCCGCAATACGCGTATCGTCGGTCGCCACCAGCACGTCGTCGAGATAGCGTGCCCGCTGCGCGCGCTCATACACGTGCTGCAGCATGGGCTTGTCCGCAATCGGGATAATAGCTTTTCCGGGGAAGCGCGACGAGGCAAATCGGGCTGGGATTATACCCAGGATTCGCATCCGCACAACTGAGTATAGCACCGCATTTTCAGCCAGCTACCCGCCCTTGACTCCACTCCATCAAACCGTTAGCGTGAAAGCAATGAACGAAATCACGCTCCAGGTCCAGCGAGACGAGGACTCGGGTTATCTCCTGGCCTCCTGGGACGCTCCGGACGGTACCGGTGGCATCACGACGCAAGGCGAGGACCTTCGCGACCTACAACAGCAGATTGTCGATGCAGTGGCCGCTCATTTCGATATAGGTGAGACGCCTCAGCGAATCCGCCTCCACTTCGTGAGTGACCCAATCCTTTTGCCCGCGTGAAAGTTCCGCGCGATCTCTCCGGCACCGAAGCGGTCAAAGCCCTCCAGCGCCTCGGTTTCGCCGTTGTTCGGCAGACTGGTTCCCACGTTCGAATGATGAAAGACGAGAAACGTATCACTATTCCAATGCATCGCGCACTCGCGGTCGGCACCTTGCAGAGTATCCTCCGGCAGGCGGATGTCGCTGTAGAAGAATTCCTGCGATTCCTGTAAATATCATCAATGTATTAACCCGTGCGCGTCTTCGCCATCAACGTCGGCCTTCCCCGCAGCATCGACACCCCCGCCGGTCCCGTCCTCACCAGCATCTTCAAATCGCCCGTCGAAGGCCGCGTACCCTTGCGCGCCTACAACCTCGCGGGCGACCGCCAGTCGGACCTGCGCGTCCACGGCGGCCCCTACAAAGCCGTTTATCTCTACCCCTTCGAACACTACTCGTATTGGGCCGCCGAGCTTCCCCATACCGATCTCCCCTTCGGCGCTTTCGGTGAAAATCTAACCACCGAAGGCATCACCGAAGAGACCGCCCACATCGGCGACCAGTTCCGCATCGGCTCCGCTCTCCTCCAAGTCGCCCAGCCCAGAATGCCCTGCTACAAACTCGCGCTGCGCTTCAATCGCGCCGACATGGTCCGCCGCTTCTGGCACAGCGGCCGCTCCGGAATTTATTTCTCCATCGTCGAAGAAGGCGAGCTCGAGCGCGGCGACACCATCACGCAAACCGCCGCCGGCCCAGGACAAGTCAGCGTCGCCGACGTCGTGCATCTCTATAAAGGCGAAACGACCGACCCCGATCTCCTCGCCCGCGCTCTCGGTAGCCCCCTCCACGGAAGCTGGAAAGCCGAAATCCAGAGTTTTCATACCGGCCGCGCCGAAGCCGATAAGGAAGCCGAGGAACCGGAGCCATTCCCGAGCTGATCCGAATACGCGCTGATCTCAACCAACCGGCAATTGTGTACCCCGTTACCCCACGCGAACGCCGCCTCTACGCCGCCCTCACGCTCATCCTCAGCCTCAATCTCTCCCTCCTCTCCGGAGCCGTCACCTTTCTGGCCTGCGCCCTCCACAAGTAGTACATGCGAGAGAATGGCCTGAAGTGCCATCCAAGTCCGCGCGGCCGCTCTATCTAGTCCTGTGCCTGTACGCCGCCGCCAGCATGACCTATTACATCGCCGGCGTTGCCGCCCTGCGCCAGGAATTCTTCCATGGCGCGAAAAACGCAGCCGTTCCCTTCGACCTCGGTGACGACGCCCAAACTGTCACGAAGATCGATAAGGAAGCCGCAAAATCCGGAATCGCGAAGCGCGACGTTCTCGAGCGCCTGAATGGAGCGCCGTACACCGGCCTCGCTCAGCTCAGCGATTTCCGCGCGCACAGCAAGCCCGGCGATCCCATTCGTCTTACGTTCCGCACTCCCGATGGCCGAGCCAAAAACGTGGAGACCCCGTTGCTCCCGGTGGAAGGCCCGAATTTCAGCTTGGGGGAATATTTCGCCTTTCTCACTCCCGTGCTCTTCGTCCCCTTACTCAGCCTGATCGTCGGCTATTGGATCGTGGCTGCGCGTCCACGCGACCCGAATGCCTGGCTTGTTTTGTTCCTGCTTACTTTCCCGGAAATTGGGTTTGCCAATCTCGATTGGAAGTTCTGGGGCGGCGCGTCGTCCACCGTCCTGGGCGTTTGGAATTTCACTCAGACCTATCTATTGCAGCTTGCACTGCTCTGGTTCGGTGTCTATTTTCCCGAGCGCTGGCGCGTCGACATCCGTTGGCCCGCCGTTAAATGGACCATCACGGCTGTCGTGCTCGCTGCCTTCAGTCTCAATCTGTGGCTCGCCGGGTTGCAATATTTTGACGTCGCCGCGCTCGCCCCGCTTCTTCCTTTAGAGTCGTGGACGAACCAGGTCAGCGGCTGGTCCGCAATCCTTTGCTCCGCTCTTTTCCTGGCCGCCATCTTCGACAAGCTCCGCTCCGCCTCCACGCCTGACGCCCGCCGCCGCCTGCGCATCCTGGCCGTCGGAAGCACAATTTCTCTCGGCGGCATGGTGCTTATGATCGGGTTGCTGCCACGCCTCGGCTTCTCGCCCCCCGAGTGGCTGTTGCTCTCCGTCGACATTCCCGTCTTCATCCTCTTCCCGCTCACCCTCGCCTACGTCGTCGTCGTGCAGCGCGCCATGGACATTCGCATCCTGCTGCGCATGGGCACCAAGTATCTGATCGCCAAAGCCACCCTGGTCGTGCTGCAAATCGTCTTTGTGCTCGTCCTGATTTTCGGCGTCGACATTCCCATCGTCGAGCGCCACGTGCACAAAACCACATTTGTCCTGATTGCAGTCTCGGTCGCCATTGTGGCCTTTCTCATTCGCCGCTCCGCCGCCGGCAAGAAGATCAGCGTCGGCAACCGCCTGCACGCCTGGCTCGACCGCAAATTCTTCCGCGAAGCCTACAACGCCGAAATGGTCCTCAGCGAGCTCTCCGAGCACGCCCGCCGCTTCACCGAACGCGATCCGCTCATCGAAACCGTCTCGCGCCGCATCTCCGAAGTCCTGCACGTTCCGCAAGTCGCCGTCTGGCTGCGCGGCAGCAACGTCTTTCATCTCCAACAAGCCGTCGGATTCGACGTCCCCGGCCCCGTGCTGCTTGCGGAAACATCCTCAACCGTGCAAAACCTGGCACGCACGAATCGCCCGGCAACCGTATATCGTGATCGCCCCGCGGAATGGCTCGCGCAAGCCGAACCAGGCGAGCGGCTCGCGCTCGACACCGTCCAGGCCGAGCTGCTTCTGCCCCTCCCTGGCCGCGACCGCCTCATGGGCCTCATCGCTCTCGGTCCGAAGAAATCCGAAGAGCCCTACACCCCCACCGACCTCCGCGTCCTGCAATCGGTTGCCACCCAAACCGGTCTCGCCCTCGAAGTCAGCGAGCTCGCCCACTCCCTCGCCGCCGAAGCCGCCCAGCGCGAGCGCATCAACCGCGAAATCGAAATCGCACGCGAAGTGCAGCAGCGCTTTTTCCCCCAGCAGCTTCCCCAAATTCCAGGCGTCACCCTCGCCGGCTTCTGCCGCCCCGCGCTCGGCGTCGGAGGCGATTACTACGATCTGATCGAACTCGAAGACGGCCGCCTCGGTATAGCCGTCGGCGACGTCTCTGGCAAAGGCATCTCCGCAGCGCTACTCATGGCCAGCCTGCGCGCCTCCTTGCGCGGCATGACCCTCGAAGGCCCCAGCGATCTCGCCAAGATGATGTACAAAATCAATCGCCTGGTGTATGAAGCCTCCGCCAGCAACCGCTACGCGACATTTTTCTTCGCCACCTATGACCCCGCCACCCGCCAGTTGCGCTATGTTAACGGCGGCCACAATCCGCCCATGCTGGTGCGCGCCAACGGCACCCTGGAACGCTTGGAAGCGGGCGGTCTCGTCGTCGGCCTGCTGCCCCTGTCGGCCTATGAAGAGCAGTCGCTCGTGCTACAGCCCGGCGACGTTTTGGTCACCTACACCGACGGCATCAGCGAAGCCATGAGCCACGACGACGAAGAGTGGGGCGAAGAGCGCATGCTCGAAGCCATAGAACAAGCGCGCCGCGCCTCCGCCGAAAACATCCTCAACGCCCTATTCCAAGCCGCCGACCAATTCACCGCCGAAGCCCCGCAGCACGACGACATGACCCTCCTGATCCTGAAACTCGACCCAGCGCCAACAGAACCGCGACCGTAAGGAAGCGGCTTGCATTTCGTATTGTGAAGATGTGCAGCGCCTGATTCTTCCCTTCCTCCTCACGCTCCTCTCGCTTTCCATTCACGCCCAGCAGCAGCGCCCGGCGACTCCCACCGACCGCAACAAGCTAATCCAGCTCCGGGGATTCCACGTCAAAGGCACCCGCCTGCCCGAGCACTCGGTCATTCGCCTCTCCGGGTTGAAAATCGGCCAGCAGGTCAACTATCCGCTCATCGACATCGCCTGCCGCAAAATTACCTCCACCGGCTTGGTGAAAACCATCGATTACCACTACGACCTCTCGCCCGGCCAAGCCGGCATCGTGCTCTCGCTCAACCTCACCGACGAGCTGCCCCTGCTGCCCGCCAAAATCCTTCCCGCCGAGGACGCCGAAAAAATCTGGGGCTGCCTCCAAGCCGCCGACCCCGTCTTCACCCGCGACCTGCCCAACACCAAAGCTGCGATCCATTTCTACACCACCAACATCGGCACCTGCATCACCAGCCACGGCCAGAACGACGCTTACGTGCAGTCCACCGTCGCCTGCCTGCCCAACGGAAAAGCCACCGGAATCGTCTTCGACATCCGCCACAAATAACGGGATCAAACACGCCCCTGGTTTTGGCAACCCAGGTTCAACCCAGGTGGGGCGGACCGTCGTCTTTTGCGGTCCGCCATTTAAATGCCGAAACCGACCCGCTCCGAAACTGAGCCACAACCTCCGCAGCCGAGCCGTCACCAGAGAGAACGGCCTTACTAACCCTGTTTATCCACCCGTGACCCCTAGTACCATTTCTTAATAAATTGTTGACCTTAGCCCGTTACTTGCCTTATACTGCCGCGTAAGGCTAAGTCGCCGCATTACATCACGGCAAAAGGGGACTTATGAAACCAGCGTTTCTGCGGGTTCTTTTCGCGTTGTCTCTATTCGCTCCAGCGACCCTCCTCCTGGGGCAAACAAGCTTGGGGAATGGGAACGTCACGGGCATCGTGACAGACCCAAGCGGCGCCGCGGTACCCGGCGCCACCGTTGTCTTGACCGACGTGTCAACTAACATCGCGCTCACCGCCGAAACCAACCCGGCCGGCCTGTACGTGTTCCAGAACGTAAGTCCAGGCAAGTACAGCCTGGTCGTCACCAGGCAGGGGTTCCGCAAGAGCATTGTCGCTAACCAGCAGGTCACCACCGGCACGAACCTCACGCTGAACATCACTCTCCAGATCGGGTCCACCAGCGAAACAATTGAAGTGAAGGAAGTCTTAGGCGCGGAGCTGCAGACGGAAAGCGCGACCATGGGCAGCAGCATTGGCGGCAACGCGATTCTGCAATTGCCCAGCATCAACCGCGATGTCTCTTCCCTGGTCTTCTTCCAGCCCACCGCCGCGCCCACCTTTAATGGCGCCGAAGGCAACACCACCAGCGGCAACATCGCTGGCAGTCTCGCCGATCAAAACACGTTCATGCTGGATGGCGGCAACAACACCAGCGACCTCGATGGTGACAACGCCACCTACATAGGCCATAACGGCGCTGGCGTCATGCCAACCCCCGCCGAAAGCGTCGAAGAGTTTCGCGTCAACACCAACAATCAGACCGCCGATTTCTCTCTATCCGCTGCCGGACAGGTAATGGTCACGACCAAACGCGGCTCCAACACCTTCCATGGTGCGGCCTACGACTTCTTCCAGGGAGACTGGTTGAACTCCAATGATTGGTACAACAATTTCAATGGAATTGCTAAGCCGAAGGGCCATTACAACCGCTTCGGCGGCGCGCTTGGCGGCCCCTTGCTGCCCAGTTTCCTCGGTGGAAAAACATATTTCTACGTCAATTACGAAGGCGAGCGCTACCCGCGCTCTGGTCCCTTTGAATCCCTCGTCCCATCAGCCACGCTGCGCCAGGGAATTGTCACCGAGAAGGACGCCAACGGCACACCCGTGCAATACAATCTCCTCAACTCCACCGCCTGTGGCGCAAATGGAGGCTTGTCCTGCGATCCGCTGCACATAGGCCTCAACCCGGTAGTCAACAGCATCTGGAGCAAGTACATGCCCGCCTGCAACGACATGAACTACGGCGACCACGGCTTGAACACTTGCGGCTTCATCGGCAATTTGAATTATCCGCTGTCGAACAATTTTGGCGTCATCCGTATAGATCACGATTTCGGCGCCAAGTGGCGCTTCTTCTCGAGCTACCGCTATTTCCGGCAGGCGAATCCAACCACCGATCAGGTCGATATCGGCGGATTGCTCCCCGGCGATACACTCGGCCAGCCCGCCAGCGCGTCCACTACCATTGATCAGCCCCGCTTCCTGGTAGCCGGCATCACAGGTACTCTTTCCCCCACGCTCACAAATGATTTCCATTTCAGCTACACCCGGAATCAGTGGCAATGGCTCCGTGCCGGCGCCGGTATACCGCAATATCCCGGCCTCGGCGCCCCACTCACTATCAACGGCGACTCCAGCCACACTGCCGCCCTCGTCCCGTTAAACATCAACACCCAGAACGCTCGTCCCCGCCTCTGGGATGGTCACGATTTCGACTATCGGGACACTGTCAGTTGGCTGAAAGGGACACACCTTTTTCAATTCGGCGGTGAATTCCTTCATCAGACCTGGAGGTTCGACCGCTACGACAACGTGGTCGGCGGACTGACTCAACTGATTTATCAGGTCGGCAGTTCGGGCATTCACATGACCCCGACCTACCAGCCCCTTGCCTGCACCGACACTCTCACGGCAAATTGTCTGCCATCAAGCGAGATCAGCGGTTGGAATTCGATGTATGCCAATGTACTGGGTCTGATTTCCTCCGCAACGGTAGTCGCTACGCGCAAAGGCGCCAACCTTCAGCTCAACCCGCTGGGCACGCCGGTTCATTCCGACGTAACGGATCAGACCGGAAGCGTCTTCATCAACGATACCTGGAAAATCAAGCCGAACTTCACCCTGACCTGGGGCTTGAGTTACATGCTGCAAATGCCGCCGCTCGATGCGAACGGCTCGCAGGACATCATGGTCGACGCCTCTACGAATCAGCCGATTTACATGCAGAATTATCTGAATAACATTTTGGTCTCGGCGGAAAATGGCCTGGCATACAACCCGACGCTGGGCTTCAGCCCCATCGGAGCGGTGAAGGGCTTGAATTATCCTTACAAGCCGTTCTATGGCGGAATCTCTCCGCGCGTCTCCATCGCCTGGAGTCCGCAGGCGAGTAGCGGCTGGCTCAACAAGCTTTTCGGTGATAAAGCGACCGTCATCCGCGGCGGCTACGGCCGCTTCTACTCGCGCAGCCTCGGAATCGATCTGGTATCGACCCCCGTGCTGGGCGATGGCTTCCTGCAGCCCGTGACTTGCTCCGAGCCGCTTGCCAGCGGCGCATGCACCAAGCCACAGGGCGCCAATCCTGCCGATTCCTTCCGCGTTGGAATCAATGGGCTGAGTTCGCCACTTCCGGTTCTTTCACAGACTCTGCCGACCCCGGTGATTCCCGGACCGGCCAACACTCCCGGCTACAACGCTCCTTCAGCGGCGCTGCTCGAAACCCAGGATGGCAACTACCGGCCCAGCGTATCCGACTCGGTCGACTTCAGCATCCAGCGGCAGCTCAAGGGCGGCCTGCTTCTCGAATTCGGCTATGTGGGTAATTGGACGAGGAATATCTACCTCGGCGTCGAATTCAGCGATGTGCCCTGGATGATGAAGCAGGGCGGCCAGACCTTCGCCAACGCTTACGACAATCTCTACTTTCAATTAGCCGGAAACCGCGACTCCCCCCGCAACCGTTCTTTGAGACGGCCCTGAAGGGCAGCAGTTATGCACAGGCCGCCAAATTGCACACAGGCGGTTGCATCCCAGGAGTCCAGCAACATCACCACCCAACGGTTGGGAGTATGTGGAGCGATCTGGACGGCAGCTTTCCCTTCGGACCGTCGAATCCGATCGACGCCGGCCAGTGCGGTAGCTATTGTTATGCCAACACCTCGACGGGCTTCTCCAACTACAACGCCGGTATTGTATCTCTCACCAAGCGATCCCAGAATCTGACGATAAACGGGAACTTCACCTACGGTCGCGCACTTGGTACCACCGGTTTGAACCAGGCCTACACGTTCGCCGCCACCAACGACCCCTGGAATCCCAGTGTCGACTACGGCCCGCAGTACTTTGACCGCAAGTTCACCTTTAATCTCGCTGGCCTCCTACAACCTGCCGTTCGGCAAAGGCCAGCATTGGTCAAGCAGCCATACTGCGATCAATGAGATCGTCGGCGGCTGGATTATCTCCCCCATCTTCTCTTACGGAAGTGGCTTACCGCTTGCGGTGGAGACCGGCTCTTATCAGGAATGGGGCACCGGCGTAGCCGGAGACACTGACGGCTGCACTGCCGTACCAATTGATCCGAGCATGGGTTACAGCAATACTACGGTATACGGGGTAAACGTCCCTGGACAAGTAGCGTCCAATGGAAACCCGTCAAACGGTGGAACTGGCGTCAATCTGTTCGGGAATCCCGAGGCTGTCTACAACAACTTCCGCCCCAACCTGGTCGGCATCGATGGACGCTGCGGAGGCGGTGGTACGCTGCGCGGCATGCAGAGGTGGAACCTGGATCTGGGCCTCACGAAACAGCTCACCTTCACCGAGCACGCCGGGCGTGCAGATCTACGCTCAGGCCTTCAATGTGCTGAATCACATGCAGTGGGGCGACCCGGGTGTCAATCTGCAGGACCCGTCAAATTTCGGCGTTGTAGGTGGGCAATACGGCGCATTAGCGCTCGGAGCCGGTGCCGGAGTCTCAGGAGCCAATTACACCCGAATCATTCAAGTCGGCCTGCGCTTCTACTTCTAGCCAAGCCGAACTACACAAATGGCTCCGCCCTGGCGGAGCCATTTCCTTTTCCACCGGCCGTGAGAGCCAATTCAGGCCGCGCCTTTTCGGCCCAGTTCCTCGCGAATGGCACGGCGCACCAGTGCCTCGAAGCTTAGGCGCCTCGATGGAGGAGCGCAAAGCGTCGTTCATGAGGGTTTGGATCCAACCTTGCCGCCGGATGCATCCGCAAGCGCCGCGAAGTGGTCCACTATGTCCTGATCCAACCGGATGGTGATCCGGCACCTTCCCGGCCTGTTCCGGCTCGGGCGGAACAATGCGGCCCCGCTTTCCTGCGCCGAAGTCGTAACGGTCTTTCATAATTGTGCCTCGTATTCTTTGCGTTCGTGCGAGATCGGCAGGACGAGCGGAAATGATGCTGGACGTCCTCGCCGCGCCAAGTGTAATACGACCACGATCAAAGCGCCCCAGACCGCCCATTCCAAGAGATACGAATCGCCGTTCGGAAGCATCGGATTCGTCCTCACTGACGGTAATGGCGTAGTCGTCCGAAAACACTGTTATGGCCTCAGTCGAAAAGCGAACCCCATGCTTCTGAAAATTGCGTTCCGGCTTCCTCGGATCCCATTTAAACCCCAAACCCGACATTGTACCGACACATGTACACAGGCGGTTGAGGCGCGCAGCGTAACCACCAGCCGCGACCTCGAAGTGGCACAGGCTTTAGCCTGTGGTTTGGAGCCCATAATCCGAAACCGCCCGCGCCCCTACGAATCCAATTTTTCGAAAGGAAACGGATTGATATGGCGCAGTCGTTACAAGGCAAGCGTGTGGCTATCCTCGCTACCGAAGGATTCGAATACGTGGAATTAACAGAGCCGAAGAAGGCGTTGGAAGAAGCCGGCGCCAAAACCGAAATCGTTTCGCCGAAAGAAGGAAAGATTAAAGGCTGGAACAAAACCGATTGGGGCGATTCCGTCTCCGTCGATGTGAATCTGAAATCCGCCGACCCGAACAACTACGATGCCTTGCTCCTTCCCGGCGGCGTGATGAATCCCGACCATCTACGCCAGGATCCCGCGGCGGTTCAATTTGTCAAATCGTTTTTCGACGCGCACAAACCGGTGGCGGCGATTTGTCACGGCCCCTGGATGTTGGTCGAAGCGGGAGTAGTGCGCGGCAGGAAACTCACCTCGTGGCCCTCGCTGAAAACCGATATTCGAAATGCGGGCGGCGAATGGGCCGACCAGCAGGTGATCACCGATCACGGCTTGGTTACCAGCCGCAAGCCGGACGATATCCCGGCCTTCAACAGGAAAATAATCGAGGAATTCGCAGAAGGAAAGCACCGCGCTCAGCACGCCTAGCGCAAAATGCCAAGACCCTCAGCGGATTTAAATCCACTGAGGGTCTCTCGGCCATCGCTGAAATGGCTAGTAAACCACTACGCGGTCTTGACTCATACGTACACCTACAACTTCATCCTACCATCACAAGCCAACACAATCAAGCGCCCCGTTCCGCTTACTCCTTGAAATTCAGAGCGTTACGAATATTGCGCGTTCTGTGATCCTGGTTCCTCAACTGCCAGGTACTTTACAACATCGCCCATATACGTTTCAACAAGCTGCTTGAAGTCGGCCCACTGCTCGGGTGCATCCGGCAGCTTGTCCAGCGCATTCCTAACCTCCGTTGCATCGAATTCCGGCCGCTTCGCATACCAGTACCGGAAGAACGGCCGATCCCATTCGAATTGAAGTACGGCTCCCATGATGGTCAAAAGCGCGAGATATACATCGAAAGACTGCCCCTGATCGTGATGTGGGGCGCTTCCCATAATCCACGCCAGCAATGGCCGCCAGACGCGGGTGATAACCGGTCCCTTTTCGGGCGAGGTTAAGAGAAGCGTGAATTTTGCAAGATCTACCGGGCGATTCACCGCGCTAACGGCCGCCGCCATGTCGTCTTCAGACGGTCCATGCGCTCTCATCACGTCTTTGAGCAGCTGTGAAATTTTACTTAGGATGTTTTCAGCATCCAGCGTGCTGAGAAAAAAGCCGCCTTTCGCGAGCGCCAAACGGCGCACCTGAGTGCGGAACATCAGGAAGGAAAAAAGCGCGTGCAGTGCATACCGCGACTCCGCAGGTCGTCCGGCAGTCCCGCGCAGCAGCCCGACATCTCCCCGCAAATTCGAAATAGACTGATACATCGGAAGATAGTGCTGTTGTGTGTACTCGAACACTCGCTTCAGCTGTTCGGTCCAAACCGTGAAGGTACGCGTGCGCTCGTTTTCGATCTGCTGTTTCCGTTTATCCCGATCTTTATCCCAGGCCTGCACTCCAAACAGGATCAAAGCGCCGATCAACGGCAAAGCCAGGAACTTATTGAAACCTGCGGCCGCTTCCCAAAGCGGAGTCGTCACTTCGATCGCTTGCAAAGACAGAGCGGGAGTGAAGCGCTGCATCCCGGAGGAGCCGTTTGCGGCGGGGCCCTCGTACGGCGAAGAGAATGTATACACGGCGAGCACGTTATATCGGCCCGTGGCCGAAGGTTTCAAGCTTCCCCAAATGTGAACCGACTCACCCGGCTCGAGAATCGGGTTCAACTCGACAGCCTTTGTCTTTCCTTCGAGACATGCCGGATGATGATCTCTCCAGCATGTTCCGGATGGCTCAAAACCTGGGTGCTGGAAATCGACGAATTCGAGATTCTCTATGCGCTTTGCGGCATGATTTTCGAAAACCAGATCCATGCGAACGGTCTGTCCGCTGTAAACCCGGGCGGAGTTCACCCACATCCGCGCTACCATGCCTGTACCCGAAACGTTGCCCGTAACGAATTGAGCGGCTTTCGCGTTCGCCAGGGGCAATTGCGACTCGGAAATAATCCATCTCGATGTCGCCCACACCAGGACAGCAATGGCCAGCAAGATGGCGACGAACCAGATCGTTAGGCGTGGCATTGACCTCGGATTATAACGAAAAACCGCGCCTGTGTCCCTGCGATTTAAGCCCGAACTCTTTCCCTAACTTTTCCCTAACTTCTCTCTAACTAGCCTAACCATTCCCTTGACAAGACCGGAGTATTGCAATACCCTGGCGAAAACGTTGCTTTGAAGCCTTGTGAGCCTTCTAACACGCTAAAGACACGCTAAAGAAAGGTGGGCTTTCATGTACTCGACATTTCTGTCGCCTCCCGCACCTCGTTTCCTCCTTGCTCTTTCCGGTCTTGTAGCTTTATTGCTCCTCGCGCCGGTTTCTGCCCTGGCCCAAAACGCGGCATCCGGCAGCGTTACCGGTCAGGTTACTGATCAGCAAGGCGCCGCCGTTCCCAATGCCGCCGTCCGGCTGGTCGATATGGCCACTAATAGGGCGCGAACGGCGCAAACCAATTCCGACGGTCGATATACCTTCAGTAACGTCGAACCCGGTAACTATAATCTCGACGTCACCAAACAGGGCTTCGCTGTTTCGCGAGTGCAGAGGCAAACGGTGGAGGTCGGTTCCGTACTCACCTTGAATATGACTCTGCAAGTCGGCGCTACGGCGACAACTGTGGAAGTGCAGGCGCAAGCCGGGGCCGACCTGCAGACCACGAATGCGACTGTCGGTACCACCATCAGCGGCGTATCGCTCGACATGCTTCCCAATCTCGGCCGAGATGCGAATGCGTTCATGACCCTCCAACCGGGCGTAACGCCCACCGGCGAAGTCGGCGGTTTAGCTAACGACGCCACCATGTTCCAGCTCGACGGCGGGAACAACACCAATGACATGGACGGCAATATGAACACCTACACGCCCGCCAGCGGTTACATCGGGTCCAACTCCACCGGCGGGATTCCGTCAGGTGTCATTCCAACACCTTCGGAGAGCATAGAGGAGTTCAAGGTCGCGACCAGCAATCAGACCGCGGATTTCAATCAGGCCGGCGGCGCTCAAGTCCAGATGGTCACCAAGCGCGGCACCGATACCTTTCACGGCTCGCTGTATGAATATTACCTGGCCAGTAACTTCGGCGCGAATTACTGGCTGAATAATCACACGCCTTCCGGCAATCTCCCCTATACTCCGCTTCCCAAAAGCCATCAAAACCGCTACGGTGGCGCCCTGGGAGGCACGCTTCTGCCCAACTGGCTGGGCGGAAAGACTTACTTCTTTGTCAATTACGAAGGACGGCGCTTCCCGCAGTCCACCACCGTCGAACGGCTCGTTCCCACCGCTAGCTTGCGCGCGGGAATTATCACTCTGGCCAACGGATCTGGCAATACGGTCGGCTACAACATCAATCCCTATCCGGTAACCGGTAAATGGCGTCACTTACGCCGCTTGCGGAGGCGCGAACTATTGCGATCCGCGCGGCCTCGGCATGAACCCGGTCGTGAGCACGATTTGGAACAAATACATGCCTCTACCCAATGATCCGTCCGCTGGCGACGGCTCCAATACCGCTGGATATGTCTCCTCCATATCCCTGCCTCAGAAATCCGACTTCGGCGTAGTTCGCATCGATCACGACTTCGGCGCCAAGTGGCACCTGATGAGTAGCTATCGTTACTACAATTTCAGCCAGTCTGTAACCACTCAAACCGATATCGGCGGCCTATTGTGCGGATCCGTTGGACAAGCCTGCTCGGCGGCTTTCCGCCCCCAGAAGCCTTGGTACTTGGTGATAGGTCTTACGACGACTATCACTCCAAACACGACGAATGACCTGCATCTGAGCTATTTGCGTAACTTCTGGCAATGGTACACCGGCTCCGCGCCGCCCCAGCTTCCCAGCTTGGCGGCAGCGGTCGAAATTGGAGGTGAATTTGTCGGAAACACGAATCCGGTCGGCGCCTCGCGCAATGCCCTGATTCCATATAACGTGAACACGCAAGACGTCCGCCAGCGCTTCTGGGATGGTAAGGACAAGAACCTGCGCGATGACGTGAATATGCTTCACGGCAATCACCTGATCCAGTTCGGGGGCGCATACCAGCGCAATTTCGATTACCACCTGCGGAATGACAACGGAGCGGGAATCGACGTCTCGCCGATTTACCAGATAGCTAACGATCAGTCCGCGGTCAACACCGCTGCTTATACACCGGCAGGAGTAAATTCAACCCGTTGGGGCCAGTATTACGATGAACTTCTCGGACTCGTTTCGCAGGCGCAGGTTATGTATTCGCGCGCCGGGAATAACCTCGCCCTTCAGCCTCTCGGAACGCCTTTGTTCGACCAGGATATCGTCCCCAGTTACGATCTGTACGTCAGCGATACCTGGCACGCGCGGAAGGATTTCACTCTTACTTATGGCTTAAGTGACAGCATCGAGATGCCGCCATATGAAGTAAACGGCAAGCAGGTCGAGTTAGTCGATACGTCCGGGAAGATAGTCTCGCTTCAAAATTACTTACAGAACTTGAATGTGAGCGCGCAGAGTGGTGTATCATTCGATCCGCGGCTTGGATCGGAAATGATTCGGAATGTTCCCGCCAAGTATCCATTCCAGCCCTTTTACGGAGGGCTCAGCCCCCGCGTCTCGGCGGCTTGGAATCCGAGTTTCACCAGTGGAATTCTTGGGAAGTTATTCGGCAATGGCCAGACGGTTATCCGCGGCGGCTATTCCCGTATCTACGGGCGTCTGAACGGCGTCGGCCTGGTGCTGATCCCGCTTCTCGGAACCGGTTTGGCTCAAACTGATATCTGTGCGGCCGCTGATGGGCGGCGGATGCTCGAGTGCGGCACCCGCAACCCGGCGAATGGATTTCGCATCGGCACGGACGGCAATAGCGTCACGCTGCCCGCGGTTTCGCAGACCCTGCCGCATCCCTACTATGGCGGCATAGACGGCCCACCTACTGGCGTAAGTACCTATATCGATCCGAACTTGAAACCAGACCGTTCCGACGAGTTTAACTTCTCTATTCAGCGCGCCCTTTCCCAAAAGGTGCTGATCCAAGCCGGATACATCGGGCGCAAAATCAAAGACGAATTCCAGCAAATCAATCTCGATGCTGTGCCCATCAACTACACCTTGGGCGCTAAGTTTCGCTAACGCATTCGCAAATACCTATCTTGCGGTCGCCGCTGGCAATACACCGGAGCGCAGCCCTGGTTTAACGCCGCATTAGGTGGCAACAACTCGGCCTATTGTGTCAGGTTTCGAGTTGCACCGCCGCGGTCGCCGCCAAAAACGCCGGCCTGATCTCCACACCGCAGGTTTACACCCTATGGCATGCCCTCGCGGTTCACCGAGCTGGACTTTAGGCAACACCATGCCGAGCACGGTGCTAATCCACAAGTCAACGGCGCAACCTTCATCAACAGCAGTCTCGGCTGGGGAAACTACAATGCGCTTTATGTTTCGATGACTCAAGAAATTGGCATGGTCTCACGGCACGCTCGAATTTCACATGGGGCAGGGCCCTGGGCATCAAGACGAAATTCAGGCCACCAGCGAGTTCACAAGTTTGAATCCCTTCGATCTCCACGCCATGTATGGACCCCAGCCGTTCGATGTTCGCTTCACTTACAACATGAGCATGGTTTATCAAACACCCTGGTTCAAGGATCAGAGGGGAGTTCTCGGCCGGATACTGGGCGGCTGGAGCATCGCCCCGCTCTTCACCGCGCAAAGCGGTTATCCCATCGAGGGGAATCTGAATGGCGGTTGCGATTGCGAATTCTTTGGCGAACTCAATCCCAACGGCGGCTCCACGCTGGAGAATGCGATCCTGACTTCTCCCTATACATCTGGCAACTCGGCGCATTATGGCGTGACCGGCTCGGGCGGCGTCGCCTCCAGCGGCAATCCCGCCAGTGGCGGTTCCGGAATCAACCTGTTTGGGAATCCGGCCGCAACCTTCGCCCAGTTCCGGCCCGTCGTTCTCGGCCTCGATACCACCGACGGCGGCGCCGGTCCTATTCGCGGCTTCCCGAGTGGGATCTTGATGTGGCGGTTTCGAAGGAGTTCCGAATCGCTGAACGATTCAGCCTCACTTTTTCAGCCCAAATCACAAACGTCTTAAGTCACATGCAGCCCGACAACCCATACCTCGACATCACCGATCCCGCCGACTGGGGCGTAGTGACAAGCCAGGCAATCGGCGCCAGCCCTGATGGGACCGTTCCAGCGGTCTTGCCGCGACAAATCGAGTTCGGTCTTCGCTTGCATTTCTG
>CAWBDW010000044.1:0-86905 GCA_963787545.1 uncultured Acidobacteriaceae bacterium
ATGCGGAGTATCATACGGCGGCTCCGGTTATTCGCAGTTTCTGTCCTTCAGTCAGAATTTCTCCTACGACGGCGTGAACCGGCTAACGGGGGCGAGCGATAGTGGCGGTTGGTCGCGCGGGTTCGGCTACGATCCATAGGGAACATGTGGGTGACCGGGAACGCGGGGTGCCGCTGGCAGGCAACACGCCCACTCGAACGTATACAACGGGAAGAATCAGATAACGGGCGAGCTACGATGCGGCGGGCAATCAGATTCGGTGAACGGCGAACGCTGAGCCTACGATGCGGAGAACCGGCAGATTCGGCGCAGGAGACAGGGACGGTGGCGGACGGAAAGTACTGCTATGACGGCGCGGGCAGCGGGTGGCGAAAGTGGGCCGGGCGGCGTACCACGGTCTATGTCTATGATGCGTTCGGGCAGTTGGCGGCGGAGTACTCGAGCAATACGCCTGCGCCGCCGTGCACGACCTGCTATTTGACTTACGATCATCTGGGCAGCGTGCGGCTGGTGACGGATCAGAATGCGAACGTGGTGGCGCGGCACGATTATCTGCCGTTTGGGGAGGAGATTCCGGCGGAATACGGCGGGGCGTGACTCCAGTGGGGCGCGACGGAGGATGTCGATCAGAAGTTTACCGGCCAGGAGCGGGATCCGGAGACCGGTCTGGATTTCTTCCAGGCGCGGTACTTTACTGGCGCGCTGGGGCGGTTTACAGCCGGACCCGGCAATGCCGGGGCGGATCGACGAATCCGCAGAGCTGGAATGGGTACGGCTATGTCTACGAATAATCCGCTGAATGCGGTGGACCCGACGAAATGTTTGCGGAGAAAAATCCCACCCTCCGCAGCCGGAGCCAGATACTGTGATGATGATCCCTTTTTCGATTCGGTCTCTCTTGAATTTTGGCGGTGGCAGCGGTGGTCCGGGGAGGCGGATCACGGCAAGGGCCTCCAACGCCTCCTAGCTGCCCAGCGCACTTTAGATTAGTTTGTTAGTCCCTGGAAAGCCCCCAAAGAACGGGACACAGCAGCAGCCAGACATTGATTGGTCGAAGATCGGCTCATGCTTGGCCAGCAGCGCAGCCAACCATTACGGTTTGACAGGGCGACAGCTGTTTCGGGCGTGCTTGCGTTCCCATTCCAAAGGCTTGTTCCCGCCTTACAAGGTTATTGGCACGCCCACGACTAATCTTCTGAGCATCTTAGGCCGGTATCTAGACATCAGCATTCCTTCCATTACGATTGCCGGGAGAACAAGCGGAAATTTGCTTCGGGTTGCTGGCCGGGCCAACCCATATGTGTTCGCCGGCCTACTTGCAATCGATGCTGGCGTGATTGGCTACAACACATATAACTGCTATCAGCAGAGTGGCCAGCCGGGTGGACAACAGGCAACGAACGGGTCAGGAGGGCCACAATGACGGACGCCGATCCAGGGATGTGGTGATCGGCGTCGTTGCTCGAAAGGCTGGCATTCGTCCAGAGCAGGTGAGCCCCGATGCAAGGCTGTTGCAAGATCTGCACATCGATGGGGATGATGCGGTGGACACAATCCTCGAAATCGCCAAGAAGTGTTCGGTCGATGTGTCAGGATTCGATGCCTCGGCGTACTTCCGGTCAGAGCCATCTTTGTTGTCCCTGCTGCCTTTCTTGCCGACGCAGAAGCGTGACCGGATCGATCAGAAGCGCCCCCTAACAGTCGGCGAACTAATCGAGGCAGCTCGGCAGCGAAAGCTGACAACAATTCAGAGCGGCTAAAGAGAAAACCACGGTGCTCGGCACCGGCTTCAAGGTGGCACGTCACCTCAATAGCGAATGGGTTGGGGCATACGACGACCTTTCAGTACGATTACGGAGCGGGCAAGCCAACGGAAAGCACGGACCCGAACGGGCAGACGACTCGATACGGCTACAACAACGACGCCCGGGCCGGCTACGCAGGTGTAACTGCCGAACAGCGGAAATATTTCGTACAGTCTTCAATTATCCCAATCCGAATGAAGGTCGCGATGACGTCGAACGACCAGGACAGGCAGCGATGGGGTGCTCGCCAACCTGGACTGGTCTGCGACGGGTTGGGGCGTGCCATGGAGTCCGACACGGCCGAGGGCTCGTCCGCCACATCACCACGACGCAGAACGTACGATTTTCTGGGGCGGGGGGCGTCGCGCACGAATCAGTCGCGGCCGAATGACGGGCCGAACTTTCAAACCACGTATTCCTACGAAGCTCTCGGACCGCACGCAAGTGCAAACAGCGGACGGAGCGGTGGCGACGACGAGTTACTCGGGGAATCAGGTTACGGTGACGGATCAGGCTGGGAAGAAGCGTCTACTGGTGATCGATGGCCTGGGGCGCACGCCTTCGGTGACGGAAGATCCGGGTGGGCTGAATTATGTGACCAACTACACGATTGGGGTCAACAACACGCTGCAGAAGGTGACGCAAGGGTCGCAAACTCGTGTCTTCTTCTACGACTCGCTGGAGCGTCTGACGGCGGCTGGGAATCCGGAGAGCGGAACGAGCAGCTACACCTACGACAATGTGGGGAATGTGTCCAGCAAGACGGACAACCGCAGCATCACCACCGCCTACAGCTACGATGCGCTGAACCGGGTGACAGGGAAATCATATTCGGATGGAACGCCGACGGTGACGTATGGCTATGATGCGGCGAACGTAACAACTCGAAAGGGCAGCTTACGAGTGTTTCGAGTGGCAGCTCGGCAAGTTACTACAGCGGTTTCGATCGATGGGGAACGTTCTTGCAAGCAGCCAAACGACCCAAGGGCAGAGCTATTCGTTCGCCTATAACTATAATCTCGCGACCCAAAACCGACCAAATGTCGTATAACTTAGTGGGCGGAAAAAGGACTCACTTCCGGCTCAGTTTCGAAAAAAAAGCCCCGTATTTGGTCGCTTATGCTTCCGGCTCCGTTCGGTGGTCTCTGATGGAGTCCAATGCGTCGTGTCCCGAACAATGTTTCATCGCCGTCAGTTTCGAAAAGCAAGCCCCGTATCACGTCGCTTACGCTCCCGGCTCCGTTTCCAGGGTTAAATGAAGGTCCGATGCGTCGTGTGCGATCCGTTCATCGATTAATTTCAACGGTTCGGGTACGCAAGAGCAGCACGCGAATTTTTGCAGGCAGACACTAGAGGGCTGATCCACGAGCAAGGGCGAGAATGGGCCTTCGGAGACGCCCAATCCACATCCTGGATTTCTGTTGCATCGGAGGGAAACAAGAGGTAGGTTGGTGTTATCGGATATCGATAACAGCGATGAAACCAAATGACCTTGTTCAAGGAACGCTGAGCCTGCTGATCCTAAAGATCCTCGCTCTGGAGCCCATGCATGGATGGGCGTTGTCGCAGCGCTTAAAGCAGATGTCCAAAGACGTTTTGCAGGTTGGGCCAGGCTCGTTGTACCCGGCTCTGCACAAGCTGGAACAAGAAGGCTGGATTAGCGCGGAATGGTTGACAAGCGACACCAAACGGCGTGTGAAGTTCTATTCTTTGACCAAAGAAGGCCGACAGCAGTTAAACGTGCAGACGGCCGATTGGAAGCGCTTGTCGGGGGCCATCTCCGGAATCGTGCTTCCCGCGCGAGGTTAGGCCTTTTATGCGTGGGATCAGGAAATTGCGCTTGAGATTTCGATCGCTGTTCCATCGTTTTCGAGTTGAAAACGATCTGGAAGATGAACTGCGCGATTATCTGGAACGCGAAACCGAGCAAGGGATTGCGGCTGGAACGCCGCCCGAACAAGCAAGAAGGCTGGCGATATCGAGCCTGCACGGCACGGTGCGCCTCAAAGAGGAATGCCGCGATGCGCGTGGATTTCGATGGTTCGACGAGACTCTCGGCGATTTGCGGTTTGCGCTTCGCACTCTGCGCAGAGCGCCGGGATTTACGAGCATAGCGATGCTCACACTCGCGCTGGGCGCTGGAGCGAACGCGTTGATGTTTACCGTTATCGATTCCGTACTTCTGCGCCCTCTGCCGTATCCCGATTCGCGGCAACTCGTATATATCGATTCGGCGCAAGCCGATGGGAACCACGGTTCCACATCTCTGCCGAATTTTCTGGATATGCGAAGGCAGAGCCGGTCGTTCTCGGCGATAGCCGGGTATGAGGAAGAGAGTGCTTCACTGAGGCTGCCAGATGGCGAACCGGTTCACAGCGCCGGGAGTAGCCGCAAGCGCAGCTCTTTTCGATGTGCTGCGCGTACGGCCGATGCTTGGGCAGCCCCTTTCCGGCGGAGCAAAATCAGTCCGGTAAGGCCTGCAGCGTGGTTCTGAGCGCGGAGTTCTGGCGCGAACATTTTTCAGGCGATCCTCGCGTCCTGGGACAGAATCTCACGGTAGACGGAAAGGCATGCAGTATTTCGGGCGTGATGCCGGATGGGTTTGCGTTCCTGTCGCGCGACGTCGAATTTTGGATTCCGCTGCAGCCCGCGCCGGACGCGATGAATCGCGGTGCGGATTTCCTCGGCGTTATCGCCAGGCTGAAATCCGGCGCGACGTTTGCAGTTGCGCAAACGGAGTTGAAAGTGATCGCACGACGCCTGGAGAAGGCTTACCCGGACGACAACAGAGGCGTAAGTTTCGGCGCACAGCTATACCAGGATAGGATCACCGGCGATGCCCGGCCCGCTCTCTTTGCGCTGCTCGGGGCAGTGGCTGTTCTGCTGCTTATTGCCTGCGCCAACATCGCTAATTTGCAACTGGCGCGCGCCCTCGGCAGGAAACGTGAGATGGCTATTCGTGCGGCATTGGGCGCAGGCAGAATGCGCGTGACGAGACAGCTCTTTACCGAGAGCATGCTCCTGGCGCTGATCGGGACAGCCGCCGGACTGACGCTGGCGGCGGGTTCTCTGGATTTGTTGAAGCGCCTTGCCGCGGGTGCGATTCCGCGCGTTCAGGAGATCGATTTACGTCCTGAAGTGTGCCTCGCCATGTTGATTCTCGCCAGTATCTCGGCACTGCTGTTCGGGCTGGCTCCGGTCTGGCAGACCGCGCGTCAGGATATCGAGATCGCCTTGCGGGAGAGCGCGGGCGCTGTTGCGGGCGGCCGCAATCAACAGAAGCTCCGCGACCTATTAGTGGTGGCGCAGTTGAGTTTGGCGATCGTGCTGCTTGCCGGTTCGGGGCTGCTGCTTCACGCGTTATATGAGATCTTGCACACGGAACAGCGGCTTTGTCGCGGAGCATGTGCTGACGCTGCAAACGGCGGTTTCGGGGACGGAACCGGCGGATAAGAATCTAGCGGCGACGGTTTATAGCCCGGAGTTGGATGAGATCGAGCGAATACCGGGAGTAAAGGCGGCCGGCTTTATCAGCTTCCTGCCGCTGAGCAATGGAAGCACTTCGGCGACATTCCTCATCAAAGGGCGCGCCACTGCGAACCCGGGAAACCCAGCCACGCGCTTTGCTGAACGCGGCCAGCGAGAATTACTTCAGCGCTTTGCAGATTCCGCTTCTGAAGGGCCGCTTCTTCGCGAGAACGGACACATTGGGAAAGCCGCGCGTGGCGATCGTGAACGACGTTTTAGCGGAACGCTACTTCGCGGGACAGGACCCGATCGGCAAACAGATCGCGTTTGACGATACCGATTTCAAATCCAATCCGATCACGATTATCGGTCTGGTGCGAGGCACCCGGCAAATAGGACTCGCGAAGCCGCCGGACGCGCAACTGTATCTCGATTTCCGGCAGGTGCCGCCGGCGACGCTCTGGTCGCAATTCTTACTGAAGCAGATCATGACGTATGCCGTACGTTCCAGCGTAAATCCCCTTGCGGTAGACAAGGAGGTAGAGCGCGTGATCCATCGAGTAGATCCGGCTCAGACCATATTTCATGTCGCGACGATGAAGAAGATCGTTTCAGCGTCGGTGCAGAGCCGGCGATTGGGCGCGATACTTCTGAGCGTGTTTGCGGGACTGGCGCTGGTTGTTGCGGCGGCGGGATTGTACGGTGTTCTCTCTTACATGGTTACGCAAAAAAAGCGCGAAATTGCGGTCCGTATGGCTCTCGGCGCGAGGCGGGACGACGTTGTGCGGATGATTGTCTCGCGCGCTCTCGTGCTATACGCAATCGGTCTTGCCGGAGGATTGCTGGGGGTGATCTGGTGCGGACATCTGCTGTCGAACATGCTGACGGGAGTTAAGCCCTGGGATCCCGTTGCGCTTGGTGTCACAACCGCTGCGCTGCTGCTCGTCTGCTTTCTTGCGGCCTGGTTTCCGGCCCGGCGTGCGGCTTCGATCGATCCGTATCAGGCATTGCGGAGTGAGTGAACTGTTTATCGACACAATTGGCATGGACTTTGAAGCGCTCCGTGGCGATCAGTTCCCGAAATTCAGCTTGCATTGCGCCCGAGGCTGGGTTGCGTTGTATGCGAGTTATTCTTGTGCTCGCTGACGCGTGTAGTGGAGTCCTACCACTCCGCTCGGATACGGCGTTGCAGATGTCAAGGTGAATGTCGTGTTCACGTTTTCCGGCAACACACGCTTGCCGCTCCCCAGCGTCAGTGGATATAAAAGCAGGTGCAGCTCATCTATTAGATCGTTGGTAAGCAGCGCGTGTACGAGTTGGCTGCTACCGTCCGTCAGAATGCTGCCGGCCGTTTCGGTCTTCAGCCTCCGCACTGCTTCGATTACGTTGTCACGAATGATGGTCGTGTTCCGCCATATCGGTTTGTTCAGAGTCCGTGATACGACATACTTTTTCGGACCGTTCATCATGTCGCCAAATGGATCGCCCGGCGCCATCGGCTCGAAGGCTTCGGCGTGTACGACGTACGTGCGCCGGCCTAAGAGGAATGCGCCGACACCCTGCATCAGCTCGCCGAAGCTCCTGCCGATGTCGTCGTGCCAATAAGGCAGAGTCCACCCGCCGTGCTCAAAGCCTCCGTCTCGATCCTCGTCTTTAGCTCCCGGCGCCTGCATCACGCCGTCCAACGTCATGAACTCAGACACAATGAGTTTTCCCATAGGACCAACTGTAGACGAGCAAAAGGACCAGCACAAGATCCAATCCTGTAGCATTTGACCAGTCCAATCCGGAAGAGCGGCTGCATATACTGGGACCCAATGGAGCTCCACGTCAACCTCGCCGGCTGCAGAGATCTCAGTGGGGAAATTTATCGGGAACTCCGCAGGGCCATCCTCGATGGGCGCCTTCGGCCTGGCGAATTCCTGCCAGCTACGCGAGAACTGGCCCGGCGTCTCAGCGTGGCTCGCACAACGGTTACTCTTGCATACGACCGTCTCTCGGGTGAGGGGTTCGTTTCGTCCCGCGTGGGCTCCGGGACCTTTGTAACGGAACATGCCGCTCCGCCGCCCCGGGAGTCGAGGAGACGTCAAGCTGACGGTGCGCTTCAGCCTCGGCCCGTTTGGAATTCGATTCCGTTGTCCACGGCCTTCGCCCGCCTCGCTCAATTCGATTTTCGAACCGGTCTTCCCGACGGCTTGCTTTTTCCTCATGACAGGTGGCGGAGACTGGTTTCTCGCGCTCTGCGATCAGAAGCCCTGCGCGCGGGATTTTACGGCGATCCGGCTGGATATCCGCCTCTGCGCGAGGCGATTGCCCGGTCGATCGGAGTCGCCCGTGGAATGGAGATCACAGCGGACGATATCGTGATTGTAAACGGCACACAACAGGGGCTCGATCTGGTTGCGCGAACCCTGCTTACAGCGGGCGACCGCGTGGCAATGGAAGACCCTGGGTACCGTTTGGCGAGATGGCTGTTTGAGTCGCTGGAACTTCGCATCAGCAGCGTGCCGGTGGATCAGAACGGGCTCGTCGTCGAGGCCCTGCCGCGGCTCGCCCGTCTCGTCTACGTGACGCCTTCGCATCAATATCCCTTAGGCGTATCGATGAGCTTCGAGCGGCGGCGCGCCCTGTTGGAATGGGCAGAGCGAAATCACGCTGCCATTATCGAAGACGACTACGACAGCGAGTTCCGGTTCCGAGAGCGTCCGATCGAGCCGTTACAGAGCCTTGATGCAAACGGCCGCGTGATTTACATCGGCTCATTTTCTAAGACGATGCTGCCGACGATCCGGTTGGGGTTCGTTGTGACGCCACGGTCCTTGCGTTCGGCAGTGCTGCGAGTAAAGGAAGTGACGGACTGGCACACGGCAATGCCCCTCCAAGCGGCGATGGCCCAGTTTATCGACAAGGGCGAATTCTCACGGCATGTCCGCAAGATGCGGGACGTTTACCGAGTCCGCCGCGAGATGGTCATTGACATTCTGACGAGGCGGTTCAGCGACCATTTGGAAATTGTTCCTTCCATCGCTGGCCTGCATGTCGCGGCACTCGCTCGCACTGCTTCGGCGGCCGAGATCGGGGCCGTGGTTCGGGAAGCATCCGAAGCCGGCGTGGAGGTTCAGGACCTGTCCACATTCAGTGCGGTTTCCTCCCGGAGCATCGGCATTGTGCTGGGATACGGGGCGATTCCTACGGCCAACATCAAAGAAGGTTTGCGCCGCCTGCTCGTTTGCTTTCGCGCAACGCGCGCCGGCCGCTTACAATGAGAGCCAATTCCGGCACTCTTTGGCTAACATGATCGATATCCCGCTCGTCACTCGGAAGGATTCACGAAGAAAATGCATGTAGCCGCGAATTTCATCCCACGAATGTCCAATGAGACCATACGTGAGAGGACCCCGTAAGAAGCGACCTGCGGCTTGGCGAATGGAGTGAACTGACATGAAGAGTGCTTACGGAGTGGAAATTGCAGAAGACCTTGCGGAATTGCTGGATCCGAGGCGCTGCGCGCTAATCGTGTACGATATGCAAGCGGGAATCGTCCAACAAATCCAGGATGGCGCTGTGATTAGGCAGCGGGTAGAGCAGGTGCTAACCGTTTCGCGGGCAGCGGGGATGCGCGTCTTTTATACAAGACACCTCTCTTTGCCGAAACAGTTAATGGGCAGCGCACAGTTTCGCATGGCGATGTCCTGGCAACGCGTCGATGATCCTGAAAGAGTACAGCCGTGGTTTCTGCGAGACAGCCAGGCGTTCCAGATCGTGCCAGAACTGCAGCCGCTTGATAGTGAAGTGGTCTTTGACAAACTCGCAATGTCCGCGTTTGAGGGAACTCCGCTTGCGATGGGACTGCGGGATTGTGGGGTTCAACACTTTCTCATCGTAGGTGTCGCAATGGAGATCGGGATCGATATTACCTGTCGCCATGGTGCGGATCTCGGGTTTGTACCAATAGTCGTTCGCGACGCCTGTGGAGCCGGACACCCTGCGGCCGCTGAGCGCGCGCTGGAAACGTTGGAATTTTTGGGCGATACTGTCTTAACCGATTCGGCGGCTGTGAATACGGTCATGAAGTCGAGACCGAATGCTACGTTCTAACTCCTTCCAAGTTCGTCTCTAATTCCCGGGACCTACGCTATGATCTGCTTCCCGTAACACTTCCGTGCAACGCGCGCTGAGTGCGGTTTGAGCAATGCCGTACGGCGGAGATGTTGAGCCTCGCGGCGGCCAAGATTGCCGCTATTCCATGCTCCAATCAAAACTGAGGGGATTCGCGCCTGCCCTACCTTTCTTTCGAGGATGTCAGCTATTCGGTCAACGGCCGCAGCATTCTCGACAAAATAAATTTCGAAGTGGAACGCGGCGAAACGCTCGTCTTGTTGGGGCAGAGCGGGTCGGGGAAAACTACCGCTTTGCGGCTCATCAACCGGATGCTCGAGCCCTCCGGCGGCACCATTTGCCTCGAGGGCCAGGATATCGCCCAGACTCGATCCTATTGATCTGCGGCGGCGCATTGGGTACGTCATTCAGGATTTCGGTCTACTGCCGCATTGGACCGTCGAGCAGAACGTGGCGCTGGTGCCGCAGCTTCTCGGCTGGCCGCTGCCCAAACGCCGCGAACGCGCTCGCGAGCTGCTGCAGCAGGTCGGTCTCGGAAACGGAGAAATCGCCGCCCGGCGCCCCCACGAGCTTTCCGGAGGGCAGCGCCAGCGGGTGGCCGTCGCGCGCGCCCTGGCCGCTCACCCCGGCCTGCTGCTTTTTGATGAACCTTTTGGCGCGCTCGACCCGCTCACCCGGCACGACATGCAGCAGGAATTTCTGAAGTTGCGCGCCCAATACCAGCTCGCCTCGGTGTTCGTCACCCACGATTTGTCCGAAGCTCTTACGCTGGCCACCCGTATCGCCGTGCTCGATGCAGGCAAACTGGAGGTGGTGACGACCCCGGACCGGTTCTCCCGCGTTCAAACTCCCACCGCTCGCGCATTTCTGGAAACCTTGAATAAGCCATGGACCCTTACGTCCTGAAATCTCTCCTGCACGATGTCGCGCAACTCACCCTCGAGCACATCGTCCTGGTGGGCGTCTCCTGCGGGATCGCGATTCTCATCGGCGTAGGCGTGGGCATCGCGGGCACCCGTCATGCCACTCTGCGCCGCATCTCCGTTACTGTCGCGAGCGTGCTGCAAACGATACCGAGTCTGGCTTTGTTCGGTTTTCTGCTCCCCATCCCTCTAATAGGAGGCATCGGCGAACACACTGCCATCATTTCGCTGGTCCTCTATTCTCTATTGCCGATTCTTCGAAACACAATCGTGGGTATTACAACGGTCGACGCACCGGTTCGCGAAGCCGCCATTGCGATGGGCATGACCGGATCGCAGTTGCTGCGAATGGTGGAGCTTCCGCTCGCCGCGCCAACCATAATCGCGGGCATCCGCATCGCGCTCGTCACTAATATTGGAACTGCCGTGATCGCGGCCGTCATCGGGGGCGGGGGATTGGGTGTATTGATTTTTCGGGGGGTCGCGTCGGTAGATACGTTGCAGATTCTGGCCGGCGCCATCCCGGCCGCCGCGCTGGCGCTGATCGCCGACGGTGGAATGAGTTTGCTGGAGCGCAAAATAAAGACGAGATGAATCGCGCCGCCGCACTCCTCGCTCTGCTCGCCGCGCTCTGCTCCTGCTCGCGCACCGGCGCCATCGTCGTCGGCTCCAAAAATTTCACCGAGCAGCTCGTTTTGGGCGAAATTGCAGCGCAGCAGATCGAGCGTAAGCTGCACGTCCAGGTGGAACGCAAACTCGATCTGGGCGGAACCCTGCTGGCCCAGGAAGCGCTGGTCAAAGGCGACATCGATCTGTATCCCGAATACACCGGCACCGGCAGCAGCGTGGTGCTCAAAGAAAAAATCCCGGACGATCCCGCGCGCGCCTATATGCTCGTGAAGGACGGCTATATGGCGCGCTTTCACCTGGTGTGGCTGCCGCCCTTGGGCTTCAACGACACGTTCGCCATGGTTGTCCGCAGCGCCGATGCCAAGCGCTTGTCCGATGCCGAGCTTTCCGCGGCCGCTTCCCGTGCCTGGCGCTTAGGCGTTGGCTACGAATTTCTCACGCGCCCCGACGGCCTTGCCAGGCTCAATCAGGTGTATGGTCTGCATTGGCAGGGGACGGCGCGCAGCATGGACCTGGGACTCCTCTACCAGGCGTTGCACCAGCGCAAAATCGATATGGCGGCCGGCAATTCCACCGACGCGCAATTGAGCGAGCCTTATTTTTCTGTGCTGCGCGACGACAAGAAAGCCTTTCCGCCCTACAGCGCCTGCTATGTGGTGCGGGAATCGCTGGTGAAGCAGCAGCCGCAAGTCGAAATTGCGCTGAGTATGTTGTCGAACCGCATCAGCGATGAAACTATGCGCAGTTTGAACCGGCGCGTCGAAGTGGAGCACCAACCCATCGAACGCGTAGCCAGAGATTTTCTGGCCACGCAGCCCTGATCTCTTTAATATGATCAATAAACTTGTCATCGAAAACCTGAAACACCGCTGGGTGCGAACCTTCCTGTGCGCGCTGGTTGTCGGCGTTCAGGTCATGTCCATTCTCGTGCTGGTCGGCTTAAGCCGCGGCATGCTGGAAGATTCGGCCCACCGCGCCAGCGGCACCGGCGCCGATATCTGGCTCAAAGCCCGGCGGCACGTTTTCGCTCTCCACCGGGCAGGTCAACCAGAAATTCGTGGGTTTTGTCGCCAAACAGCCGCACGTCACGCAGGCTGTCGGCGTGCTGATGGTGCCAGTGCAGTTGATCACCATGCTGAACGGCGTGGATATCGATCAATTCAACAAAATGAGCGGCGGGTTCCGCTTCACCGAAGGAGGACCACCCACTGCGCCGGACGATTTGATCGTCGACGTCTCCTACGCCCGCCAGAATAAATTGCATGTGGGCGATACCGTCAAATTACTCAATCACGATTGGCATTTGAGCGGCATCATGCAAGGCGGCGTGCTGGGACGTTTGGTCGTACAGTTGAAACGATTGCAGGAGCTGACCGGGAACGCCCAGCCGGCGCGTGTCTCGGAAATTCTGGTGAAGCTCGACAATCCCGCGCTCACCGATCAGGAAGTAACGCGGCTGAATGATCTGCTGAAGGGAAATCTAAGCGCTATTTCCGCGCGCGAGTTCATTTCGCAATTCAGCGTAAATAACATCCCGCAACTTCGCGCTTTCATCGGCGTCATCACGGTGCTCGCCGTGGTCGTCGGCTTTCTGGTGGTGTTTCTATCGATGTACACCGCAGTCGTCGAGCGCACCCGTGAGATCGGCATTTTGAAAGCGCTGGGCGCAAAGCCCACCAAGATCCTCGACATTCTTGTGCGCGAAGCCATCCTGCTCGCGGTCGTCGGATGCATCATCGGCATCCTGCTGTCGTTCGTCGCCAAAACTGCTGTGATGAGCATTATGCCTGCTTCGCTGCAGGTGGTCAGCGTACCCGATTGGTGGCCGATCGCGGCCGCTATCGCACTCGGCGGCGCATTGCTTGGCGCCATTTACCCCGGCCTCAAGGCCGCCCGCCAGGACGCCATTGAGGCGCTCGCTTATGAATAACGCCGACGAGCCTATCATCCGCGTGCGCGGTCTGCGCAAAGTCTTCCACGTTGGCGAGATCGAAGTTCCGGCTTTGCGCGGTGTCGATCTGGATGTCCCACGCGGCGAGTTTTTGGCCGTCATTGGACCGTCAGGCTCCGGCAAATCGACGCTGTTTCACATCCTCGGCGGCCTCGCGCCCCCCAGTGCCGGCGAGATCTTTATCGACGGCGTCGACCTATTAAAGCTCAGCGAGAACGAACGGACCGAAATGCGCCGTACCAAAGTCGGCTTCGTTTTTCAGAAATACAATCTGCTGCCGACATTGACCGCCCGCGACAATATCGCTATCGCCCAAGCACTGGCCGGAGTTAGCTCGCAACCGCCAGATTTCGATCAGACGCTGCAACTGCTCGGCATCCAGCAGCGACTCGATCACAAGCCGCGGGCGCTATCCGGCGGCGAGCAGCAGCGCGTCGCCATTGCCCGCGCGCTGGTCAATCAGCCCGCCATTCTGCTGGCCGACGAGCCGACCGGGAATCTCGATACCGCGAACTCCATTGCCGTGCTCGATATCCTTCGCGATCTCAACAAGAGCACCGGTCAAACTATTCTGATGATCACCCATAATCCCGAAGCCGCGGCATTTGCAGATCGCACGGTGGCTATGCGGGATGGACGGATCGAGGCGGCTTAAGCGCGTTATTTAGCGCTGGTGAGACAGACGCCATTGGCAGTTCCGGGATGCGGTTCGGCATTGGCGTCCAGCCACGAGACCGCCTGTTCCGGAGTTTGGATTTTGCCTTGCAACGCGGCGAGCAGCAGGTTGCCGGAAACGATGCTGTTGAAGCTGCGTGTGTAGAGTGTCGCGTGGTGTTGGTAAGGCAGCTTCACTAAAAACGGAATATAAGGCTGCCAGTGCCCATGTGTGATGGCGTAAGTCTTCGGGTTATCGAAATCTCCCGTGTACCAGGAAGCCCATTCGGGGCGATAGGGATGATCGGCGCTCACGAGTACGGTGGTGCGATCCCAGTCGCCAATCGCTTCCAGTTCGCGCCTGAATCGGCCAAGCAGTTCGTCGGCGAGCGCGAGATTGTCCACATAATCCGATTGCCCGGTTGTGAGCGCTTTGTTCTTGCTGTCCCAAATGCCCGGTGGATGCGGAATGGGAAGGTGAATGTAGACCATATTCAAGTCGCGATTCCGCAGCATACGGGCGGCATTATCCACTACCGTATGCAATGTTGCAATTGCTCCTTCCCGCGACATTCGCCCTTCGTCGGGTGCGGCACTGAGCCGGAAACTGGCGAAGGGAAGAACGCGCGACTGCCACCACGCCAGATATAGGGCCTGTTTGTAGAATGGCTGCAGATTCAAAGCCCGTGCTACAAAAAGCGTCGGAAGCCCGGAGAGATCCCACGCACAGTCGCTCAAATATGGGCCCGCGACGCGGCAATAAGGGTACGCCCATCCGCTAACGCCAACATTCAGATTTTCCGCGCGGGCTTGCTTGAATACGTTCGGCTGCGTGCTGAAATTTACACGAAGAGTCGATTTCCCCTGGCACTCGAGAAGCCGAATGTCCCGGCGCAGGGGCGCATACGAGGCGACGAACTTGCCGGTGAGCAGCGATGAGATCGCCGGCAGCGTGTCATAAGAGGGAGAGGTGGTTTGTGTTCCGACCAGAGACTCCGATCGCAATCGATCGAACTGGGGAGCTTCGACTCCCCGCGGCCGGGAATCGAATAACATACGAGAGTCGAGCTCGTCGAAGATGATCCAGACCACCCGGTTGTGATTCGCCGATACGGGCAGCATGCCGGCGGCCGATCCTGTCCCGGCATACTCGACTCGCGCGGAGTGGTATGCCCAGAGCGTACTGAGAGAAAAAACAAATGGCGCCGCCGCAAAGATTAAAAGTAAGTTTTTGACGACTCGCAGCAACATCCGAGGCTTGAAAACGAGCAGCAAGATGAGAACACCGCCGACGGCAATCTTGAGGAAATGCGCGCCCGGCCCCCAGGCATTGACATTGCGTTCATAGAGGATTCGGCTGGCATTGTGCAGGACCTGAAAGAGCGCATATCCGGAGCTAATGCCGACGATCGCCATTCCCGCGGCGCGGAGGCTGCGTTTCCGCGCGTGAAGGAGTTCGAATCCGCCGAAAATTAAAGCTGCGAGTAGGGCAATGTCGAAAATCAGAGCCCATGCAAGTTCAACGCTTGGCAAGCGTGGATTCCAAAACGTCTGGTTAATATCGGAGGCCAGTTCGTTGACGGGGGACCAAACCCAGAGGAAGCTCAGATTCGCAATGGACAGACTGAGCAGCGCGCTCGTCAGCCGCTCGTTTTTCGCAGCAGATACATCCAGCGAAGATCGCCTTTCACTGGACGTTTCTCCTGTATTGTGAAGCGTCGTCGACATGCTGCTTCAAAAACCTCCTGGGTGAAATCGGCGTGGAGTGCTTCGCGGCCTCGCGTCAGCCGCTGGAACATGGGATCGCTTTTCGACACATATTCGATAACGAGAAAGTCCTTCGTCAGCTCGGCGGCAAGGTCCACAATTTCAAGCAGTGGAATTCTTTCGGTGACCAGGAGATGGTGCAGCAATGCGAGCATCATTACCGTATCGAAGCAACCGGTTGTGCGCTGCAGGAAGGATGGATATTCGGCGTTCCTCCAGCCCACGGCCGGGCTGGGCCGGGCGAGATTGACCACCAGCGGAAGGATGTCGAGATTTGCGGCGCTTGCGCGCTGCCAGGTGCGGCCTACGACCACCGGATCAAGATCTATGGCGACTACACGCGCTCCGGCTTTAGCTGCAATTTCGCTGAAGTGGCCGGTGTTACAACCCGCGTCCAGCACTGCCGCGGGCTTAACCTCCGACATCCATTTGCTCACGATCTCCGATTTTGCGTTGAACTCCTGCGGCGAATAGCTCAAATGGTCGAGGTACGAAGACCAGGTGGAGCTGCGCTCCGGCCGCGGCTTGGCACGGGCTAGCAGTCTCCGCGCACTGCGAAATCGCATTTCCAACACAAATTTTGCCTTTTCGGGCGAGCCGAGGTGGGCGGTTTTGTACAGCTTCTTGTCATCGGGACTGACCCGTTTGGTCAACCATGTCGGAATAGAGGCAGCGCTGAGAAAAGGCGGACGAATGCGTTTTGCCCAATTGAGGCGGCGATACACTTCTTCGGGCTCCAGCCCCTCGGGACGGGAAATGAAGATCGCATCCGTGCGGATACCGAATTCTTTCGCGAGCAGCAAGGGGAAAGCGAAGGTACGCAAGAATTGCGCATAGGGAAGCCAGCGCGGATCGCCGGCCTGGCGCTTCTCGAAGGACAGAACGTCTACAAAGACGGGCTTCGGTCCCCGGAACAGTACATTGAACGGCGTGGCGTCCTTCAGCCCGAAGCCTTGTTCTAGTGCGGCGGTGGCGAGTTCCAGGGTGAGATCTCCCGCCGCAAAAAGCATTTCGGGCGGCCACTCGTAGGCGTAGGAAGGAAACCAGACGCGCTCATGCTCAAAAATCGAAAGCGCTGCGGCGGATTCCGAAGCCGTGTTGCGGCGCAGATCCGGCAGCATTGCCCCTTCCTGTATGGACTGCGTTTCGATGATTTTTCCCGACCGGATAAAGGCTTGAACGCTGGCCGAGTCGAAGAATTCACGAAAAACGCCTGCGGCCTCGGCATAAACGGCTCGGAAGACCTGGGAGCCGACGATGTGTAAACTTCCGTCAGGGTCTCTGAAGGAAGTACGGTCGCCGACGTTCGGTTGTGCCGCCAACTAACTTTCTCGCTTGCGGCCTTCCCGCTTCCAATTCCGGAATGCCTTGACAAAACGCCGCAAGTAAAACATGGAACCGACGAGAGCGGCTGTGAGGGATTGCCAGAGAAGCGCCCCGGAGCCCGGATCGATGTAAGCCAAAATTGGTGTCATAAATGAAACCAGAACTTCTAAAGTGTGTGGTCGGGCTCGAAGTTCTACGGGGTTGTTTCAATTATGTAACGTTTGGAATATATTTTGGTTTACCCAGTACTGGGGTCAGACAGTACTATTTGCGTCGCCGGGACGGCGTCCATGCCACGAGTGGAATCCAAATTACGTATTTTCGGCGCGGTCGCGAGGAATTTGCCGCCGCAGGTTGGAGCTTACGAGTATTGATTTAACAGCTTTTTCCAACGCTCCCAGGCTTCTGTTCGGGCTTTTCGGTTGGCGTCGGTCGCGTCCGGCGCTTCCCCGGACCGCATAAACCCATGGCCAGCACCGGGATATGTCACCGGCTCATACGTTTTCCCGAGCTCTTTCATGGCCTGGACGGTCGCCGGAACGGTGGCGCCGATACGTGCGTCGTTGCCGGCGTAAAAGCCGTAAACGGGAGCCTTGATGCGGGTCAGGGCGTCTTTGTCGGGCACTCCCGGCTCATCCGGCTTCATCGGCGCCGATCCATAGAAGACAAATGCCGCTGCCAAATCCGCGCGGTTGGTTGCGAAGCGGAAGCTCTGGCTGCCGCCCCAGCAGAATCCCGCGACAAATAGCCTGCCATCGGAGGCCGGCAGCTTCCGCCCGTAATCGGCCGCCGCATTCAGATCGGCCGTAATCTGCTCCGGATTGAGATGGCTCACCGCTTCGGTCGCCTGGTTTTGGGCGAAGCTGTTGGTGCGTCCGCCATTCGGCCCCATTCCCGACAGCAGATCGGGCGCAACCGCGATGTAACCGGCTTGCGCTACCTGGTCGGCCAGATCTTCGGCCCAATCTGTGAGCCCGAAGATCTCGTGGATGATCAAAACGACGGGCGCTTTGCTTTTCGACTCGGGATAGACCACGAAGGTCTCCACCGTGCGGCCGTCATGCTTCACTTGCACCCATTCGCCGTGCCGCGGTGATTTTGCAAGCTGTTGGCGCGCCCAGTCCTGAGCGGGCAGCAGGAGTGCGGTGGCGGCAAATAGCGCGAGAATTCGTGTCATCTCACCTTTGTACTACCAAGCGGGGCGGCCGTGCTACTCCGCCGGACCAGAGTGTTCTGGCAGCGAGAAAATCCATCGGAAATGGACTGAAGTTTAGAGAGACGTATCCCGATGAGTTCACTAGCCGCATAGAACCATGACTTACCGCTCCCTGTTCCGCCTATTCTCCTCCGACTTAGCCATTGATCTTGGCACCGCCAACACGTTGGTATACGTGGCCGGCAAAGGCATCGTAGTAAACGAACCGTCCATTGTGGCGGTCAATCGCAGTACCGGCGAAATCGTAGGATGCGGCGCGGAAGCCAAAGAGATGCTGGGCCGCACTCCTGCCAACGTGGTCGCCATCCGGCCGCTGCGCGACGGAGTGATCGCCGATTTCAAAATGGCCGAGCGCATGCTCAATTACTTCATCCAGAAAGCGCACAAGCGCAAGAGTATGGTTCATCCGCGCATTGTGATCGGCATACCCAGCGAAACCACCGAAGTCGAAAAACGCGCCGTGCTGGATTCCACGTATCGCGCCAAAGCCAGCGAAGTGCATCTGGTCGAGCAGGCCATGGTGGCCGCTCTCGGCGCCGGTCTGCCGGTAACCGAGCCCAGCGGAAACATGGTCGTCGATATCGGCGGCGGCACCACCGATATTGCCGTCATCTCGCTCTCCGGCATTGTTTATTCCCGCTCGATACGCGTCGCCGGCAACCAGATGGACGAAGCCGTCATGAATTATGTCAAGCGCAAATATAATTTGCTCATCGGAGAGCGCACCGCCGAAAACATCAAAATCGATATCGGCTCCGCCTTTCCGCTCGACAAACCTCTGACCCTCGAAGTCAAAGGCCGCGACCTCATCTACGGCTTGCCTAAAGCCATCACGATGAAAGACGAAGAGATCCGCGAAGCTCTCGCCGAATGTGTTAACGCCATCGTCACCGCCATCCGCGGCGCGCTTGAGCGCACACCGCCTGAGCTGAGCGCCGATATCAGCGAGCGCGGCATCATCCTGACCGGCGGCGGATCGCTGCTGCGCAATTTCGATGAGCGCATTCGTACCGAAACCGGCATGCCGGTTCTGCTCGCCGACCAGCCGCTCGCCTCCGTGGTTCTCGGCACTGGCAAAATGCTCGAAAATTTCAAGCTCCTGCGCAAAATGTCGCTGAACTAGAACGCCGCGGTATTTGCGGCCTGGCGCACTGCGGGATCACTCTGCCGAGCGGCATCCGCTGATACTCTGAAGAGGGATGGATGGGCGTTGATGAACGAGCTTCTGAGTAGGATTGCCGTGGATCCGCGGATTTGTTTCGGTAAACCCTGCATTCGTGGCACGCGCATCTGGGTCTCGTTGATTCTTGATTTCCTTGCCTCAGGCGCGACGATTGATGACGTTCTGGAAAACTACCCGCAACTGAAGCGCGAAGATGTCCTAGTGTCGTGTTTCAGAACTTGCTTTAGCGATCAGTCCTTTGAAACTCATGCTGCCAAGACGAGCTTTGTGGACGGGGGACACGCCTGCTACTCGGACTCGGGCAGGTTGTCTGATCTTGCCCGGGGTGTCCCCAAGTGGCTTTGTCGAACTGATCCGTCAAGAAACTTCGGAAACATCACACTAGCCGCAATTGCCTAGGGTGCCGAGATGAGTCGTGAGCGCTTTGTCGATTTGCCCGGCAGCAGCGCTGCATGAAATTCTTAAGACGCTTTGCTTCGTCCAACCTGAGGTCGCTCACGCTCCCTGGCTCACTCTCGAAAAACAGTGGACGGACCGGATGGCCGGGTTAAGTCGCTCACGCTCCTTGGCTCGGTTTCAAGGGTCCAGGCGTGTGGGCTTTTCATCGCCGTCCATGTGCGATCCGTTCATCGATACAGTTTCAGCATCTTACACGCCGGAGTAGCACGTACTCCCGCTCGAAGGCCCCGCAAAAGAACGCAACAAAACGGTTGCGCTTTTCTCCACGCCGCGGTAACCTGCAACTTGGAGGTTGCGTAAAGATGGAGCATCGAATCGAGAAGCGTATTGAACTCAAAGCGCCGCTTGCGCGGGTCTGGCGCGCGCTGACAGATCACATCGAGTTCGGCGAGTGGTTTCGCGTGAAACTGGATGGTCCTTTCGTCCCGGGCCAAGTTTCGCGCGGCCATATTACCTACCCTGGGTACGAGCACCTCAAATGGGAGGCCGTCGTGCAGAAGATGGAGCCCGAACGGCTCTTTTCCTTCACCTGGCATCCGTATGCGGTCGATCCCACAATCGATTACTCGAAGGAAACTCCGACGCTGGTCGAATTCAAACTGGAGAAAACCGCGGGCGGCACACTGCTTCTTCTTATTGAGTCCGGGTTCGAGAAATCCCCGGCGACCGGCGCCTCGAAGCGTTCCGCAGGAATGAGGGCGGCTGGGCAGAGCAAATGAAGAACATCGAGAGCTATGTCGCGCAAACGCCGTAGCGGCAGGACCGGCATACGGCGGCCGTACGCGCCGGTTTTTGCCGCACTTGGCGACGAGACGCGGCTTTCGCTGGTTGCGAAGCTTTGCAGCGGGGAGCCGCGCTCGATCTCTCAGCTGACGGAAGGCTCCAAGCTGACGAGGCAGGCAATCACAAAACATCTTCGAATGTTGGAGAGAGTAAAAATCGTACATAGCGTTCGTACGGGTCGCGAGAGCCTATTCGAATTCGATCCGGAGCCGATTGAAGAGCTCAAGAAATACCTCGATTTTGTCTCCGAGCAGTGGGATCAGGCACTCTCCAGGTTAAAGTCGTTCGTCGAAGCTTGAGTGCCGGAATGGTCGAAGCGCGTCCTCTTTTGAGAAACTGGCACACATGAACGTTGCGGCGATCGGTATGCGCGTGCATTCCGGTTGGGGAGCGCTTGTGGTTGTAACCGGCGATCCCCCCGAGATCGAAGTGCTGGATCGCCGGCGCATCATCATTGCAGATCCGCAAATTGCCGGAGCGAAGCAGCCCTATCATTGCGCTGCGAAAATGGAGCTTCCCGAATCGGAGCAATATCTTCGTAAGTGTGCCGCGATTTCAGAAGGCCTCGCCTTAGCGGCGATCCGGGAGCTTATTCAGGAGCTACGCAACCGCGATTACCGGGCTGCGGGTTCGGCTGTTCTGTTGGCCTCCGGCCGCGAACTCCCGGCACTCGCCGAGATTCTTGCCTCACACGCGTTGATCCATACGGCGGAAGGCGAATTCTTTCGCAAAGCGGTTTGGACGGCGTGTGAGCGTCTTAATCTCCCTGTGGCTGGATTTCGAGAACGCGATCTCGATGCGCAGCTCGACAGCGTCTTCGGGCGTGGTGCGCCTCACCTGCAGCGAAGGATTGCAAGTCTCAGAAAGTCCCTCGGCTCACCCTGGACGGAGGACCAGAAAAAGGCCTCGCTGGCGGCTTCGATCATTTTGAGAGAGCACGAAAAAGCGGAGTGCGGGCACTATAGGTAGCCCCTGATCTATTCGAATGATCTACTCGAACAATCCTTCGAACAGCGGCGAAGTCAGATAGCGTTCGCCGGCATCGGGCAGCACGACGACAATTGTCTTGCCGGCCATCTCCGGTTCTTTGGCGACACGCACCGCGGCGGCAACGGCAGCGCCGCAGGAGATGCCGCTGAGCAGGCCCTCCTCCATAGCAAGGCGGCGGGCCATCTCGATAGATTGCTCGTTGGTGACCTGTTCCACTCTGTCGATGATGGAAAGATCGAGAGTGGCGGGAATAAATCCGGCGCCGATGCCCTGAATCTTGTGCGAACCCGGATGGACCGGTTGCTTTTTCAGCGTTTGTGAGATAACGGCGCTGCTGGCGGGTTCGACCGCGATCGAGATCAGAGCATGCTTCTTTTCGTTTTTGATGTAGCGGGAAACACCGGTGATGGTTCCGCCGGTGCCCACGGCGGAAATGAAAACGTCCACGTTGCCCTGAGTGTCGTTCCAGATCTCGGGACCGGTGGTCTCGAAATGGATGAGGGGATTGGCAGGATTTTCAAACTGCTGCGGGATGAAGTAGCGGGCGGGATCGGACGCGCGCAATTCTTCGGCTTTGATGATGGCTTCGCCCATACCCTTGTCGCCTTCGGTGAGCACCAGTTTGGCACCCAGCACTTTCAGCACCTTGCGGCGCTCCATGCTCATCGTATCGGGCATCATCAGGGTCACTGGATAACCGCGGGCCGCGCCCACAAAAGCAAGCGCAATGCCGGTGTTGCCGCTGGTCGCTTCCACAATTTCCATGCCAGGTCGTAGCACGCCGCGCTTTTCGGCATCCCAGACCATCGAAGCGCCAATCCGGCATTTGACCGAAAACGACGGGTTCCGGCCTTCGACTTTGGCCAGCACCGTGGCTTTTGCGCCATCGACGACGCGGTTCAATTTCACGAGCGGAGTGCGGCCGATACTGTATGAGTTGTCCGCGAAAATCAAGACGCTTCCTTTCAGATTTCCCAATTGGGAACGTATTGGGTGTGTTTATCTTTCCAAGCGCGGGCCAGTTCGGCGAAGGTAGTCTGGTCCAGGACTTCGGAAACAGCGCCGTCGACCCGCTGCCATATATCGGAGAACGGATCGTCGCCGGGAACGCGTGAGAACGCTTTCACGTTTTCGACGGCGCGGAGGACTTCTCCGACCGTAATCAGGTCGGGCGGCCGAGCCAGCAGATAGCCGCCTTCAGCTCCGCGCCGCGAATCGACGAATCCGCTCTGCTTGAGGCCGCCGAGGATAAGTTCGAGAAATTTTTGCGGAATTTTTTGCCGTTTGGCGATATCGGCGATTTTCACCGGCGGCAGGGCCGCGGTCGTGTTCCGGTGCCCCAGGTACTGCGAGGCAAGATCGAATACAGCTTTGAGCGCATATTCGCTCTTGACCGAGATGTTCATCCTTTTCTACTCTCAATTCTAAGCCTGTAGCCGATTTAACTTATTTGAGTGCATCGCCGCGCTGCGCCTGGGAATAGCTTGCTGCGGCGTATACGATGAGTTGAGGATCGCGATCGCGAAGGAAGAATTTTGTCCAGACAACTTTTTGGAACCGACGGTATTCGCGGGATAGCGGGCGAGCCGCCCATGGATGCCAGAACGGCGCACGCCCTCGGGGTCGCGCTGGGGAAATGGGCGGGCGAAGCATCGGCGCCGCACCTGGGTGCCGGGCCGTCCGAAGTACTGATCGGTATGGACACCCGCGAGAGCGGCTCCTGGCTAGCCGCTCAGGTGGCCGGCGGACTGGCCCGCAGCGGAATATCGGCGCGCTTCGCCGGCGTCATCACGACGCCCGGTGTTGCGTACCTAACCCGCACCGGGCCATTTGTCGCGGGTGTGATGATCTCGGCCTCACACAATCCCTATTTGGACAACGGGCTGAAGATTATCAGTCATTCCGGTTACAAGCTTCCCGACGAGGTGGAATTGGAACTCGAGGCTTTGATTACAGAGTGGCTGGCGGGAGGGGAGCAGGCTGTCGCCCGGACTCTTTGCGTAGACAGCAGCCTCGACAGCGTTTATACCGATTATCTTGCAAATACAGTAAGCGGTGCGTTCGGGTTCCGGCTGGTGGCCGATTGCGCGAATGGGTCCGCCGCGCAGGTTGCGCCTGGTTTGTTCGAGCGGCTGGGCGCCGAAGTCGAATGGATCTGCGCTTCGCCTGACGGCCGCAATATTAATTTGAATTGTGGTTCTCTCCACTTAAGCGAGCTGCAACAACGGGTCAAAGAAACGGGCGCCGATTTGGGCGTTGCGTTCGACGGTGATGCGGATCGCGCGCTGTTTGTCGCATCCAGCGGAAAAATCGTGGACGGAGACGCTGTACTGTTTCTGGCGGGCGCTAGCTTGAAACGCGCAGGAAAGCTGGCCGGCAATCTTGTGGTCGCGACGGTAATGTCGAACCTCGGCCTCGAGAAGGCGCTGGCCAGGCATGGCATCGAGATGCTTCGCACCCCGGTGGGCGACAAATACGTTTTGGAAGAAATGCTGCGTCGTGGCGCCGTGCTGGGTGGCGAGCAATCGGGGCACATCATCTTTTCCGAATACGCAACCACGGGCGATGGCTTACTGACCGCGCTGCGGGTGTTGGAAATCGTGCGGGATTCCGGCGAGTCGCTCGATGCGCTCTCAGCGGAAATAGAGACGTTTCCGCAAAAACTGGTCAATGTGCGGGTAAAACACAGACGGCCGCTGGCGGAACTGGAATCGGTTCAGGCCGAGATTCGAGCCGCCGAGCGCGAATTTGCAGGCAGCGGGCGCGTCGTCGTGCGATTTTCAGGAACTGAGCCTCTCGCGCGCGTGATGATCGAAGCTGGAAGCGAGGCGGAAGTGGACAAATGGACCGGACGCATTGCGGATGCGATACGTGCCGAGCTGGGCGCTGCGGGGTAACCTCCCGTCAAAAGCATATAGTCTGTGGTAGATTTGAATCTCCCTACCACCTCGCCGATGGAACGCGCTGCCCGGCTTTTCAAGAACAAGAAGCTCTCGCGCGAGCTGGTGAGCGACGAAGATATCGCGCGCGCGATTTGGCCTACCGCCGTGGGCAAGGCGATTGCAACTCACACGTCCCGGCTAAAGCTGGTGCGCAATACCCTCGTCGTCGAGGTTGAGGACGCCATTTGGCAAAAGCAGCTCCACGCCTTGGGCGGCCAGATTTTGGGGCGGATTCAAAAGCTGAGCGGCAGCGCCCAGATTCAAGATATCGAGTTTCGCATCGGAATTCCGAGGCGGCTAGCGCAGCGCGCCGAGTCACGCCAGCCGGAAACCTGTGAAGACGAAGCGGAAGGCATCGCGGACCCGGTGCTGCGGAAAGTGTATCGGATATCGCGCCGCAAGGCTGCGGCACTTAGTAAGTAGATTAGTGAGCCGGGCGGGACTCGAACCCGCGACCACCGCATTAAAAGTGCGGTTACGGCACATCTGCAGAATACTCGGTGCAAGCAATTCAAGCGTTTAACGCCTTCAAGCTTGCACTGGACTGCACCAGATTCCCTAGTTATGGTGCTAGACACGGTGCTAGACAAACAGCAAGGCGAGAATGTGCGCTCCTTTGCGCTCGGCTGGCCTGCTGTTCCAGGTGATTGCCGATCGCGGCGAGAAAGCGGCGGTGATTGTCACGACCAATCTGCCGTTTTCCGAATGGCCCAAAGTGTTCCACAGCGCGCGGTTGTGCAAGGCGATGCTGGACCGCTTGACGGATACATCGTACATTCTGGAAACCGGGACCGAATCGTTTCGCTTCCGGCGGACCATCGTTTCGCGGCGGAAAAACGCAGCCCCGAGCCGGGCGCGGCGAGCTTTTGGAAGAGCCGGCTTCCGCTTCGCCCTGAACGCGCCGCTCCGAGGGCGACCCAGAGCTACGCTCCAGCCCCCTTCCAAAACCAATAAGGTTGGAGCGCGTGATGAGCGGTACTCGGACCCGGCCGTCCGTAGCGCGACATAATGAGGGAACGGACCGCTCAAGGAGGAATCGGCACCCGCACCGGTTCCGACGAGGACTGCTCGCAGTTCCTGTTTAGCAGAGTAGAACCGCGGAACAGTTAAGAGGACGATGCCTATAAAGCGGTTGGGGATTCCGCGTTGCTCGATTGCGCTCGGTCTTTTAAAAAGAATAGCCACAGAGTGGAGTACGGATAACGCTACCAGTTGGAGCGCGTCTGTGGCGTTCTACACCCTGCTTTCTCTCGCGCCACTTCTAATCCTTACGGTTGCGATTGCCGGCCTCGTCTATGACAAGAGAGTGGCGCAAGGGCAGTTGGTTTTGGGCCTGCGGGATCTGCTAGGTCCTGAGATAGGTCCGGCAATTCAGGTTCTGCTGACGAGTCCGCGCAAGCCGGTGACCAGCTTGATTGCGACCGTATTCGGAATCATGACCTTGTTTTTCGGGGCATCAGCCGTATTGGCAGAGCTTCGGAATGCTTTGAATGCAATCTGGCACGTGCCTGTTAATCGAAATAGTACACATTTCGCGAATTTGTTGCGTCTGGGCAAAGAACGCGTGTACTCGTTTGTCATGATCCTTGGTCTTGGCGTGCTTCTTCTCATCTCCTTGGTGCTGAATACCTGGCTTGGGGCCATGGAAAAATTTTTCGGCGGGCGAATGTCCTCTTCCGGCTACTTCCTGCATCTCACAGCGTTCTTGATTTCCTATCTGGTTATTACATTTGTCTTTTCCGCCGTATACAAGTTGATTCCGAATGTAAGTCTGAACTGGAGCGACGTCGCCGTCGGTGGAGTCGTTACCTCGTTGCTGTTTATCATCGGCAAACAGCTCATTGCGCTCTATATGGGCAGGATAAATTTAGGATCGGCTTACGGTGCGGCCGGGTCGCTCATCATCGTCCTGATCTGGGTGTACTACTCGGCGCAAGTCTTCTTCTTCGGAGCGGAGTTTACGAAAGTGTACGCGGAGACCTTCGGCTCCCAAAAGAGCACGGCAGACAGTCAGAACAAGCTTTCAGATGCCAAACGGCTCCCAGAAAGACGATAATAAGAGTTGAGTTTCAAAGGGATGAGCGGAGGCTGACTGCGAAGCCTCTAGTACGTGAATAGTGAGCGAGAGCAATGGAAGTCCGGAAGAGTGCCTGATCGTCGCAATCGGCGCTTCCGCGGGCGGCCTCGAGGCGTTCGAAGGATTTTTTAAACACATGCCAGCCGACTCGGGTCTGGCCTTCGCAATCGTCCAGCATCTTGCGCCCGATGTTAAGAGCGCGCTACCTGAGCTGCTGACGAAATACGCACGGATGCCAGTCGAGCAGGTCCGTGATAGTACCAAGGTTCTTCCCAACCGGGTCTACGTCATCGCACCCAACAGCACGCTGACAGTCAAAGATGGCGTGTTTCGCGTGAAAGTTCCGAGTGAGCCTGCCGGCCATCGGACGCCCATCGATAGTCTCTTCCGTTCGGTGGCGGAAGATCGCGGGGAAAACGCGGTCTGCATCATGCTGTCCGGGAATGGCACAGACGGCACACTCGGACTCCGTGCGATCAAGGAGCACGGCGGCATGGCCATGGCCCAGACCCTGGAATCCGCCAAGTACGATGCCATCCTTCGCAGCGCGATTGCGACGGGCCTTGTTGACCACGTGCTGCCCGTAGAGGAGATGCCCGCGAAACTCCTGGAGTATGCCTCGCACTTGCGTTCTCTCAATGGCGGCACCCCCAACAGCATCCAAGAGCAGCTCGGTACGCACATGGCCACCATCCACCGATTGCTCCAGAGCAGCGCCGGGCACGATTTCAGCGAGTACAAAGAGAATACGATTGCACGGCGGCTGGAGCGCCGAATGAAGATCTCGCAAATCGAAACGGTCGAGCAATACGTCGCGGTCCTGGAGCGGCAACCGCAGGAAGTCAATCAGCTTTTCAAGGATCTACTCATCGGGGTGACCCAGTTTTTCCGTGACCCTGAGGCTTTTGATGCGCTCCATAGGGAAGTAATTCCGAAGCTGTTTGAGGGAAAGGACGCAGACACCACGGTTAGGGTTTGCGTCATCGGGTGCTCATCCGGAGAAGAAGCCTACTCGATTGGGATGCTCCTATGCGAGTACGTCTCAACGCTGCACAACCGTCCGAAGATAAAGATCTTCGCCACCGACATCGATGAACGCGGACTGGAGACCGCACGAAAAGGTGGCTACCCGGAGAGTGTTGCCGAACAGGTAGGGCCAGCACGGCTGCAGCGCTTCTTTACCCGGCGCGATAGTGGGTACCAAGTGAAACGAGAACTGCGCGAGATGTGCATCTTTTCAAGTCATAGCTTTGTCAAGGATCCTCCGTTTTCGCGCCTCGATCTGATCTCCTGCCGCAACGTGATGATCTATCTGGGACTCGATCTGCAACAGAAAATCATTCCGCTTTTCCATTACGCGCTGCGTTCCGGCGGTTATTTGTTTCTCGGTCCGGCGGAGAATGCCACTTCTCATCGGGAACTGTTCCAGCCCGTCGACAAGAAGAATCGCATTTTCCTGCGTAAAGAGAGCTTGCCGCGCCTCGCGATTCGGTTTCCCCTCAGCGAGATTAGCCGCCCCACCCCGCCCGGCGGAAGGCAACCGAAAACAGAGGATCAGAAGTTCGCGAAGCAGCTCGAACGTATTATCCTGCAGCGATTTGGGCCGGCCTGCGTGACCGTCAGGGAAAACGGCGATGCCGTCTACTTCTCCGGCCGCATTAGCCGCTACCTCGAACAGCCGGCGGGCAGCCCGGAAACGAATGTGGTTCATATGGCGCGGGAAGGTCTGGGAACTTTTATCCGCACGGCTCTCCACAAAGCCGTTACCTCCGGGGAACGGGTGGTTCAGAAGAATGTTCAGATTCAAACAAATGGAGTCGCTGGTTATATCGACCTCACCGTTGAGCCGCTCACCGCGTTCAATGACGCCAGCCTTTTCATGATCGTCTTTGAGGAGGTGGTGCCAGCCAGCAGCCCGGAACACGGGCCGTCATCAGCGTCACGGGCCGACGCTGAAGAGACAATCCGTTACCTCGAAAGTGAGCTCCGGTCTTCGCAGGAGCACCTGCAAGCGACGACAGAAGAGCTGGAGACTTCGAACGAGGAGCTTCGGTCTGCAAACGAGGAGTATCAATCCACGAATGAAGAGCTCGAGACTTCAAAGGAGGAACTCCAGTCATTCAACGAAGAACTGGAAACGGTCAACTCCGAATTGAACCGCAAAGTTGCTGAACTCGATCACTCCAACAGCGACCTGCAGAATCTGCTCGACAGCACGCATATCGCCACGATCTTCCTTGATCGCGACTTGCACATCAAAAATTTTACACCCGCCATTGAGAGCGTATTCCGGCTGATTTCGAGCGATATCGGCCGCCCCATCACCGATCTTGCAGCTCAATTTGCTGAGCTGAACCTAGTCGAAGACATCAAAGAGGTTCTCGGAACGCTGTCGCCCCGCGAGCTGGAGCTGACGGGAGTACAGGGACGCCATTACCTGATGCGCATCCTGCCTTACCGCACGATCCACCATGTGATTGATGGGGTAGTCATCACGTTCGTGGATGTGACGCAGCTAAAGGAGGCCGAGCAGCGCGCGGAACACGCGAGGATTTATGCCGAGAATATCGTAGGTACCGTACGCGAGCCTTTGCTCATTTTGGATCATGAACTTGTGTGTGAAATCGGCAAACGCGGCCTTCCACGAGAAGTTTCACGTTTGTATCGCCGAAATAGCGGGCCAACATCTTTATGAGCTCGCCAACGGGCAGTGGGATATACCGGAACTACGGAAATTGATGGATGAATTGCTTCCGCGGAACGAAATCGTGGAAAACTTCGAGATGCAACATAACTTTGCGGACATAGGATCGCGGACGCTTTTGGTCAATGCCCGCCGCATCGACCATGTACAACTGATCCTGTTGGCAGTGGAGGACATCACTGAGCGGAGACGGGCCGAAAACCTATTGCTAAGCCTGAACGAGGACCTGAAGCACTTCTCGTATGCCGTATCCCACGACCTGCAGGAACCTCTGCGGATGGTGACGAGTTACACCCAGTTGCTCTCACAGCAATATAGGGGCAAGCTCGATCGGGAAGCCGATGAGTTCATTGCTTATACGCTTGAAGGCGCTCAGCGGATGCAATCGCTGCTAGAGGAGCTGCGTGAGTATTGGTCGGTGAATGAACGCCGGCTTGAAAAACGTGTTCCCGTAGACTCCCAGCTTGTTCTCGAGAGAGCTCGACAGTCTCTTCATATTGCCATCGAAGAGAGTGGTGCGACCCTAAACCACGATCCGCTGCCAACCATCATGGCTGAGGAAGTCCCTCTTGCGATACTCTTTCAAAACCTGATCGGAAATGCGATCAAATATCGCCGGCGAGGCGAGCCGCCTTATATCCATCTCTCTTCTCAAGAAAACACTAACGAGTGGTGCTTTTCTGTGGCGGACAACGGTCTCGGCATAGAACCGAAATACCTGGACCGAATCTTTCTTCCCTTTCAACCATAATGAGGGAACGGACCGCTCAAGGAGGAATCGGCACCCGCACCGGTTCCGACGAGGACTGCTCGCAGTTCCTGTTTAGCAGAGTAGAACCGCGGAACAGTTAAGAGGACGATGCCTATAAAGCGGTTGAGGATTCCGCGTTGCTCGATTGCGCTCGGTCTTTTAAAAAGAATAGCCACAGAGTGGAGTACGGATAACGCTACCAGTTGGAGCGCGTCTGTGGCGTTCTACACCCTGCTTTCTCTCGCGCCACTTCTAATCCTTACGGTTGCGATTGCCGGCCTCGTCTATGACAAGAGAGTGGCGCAAGGGCAGTTGGTTTTGGGCCTGCGGGATCTGCTAGGTCCTGAGATAGGTCCGGCAATTCAGGTTCTGCTGACGAGTCCGCGCAAGCCGGTAACCAGCTTGATTGCGACCGTATTCGGAATCATGACCTTGTTTTTCGGGGCATCAGCCGTATTGGCAGAGCTTCGGAATGCTTTGAATGCAATCTGGCACGTGCCTGTTAATCGAAATCGTACACATTTCGCGAATTTGTTGCGTCTGGGCAAAGAACGCGTGTACTCGTTTGTCATGATCCTTGGTCTTGGCGTGCTTCTTCTCATCTCCTTGGTGCTGAATACCTGGCTTGGAGCGATGGAAAAATTTTTCGGCGGGCGAATGTCCTCTTCCGGCTACTTCCTGCATCTCACAGCGTTCTTGATTTCCTATCTGGTTATTACATTTGTCTTTTCCGCCGTATACAAGTTGATTCCGAATGTAAGTCTGAACTGGAGCGACGTCGCCGTCGGTGGAGTCGTTACCTCGTTGCTGTTTATCATCGGCAAACAGCTCATTGCGCTCTATATGGGCAGGATAAATTTAGGATCGGCTTACGGTGCGGCCGGGTCGCTCATCATCGTCCTGATCTGGGTGTACTACTCGGCGCAAGTCTTCTTCTTCGGAGCGGAGTTTACGAAAGTGTACGCGGAGACCTTCGGCTCCCAAAAGAGCACGGCAGACAGTCAGAACAAGCGTTCAGATGCCAAACGGCTCCCAGAAAGACGATAATAAGAGTTGAGTTTCAAAGGGATGAGCGGAGGCTGACTGCGAAGCCTCTAATACGTGAATAGTGAGCGAGAGCAATGGAAGTCCGGAAGAGTGCCTGATCGTCGCAATCGGCGCTTCCGCGGGCGGCCTCGAGGCGTTCGAAGGATTTTTTAAACACATGCCAGCCGACTCGGGTCTGGCCTTCGCAATCGTCCAGCATCTTGCGCCCGATGTTAAGAGCGCGCTACCTGAGCTGCTGACGAAATACGCACGGATGCCAGTCGAGCAGGTCCGTGATAGTACCAAGGTTCTTCCCAACCGGGTCTACGTCATCGCACCCAACAGCACGCTGACAGTCAAGGATGGCGTGTTTCGCGTGAAAGTTCCGAGTGAGCCTGCCGGCCATCGGACGCCCATCGATAGTCTCTTCCGTTCGGTGGCGGAAGATCGCGGGGAAAACGCGGTCTGCATCATGCTGTCCGGGAATGGCACAGACGGCACACTCGGACTCCGTGCGATCAAGGAGCACGGCGGCATGGCCATGGCCCAGACCCTGGAATCCGCCAAGTACGATGCCATCCTTCGCAGCGCGATTGCGACGGGCCTTGTTGACCACGTGCTGCCCGTAGAGGAGATGCCCGCGAAACTCCTGGAGTATGCCTCGCACTTGCGTTCTCTCAATGACGGCACCCCCAACAGCATCCAAGAGCAGCTCGGTACGCACATGGCCACCATCCACCGATTGCTCCAGAGCAGCGCCGGGCACGATTTCAGCGAGTACAAAGAGAATACGATTGCACGGCGGCTGGAGCGCCGAATGAAGATCTCGCAAATCGAAACGGTCGAGCAATACGTCGCGGTCCTGGAGCGGCAACCGCAGGAAGTCAATCAGCTTTTCAAGGATCTACTCATCGGGGTGACCCAGTTCTTTCGTGACCCTGACGCTTTTGCTGCGCTCCGTACGGAGGTAATTCCGAAGTTGTTTGAGGGCAAGGACGCAGACACCACGGTTAGGGTTTGCGTCATCGGGTGCTCATCCGGAGAAGAAGCGTACTCGATGGCCATGCTGTTATGCGAGCATGCCTCCACGTTGCACAACCCTCCAAAGATAAAGATCTTTGCCACGGACATCGATGAACGCGGACTGGAGACCGCGCGAAAAGGTGGCTACCCGGAGAGTGTTACCGAGCAGGTAGGGCCAGCACGGCTGCAGCGCTTCTTTACCCGGCACGATAGTGGGTACCAAGTGAAACGAGAACTGCGCGAGATGTGCATCTTCTCAAGTCATAGCTTCATCAAGGATCCCCCGTTTTCGCGTCTCGATCTGATCTCCTGCCGCAACGTGATGATCTATCTGGGACTCGATCTGCAACAGAAAATCATTCCGCTTTTCCATTACGCGCTGCGTTCCGGCGGTTATTTGTTTCTCGGTCCGGCGGAGAATGCCACTTCTCATCGGGAACTGTTCCAGCCCGTCGACAAGAAGAATCGCATTTTCCTGCGTAAAGAGAGCTTGCCGCGCCTCGCGATTCGGTTTCCCCTCAGCGAGATTAGCCGCCCCACCCCGCCCGGCGGAAGGCAACCGAAAACAGAGGATCAGAACTTCGCGAAGCAGCTCGAACGTATTATCCTGCAGCGATTTGGGCCCGCCTGCGTGACCGTCAGGGAAAACGGCGATGCCGTCTACTTCTCCGGCCGCATTAGCCGCTACCTCGAACAGCCGGCGGGCAGCCCGGAAACGAATGTGGTTCATATGGCGCGGGAAGGTCTGGGAACTTTTATCCGCACGGCTCTCCACAAAGCCGTTACCTCCGGGGAACGGGTGGTTCAGAAGAATGTTCAGATTCAAACAAATGGAGTCGCTGGTTATATCGACCTCACCGTTGAGCCGCTCACCGCGTTCAATGACGCCAGCCTTTTCATGATCGTCTTTGAGGAGGTGGTGCCAGCCAGCAGCCCGGAACACGGGCCGTCATCAGCGTCACGGGCCGACGCTGAAGAGACAATCCGTTACCTCGAAAGTGAGCTCCGGTCTTCGCAGGAGCACCTGCAAGCGACGACAGAAGAGCTGGAGACTTCGAACGAGGAGCTTCGGTCTGCAAACGAGGAGTATCAATCCACGAATGAAGAGCTCGAGACTTCAAAGGAGGAACTCCAGTCATTCAACGAAGAACTGGAAACGGTCAACTCCGAATTGAACCGCAAAGTTGCTGAACTCGATCACTCCAACAGCGACCTGCAGAATCTGCTCGACAGCACGCATATCGCCACGATCTTCCTTGATCGCGACTTGCACATCAAAAATTTTACACCCGCCATTGAGAGCGTATTCCGGCTGATTTCGAGCGATATCGGCCGCCCCATCACCGATCTTGCAGCTCAATTTGCTGAGCTGAACCTAGTCGAAGACATCAAAGAGGTTCTCGGAACGCTGTCGCCCCGCGAGCTGGAGCTGACGGGAGTACAGGGACGCCATTACCTGATGCGCATCCTGCCTTACCGCACGATCCACCATGTGATTGATGGGGTAGTCATCACGTTCGTGGACGTGACACAGCTAAAAGAGGCCGAGCAGCGGGCGGAACACGCGAAGATTTATGCCGAGAATATCGTAGGTACCGTACGCGAGCCTTTGCTCATTTTGGATCAGAACTTGTGTGTGAAATCGGCAAACGCGGCCTTCCACGAGAAGTTTCACGTTTGTATCGCCGAAATAGCGGGCCAACATCTTTATGAGCTCGCCAACCGGCAGTGGGATATACCGGAACTACGGAAATTGATGGATGAATTGCTTCCGCGGAACGAAATCGTGGAAAACTTCGAGATGCAACATAACTTTGCGGACATAGGATCGCGGACGCTTTTGGTCAATGCCCGCCGCATCGACCATGTACAACTGATCCTGTTGGCAGTGGAGGACATCACTGAGCGGAGACGGGCCGAAAACCTATTGCTAAGCCTGAACGAGGACCTGAAGCACTTCTCGTATGCCGTATCCCACGACCTGCAGGAACCTCTGCGGATGGTGACGAGTTACACCCAGTTGCTCTCACAGCAATATAGGGGCAAGCTCGATCGGGAAGCCGATGAGTTCATTGCTTATACGCTTGAAGGCGCTCAGCGGATGCAATCGCTGCTAGAGGAGCTGCGTGAGTATTGGTCGGTGAATGAACGCCGGCTTGAAAAACGTGTTCCCGTAGACTCCCAGCTTGTTCTCGAGAGAGCTCGACAGTCTCTTCATATTGCCATCGAAGAGAGTGGTGCGACCCTAAACCACGATCCGCTGCCAACCATCATGGCTGAGGAAGTCCCTCTTGCGATACTCTTTCAAAACCTGATCGGAAATGCGATCAAATATCGCCGGCCAGGCGAGCCGCCTTATATCCATCTCTCTTCTCAAGAAAACACTAACGAGTGGTGCTTTTCTGTGGCGGACAACGGTCTCGGCATCGAACCCAAATACCTGGACCAAATCTTTCTTCCCTTTCAACGCCTTCATGGAGCGGAGTACGCGGGCAACGGTATCGGTTTGGCCATGTGCAAGAAGATAGCAGAGCGTTACGGCGGGCGCATTTGGGCTGAATCAACACCTGGTCTGGGATCGACGTTCTTCTTTACAATTCCTGCCTAAAGGGGCAGCAGAATGAAATCATTTCCTTTCTGGAGGGGCCCTGAGCTGTCGCGCCCCCGTCGAGCCCTGATAAGCCTCGGGGCTTGTAGGATCAAGAAATGGCGACGGGGTATACACAGAGGCAAATCTCGAGCCGGGGCCTAAAATGGAAATTCCGGTTTAATATCTCGCCTCTTGCCAGGGTCCGCAGCGAGAGGGGTCGCGGGCCAGGGGGCCTAATCGCGGGACCGACAGCGAAGCAATACCATCCCACTGTTCTTCTTGCTCTGGTGGCAACAGCATGGGTGTTTTCTTATTCGTTAGACGCAGAGGAACTAAAGGCAAGCCAGCCGAATCTGGAGTTGATTGTGGATTCTTCGGACCGAGCCGAGGAACAGAACCCTGCCCTCACTCGGCCCTACAAAGTGACGCGGCAGTATAAGGTATTCCGGGGCGACGATCCAAAGCCTGCCTCGGAAGTAACCGGTCAAATCAGCTTCACTCCCCCTGACATCAAGACATTCAAAATCACCGAAGCGCAGGGTAACCCGAGAGGTGAAAAGATCGTAACGGCATTTTGGAACAGGAAATAGCTTCCGCCAAGGCAGGCCACAAGGGCACCATCAGCCGATCCAATTATGACCTCGTCTTCCTGCGCGAGCAAAACCTTGGAGGAGTTCCAGAGTACGTGCTGCACGTCATTCCAAAGCGTAAGGAAAACGGCCTGCTTCTTGGCAACATCCGGGTGGATGCGAAGACCTACCACGTCCGGCAGATTGTTGGAGTCCCGGTCAAGAGTCCCTCTTTCTGGATCAAGGACCTCCACATCACCGTCCAATTCGCCGCCGTGAACCGCATGTGGATACCGGTTTCTGTGGACGCCATCGCGATGGTCCGGTTTGTGGGCACTTACACCCTTTCAGGTCGTGATTTGGCGCCACCAGTCGCTGCTGCAAGCGCGCCTAGCTCCCGATAAAACTTTCCGGATTCGCCCTTAAGGAAGCGGCGACGAACCGGTGTTGTCACTGCCCCGAACGGCTTTGCGGAGGTGTCATATGGGTCAGCCAGTCCAAGCCACGCGGCTCTACGTTAATTGCCTGTACGTGTGCAGTTGTTGGCTCAGCTTTGTGTTTCGCAAGGAACCTAAACGTGTTGCAGGTTGTGAAAAAGATGTTCGATCTTACAAGATCATCCCGGAACGCGGTCAGCGTGTGAGCCAGTCGCCCGCGTTCATGCAAAGCGGGCGTTGCACCCACGCCTGCCATAAAGCGGGGATGAATGCAATCGTTTAACCGGACCGCCGCAACATCTCCATCCGTCACGATTGGGTGTTCCGCTTTCGGATCTTGCACCAGGTCCATGGGAGCCCGCGGCAGCAGGCCGGCTGCCTCGACACACCCGGTAAAAGCCAGATCGTTCACAACTTTGGCCCGTTCGCTATCGATGTTGGGATCCGTCGAATGTGTCCAGTGCGCCAATTTAAATCGGAACCCGACATCTTCCGCGGCGGCGCCCAGCCAGATGTTTGCTCGCCCAGGGTACTGCCAGACGCGCACGTGATGACGCTTCTGAACGGTGTCCAGGCTCTTTTGGTGCACAAACGCAGAAGGCACTCCGTTTAAGGTCAGGCTGTTCATTGGCGCGCTCGGGTAACCCATTCGCTTAGTGAGGGCGTGGTACATGCGATACAGTGACATCGGCGACTTTCGCTGAGCCTGCGACCATCCCGAGGCATGGAAAGCGCGATCCAACTGCGTACGGCTGCCAATCAACAGCACGTTTACTATGTCAGACGGGCGATTTCCCATATAGGCTCGCTGCGCGGAATCCTTAAGCAAATGCTCAATCTCGGTCAGATCGCCGCGCGAAAATAACTTGGTAGGAACGAAATCCGTGTTCGGTGCGGGAACCTTCACCGGAGTAGTCAACCGGAGGACAAGCTCAGTGCCGGCCGGGAAATGTATCTCTGGATTTGCGGGCGGAGCAATGAGGGATTTTATGCACCACACGGGCGCGCCTATCGTGGGATCTACAAGTAGCAAGGGAACAGTGTAAAAGGCCAAGCTCGAGGAGAGGCTTGCTATCGGATGTATTCCCTGCACTCTACCGAAATCGTCAACATGTTCTTTTGCAGTTTCAACTTCAATTAATTGAGTATTGACCGAAATTGCTGCGCCACCCGGTAGCTGGAGTGTATGGAAGGCGTAAGCAATGCTCGCTGTGGAGTGTTTGAGGCCGAAGCCGAAAGCGGTCGCATTTGCTACGGACCCTAGCAATCTAGATCCCTGCGGAACAAGTATTCGTCCTTGAACGCTAACTGGAGCGATAATCGTCGCTTCTATCGGATCGCCGCGATGTGAGATCCGGGAGCCCGTAGCACCTGACAGCCGCGCTTCCAGGGCCGTCCCACCAGGCAAGTTCTGTGCGAGTACAGGCAAAAACAATAGGAGTATTGAACAGGCAAGAAAGCAGAACTCGCGGAAGGCCGTAGCGCCGATCTTCCGTGAGGAGTTTTCCACAGACATTTACATACATTATGAAATGCTTTGCTGGATGGAAACGCCCTGGCTCCGACGCCCACCAAAGTGAGCAGGAAAAAGGACCAGAGCGCAGAAGCGATTCGTCCGTTCTCTCCACTCTTTCGCGCCTGCGGTGTTTCGGCGGGCATATGGTTCAGCTAGCAGTACGCCGCGCCAACGGTACAAGCTCCAAACATCAAACAACAGAACCGGGTGTCCGGATGGGTTTGATTTCACGTTCTGCTTGGAACCAGTCTTCCTCTCGTTCTGCTTCGGTGCTCGGCAAGAATGACCCAGTAGTGCTTAGGTAAAGTGACCCACACCGCGAACAGGATCTGGAATGGGAACGAGACCGGAGTCGGCCAGCGATGCCAGCAGCCGTCGTTGTCGCGCCGGATGGCGCACCCGCAGGTGTTCCCAGCGCCGGTCGAGCTGATGAAACTCCAGTTGCATCAAATAAGGTTGAATGTAGGGCGTGTGTGGGTCGGGGATCAATATGCCGGGATTAAGTCGCGCGCTTCTTTCCAGTGCCGTTCTCGCTCCCGGACGCGCTCCAGCGCACGCCGGCAGGAGTGCGAACAGAAGCGTTGTAAATGGCTTCGCCGCTGGCGCGCGAACCTCTCATAGCAGCCCGGCCGGTCGCAGCAATCATCAAAAAAAATGTTCCTTAGTGATTACCCTCGCGGCGTCGCTAACTGCCTCTACCTCTCGTGATTTTCGGTTTTTGACGCGCTCCCGGTAGCGCCGGGTTTGCCCATTGCGCTTTTGTTTCCCTACCGCCGTCTCGCGGTATCTTTGTTGCGCCTTCCAGCGCGACCACTTCCGCGCCGCCTCGCGGCAACCCTCACTGCAGTAGCGCTGGCGTGCTTGGCGGGGAGCAAAGCGCTGTTCGCATCCTTTGAGCAGACACCGGCGTCTCCGCGGCCCGCACCTCACTGCTTCCGCCCGCGCCGCTTGCTTTCGGAGCGGACTTGTAGGACTCTTGAAAGCGCCCATAGGAGGTAATGGCTCCCAGAAGCTCAGGCGCATCCGGCTACACGCCGTTCCTTGCACTTGTCATCCACCAATTTATTCTTTATAGTTGACTATATGTCGCGTGAGGCCCTTGGAAACTTTGAGCTGATGGTCATGCTCGCGCTGATCCGTTTGGGCGACGCGGCTTACGGAGTTCCTATTTCCAAAACCATTGAGGAGAGCACGAGTCGTGAAGTGCTGGTGGGCAGCGTTTACGCCGCTCTGGAGCGCCTGGAAGGGAAAGGCTTTGTAGCGTCAGAAGTTGGCGAACCGACGCCCGAGCGTGGCGGACGGGCCAAGCGATACTTTCGCATTACGAAAAAGGGTCTGCGTCAGGTTCGCGACACGCAAGCTGCGCTGATCAAGCTGTGGCAAGGCATTCCCGCGCTTCAAGGAGGAACGCAATGAGAACCTCACAACCGCCAATCCTGGCAACAAAGTTATTAGAAAGGCTCACTTCAGGTCCCCACGGCGATGCTCTTGCCGGTGATCTCATTGAGCAATATCGAGAAGGGCGCTCCGCGACGTGGTACTGGCGACAAGTGCTATTGGCAATCGTTGTTTGTCTTGCGAAAGACCGTACGCTCGGAGGACCAGCAATCCTTGGATCGTTGCTCGTGTTTCTGCTCATAATCGTCAGCGTTGGCCGCCATCCTTCGAGTCTCGGAAGTGGATTGCTTATCGCGGACGTTGCGTTATTGTCGGGCTACGGAGCTTTTGCAGCATGGGTGTGGCGCCAGCGACATCCGGAGAGAAGGGAGGCGCTTGCTGCCGGAGCACGAACCGGCTTGATATTGGGCGCGATCTTCATCGCAAGCCATGCGATCGAGTGGTTCGCACTGGAAGGAAACAGAACGGTGCAGCTTGTGCGAGGCGCTGGCTCGGTGTTGCTGATGTTGGGTCTGCTCGGTGCAGCCGGTTCGGCCGCGTGGGAACGCACACGATCCGTCATATTGGCTGTGATTGCAGGCCTATGGTGTGGGTCGCTAGCGATACTGATTTTACTCAGCTTCGCGTTGACCTTGAATCTCGCCTTTGAAGGGCATGCTGCATCGTGGCTTCACGAGCCTTTTGTCGCGAGCGGCATGAGAGATGCCGGCGCGTTCGTGGTCAGAAACTCATTGGAGGCAGCATCCGAAATACTGCTCCGCGTGCTGATCGCCGCGGTGGTGCTGTCTTTCGTCGGGAGCCTTTCGAACGCGTGGCTCACGGCGCGATCACGAAGCTTCGCCGTCTTGGCAGCGTGGTTTACGCCCTTTGTCTTCATGGCTGGCGCGGTCGCCCTCTGGTACGCGGACTCGCTGGAGCGCGCCGCTCGACCGCGGTTTGTAATGGCTGGAGTCCTGGCTGCCGGTATCGCACTCTGTGGTGCTCATCCCATCTGGTCATCCCTTTCCCGCAGGGGTCGGGAACTACCGCCCGGAACTTAGATTACAGTTTCGAGACTCCGCAACAGAGCACTGGGTCAATTTTGGAAAGCAAAGCCGGGTCACTTTTCGCGAGCGCCGAAGCGTTCTGTCCAAAATTTATAAGCAAGGGCCGCTACGGCATCCTCAGTTGTCAAAAACTCGTCGTCTTCAATGTCGCCATTTGTCGACAAGTTGGTTTTCATAAGAAATATCCTTAGAGCCCAGTCACGGCCAATTCTCAGTCGTGACTGTCGTTATGTCATTGCGATAAAACTATTTCCTGGCGCGACCCTACGCGTGTTGCGCCCGATTCGAATAGCTGGAGCGGGGAAGCTACTACCGAGACACGCTGGTTCGTAGCACTTCGGGGCCGGCGGGCGACTTCACTGTGGCATCGTTCTCACCCGTCACAAATAGGTCGAAGTTCTTCCGCGGTGTTACCGTTTGGAAGGTACCTTCCAGCTTTCCATTCACCTTGAGCTCTCCCTGATTTTCCGGTCCGGAGCCTTTGTCTTGCAACCAAACGATATAGTTAGCCTGGGAAGGTGAAAGACTCGTTGGATTTGCGAGGTGCTCCACCTTTAACTTCACCTCTGTATTGCCGTTGCGATCCTTCCCGATTTCAACCGAGCCTTTCGCAGCGGGAACGATGGAGGCCGCCGTCAACGGAAACTTCTTAGCCGCATAAACAAGGGTGGCGGAGAACACCGCAAGCGCCATGATTGAACTAAATTTACGCATCAAAGTTACTCTTTCTCTTTCCTTCTAAGGGCATATAAGAACCCGGCTCTCGATTAGCTACGCATCCACTCGACAGGATGGCTGTTGACTGCTCCGTTTGCTTCTTCGATAGCGGCCCATTCCACGTCATCTTTCAATCCGAGGAATATTCCATGCACGTACTTGTGCGGCCCTTCGGCAAGAACTACCTCGTCGCCGGGGTGAAATTTCGGGTTGTTAATTGCGTCCGCAATTCGGATTGGATCACTCAGCATCACTCACCTCCAATGAAGCATTCACTTCCGCGCTGTGCTGTGCAAACTTCTGGTGCGCCTCTTGAGAGGCGGCGAAAGCCCTCGTGGAGTGCTCAAGCGCTTGTCTGGACTGCTCGTGTCCAGTCTGGTGATCCTGTTTGCCATGTTGAGTCGCAGCAAGGTGGGCGTGGGCCGCCCGCTCGTGAAACTCTGCCGCCTTTTCGCGTGAATCTCTGGGCATGTAAATGTTCTCCTTCTGAAAGTTATTCGCCGGCATTGGCATAAGCGGTTGCGCCCGCGGCGAGTCCAAGCTCCTAATAACTGTGCTCGATCCCAATGCGTCGAATACCGTGATAGACAACCAGGACCAGGACGGCCCCCGCCGTCGCCACGAGCACGCTGTATAAATTCAAGCTCGTAACTCGACCAGCGGTGCAACACAAACTTAAAACGGTGGAGGCCTACTCGCCGAACTCCGAGCCATCTCGGGGATTCCAGGAAGCAGCGTATTTGTCCTCACGGGGTTCACAAATCATGGCTTCCGTGGTCAGCATCAGGGACGCGATCGAGCTGGCGTTCTGCAGCGCCGAACGTGTCACCTTGGTTGGATCGATCACGCCGGCTTTTACCAAATCTTCATATTTCGTGATGGCTGCATTGAAACCATAGTTCACGTCGCTCTGCTTCCGGATATTCTCAATCACGACGGCGCCTTCCTGCCCGGCATTGTTGGCAATTTGACGAGTTGGCTCCTCACAAGCCCGCCGGACAATCGCAACGCCAATCTTTTCATCACCTGCAACGGTCAGCGAATCGAGAGCACGCACTGCCCGCAGCAACGCCACTCCGCCACCAGGCACAATGCCTTCTTCCACTGCCGCGCGGGTCGCATGCAAAGCATCCTCGACTCGAGCCTTCTTCTCTTTCATCTCCATCTCGGTAGCCGCGCCGACCTTGATCACCGCCACTCCGCCTGCTAACTTCGCCAGCCGCTCTTGCAGCTTCTCGCGATCGTAATCCGACGTGGTCTCGTCGATTTGAGCGCGCAACTGCTTGATGCGCCCCTGAATAGCATCCTGGCCTCCGGCGCCGTCAATGATAGTCGTGTTGTCCTTATCCACCGTCACATGCTTCGCCCGGCCAAGATCATCGAGGCCGAGCTTTTCAAGCTTGATGCCGGTTTCTTCCGCTATCGCTTTACCGCCCGTGAGAATCGCGAGGTCCTCCAGCATGGCCTTGCGTCGATCGCCAAATCCAGGAGCTTTCACTGCGCATACGTTCAACGTTCCACGCAACTTGTTCACCACCAGCGTGGCTAGCGCCTCACCGTCCACGTCTTCCGAAATCACCAACAGCGGTTTCCCCGCTCGAACAACCAGCTCCAATAGCGGCAGCAGATCCTTCATACTGGAGATCTTCTTCTCATGAATCAGAATGTAAGGATCTTCGAGAACGGCTTCCATCCGGTCCGCATCTGTCGTGAAATAGGGCGACAGGTAACCTCGGTCGAACTGCATGCCATCCACGGTGCTCAGTTCTGTCGACATCGTCTTCGATTCTTCAACCGTGATGACGCCGTTTTTGCCCACCTTTTGCATTGCTTGCGCGATGATGTTTCCGATGGTGGCATCGCCATTGGAAGAAATCGTTCCGACCTGCGCAATTTCGTCGCCGCCCTCGACAGGGGAAGACATTTTTTTCAGCTCTTCTACGATGGCCTGGACCGCGCTCTCAATACCCCGCTTCAACGCCATCGGATTCGCTCCCGCCGCGACCGATTTCACGCCCTCGCGGAAAATCGTTTGCGCCAGGATTGTGGCGGTCGTCGTGCCATCGCCCGCAATATCGCTCGTCTTTGAAGCTACTTCACGAACGAGTTGCGCGCCCATGTTCTCGAGTGGATCTCTCAACTCGACCTCTTTGGCGACGGTGACACCGTCTTTTGTGATCGTTGGGCCACCGAACTTTTTTTCGATGACGACGTTACGGCCCTTCGGCCCTAGCGTCACCTTCACCGCATCGGCCAGTTGATTGACGCCACGCAGAATCGCTTGGCGGGAATTCTCACTGTAGATAATCTTTTTCGCTGCCATATGTTTCCTCTTCCGCCTACGCAACCTTCGTTGCAGGCTTTTCGGCGCCTTCTAATACGCCGAGCACTTCGTCTTCGCGCACGATGAGATACTCCTCGCCGGCCAGTTTGATCTCGCTGCCGGTGTATTTGCCGTAGAGGATGTGATCGCCAACCGTCACATCCAGCGGAACCACGCTCCCGTCCTCCAGGCGCTTGCCTCTCGACACCGCGACAACTTCGCCTTCGTGGGGCTTCTCTTTTGCGCTGTCCGGAATGAAGAGTCCCCCGACAGTGCTGCTCGTCTCGATGGGTCTCACAACCATGCGGTCGTGAAGTGGTCGGATATTCATACTGACGCCTCCAATTGGCTATTAACCGTTTCTGTCCGCAGGAGAAAGTGACTCACCCCCGAGTGCCGGCCGTGCCATGAGAAACAAAAGCTCTCAGGCCCTCGGGTATGAGCGAATCGCGCCTTCGCGCCCGGTCGGTCGAAACGGCGACCTCGGCTCAAACCACGTTGAAGAGGGCGATCTGCAAGGTTGAACATGACAATCTCCTGGTTGTTGCGTTGGCTAAGAGAGGGGTTCCGATGGCTGACTTAGTTCAGAAATCGGAAGAGTGGGCGGAAGTGCTCAGTCATTAACTATAATAAGTTAACTATGTTTGCTTGTCAAGCTTACTTTGCGTTAGACTGCGACTGTGCTTAATCTTGTTCAGTTAAGCGCAGAGGATTAGACGGCATGGACATTGCCTTTGTGATTCGACATCGTCTGGACGAACTGGGAATAGAGCAGCGCGACCTTGCTGTTGCAGCCGGGGTGACGGAATCGTACATTTCGCAGTTGCTGGCAAGGAAGAAAACACCCCCGGCCCCGGATCGGTCTGACATTTACGAGAAGATCGCAAAGGTCCTGAAACTTCCCGCCAAAGAGCTGTCAAAGTTAGCCGAGACGCAGCGCCGGGAAGAGCTCAAACGGAAGGTTTTAGATCCGCCACGGCCCCTGTTCCAGGAATTCCGCCGGCTCATTCTCCGTAAATGCGTAGCTGCGAAAACGAAGCAGATCACCAACATCTTCGAGCGGGAACCTTTCGGCGAGTTCGAACGCTTCATCACCCAAAAGCTTCTCGATGTGGCGAAGCGAGTGGCGAAAGAAGAGCTTGAAGACGAAAAGTGGATTCACCACGTAGCCCGAGTTGGCAAGCTCAGCTACGAAGAGACGCGCGTGTTGATTCTTGAGTTCCTGGATACGGATGTCTTCCACGTTTCACTTGAAAACTGCGTATCGTTTCTCGATCCGCTCATCGAAAGCTGGGATATTGACTTCGAGAGCTTCGGCATGGAGATCGTACTGAACCGCAGATTGACTCGTAGTCACGTCAAGAAGCTCGAATTTCGGGAAGCAGAACCCGAACCCGTTTTTGAAATAAAGCCAGGTCTCGAAGGAATTTCTTGACGATGCGAAACTTAGCGCTGGTATTACCGAGCACGAGAATGCCTTTCTGAAAAGTCTCAGCCCAGACGGAAAACGCCCTTCGCCGCTTTATTATTACCGTGAGCTACAAAACCTCCGAGACCCGCTCAATTTCCTTCCGTTATCCACCAAAAAGCGACGAGAGCCGGAAACGAAAACTTCTATCATAAAGCCTGGGTTTCGGAGAAAGACCGCCAAAAGTCACCGCAGGCGCCCGACATGAGTTACAACGTACTGGCCCAAACAGCAGCCGAAGTAGCCGACCTTGGGAATGCTCCGGCGGTGGCAATAGGTCCTTACCTGCTCAAGACTGGGCAAACTCGTTTGTTGCGTGTCATCAGCATTTACGCCAAGAGAGGCGATTCCCAAGAGCGGCTCCGCTTGTTTTACATGAATGCGCCCGCGCTCGCGCTTTGGAAAAAAATGGGTAAGAGCGCAAACGTCATTGAACAGGCGAAACGTCCGCCGAACAACGCCACCTTAGTCTTCGGAGTGCCGTTCTCCGAATAGAAGAATTTATCGGTTGCCATCTTGTACTCTCAGCTCTGGACTTTACTTGCAATGATTAAACGTCAGGTCGGGTGGGATGATGAATTATTATGGTGGCTCCTCAGGCGATATCGGCACGCGATGCACGCTTACTGTTATGCCCTAAGCGGCCGAACCCACCAACTTCCCGCTCGTTTTTTGGATTCGGCGGAAAGCAGGTGCTATGCCTCTGATGTTTAGCGTGGGGCCCTGTCCCTCCTGCGGTTCGGCGAACGCGAAAAGATCACGAAGAAATTTCATCGAGCGTACGCTGCCCTGTTGGATACTACCCTGGCGCTGCGATTACTGTCGTTTTCGCTTCTTTACGGTTGCGATGGATGGGGGTAGTTTAATATGCCCGTCCGCGTAAAGCTCGAACGAAATAAGATGAGCCGTGCTTACACATTTCTGTGGAGCGATGATCCCTTCCTATCCAGGAATTCGTCCGAATGGAACGGAATTGTGGGCGAGACACGCGAGAGTCCCACTTGGGCACAAGATCTCTTGAAGTGTTGGTCCAAGAAGAAGAATGACTTGAACGCCGCGTTAAATGAGCTTCCCGGTATGAGGGGCACGTGGAGTCGTCCTTTGGTTGCTGGCCCTTCGCAAGTGACCGGCTACTTTCGTGTGCGCGAGTCGTCATCTTCCTTTCTCTGCGCGCAAGCCCAGTAGCCCCGGGGGCGATTAACCGAAAGCTGTTGCAGGTTTCTCCAGGGAGAAGAACAATGAGCAAAATGCCACGTCACGTAGTCACATTTGTCCTCGCCGGGGGCAGGGGAAGCCGTCTGTTTCCGCTGACACAAGACCGCGCCAAGCCAGCCATCCCCTTCGGCGGAAAATATCGAATCATTGATTTCGTTCTAAGCAATCTCATCAATTCGGGCATTTATTCCATCTATGTGCTGGTCCAGTTTAAGAGCCAGTCGCTTCTACGGCATCTCCGTGACGGCTGGCAATTCGGTGGTTTACTCAAAGATCAGTTCATTGTTCCGGTGCCAGCCCAGATGCGTTCAGCCGACGAGACATGGTATACAGGCACGGCTGACGCAATATTCCAAAATCTAAACCTGGTCGAAGATCTCGACGAGCATTTGATAGCGATCTTTGGCGCTGACCACATCTATCGCATGAACGTGCGTGACATGGTTGACTTTCACGAGCGAATGCATGCAGATGTAACCGTCGCAGCCATCCCTGTTTCGGCCCATCTTGCAGCGGAATTTGGAGTCCTTGAAGCTGCGGCGGATGGTGCCATTCTCGGCTTTCATGAGAAAACGGCTCAAGCCCCCACTATTCCTGGTGAACCACACAGTGTGTACGCCTCAATGGGCAATTATATTTTCTCAGCTCGCACGTTGTTGCGAGAGTTGGAGGCTGACGCTCTGCGATCGGATAGCAAGCACGATTTTGGGCGCGACATTCTACCTTCTTTGCTCGGACGAGCTGCTATGTACGCATATGATTATCAGGCGAATGCTATTCCGGGAGAGGCGGCGGATGTCCCTGCTTATTGGAGAGACGTGGGAACCATTGAAGCGTACTACGAGGCGCACATGGATCTCTGCGGGCTTGTACCGTCCCTCAATCTTTATAATCGGCGCTGGCCTATACGAACGGCCAGCTATCCTGACCCGAGTGCGAAATTCAGCTTTGATGAGAAGGGTTGTCCAGCTCAAGCCATAGGTTCGATCATTTCGGGTGGATGTGTTCTCTCCGGAGGCATAGTTCGTGGCTCAATACTCGGGCGAGGTGTTCAGGTTCGCAGCGGGGCTGTTGTCGAAAACTCTATCATTTTCGACAATTGCATCATCGGGCGGCAATGCAAGATCCGACGGGCGATTCTCGATAAGAACGTCACATTGAGTGGCGAGGTGAATATTGGCTACGACTTGGAACAGGATCGCGCCCTTCACCACGTCACGGAAACTGGCATCGTCGTGGTTACCAGCAGTACAGAAGCCGGCGGCATCGACGGTGCTTCCGCTGCTTCAGCAGGCGGTGATCGATAGTCAACGCTATACCCGGCCGAATGACCATCAGAGAAGCCTGCGTGTATGTGTTCGTTCCCTCGTACACGATCAGGTTACACTCCGAGGCCAAAAATTGTGACGCATTGATCTTCGGCTACTACGAAGGAAACAAGCTGTTCTATGTTGCGAGAACGCGCAATGGCTTTACTCCGCAATCACGGGACGAATTGTTCAAGCGCTTTCGGGGGTTGCACATTCCCGAGTGTCCATTTTCGAATTTATCCGAAACCAGGCCAGGACGGTGGGGACAGGGTTGACAGCCGCGAAGATGAAAGAATGCCGCTGGTGCTATGGCGCATCAGATTTTGCCAGTGTTGACATTACCGCGTTCACATTGCGCTCTCGCTGTTTGCCAGATGGGATACGGGAGCCCCGCGAGTCGGTTTATTAACAACGCCTGTGCCGTGAGCAAGATCACAGCTACTTCAATCGTCACAAGATATTCGGGTTTGGAGATGATCCCGAGCGAAACAATCATAGTGGTCGCACCGGCAGGCGGATGGCTGACGCGCAGAAGCACCATGATGGCCCCGGTGAGCGAGAGCGAAAGCCCGCCGGACAAAACCCGGGGCCAGTAGATATCGACCGGTACGCCCGCTGGAAGATGGTTCATGCCGGTAACAGAAAACGCAGCAAAGCCACAGCAGAGTGCTATGGCATGACCGAGAACGGCATTGCGGGGACTCGCTGTTTCCGCAAGCGGAGTGAAAAAAAACAGGTACGCCGTGGGACCGAGCGACGGAAAAACAAACGGATTGTGTGTCAGAAATGCCAAAGCAGCCAGCAGACCAATGGTGGCGAAACTGTTCACGAATACATAACTCGCCCAGACGGCGGTGGGCGGCAAGTGGGCTAGCAGCCAACTCAACTTTAGCCGCTCGACGAGCCGGAAAACATGCTCCGCTCTGTGGACCGCACCGCTTGCAGAAGTTTGGGAGTTGCGGCCGGTCATTTAAATGTTCGGCAACAGATCGAAATACTCGTCGTCTTCGTTCTTGCCGCCCTCGCCCTCTCCGAGCAGTTTCTCGGACTCGACAAATTCAATCCGCTCAATCCACTTGACCATTTTGTAGCCGAGCTGGTTTTCAACGCGTAGACGCAGTGGCGCTCCATAAACCGCGGGTAACGGACCGCCGTTCATCTCAAACGCCAACAGGCATCCGGGTTTCATCGCATCGTAAATTTGTTGCGTATCGTAGTAAAGGCCGCCGTACAACGAGCCTCCGAAAGAGTAGAATGCGATTACTTTGGCGTACGGCTTGGGCTTTACGAGTTCGATCAGTTTGCGCATGGAGATTCCGCGCCATTGCGCAATGCCCGACCAGCCTTGGATGCAATGGTGCATGGTGATCGACTCTTCGGCTCCCAGACCGCGCATGTCGTCAATCGAAAGCTCGACTGGGTTCTCGACCATCCCGGACACCTTCAGCTTGTAGCTTTTGAAGCCATCCGTCGCGAGTTGCTTCCAGTCTTCCCGCACAGGCATTTTGCCATTCGGCCAGAAGTGAGGCGAGATCTGATCTTTCGTGTAAGTCTCGCGCGGGATAAGACGATCGAGCGTTAGGAGCTTCACCGGCTCTGTGATCGCCTTCTGCGCATGCTGCAAGCCGCGCGGAAAATACCAGGAAATATAGTGGGCCGCTACCCAGCAAAGCAGCACGACCCCGATGCCGATAAAGCCGAGAATCATTCCCATAGGGCGCATGTCGTCGGTGCCCAGCACAATATGGTTCATATTGCGAGCAAAGCCAGTCAAGGCCACGAGCGTCACGTGCACGACCACAAACGCCAGGAATCCCACGAGCATTAGGAAGTGGATAGACCGGGCTACCTGCCGTCCGCCGAAAAGTTTGGCATACCGAGGGAAACGGTTGACCAGCGCCGGAGACATTGCCATCCCGGTAAGAATGGAGAGCGGGGCCATAAAGAAGATAGTGGCGAAATAGGCCAATTGCTGCAGCGCGTTGTAGCCGTAAAACCCATTCGGTTCGGGCGGCAAGTGGAAATTAGCGTAGTGGACGAAAGTGTTCCAGGCTTCGACGAAGACGGCGGGGGAGGTGGGCACCAGGCGCTGCCACTGATTGCTGGTAAGCAAGCCGCAGACGAAGAAAACACCCGTGAGTACGAAGCCATAGACGTTGATGAAATGCCAGGAGCGCGCGACGCCGACAGTGTGACGGTAGCCGGGCAGCGCCACGGCGGGCGAGATATAGCGCGCATCGTCCTTTGCCGTCCAAATGCGGTCTTTGGGCACGGTTAATGGCGTGAAGCGGATCCATTCGGTGCCGGGAGTGCAATGGTCATTCAGGTATAAGCGCGGGTGGTCCATCAGAATCGACAGGCCGCTGCGGATCAGCATGAACAAAAAGATGAGGTTAAAGAAGTGGCTCCAGCGGATCCATACGGGAAAGCCATGCGGGCCGCTAGCCGCGCCCTCGAGAGATGCCGGCGAAGGTGCGATGTACGGCAGGCCGAAGAATGCGTGCTGTACCCAGGCGAGCACCAATGGAACAAGAGCGAGCACAATCAGGAGAATTAGAATCGAGGGGCGAATCCAAATTCGGAGCCGCCGGTCTTCGGGATAGTGGATCGCACGATGCGCATCATCGAAGAAAATCATACGACCTTCCGGGACAATCTATTCAGGATTGACGTGAGCTTCGAGTCCGGAGCGGCATCCTTTTCCATGTTCGATGCTATTAACGCCATCGGTATTGCGCCTGTGATGATTGGAAAACAATTTTAGCAGTCACCTACATATGATTTAGAGCTGGTTTTGTGCGGAAAGATACAGGACCAGCACCGCTATTCGTTGGACGAGTTGCTCGCCAATCTGGAGTTCGCTGAGGGCAAGATTGTGCATCTAGACCCGGAACTCCTGTGCGGAATTGAACCGTCTCAGGAGTTGATGCAGCGCTTGAGCAGCATTCCGGGCGTGGACGTTCTGGCTTCTTGGACCCTGATTGCCGAACGCGGGCCAGACATAACGGTCTTCCCCGATGCGACTCATCCGGAGAGCTGGGCCGCTTGTGCCCCGGAAATTTGAGAGCGCCGGCAAAACGCCTCGGCGACCATACGCGCAAGGGGAATCGCTGACTCCGCCGCGCCTTATGTCAATCGGTTTGGGCGATTACTCACAAGAAACGCTGCTACCTCACTGCGCATTTTTATCGGCGCGCAAGGCAGCACGCGGCGTTAAGAAAGCAATCGTTGCCACGGCTCCAGACTCATATATGGGCCTAGAACGACTCGGCTTGCAAGTCATTGTCCGGCGTCAGCCTCCGCGCACCGAAGCGCCTCTCCCAGACGCCCTCGGGCCGACCTTGCAAGTGATCCGAACGCGGAATCGATGTAAACACAAGCACTGAGAAATACCCGTTTTCGGAGAAAGCTCTGAGAGACAGTTTGGCCAACACGGCCGCGGAAGGAGGCGGCCACAATATAACTTCTTCTGGTTCGGCAATGTGACGCCATACGACAGTACGCCTCATGAGCGCTACATCTCCACAGGCCTGTACTTCGGAGCACGAAGCCCGGAATCAATTACACCGAGCAGTTAGACGGAGGCGCTCTATTCAAAGCTCGCCGGCGTACCTCCATTTGCCACATGGATTGCGAACGCCACTGATGTTGATGTACTTATAATGAACTTAGTCAAGAAAGGCCATTAGATGGATGCGGCTTTCTGACGAAAATCTTCGAGGGCGAACCGTGATTGCAGCAGACGGGCAGGCGATCGGCGAGATCACGGCTCTATTCCTCGACAGCGAGGCATGGAAGCTCGAGTCGCTGCGGGTAAAGCTACGCAACGAAGTGGCTGACCAACTCGGTGCGACGCGCGGCATGTTTCACGCTGGAACACTTGAGATACCATCCGCATGGTTCAGTCGGTTGGCGACGCTGTCGTCCTCTCGGTGGCTGCACATGAGCTCCGGCAAGTTCTGCCGGATATGGGCGACGCTTCTTCCGCTGCTCACTAACGACAGAGGCCGTCACCGGGCGCGCGTACGCGGCCCTGCAACCATCATTGGGCTTTGCGGAGATTGAAAACCCGGCAGGGTGATACCGGAGGGACGGGGCGACTGATAACGTCGTCTCCGCAGCGGGGTAGCGGCGTGAACGGGCTTCAATGTGTCCGGAGAAGTGCGGCTCGCAGAGGTCCGCGGGCGTATCACGGATTGTTTCGACGCGAGCTCCGGCCTTGAGTTTCTCACATTGGGCAGAATCAGAAAAGACATCCATCTAAGCTTTGTCTGACCGGCCAGCATTGCTCCGGAGTGTGTCTCGCGTTGCCTACTTACAGGTTTCCGAGTTTTCTCAAGATAAAAGAGCAACTCTGCGCGCGCATCCCAACATCTGCCAGTTCTACGACGTTGGCCCAAATTACCTGGTGATGGAGTTGGTGGAAGGGGCCACGCTGGCCGAGCGCATCCAGCAAGCCCCTATCCCGCTGGAAGAGGCGCTCGCGATCGCCAGACCAATCGCCGAGCCCATCGAAGCCGCGCACGAGAAGGGCATCGACCATCGGGATGTAAAGCCAGGCAACATCAAGCTGCGGCCGGACGGAACAGTAAGAGTGCTGGATTTCCGACTGGAAGGTAACTGAAAGCAGCGATGCCGGCCCGCTGCCGGAGGATTCGCCGACACTCACGGTCGAGGCGGCACGCGGGCGAGCACAATCCTGGGCACGGCGGCGTATATGTCGCCGGAGCAGGCAGGCGGCAAATCAGCAGACAAACTCGGCTGGGAGCGCTTTCGCGAACGCCAGGGCGTGACCTTGGAATGGCGTTATCGGAGAACGGGTACTGATGTTCCCGCTCAGGTTTTTATTTTATGAAGAATTCGGATTTACTGGGAACACTGGGGACATGGGAACAAGGAATGGTGTCACTTTCGGAATTAATCCGGAAGCTGGCTTTTGGATCGATTCCGATTTGCTGCCCGTTGTCAAGGTGCATTAATTTAGAGCAAAGCTCATCCAAAAGAAATACGTATTACTTCTTAAATCGAGGTATAATTAAGAAGCCGAACGAAGAGTAATCCCCCAATGCAAGGCTGATTCTCTCTTTTTCCGACAGGAAGAAGGAGAGCCTTGAAACCTCCCCTGGAAATTCTGGCCGTTAGGGCTGAAATACGCCTTGGACTTCTGTTGGCTCCGATTGCGGAGTCGGCGTACAAGGTGCGAGATGTTGAACGTGCTGATGACGCAAGGGCGAGAGGACAAGCCGCCTACGTCAGAGCGAACCGTCTTCTAGCCCAAGTTGCTACCAGCGAACGAGGGCCACTGGTGCGCGATCTGGAGCTTTTGCAGGATGCGCTCAGACGGCTATCCGAAAACGAACAATCTAGAGGTGTCATTCGCGACAAAGCACGTCCTGAAGAGCCTATGGCGCTTCCGTTGGAACAATTGCCAAGGAATCCCGGCGATCACGATGCGGTTGCTCCGGGTCACTCAAAATTCCGCTGTTACGAAACCGGCGGCATCGATCCTTGGCTTGGCCCCAAACACTCCCTATTTCTCTTCCGCACGAAATCTTTCCTGTTTCGGCAATCTGGCCAGCAAATGCCAGCGGCATTCCAAAGCCTATTTATGTCACCGAAGCAAACCTATGAGCAGCGAACTTAAGCAAACGCGGAGGGAGCTGAAAAGCAGTGAAGAGGAAAGCCACCATCGGCTGCTTGAGCTGGAGGTTCTCTACCGAACGGCTTCGGTCGGCCTCGGATTCCTGGATCACGAGCTTCGGTATGTGCGGCTGAACGAAGCGCTTGCCGGGATCAACGGGCTTCCGGTGGAAGCTCACATCGGCCGGCATGCTAGCGAAATCAACCCAGAGTTGGCGAAGATCTTCGTTCCCATGATGGCTCAGGTCCTTGCTTCGAAACGGCCGCTGCTGAACATAGAGATCACAAGCGCTCCACCGTGTGAGCGCACCTGGATGGTCAACTTTCACCCCGTTACCAATGCCCGAACGTTCGGCGTGAGCGTCGTTTTTCAGGACATCACCGTCCTGAAAGAAACCGAAGATATCTCCACCCGTTTTGGGCGGATCGTACGATCCTCGGACGACGCTATCATCAGCATCACCCTGGAGGGCGCCATTACCAGCTGGAACCCCGCCGCGGAAGCCATGTTCGGCTATCCCGCTCAAGAAGTCATGGGTAAAGCGATCTCGTTATTGGCAACGTCCCGTAATGCCAACGAGTTGCCCGGCATCTTAGGACGATTACAAGCACAACAACTCGAGTGTCTCCCACAAGGCGAGCGGGTCGAGAGCGTACATCGACGCAAAGACGGTCGCTCTATGGATGTCTTGCTGACCGTCTCACCGATTCATGATCGGCATGGATGCTTGATCGGTGCTTCCGAGATCGTGCGGGATATCACGCAACAAAAGCGTGCCCAGGTCGCTTTGCTACAGACCAATGAGGAACTTCGGCAATTCGCCTTTGCGGCTGCTCACGATCTGCAGGAGCCACTCCGCAACATCGGCCTTTACGCTCAGGAGCTCGATGCCCGACACAAACAGAACGCGGATACGGCAGACGAGGAACAACTGGCGGTCGTCATCGAATCGACGCGCCGTATGCAGACACTGATAAAAGATCTTTTGGACTATACCGAGGCCGTCGGCATAGACGGCGAACAAGGGCAAGCGATTGATTGCAACGAGGTCTGCCGAGCGGCTCTCGGTAATTTGGCCGCTGCCCTGGCTGACTGCGCGGCCGATGTAAGCGTTGCTCCATTACCCACCCTAGTAGGGGAGCGCGCCCATTTCATCCAGTTGTTCCAGAACCTGATTGGGAATGCCTTGAAATACCGTGCGAAAGAACGGCATCCGCAAATCCATGTCTCCGCGGACCGGCGCGATGACGAATGGGTCTTTTCGGTAAAAGACAATGGCATCGGGATTGCCCCCGAATATCATGACCGGATATTTGGCGTCTTCAAGCGTCTGCACGGGCGAGAGGTTCCCGGGACCGGCATCGGCTTGGCCATTTGTAAGCGCATCGTGGACCACCAGCATGGCCGTCTGTGGTTGGAATCCGAAGTAGGGAGAGGTTCTACCTTCTATTTCTCGTTCCCCGATTGTTAACTGACCTCGATTCCATGAGTTCCCAACAACAACGCCTGACAATCATGATCCTGGAGGATAATCGCGCCGACGTACGCCTTCTGAAAGAAGCCCTGCACAGGGCTGAAATGGATTTCACTCCAATAGTCTTTGAAGATGGCGAGAGCGCCTGCCGCTATATCGACGGCGAAGCCGGAACGGAAAACAGGCCGCTAGTGGACGCTGCGATCCTGGACCTCAACATGACAAAGCGCGATGGTAGTGAAGTGCTCGCCCATATTCGTCGGCATCCTAATTGGCGCCACATCGCCGTCGTGATCTTCAGCTCCTCACCCAAACGGGTCATGCTTGACCGGGCGGCACAAGCGGATGGTTACATTACGAAGCCGAACGAATTGGATGAGTTTCTCCGGGTCGGTGAAGAAATCCGCGACTGTGTCGAAGCTGTTCGTGCCACTCGCACCCTATGCTCAACAATCGAAATTGCCGAGCGGAAGCAAGGTTGACGAATGCCCCGATAACCGGTACACACGAGTGTCAGGAAGCGGTTCTAATGCTTGGGCGAAAGCTGGCCAAGGCTGGCGAGCTACACCGCTCGGACGAGACTAGTCGCGTTTCGCTCAACCAACTGCTCGATTTGGTGATTGAAGACTATCGATCCAAAGATCGGCATACTACCTACGATGTCGAACATCGGGTCGATAAACACTTGCGCCCGTTTTTCGGAACGAAGGCGCCATTCGAAATTACGGTTGCGCTGCTTGAGCAATACGTCGGATCACGTAAGGGTAAAGCGGCGCCGGCGACAGTAAATAAGGAGCTCGCCTATTTGAGGCGCGCTTTGCGCCTTGGATACCGACATGATCCACAACTTGTGGACGTGGTTCCTTCCATTCCCTTGCTGCCGATAGGTAAGAGCCGGATTTTCGCCCACGATGACCCCATCTCAGAACAGCTCAATCAGCGGCTCGTTCTGCAGCTGGAGCGACACATCCGGGCTAAGGATCGCCAGCTTTCTGGGTCAGACATGGTGCTAGACAAAAATGCAGAATCACCGTAACACATTGAAAAGAATGGTGAGCCGGGCGGGACTCGAACCCGCGACCACCGCATTAAAAGTGCGATGCTCTACCAACTGAGCTACCGGCCCGTGGAAAAACTTCTGTTTTAGAATATCATCCGCAAAGACCCGCTTTCCCCGCAGTTTTTCCTGCTCCCCCCATTCGAAACGTTTCGTCCCTCGCGGAATCCAGCTTTGCGAGCGCGCTATGAAAGCTGTTTGTTGGTACGGCAAAGAAGACGTTCGAGTAGAGAACGTTCCCGATCCGAAAATTCAGGAGCCGAGGGATGCGATCGTGCGGGTCACGACGACAGCCATTTGCGGCTCCGATCTGCATTTGTACGGTGGATACATTCCAGAAATGCGGAAAGGCGACGTGCTTGGCCACGAGTTTATGGGCGAAGTGGTCGAAACCGGAGCCGGGAGCACGCTCAAAAAGGGCGATCGCGTCGTTGTGCCTTTCGACATCTCCTGCGGCGAATGCTGGTACTGCAAGCGCACCCTGTTTTCGCTCTGCCAGCGGAGCAATCCAGATTCCGAAAAACTATCGAAGCTTTACGGATATCCGGGAGCCGGGCTGTTCGGTTATTCGCACCTGTACGGCGGATATCCGGGCGGCCAGGCGGAATATGTGCGGGTGCCGTATTCCGATGTAGGGCCGCTCAAGCTTCCGGACAGTTTGCCGGATGAGAAGGTTTTATTTCTCTCGGACATTTTCCCCACCGGCTACATGGCCGCGGAGAATTGCGACATTCAAAAGGGCGATACTATCGCCGTCTGGGGATGCGGTCCGGTGGGACAGATGGCGATTCGAAGCGCGTTCCTGCTGGGCGCGGGACGCGTGATCGCGATCGACCGCGTGCCCGAGCGCCTGGAAATGGCGAAGCGGGGCGGTGCCGAACCCATCGATTACGAAGAAGACAAAGACGTAATCGAGCGGCTTAAAGAACTGACCGCCGGAAGAGGGCCGGACGCCTGCATTGACGCGGTGGGAGTAGAAGCCCATGGAACCGGCATCGGCCATGTTTACGACGAAATCAAGTTCACAATGAAGATGCAGACCGACCGTCCCACCGCTCTGCGGCAGGCCATTCAGGGATGCCGGCCCGGCGGCACTGTTTCCATCCCGGGCGTATATGGCGGATTTATCGACAAACTCAATATCGGCGCTGCATTTGGGAAGGGCCTGACGTTTCGGATGGGCCAGACCCACACCCAGCGCTACATGAAGCCGCTGCTCGAGCGCATTGAACAGGGCCAGATCGATCCTTCCTTTGTGATTACGCACAGGCTCACGCTCGAGGATGCTCCGAGCGCCTATAAGACGTTCCGCCAAAAAGAAGATCAATGTATCAAAGTGGTCATGAAACCTCACGACGGCGCGGCTCGCCGGACACCATAATGTCAAACAGTCTTCTCTCGCTGCTCGGCAAGACTGCGGCTTCCGCGGCCACTGTGTTCGCGGCGAGAACCCTATTTTCTGCGGGCGACCGGCGTGAGCTGGACCTGCGCGGCAAAGTCGTGTTAATCACGGGCGGATCTCGCGGGCTCGGTTTCGCGCTCGCACAGGAGCTGGGATCGCGCGGCGCCAGGCTAGCGCTTTGTGCACGCGATGAAAACGAGCTTGAAGAGGCGTGCGGACGTCTTGCAAATCATGGGATCGAAGCCGCGCCGTTTGCTTGCGACATCACAAAAGAAACCGAACTCGCCACGCTCGCCCCACGTGTCATTGGCCGGTTCGACACAATCGACATACTGATTAATAATGCCGGCATGATCAAGGTAGGGCCGCTCGATAGTTTCGATCATTCCGATTTCGAGTACGCAATGGACGCGATGTTCTGGGCGCCTGTGAATCTGACCTTTGCTGTACTGCCGCACATGAGACAGCGGAAAAGCGGCACCATCGTAAACATCACGTCGGTGGGCGGACGCGTCAGCATACCGCATCTACTTCCCTATTGCTGCGCGAAATTCGCTCTCGTCGGATTTTCCACCGGGCTAAGCACCGAAGTGCATTCCGATAAGATTCACGTACTCACGGTCGTGCCCGGCCTGATGCGCACGGGCTCTTATCTAAACGCCGAATTCACGGGTGCGGCAAAAGAAGAGTTCGCCTGGTTCAGCCTGCTTGGAAATCTTCCAGGCTTCTCCATCGCCGCCGAGCATGCTGCTTCCTCCATCCGGCACGCACTGGAACAACGGCGCCACACCTGTACAATTTCTCTGCCCGCAAAACTGCTGATTGCATCGGAAGCGCTGCTGCCTGAAGCGACACGAACTGTTTTCGAGCTCACGAGCCGAGCTCTGCTTCCAGATGCGGGCCACAGAACTTCTTCCGTCGCGGGCAAGACACTAAACCCAGCATTTGGGGCGCTCTTTCAAACACTTACTTCACTCGGTAAATCTGCCGCACTCAGATTTAATGAGTGAATTGAAAGCCGATTTTCCCAGCCCGGTAAATTACTAGCCCTCGTAACTAAATACCTTTTCAGTAGATCCATACTGCAGCAGGGCTTACACATCCGGCATCAAAGTAAAGAGATGCGGAGTAGCTGTCTCTAAATTATGAGACACACGGAACCGGGCGTGTTCCCGGTTTTTTGGCGCGAATTCGTACCAATTGCGCGCATGTTCAAGCGACCGTATTGCCGATTTCGTATTCGATGTTTCGAACTTTCCTACAGGCGGGTTTTGAGTGCTCCACGCACAAGCGCCGCAATGGCGAGCGCCAGGATCTTCTCAGGTCCACCGGACACGACCGTTTTGCCAAGCAGGACTACGAACGCCTTCGCGCCTTCGGAATTGGAACAGTTCGACTAGGCGCGCGCTGGCATCTCATCGAACAACGTCCCGGCGAATACAACTTCGACTCGCTGTCGGTTTTCTTCGATGCAGCCGCTGAAACGGGAACGGAGATTCTTCTCGACCTTTTGCACTTCGGCTGGCCGGATTTTGTTGACGTGTTCTCAAAGTCTTTCGCGGACGATTTCGGCCGCTTCGTGAAAGCAGTCGCACGTTACGTGAAAGGACGGGGCGATTGCTGCAGGACGTTCTCGCCGGTGAACGAGATATCGTTTCTTTCCTGGGCGGGCGGCGAAGTGGCCGCCATGAATCCGCATGCGACCGGACGCGGCGGTGAACTGAAGCGCAGTCTTGCGCGCGCGGCAATCGTTGCGAGTGAGATTCTGCTCAATGAATTGGATCGCGTGCGGCTCTTTTCGCCGGAACCGGTTATTCACATTGTGGGCGACCCAGCAATCCCCGGCGATGAAATCGAAGCGGAAAATTACACGCTTGCGCAATTTGAAGCCTGGGATATGGTGTCGGGGAGAATTGCTCCGGAGCTGGGCGGCCGGTCCGAGTATCTGGACATCATAGGCGTTAATTTCTATGAGCGCAATGAATGGGTTCACAACTCCACCATGCTCTGCCGGAAAGACCCGAGATACCGGCCATTTCGCAAGATTCTGGAAGAAGTCTGGAATCGCTACCACAGGCCCATGTTTGTTGCCGAAACCGGCACCGAAGACGATGCACGCGCAGACTGGTTCAACTATGTCTGCGATGAAGTGATCGCCGCCCATCGTTTACACATTCCCATACACGGCATCTGTCTGTATCCCATCGTTAACCATCCCGGGTGGGATGACGACCGGCATTGCTGCAACGCACTTTTCGATTACGCCGACGAGCTCGGCAACCGCGAGACTTATTGGCCGCTCGCAAACGCAATTATCAATCAGCAGCCACGGCTGCAGCGGAGTTACCAAATCACAAATGATTCCAACCAATGTCGACCTGATTTGCATGTCCCATCTTCGATGGGGTTTCGTGTTTCAGCGGCCTCAGCATCTCATGAGCCGGTTCGCACGTAATCGAAGAATCTTTTTTATCGAAGAGCCGGTCTTTGAAGATGGATTACCTCACCTACGCGTTTCTGTGTGTCCGCAGACCGGCGTGCGCGTGCACACGCCGGTTCTGCCGCACGGATTAAGCGGCGAACACACGGCGGCATATCAGGCAGACTTTCTTCGATCGATTCTTGAAGAGAACAGGATAGACGATTACATTGCGTGGTATTACACGCCGATGGCGCTGGACTTTTCCTCGGCCCTACGCCCCGCTTTAACGGTTTACGACTGCATGGATGAGCTTTCGGCATTCGCTGGCGCTCCTCCGGCCATGCGAATTAACGAAGCCGCGCTGTTTGATAGCGCCGACGTGGTGTTTACTGGAGGCGCTAGCCTGTTCGAATCGAAACGCAAGCAACATCGCTCCGTTTATCTCTTCCCGAGCAGCGTAGATGCAGCGCATTTTTCGCGAGCGCGGGTCGATTGAAGAGGAGCCCGGGGACCAGGCATGCATTCCGCGGCCGCGCCTCGGCTATTCAGGCGTAATCGACGAGCGCATGGATCTGGACTTATTGCGCGAAAGTCGCCGCACAACGCCCCGCCTGGCAGGTCGTGCTGCTTGGGCCGGTCGCCAAGATCGACAGTGCAACGCTTCCTCGCGCCGCCAATATTCACTATCTCGGGATGAAGCAGTACGCGGAACTTCCGGCTTATCTCGCCGGTTGGGACATCGGCATGCTGCCCTTCGCCTTGAATGAATCGACACGCTTCATCAGTCCCACCAAGACTCCGGAGTATCTTGCAGCCGGCCTTTCGGTGATCTCTACTCCTATACGAGACGTCGTGACGCCGTATGGCGACTTAGGGCTGGTCCGAATCGGCAGCGATGCTGGCGAATTTATCAGAGCCGGGGATTCGTTGCTGGAGCATTCACCTGGCGCGGCGTTTCAGCGGCGCGTCGATAAATTCCTTTCGCAATCCTCCTGGGACAAAACGTGGTGCGAAATGAACCGGGTTCTGGAAAGCCAATTTGCGACGAGGCAGCGTCGGCCTGATAACCGCTCTGTATTGACTCCTGTTACAAGTGTCGCTCTGGAAGGAGTGGTCAATGTTTGATTATTTAATCGTTGGCGCCGGTTTTGCGGGCTCGGTTGTTGCGGATCGAATGGCTCGCTGCCATGGGAAAAAAGTGCTCCTGATCGATCGCCGCGACCACGTCGGCGGTAACGCCTACGACCACTACAACCAAGACGGCATTCTGGTTCACCGCTACGGCCCTCATATTTTTCACACAAACTCGGAACAGGTTTTCGACTATCTATCGCAATTCACTTCCTGGCGTCTTTATGAACACCGGGTTCTGGCGTCCGTCGATGGCAAGCTCGTTCCGGTTCCCATCAATCGAGATACCGTCAACCTGCTCTACGATCTCAATCTCGCTTCCGACGAGGAGGTGCAAGCCTTTTTCGCCTCCCGCGCAGAAGCTCGCGCGTCCATCCGAACCTCCGAAGACGTGGTGGTTAGTAAGGTCGGACGCGATCTCTATGAGAAGTTGTTTCGGAATTACACTCGCAAACAGTGGGGGAGAGATCCTTCTGAACTCGACTCGTCAGTAACCGCTCGTATTCCCGTTCGAACAAATAGCGACAATCGGTATTTTACAGATCGCTTTCAAGCAATGCCCAAACATGGCTACACCCGACTTTTCGAGAACATGCTCGATCACCCCAACATTACAATTGAAGTTGGCTGCGAGTTGGACGATGTGCTCGAACACGTTCAATACCGCGAGATCGTGTACACCGGACCCGTCGATGAATTCTTCGACTTCCGGTACGGAAAACTTCCGTATCGATCGCTGCACTTCCGGCATGAGACCGTGAATACGGAATACTTACAGCCGGTTGCAGTGATCAATTATCCAAACGACCACGCTTATACTCGCGTAACGGAGTTCAAGCATCTCACCGGGCAAAGCGATCGCCGCACCAGTGTTGTATACGAGTATCCGGCCAGTGAGGGAGATCCCTACTATCCGGTACCGGCTCCCGAAAATGCCGCTCTTGTATAAACGATACGCGGAGTTAGCGGCGGCGACCAAACGCGTCCATTTCGTTGGACGGCTCGCAACTTATCGCTACTACAACATGGACCAAGTTGTCGCGCAGGCACTTACATTGTGTAAGCAATTGGCCGCCACGCCAGAATTCAAGGCCAAGCCTGCCGCTTCTGCTGCCGCGGTCGGCTCTCCACTGCCGGTGCGGGCAGCCGTAGCGTATTGAAACCGAACACGCCCCGCGATGTTTGGATTGACGATCCTTTCACCCCATCGGGATGACGCCGCCTTTTCACTCTCCATGGCGTTGTGCCGCTGGAGTGAACTGGATTTGGATATCAGAGTTGTAAATTTCTTTACTGTTTCCGAATACGGCCCGCATGCAGCTTCGTCGCGCGTCATGAGCATCGCGTCTATCAGACGCGGAGAAGATCGCTCGGTTTTGTCGTCGATAAGCCCGCGGATTCGAGTGGAATCGCTCGATTTACTCGATGCGCCGCTACGGCTTGGTGTAAGCGCCAGTGCCGTTTGCAAGCCTGAAACCATTGCGTTGCAACCGGAGGAGGAAATACATCGGCTGGCCGCCGGCTTACAAAAACAGTTTGCACGCGGGTTAGTTATGGCCCCGCTCGCTTTGGGCAATCATGTCGACCACCTGGCGGTAAATCGTGCCGCTATTGCGGCGGCCAACAATACCCTGCTTGGCTTTTTATGAAGATCTCCCGTATGCAACCTGGACTTCAGAAGCGTGCCTGCGCCGTAGAGTATCGGATCTCGAGCACAGCATCCGAATCGATTTGAAACCAGCCGTTATCCGCAGCGGCAATTGCTCGGTTTGGAGGAAATTGCGGCTGATCGGCCGGTATCAGTCGCAGATCGCACGCGACAATGCGATTGCAATTTCCAGATACGCATTGCGTTATCGCAGCGGCGAGCGTGTTTGGATTCCAAAGTACGGCAAGAACTGGAGAGCGCTTACTCAGTAAAGCCAAAAGATTTCAGCGCGCGCGCCAGAGCGCTTCGGCAAAGGGCCATTCGCGATCGATCCAGGTCGCAACAGCCTCGAATCCACTGGAACGAGCGTAGCCCATCAGCTCGTTTTCCGTGAATTTGTGCGACGATTCCGTCCAAATCGTTTCGCCGGCGAGGAAATCGAAGCTCATATCCAGCGCGCGAACCTCGACGCTCTGATTGCGGCAGGAAAGCAGATGCATTTCGATGCGCCGCTCCTCTGGATTCCACCGGACCTCGTGGGCGAAAGATCGCAGATCGAAATCCGCATCGAGCTCCCGGTTAATCCGTCCCAGAACATTCAAATTGAATGCCGCGGTCACGCCCGTCGGGTCGTCGTACGCTGCCAGCATAGTCTCTATGTCTTTCACCAGATCGGCTCCGAGCAAAAAGAAATCGCCGGGCTGCAGATGGAATCTGATGTTACGCAAAAACTCGACAATACATTGCCGGTCCAGGTTGCCGATCGAGCTCCCCAGAAACAGTAGCAGCAAAGGTTGCTCGTGCTTCCGCGTGCGCGCAACATCGGCGAGCCCTTCCATCCAATCGCCGCGGACGCTCTTGACTGAACAGATTTCAGTCAATTCCCGTTCACAGGATTCCAGAGCGGCGCGAGATACGTCAATGGGCCGATACACAACATTTTCGACAGTCCGCGACAAGGCTTCCAGAACGTGTCTGGTTTTCTTCCCGCTCCCGCTGCCCAATTCCGTTACCAGCGACACTCGGCCAGTTTTTGCCGCGATTTGAGCGGCGTGGCGGCGCAACAGGCGTTCGTCTGCTCGCGTCAGGCCATATTCCGGAAGATACGTGATCGCTTCAAACAAACTGCTTCCCAGATCGTCGTAGAAATAGCGCGGTGGAATCTTCTTCTGCCCAGGTAGAGAGAGTCCTTCCACAACATCCAGCGCAAAGGCCGATAACTGGGGATGAACGGATGCCGACATCGCTTTTCCTAGTTCTCTACGCAGCGGAACGTCGCGTACATGTACGGATAATCGCGCCGGAACCAATTGCGGAATGAACTTCGAAGAAGACGCGCGGCCGTTCGCGGCGAGCCGCCCTTCAACACATAATGCTCGCCATCGAAGAAATTCGCGGAGTAGCCGGGATACGTGTCGCGCGGAGTGAAACCCGGCAGCGGACCAAATGAAGAGCCGGTCCATTCCCAACCATTGCCCACGAGTTGACTAACGCCGAAAGCGCTGTCGCCCGCGGGCGTAGCGTATACAGGTTCGGGATCCCAGCGCTTGAAATTAAAGTTGCCGCGCTCGCGAGTGGGATCGCCTGGACCCCACGGATACGGCCGAATGCAGCCGAACGGCGTCCCATAAGCCGCGCGATGGAATTGTTCTTCGGCCGGCAGACTCTTGCCTATCCATGCAGCGTACGCCGCGGCCTCCGACTGTCTCACGTACACGGGCCAATCCAACGGCAGCGGGAATTCTCGAAACATTCCGCGATAAAAAATCTGGTCGCCGCGCCTGATCCAATAATGCGGCATGTCTGCGCCCTCTTCTACAAACCGTAAATAGTCTCCATTCGTCACGTTGTAGCGCTGGATGCGAAACGCGGGCACACGCCGGCGGACTTGTTCGTATTCGTTGTCCCAACCAAAGGAACCGTCGCGCGATTTCCCCAGAACAGCCTCGCCTGCCGGAATTTCTCGCCACTCGTTTGCAAACCCTGGCCGCGCATCTTCCACCGAACATGGAACCGAAGGATTCTCCTTCAACTCATAGCTGAAATTGTGAAACATATACGCCAGCGTTTCGAGATGCATCTGGCGGTGTTCCAAAGCCATGAATACGACCTCTTCCGGCGCGCCGTCCAGGTAACCGTCTACTTGGCGCCGGCAGTATTGGACATAGCGTCTCACTTGATTGAGCGAAGGCCAATCGGCCGCTGTGTCCATCGGCAGATGCGATCCGTCCGGGTCGATGCCCGCCTGGAACAAATCGTCCAACATTGGTTCGGAGGACTTGATGCCGAGCCCTTCGCGGCAGATCTGAATGGAATCGAATCCGTCCAGATGGCCGAGGTAGAAAATAACTCGATGCCTCTGCGCAATGGGACGCTCGTACAACGCTTGCGGCTTAAGCACATCGAAGAGCCGGTCACTTTCGGCACGCGCTGATTCAAACTTTTCGAGCAGCTTATCCGGGGCTACAGCGACAGCGGCGGCAGGCATGGCGGTATCTCCTTCTCCGATTCGATGACATTGGACGCCGAACCGAGTCGCAGAGTACCAAATTTCTTCGCCGCCAGGGGAGGCGTAACCTGAATTTGTACTAGCCGGACTTAAATTGCTTGAGCACTGACTTAGCCAATTCCAGCGCCTCTTCGCGAGTATGAATTTCGCGCTCCAGTTGGGCGGTCTCTACCGCTTCCAGCGCGCGTCCGAACGCCGGTCCGGCCTTATAGCCCGCTTCCATCAGATCGCGGCCGTTGATCAAGCGCGCGGGCTGCAGTTCCTCGCGCCCCAATTCCGCCAGCGCCGCCAGAACGAATTCGTAAGAATCGGTACGCCCATTACTCGCCAGGCAGTCTAGCCGGTGGAGCTCCAGGTGTTCGTCAAAATGAGGCAAGCGCAGGAAGCGCTTCAACGTGCTCAGCCGCATATTGCGCACATCTTTAAAACGCATGTGATTAGCGACCAGTTCGGTAACGCGATCCACATCCTGATTCGCGAATTTAAGCTGGCACAAGCGCTTCCTGGCCATCACCGCGCCCACTTCGGCATGGCCGTCGAACCGGATCCGATCGGCAATGCGGAACGTGGGTGGTTTGCCGACATCGTGCAGAAGAACGCCCAGCGCCAGCGTCGGTGTCGGGTTACGAAGTTGCTCGAGCATGATGGACACGTGAGTCCACACGTCGCCTTCCGGATGAAATTCGGGCGGCTGCGCCACTCCCTGAAACGCTTTGATCTCCGGCAGCACGTGAATCAAGAGCCCGCTCTCATCCAGCAGCTCCAAGCCGCGGCGCGCGTTGCCCTCGGTGAAAATACGAACCAGCTCCTCACGAATACGCTCGGCCGAAATCCGGCAGATGGAGGGCGCCAGCCGCCGAATGGCATTCAGAGTTTCTGGTTCGATGACAAAATCTAGCCGCGCCGCAAATCGGATAGCGCGCAGCATACGCAGATGATCTTCTTGGAAGCGCTGTTCCGGATCGCCGATGGCGCGCACAATCTTTCGCTCGAGATCGGATCGGCCGCCGACGTAATCGAGAACTTCGCCCGAGACCGGGTCCTGCAGCAAGCCGTTGATCGTGAAGTCGCGCCGCTGCGCATCCAGAGCCGGATCCGTTTCGAAGTGAACGGTCTCCGGGCGGCGCCCATCTTCGTAAGCTCCTTCACTGCGGAATGTGGCGACCTCCACCTGCACTCCACTGCCGCGTGTTACAAGGATGACGCCGAAATGTGCGCCAACCGATTCCGATTGGGGAAACAGCGACAGCATCTCGGCCGGCACGGCATCTGTGCTGACGTCGTAGTCTTTGGGGACAATCCCGAGCAGGCGGTCGCGAACGCATCCGCCCACCAAGTAGGCCTTATGGCCGTGAGAACGTAGCGCGCGGACGATATCGACAGCGAGTTCCTGGCGGGGGTTACTGCGGATCGAATTCAGGCGTGTTCGCTTTTCGTCTTCTTATGCTCGTTATGCTCGGTACTCTCGACTTCCGGGGCGTGACTCGCAGGCTGCCCGTTCTCCGCCAGCGCCGCATTTTCGGCTTCCATCCTCTTCAAATCCTTCTTGGAAGGAGGAGGCTGCTCATGCCGGTAATCGTGATCGTGATAACACGTTCGGCAGCGAACTTTTGCCGCCTCGCCATTCACCAGAGAGACGATGGAGTGGTTGGTAAGACGACGGCACTTGATGCAGTGATCGTCAATAACATCGCCTAATCGCTGTTCAAACATGAAAGAGGCCGTCAACCGGGAGTATATCAGGAATCCGCTCTTCGGCGCATCGCCCCGGATTGCGATGGTTTGTTAGACTGAAGCTTCCAACGCGAGCGGCCAGGTAGCTCAGTCGGTAGAGCGCAGCCCTGAAAAGGCTGGCGTCGGCGGTTCGATTCCGTCCCTGGCCACCACATTCTAAAAGAGTTACTGGCGACCAAGAACATCGGTTTTTAGCCTCGCGACCAATACGCGAACATCGCTACCCGAGGGCTGCTTTGCCGCCTTGTTCGCATTCCATGAGCTTCCAAAGTTCACGGGCGGTGTCGCCGGTCTGGCTATATGCGTCTTTGCCAGCTTCGCGTACCGCTCGGTCATTTTGATGTTCGAGTGACCCAGGATCTTGGCCAGCTCGTAGAGGTCGCCGCCGTTCATCATGTACCAGGAAGCGAAAGTATGTCGCAGATCGTGGAATCGAAAATCTTCGATCTTGGCCAGCCCGAGGATTGTCTCGAAACTGCCCTCCACTCGCTGCCTCAATCGCTTTGCTCCCCTTTTCGGCGGGAAAATGCGATCCTCTCCAAATACAGCGGGAAACCGCCGCAGTTCGTCAGCCAATTCAGGGGTCATCGGTACGTATCGCCCCTTGCCCTTCTTTAGCCGGGCGTGAACGGCAATCACCCGTTCCTCATACTTCACGTCCGACCATCGGAGTGCGAAAATCTCGGCAATCCGCATGCCGGTCGTTAAAGCGACGAGCACCAGCAGTCTGAGTCGATAGAACGTTTGGTTGATTTCTCGTGTGCCCTTTCGATACACCTTCTCATCGAGTGCATACTTCAACCGCTGAAGCTCTTGCGAAGATAGATAGCGTTCGCGCTGGTCATCCGGGCGGTCTACTTCCACCTGATCGGCAGGATTCCGGTCTATTCCGGTTTCCTTCGACCAAATAGTTGAAGCCTTCTCCATCATGTGGTGCATGACGTTGAAGTGCCGCACCGCAGTACCCGCTGAAGGTTCGTGCAACCGAGCGGTCGTTGTCGTATTCGCAACTTGGATTGGTGCTCTTCTTACAACTACCCTTTCCAGAGGCGCTGAACACGGTTGGCCGGTTTCAGGATTGAACCGATATACGGCGTTCGGCTTGCCAGCTGCAAAGCAAGGGTTCGAACCAGAAACCGGAGCGCCATCATTTGGCGGTTGTAGTTCCGAAGACTGAACTGCAGGCATGCGGGTAACCGCCGCATTGCCGGTAGGAATACTTTTCACGATGTCCGCGTCCGCAGCTGGCGCCAGCATTTTGGGCCGGCCGTGGCCGCTAGCCGTGGCTTGCGCTGTAGCCGGCCTGCGATATCCGCCGTAGGCGAATCCAATCAGGACAAGGACCGCGAGAACACCGACAATCAGGCCAACCCTTTTGCTGATTCGAGGAGAGCTTTCCGGTATGGGATGAAGATCTAGACCCGTGGGTGACTCAAACGAGGGTCTGGCCGAGTCGCGCTCTTTATCCTCTGGGTGCAACACGTGCAATCTCCACTTTTTGTGCCTTCTTACCCTCCCAGTCCTTATATTTCCAGCCAGCGGGTCCGACGCGGATCACTCTTTCACTTTGGCAGGCAAAAAAGTGGAACCAAAAAAACTCTCGCCGAGGGGTTGACATTCTCCATGCTTCCACAATAATAGAACTATGGAAGCAGTTCGGACGCTGGCGTGCCCGCTTGACGTGGCCTGCTGGGATCAACTCTACTCAGACACTGCTCTCGATCAGCAGGATGATCCTGGTTCGCCGTCTTGGGATGACGCCATTCTGAAACAACTGCGAGACCAAGCGGCGGCAGGATGCTTGTTGTGCTCTCTAGATGAATGGAATGAAGAGGATCGCGACGATGCCTAAACAGAAGAATGAGCCTGATGTAGCGCGGTACGCGGACATGTTTTCCGCGATGGGGACAGAGCCACGGCTGCGCATTATGCGGCTGCTGCTATCAGCGCACCCGGACGGCATGGTTGCAGGCGACATCGGTTCCGAGCTGGATATTCCATCTTCCACACTCTCCCATCATCTTGAAAAGCTCAAGAACGAAGACCTGGTGAAGGTGCGGCGGGAAAGCACGTACCTGTGGTATTCCGCCAATGCCGACGCGCTGCAGGAGTTGCTCGGATTTCTCTATGCCGAATGTTGTACTCGCAATAAGGCTATTGAGCCGCAGGCCATAGTCCAGGTCTGCAAGTAGCAATAACCATGCCGAAGCCCAGGGTTCTTTTTCTGTGCGGCACGAACGCCTGCCGGACGCAAATGGCCGAAGGATTTCTGCGCGACCTGGCGGGGGACCGCTTCGACGTTTTGAGCGCAGGCTATCAGCCAGCAGAAGCGGTTTGCGCGGATGCCATTCAAGCTATGCGAGAAGTCGGCATTGACATTTCGGGACATCGACCCAAGGCGACCGACGAGTTTCTTGGGCAGCGGGTGACCTATGTCATCACACTTTGCGATCGGGAGAAGGAATGCAACTGTCCCATCTTTCCCGGCGTGGTCTGGCGTCGCACATGGCCGCTGGAAGACCCACAGGCTGCTGAATCGCCAGAGGAGAGGAAAGCCGCCACCCGAAAAATTCGCGACGAGATACAGCGGCGCGTAATCGAGTTTGTGAGTGAAAACGCCTGAAGGATTTGAAAGGAAGGAACGGAATGGAAGTTAAGGAAATCGTGAAGGAAAAATACGGTGAGGCTGCGCGCCGCGTCACATCCGGTCAAGGCCTGCCGGCAGATTGCTGCGCCGAGATCTCTTGTTGTAGTGGATCGGCTACGGCGTCCTGCGACCCGATCACGTCCAACCTGTACGACGAAGCTCAAGCCGGTGAGCTGCCGGAAACCGCCTTGAAGGCGTCGCTGGGTTGCGGGAATCCCACTGCGCTTGCACAGCTCAAGCCCGGCGAAACGGTCCTCGACCTCGGCTCGGGCGGCGGTATCGATGTGCTGCTCTCGGCGCGGCGTGTCGGCCCTACCGGCAAAGCATATGGTTTGGATATGACCGATGACATGCTTGCGCTTGCACGGGAGAATCAGCGCAAAGCTGGTCTCGAGAACGTGGAGTTTGTAAAGGGAGAAATTGAAAACATTCCGCTGCCTGACAACACCGTGGACGTGATCATTTCGAACTGCGTGATCAATCTCTCTGGGGACAAGGATCGTGTTCTGTCTGAAGCGTTCCGGGTTCTAAAACCGGGCGGGCGATTCGCCGTATCCGACGTGGTCCTCCGGGGCGATGTACCCGAACAAATTCGCCGCAGCATCGAGCTCTGGGTCGGTTGTGTCGCCGGCGCACTGCAGGAGACGGAGTACACGGAGAAGCTAACGAGAGCGGGATTCGCCTCTGTCGAGATCGAGCCGACGCGTGTATACAACGTCGAAGACGCGCGATCCTTCTTAACATCAGGCGGCATCGATGTCGATGCCATCGCTCCGCTGGTCGATGGCAAATTCATCAGCGCCTTCATTCGCGCGACGAAGCCGCGGCGGCGGCGTGTTGCGGGCCTTCCTGCTGTGGTTCCAACGCTTCGACGGGCGACCGCTCCTTAAAGAGATTTCTGAAATGAATACCCAAAGCAGTTTGAAATACCCTGTCGGCTCCAAGGTCTGCACGCCAGCCGAGCGAAAGCGCCTTTCGTTCCTAGATCGTTTTCTAACAGCCTGGATCTTTCTGGCGATGGCTGTTGGCGTCATATTAGGGCGTTTCGTCCCCGGTACAACGTCGTTCATTCAGCAGTTTCAGTCGGGAACGACGAATATTCCTATTGCCGTTGGGTTGATTTTGATGATGTACCCGCCTCTTGCGAAGGTGCAATATGAGCGCTTGGGAGAAGTCTTTCGGAACAAGAAGGTTCTCGGTTTATCGCTTCTGCAGAACTGGGTGATTGGCCCCATTCTGATGTTTGTGTTGGCCATCACGTTTCTGTCCGGATATCCAGAGTATTTGACTGGCCTCATCCTCATTGGGCTGGCACGGTGCATCGCCATGGTGATCGTCTGGAACGAACTGGCCAAGGGCGATACGGATTATGCGGCTGGCCTTGTGGCGTTCAACAGTGTCTTTCAGGTTCTGTTCTACAGCGTGTATTCGTGGGTGTTTCTGACGGTCCTTCCGCCGCTTGTGGGCATGAAGGGCAGTGTGGTCGATATCCACATGTCGCAAATTGCGGAGAGCGTCTTCATTTACCTGGGAATTCCGTTCCTTGCCGGCATGGTGACGCGCTTTATCCTCATTCGGGCGAAAGGCCGAGACTGGTACCGCACGAAGTTCATACCGAAAATCAGCCCGTTGACGCTCATAGCGCTACTGTTCACGATTGTCGTGATGTTCAGCCTAAAGGGCAATCTCATCCTTCAACTCCCGCTAGATGTAATCCGTATCGCGATTCCCCTGCTCATCTATTTCCTCATCATGTTTTTCGTCAGCTTCTGGATGGGCCGCAAGGTCGGGGCTGATTATACGAAGACAACAACGCTTTCTTTCACGGCGGCGAGCAACAATTTCGAATTAGCGATTGCCGTAGCGGTGGCTGTCTTCGGTTTGAATTCGGGTGCCGCATTCGCCGCCGTGATCGGACCTCTCGTCGAAGTTCCCGTCATGATTGGTCTCGTCAATGTCGCCTTATGGTTTAAGCGCAGGTATTTCGGAGAGAACCTGCCGGAATACCAGATCCGTCCGGTTGAAGATACGCCCTAAACGGTATGAACTTGCTAGTTATCGGTGGCAGTGATGCCGGCATTAGCGCTGCTCTCCGCGCTCGAGAGCTGGACGGCTCCGCAAAGATTACGGTCTTGCTGGCCGATTCATTTCCGAACTACAGCATCTGCGGCTTGCCCTTCTACCTGAGCGGGGAGACCCCCGACTGGCATCAGTTAGCGCACCGCACTGAGTTCGAAGGAATCGAGATACTTCGAGAGCATCGAGCCACGCTTATCGATGTCGAAAACAACTCAGTCCTCGTTCGCACCAGTGATGGCAAATCGAAGGCTCTCGCATTCGACCGCCTCGTGATCGCTACCGGCGCTGTTCCGGTCACTCCCGCCATCAAGGGTCTCGACACGCCCGGAGTTTTCCCGCTGCACACCATGGAAGACAGCTTTCGGGTAACTGAGTATTTAGAGAAACAGAGTCCCCGCTCAGCAGTGATCATCGGCGCAGGGTACATCGGAATGGAAATGGCCGACGCACTCACGCATCGTGGACTAAAGGTCACAGTCGTAAGCCGGCCGCGAACCGTCCTGCCCACTGTCGATTCTGAAGTCGGGGAAGTAGTGCTGCAACAACTAGTGAGCCGAGGCGTAACAGTACACACTGGCGTTGAGATCAACGCGATTGAGCCACACAACAGCGGGTTGAAATTCCACTCCAAATCAGGACCAGAACTCATCGCAGATCTCGCAATCGTGGCGGCGGGAGTCAAACCTGCCTCCGAACTGGCGTCCGCCGCCCGGATAGAGACAGGTGCCCGCGGAGCCATTCGCGTCAATCGCCGGATGGAAACCGATGTTCCTGGGATATATGCCGCAGGAGATTGCGTTGAGACGTGGCATTGCCTTCTAGGAACGTACACATATCTGCCCCTTGGCACAACCTCTCATAAGCAGGGCCGAGTTGCTGGCGAGAACGCGATCGGGGGAGATCGCGAATTTTGCGGTACCGTCGGCACGCAAGTCGTGAAGATATTCGATTTGGCGCGTCGCTCGAACCGGCTTGTTGGACTCGGAGGCCCGAACAGCCCGTTACGATTCGTTCACGTCCGAAACCACGGCTTGGGATCATAAGGCGTATTATCCAGGCGCTCACGAATTGCGAGTTCGAATCACCGGGGATCGATCCTCCGGCAAATTGCTGGGTGCGCAGATTGTCGGGCACTGGAAAGCCGAAGTCGCAAAGCGGATTGACGTTTTCGCAACTGCGCTTTTCCACGAAATGAATGTTGATGAGTTGAACGACCTCGACTTAAGCTATACACCGCCGCTCGGAAGTCCGTGGGATGCGGTTCAAGTGGGCGCGCAGGCATGGTCTCGTGCTCTCCGTCATAGTCAATCAGCCCAGGAGTTAGCCCACGCCTAAACAAAGTGTTCTCATTCTCTGCACTGGCAATTCGGCGCGGAGCCAAATGGCGGAAGGACTGCTACGGCATGATGCCGGTGACCGCTTCGAAGTCGAAAGCGCGGGTACCAAACCGAGCATTGTACGTCCCGAGGCGATTGCAGCCATGCGCGAGTTGGGCATCGACATCAGCGGGCACCGTTCGAAACATGTAGATGAGTTTCAGGGCAAGCACTTCGATTACGTGATTACGGTCTGCGATAACGCGAAGGAAAGCTGCCCTGTGTTCTTCGCCGCAGCAAAACGGCTACACCACAGCTTCGAAGATCCCGCCGCGCTTCAAGGCTCGGAGGAAGAGCGTTTGGCCCTGTTCCGCCGTGTCCGCGACGAGCTCCGGGCATATGTGAACGATTTCGCAGTGCAAGCTCACCGGTAGATCGAATGCTTTATTGATCTGCTGCTATTCCATCGTCGGCTTCGCTCGCTGATCGCAGTTGAACTCAAGATTGGCGAGTTCCAGCCCGAGCACATCGGCAAAAGCAATTCTATTTGGCTGTGCTGGATGGTACCTGCCGTTTGGAAGGCGAAAATCCTGCGATCGGTATCCTCATCTGCAAAACGAAAAGCAGAACGATTGTCGAGTACGCGCTGAAGGATGTTTCCAAGCCAATCGGTGTAGCGACGTATCAAATCGTTTCGGCGTTGCCTGCCGAGCTCCGGGACGATTTGCCCGGACCGGAGCAGATCGCGAGATTGCTGAGTGACTGAGCCCCGCCAATCCGGTCCAAGGCCGCGCGAACAATACGCGAACAACCTAGGGCAGAAAAGAGGCAACCTGGTACTATATGATCCTAATTCGCGATCATGCTAAGCACTTGTGGCTGTTACACATACGTTGATTCAGAACCACTTAGCCGATTCGGTAGAGGCCCTGAAAAGGCTGGCGTCGGCGGTTCGATTCCGTCCCTGGCCACCACTCATAAACCCTCTCATTTCAGTCACTTAAGCGCAACTCGCAGCGACGGGTTCGCTTACGGCCAGCTGTGAACTGACCTTCAATAGCGATTGCCAGACCTCGTCGGGTATGGGGATTCCGGCGCGCGCGCGTTCCTGCTCCGTGCGCCATTCCGGTTCACCCGCGGCGAGCACCTCGTCGAATCTCTCGGCCGGAGCCGAGGATTTCAAATCCTCGACAAAGCGCGTCAGTCTGGCCTTGAATTCTGTAAGCGGCATGAAACGTTCGATGTCGATTGCTAGAAAGCTTTGGCTGACGCCCACGGGCCGATCCCGTTGACGCATTGATCCGACTTCCGCGCCCATAGCCCCGCCGCCCAACACCGCACAGAGAATCTCCACGGCGGCGGCGAGCCCACTGCCCTTGTGTCCGGCCGTTTGGCCGCCCAGCGGCATCAGCGAACCTTTAAGTCCCTCCGCTGTGTTGCTGGTCGGCGCGCCCGCCCCATTGAGCGCCCAGCCTTCCGGAATAGAATCGGCGTGGCGCGCCATGGCGGCGAAGATGCGATTGGCCGCTACCGCCGTCGTCGACATATCCAGCAGCCATGGGCCCGGAACCGCTACACAGATCGGATTGGTTCCCATGCGCGGCTCTCGCCCCTGCCACGGCGCGACCAGCCGCGATGCATTACAAAGAACAAGTCCCACTTGCCCTTGTTCGGCTATGCGAGTTCCCCAATACGCCGCTGCGCCAAAATGATTTGAGTTTCGGGCGATGACGAAACCCAATCCGAATTCGCGAGACAGCCGGACCGCGTGATCGCAACACTGCGCGGCTGCAACCTGCCCGATTCCGTTCTCTGCGTCGAAGAGCAGGCAAGCCTGATTTTCCGAGAGAATTCTGCCGTGGGCTGCAGCACCCATACTGCCCGATTGAAGTTGCTCCACATACACCGGCAACAGGCGGACGCCATGCGAGTCTACCCCGCGCAAATTGGCGGCGACCAGCGAGGAACCGGTCAGCTCCGCCGCTTCCCGCGGCACTCCGGCTGCCGCCAATACCTCGCGCACAAAACGCTCCAGGTCGGCTGAGAAGATTTTCGGCATGCTATGCACTGGCCTTAACGCCGAAAATCCGTTCCGCATAAATGCGGCTCCGGCGTAGGTCCTCTTCTAGCGGTCGTGTCACAACCGTGTTAGGACGGTAAGCTAATTCCACAACAATGAGCGGCGTAAGCCCCTGCTTTTTCAAATACGCGGCCACCTTGCGATAGTCGATGTCGCTGTCTTCCAGATCTTCCAGCCATATCTTATTTCTGGCGCTGCGCACGTGGATTTCGCGCAGCCTCTGCCCCACTTCCCGCAAAAACGGAATCGGTTCGAACCCGCTTTCATAAGCCCAATCCACATCCACGCAGATGTGAACATATTCAGGATTCGTGTGCTGCAGAATGTACCGCCACTCCCGTGCGTTCTCCGCTAATTGGGGCGTATGGTGGTGCACGCGCAATTCGAACCCATGCTGCGCCAGAATGCGGCCCATCCGATTCAGCGAGTCGGCTTCCACGGCCAGCTCCGCGTCCGTCTTGGACGCATCGCCATGTTTAGGATCCGGATTATTGACAATTGCCTTGCACCCGAAAGGAACGCAAATGTTCCCGAGCTCCAGGGCAGTGGCAATGGTCCGGTCCGCGCCGCCTTTTTCATGCATGATTCCCCCGACATACAAAGAGGGCATCAGCAGGCCTTGCAATCGCAGGATAGAGAACAGTCGCGCCCGCATCTCCGGCGCAAAGAATGCCGGGTTGAGTTCGATGTTTCTAAAGCCCGCGGCTCGGGCCATCGGTAAGACCTGGCCGATCACGTCTTCGAGAGGCCGCTTCAAAGATTGGGCGTACTGCTGAAAGATGTATCCTTCCACTGCCATTGCCGGCGTCGGCTGCGCCGCCGGACAGACGCTCGCTGCGGTTGCTCCCAGCAGTAGCTCGCGCCTGGTCATCCAGACGGATTATCTCAATTACTTCCGAGCCGGCATGCGTATCGCCTGCCATTCGGGACTCTTCAAAAGGCCCGGACCGGTTTCAATCAAACGAGGTAAAAGCTCGAAAACAGCGGTCGCGGTCCATTGCCTATCTTGGCGCATGCGAAACCCCTTGGAATTGAGTTCGCTTGCGATTTGGGTAATTCGTTCCTCGTGTACGATCCGATCGAGGATCATTAAGAGAACGGTGCGCTCTACAGGATTCGGTTCTAGCTGGAAACCGTCCGGTGAGATACGCAGCCCGTATGGGATCTCCTCGTTCTCGACGAATACGGCGGCAGGTGGAGCCTCAATCCCGTCGTCTATTTCGCGAACCCACTCGACTGCCGATAACTTCCATCCTCCAGCAGCTCTTTGGACGAAGTAGTCTAGCGTCAACTGTTCTGTCACCAGATCCCTGCTGCGCTGAATCACCGAAGTTGCCTCCTGCTGAATCGGGAGGGACGCACGTTCTGGGCCATCGCGAACCACTCCCCAGTAAGATCGCACCGCCGGTAAGCGTGCATTTCTGGGAAATCCCCGTTCCGCGCCTGGGATTAGGATTCGTGCAATGTCATTTAATTAAGCGAAAGATAGGGATCCGTGCCGGCTTGCATTCGTGCAAGATGCTGAAACCGAGCCAGGCAGCGTAAGGGACTAGTCTGCCAATCTTTTTAACGCTTTTACATCCGAATCGCCAAGAAGGTTCAGAAAAGGACTTCTTAGGATGCTGGCTCAGATTGGGCGTTGAGATTGTCACTCATAGCCGGCTGCTCTACAGGGTCGCCTGCCGGGGCCGTTTGAAACTGAACGCCGATAAAATATTCCATGTCTGAGCGTTTGCAGTGCCTCACGATAGCCCGCCGGAATTCATCTCCCACCTTGACTTGAATCATTGCACCAGGCGGGAAGGAGCATCGGACGCGCAGCCCCATGCCCGAATTCGAAGTATCTTCCATGAACGCAGGCTGATTCCGCAACTTTCCGTCGCTTTCCCACTGAATTTCAACGCGACGAATGCAGATATGCCGCGGTTCGGAACGCTGCGGACATCGTATATCCATTATCAGCTTTATCGTCCAAAAACTACTGTTTGGATAGCTCTCGCGTCGAATTGGCGACCTAGATCCCAATGGCTAGGTAAAGCGGTGGGAGCGGCCTTTCGAGGCTGCCATGCCGGTTTTCGAACCGGCATTCTCGTCTAGGCGGGACTTCCATGGCGCGCCCGGAGAGGCTCGAACTCCCGACCTGTTGATTCGAAGTCAACCGCTCTATCCAGCTGAGCTACGGGCGCGCTTTGCTTGTTCGTGCCTTTCATTATACGGATCGGAAAATAACGGCGCCCGAGCCCATTGATTTCTGCCCGTCGCCCGCCAATTCGCCGTCACCTCATCAACTTACAATGATTTTAAAACCTACAGAGAACGTTTTCGCCTTTCGGCGTGCTAGCGTTTGATCGCTTATGACCCCTCGACAGATCCGCCGCGCCGCCGAGCGCAAAGAACGCAAACTCGCCCGCAAAGCCGAATCGGCCGCCCCTTCCGCCAGCACAACCGTTTCCGAAATCCAACTCGCCGCCAATCGCGCCAATGCCCAACTGAGCACCGGGCCCGCCACTCCCGAGGCCAAAGCCAAGACATCGCTAAACGCCGTCAAGACCGGTCTCACCGGCCGCACGGTCCTCCTGCCCTCGGACGATGCCGCCGAATACCAGCGCTTCCTCGCCGCTTATGAGGAAGAGCTCTGCCCCGTAGGCCGGCTCGAATCCGAGCTGGTCCAATCCATCGCCGATACCATGTGGCGGCTGCGCCGCATCCCCGCTCTCGAAATGGCCATCTACGCCCGCGGCCATATCGAGTTCGCCGATTCTTTCAACCAACACGATCTCGCCCTTCGTCCAGGTATGATCGAATTACAAACTTTCCTCGCTTTCGAAAAGCAGCTTCGCAATCTGCAGCTCCAGGAAGCGCGCCTTACCCGCCGCCGCGAACGGGAAACCGCCGAGCTTCGCAAGCTTCAACAGGAGCGCAAAGCCAAGGAAAACGAAGCGCTCGACAATGCCGCTCGCCGCTACCTCGTGGCCAAACGCGAGGACGCGCCGTTTGATCCATCGGAAAATGGGTTCGAATTTTCAACTGGCGAAGTCCTGAAAAAAGAGCCGCTCGAAGCGGTCGCGAACGCCGCATAGTCTCCGAAATCCGCACAGGTGAGAAAATCGAACTGAGGCCGCCCGCTGCCTCTTATCTGGACCCAGTGTCCCCACACATGAAAAACGCTATCGAAACCGAGGTCAAGCTACGATTGCCTGATCGTCCAGCCATATTGGAGCGCATCCATCGCCTCGGTTTAGCGATCTCCGCGCCACGCCAGTTTGAATCGAACACGCTCTACGATTCGCCCGATCACAATCTCCGCGATCGAAATATGCTCCTGCGGCTCAGGCAATTAGGCGGCGAGGCGGTAATTACCTGGAAAGGTCCGGGCAATCCTGGTCCCCATAAAAGCCGCCCCGAATTGGAGACCACCGTCGGCTCCCTCGAAACCATGCACCAGATCCTCACGCAAATCGGTTTTGCGCAAACCTTTCGATATGAGAAATACCGGACCGAGTTCGCCGCCAAAGACGATCACGGCGTCGTCACGTTGGATGAGACACCCATTGGCGACTTCCTTGAACTTGAAGGTCCCGGCGAATGGATCGACACGACAGCGGACCGGCTCGGCTTCTCCAGCCGCGACTACATCCTGGAGAGCTATGGCAGACTTTATTTAGCCGATTGCGCGCGCCGCGGTGTGGAACCCTCGAACATGGTGTTCGCGTCTCGCAGTTAGGAACAATGGCCGAAATATTGAGTGTTGAGACAGAGATCGTCGATCGCGTAACGGGCGGCCTCACCCGAGTGCGCGAAGAGATCGGGAAAATCATCGTCGGCCAAACGGAGGTCATCGATGGCGTGCTCATCTGCCTCATCGCCGGAGGGCACGTTCTTCTGGAAGGCGTTCCCGGGCTGGGAAAAACCACGCTGCTGCGCACACTTTCGCGAGTCCTCGATCTGCGCTATTCGCGGATTCAATTCACGCCAGATCTGATGCCCGGCGACATTGTCGGCAGCATGGTAATGGAAACCGACGAGCACGGGCACAAGAATCTTCGTTTCCAGCCCGGGCCGGTTTTCGCCAATCTCGTGTTAGCGGACGAAATCAACCGCGCCACTCCCAAGACGCAATCGGCCCTGCTCGAAGCGATGCAGGAGCGAACCGTGACCAGCGGCACGTCTACTTATTCGCTCGATGCGCCATTCCTGGTAATGGCTACCCAGAATCCGATCGAAATGGAGGGCACCTATCCGCTTCCCGAAGCGCAGCTCGATCGTTTTCTGATGAAGATTCTGGTGACCTACCCTTCGCGCGAAGACCTGAACCGCATTGTCGAGGTGACCACCAAGAGCGATGAGGCCGAACTCCGGCAGGTGATGGATCGCGAACAGGTTGCCGACTTGAAAGAGATGTGTAAGCAGGCCATTGTCGCACCGCACGTGCAGGATTACGCCATCGAATTGATTATGGCCACACAGCCCGGCACGCGCGAGGCGCCGGAAGTGACGAACCGGTATATCCGTTACGGAAGTTCTCCGCGCGGCGCGCAAGCTCTCATCGAGTGCGGCCGCGTGCTCGCGCTGATGCGAGGCCGTTTGCACCTCAGCATTGAGGACCTGCTGGCCGTTGCCCCGGCGGTTCTGCGCCACCGCGTCATTCTGAACTTCGACGCGCATGCCGATGGGGAAACCACCGAAACGATTCTTCGCAAGATTTTCGATGCGGTGGCCGCGCGCGTGTAGCAGTAGTCATGCCTGAACCGCTCGTCGACCGGCAATTTCTCGAAAAGCTGGAGCGGCTCACGCTGTATTGGCAAAAGTCGTTCAACGGCCTGGTCGGCGGTCACAACATCTCGCGTTTTGCCGGTCCGGGCCAGGAGTTTCTCGACCATCGCACCTTCCACGAAGGCGACGATCTGCGCGCGGTCAACTGGCGGGCTTACATGCGCTTTGAGAAGCTCTTCCTGAAGATGTTCCAGATTGAGCCGCGCGTTCCTGTGCGCCTGCTGCTCGACACCAGCGCTTCCATGACAGTAGGAGCCGGCAACGGCGATCTTACGAAATTCGAATACGCGCGCAAATTGGCGGCGGCGCTGGTCTATGTCGGCCTGGTGCGGCTCGACAGCATTCTGTTGCAGCCGTTTTCGGCGCGTCTGCACGAGCCGTTTCTGGCGAGCGGCGGCCGCCATCGTTTTCAACCCGCCGAAAATTATCTGCGCGGTTTGACGCCGGGCGGCCAGACGAACTACTTTGCAACCGCGCGCGAGTACCTCAGCGCCTATCCGCAGCGCGGACTCACGATCGTCGTCTCCGATTTCCTCGACGACACCGATTGCTTTCATCCCTTGCAATACATGGCCGACTTCGGCCACGAGCTGCTGCTCGTGCAGCTCTGGGGTGAAGAAGACCGGCAGCCATCGGGCGATGGCGAACTGGAATTGATAGATGCCGAATCCAGCACTCACCTTAAAATTGCGGTCGACGAGCGTTCCCGCAGCGCCTACACCGCGGCCTTCGACGATCACACGGAGCAGATCAAACGGCTCGCCTTGCGCAACGGCGGCCGGTACGCCGGATTGTCGACGCATTTCCCCGTCGAATCGGCGTTATTCGGCCCGCTCGCCATGGTCGAGAGCCTCTACTGAAGTTCCATGTTTTTCCTAAACCTCACGGCCGGCGAATTTCTCACGCTGCTGGGCGCGCTCGGTGGCTTTATCGCGGCGCTGTATCTGCTCGATCGCGCCAAGCACAAGAAAATGGTCTCGACGCTGCGCTTCTGGATACCGGCCTTCGGCACTCAGGAACAGCACAGCCGCAGACGCATGCGCGAGCCCTGGTCGCTGGTGCTTCAACTCGTCAGCCTCGCCTTGCTGCTGCTTGCCATCGCTCAACTGCAGTTGGGAAGCCGGGAGCGGCGCGGGCTCAATCACGTGCTGTTGCTCGATACATCTTCCTGGACCGCGGAAAAGATCTCCACGGGAACCCTGCTTGATCGGGAGAAGACCGTTGCCCGTCAATACCTCTCGACGCTTTCGCCGCGCGATCGAGTGCTGTTAGTGCGAGTCGACGCCCTCGCCACGCCTGTGACGCCTTTCACAGCGGATCGCACTCAGCTCCTGAACGCACTAAATGAATCGAACGCCGGTTGGGCCGCTCTGAATATCGACCAAGCACTCGGGTTCGCGCGCCAGGCGCAAGGCTCGTCCGCTGGCCTGCAAGGCGACATCGTCTACATCGGTCCCAAGTTGATTGGCGAAAGCGATACTCCGGCGCAGATCCTGCCCAACCTGCGCGTCATCACCGTGCCCGCCGACCGCCAAAACTGCGGTATCCGGCGCATCGGCGTCAAGCGCGACGATGACGATCCGAACTCGTGGCAAGCCGCCGTCACGCTCAAGAACTATGGAACCGAGCCTCGCACTATCCGTTTGCGGACGCAGTTTGCGGGAACTGCTTTCGCCCCGCGCATTTTCCGGTTGAAGCCGGGCGAAGAGACGGGCGCAGAATACGACTTCACAACCAACACGGCCGGGCAGCTCGTGGCGCAAATCGATCCCGGCGACGCCCTCTCGACTGACGACCGCGCAACAGTCGAACTGCCTCGAAACGGCTCACTCAGACTGGCGGTTTATACCAACCGTCCCGCTGCGCTCAGGCCCTTGCTCGAAGCCAATCCTCGCTTGTCCGTGAAATTCTATCCGCCCGCGCAGTACGCGGCGAAGCCCCCCGCCGATCTCATGCTGCTCGATCAATTGGCTCCGCCCGTGCCGCCGCAACTCGCCAGTCTTTGGATCGATCCTCCGAAACAAGGCTCGCCGCTGCCCGTTAAGACCACAGTCGAAGACGCGGTCATCACGAACTGGCACCCGGAAACCGGTCTCGCCGCCGGCCTGCAGGCCAGGGAAACCCACATCCCCGCCGCCGAAGTGTTCCAAACGTTTGAAGGCGATATTCCCATCGGCAGCGTTTCCGACGGAGCCGTGGTGGTGGCTCGAGGAGCAAATGAGAGCCGGCCAAAGCTGGCCGCCATCGGCTTCGATCCACTCGATCGGCAGCTCAAGTTTGAAGTGACAACCCCGCTCCTCTTCGCCGACCTTTTGCGCTGGCTTTCTCCGGAAGGCCTTCGCGCTTGGGAGATTACCGCCGGCCGGGTGGGTGACGCAACCATCACTCTCGATCCCAGTGAGCGCCCGGATCGCGTGCGTGTCACGGGCGACCGCGGCTTTCCAATTCCGTTCACGGTGCGCGATCGCACTCTGCAACTGTTTGCCAGCAGTCCGGGCATCGTTCACGTCACCACGGGCGAACGCGAGCGCGTGCTTTCGCTCACGCTGCCCGATGTCGGAGAGTTCGCCTGGAACGCCCCAAAGAACAGCGCATCGGGTCTTCCGCCAAGCTCTCGCTTTTCGCCCACCGCGGTCGATATCTGGCAGTTTCTGGCTCTCCTCGGCGGACTCGGCTTATTCCTCGAATGGATGCTGTTTGGCCGGCGCCGTTTATGGATGTCGCCGCCGGATCCGAGCCGCGCAACCCGCAGCCGCCCGGGAACGGGAGTTGGTGTCCAAATGAGCGCCGTTCACATCTGGGCGTTGCTTCTGGTTCCACTACCTTTCATCTGGATGATATGGTGCTGGCGCTCTACAGCGCGGCCTCTCACGCTGATATTGAAGGGCATCAGTTTCGCTGCGATTCTGGCGGCTCTGGCCGAGCCTACCATCAACATGCCGGAAACGAAAACGGGAGCAGTCGTCCTGGTGGATACCTCCGGCAGCATTACGCGGGGCGATCTGGCGCGCGCCTCGTCCATCGTCGGCCAAATGGAGGCGCACAAGCACGGCAACTGGATGAAAGTCGCGCCGTTTGCCAGCCACGCGCGCAGTCTGCTTCCGCAGGAGGTTTCTGGTGAATTCCGGCTGGTCCAAACGGCGAATGACGTGGGCAGCGGGACTAATCTGGAGTCCGCCTTGACCGGCAGCATGTCGGCAATTCCCAGCGGCCACATTCCGCGTCTGGTTCTGATCAGCGATGGCAATCAAAACGAAGGAAGCGCCGCGCGCGCCATAGCGGAGTTGCAGCGGCTGCATGTTCCGGTCGATACAATTCCCCTGGCCGGCCGCCCCGAAACCGGGCTGCATTTAGAAGCATTGTCGATTCCCCACGAAGCATATGCGGGCGAGCGCATACCGCTGGATCTGACCATCGACTCGCCTCGAGCGGCGCACGCCAGCATCGAAATTTCCGCGGAAGGCAAGGACCTCGGCGCCAATCCTATTGAGTTGTCTGCCGGGACCAATCTCGTCCGCGTCCACGCGCGCGTGAATTCGAGCGGCGCGACGGCCATCTCCGGCCGCATTACAGCCGGAAACTTAGGCGAGCTGCCATTCGAACACGCCATCCAGCTCAAACGCGCGAAAGTGCTGTATCTCTCGCAAGATCCTCCCGGAACCGAAGCAAATTTGCTCCAGGCTTTCCAGCAAGCCGATTTTGACGTCACGCGCGACGCTTCGCTGATCGACAAAGATTTGAGCGATGTGCAACTCGTGGTGCTGAACAACATGAATCTCGATTTCTTCCGCGCCGCCGAGAAGAGCAGGCTGGAAGAATATGTGAAGCAAGGCGGCGGCCTGCTTCTCATCGGCGGTGAGCGGCAGGTTTACAAGAACGACAAACAGCCCGACGCTCTCGATCGCGCTCTGCCCGCCAGACTTGCGCCGCCCAGAACTCCGGAAGGCACCTCCGTCGCGCTCATCATCGACAAATCCTCCTCCATGGAAGGACGCAAAATCGAACTCGCGCGGCTTTCGGCAATCGGGGTGGTGGACCATTTGCGGCCGGTCGATACCATCGGCGTCTTGATCTTCGACAATTCGTACCAGTGGGCTGTGCCCATACGCCGCGCCGAAGATAAATCGATGATCAAGCGTCTGATCTCCGGCATCACGCCAGACGGCGGTACACAAATCGCGCCGGCTCTGGCGGAGGCGTACCGCAAAGTGCTGCTCTCGAAATCCACCTACAAGCATATTGTTCTGCTGACCGACGGCATCTCGGAAGAAGGCGACAGCATCGATCTGGCGCGCGAAGCGCTTCAGCATCAAGTCACCATTTCGACCGTCGGACTTGGTCAGGACGTGAACCGGTCTTATCTGGAGAAGATCGCTTCCACCTCGGGAGGTCGAAGTTATTTCCTGAATGAGCCGCAGGGGCTGGAACAGATTCTGCTGAAAGACGTTCAGGACTACAGCGGATCGACAGCGGTAGAGAAGCCGTTGGCGCCGATAGTCGACGACAAAGCCGAGATCCTGGACGGCGTCGGCATGGACACGGCGCCGCCGCTGAAGGGCTACGCCCGTTTTATTGCCAAGCCGGAAGCGGAAACCATCCTGAGCATCGATCCCAACAAGAAAGATCCGCTATACGTTCGCTGGCAATACGGGCTCGGCCGCGCCGCTGTTTTTACTTCCGATGCGAAAAGCCGCTGGGCCGCGGCCTGGGTGACATGGCCCGGATTCGACAAATTCTGGATCAACGCCGCGCGCGATCTGCTGCCGCAAACGGGGCGCAGTGAAGCGAGCGCTCAGTTCGATACCGCGAACGGAGACATTCTGGTCAACTATCGCCTCGGCGCGGGCGTCGATGAACCGGCAGCCGTGCCTCAGATCTTCGTCCTCGGCCCGAACGGTTTTGAAAAAGCGATTGACGTCGAGAAGACTTCTCCGCGCGTGTACCGCGGGCGTTTGCACGTCGGCCCTTTGCGTGGCCTGTTCCGGATTCGTCCTGAAGCGGAATCGAGTGCATTTCCCGAGGTCGGCTTATATCGCGAGCAGGAAGAGCTGCGGGATTACGGCTCGAACCACGCGCTCCTGGCGCAGATTTCCAATCTGACGGGCGGCCGCTTCAATCCGCGGCCCAGCTCAATCTTCGATGCGGACGGCAGACGCATTTACACGACTTGGCAGCTCTGGCCGGCGCTGTTAGGCCTCGCCATAGCACTCACTATCGCAGAGCTGATCGCGCGCAAATGGTCCGGCGTATTGCTTTACTTGCGCGGCTGACTGGAAGGCGGAACAAGTCCCTTGATTCGCAGATAAGTCACCATGTTGCCGTAGTGTTCCTCGTTGTGGGCGATGTTGTAATTGAGAATCGCGAGTTTCGGCAAGTCATGACCGAAGAACTGCGCCGTATCGGCCGCGTGCGCGTCCGTCATGCCGTTGTAGGCCTCGTCGCAATAGGCGAACGCATCTTTCAACGCCTGGATGAGATCGGCTTTGCTCGTCTTGTTCTTTTCCACTCCTGGACCTTTGTTGTTATCGCCTCGCACAGGCGAGCAAAATTCATACTGAGCGTCGGCCACGTGTCCCACTAATTGACCGAAGCTTCGCACGGTAGATACCGGCTGGAAAGAATAGTTTGCTTCCGGCATTTCTTCGGCCGATTTCAGCACAACGTTCTTGGTCATGGCATACATCCCTTTGGTTGTGGTGCTGAGCGGGTTGGCGGTCGATTGAGCGAAAGCCTGAATGCCGGCCAAGCCGAGAATAACGAACAGTTTTTTCATGTACAACCTCCCTTGAATGGATTAGTGTGTCTCTGTCAGAGCTTACCAGGGAAATGGTTGGGTTGCGATTCAGGCGCGTTTCGAAGACCGCTCCCTTCGGCCACGGCTCAGTTATGGTACTGCGTCTCTCAGGACCACCGTTGCGGGCTGCAGCGTTATACGCTGGAGCAATCTCATCCAATGAGCGCGATCACTCCACTTGACCGCAGCGGGGGAGCCGTCAGGACGGCACTGGTGCGCCGTCTCTCTTTGGGCGATTCGATCGCCATTGTCGTCGGGATGATGATTGGCGGCGGTATCTTTCTTATTCCAAATCTGGTCGCGCGCAGCATACCGTCAGTCCCAATGATCATGGGTGTGTGGATACTGGCAGGCGGAGTATCATTCATCGGCGCGCTTGCCTGTGCGGAACTGGGCGCGGCTTTTCCTGCAACAGGCGGCCAGTATGTTTTTCTGCGCGAGGCGTACGGACCGGCAGTTGCCTTTCTCTGCGGCTGGTCACTTTTCACAGTCGCGCGCACAGCGCAGGTGGCTTGGTTGGCAGTGGTCTTTTCGATATACGTCGGTTACTTTGTGCCCTTGGGGCACCTTACCTCGACGCTGCTCAGCCTGGCAGCCCTGGCAATATTCACTTGGGTGAATTACCGGGGTGTGAAATTCGGGACATTCGTTCAGAACAGCTTTACTCTGACGAAAGTGATGGGTATCCTCATCATCATCGTTGCTGCCCTAATGCTGGGCAGGCACGCGGGCCATAACCCGGAATCAATCCTTGCCGCGCACGGAGCTGTCCACATGTCACTCAGCAGTTTCGGGGTAGCACTGATTGCATGCTTGCTTGGTTATGACGGTTGGGTGCAGTTAAGTTTCGTTGCGGGCGAGATTCAAAACCCCAAGCGCAATGTGGTGCGCGCCCTGACTTTGGGTACTGTGGCGGTCACCGCAATCTATCTGCTTGCGAACGCTGCGTACATACACGTATTATCGATTTCCGAAATTGCGGCCAGTGAACATGTGGGTGCGGATGCCGCAGAGAGAGTGCTTGGTGCGGCGGGCGGCGCCGTCGTATCGCTGCTGATTCTGATTTCGGTTCTGGGCACGCTAAACGGCTGCTTTCTGACTAGCCCGCGAGTTTATTTCGCGCAAGCAGCCGACGGGCTGTTCTTTCGCAAATTCGCCGATGTTCACCCTACGTACGGCACTCCAGGCTTCGCGATTCTGGCGCAAAGCGTTTGGTCGGCAGTGCTGCTGCTGACCGGCTCTTACGAATCATTGATCGATTATGCGTTATTCGGCATCTGGGTGTTCTATGGACTGATGATTGCGGCGGTTATAGTCCTGCGGCGTACGCGGCCAGACCTGCAGAGGCCTTACCGTATGTGGGGTTACCCGGTGACGCCGCTTGTCTTTCTCGCCATTACGCTCTGGTTTCTGCTCAACATGCTCGTGACGCGACCCGGAGCTTCATTCGCCGGCCTTGGCCTTATGTTAACGGGCGTACCGGCTTATTTGATATGGCGCCGCCGCGGGCAACGTACCGTTTAGCAAGCTTGCAGCGGGAGCTTAGTTTACCGTCGTAATATGGATACCCTGCTGGCGTGGCGGAAAGAGTTTCCGATCCTCGGCAGAACCACTTATCTCATCAGCCATTCACTGGGAGCTATGCCGCGCCGCACCGCCGATGCGCTGCAGGAATTCGCCGACACTTGGGCATCGCGCGGTATTCGCGCCTGGGAGGAAGGCTGGTGGCAAATGCCCGTGACGATCGGCAATCTCATTGGCTCCATCATCGGGGCTGGCCCTGGCGAGGTCGTGATGCATCAGAACGTCTCGATTTGTCAGTCACTGGTCACTTCCTGTTTCGATTGGAATCGTCCGCGGAACAAACTTGTCACGGACGGCCTAAATTTCCCTTCGAATGACTATATCTATTACGGACTCGAGCGGCACGGAGCACGTGTGTGCCCGGTGGCGTCGCCCGACGGTATGACCTTGCCGCTTGAGCTCATACTGGACGCGATAGATGAACAGACGCAGCTTGTCTCGGTTTCGCATGTCGCGTTTCGTAGCTCGTTTGTACAGGATCTTGCCGCAATCACGCAACGCGCCCATGAAATGGGAGCCTTTGTGATTGCCGACCTGTACCAATCGGCCGGGACACTGCCCGTGAACGTTGGCGCTCTCGATCTGGATTTTGCAACCGGCGGTTCTGTGAAATGGCTATGTGGAGGACCCGGCGCCGGCTACTTGTATGTGCGGCCGGATCTGCGCGCCCACCTGCTGCCGGCTGCTACGGGATGGATGGCCCACCGCCGTCCTTTTCAGTTCGAGTCTGGCCCGATCGACTTCGCTGACGATGCGTTCCGGTTCTTGAATGGAACCCCGGGCATTCCTGCTCTGTACTCGGCCCGATCAGGCTACGAGATTATCCAGCAAATCGGCGTCGACGCCATACGCGCAAAGTCTCTACGGCAGACCCAGCGGCTCATCGAGCTTGCCGATGAAGCAGGTTTTGCCATACACTCCTGTCGCGATCCGCAAGCGCGCGGGGGTGTTGTCGTTATCGATGTTCCAAACGGAGACCAAGTTGCGCGCGAGCTTGCCCGCCGCGAGGTGTTGGTCGATTACAGGCCGAACGCCGGAATTCGCATCGCGCCGCATTTTTATACTTCCGATGACGAACTCGATGGAGCTGTGGCTGAACTCTGCTCGGTTGCGAAGCTGCCCAGCCAGAATTAGCTGTCGCACAACTTGTCAAGAGGCGCGGACAGCAATTAGCGACGTGGGAAATCCGAGAACCCGTTTCGCAAATATTGTCGAGCCGGGAAAGAAG
>CAWBDW010000045.1:0-18327 GCA_963787545.1 uncultured Acidobacteriaceae bacterium
GACAAGCCTCGCGACGCGAAAGAAGTCGAGGCGGAGTTGGGCGCATACTTGGTTAAATCCGCGCTTGGACAAACACAAAATGTCGAATATTCGCGCGGATACATTCAAGGATGGATCAGCGACGGCACCGTTGAGAAGTTCGCTTCGGCAAGGTGTTCGCCGCCGCCGATCAGATATTGAGATCTGGCGGCTCATCACTCCGGATCAGACATCTGAATTACGCCTCTCACCCGCTCCTTCGGTAGTCCGGGATCACGGCGGCTGTGCAGGCACGCAATCACAATTGCGTCCTTTTCGACCGTGTAGAACAGCGCATAAGGAAATCTCCGCAGGTTAATCTTCCGCGCTTCATCGATCACCTTGACGTAGCCTTCCGGATTTTCAGCAATGCGAGTGATGGCTTCCCTGACGCGTTCGACAAACTCGCCGCCAAGGATCCGCTCCGCTGATTTTCATACCAAAGCGTCGCCTTCTCAATGTCCGCCTTCGCAGACCGCTTTAGCCGGACCCTCAACGCGGAACCGGATGTTTAAGGTTACGGCGAACGATATCATCGAGCGCTTCCCGCGCATCCTCATCCGGCTCTTTGTCCTTATTGGCAAGACGCTCGCGGACAAGGCGTGCGGTTTCGTCATCTTCACTGCCGGGACGAATGGGGGATTTCGTTGCCATGGCTTTATCCTACGCCGCGCGCGGAAACTCGCAATGAGGAACAGCAAGGCCGCAGTTGGTGATGCCGACAGCGTTGAAATGTCGATCGCGCGGAGCCGAAGAAATTCCTCTTTGTCTTCGGGCCGCAGAGCTTTTAATTCATCCAGGACAGCCCTATGCGGTACTTCACTTCTATAAACGTTGCGATCAGCTCCGGATTAAGATCCCCAAGGATCGCCTTCGGTGGCTTGATTGCGAAAAAGAGGCATGCCGAGCCTGCGAAGGGCTCCACATATCGTTTGTGCTTCTTCGTCCAAAACGTTTGTAAAAGAGGAAGCAGCCGGCGCTTGCTGCCCGCCCATCTTAGGAATGGCGGGCAACTTTGTTGCGGTACATCCACGATGCCTGCATGCTTCATTCAGCCGGATAGATCATCATATCCCAGAACTTGGCTTTTCTTTCAGTTGGCTGCCCCTGGTGACCGCCAAAGCCGAGCCCTTTTTGTGAAGGCCAACAAATGCTCGTGTCTTGATGGAGCAACTGCTCTCCCGATGTTCTAGGGATACATTGATTACAGAGGGAAAACGGCATGTCTAAAAATCGCCTCCCGTTGCTCAAGATCGGCGAAGAACTCTGTAACGTTGTGTGGGGGGAAGGCCAGTCGCGGCGAAGACGACCGTTTCCAGCCCGACGACCTGTCGGTCATCTTCATGTCAGCCTGCGCCCACGCTATCCGGAAATCATCAATCCTGTAAAGGCGGGACGGGACATATACGAAGTGCTCGAACGGACGCTTAATTCGGAAGACGAGGTTGAGATGCCGGTTATAGTGCAGTAGCATCCCGAACAATACCCGTACAACCACCCGCAGCGAGACGCCTACAATAGCCCACAACAGCCTAAATTACCTTTGCGCTAAGTTCCCTGCTTTCAATGTCTTTCCTCTATTCCTCACCTGTTTAGACCACTTGGCAGACGGCCCTGAAAAGGCTGGCGGCGCGGTTCGATTCCGTCCCTGGCCACCACTTATAGTTCCCTGCTTTCAAAGATTTAAGCGCAACTCGCAGCGACGGGTTCGCTTACGGCCAGCTGTGAACTGACCTTCAATAGCGATTGCCAGACCTCGTCGGGTATGGGGATTCCGACGCGCGCGCGTTCCTGCTCGGTGCGCCATTCGGGTTCCCCGGCGGCTAGCACCTCGTCGAATCTCTCGGCCGGAGCCGAGGATTTCAAATCCTCGACAAAGCGCGTCAGTCTGGCCTTGAATTCCGTAAGCGGCATGAAACGTCCGATGTCGATTGCTAGAAAGCTTTGGCTGACGCCCACGGGCCGATCCCGCTGGCGCATTGATCCGACTTCCCCGTCCATAGCGCCGCCGCCCAACACCGCACAGAGAATCTCCACAGCGGCGGCGAGCCCGCTGCCCTTGTGTCCGGCCGTTTGGCCACCCAGCGGCATCAGCGAACCTTTAAGTCCCTCCGCTGTGTTGCTGGTCGGCGCGCCCGCCCCATTGAGCGCCCAGCCTTCCGGAATAGAATCGGCGTGGCGCGCCATGGCGGCGAAGATGCGATTGGCCGCTACCGCCGTCGTCGACATATCCAGCAGCCATGGGCCCGGAACCGCTACACAGATCGGATTGGTTCCCATGCGCGGCTCTCGCCCCTGCCACGGCGCGACCAGCCGCGATGCATTACAAAGAACAAGTCCCACTTGCCCTTGTTCGGCTATGCGAGTTCCCCAATACGCCGCTGCGCCAAAATGATTTGAGTTTCGGGCGATGACGAAACCCAATCCGAATTCGCGAGACAGCCGGACCGCGTGATCGCAACACTGCGCGGCTGCAACCTGCCCGATTCCGTTCTCTGCGTCGAAGAGCAGGCAAGCCTGATTTTCCGAGAGAATTCTGCCGTGGGCTGCAGCACCCATACTGCCCGATTGAAGTTGCTCCACATACACCGGCAACAGGCGGACGCCATGCGAGTCTACCCCGCGCAAATTCGCGGCGACCAGCGAGGAACCGGTCAGCTCCGCCGCTTCCCGCGGCACTCCGGCTGCCGCCAATACCTCGCGCACAAAACGCTCCAGGTCGGCTGAGAAGATTTTCGGCATGCTATGCACTGGCCTTAACGCCGAAAATCCGTTCCGCATAAATGCGGCTCCGGCGTAGGTCCTCTTCTAGCGGTCGTGTCACAACCGTGTTAGGACGGTAAGCTAATTCCACAACAATGAGCGGCGTAAGCCCCTGCTTTTTCAAATACGCGGCCACCTTGCGATAGTCGATGTCGCTGTCTTCCAGATCTTCCAGCCATATCTTATTTCTGGCGCTGCGCACGTGGATTTCGCGCAGCCTCTGCCCGACTTCCCACAAAAACGGAATCGGTTCGAAGCCGCTTTCATAAGCCCAATCCACATCCACGCAGATGTGAACATATTCAGGATTCGTGTGCTGCAGAATGTACCGCCACTCCCGTGCGTTCTCCGCTAATTGGGGCGTATGGTGGTGCACACGCAATTCGAACCCATGCTGCGCCAGAATGCGGCCCATCCGGTTCAGCGAGTCGGCTTCCACGGCCAGCTCCGCGTCCGTCTTGGACGCATCGCCGTGTTTAGGATCCGGATTGTTGACAATTGCCTTGCACCCGAAAGGAACGCAAACGTTCCCGAGCTCCAGGGCAGTGGCAATGGTCCGGTCCGCGCCGCCTTTTTCATGCATGATTCCCCCGACATACAAAGAGGGCATCAGCAGGCCTTGCAATCGCAGGATAGAGAACAGTCGCGCCCGCATCTCCGGCGCAAAGAATGCCGGGTTGAGTTCGATGTTTCTAAAGCCCGCGGCTCGGGCCATCGGTAAGACCTGGCCGATCACGTCTTCGAGAGGCCGCTTCAAAGATTGGGCGTACTGCTGAAAGATGTATCCTTCCACTGCCATTGCCGGCGTCGGCTGCGCCGCCGGACAGACGCTCGCTGCGGTTGCTCCCAGCAGTAGCTCGCGCCTGGTCATCCAGACGGATTATCTCAATTACTTCCGAGCCGGCATGCGTATCGCCTGCCATTCGGGACTCTTCAAAAGGCCCGGACCGGTTTCAATCAAACGAGGTAAAAGCTCGAAAACAGCGGTCGCGGTCCATTGCCTATCTTGGCGCATGCGAAACCCCTTGGAATTGAGTTCGCTTGCGATTTGGGTAATTCGTTCCTCGTGTACGATCCGATCGAGGATCATTAAGAGAACGGTGCGCTCTACAGGATTCGGTTCTAGCTGGAAACCGTCCGGTGAGATACGCAGCCCGTATGGGATCTCCTCGTTCTCGACGAATACGGCGGCAGGTGGAGCCTCAATCCCGTCGTCTATTTCGCGAACCCACTCGACTGCCGATAACTTCCATCCTCCAGCAGCTCTTTGGACGAAGTAGTCTAGCGTCAACTGTTCTGTCACCAGATCCCTGCTGCGCTGAATCACCGAAGTTGCCTCCTGCTGAATCGTCAGCGACGCACGTTCTGGGCCATCGCGAACCACTCCCTAGTAAGATCGCACCGCCGGTAAGCGTGCATTTCTGGGAATCCCCGTTCCGCGCCTGGGATTAGGATGCCGGCTCAGATTGGGCGTTGAGATTGTCACTCATAGCCGGCTGCTCTACAGGGTCGCCTGCCGGGGCCGTTTGAAACTGAACGCCGATAAAATATTCCATGTCTGAGCGTTTGCAGTGCCTCACGATAGCCCGCCGGAATTCATCTCCCACCTTGACTTGAATCATTGCACCAGGCGGGAAGGAGCATCGGACGCGCAGCCCCATGCCCGAATTGGAAGTATCTTCCATGAACGCAGGCTGATTCCGCAACTTTCCGTCGCTTTCCCACTGAATTTCAACGCGACGAATGCAGATATGCCGCGGTTCGGAACGCTGCGGACATCGTATATCCATTATCAGCTTTATCGTCCAAAAACTACTGTTTGGATAGCTCTCGCGTCGAATTGGCGACCTAGATCCCAATGGCTACGGTGGAGCGGCCTTTCGAGGCTGCCATGCCGTTTTCGAACCTTTGATACCGTCGGCCACCCGATTATTGCCGGCGAAGCCCCGCCCTGGACCGTGGCGCTCCGAGGGCTGCTTTGCATCGCGGAGCACAGATTTAGCTTCGATCGCTCGGAGTCGACTCTCGAATAGCACGGTATACGAGCAGCTGAGGCGATCTGCTGCAATCTCTTGATGCGAGAACAAAGTGCGGTGGAGGCGCAATCGGAACCTCCGCGTTCCTGTTCCAATTGCACTGTCGACCGGCGCCCGATAAGTGGCATTTTCGAAGGCCGTTGCAATCACTCCCAAATTGTGGGACGATACCCGGCGTCAGTTACCCGAGAGGCTTCAGTGCAGACCAGGGAAATTCTCTGCCCAGATGACGATCCCCTGAGAACTTGCTCAGAGCAGGACACGGTTCCTGCTGGCCAGGAGGTGCAGTACCCGTTCGAACCCGGCACATTGCTGCTAGGCCGCTTTCGTGTGCTGCATCTGATCGGCCGAGGCGGCATGGGGCTCGTCTACGAGGCTGTTGATCAGCGGCTGGAAAAACGCATCGTCGTCAAGTGTGCAAAGGCAGGCTTTCAGCAAAGTTTGCCTCCCGAAGCTCGCAGCGCCACTCGGGTCGCTCACCCGAACGTCTGCAAAACATATGAAATCCACACGGTCCAGACGGCCAACGGGGAGGTGGATTTCCTCACGATGGAGTACCTGGATGGCGAGACGCTTTCAGAGCGCGTGAAGCGCGATGGACCGCTACCTGTCGAGGAGGCCAGCGAAGTTCTAGTTCACATTTGCGAGGGACTCGAAGAAGCGCACCGTTGCGGTGTGATTCATGGCGACCTTAAACCGGGCAACATTATTCTCAAGCGCCATGGTGACGAATTCATCCCCGTGATTACTGATTTCGGCCTGGCCAGTCAGCCGTTGGCTCCTCCAGACTCGACGGTCCTGGTCCCGTCTAGAGGCGGCACGCCGGCGTTCATGGCGCCAGAGCTCAGACCAGGCGCCAAACCTTGCATCGCGTCCGATATTTACGCTCTCGGCGTCCTGCTCTATGAAATGCTCACCGGCCATTTGCCTCCCGCGGCGATTTCTGCAATCGGCGCAGCCGCTGAGAACCATACTCATGCATATGACCGAAAAGCAGTTCGTCATGACCTCTCATGTTTTGGCCGCACGTTTCGAAATCTCGTTGTGCGCTGCCTTGCCCCCGATCCTTCGCACCGTCCTGCCCGAGCCGCCGACATTGCGAGAGCACTGACAGAGCGCACAAGGAGTCGCCGGCTGCTACTCACTGCCGCTTTCGCCGGAATTATCCTGCTTGCAGGCCCACTTGTCGGTTATCATCCCGTCGCGAACCCTCCGCGCGTGGCCTTGCTGCCGTTCGATGCTTCGCCGGGCCAGAGATCCATCGCTGAAGATTACCTCAACGGTACGTTCCAGCGTCTGAATCGCGCTGCCCACCGGACTCGCCGCTTTGCCGTGGTCAGGTTGTCCGAGCGACCAGAACTGCCATATCTGTGTGCCGATCTCCACGTCACGCACGTTCTATTCGTCCGCGTAAATCGTGAGGGCGACTCTGTCTCCGTGCGCGCCAGCATTGTCGATGCGTGCACGCAACAGATTCTGAAGGAGTCCCTTCTCGAATACCGTCTAGCCGAAGCCGGGCTCACGCCAATGTCTCTTGCTGCGTCGGTGGCTGGCGCTCTCCATCTTCCGCCTGTGACGGACTCGAGCCAGGACCCCGGATTGCATAACCCCGACTATTTCGCCGGAATCAGACATCTCTCGATGGATTCAGAACTCGATAGCGCAATCCAATCGCTCTCGCGCGCCGCGAAGAGAGTAAGTGAGTCGCCGGCTATCTGGGCCGAGTTGGGCGAAGCCTACCGTGTGCAAGCCAGGATCACGGGCAGCAACGGTTTTAAAACGCTTGCCCTGAAGTGTGCCGTCAGAGCCCAGTCTCTAAATCCAGATGCGCCTTCGGTACACCGGCTTGAAGGATTTCTGCACCTAGATGCAGGGCTTTACGCCAATGCGGTGGACGATTTCGCCAGAGCTGTGGAACTCGAGCCTAAGAACCCTCGAGGCTATCTTGGGCTCGCGCGTGTGTATAACAAAATGGACAGAACTCGCGAGGCGCTGCAGACGGCAGCCAGGGCGATTGAAGTTGGTCCGAACAATGCCGAATGCTTTCTTACGCTCGGCGCAATTTACTACGATTTGGGGCAGTTCAACGAGTCCGCGCAGCAGTTCGAAAGAGCCGTCCAGCTCACTCCATATGCGCCGCAGGCCTATAGGGATCTCGCACTCGTATACATCAAGACGGGTAAATACACGCAAGCGGAAGAAGAGCTCGAGACCTCGTTAAAATTAGGCGAGACGTTGGACGCACGCGCTGACTTGGGCGCAACGTTCGATTACGTAAGGCGATATGCGGATGCAATCGCTCAGTATAAAAGGTCTGTCGAAATAGCGCCGGATGATTATATATCTTGGATAGACCTCAGTGACGATTACCGGCGTATCGGCGATGTAAAGAAGTCGGTGCAGTCCTACAGGCGCGCTCTCCAGCTTTCGCGGCAGCAGGTTTTGGCAAATCCACAAGACGGAGAAGTGCGCGCGTTCGTGGGGTATGTTTTGGCGCGGCTGGGAGAAGAGCAGCAGGCTGATTATGAGATTCGTCAGGCCTTGCAAACCCCACCCAGAACGGCCGTGATATGCCGGACTGCGGCTCTCGCCTATGAAGCATTGGGAGAACGGGAAAAAACGCTTGCACTTCTCCAAGAAGCCTCCTATTCTGTAGTTCACGATCTGAGTCAGCAACCGGATATGGGTGATCTCTGTCACGACCTCCGCTTTATTCGGCTGCTGAACCGGCAATATCAGTGAAGGAGAGCGTATGTTTGACAAGGCAGACTACAACATCGTCCTGTTTTGGAATCCGAATCCGAATCCGAATCCGACCGAAACCGATCCACGCGGGCAGCTTGAGATTGCGCATCTGTTTATGAATCCGGCATGCGTGCACCGAACAGTAAAGTTTTATGCTTTTACCCCCAAGAGCCCACTGCTTCCGGAGCACTAACACTTTCCCCTATACGTTTCAAGGTGCAGTTTACGGGCGAATCCAATTTTGCGGCTCCCGGACGCTTGCTTCGACGAGACGACCCTTCCTGCGCCCATGGTAAGACCGGGCGAGTACCCATTCACATGCATACTCGAGGGCAGTACGCTTCCGGAGAACAGTGGCGGACATACCCATCCCCCGGGACCAATTGGTGGGTAACAGATCGTTCCAGGCCAAAAGTCACACACACATGGAACCGGAATGGCACCCTTTCTTGAGATAAAGTTCCGAGAACGCAAACTTTGTAAAAGCTCGACGTGGGTACTCTTCATATGACCCAAGTTGGTGGCGGTTGCCTGCCTAAGTGCGACTATGCGTTACATCCACCTGAACGAGAGCGATTCAGCGCCGCACGGACTGGGCACAGCTCAATTCAGTTGGACGAACCAGATTCGAGCAAAGATCGCAAGTACAAACGAGTTCTGGCGCGCCCGGAGAGGCTCGAACTCCCGACCTGTTGATTCGAAGTCAACCGCTCTATCCAACTGAGCTACGGGCGCGATCCACTCACGACTATACTCCAGGACAGCGGGATCACCTGATTCGAAACGAGGCGAGCCGCAGGCTTTTGCAGCCAATAACCCGCAGCCCCGGCCTGCACAACAAAGTCGAGCGCACCTCACAACCGAAGTCATTGATTAAGAGGCTTAGCATCAATGTCCAACCTGAGGTCGGATGCTCACTCATCAAAACGTGTCTCCGGGACTTTCAGCATCTACGGATCAGCAAGTAGCCACGAACTTGCGTTGAGAGGCCCATTCCAGAATCTGCTCGACCGCGCCGCGAAAAAGCGCGGCTGGACCCTCGTTCCAGAGCTTTCGACATATTCCGGTGGCCGCCGCGTCGTCCCAGATGGCACAGTTCACGATGAGTTCCGGCTTGCGCGAGGGTGGTGGGAAGCAAGGACACCTCCGACAATCTTGCATCCGAGATAGCGAAGAAGCTGAAAGCTGGATATCCAAACCGCAATACGGTTTTCGAGGATACCTGCACCGCGTTCTGTACCAGGATCGCGCCGAAGCGGGCGAGTTTGCCTGCGCGAGCCGCTCAAATTCCCTACTAGCCAATTCGCCTGACCGTGGCCCAAGGACTTAGCGGTATTGACGGACCCCATCGCAGAGACGGTGTTTTTAGGATACTTGCTATGCGAAGAGGAGAGCTGCATACCTCGCGTACCACTATACGCACTATGGAGTGCAACCACCAGAGCGCCGAGGAGCGGACACCGATACCTTATCTTGGGTGGGATGGTTGCGCTACCAGAAGGGACACACAATGTAAAACTCGGCTTAGTTTAGCCTCCATTCTTTTCCAGAACTCTCATTGCCATATCCAAGGCGTGGGCACTCCATGCTCGGAAACTTTGGGTGCGACTATTTGCATGAAGGCTCTAACGTGGTTAAACGCGCTAATCGCCTCCTCTGTGTCGTACTCGTTAGCGACTGTGCATCACGGCATTCCTGAACTTGTTTTTGAAGCGCTTCAACTCCATCATCGCTCCGTGATAGAACTCAAACTGCGCCTCGCGCGCCGCAGTCTTCGGGAAGTTCTGAATGGCGCTCTCTGCGCTCTCCAAGCCTATGAGCATTTGCTCCCAGGTGGCAAGCTGCAATGGCGTTCCCTTTGGAACCTCGACTTTACGATCCGCAGCTCGAGCGCGAAGTTCGCACTCTGCGGCTCTCATTAAGTGAAAAACACACGCTGTTGAACATTCAACAGCTAAGCAGTTCCCGGCTTGCTTTATGTCTTCCGCCGGAAGGGAAAGAATCGTAGACCTGCTCTCCAAACAGCTTGTCATTGTTAGGTATTTCGCTCGTGGCTCATCCACAAAGACAAAACTCACCTTTTCCAGCTTTTCGATAACTGATCTGGTGAACGCCGTTAACACCGCATGAACGGAAGAAGCGTCTGGCAATGGCCTTTGAAGCTCCTGTTTGGCAACGGCACAAACCTTAGCCAGATCCTGAAGACCGTGACGCTGAAAATGTCTTGAAGCTGAAAAATCGCTTGAAGTGTAAATGACATTGCGGCTTTTGCAGCCTAACCCCGCAGCCCCGATTTTGGGTGGTAACGGCACAGAGCATCATTTCGACTGATGTAAGTCGAAGGTGACGGAACTCGTTGACCGTATTCATGAAATCCACAGGTTCCAAAGCTTGCAAGGAACATCATGAACTTGTGCGCTTGGGCAAGGCAAGAGGTCTTCGCCGTTCCACTCCTCCTGTGGCAAGTATATTACTGCCCCTTCTTCTCCCTAATTCCTCATCAATTTACAGCGATTTTAAATCCTGAAGAGAACGTTTTCGCCCTTCGGCGTGCTAGCGTTTGATCGCTTATGACCCCTCGACAGATCCGCCGCGCCGCTGAGCGCAAAGAACGCAAACTCGCCTGCAAAGCAGAGTCGAGCGCACCTTGCAGCACAACCGTGAAATCCAACTCGCCGCAATCGCGCCAATGCCCAATTGAGCACCGGGCTCGCCACTCCCGAGGCCAAAGCCAAGACATCGCTAAACGCCGTCAAGGCCGGTCTCACCGGCCGCACGGTCCTCCTGCCCTCGGACGATGCCGCCGAATACCAGCGCTTCCTCGCCGCTTATGAGGAAGAGCTCTGCCCCGTAGGCCGGCTCGAATCCGAGCTGGTTCAATCCATCGCCGATACCATGTGGCGGCTGCGCCGCATCCCCGCTCTCGAAATGGCCATCTACGCCCGCGGCCATATCGATTCGCCGATTCTTTCAACCAACACGATCTCGCCCTTCGTCCAGGTATTATTGAATTACAAACTTTCCTCGGTTTCGAAAAGCAGCTTCGCAAGGCGTATCTCCAGGAAGCGCGCCTTACCCGCCGCCGCGAACGGGAAACCGCCGAGCTTCGCAAGCTTCAACAGGAGCGCAAAGCCAAGGAAAACGAAGCGCTCGACAATGCCGCTCGCCGCTACCTCGTGGCCAAACGCGAGGACGCGCCGTTTGATCCATCGGAAAATGGGTTCAAATTTTCAACTGGCGAAGTCCTGAAAAAAGAGCCGTTCGAAGCGGTCGCGAACGCCGCCTAGTCTCCGAAATCCGCACAGGTGAGAAAATCGAACTGAGGCCGCCCGCTGCCTCTTATCTGGACCCAGTGTCCCCACACATGAAAAACGCTATCGAAACCGAGGTCAAGCTACGATTGCCTGATCGTCCAGCCATATTGGAGCGCATCCATCGCCTCGGTTTAGCGATCTCCGCGCCACGCCAGTTTGAATCGAACACGCTCTACGATTCGCCCGATCACAATCTCCGCGATCGAAATATGCTCCTGCGGCTCAGGCAATTAGGCGGCGAGGCGGTAATTACCTGGAAAGGTCCGGGCAATCCTGGTCCCCATAAAAGCCGCCCCGAATTGGAGACCACCGTCGGCTCCCTCGAAACCATGCACCAGATCCTCACGCAAATCGGTTTTGCGCAAACCTTTCGATATGAGAAATACCGGACCGAGTTCGCCGCCAAAGACGATCACGGCGTCGTCACGTTGGATGAGACACCCATTGGCGACTTCCTTGAACTTGAAGGTCCCGGCGAATGGATCGACACGACAGCGGACCGGCTCGGCTTCTCCAGCCGCGACTACATCCTGGAGAGCTATGGCAGACTTTATTTAGCCGATTGCGCGCGCCGCGGTGTGGAACCCTCGAACATGGTGTTCGCGTCTCGCAGTTAGGAACAATGGCCGAAATATTGAGTGTTGAGACAGAGATCGTCGATCGCGTAACGGGCGGCCTCACCCGAGTGCGCGAAGAGATCGGGAAAATCATCGTCGGCCAAACGGAGGTCATCGATGGCGTGCTCATCTGCCTCATCGCCGGAGGGCACGTTCTTCTGGAAGGCGTTCCCGGGCTGGGAAAAACCACGCTGCTGCGCACACTTTCGCGAGTCCTCGATCTGCGCTATTCGCGGATTCAATTCACGCCAGATCTGATGCCCGGCGACATTGTCGGCAGCATGGTAATGGAAACCGACGAGCACGGGCACAAGAATCTTCGTTTCCAGCCCGGGCCGGTTTTCGCCAATCTCGTGTTAGCGGACGAAATCAACCGCGCCACTCCCAAGACGCAATCGGCCCTGCTCGAAGCGATGCAGGAGCGAACCGTGACCAGCGGCACGTCTACTTATTCGCTCGATGCGCCATTCCTGGTAATGGCTACCCAGAATCCGATCGAAATGGAGGGCACCTATCCGCTTCCCGAAGCGCAGCTCGATCGTTTTCTGATGAAGATTCTGGTGACCTACCCTTCGCGCGAAGACCTGAACCGCATTGTCGAGGTGACCACCAAGAGCGATGAGGCCGAACTCCGGCAGGTGATGGATCGCGAACAGGTCGCCGACTTGAAAGAGATGTGTAAGCAGGCCATTGTCGCACCGCACGTGCAGGATTACGCCATCGAATTGATTATGGCCACGCAGCCTGGCACGCGCGAGGCGCCGGAGGTGACGAACCGGTATATCCGTTACGGAAGCTCTCCGCGCGGCGCGCAAGCTCTCATCGAGTGCGGCCGCGTGCTCGCGCTGATGCGAGGCCGTTTGCACCTCAGCATTGAGGACCTGCTGGCCGTTGCGCCGGCGGTTCTGCGCCACCGCGTCATTCTGAACTTCGACGCGCATGCCGATGGGGAAACCACCGAAACGATTCTTCGCAAGATTTTCGATGCGGTGGCCGCGCGCGTGTAGCAGTAGTCATGCCTGAACCGCTCGTCGACCGGCAATTTCTCGAAAAGCTGGAGCGGCTCACGCTGTATTGGCAAAAGTCGTTCAACGGATTGGTCGGCGGTCACAACATCTCGCGTTTTGCCGGTCCGGGCCAGGAGTTTCTCGACCATCGCACCTTCCACGAAGGCGACGATCTGCGCGCGGTCAACTGGCGGGCTTACATGCGCTTTGAGAAGCTCTTCCTGAAGATGTTCCAGATTGAGCCGCGCGTTCCTGTGCGCCTGCTGCTCGACACCAGCGCTTCCATGACAGTAGGAGCCGGCAACGGCGATCTTACGAAATTCGAATACGCGCGCAAATTGGCGGCGGCGCTGGTCTATGTCGGCCTGGTGCGGCTCGACAGCATTCTGTTGCAGCCGTTTTCGGCGCGTCTGCACGAGCCGTTTCTGGCGAGCGGCGGCCGCCATCGTTTTCAACCCGCCGAAAATTATCTGCGCGGTTTGACGCCGGGCGGCCAGACGAACTACTTTGCAACCGCGCGCGAGTACCTCAGCGCCTATCCGCAGCGCGGACTCACGATCGTCGTCTCCGATTTCCTCGACGACACCGATTGTTTTCATCCCTTGCAATACATGGCCGACTTCGGCCACGAGCTGCTGCTCGTGCAGCTCTGGGGTGAAGAAGACCGGCAGCCATCGGGCGATGGCGAACTGGAATTGATAGATGCCGAATCCAGCACTCACCTTAAAATTGCGGTCGACGAGCGTTCCCGCAGCGCCTACACCGCGGCCTTCGACGATCACACGGAGCAGATCAAACGGCTCGCCTTACGCAACGGCGGCCGGTACGCCGGATTATCGACGCATTTTCCGGTCGAATCTGCGTTATTCGGCCCGCTCGCCATGGTCGAGAGCCTCTACTGAAGTTCCATGTTTTTCCTAAACCTCACGGCCGGCGAATTTCTCACGCTGCTGGGCGCGCTCGGTGGCTTTGTCGCCGCGCTGTATCTGCTCGATCGCGCCAAGCACAAGAAACTGGTCTCGACCCTGCGCTTCTGGATACCGGCCTTCGGCACTGAGGAACAGCACAGCCGCAGACGCATGCGCGAGCCGTGGTCGCTGGTGCTTCAACTCGTCAGCCTCGCCTTGCTGCTGCTCGCCATCGCTCAACTGCAGTTGGGAAGCCGCGAACGGCGCGGGCTCAATCACGTGCTGTTGCTCGATACATCTTCATGGACTGCGGAAAAGATCTCCACGGGAAGCCTGCTTGATCGGGAGAAGACCGTTGCCCGGCAATACCTCTCGACGCTTTCGCCGCGCGATCGAGTGCTGTTAGTGCGAGTCGACGCCCTCGCCACGCCTGTGACGCCTTTCACAGCGGATCGCACTCAGCTCCTGAACGCACTAAATGAATCGAGCGCCGGTTGGGCCGCTCTGAATATCGACCAAGCGCTCGGGTTCGCGCGCCAGGCGCAAGGCTCGTCCGCTGGCTTGCAAGGCGACATCGTCTACATCGGTCCCAAGTTGATTGGCGAAAGCGATACTCCGGCGCAGATCCTGCCCAACCTGCGCGTCATCACCGTGCCCGCCGACCGCCAGAACTGCGGTATCCGGCGCATCGGCGTCAAGCGCGACGATGACGATCCGAACTCGTGGCAAGCCGCCGTCACGCTCAAGAACTACGGAACCGAGCCTCGCACTATCCGTTTGCGGACGCAGTTTGCGGGAACTGCTTTCGCCCCGCGCATTTTCCGGTTGAAGCCGGGCGAAGAGACGGGCGCAGAATACGACTTCACAACCAACACGGCCGGGCAGCTCGTGGCGCAAATCGATCCCGGCGACGCCCTCTCGACTGACGACCGCGCAACAGTCGAACTGCCTCGAAACGGCTCACTCAGACTGGCGGTTTATACCAACCGTCCCGCTGCGCTCAGGCCCTTGCTCGAAGCCAATCCTCGCTTGTCCGTGAAATTCTATCCGCCCGCGCAGTACAGGGCGAAGCCCCCCGCCGATCTCATGCTGCTCGATCAATTCGCTCCGCCCGTGCCGCCGCAACTCGCCAGTCTTTGGATCGATCCTCCGAAACAAGGCTCGCCGCTGCCCGTTAAGACCACAGTCGAAGATGCGGTCGTCACGAACTGGCACCCGGAAACCGGTCTCGCCGCCGGCCTGCAGGCCAGGGAAACCCACATCCCCGCCGCCGAAGTGTTCCAAACGTTTGAAGGCGATATTCCCATCGGCAGCGTTTCCGACGGAGCCGTGGTGGTGGCGCGAGGAGCAAATGAGAGCCGGCCAAAGCTGGCCGCCATCGGCTTCGATCCACTCGATCGGCAGCTCAAGTTTGAAGTGACAACCCCGCTCCTCTTCGCCGACCTTTTGCGCTGGCTTTCTCCGGAAGGCCTTCGCGCTTGGGAGATTACCGCCGGCCGGGTGGGTGACGCAACCATCACTCTCGATCCCAGTGAGCGCCCGGATCGCGTGCGTGTCACGGGCGACCGCGGCTTTCCAATTCCGTTCACGGTGCGCGATCGCACTCTGCAACTGTTTGCCAGCAGTCCGGGCATCGTTCACGTCACCACAGGCGAACGCGAGCGCGTGCTTTCGCTCACGCTGCCCGATGTCGGAGAGTTCGCCTGGAACGCCCCAAAGAACAGCGCATCCGGTCTTCCGCCAAGCTCTCGCTTTTCGCCCACCGCGGTCGACATCTGGCAGTTTCTGGCTCTCCTCGGCGGACTCGGCTTATTCCTCGAATGGATGCTGTTTGGCCGGCGCCGTTTATGGATGTCGCCGCGGATCCGACCCGCGCAACCCGCAGCCGCCCGGGAACGGGAGTTGGTGTCCAAATGAGCGCCGTTCACATCTGGGCGTTGCTTCTGGTTCCACTACCTTTCATCTGGATGATATGGTGCTGGCGCTCTACAGCGCGGCCTCTCACGCTGATATTGAAGGGCATCAGTTTCGCTGCGATTCTGGCGGCTCTGGCCGAGCCTACCATCAACATGCCGGAAACGAAAACGGGAGCAGTCGTCCTGGTGGATACCTCCGGCAGCATTACGCGGGGCGATCTGGCGCGCGCCTCGTCCATCGTCGGCCAAATGGAGGCGCACAAGCACGGCAACTGGATGAAAGTCGCGCCATTTGCCAGCCACGCGCGCAGTCTGCTTCCGCAGGAGGTTTCTGGTGAATTCCGGCTGGTCCAAACGGCGAATGACGTGGGCAGCGGGACTAATCTGGAGTCCGCCTTGACCGGCAGCATGTCGGCAATTCCCAGCGGCCACATTCCGCGCCTGGTTCTGATCAGCGATGGCAATCAAAACGAAGGAAGCGCCGCGCGCGCCATAGCGGAGTTGCAGCGGCTGCATGTTCCGGTCGATACAATTCCGCTGGCCGGCCGCCCCGAAACCGGGCTGCATTTAGAAGCATTGTCGATTCCCCACGAAGCATATGCGGGCGAGCGCATACCGCTGGATCTGACCATCGACTCGCCTCGAGCGGCGCACGCCAGCATCGAAATTTCCGCGGAAGGCAAGGACCTCGGCGCCAATCCTATTGAGTTGTCTGCCGGGACCAATCTGGTCCGCGTCCACGCGCGCGTGAATTCGAGCGGCGCGACGGCCATCTCCGGCCGCATTACAGCCGGAAATTTAGGCGAGCTGCCATTCGAACACGCCATCCAGCTCAAACGCGCGAAAGTGCTGTATCTCTCGCAAGATCCTCCCGGAACCGAAGCGAATTTGCTCCAGGCGTTCCAGCAAGCCGACTTTGACGTCACGCGCGACGCTTCGCTGATCGACAAAGATTTGAGCGATGTGCAACTCGTGGTGCTGAACAACATGAATCTCGATTTCTTCCGCGCCGCCGAGAAGAGCCGCCTTGAAGAATATGTAAAGCAAGGCGGCGGCCTGCTTCTCATCGGCGGTGAGCGGCAGGTTTACAAGAACGACAAACAGCCCGACGCTCTCGATCGCGCTCTGCCCGCCAGACTTGCGCCGCCCAGAACTCCGGAAGGCACCTCCGTCGCGCTCATCATCGACAAATCCTCCTCCATGGAAGGCCGCAAAATCGAACTCGCGCGGCTTTCGGCAATCGGGGTGGTGGACCATTTGCGGCCGGTCGATACCATCGGCGTCTTGATCTTCGACAATTCGTACCAGTGGGCTGTGCCCATACGCCGCGCCGAAGATAAATCGATGATCAAGCGTCTGATCTCCGGCATCACGCCAGACGGCGGTACACAAATCGCGCCGGCTCTGGCGGAAGCGTACCGCAAAGTGCTGCTCTCGAAATCCACCTACAAGCATATTGTTCTGCTGACCGACGGCATCTCGGAAGAAGGCGACAGCATCGATCTGGCGCGCGAAGCGCTTCAGCATCAAGTCACCATTTCGACCGTCGGACTTGGTCAGGACGTGAACCGGTCTTATCTGGAGAAGATCGCTTCCACCTCGGGAGGTCGAAGTTATTTCCTGAATGAGCCGCAGGGGCTGGAACAGATTCTGCTGAAAGACGTTCAGGACTACAGCGGATCGACAGCGGTAGAGAAGCCGTTGGCGCCGATAGTCGACGACAAAGCCGAGATCCTGGACGGCGTCGGCATGGACACGGCGCCGCCGCTGAAGGGCTATGCCCGTTTTATTGCCAAGCCGGAAGCGGAAACCATCCTGAGCATCGATCCCAACAAGAAAGATCCGCTATACGTTCGCTGGCAATACGGGCTCGGCCGCGCCGCTGTTTTTACTTCCGATGCGAAAAGCCGCTGGGCCGCGGCCTGGGTGACATGGCCCGGATTCGACAAATTCTGGATCAACGCCGCGCGCGATCTGCTGCCGCAAACGGGGCGCAGTGAAGCGAGCGCTCAGTTCGATACCGCGAACGGAGACATTCTGGTCAACTATCGCCTCGGCGCGGGCGTCGAGGAACCGGCAGCCGTGCCTCAGATCTTCGTCCTCGGCCCGAACGGTTTTGAAAAAGCGATTGACGTCGAGAAGACTTCTCCGCGCGTGTACCGCGGGCGTTTGCACGTCGGCCCTTTGCGTGGCCTGTTCCGGATTCGTCCTGAAGCGGAATCGAGTGCCTTCCCCGAGGTCGGCTTATATCGCGAGCAGGAAGAGCTGCGGGATTACGGCTCGAACCACGCGCTCCTGGCGCAGATTTCCAATCTGACGGGCGGCCGCTTCAATCCGCGGCCCAGCTCAATCTTCGATGCGGACGGCAGACGCATTTACACGACTTGGCAGCTCTGGCCGGCGCTGTTAGGCCTTGCCATAGCACTCACTATCGCAGAGCTGATCGCGCGCAAATGGTCCGGCGTATTGCTTTACTTGCGCGGCTGACTGGAAGGCGGAACAAGTCCCTTGATTCGCAGATAAGTCACCATATTGCCGTAGTGTTCCTCGTTGTGGGCGATGTTGAAGTTTAGAATTGCCAGCTTCGGCATGTCGTGGCCAAAGAACTGCGCCATATCCGCGGCGTGCGCGTCCGTCATGCCGTCGTAAGCTGAGTCGCAGTAGGCGAACGCAACCTTGAGCGCCTGGATGAGATCGGCTTTCGACGTCTTGTTCTTTTCCACGCCCGGCCCTTTATTGTTATCGCCGATCACAGGCGAGCAAAATTCGTATTGCGCGTCAGCCACGTGTCCTACCAATTGACCAAAGGTGCGCACGGTGGATACGGGCTGGAAAGAATAGTTTTCTTCCGGCATTTCTTCGGCCGCTTTCAGCAAATAATTCTTGGTCATCGTATACATCCCTTTGGCTGTGGTGCTGAGCGGATTGGCGGTCGATTGAGCGAAAGCCTGAATGCCGGCCAAGCCGAGAATCACGAACAGTTTCTTCATGTACAACCTCCCT
>CAWBDW010000046.1:0-34241 GCA_963787545.1 uncultured Acidobacteriaceae bacterium
ACCCGGTTACTCGGCGGCACTGCGATATAAAAGAAGTGTCTGTCCACGTCCGACCTCCTTCGAAATGAAGTGCAGGTCGGAATTTCGACATGAGGGACGCGAATTTCCAGCAGGTGATCAAAGAGCGCCGCGGATAACGCCTCGTTGGCCATGATCGTCAAAGCAAGCGCGTGATCCAGCTTGCAGCAGCCCGGCATCGGAGGTGATCACGAAGTCGCGGAACCGAAGCATCAGGTTGGCGGTCAAAATCGAGTTCAGCGCGTCCCTGTCCGTCTCACTCGCCAGGTCCTCATCAGCGCCACGTGATGACAAGCAGGACATCTTGGCGCCTTTACAAAAGGCTTGTCGTCATACCGCACGGCGAGCATTATCCGAGGAGTTTGAGTTATGCGCAACTACCCTAGGATCGTGACCACCTGCGATCCGGCGAAGGCAGAAGCTCTTTGGGATCCGCTCCTCGACGTTTCCTCTCGGAATCTCGGCGTGGCTCACGTCGAGATGTCGGCGCGTAAATACAGCCTTCCAAAGGAGACAAACCGACGATACCACGCGCTGTTTCCGGCCTTCAAGCATGTACTTGACCGGTTTCGGGTCAACACCCGCTTCAGTATCCGAAGCGAGCTGATTGTCCGTATCTGGAGAATACGCTTGGCTGGGTTTTGGGTACCGTGTCGGACGCCGTTTGGTAGCCAATTAGGTTGCCACAGTAATATCACCACCTTCTGGCTGCCTTGGACGTGCGGCGCTGTCAAAAGGTGCCGCGCAGCAACAACGTGGCATCATAATTTAAAATTTGAGGCAAGCGCTAATGAAAGAAAAGCTCGTCAATGCGGCTCTGTCTGTCGCAATCATTATTTTTTCTCTTCTAGCTATCGAGGTTGGCCTTCGCGCTTATCATGGTGAATGGGGATATGAAAACTTTCGTTTCCCGCAGCCGAACAAATTTGGCTATCACATTTATGACCCTGAATTGGGATGGGTCCCAAAATCGTCGAACCAATGGGGGACATCCATCACAATCCTCAAGGAAGGAGTTCGTTCCAATGGCCGCGGAGAGGTTTGGGATGGGACCGACGACCCGATCCTCGCAGTCGGCGATTCCTACGCTTTCGGCGATCAGGTCCGCGACTCGGAAACCTGGCCGGCGCAGCTAGAAAAGCTCTCTGGAAAAAGAGTGATCAACGGTGGGGTGGACGGCTATGGCGTAGACCAGATTTTTTTACGAGTGCGAAGTCTTCTCAGCCGATATCGGTTTAGCACTGTGATATTTAGCTTCATTCCCGATGATATCCGCCGCTCCCAAATGTCGGTAGTGTTCGCGACGGCCAAGCCCTACTTCGACTTCAAGGATGGCCGACTGATGCTGGAAAATGTCCCGGTACCGCCGACTTTTGGTCCTGGGAAAGAGAGCGCGCTGCTTACTCTAATGGAACATAGTCGGTTTGTGCATACTGTAATGAAGAGGTTGTTTCCAGAATGGTGGTTGAGGGGAGCGTCGGAGATACAAGTGCAAGATCAAGAAAAAGGGATCACGGTCGTCTGCGCCTTGCTTCACGAGCTCGAAGGACTGACGAAGTCGCGGGGTTCCGAGTTGATCGTCTTGGCCCAGCACTGGGAGTTCGAGCCCCCCTCTGAATCGAGGACAGCCGAGCGGGTCTTAAGTTGCTTATCAGACCCAGCCACGCGCGTTCTCGACTTGAAGCCCGCGTTATCCGAATTGAAAACCAAGGACCCTTCGAGGTACCACCACCTGTACAATCCGTTCCTGCATATGTCAGCCGAAGGCAACCAATTTGTGGCGCGCGAAATCTCGCCTATCCTGACGGAACGGTGAATGCAACTTGATCGCGGGATCTTGCCGCCGGCGCCGACTGCCCTTCGACCGATACTCTTTCGGAAAACCCAATCGGCCGCTGCTGCCACAGCTCGAGATCAGGATATTCTGGCAGGGGAGGCCAGAGGTGGCGCGAACCGCTGAGCGGTTGACGGTGCTGCATCGTTCCACCGCTAGCCGCCCGGATTTGATAATGAAGCTCTGCGGGGATGCTCAACTCGGCTTTCGTCGTGGCGAGGCGTGTGATTTCACGGCTCCGAATGCGAGAATCGCCAGCAATTATCTCACTCGGTGCCAACCCGATCAGACCAGCTACCGAGCGATCATTCCCCCCCACCTGCTGGAGGCCCTTGCCGGGCCCGGCGCAACGTACTGGCGATCATGCCGGAGCATCTACCGGCGAAATTGCGGTACAAGCCTGTCGCCGAAGTCGGCAGCGGCCGCCACCGCTTCCTGACGTACGTGCATGTCAGCGGCCTCCGCGCGGTCTTCGAACGATTTGCGGACGATCAACTAGGGGCGGGCGGCCCGGTCGGGTTCACCGTCGCGCCGAAGGTGGCGCATCTCGAGCGGGTCGAATGGATAACGTCGGATCCGTTTTCGGCCTCGGCGCGCTGCACCGCGAGATCGACTGGTGGGAGAACCCGCACGCCGCTGACCTGGTCCCCGAGATCGCGTGGCCTAACAATTGGCAAAACGATGTCGGTCTGTTCGGCAGCGGCGCGCTGCTGGCCACCGATGTCGAGCATCGAGGCCCGCGATTATGCCGCCGTCCAGCGGGCTCTGGCGGAGGCCGGCTACAAGAGTGAGAAAATCATGGTGATTGTGCCGACCGACGTCCGCGAACTCGGCGAGCTAACAAGAGCAACTACGGCGCGCCAGCATGAACGTCGATCTGCAGGAAATGGATTTCGGCAGCATTGTGCGGCGCCGCGATAATCGGGGTTCGCGGGACAAGGGCGGCTACAACATGTTTTGCACTCTGATCGATCCCTCCCTCCCAAACGTTCATCCTTATGGCAACCCCGACATTCGCGCCAACGGCAAGGAGCCTATAAACGGCTGGGCCAACAGTCCACGCCTCGAGGAATTGCGCGCCGCTTGGCTAGACACGGCCGATTTAGAGCAGCAAAATCGGATCCGCGTCGATTTGCAGAAGCAGCTCTGGGAAGACGCGTTGTTCATTGCGCTTGGCGAATACTGGCATTCGACGGCGTACCGGAAGGACTTGACAGACGTCCTGCCCGGATGTTTCGCGGTGCCCCATGGCGTGCGCCACGCGCGAATGAACGTCGACCTACGCCCGCGGCATACGTGCGATTTCAAATGAATGCGTCAATCACCTCGTCAGGAGATGCGACGCTCCGCGCCGGTTCCACCGTATACTCGCGTGCAACCGTCCTTTGGAATTTGGCGATTTTTACGGCCTGGGCGGCAATGGTCACGGTCGGAGAGCTCTACCACGAGTTCTGGCGCGACGAGGTACGTGCATTGTCATTGGCGCTCGAGGCGCCCAGCCTGGTGACCGTGCCAGCGGTCATTCATGGCGAGGGCCACCCCGCGCTATGGTATCTCCTTCTGCGGGCCTCTTGCGATCTTTTCGGCACCCGGGCGGTACTGCCGGCGTTAAGCATCCTCATTGCTGCAGCCGCCGTCGTCATTTTCTTATGGAGGGCGCCATTTCCATTGTGGTTTAAGGCTCTATTCGTGCTGTCAGCAATCCCGGTATACGAATACTCAGTCATGGCCCGCAATTACGGAATTTCTATGTTGTTGATGTTTGTCTATGCCGTAGTATACACGTCCCCGAAACGCTCCCCGGTATGGGGCGGATCGGTTTTATTTTTGCTGTCCCAGACAAATGTTATCGCGAACCTCCTGATCCCATTTTATCTTCTGATATGGCTTGCCGACTGGTGGAGCGCGCGCAAGAGTAGTTCGGTTCCGCCTGATGGATTCGGCCGAATCGTATTTGTTGGACTAGGTGGCTCGGCCGGAATGCTAGCTGCATTTGCCACCGTCTATCCGACAGCGCACGATCTGATGACGCTGACGCCTCCCGATGGCATAGGAATTTTTCGCGGTGTTGCGTCCGCCATTTTGTTACCGGGCCAATTCTACTGCGGGTTTTCGGTTTTGACGCCAACTGCTCTCTGTTCGACCGGAGGCCGGCTGGCGGAAGTGGCAACAAGCTATCTACTGTATGCTGTGGTGGCCGGGCTGGCCATCCGCCTCCCACTAATGCTGTCCGCCTTGGGAAGCTTGTGGGCAACCACTGTCTTTTTTCAATTTGTCTATCCGGGCGGGTATCGCCACCAGGGCATCTGGGTTGTCTTTATCATTACCCTATATTGGTTTGCGTTGGCGAGTCAGCGCGATACGGTGCAGCGCCCACCTGGTCCACTAAAAGCCCAGCTCTTTTCAATGTGTTTTTACGGAGTGATTCCAGTAGCTCTGGCAATGCATAACGGAATCACTCAAATATACTTAGAGGTTATGACGGAAATGAGCAAGAGCCAGGCGATCGGAAATTTGCTGCGCGCCTCGCCAGATCTCCACGACGCTATTATTGTTCCCGAACCTGAGCACATCGCAGAAGCTATCCCTTACTACGTAAACAACGAAATCTACTTGTTGCGGGAGGGTAAATTCGGTAGATTCGCTACTTGGTCTGCCCGCAGCTCCAAATTGGAGCTGACCCTCCAAGACGTCCTCACCACGGCGCGCGATCTGAAAGCCAAGACCGGTCGCCCGATCCTCATCCTCCTCGAAAACCCGGTGACTGAGATGGGGCCGCAGCAAACCCGGGAATTTGCAAGCGCACGAGGGATGTGGCGGTTCAGTTACGACGAAGACGAGGCCAAAACGTTCTTGGCGGCCACACACAAAATTGCCTTGGGACCTCCGGCAAGTTTAGAAAATTTCGACGCATACTTGTTGAGGTAGTTGAACGGAAGCCTCGCAAGATCTGGACGTCAATGCGTCAATGGCAGTACCCCTCAAGCTGCCGGCGACGACCGAACCGCCACAAAGATAATCTTGGGACAGGAGCGCGGCTTTGAAGCTATAAAAACACATTATCTCGAGAGCCATCGCAGTGGCCTCGAACTGATCGCCGGCCGACTGATCCGGAGTTTAACGAAGCTGGGCGAGGAAGTGTATTAAGTATTTAACGGGTCTCCGTGCTTCTCTTCCCAAGCAAGGCCTGCTCCAAATCGTCGCCGGAGGGGTCCTGCTCATTCGGTGTGGACTCGGCAAGAGGGATGCGACTCTAAGTCCTCACGAGGAGTTCCTTGATAGTATCCACGAAAACCCCGACAGGATTTGGCGGGACAAGGTGGCGGATGCCTTTCGCGGCGGACGCCCCGAATTCTCGTGGCATCTCCTCTCCTAGCCCAGAATCGCTCAAGCGCGTTTCCCACGCTGCCGACAGTTGGCGCCTCGGCCAGAAAGCCGGTTACGCCGTCCTCGATGACTTCCGCCCCCGCCACATCGGTCGCGACGACCGGTCGCCCACACAACATGGCCTCGACCACCGCCAAAGGCAAACCTTCAATCCGGGAGGGCATGACCAGGACATGGTTTTGCGACCAGATCTTCTCTACGTCTGCCACATGGCCCTCGAAGACGACCCGTTCGGTGAGTCCAAGGCGCTGCGCAAAGCGCTCTAGGCCGCCGCGGTTCTCCCCGTTGCCGTACAAGTGCAATCGCCAATTGCGGATCGCCCACGCTGGTCCCGTAAGCACTTCGAACAAAATATCCTGGCCTTTTCCCGCTGGCTCCAATCTGCCGACACACGCAAAACGAAATTCGCCGTCTCGTCCCAGAGGCGGCCAAGGTGGCGACGTGTTATAGTCGACGTTAAAAGGATTGCGAACAAGTTCGGCATTGGGAAGCTCGCAACCGATCTGTTTTTCCGCTATCCGGCGGTTTGCATTTGAAACAAAGAAGCATCGGACGGCAGCAGCTAGGGCCGCCCGGTAACGTTCGGCTAAAGCGTCAGCGGGCCACCAAAAATACTGGTTGCAGTGCACGATAATGGCAAATGGCAAGCGCTTACTTGCACACATCTCAAGCAAATCGAGTGGTGGAAACGGTGCCCCATCTGAAATCACTACAAGATCCGGAGATCTCGCAACAACTAGCTGTTCGACCTCTAGCGTCGTGGGGCTTTGTTGCGGTGCGGTCAAAGCACGCCAAGCACGCTTTGTTAGCGGATACGGCGTAGGCCGAAGCCGCACTTCTACGCCATGCTCAGTCAAATTCAAAACTTGGCGATGAAATATAGGCTCGGCACTGGCGTATCCTCTGTGCGCGAGGAGCGGCGACCATCCGCTGATACTCGCGGATACCGCGACGCCTTCGGCTGCAAGCCTCACTGCAGCGCGCGACCAAAGTTCCTCGGTCGCGCCCCAAGGAGACTCGTTTATGCTAGAAACGAAGAGGATGCGTCTCCGTGCCATCAAGCTCCTCTAGCGCGCAACCGACGGCGAAACGTCGTTTGCTCGTAAATAGGTGCGCAAGCCCTCAACTCCGTTGGCTCGGCTGCAGTCGCTCAAGCACAAGTAGCATTTGACGTCGTAGCCGCCCGAGTGGTATGCGGATCGACTCCGGGATGATTTCCTTAAGACGCGAACGCCGCAACCGAACTGGAAATTCGGGCATGAGGCCCTCGTTGACGACGTATCGACGATCGAAGGCATCATAGTCCAATGACGCGGCTGACACGACACGTTCTTCCCAACAAGCCGCCGCGAACTCCGGGCGGGCATTCTCGAAATCAAGGGGAGCATCCCGTTTCGCTGCAATAGCACTCCGCCAGTTCGGCGTAACCTCGTGCAGGAAGCCGGTGCTCGCTTCCATTGCCGGACGCCGAGTGCGCAATCGCCGTTCGATTTGTTCCGGCGAGCGGTATTGATAGTGCTTCAACCAAATCCGCACCGGATAAGCACGCGCTGTGAACATAGCCGATGGGAAGCCACCGTACTCCTGACCCGTCCACACGATCTTGTCACTGTGCCTGAAGAATCGGAGCTCACCCCAATTGTTGTAATAATAATGTAATCGCTGCTGTATCGGAGTTTCCAAAAACGTCTTAGGATCTTGACGATAGGAAATTATGTCCCGATCAGTAAAATAATAATTGAGACTGGCTGACCAGACTGTTTGAAAGTCTCCACCTATCTTCGTAAGAAAAATTCTTGGATCATCTATGTAGAATTCATCGGCGTCCAACCCGCACCACCAATCTTCGGGACCCGCATCCGGACGAAATGCGTTGAAAATATCCGCCCGCAGATTAATATTGTATAAAATGGCATCCTGTTTGTACGGTACGATTTGCGGATGCTGCTTAGCAAGCTCCGTAACCAGTTCCCATGTGCCATCGTTACTTCCGTTATCAAATACATAAATATGATCACACCAATGCAGTGCTGATACAAGACTCTCCTGCAGGATATCCACCTCGTTCTTAACCAGGCACATTGCATGAATTTTCATCCTCACTCGCCCCACTGAGCCGGCCGTTGCACGCAACCTTCGAGGTGAAGCCTAAGAAGCACCTCGATCAGATTGCCGACATAGGAGTGATACCCGCCCGAGAGCGCGATCCTTTCTCGCCCGAGCCGGGCCATCCTTTTCCGCTCATCCGGCTGCTGGGCAAGCCAACGCAACTTGTTAACGGCAGAGGTCACGTCGCCATAAGGAACGATGACGCCGACACCCCCAGAAATCTGGTCCTCGATACCGCCGGTTCCAGCGAAGCCCACAACAGGGAGACCATATGCCATGGCCTCCAGAACTGTGGTGGGGAAGGGGTCCTCTCTGGACGGCAGAAAGAAGATATCCGCCGCCGCGAAACACGGCTCCATGTCCCGTTGTGGGCCAAGGAAGATCAGGCGGTCGGCTAGAGCCAATTGGTTGATATCCTTTTCCGCCCACTTACGATAGCTCCAACCAACCTCCCCAGCCCAGGCGAATACGACCTTTCGACCCGCGGTCGATGACAAGGCCATCTCGCGTGCGGCGTGGACAAACAGATCGACCCCCTTGCGGAAATCACCATTAGTTCCGGAGCTCAAGATCAGGGTATCATCACAGGTGAGACCGAGGCGCGCGCGAAAGGCCGAACGAACGGTGATGCGCTGCTCCACCGCTAGCCGGTCTGGATCGATGTTGCAGCTCTGGGGGTATACGAAACTCGGTTTGTCGCCGATTGAGAAGGCATCGATGAAGGCCGCCTGCACTTGACGGCAGGGGAACACCAACGAGTCGGCGCCTTGGATCAAGGCGGAGACCTCATCTGTCCAGCTATTGGCGCGGATCAAATGGGGCAGTTCGTGGACCAAACCGATTGAGGCCACGCCGGCATCTTTCAAGCGGATCGCCGCGCCACCGCTTAACACGGTGTTGCACACCGCATGCCGGATTTGTCGTTTGGCGAGGTATCTCGAGATGTTGCGCCAGATCCGGTCGTGCCTTACGGATTCCTTCATGTAAATGGCGCGTTTCGCCAGGCGCGCCCAAAGCCGTGTATCGAGATGATATTTGGGGGACAGGCGGGGCCGAACGACGAACAGGGGACCCATCCGTGCAAACTCCGGCTCCAATTCACCCGTCCCTAGCAAGATTGTCACGACCGGAATGCCGCGCGCCTCTACCAGCTCGCGGGCGATGTTTAGCGCTATGAGGGGAGCGCCCGTCCGACCCGCATCATGACCAACGATAGCGACACCGTGGCGAAGTCTGGCATCCGGTGGAGACTCACTGCGTGTCACCATTGGCATTGCCGCCCGGTCGGTGCAAAGTTGATATCATTTCGCAATTCGTATAAATCGGCATTTGCCAGTATAGACAGAAAGCCCCTGGTGGGCAAGGTCGAGGGCCGTTCACAACCACAGTTCTGAGCTTTTCGGATTTCCCCAGCGCTTCCGTTAATCTTGCCTACAGCCGCTCCCGATCCCCAGCCGAGCCCGACCGCACCAGTTTCGGATCCGCGGACTAGGTACACAACTGGATCGAAGGGAGGTCGTTCAGAGTTCAAAGCAGCTTTGAATTGATCAAATCCAAAATCTCGGCATCAACTGTCGTATCAAACTTCCTCGCTATCAACGCTCTCGATTGAGAGAGGATTTCGAAATCCTGTCTCTGCCAAATTCGCGGTCCGCTTCCGGCCGTTATATCAATACACCTCAGATCATCATTTATCACGTTCTGTTGAAATGCTGAGTTCATGATTACCGTATGAAAAAAAATTTCATCTGGTATGTATGCATATTCAAAAAATTTCACGAATTTTGGATTCTCACCTGCAAACCGATTTACGAATTCCGCGCACTCTCTTGTTATACACCAATAACCAGGGCCTCCGAACGGTTTCATATCTCCCGGCAGCCTCCTGTTAGAAAATACCAAATTGATCAGCGAAGCTATGGTCAATTTAACCCGAGACGTAGATCGTATGTGCAAAGGGAGATGAGCAAGTCTGCGAAATATTTTAAAAGGCCAGTCTTCTAAAAACCCAAAATGCCAGAGCTCTATACGCCTCATTCCACCATCCCCGGCCCAAGCTTGATTTGGAAACGCGTAATATGAGATAAACTCCTTTCCAGTCGCTTTGCTTAAAAACGACTCGATATAGGCATTCGATTTGATAGGATAATCTTGACCCGTAAGCAAAAAAACATAGTCAAAGGTCGCCTCGGTTTTGAATAAATATGCAAGGCCCTTGAGTGTAGCACGAACGTGGCCGAAGTCACCCCAGCGACATTTATGCCTTTTGAGAAATACGACATTCGCCAAATGATCGAGACCTGTGACCATGTGTTGGTATTGAATTTTGTCGGTTCGCTTGTCAACGTGAATTACGAATACTGATGTTGGTGATTGAAGCCTGTGCACGAGACGTATTAGCAGGTCGGGCAACTTGTATGCTGAGATTATGTATGCGATCTTCATTTATGATGTCCATAATCTTTCGATCCCTTGAAACCGGCTGCCTCATTTGTGTTGGTTAGCCGAATTTGTCGGAAAGAAGCACTGGCCGATAAATATGATTGCTTTGAGCCCAAAGCGCTCAAGCCTCGTCCGCATACCCCAGAGCCGACCGCTAACCGGACTGTCAACAAACCTTGACTTTGCTGGTGGCATCAACCGCCGTCCAAGAGTGTTGCTCATGATAAACACAAGTTTGCGGACGCCAGCCCCCGACCTGGTTCTCGTCGACTCTTATCACCTCAAAAGCGCAGATCCCATACAGGCTTTCATAAGTGTCTCCGCTCGGGAGTTCCTGAAGCCAGGTACCTAGATGAAACTGCCCTACATTTAGTATAATATTCGGGAAACGACATGTCAGTACAGAACAACCCGACGTCTTGCCAAATGTTAGTGCGTGATAATACGATGAATGAATTGCCGGGATTTGAAATTGACTATTGTATATCAGAAAACAAAAACTGCCATGTATCATAGGAACCGGATGGCGGATCCAGAATTTTATCTCCAGAGGTTCGCCGAACCGATGAACCGCATTGGCGTCCGATGTCAAGACTTCGACCCGAACTAAATGCGGGTAGCTCACCTGCGGATCCAACGGACGCGTGTAGGTGGCCTTCCTCGCTCCCCTTGATAGGTAGGTCGAGACAGCTTCCGCAACGGAACCATCAACCGCGACCGAGCCGGCATCGAGCAGTAGTGCCCTGTCGGCCATTTCCGTGATGAACTGCGAATTATAGATCGGGCTTCAGCTCGAGGGCCCGCAGCTCGATTTGGTCAATTGAAAATTCGAACCCAAATTGGCCTAAGTCGAAGTCATCATTGTCTTTTTCTTTGACGGCCTCAATGTAGAGCCGGGCGGCTTTGCTCAGTCGGGCCTTGGCCTCCTGCTTGTGCAGCTCCTTTAATTGCTTGAGGGCCTCGGTGTCCTTTTCGCGCTGGCGGCGAAGACGCGATTCCTGAATGCTCAGATTGTTGAGATCCTTGCGGTAGGTCAGGAAGACCTTGGCTTCGATGAGATGTTTGCGAACAGCTTCGTCTTCCTTGGGGAACTCGGCGGCGAACTCCATGCGGCCCAGAGCATAGATGCCCATTTCGAGAGCGGGAATGCGGAACAAGCGCCAGTCGGTATCGGCGAGAGATTGGACGAGGTTGCGTTCGTCATCGCTCGTGGGGTCCCAACGCTTGAAGAAGTCAGCAACGTGAGCTTCGTAGTAACCGGCATCGTCGCCGGGCAGCAGGACGGTGCGGCCGGTGAGTCCAGTTTTGACGGCATTTAAAGAAGATTTGGCTTTACCTGTATCGGATGTCGGGCCGGAGGAGAGCTGCGCGTTCTTCTGGTTCGCGGCGATCTGGGCGTCTGTGGCCATGGAGGGCTCCTAGAAAGAAAATGGCCCAACGGCGACCACTCCCTGACAGTCGTGGTTCGTTGAGCCTGCTGAACAGTAGCACAGGGAGGGCCCGAATCCAATGGCCGTGCGAGGCGAAAACGGGGCTAAGCTCGACAAAAGATAGGGAGATAGCGATATTTTTTCGAGCTGTGACTCAATCGCCGGAAGCGCGGCGCGGCTGGGGCAGAAGACTCGGTTTGAAAAGCGGCCAGATGGATTTGTACCGCGTCCGCAGCACCGACAGAAGGACCATCAAGAGGAGCAGCAGCGCCGTGTAAGTGAGCACTTGCGGAACGGAAAGCGCTTCTTTCCAAATGCCGAACCAACGTCCGTAGACGAGCTCGATGTGAACCCAGTACACCAGCAAAGACGTGGTGCCAAGCTGGCGGAAAAGGCTCCAGCGATCCGCGGATGCGTAGTTCACCAACAAGTAAGCCACGGAAAGAACGCAAAGAACCACGCCGAGCTTGATCAGGATCTGCGCGGGGCTGTTCAGCCAGAATTCGCTCTTGGCATAGATCGAATAGGGCAGATTGGAGAAGTACTGCGCGGTGAAGGCAAGCCCTAAACCAAACATAAGGCACCAGAGCATTACCCGCTCCATATCGTCTTTAGTAACACTACGCAAAATGCTACCCCCCGCCATTCCGAAAGCGAGAAACGAGGCCCAAGGGAAAAAGCCGAAGTAGTTGTAACTCGGAAAAAAGTAAGAGCGGACGAGCGCGGGTACGCCTTGCGGATCGATCATGCTGACGACCGGAGAGAGACCCGCGATCACAAGCCCCAGCACGGTACACAGCTTGATTCGCTCGCGCGTGGTGAAGACTGCCATAGGCGCGAAGAGCAGCATAGCCATGCCCATGCAGTTCAGAATGTCGACTCGGAGAAGCTGGCTGGCCGGGCTGGTGGGAAATCCGAAAACGTACAACTGCAGGCGGAACAGAAAAGCAATCAGGAAGAGATAGCGCGACCTCTTGAGTGCCGCGACGATGCGTCTCCATCCGGTCGCGCCCTGCTTTTCCTGGCTGTGCATCAGGAACGCGAAGGTGATTCCGGTTAGAAAAAGAAAGATCGCGGGAGGCAGGCCGCCGAAGAACTGGGAAAGCATGAAGGGCCCTTTAGCCCGCAGATCGGTTCGCGCGAACGAATCGAAGGTGTGACCTTGAATCATGACCACCGCCGCGAGCCCGCGCGTCCAGTCGATGAACGCAAGTCTCGCCGTGGATTTCTTCTGCTCGTTCATAATTGGCGCGGCGCTGGGACGGCGTTTTCCGGCCTAGCCCTGCTTCTTAGCTCCGGAAGGCAGCTTTAATTCCAAAGTGCCCTTCATGGGCGGATTGATCTTGATGTTAGTGTAAGTAACTATACGGTAATTGCCAGAAGGCTCGAAAAACTGCTGTTGAACGGGGTACGAGGCATTATCGGGAATCCAGATCTCGATCTTACTCAGGTGCTCTTTGACCTTCTGTTCCTTGGGAACAAGTAGTAATTTCGTCGTATCCCGCCCGGCAATCTTTTCAGAGCCATCGGGAGTGATGTCATAGCTCTGCGACAATTCTTTCCCCGAAGAGCCGAAGCCGAGCAGCAGAAACTGGTTCAGTACATCTGTGTTCTTGCCCACATCGTAATCCTGATAGGTCTTGAGGTTGGGGTAATAAATCCGGACGATCTTGCCTAGAAAGGCGATCTCGCGAGCGTCTGTTTGGCCCGAAAAATCAAGGACGGCGCGTACGCCCTCGTTCTTGAGCCGCTGCATTTTGAGGGTGCCGTTCTCAACCGTGGTGTCGCCAATGATGGCCGTGAACGTTTTCATCTGTACGTCCGCCGACATGCCGCGAAAGGCGGGCGCGGCTTGATCCATGCGCGCCAGGATTGCGTTCACGTCCTGCGATTGGGCTGCGGCAATGGATGTAAGAAGACAAACGGCTGAGGGCAGAATTCTCATGTATCTAAACAGAAGACGCGGTTTCTAGCGAGCAGTGTACGCGATGAAACCCTTGATTTCTCCTTCGGCTTCGTCGCGAATCGGTTCCACCCGCACGACTTGCCAAGTCTTTCCGGTGCGTTCGTGAATCAATTGTTCGGCGCGCCTGGGGCGGTCCGGCTCGGCTGTATTTTGCAGTAGCTCGGTGGCAATGTACACGCGATTGGAGCCGTGCAGGGAGGACATCAAGATCACGCTGGCGGCACGGGGCTGGTCACGAAACCAGTCCCTGGGCGTGACAAAGATGAACAGCAAAATTATGGCGACTACGATGTCATACTGCCACGAAGCCCGGGCAAAGTCCCAGAAAAGAAGCCGTTTACCCATGCTTGTCCGGGCCGCCGGTTGCTGTTTTACCGCATCCGCCACTAGTAGAAGTCTAGCATCGTGGCTTCAATTTCAGGTGTGATTTGTAACGCCAGCGAATGCCGCTTCCCGCCAGTGATGCCGAGATCAGTTAGCGTTTTGATTACCGATCGGCTGATGACTTACCGACTCAAACGGCGGAGCGCTAGTGGCGCGAAGAGTGCGAACATCCCGTATCGGCGGTTGGCCGAAGAAGCGGCTGTATTCGCGATTGAATTGGCTGGCGCTTTCGTATCCGACCGCAAAGGCCGCACTGGCCGCATCCAGACCCTCCGTGAGCATCAGTCGCCGCGCTGCGTGCAAGCGAAGCTGTTTTTGATACTGAAGAGGACTCATAGAGGTCAGCATCCGGAAATGGTGGTGCAGCGTGGACGTGCTCATGCCCGCAATGTGTGCGAGATCCTCAACTCGCAGCGGCTTCGCATAGTTCGCGCCGATCCACGCGATCACTTTCGCTGTGCGGTGGCTTTGATCTCCTACGGTTGCAATGGCGCGGAGCCGTTGCCCTTCCGCGCTTCGCAGGATCCGGTAAATGATCTCGCGTTGAATCAGGGGACCGAGAAAGGGAATGTCCCGCGGGGTGTTCAGCAGATCCATCAGACGGCAGAATGCACTGAGGAACTCCACCGTGGTCTGGGCGGTTGTCATCGCGGGACCGCCGGATGCCGCCGCAGTCACGTCGATTTCCTCTCGGCCGAGAAACTCTCGGACGGTGGCCATTTCGAGCTTGAGCCGTAAGCAGGGATATGGCGCCGCGGGGCTTGCCTCGACCACCTGGCTGATAACCGGCAGATCGAGCGATGTCAGCAGGAACTGCGATGCATCGTAGGAGAAAGTCCTGCCGCCGAGCTCGACTTGCTTTCGGCCTTGGACTACCAAGGCCACGCTCGGTTCATATGTCACTGAGGCCGGAGCCGTAGGCGCGGTGTACCGGTGAAGTGTAAGGCCAGGAATGTCCGTTATCCGGCTCTCTGCCGAGCCAACGAATGAAGCAACCTTGCGAGCCAGCTCAGCTCGCAATTCATATGCTCCACTTTGTAACAGAGAGGCCTCTTCGCAAGAGTTTTTCGCAGTAATGGTTTTGCTCTCCCTGTAACAGGATAGCTGCCGGACGGTGGGGCTGGGTATCAGGAATACCGAGCTTCGCGAGGAATAGGCAATAAATCGGCAGGATCAGGATACCGCGTCAAAGGCGTTTCTTCCTAGCCTGGAAGAGAGAGACAGTTCAAAGGAAAACAATGCAAAAGCGCAAACTCGGAAAGAGCGGCCTGGAGGTCTCGGCGATCGGCCTCGGCTGTATGGGCATGAGTTGGTCCTACGGGCCGCCCAAAGATAAGCAGGAGATGATCTCTCTGATTCGCGTCGGCGGTCGAACGCGGCGTCACATTCTTCGATACTGCCGAAGTCTACGGTCCGTTCACGAACGAAGAACTCGTGGGCGAAGCACTCGCTCCGTTTCGTGGAGACGTGGTGATCGCAACGAAGTTCGGATGGAAAGCCAATCCCAACGACGGAGACAAGTGGAATGCCTTAAATAGCCGGCCGGAGCACATCAAGCAGGTCGCCGAGGCCTCGCTCAAGCGACTCAAGGTCGATGTGATCGACCTGTTCTACCAACATCGTGTCGATCTGAACGTGCCGATCGAAGACGTCGCGGGAGCGGTGAAGGAATTGATCCAGGAAGGCAAGGTGAAGCACTTCGGTCTTTCTGAAGCAGCAGCGCAGACCATCCGTCGCGCACATGCAGTTCAGCCGGTGACTGCACTGCAGAGCGAGTACTCGCTGTGGTGGAGGCAGCCGGAAGAGACGGTGATGCCAACGCTCGAAGAACTCGGGATCGGATTCGTTCCCTTCAGCCCGCTTGGCAAAGGCTTCCTCACTGGAAAGATCAACGAAAACACCAAGTTCGATAGCTCCGATTTCCGCAATATCGTCCCTCGCTTTACGCCAGAGAATCGCAAAACGAACCAGGCGTTGGTTGATCTGCTCAGTAAATTCGCCGAACAAAAGAAGGCGACACCTGCTCAGATCGCACTCGCCTGGCTGCTCGCAAAGAAGCCATGGATCGTTCCGATCCCGGGCACAACGAAGCTGCCTCGCCTGGAAGAAAACCTCGGAGCGGCGGATGTCGAACTCACGCCTGAAGACCTCAGCGCCATCGAAAGCGCCTCCTCACACATCAAGCTCGAAGGGGCTCGGTATCCGGAATTTCAGGAAAAGCTGGTGGGGCGCTGAGCAGGAGAGAAGGATGCCTCACGTTGTCGTAAAACTCCTCGAAGGCAGATCAGACCAACAGAAGAGCGGCTTGCCGAGCAACTAGTGAAGGACGTTACCAGCACTTTGAACTGTGGAGAAGAATCGGTCTCAGTAGGAATTGAAGATATCAAGGCAGGCGATTGGACAGAGAAAGTTTATAAATCCGAGATCGCCCCAAATTGGGAGAAGTTGTACAAGAAGCCCGGCTATAACCCGTTCGAATAGCACGGGAGCCTGTGAAGAGGAAAAGGGAGCAATAAGCCATGTCAATATCGAATAATCCGCGGGCTGCACTGACACTCGAGGAAGTGCGTATGGTCTCGCCGGCGCTTGCGAAATACAGTCAAAGCTCAATTGACGACGACCTATGGATGCGTCCGGATCTATCTCGACGAGACCGCAGCATCGTTACCGTCGCTGCCTTGATCGCGCGCAATCAGACCATCGGAATGCTGCATTATTTCAACGTTGCGCTCGACAATGGCGTTAAACCAGGCGAGATTTCCGAGATCATCACCCATCTTGCGTTCTACTCCGGCTGGTCGAATGCTTTTTCCGCGGTGGCGATTGTAAAGGATATTTTGGACAGCGCGGGATCGGACTTGATCAGCTTCCCGCGGCATCGCCGGAGCTTCTCCCCATCGATGAAGCCGCCGAGGCACAGCGGGCAACACGCGTTCAGCAGGATGTTGGCGCGGTGGCTCCGGGGGTTGTGCAGTACACCGGCGATCTCCTTTTCCGTGAGCTCTGGCTACGTCCGGCCTTAGCACCTCGGGATCGGAGCCTTGTCACCGTCAGCGCACTCATTGCGTCAGGGCACGTCGCGCAGATCCCGTATCACCTGAATAGAGCAATGGACAACGGGTTAGCCAAAGCGCAAGCGTCCGAGGTGCTGGCACATTTAGCGTTCTATGCCGGTTGGCCGAATGTGTTTTCGGCAATACCGGTTGTCAAAAGCGTTTTTGAAAAGCGGCCCAACTAAAGTTCTGGTTGGATGAGGAAACCGCCAATGGCCACATGGTCGAAAGATGAATTGCGCAGGATCGCGAGGCCGACGACCTGCACATCTCTCCATTCCGTGAGGACGGAGTGCCGTATGGCACGCCGACATGGATTTGGTCCGTCGCGGTTGACGATGCCCTCTTTGTCCGAGCGTATAACGGGCAGGAGTCTGGTTGGTACCAGGCTGCGCTGCGGCAGAAAGCGAGGGCGGATCACTGCAAAAGGGAGGCTTCGCGAAGGATGGAGCATGTCAGTGACGAGCAATACAGGAAGTGATCGGTTCGTATGAGATACGTGAGGAGAACTTGGAATGAGAAAACATTTACTCCTCTGTTACGGCTGTTCCTGGTGTTCGTGGCCGCCGCCTTTCTGCTAGTGGCGCAAACCGAGCACATCACTCCGTTCACCGGAACCTGGAAGCTGAACCTAGCCGATTCGCGGTTCAATCCGGGCCCCCCGTTTAAGAGCTTTACGATCACGTTTACACCCGATGGCATGCGCCACCTGGATTTGATTGGCGCAGACGGCCAGCCGGTTAAGGTTTTATTGCCTTGGTCGGACGGAAAAGAAGTTCACCCGACGGGTATGGATAGTGCTTCAGTTACCTCGATAATTCAAGGTAGGTCATTCCACGACATCTGGAAACAGAACGGGAAGGTTACAGAGGATGTTCATGGAGTCGTGTCATCGGATGGAAGAACTTTGACGACAGCGGTTGACGGAACAGACCAGCAGGGCCGTACTTACCATAACCATTTGACATTTGAGAAGCAGTAACTGGTCGCATTGTGTTGCAGCGCTGAGTTGATCCGATTTCCGCACGACGATTTCAGTATTTCCGCATGACCGCCAGCAATCGGCCCTGAATCTGCAGATTCGCCGGATCGATATAGATCGGCTCCATGGATGAGTTCGCCGGTTGCAGGCGAACGCGCCCATCCGCTTCCTTGTAGTAGCGCTTCAAAGTGGCTTCCGTTCCGTCCACCAAGGCGACTACAATCTCGCCGTTCTTGACGGAATCTGTTTTCTCCACCAGGACATAATCGCCATGGCAGATGTGATCGTCGATCATCGATTCGCCGCGCACCTGCAGCGCATAGGTGCCTTCATCGCCGGCAAAATCGGAAAACTGCAAGGACTCCGGATTAGCGATGGCTTCGACGGGCACGCCCGCGGCAATCCTGCCAAGCAGCGGTATCACCGACTCTGCGTGTCCACGCCGCGCTCTTTCCTCACGAAAATAGCGATCACCGATTTCGAGTGAGCGGCTGTGATTGTAGCTGCGGCGCAGATATTGCTTGGTTTCGAGCGCCTGGATGTGCTTATGAACCGTGGCGAGCGAAGCCAAGCCTAAACCGCCGGCGATCTCCTCGTAGCTGGGACTGTAGCCCTTTTTCTCGATGAAATCGGAAAGAAAGTCCATGACCTCTTTCTGCCTACGCGTCAGCGCCATATCGTGCCTTGCTCCCTGTTCCAGTGTTGGCGAACAAATGCCGAAAGTCAAGGGTATAGTTGGGAGCCTCGCCGCGCCTCGCATGACAGAGAATCAAGGGCTCGTTAACATACTGGGATACCTCCGAGCAGCAGATTGCATCCATGGCTCGACTATGGCTGCGCCGGGGGGGGGGGAGCTTAGGGTGCGTCAAAACGTTCTCCTCTATGTAGAGGACGAAGACGCGGCGGTTTTTCTTCTCGAAACCGCCCTCAAAGAGGCTAGCATACCCGCCCAACTCTACCGGGTGTCAGACGGTGAGCAAGCTCTGGCGTTCCTGCGGAAGTCGGGCGCCTATGAAAAGGCGCCTAAACCCGATTTGATTCTGCTGGATCTCAATCTGCCCAGGAAAACGGGTTTCGAGGTCCTCACAGAGGTTCAACGCGAGGAGGATCTGCGCGCGATTTCTGTGATCGTTTTTACGTCTTCTTCTTTGCCCGCGGACCGGAAGAAATCGTTTGCGCTGGGGGCGCGGCGCTACATCACGAAGCCCTCTTCTTTCGATGGCTTTATCGAAGCCGTGAAAGACGCCTGCTCGAGTTTTCTGAACGGCAGCACGGTCTAAAGCGGCGTTAGAAGGCGTTCGCGTCAGTTCATGTTCATGCCGCACATCCCGCCGCCGCAGAAATCGGTACCACACATTCCGCTTCCGCAGGCCCCGGATGGCGCCGCGTCGCTCTTCGCTTTTCCGGATTGCGCCGCAAAGGTCGAGTACTGCGTGGTAAGGTGATCCTGCCCACAAGATGGACAGCGCACGGCATCCGCCTCCGCACTCCGGCGCACCAGCTGTTCGAATTTCGTGCCGCAGTCGTCGCAAGCATATTCAAAGATCGGCATGCTTTCAAGTTAGCAGTTTGGAGTGGCGCTTGGCGGCGCTAGCCGTTTCGGTAGTGGGGTCGGCGCGATGCACAGCGTTTACAGTTCAGGACGGGTACACCTGTTAAGGAAGCCGACGCAACTGAGCTAAAATCTGTGTTGCTGGGAGTGCCTTAGACATGAAAACGCGGCTAACTGGCGTATCGTTTGGATTCGCAACGGCGGGTGCTATCTTTCTCCTCGTATGGCCGATCTATTCCGGGTCGAACGGCGACCAGCCCACACACTCTACCTTGCTTCAGGCCAACGGGCCGTATGCTCTTATTCCGGTCATGTTTCCAGTCTTGGGTGTTCGCTGATACCCTTACTGCTGCGTAAACAAACCGTGCGGATCATCGCGACGGTTCTGATCGGTGGATTCGCGCTGAGTAGCGGCTTTTCGATCGGATTATTCTCATTTGCCGGCGGTCATTCTGATGCTGGCGGCCTCATGCGTATCTGACTCCACCCTGCCGACCCCCTCATCTCCACGCTAAGACCCCACTACCATCGTTTCTACGTAACTCCCGGGACACGCGGCGCGAATTACTATATGAATATGCGGCGCAGGACGTTCTTAACGAAATCATTTGGCATTGCGGCTGGTGGATTTGCCGTCGCTGCCGGCCTAAGACCGGCTTTCGGCCATCCCAAGATGGTCAAGATCGTAGACTTTACCGACACCGGTCAACGAAAGGGAATCATGGAAGTTGAAAAGGTTCAGAAGCCAGACGCGGAATGGAAGCAACAACTCACGCCCGAGGAGTATGAAATCACGCGCCACGCGGGCACCGAGCCGGCCTTCACGGGCAAATACTGGAACAATCACGAGCACGGGATCTATCGCTGCATTTGTTGCGGTACCGCGCTATTCTCCTCCGAGACCAAGTTCGACTCGCACACGGGTTGGCCCAGTTTCTGGGAGCCGATCGCCAAAGAAAACGTCGAAAACCGGATTGACATAAGCCTGGGAGTGCCGCGCAATGAAGTTCGCTGCGCCAAATGTGACGCTCATCTGGGTCACGTGTTCGACGACGGTCCCCGGCCGACCGGTCTGCGCTACTGCATGAATTCGGCTTCGCTCGACTTCATCAAGAGCTGATGGCCGAGGCGCCGTCTCACACCCTCACCGGGAACATCAAGCTGCATCAGGCGCTTGCGTCGCGATTCGTGGCAGACCCTCGCGACGTAATCGTGTATCTTCCGCCCGGTTACGAAACCGAGCCGGACCGCCGCTATCCGGTGCTCTATCTGCATGACGGGCAGAATCTGTTCGATGCCGCAACGGCGTTCCTCGGGAACGATTGGGGACTCGATGAGCTGGCGGAGGAACTGATCGGCGGCGGCGCGATAGAGCCGCTGATTATTGTTGGAATCTACAACACCCAGAAGCGCATGGCTGAATACACGCCGGTCCGCGACCGCCGGGGACGGGGTGGCCGGGCGCGCGCCTACGGCCGGATGATTGTCGAGGATCTAAAGCGCTTCATCGATGGTACGTACCGCACGCTGCCGGACGCGCCGAACACGGGACTGGGCGGTTCATCGCTGGGAGGATTGGCGACTCTGTACTTGGGTCTTCAGTATCCCGAGGTTTTCGGCAAGCTGATTGTGATGTCGCCCTCGGTCTGGTGGTCGAATCGCGCCATCCTTAGAGAAGTTCGCAAGCTGCGCCAAAAGCTGGGAGGAAAGATTTGGCTCGACATTGGCACGTCCGAAGGCCAGAACCCGCAGGACTGCGTGCAAAATGCGATCGCGCTGCGAGATGCGCTGCTTGAAAAGGGCTGGCAACTGGGCCAGGATCTCGCGTTTGTTGAAGATCAAGGCGCCGGGCACAATGAGAAGGCTTGGGGCCACCGCATGCGGGACGCGCTGCGGTTTCTGTTTCCGCCGAAGTAAAGCCTGAGAGCGTACAGAGAGCGATGACACTGTCAACGCGGTTCCGACAGCACGATTCTTCTTTAGCCTGGTGCCGGCCATCATGATGCTGGTTGGATGCTCACGCCAGCACATGCAGGTACCCACGGCGGCCGCGGCGGTTCCGGCTGACGCCAATTCCTATATGGATTTAGAACCAGGATGGCGGCTTCGGATAGTTGTGCCTCTGCTTAACGGCGCGGGATCGCGAGTGGAGACAGACGTTCATCAGAGTCAGGGGAACACGATCGTGCTTTCGTCGCCAAATTTGATCGGCTACGAGGTTTCATACTACGCGATCGAAGGGCACCGAAGCGGAAGAGTGCGGCTGAAATTTGCCTCGGCGGAGATGACGAAGAACGGCAAGACAGTTGCCGAACCGGATGCGCCCACGCTCTCGTTTTCGCTCCCGAATGGAACAAAATTCGTGCGTCTGATTTACCTGGTTCGAGTGAGTCAATCGGATCACAACATGGCGATTACCGCCTCGAAGAGCAAGACCGCTTTGATCGCCTTCACGAAGGAACTGAAAAAGAACCCGAACGCATGCGAGTCGCAGAGCGAGGTTTTCTGCTCCTGGGTTCCAGCGGGCGTTGCCGTCAGGCCGGAAGAGTTGAGTTCGGCAAAGCGGGGAGCGGCCTCTCCGGCTTAAATACCAGCACGCCCAGCGGAGGAATAATCAGCTCCGCCGACGCGGGCCGGCCATGCGAAGCGGTAGGAATCGCCCTGATTGCGCCGCCGTTTCCCATGTTGCTGCCGCCGAACATCTCCGCGTCCGAATTGAATATCTCCCGATGCACGCCGGCTTCCGGGAAGCCGATGCGATAGGCGGGATGCGGTGTTGGGGTAAAATTACAGACGAACACAAGATAGTCGTCGCGGCGTTTGGCTCGGCGCACAAACGAAATCACCGAGTTTTCGTTATCGTGGAAATCGATCCACTCGAAACCCCAATACTGAAAGTCGACTTCATACATGGCCGGCTCGCTGCGGTAGAGCGCGTTTAATGCAGTGCAAAACGCTTGGAACTTACGGTGAATCTCAAACTGCAGTAACCACCACTCCACCTGCTCTTGATAATTCCACTCCGCTGTCTGGCCGATCTCACATCCCATGAACAGCAGCTTCTTTCCGGGATGGCCATACATGTAGCTCAGGAAAGCGCGGGCATTGGCGAACCTTTGCCACTCGTCGCCGGGCATTTTGTCCAGCAGCGCGCGTTTGCCGTAGACCACTTCGTCATGCGAAACCGGCAGAACGAAATTTTCGGTGAACGCATACACCATGCTGAAAGTAATGTCGTTCTGGTGATACTTGCGGTGGACCGGGTCTCTCCCGAAATACTGAAGCATGTCGTGCATCCAGCCCATGTTCCATTTCATGGTGAAGCCCAGCCCGTTCAGGTAGACCGGCCGCGAAACTCCGGTAAAGGCGGTGGACTCCTCAGCTACCGTGATCGCCCCCGGCACTTGATGGGCGAGCTCATTGGCCTTTTTCAGGAAACTGATCGCTTCTAAATTTTCGTTGCCGCCATAGACGTTGGGCAGCCACTCACCGGCTTTGCGCGAGTAATCGAGGTACAGCATGGAAGCCACGGCATCAACCCGAAGGCCGTCTATGTGGTACTTCTTCAACCAGAACATCGCGTTCGAAATAAGGAACGATCGGACCTCGTTTCTTCCGAAGTTGAAGATCAGCGTGCCCCAATCGCGGTGCTCGCCCATGCGCGGGTCTTCGTGTTCGTAGAGCGCCGTACCATCAAAGAACGCCAACCCATGCGCGTCCTTTGGAAAATGCGCGGGAACCCAGTCCATGATTACGCCGATACCAGCCTGGTGGCAGCAATCGACGAAATGCATGAAATCCTGCGGCGTGCCATAGCGGGAGGTGGGCGCGAAGTAGCCCACGACTTGATACCCCCACGATGGCGCGTAGGGATGTTCCGCGATCGGCATCAGCTCAATATGCGTGTAGCCCATGCGCTTCACGTACTCGACCAGCTTCGACGCCAGTTGCCGGTAGCCTAGCGGTTGATTGTTTTCATCCTTCGACCACGATCCGAGATGCACTTCGTAGACGGACATGGGACTGTCCAGCGTGTTCGTCTTACCGCGCTCTTCCATCCATCGCTGGTCGCGCCATTCGAAGCCTTGGAGGTCCACGACGATCGAGGCCGACTTCGGAGGCGTCTCCATCCAGAAACCGTACGGATCCGATTTTTGCTGGCTGTAACCGCGGAACCGCGACTTCACAGAAAACTTATATGACGCGCCAACGGCCACGTCTGGGATGAAGATCTCCCACACACCGCCGGTGCGGAGCCGCATGGCGTGCCGCCGATTGTCCCAGCCATTGAAATCGCCGACTACACTCACCACGATGGCGTTCGGCGCCCAAACGGCAAAGTGAGTCCCAGCTACTCCCTCGACGACGGCGGGATGCGCGCCAAAGGAGTTATACCCCTCGTAATTGGTCCCCTCCGAGTGAAGATGCAGATCAAAATCGCTGATGACCGGCGGGAAACGGTACGCATCTTCCTCTTGGGAGACTGAGCCGTTATGGCCGGTGATGCGGAATCGATAGGCTCCGGGATTCGAAGGCAAGCGAACGGTAAACAAACCAGCGGGATGCATGCGTTCCATGGGGAAGCTTTGCTTTCCGGTTTCGAGTACGGCCTCGCTGGCGTGGGGCAGGAACGCGCGGATCTCCCATCTCGCCTTCGGGTCATCCTTGGCGAGGTGCGGCCCGAGCAACGCAAACGGGTCTCCGTGATAGCCACCGGCAATCGCTTCCAGTTCTTGCTCAGTCATCGCACGTTTATTATGGCAAGGGGGACACGCTTGCCACGAACCTCCGTTCTGTTCCCAACACGTTTTCGACTATGGCTTCCACTGGATTGCCTACGCCCAGCGCAGACCGTCGCCCCGTCGCGGATCCCGGTCTGCAGGACTTCATACACGCATTGCCGAAAGCGGAATTGCACATACACCTAGAGGGTTCGGTTCAGCCTGAAACGCTTCAGGAACTCGATCCCGCACTGTCTCTGGACGAGATCCGATCCAATCTTCATTACATGGGATTTGCGGGATTTCTCAAGGCGTACGTTTGGGTCGCTCGAAAACTTGATTCGCCGGCAGCCTATGCGCTGGCCACGCGGCGCTTGTTGGAGGCGCTTGCCGCTGAGAATGTCGGCTCCGCGGAGATCAGCTTGTCGGCGGGAGTGGTCTTGTGGAAGCAGCAGCGGCTAGAGCCGATATTCGAAGCGATCTCCGCCGAAGCCAACCGTTTTAAAGAGATTCAAGTTGGTTGGATCTTCGATGCGATCCGCCAGTTTGGCCCGGAACAGGCCGCGTACGTCTTCGAAATCGCGAAAAGGTTTCATGGGAACGGCGTGGTTGGGATCGGAATCGGCGGCGATGAGGAACGCGGACCCGCAGTCTGGTACGACCGCCTGTACCGCGAAGCGAAAGATGCCGGGTTGGGCCTCACCTGCCATGCCGGCGAGGTCTCCGGCCCGGAAAGCGTCTGGCAAGCCATCGGGATTGGGGCGCAGCGTATCGGACATGGGATCAGAGCGGTGGACGACGGCCGCCTGTTGGCCGAACTGCGAGCCCGCGATATCCCGCTCGAGATTTGTCCATCGAGCAATGTATGTACGGGCGCAGTGGGCAGCTTGCTCCAACATCCGTTGCGGCGACTGTGGGATGCCGGCGTGCCGATCGTTCTGGGCAGCGACGACCCGGCGCTGTTTCACACCAGCGTCATGCACGAATACACGCTGGCGGCAAATATTTTCGGATTTAGCCGCGCAGAATTGGAACAGCTTGCCGCGAACAGTCTGCGGTACCGGTTTAATCAGCCCCTGGCCTGACCTACGCGCTCTTCGAGCAGCAGGCCGATCAGCGCTTCGAGTTCGCGAACACGATCGGTAAGCTGTTCGAGATCCGCCGCTTCGTTTTCGCCGCAGGCCGCGATACGGCCGTGCTCGAGGACGCCCATGGCTTCGGCGCGCCCGCGAACCACTCGGCCGGGAATACCGACCACCGTCGCCCCGTCCGGAACGGAATGGACCACCACAGAACCAGCGCCGACTTTTACATCCTCTCCGAGAGTGATGTCGCCTAATATGGCTGCGCCCGTTCCGACAACCACGCGATTGCCGATAGTGGGGTGCCGTTTGCCTCGCTGGCTGCCGGTGCCGCCTAAGGTCACGCCCTGATACAGCAGCACGTCGTCGCCGATTTCAGCCGTTTCTCCAATGACTACGCCCAAGCCGTGATCTATGAACAGGCGCCGGCCAATTTTGGCGCCAGGGTGAATTTCGATCCCGGTAAACAGCCGCGCCACCTGAGAAAGGCCGCGAGCCAACAGGAACCAGCCGTGCCGATAGAAAAAATGCGAAACGCGATGGAACAGGACCGCATGCAGGCCGGGATAGTAAAGTAGGATCTCCAGGCTGCTCTTGGCGGCTGGATCCTCCCGCTTGATGGCCTGTATGTGATCGCGCAGAGGCATCCTTTTGATTGTCTCCCAAATGGATGCAGTTCCGATTCGCAAGGATGCTACATCTTAGGGTTGGACTCAGCAGTAAGTACCGAGCGGCTTTACTACCAGGACTGTTACCTGACGGAATTTGAGGCGCGAGTGGTCGATAGCGGGCAAGGAGGATGCCGCGTTTACCTCGACCGCTCCGCGTTTTACCCGGCCAGCGGTGGGCAACCGAACGATTTTGGAAGGTTGGGAGGGCAACCAATTCTTGAAGTGATCGATGAGGATTCGCGAGTGGCGCATATCCTGGAAGGTCCTTTAACAGCGGAGTGCGTCGTGGGACATGTCGATTGGATTCGCCGTTACGATCATATGCAGCAGCACACCGGCCAGCATCTGCTGTCTGCCGCGCTGGTTGAACTCTTCGGGTTTCGAACGGTCAGTTTTCATATGGGCAGCGAGGTTTCGACTATCGAGCTTGCCGTGAAAGAGATCGCCGAGGCGCAGATTGAGCAGGCGGAACAGCGCGCGAATGAGATCGTGCGCGAAGGCCGCCCGGTGCGGATCCACTTCGAGGAGGCCGAAAGTGTCCAGGCACTGCGTAAGCCGAGCCAGCGTTCCGGGACGCTGCGGGTTATTGAAATTGAAGGTATCGATCGCAGCGCTTGCGGCGGTACGCATGTCCGCTCGACTGCCGAGTTGGGACCGATTCAGATTCGACGGTCTGAAAAAATCAGAAACAATACGCGGCTGGAGTTCGTTTGCGGCGCGCGGGCGCTGCGCCGGGTGAAACAGGATTTTCGGATTTTGCTGAATCTGGCCAGGCAATCGGCGGCTCCCATCGATAAGCTGCCGGAGCATTTCTCGTCTGTGCGGGACCGGCTCGCCGAGGCCGAGAAGGAGAGGGATTGCCTTTTGCTGGAGAGGGCGCGTCACGAAGGCGAGGCGTTGTACGATGCCACCGCACCCTCATCGGACGGTCTGCGACGGGTGCGTTTGGCTGATGAGCCGATTAATGATGCGCTTCGAGCGAAAGCGCAAGCCATCACCGGGCGCGGCAAGGCGGTGGTGTTGGCGGTTGCGGCGGACCCTCCCGGAGTGTTGATCGCTTGTTCCGCCGATACGGGGCTGAACGCTGGAGCGATCTTGAAACAGGCTTTTTCGAATGCAGGCGGGCGCGGCGGCGGGTCTGCCGTCCTGGCGCAAGGCAGCTTACCCGATCGGGAAGTGGCGCGGGTTTTAGCGAAAACGCTGGGTTTCGACGACTAGCGGCGATTATCGGGCTAGGCCGATACCCATCACGGCGAGCCCGCAGCCGAAGCACACGGCGCTTGCTGCCAGCGATCCTTTCGCGCCAATGGGAGCGGACTTAAATTCCCGCCAAATGATGATTCCCCACAGAAAAGCGAGGAGCACCGAAGCCAGCGGCACAACGAACAGCACTGAGTCGTCCGGCAGGATTTCCGGCGGCGCGGATAACGCCAGCGCAGCGGAGAGCAACCCGACGGCGCAGATTACTCCGCCAAGAAAGCCCAGGGCGTGTTGGGCAAACTTACCCTGAAAATAGCTCTTGATGGTGAGCGGGCCGCCTTCGATTGCCACGTTCATGAAGTACAGGCAGAATACCAGCGTCGAGGCAACGAGTCCCAAACAGAAGAGCAGTGCGCCGGCGTAAGGTCCCAGGCCCAGGTCACCCGCCATTGCCCGATTCAGAACCGGGTAGAAAAGTCCGAGGGCGACGCCGCCGATAATTCCGACAACAATGCCCTTGCTAGATTTCGATGTCTTCGGAGCCGCTTTATCTCTTTTTTGATCCTTTACAGCTTTGGCGAGGCCGCGGTTGCGCAATCCACAGGCCGAACCATCGAACGTAACGGTAAGAAGCATGAGGACGATCCCGACCGCCAAAAACACCAGATTCGCCGGCCGAAAATGAAAAAAGGAAGTGATGACGAGCGCTGTCCCAATCGTGAGTGGAAAGGCAGCGGACATTCCGATGAGCGATACGGCCGCAACCAGCAGCATGTTGCCTATATTAAAAATCACGCCGCCCCCGACCGCCCAAGCCTGCGCCGTTCTACCCGCCAGGATCATGCGATTGGTAAAAACATCGCCGCCCATGGTTCCCAACGTGTACGCGGCGACGACCGCCAGCAGCAAGGCGCCTATTGAGAAATCGAGGTAATACAGTTCATAGCGCCAGCGGCTCCCAGTCAACTTGAACGTGTTAGCCCAAGAGCCGAGGCAGGCAAAGGAAATGAATAAGAGAAGAAGCGCTGAAGAGTACGTTGTAGGAGTCAGCAACGGGGCGGTTACCTAGCGTACTAAGGTAGCACCGACAGATTTAGTGGCTCAAAGAAATCAAGGAAGCTGTGATCGGCTGCTGCTGCGGGCCAAAATACTGCTGGGCCGCCAGATTGCGATAGACCGCGCCGCCAATGCCGGATGCGATAGGGCCACTAATGCCACGGCCGCCGGTCAGCAGAACCACGACGGTCAGCTTCTTGCTGCCGACGTCATTGAAGGAGCCGAACCAGCCAAGATGAACACCGGGCTGCGCGGTATCGGTACACGTTCCGGTTTTTCCTAAAATCGGATCATTGGGATCGTAGTTGGCGCGCCTTGCCGTTCCGTATTCGACGGCGCCCATCATGCCGGGCTTCATCTGGGGAATCAAAGTGGCGATATCGAGCTCGCGCTTGATTCGCGGCACGAACTTCTGAACTTCGTCCTCGCTGCGCGGGTACTGCAAATAGTACAGCGTCCCACCATTGGCGATCGTACTGACAATGCCCGTCAGCTCAAGCGGCGTCAGACGGATCCCGTCGCCGAAGCTGGTCATCATGCCTACACCCGTTTGAGGAGGATCAGGCGTGAGATAACCTGCTTCCTCGCCGGCAATATCGAGACCAGCTTTTTCGCCGAGTCCGAAGAGCTTCGCGTATTTTTCCACGCGATCAAAGCCGAGCTCCTCGCCCAATTTGGCGAAAAACAGGTTATTTGAATACGCCAGTGCCCGGGTAATATCCATTGCGGAGCGGCGGCTTATATGGACCGAGGTGCCGGCATTCACAATGCCTTCGCTCAAGGAAGCCACCGAGACGACGACTTTGACCGTGGAGCAGGGCTGGTAAGCGCCCTTCAGCGCAAGTTTCTGATTAACAATAGTGAGGATGCGTCCGGTCTGAGGATCAGCCACAACCACGCTACCGTTGTATGGCCCCAATGCGTCCACGGCGGCCCGGCGGACTACCAGATCTTCGCCATCGACGTTATCGCCGACAGTTGAATCGGCGTAGGTAGGTTCGGTCCAGGGATTATAAACGATATGCCGTCGGGTTCTGCGGTGATAGGAGGTAGTGATCAGCGCCGCCGTCCCGGCGTGGAGGACCGCCGCATGGGCAACTGGCCGAACGTGCCGACGCAGTCTGGCGTGCCTTCTCACAGCCGGCCTTGCGCCATTGCCTATGGCAGCGGCCGAGGCCTGAAAGCCAAGGAGTGCCACAACAACGAGGGGCAAGACTATACGGAGATACCTAAGGTAAGGCATGTCGCAATCAGAGTTACTTATATCGTAAGTACTTCGTCGAATTCCGTCAACTAAAAGAATCTCGGGCACTTAAATAAACGTTCTTTCATCAAGCCGCGGTCCACCCTCCATCGATGGGGATAACGGACCCATTCATAAAATCGGCTGCCGGCGAACAGATATATAGGGCTAACTTCGCAATTTCGTCCGGTCGGCCGAGCCGGCCGAAGGGCTGCCTCTCATTCAGTTCGACTCGGACCTTGTCTTTCTCGTGGCGATGGTACTTTTCCAAGTACCCTTCGACGAAAGGGGTATCAACGGTTCCGGGGGCGATGCAATTGGCCCGGATCTGGGTCGGATAATCGACCGCAAGCTGCCGGGTCATAGCCATCACCGCGCCTTTGGTCGCGCAGTAAGCGAAGCGCCGCCGCACGCCCACCATACCGGCCACGGATCCCATATTCAAAACCGACCCTCGCACAGTCGTGAGCAAAGGAAGGGCCGCTTTGGTCATAAGATACGTTCCGTCCACATTGACCCGGAAAAGCCGCTGAAAATCCGCCAGCTCAGTCTCTTCCACGGTCCCGACCAGACCGATCCCGCGCAGTTAAATAAGATATCCAGACGTTCTATTTGAGAAAACAGGGCGGCAACCTGCCGCTCGTCGGTGATGTCGCACTCGAACGCGTGGGCGTCACGGAGTTCGTGGGCCACTTTCCGAGCGCGAGCCAGATCGATATCGACGATGAGAACGCGTGAGCCTGCTTCGGAAAAGACGCGGGCGGTAGCTTCCCCTATACCACTGGCCCCTCCGGTGATGAGCGAGACCTTGCCGTCCAGCCGAAAATAGTCGGGAATCATGGTTGTGAAGTACTGGCAGTGGCAGCGTGCTCGAGATCTCTTAAAAGGCGATCTCGGGTTGCCTCGTCCAGCTTATCGCCATGACGGGTAACGTAGAAAACATCAACGGCCTTGTGAGCTTCCGTATCCACCAGCACAAGCTCGATGTTGCATTGCGCGCCGCTGAAAGCCGAAGCCAGATCGTACAGCAGTCCAGGCCTATCTTCGGCAATAAACTCGACTAAGGTCGAGATATCGGAGGCGTGGTTATCGAAACGGATACGCGGCATTATCTTCGGGGCAACTTTGGGACGCGGGGCGGCGCGTCTCCGCTTCAGGAGGTCAGGAACCTGAATGACACCTTTAATGACACATTCGATGGTCCATTCCAGGCGGGCAGTCTCGCCAGGATTCAACTCAAGGGTGCGCATGGGATCGGCAAAGCGGATTTCGTCGAGGATGCATCCGCTCGAGTTCGAGGACGCTTCGGCTTTGAGAATATCCATTCCGTAGCTAGCCAAGGCGCCGCAGATAGAAGCGAAGAGTCCGGGTTGGTCGGCGGCGACCACGGAGAGGCGGTAAGCGCCGGGCTCACGCGCGATTTCAACGGCCACGCCGTCGCGCTTGCGTTTCTGTTCGAGATCAAAGTGACGTTCGATGTGCTCGCGGGTGTGGATGCGCAAATAGCGGGTCGGGAAACCTTCGAGAAAACGGTCGAGCTCCGAGCCATTTCGAGCGGACACTGGGCTGCTAGAACAGAGTGGATGCGATCCGAACTCAGCTCGCGGGTGAGCTGCTCGTCGGTGAGCGTGTACACGCGCCAAAGCTGCTCGGCGCGCCAGGGGGTCAGCGCGGTTGGATTAACCGCCGAGATGTCAGCGTACGTGAACAGCACAAGCGCTTTCAGATTCTCTTGCGTCCCGAGGCGACCAGTCAGGAAACGGGCGGTAGCCGGATCATTCAGATCGCGGCCGTTCATCACCGATGACAGATCAAGATGATGTTCGATGAGGAAGCGAATCGTCTGCCGGTCTTCGATTGGGAGCGAGAGAGCAGGCAACAACTCGTCTGCCACGTCCAAAGAACCGCGAACATGATCGCCGGGTGTGGTGCCTTTGCCGATGTCGTGCAGGAGCAGAGCAAGGCGAAGCAGCCAGGCATTTTCGTATTCAAGGGCGAGCTGGCCGAAGCGCGAGGCAGCGTCCGATTTAGCGCCATAAAGACCGTCGATGGTTTCGATGGCGACGAGCGTGTGCTCATCCACCGTGTAGCGGTGGTAGAAGTCGCGCACGACGAGGCTTTCGATGGCGTGCCATTGCGGAAGCGCGATGGCAAGCAGGCCGGTTTCCTGCATCTGGCGCAATCCGGCGGCTGCATGCGGCTGAGACATCAGGTCGCGCCAAACAGCGTGGCGGGGAGGGGTGGCGCGAAACGCGGGTTCCAGTTGCGGGATGGCCGCCTGAACCTTACGTTGGGTGTCCCACGACAACAGCACGCCATGGCGGGCAACGAAGGCAAACAAGCCGAGCAGCGCATCGGCTGAGGCCAACGTGATAGTGGGGTTACGAAGGAAAATGCGATCGTGCGAAACCGTAAAATCCGAGGTGGAGAGCCTGCCGCGCCAATCGCGGAACTGGCGCATCAACGACGAATCCTGGGATTCGGAGAACTCAAGCGCGCGAAGACTGCGCTGGAAAATGCGGCGAGCGTGGCGATAGTATTCGCGCATCCACTGTTCCGGAGCAACCGGCTGGGCGGGCAGAGAGCGAGCCGCCTCGTCCTGCATTTCAAAGGAAAGCAGATTGTTGTCGCGCCCGCTCGACAGATGAAGAAAACGGCGAACCGAGTAAAGGAAGTGTTTGGCTGGTTCGGTTTCGTCGAGCGCCAACGTCAAAGGTTCTTTATCGGGAGCGAGAGCCGATAGCCAGTGCAGCAGGTGAATATCCCTGATTCCGCCGGGGCCTTCTTTCACATTGGGCTCGAGATGATAAACCGTGCCCTGAAATTTCAAGTGCCGCTGGCGCGTCATCTCGCATAGACGGCGCATAAGCCGGGCTGAGTTGTGCTTATAGAAGTCGGCGAGCCGGGGCTGAAATTGTTCGAACAGGGTCCGATCGCCCGCGAGAAAGCGGAGATCGAGCAGGCTGATGTGCAACTCAATGTTCTGATCGTTGAAGCGGCAGCATTCGGCCAGCGGCCGGACGGATTGGCTCACCTTCAGGTTGGTGTCCCAAAGCTCGCGAATGAATTCGGAAACCGGCTCCTTGATGCGAAGCAGTTGGGGCTCATCTTCGACGAGAACAAGCAAATCGATATCGGAGTGCGGAAACAACTCGCGGCGGCCGTAACCGCCGACGGCCGCTATCGCGACCGGGGAGTCGAGGCGATTCAGGAGGACTCGATTGGCGGTTTCGAGGATGAGGGCATCCACATCCGAGGTGCGGGATTCGAAAAGCTGGATTACCACTAGAGTGCGGCTTCGCCGGTATCGCCGTTGCGGATGCGGATCGCTTCGAGAACTTCGTAGATGAATATCTTGCCGTCGCCGATTTTGCCGGTGCGGGCGGCCGAACAGATGATCTGACTCACTTCGTCGAGGCGGGTATCGGGAATGATGGTTTCGATCTTCATCTTGGGAAGAAAATCGACTTCGTATTCCATGCCGCGATAGACTTCGCGATGACCTTTCTGGCGGCCATGGCCGCGAACTTCCGTGACGGTAATACCGTCCACTCCGATGTTCTTGAGGGCTTCTTTGACGTCGTCCAGCTTATGCGGCTGGATAATTGCTTCGACTTTCTTCATCGCCTGATCCTACCCTGGAAGCTTACGCTTCCAGGCTGTAGCCTTCCTCGCCGTGCATGGTGAGATCGAGACCTTCGACTTCCTGCTCCGCCGAGGCGCGCACGCCTATGGTCATGTCGACAATCTTCAGAATGATCAAAGTGCCGACGATGGCGAGAGCCCAGGCGATGCCGACGCCAGCGGCCTGATTCAGGATCTGCCCGGCATTTCCGTCCACAAGACCGAGCGGGAGAGCTTTCCCGGCGGCATTCTTCAAGCCGTCATTGATCGCGTTGGTTGCGAAGACGCCGGTCAACAGTGCGCCCAACGTGCCGCCCGCGCCGTGAACGCCGAAGGCATCGAGCGTGTCGTCATAGCCGAACTTGTTCTTCACGGCCGTCACCATGAGGAAGCAGAAAATGCCTGCCAAAAAACCGATCAACAGGGCGGGAAAGGGCTCCACAAAACCGGAGGCCGGAGTAATGGCCACAAGACCCGCGACAGCGCCGGATATGCCGCCGAGCATGCTGGGTTTTCCATGTTTTATCCATTCGGCAAACATCCAGCCCAAGGCCGCGGCCGCAGTGGCAAAGTGAGTAGCGACGAAGGCGCTGGTGGCGAGACCTGAAGCGGCTACGGCGCTCCCCGCGTTGAATCCGAACCAGCCGACCCAAAGCAGACATGCGCCGATCACACTGAGGACCAGATTGTGCGGCTTCATGGATTCGCGCGGAAAGCCAATTCGCCGCCCCAGGTACAGCGCGCACACCAGCGCGCTTACTCCCGAGGTGATGTGAACGACCGTGCCGCCGGCGAAATCGAAACAGGGAATTTTCCCGCCGAGAAAAGCATTCAGAAAACCACCCTTGCCCCATACCATGTGAGCCATCGGGAAATAAACGATGGTGGACCACAAGACGGTAAACACGAGCATGGCGCTGAATTTAATGCGCTCGGCGAAGGCGCCCGAAATCAAAGCCGGCGTGATGATGGCGAACATGAGCTGATAGATCATGTATGTCTCGTGCGGAACAGTTGCGCCGTAATCGGGATTAGGCGCGGTACCGACGCCGTTAAGAAAAACATATTGAAATCCACCGATAAACGGGTTCCCTTCTCCGAAAGCAAAGCTGTAACCATAGATGGCCCAGAGCACGGTTACGACGGCCATCAGAACGAAGCTGTGCATCATGGTGCTCAGCACGTTTTTGCGCCGGACGAGACCCCCGTAGAAAAGCGCGAGACCGGGTCCGGTCATCATCAAAACCAGCGCGGCGCTGGTAAGCATCCAAGCGTTATCGCCGGAAAGCTGCGCGGCTTTCGTGGCGGCATTGAGAGCATCGAGCCGCTGATTTACTGTCTGGGCGGTTTGCGCCAGCAAAGGGCTGCCGCAAGCGACCGCAAAAACAAACAAGGTTTTCGCTACAGGGTTCATTAAGCACAACTCGACTGGGTCGTAAACCGTTGAGAGTAGAAGTTTGGCGGCGCTTCAGAACCTGTAATTTTCT